>NZ_JBNNMV010000019.1:0-1710 GCF_050273135.1 Luteibacter sp. NPDC031894 | reverse complement strand
CACCCTCTCAAGCTCATCGCGGACGGTCATGGGGTGGCTCCTGTGCCATCGCAGAATTCACATACCTCGTCCGGCTGGTGTGGATCGAGCGGCCACAGGACGCCCGACCCATCGCAGGTTTCGCAACGTGTTTGGCCGGTCGGTATAACTACTTGGTTAAGCACCATGCGAGCCATAAGCATTTCAACCTGATGCTCGGGTGAGTTATTTCTGGATTCAGCCATGACCATCCTCCTTCGGCGGGGTGGGCTTATTCAATGCTTGGCGAAGTCGATGGGCGGCGGATCGCCACACATCGCGACGACTTAACTCTCCGTCTTGGTAAGCGGCATCGCTGAGTTCGTCCCAGCCGTCCGCCAAAGTGTTCAGTGCTTCCTTGAGGCCACCCACCTGGGCGCGGGCTAGCCAGCCATTCCACGATTTACGAATCTCTGCACTGTGATAGGTGTTGTTACCGTTCTTAGCGAATTGAGCATCACGGAATATAGGCGACGATGCATTCAGGTACTCGCCTGCATACCACGCCTCAAACGCCTTCCGCTCTGCGTCGATGTTCACGACTGCACCACGCTACCCGCATCAGGGGTGGCTGCCGTCTTAAGCGGCTCACTGGGGAGATGCGCCAGGCGTCGGCGCAGAGTTCTTTCGGGTTCTGCCGCGGGCATCGGCATCCAACACACCGGAGTACATGCGATAGGCTTCCATCGGCAGGGCAATGGGCCCTCATTGCTCCAGCGTGTTGGGTAAGCTCCCCACCAATCTCCCTTGGCTTCATTGGAAGGCTGCTGACTGCCGCCCGAATCGTCCCTAGCCCACGCCATGTATGCGGCAGGCATCACGTTCCAGTGCTCGCCGTTGGGCGTCTCCGTGATGAGAACCATGGTTCCATCTTTCGGGGCTGTAGATATCGGCCGCCATGGCGAGCGGCTCGCTGCCTTAGCCACGGTCCACCTCCGGCGCGGCGGCGAGCATGCCGCAGTAGATGACGCGGCGGATCGACATGCTAACCAGGGTGGACGCTACGTTCTTCCGCGTCGCTTCCAACATTGTTTCGGTAGGCTCAATCGGCACCAGCTTCCACCGCTCCGGCACCACCGCCCCGGCGCTGGGCGAGGCGAGGTCAAGGAGGGAGCGACCAGCATCGGTCATTTCCCATCGAGCAGGGCTGCGTTGAACGCGATGCAGTAGACCGATGGTGGTCAGGGCATCGAACCAGTCTCGGCCGATGTCAACGTCCTCGCCATCCTCTGCGCATTCATTGAAGCGGCGCACAGCGCGCACCACTTCAACCAGCGCGTATGGAACCGTGGTGAAAGACGTGTCCGTATTGAACGACGCAGACATCCACCACGAGTTCCAGCAACGCATAACACCGTGATCGGCGTAGACCCCGTCGGGACGCCTGTCGATATTGGCACCGCCACGCTTCATCCATGCCTCGAAGCGTTCGCGTTCTACTGGCTCGACACGCCTTTCGTTACCGAAATTATCCACACCATGCCCATCCTTGCGGACCTGGGATTGGGCGGTGAGGGCGGCGCGGATAGCGTCGGCACGAATGCGCCCCTGTCCCGGCTGGAACTCACAGCTCAGGCGAACCTCGTCGAGGTACGTAGCGGGCGACATGAGCTGATTGCGTTCGACCGTGACGGTAAACCCTTCGAGCAACCGTTTTAGATCATCCGTCACCTCGGCAGGCGTGGCGACAGC
>NZ_JBNNMV010000018.1:0-2514 GCF_050273135.1 Luteibacter sp. NPDC031894 | reverse complement strand
AGTGAAGTTGACCTTCGCCAAGGGTGCCGCCTTGAAAGATCCCGCCAAGCTTTTCAACTCGAGTCTCGATGGAAACGTACGTCGCGCCATCGACACCGGGGAAGGCGAAACCATCGACGCCAAGGCGTTCAAGGCGCTGGTTCGCGCGGCTATCGAACTCAACGCGTCGGGGAAGAAGGCGTCCGCGAAGCGGACCAGGTAGGAGTCGTCTATCGGCGCACTCCTTGGGACGGCGTGTTATCCGGTGTGAGCCAATGCTGCGGCCACGCCTCGTGTGTCCGGTTTCGGAGTTCTGCTGATGAAGATGCCTCGTCACTGGATCGAGCACGTGCCCGATTGGCGCGACGAACCAATGGCCTACTGGGTTCATATCGAGCAGGGGGATGACTGGCTTAGCGCTTCCTGCTTCAAGCCACCAGCTCCGACAGTGATCCTCCACTACGGTTACCCGGTCCTCTGCGTCGAATCCCAGGGATTCGTCTTCCGGTTTTCATCGTTCGCACAACTCCTCGAATGTGTAGACGTCCTCGGTCGAACTCCTTTGCCCACAAGCACGCAACGCTCAATGTTTCGTCCCGACGGATCGGGGCTCAATAGTCACTGGCTGAGTCGACTTCCCGGGCAGATGAAAGCACCGAAGGCACGCCGTCGCGCCGTTGCCGACTTAAATCAGGTCATAGCCTCCGGTACCCCCAAGAGCGTGTTCTGGCCTGAACGGTGATTCGCGGCTTGGCGGCCATGAGACTGGACTATTCGCTGTAACCGGCCCGCTGCCTGGCGCCAGGGAGGAAGGCATGAGGGCCGGTACAGGCAACTTGCCGCAACTTTCGGTAAGAGTTCTTCCGACGAGGAGAACAGACTCTGAGCGCTCCTCCTTGTTCGAAGGCCCATGACGAGTTCGCGTGCAGCGATGTGCCAAGGGTGTCGAGATAGCGATTGGGCTCAAGGACCGGTCGGGCACGTTGTCTCTTGGCGGTCAAGACGACATCAATCACTCGAACAAGGAGCCGCGCGATGAACGTCACACAGGTCGAGCGCACGAATCGATCCTCCATCCAGCCTTTCAAAGTCGCCTTCCCGGAAAGCGACCTCGCCGATCTTCACCGGAGGCTCAAGGACGTCCGCCTCCCGGAACGTGAAACGGTGACCGATTTCTCTCAGGGAACGCCGCTCGCAACTGTGCAGAAGCTGGTGAAGTACTGGGCCAACGACTACGACTGGCGTGTCGGCGAGAAGAAGCTCAGCACAGTGCCGAACTTCATCACGGAGATCGACGGACTCGACATTCATTTCATCCATGTCCGGTCCAAGCATCAGGGCGCATTGCCTGTGCTGATTGCGCATGGCTGGCCTGGGTCGATCATGGAGCAGCTGAAACTGATCGAACCTTTGACGGATCCCGTCAAATTCGGCGGTACGCCTGCCGATGCATTTGACGTAGTGATCCCGTCGATGCCTGGGTATGGGTTCTCAGGGGTCCCCGATGCCGTTGGCTGGAATCCGCCGAGGATAGCCAGGGCTTACGGCGAACTGATGAAGAGACTCGGTTATGAAAGGTACGTGGCACAGGGAGGCGATTGGGGCGCTATCGTGGTCGACCAGATGGGCGTCCAGGCGCCGGAGGGCCTGGTGGCTATACACACGAATATGCCTTGCGTGGTGCCACCGGAGATTGACGCCGTAGCGCTCGCCGGCGGCCAAGTGCCCGCCGGCCTCTCGACGGAAGAGGAGCAGGCGTTCCGTCAGCTCTCTGCGTTCTACAAGGACGTCTACTATGCATTCTTCATGGGTACGCGCCCGCAGACGCTAACGGGGCTGTCCGATTCGCCGGTAGGCCTGGCAACTTTCATGATCGACCATGATCGTCGCAGCCTCGAGCTCATTGCGAGATCGTTTGACGGCGTTCCTGAAGGAATCACGCGTGACGACGTGCTGGACAACATCACATTGTTCTGGCTCACCAATACGGGCGTGTCGGCGGCCAGGCTTTACTGGGAGAACAAGCTGCCTTTCTTCCAACCCAAGGGCGTCGCGCTCCCCGTGGTCGCAAGTGCGTTTCCCGACGAGCTCTTCCAGGCACCAGAGAGCTGGACGCGACGGGCCTATCCGAACCTGGTGCGGTACACGAGGCTTCCCAAAGGGGGACATTTCGCCGCCTGGGAGCAGCCACAGCACCTTTACACGGAGATGCGTGAGGGCCTGAGGTCATTCCACTGAATGGTACCTGCGGCGGTTTCCGACGGGTTGGTTCATCGGGCGAGACAGGTGAGGTCGGGAGCGAACCGGGAGGGATGACCTGTTCCTGACGGGTATGTCGAATGCCGGGCAGTTCGTTCGATCTTCCAGGTCCCCTAAGCCGTCGGTCAGGACGCTCACCGCGGTGGCGGCGATTCAGCGTCCAGCACGGATGAACTCCGGTCGCTGCCGTTCGTCCGGTACCTGTGGCGCGGACGGTCGCTCCCCGTAACCTTCGCCGACGGCAGCACGATCGTTCCACAGGGACGCATGGGGCTC
>NZ_JBNNMV010000017.1:0-2541 GCF_050273135.1 Luteibacter sp. NPDC031894 | reverse complement strand
CTCTCGGCACTTATTGCCGTCGCAGTGCTCAAGTACGTCTGTCACGCAGAATGGAAGGACCGCCTTAAGCACCTCAACAAGCCCCGCGACGTCGGCGTATTCGATATACTGGCCGTCCTTTGCAACGCGCATGACAGCTACGCCACCAATTACGGCGGGCTCATACATCACCACCTTCTCTGTGCTCATGCGCTGGCTCCTAGGCGGGAGAGGGCGGCATCCAACTTCAGTAGCTCGCTTTCCGTGGGATCGTCACTTACGCATCTGGCCGCCTCGATCAACTCGGCCACGGCCTTATGGGCTTCCTCGACATCAGAGACATACAGGTCAGCCCACTTGTTGCCGGGAAGACCCGCCTTCACTGCGAGCGCTGCGGCCAAGCAGCCGTTCAGCACAGCCAGCACATCCACCTTCCTCTCGGTATCCATAGCGGCCTCAGTAGTGGGAGTGGGGGCGGTCATCAGAACGGCACGTCTTCGTCGAAGTTGTTCGACTGCTGCTGGCGTGCCGGGCGATGCCGCTGCTGGCCCTGGTCTTCCTTCTTGTCCTCGGGGAAAAGGCTGATCTTCCCGTCGAACCAGTTGCCCACCGGGACGGCGTGCAGTTCGATGGAGATCCCGCCGTCGTCCCACTGCGTGGCACGGCCGAGGTTCACCCAGGCTTTCTTCTCTTCGCCGTCGCGGGTGGTGTAGGGGCGGCCAGCGGCCACGTTGAAACGCTTGGTCGGGGTGCTCATTAGGCGGCTTCCTTCATTTGGCGGAGTTCTTCAACAATGGCGGACACTTCGGCGTTGGCCTTCTCGCAGGCTTCGCGAAGTTCCTTGATGGCTTTCTCGTCACGGGTTACGCGGGCGATGGCGAGTTGCAGTCCATCGGGGAACCGAGGGTCGAAGCTGGTCACGTCGCACCATTCACGCTCGGCGACCCAAAGCTGGCCCTGCACCTGCCACCGGTATTCAAGGACGTGCATTCCGTCGCGCAGGTAGGCGAGGTGCTTTGCCTGACTAGCAGGGCACTTCAGTTCGACCATGCCGTCATCGTCTACGAGCCCGTCAGGCGACACGCCGACGAAATTCAGATCGCGGCAAACGATGAAACCCACCTCCGTCACCAGATCGCCCGTGTGGGCCTCGTAGGCCCCCCGAGCGATAGGCTCAAGTCCCTTACCCCGACGCATCGCGTCGTTCTCGTAGGTCTGCTCCGGCTGCCCCGTTAGGCGTTCCAGCGCAATCGAGGTGATGAGGTTGGCGCGGGATGCTGACGGCCCGGACTTCGTAATCGCCATCAGGTCCGCAAAGCGCGATCCCGTGAACTTGCCGCAGCGAGCGGCGAACCACTCGGGCGTGCCCTGGTTCATGCGTTGCCCTCCTGATCGGCCAGCATTTCGTCCGCCGAATTGGCGATGCTCTGGAACATGGACACCTTGTCCTTGACCAGTTCGCGCTCGGCCTTGGTCATATCGTCCTTCCAGAAGGCTCGGAAGCTGTCCGTGCCCTTGGCGGCGGCTGCCTTGCACCTCTCGATAGCGGCATCGCGCTCCGGGCTGTCCTCGGGGATGGCCTGCTGGACCGCCTGAGCAACCTTGCTCGGCTGACGGCCCACAATCTCCGCCACCACTTCCTCGGGAAGATCCTCGATGTCTTGCGTGAAGATGTCCGAGGCGGCGGTGGCCGTAATGACTGCATCCACCTGAGCGCGCTTCTTCGCCATCTTGAGGATGGTGTTAGCCACGTCGGCTGGATTCGTGCGTACCTGCTTCTTCTTCTCCACCTTGCCCTGATACTTGGAGAACTTGGTACGACGGCGATTCTCGGGCGTAAGGTCGAATTCCTCGTCGCAGATCGCAGCACGCCATGCGTACTTGTCCTCGTGGCTGCTGCACTCGCCGATGCCAGCGCCAACGAACGTGCCATTGGAAGAAAGGAGGTTCACCGTCACGCGATAGGCCACCTCTCCGTTCTGCGAAAGGTCTTCCACCTCCGGCTTTGCAGCTAGGCGGAACGTTGCCATAAGCTTCTCGGCACCGGCCTTGTAGAGGCTCTTGGACTTCGTGCCCGGAATGGTCCCGTAGTGGGTGCCATCCTTCATGACCTCCATCATCACGTCCTGCATCAGATTGACGTGAGCGCGGACATCGGCGGCGGTCAGCGAGCGGGAGCCATAGGCGTCAACCGCTGGCTGGAATTTAACGACTTGGTTCATTTCAATCTCCACCAGCTACGGGCTGGCACCGGGTTGGTGTTGGGTGGACCGGGCCGGAGGTGATCCCGGCTTGCTACTCGGTACTTGCAAGGTTCCCGGCAAAGGAGCCGGACCTTTCGCACGCCCCGGAACAGTTACCGGCGCATCGCTGCGAATCACCACTTCGCATTCCGGTCCATAAAGCGAATTAGTTGCGCGTTGCTGGTGTAAGGACACGCGCGGGAACCCAGGAGTACGGCACCAGTTAGCGTTAGATGTGGGCCTCAGCCTCGACCCGGGAGATATAAAAGTGGATTCCGTTGGAACATTCGTCCTGCCAGTCCTCGTCGAACGAGTCAGG
>NZ_JBNNMV010000016.1:0-3148 GCF_050273135.1 Luteibacter sp. NPDC031894 | reverse complement strand
CTCTCGGCACTTATTGCCGTCGCAGTGCTCAAGTACGTCTGTCACGCAGAATGGAAGGACCGCCTTAAGCACCTCAACAAGCCCCGCGACGTCGGGATACTCCACCCACATGCCGCCTTCCCTGGCCTCCATAACCGCCATGCGGCGAATTACGACAGGCCCGTACCTCACCACCTTCTCTGTGCTCATGGGGTGGGCTCCTTTCGCTTAGGCTCAAAGCAATCGGCGCACGGGGTGATGAACACCCGGCGATCCTTCCTTTCATACGGGTTGTCCCGCTCAAACGGGTGATCAGTTCTACGGCTCATCGTCATGTACGAGGTGCTCGGAAGATCGTTACCGCATGACGGGCACACAGCCGTGATCGAGAAGTTGATGTCGTAGCCGCTCATGCGCTGGCCCCTAGGCGGGAGAGGGCGTTAGTGATGCGACCCAGTGCGTCGTGGTGGGACTGCTCGTCGCTAGAGAGCGCATCGATGCACTGTAAAAGAGCCGAACGCGCGTCTTCTGCCGCCTCGATCAACTCGGCCACTACAGCGTCGCGCTTAAGACTGTTGGCGTAAGCCAAGATCGCAGCACGGCGACGACCGCGAACGCTTTCGGCCAGGCCGATCAGTTCCTCTGCCGTGAACGGCTCCGTCAGTTCAAAAGCCTTCCTCTCGGTATCCATAGCGGCCTCAGTAGTGGGAGTGGGGGCGGAAGTGCTCATGCTGCGTTCTCCTGATCGGGGCAGAGCGGCGTGTTGTTGCGGTGCCATTCCGCGTGGTGTTTAGTGCATAGCCACCGGACATCCAGTGGCTTGCTGTAGTCGTCGTGGTGCGCCTGGGCTCTCTCGTTTCCGCAGACTTCGCATGGACAACGCACGATCAATCCATCCCTAAGCGCGTTGTTTACTAAGTTGTGTGCTCGGCGCTTTATTGGATTTCGCTCGATGTATCGCCTTCTCGCGGCATAGACCCTGGCTTTACCGCGATCAGTTTTGGCATACGCCTCCCTGGCTTCCACTCGGTGAGGGGCCATAGAGCGCGTTTTCTCGTATGCGCGATAGCGTTCGATATGCTCGTGGTAGTTAGACCTAACGTCTGCCTTAGTGCATTCCTTGCATTTGCCCATGAAGCCATCTCGCATTGCTGCGTTGACGTAGAATTCTTCATGGGGCTTAAAGTACTTGCACTTAAAGCAGGCTTTCATATATCTACCTCAAAACGGGATTTCCGAATCGGACTCATCGAAGCTGCTCGACTGCTGCTGCCCACGTGCCGGGCGCTGACGCTGCTGGCCCTGGTCTTCCTTCTTGTCCTCGGGGAACAGGCTAATCTTCCCGTCGAACCAGTTGCCCACCGGGACGGCGTGCAGTTCGATGGAGATCCCGCCGTCGTCCCACTGCGTGGCACGGCCGAGGTTCACCCAGGCTTTCTTTTCTTCGCCGTCGCGGGTGGTGTAGGGGCGGCCAGCGGCCACGTTGAAACGCTTGGTCGGGGTGCTCATTAGGCGGCTTCCTTCATCTGGCGGAGTTCTTCGACAATGGCGGACACTTCATCGTTGGCCTTCTCGCAGGCTTCGCGAAGCTCCTTGATGGCTTTCTCGTCTCGGGTAACGCGGGCGATGGCGAGTTGCAGGCCATCGGGGAAGCGGGGATCAAAGCTGGTCACGTCGCACCATTCACGCTCGGCGACCCAAAGCTGGCCCTGCACCTGCCACCGGTATTCAAGGGCGTGCATTCCGTCGCGCAGGTAGGCGAGGTGCTTTGCCTGACTAGCAGGGCACTTCAGTTCGACCATGCCGTCATCGTCTACGAGCCCGTCAGGCGACACGCCGACGAAATTCAGATCGCGGCAAACGATGAAACCCACCTCCGTCACCAGATCGCCCGTGTGGGCCTCGTAGGCCCCCCGAGCGATAGGCTCAAGTTCCTTACCCCGACGCATCGCGTCGTTCTCGTAGGTCTGCTCCGGCTGCCCCGTTAGGCGTTCCAGCGCAATCGAGGTGATGAGGTTGGCGCGGGATGCTGATGGCCCGGACTTCGTAATCGCCATTAGGTCCGCAAAGCGCGATCCCGTGAACTTGCCGCAGCGAGCGGCGAACCACTCAGGCGTGCCCTGGTTCATGCGTTGCCCTCCTGATCGGCCAGCATCTCGTCTGCCGAGTTGGCGATGCTTTGGAACATGGACACCTTGTCTTTGACCAACTCGCGCTCGGCCTTGGTCATCTCGTCCTTCCAGAAGGTCCGGAAACTGTCCGTGCCCTTGGCCGCAGCCGTCTTGCACCTCTCGATAGCGGCATCGCGCTCCGGGCTGTCCTCGGGGATGGCCTGCTGGACCGCCTGAGCAACCTTGCTCGGCTGACGGCCCACAATCTCCGCCACGACTTCCTCGGGAAGATCTTCGATGTCTTGCGTGAAGATGTCAGAGGCGGCGGTGGCGGTGATGACCGCATCCACCTGGGCGCGCTTCTTAGCCATCTTGAGGATGGTGTTAGCCACGTCGGCCGGGTTGGTGCGGACCTGCTTCTTCTTCTCCACCTTTCCCTGGTACTTGGAGAACTTGACGCGGCGGCGATTCTCCGGCGTCAGGTCGAATTCCTCGTCACAGATCGCAGCACGCCACGCGTACTTGTCTTCGTGACTGCTGCACTCGCCAATACCCGCCCCGACGAAGGAGCCGTTAGGAGAGAGCAGGTTGACCGTCACGCGGTAGGCCACCTCGCCGTTCTGCGACAGGTCTTCCACTTCGGGCTTGGCGGCAAGACGGAAGGTCGCCATCAGCTTCTCGGCACCGGCTTTGTACAGACTCTTGGACTTCGTGCCAGGAATCGTGCCGAAGTGCGTACCGTCCTTCATGACCTCAAGCATCACGTCCTGCATTAGGTTAACGTGGGCGCGAACATCCGCTGCGGTCAGAGACCTCGCCCCGTATGCCTCGACCGCAGGCTGGAATTGAACGATCTGATTCATTACGAATTCTCCGCCGACTGACGGGTCGGCTCCGTGTTGGAATTAGTTGCGCGTTACTGGTGTCAGGACATGCGCGGGAACCCAGGAGTACGCCACCAGCTAGCGTTAGATGTGGGCCTCAGCCTCGACCCGGGAGATATAAAAGTGGATTCCGTTGGAACATTCGTCCTGCCAGTCCTCGTCGAACGAGTCAGG
>NZ_JBNNMV010000015.1:0-2500 GCF_050273135.1 Luteibacter sp. NPDC031894 | reverse complement strand
CGATAGCGAACTAGTACCGTGAGGGAAAGGCGAAAAGAACCCCGGAGAGGGGAGTGAAATAGACCCTGAAACCGTATACGTACAAGCAGTGGAAGCCCGCAAGGGTGACTGCGTACCTTTTGTATAATGGGTCAGCGACTTACTGTCAGTGGCAAGCTTAACCGTATAGGGGAGGCGAAGGGAAACCGAGTCTGAATAGGGCGAATAGTCTCTGGCAGTAGACCCGAAACCGAGTGATCTATCCTTGACCAGGTTGAAGGTGCGGTAACACGCACTGGAGGACCGAACCCACATCTGTTGCAATAGATGGGGATGAGTTGAGGATCGGAGTGAAAGGCTAAACAAACTCGGAGATAGCTGGTTCTCCTCGAAAGCTATTTAGGTAGCGCCTCGTGCGAACACTGTTGGGGGTAGAGCACTGTTATGGCTAGGGGGTCATTGAGACTTACCAAACCATGGCAAACTCCGAATACCAACACGTGCTACACGGGAGACACACGGCGGGTGCTAACGTCCGTCGTGAAAAGGGAAACAACCCAGACCCGCAGCTAAGGTCCCAAAGTCATAGCTAAGTGGAAAACGATGTGGAAAGGCATAGACAGCCAGGAGGTTGGCTTAGAAGCAGCCACCCTTTAAAGAAAGCGTAATAGCTCACTGGTCGAGTCGGTCTGCGCGGAAGATTTAACGGGGCTAAGCTATGCACCGAAGCTCGGGGTGTACGGATTTTGATCTGTACGCGGTAGAGGAGCGTTCCGTAGGCCTGTGAAGGTGAGTCGTAAGGCTTGCTGGAGGTATCGGAAGTGCGAATGCTGACATGAGTAACGATAAGGGGGGTGAAAAGCCCCCCCGCCGAAAGCCCAAGGTTTCCTCGCGCAACGTTCATCGGCGCAGGGTGAGTCGGCCCCTAAGGCGAGGCAGAAATGCGTAGTCGATGGGAAGCAGGTTAATATTCCTGCACTTTTCTACAGTGCGATGTGGGGACGGAGAAGGTTAGGTCTACCAGGCGTTGGTTGTCCTGGGGAAAGGCGGTAGGCGGTGATCTTAGGCAAATCCGGGATCACATACGCCGAGCACCGAGACGAGTCCTATGAGGACGAAGTGACTGACACCACGCTTCCAGGAAAAGCCACTAAGCTTCAGCTGTAGAAAAACCGTACCGTAAACCGACACTGGTAGGCAGGGTGAGAATCCCAAGGCGCTTGAGAGAACTCGGGTGAAGGAACTAGGCAAAATGGCACCGTAACTTCGGGAGAAGGTGCGCCCCTTGGTGTGGTCACGTGCGTGACTGAGCATCGAGGGGTCGCAGTAACCTGGCCGCTGCGACTGTTTATCAAAAACACAGCACTCTGCAAACACGAAAGTGGACGTATAGGGTGTGACGCCTGCCCGGTGCTGGAAGGTTAATTGATGGGGTCAGCCGCAAGGCGAAGCTCTTGATCGAAGCCCCAGTAAACGGCGGCCGTAACTATAACGGTCCTAAGGTAGCGAAATTCCTTGTCGGGTAAGTTCCGACCTGCACGAATGGCGTAACGACAGCGGCGCTGTCTCCACCCGAGACTCAGTGAAATTGAAATCGCTGTGAAGATGCAGCGTTCCCGCGGCAAGACGGAAAGACCCCGTGAACCTTTACTATAGCTTTACACTGAACGTTGAGTTCTTCTGTGTAGGATAGGTGGGAGGCTATGAAACCAGGACGCTAGTTCTGGTGGAGCCATCCTTGAAATACCACCCTGAAGTGCTTGACGTTCTAACCTAGGTCCGTAATCCGGATCGGGGACCGTGTATGGTGGGTAGTTTGACTGGGGCGGTCTCCTCCCAAAGAGTAACGGAGGAGCACGAAGGTACGCTCAGCGCGGTCGGACATCGCGCACTGTGTGCAAAGGCATAAGCGTGCTTGACTGCGAGATCGACGGATCAAGCAGGTACGAAAGTAGGTCTTAGTGATCCGGTGGTTCTGTATGGAAGGGCCATCGCTCAACGGATAAAAGGTACTCCGGGGATAACAGGCTGATACCGCCCAAGAGTTCATATCGACGGCGGTGTTTGGCACCTCGATGTCGGCTCATCACATCCTGGGGCTGTAGCCGGTCCCAAGGGTATGGCTGTTCGCCATTTAAAGTGGTACGCGAGCTGGGTTCAGAACGTCGTGAGACAGTTCGGTCCCTATCTGTCGTGGGCGTTGGAGATTTGAGGGGGGCTGCTCCTAGTACGAGAGGACCGGAGTGGACGTTCCGCTGGTGTTCGGGTTGTCATGCCCATGGCATTGCCCGGTAGCTACGAACGGAAGTGATAACCGCTGAAAGCATCTAAGCGGGAAGCACGCCCCAAGATGAGATCTCCCGAGAGCTTGACTCTCCTTAAGGCACCATCAAGACTAGGTGGTTGATAGGCGCGGTGTGGAAGTGCAGCAATGCATTGAGCTTACGCGTACTAATGAGCCGTGAGGCTTGACCATATAACCCCAAGACGCTTCACCGTCTTAACGCAATCCTCCGGTCGA
>NZ_JBNNMV010000014.1:0-31711 GCF_050273135.1 Luteibacter sp. NPDC031894 | reverse complement strand
GGCCGTGCCATAAGACGCCGTGATCTTCATGCCGCTGTCGAAGCGGAAGCCATACGCCGCGGCCCCTTCGCGCGCCAGCGCGCTTCCCACCGACGGCGGGCAACGCGTCGCTCGAGGGTGTGGTTGGCTCAGTGGTATCGGGATCTTCGCCAGCGGCGTTCGCAGGCGTGACCAGCGCCGTCGTCGTCGGTCCGGGGGAGCCTGAGGCGCTGCCTCCGGTCACGGCCCCCAAGGGAACGTGGGACTACCGGGAATCCGCATCGCAGGATCTTACGGCGTCGGCCGCGCCCGTCGCGCCAAAGGGTTCGCGCGTGCTTCGCGGCGCCGTCTACCGGATCACCCGACCGGACGGCGGCGTCGAATACACCAACATCCCACCCGGCGGGTCGGCGAAGGGGCAGAGCATCAAGATGCTCTTTACCTATATCGCCACCTGCGCCGCCTGCGATGTGCATTCGAGGATCGACTGGAACAGCGTGGCGTTGAACCTCACCTCGTACGGCGACGCAATCCGTGCCGCCAGCAGCGAATACGGGGTCGACGAGGCGTTGCTGCGGGCGGTCATCCACGCCGAGAGCGCGTTCAATCCGCGGGCGCTGTCAGTGGCCGGCGCGCAAGGGCTCATGCAGCTCATTCCCGGTACGGCACGCGACATGGGCGTGCTCGACGCGTTCGACGCGGGCCAGAACATCCGTGGCGGCGCACGCTACCTGGCCTTGCTGCTGAGGAACTTCAACGGCAACGAGCGCCTGGCCGCGGCGGCGTACAACGCGGGGCCCGGTGCGGTGCAGAAGTACAACGGCGTCCCGCCCTATGACGAGACCCAGGTTTACGTGGAACGCGTGGGCGTGTTGCGTAAGCGCTACGCGGAAACGCTGAAGCAGCACGCAAGCACCGGCGTCCCCCTGGCCGACCGCGGCGCTTAAGGCTGCCGCAGCGCCTGCATCGGCGCGCTCGGCGGCCGTTGCGTCGGGGTGATGGTGGCGGTGAACGGCGCACCGTAGCGAAGGCCAGAAATCTGCACCGGCACGCCAGGCTTCAGTGTGGCCTCGTGGCGGCGCAGGTCGGACGGGTCGAGGATGTCCTCGTCGCCGATGCGCAGCAGGACGTCGCGTTGCTGGATGCCGGCCGCCGCAGCCGGACCGCCGGGCGAGACCTCGTTGACGACCACGCCGCGCGCCGCCGAGGGAAGGCCACTGTTGGCCGACACGGGAACGGCGCCATAGTCCGCGCCGATCCAGCCGCGTACCACGTGCCCGGTCTGCACGATCTGGTCGAGGACATCGCGCGCGCTCTGCACGGGGATGGCGAAGCCGATGCCTTCGGCGCCCACGGCCTGGCCGATGAGCGACGTGTTGATGCCGACCAGTTCGCCGTGCGCATTGACCAGCGCGCCGCCCGAGTTGCCGAAGTTGATGGCCGCGTCGGTCTGGATGAAGTTCTCCAGGCTGGACAGGTTGAGCTGCCGCCCGATGGCGCTGACGATGCCCATGGTCACCGTCTGCCCGATGCCGAAGGGATTGCCGATCGCCAGCACCACGTCGCCCACACGCGGACGGCTGTCCGCGTCGGTCATGTGGATGGCGGGCAGGTTGCCGGCGTCCACCTTGAGCACGGCGAGGTCCGTCTCGTCGTCGGAACCCACGAGCCGCGCACTCGCCACGCGACCGTCGTACAGCAACAGCTGGATGTCGTCGGCGTTGGCGATCACATGGTTGTTGGTCAAGACGTAACCATCGTCGCTGACGATCACGCCGGAGCCGAGGTTCTGCTGGCGGCGGGTACGTGCCGGACCGGTGGGCACGCTGAAGATGCGCTGGAGCACGGGGTCGGAGTAGAGCTCGCGAGGCTGTTCGGTGACCAGCTTGTTCGCGTAGATATTTACGACCGAGGGCGCCGCCTTGGCGACGGCGTCGGCATACGAGGCAGGCCCCGATGCCACGGTAGCCGAGGACGAGACCGCTTCGCCCGATGCCGCACCGCCAGCGAAGCGCTGCCGAAGGAAAGCACCGCTACCCGGCCAGAAGAGGCCGACGACGAACGCGACGGCGAGGCCGAGCACGACGAAGCGGGCAACGAAGGCGAGCGTGCGGGCGGCATCTTTCATGAAGGAGCGAGGGATCCTGCGTACCAATACCGCATCCGGGCGGTTCCGTGGCTGCCCTGTCCCTCATCAGGTACAAGGTGGCGTTCATTTTATTGTACGTGGCTGGTGCTGACGTTACACTGACGCGATTTGCGGAAGCCGATTTCCGAAAAGAGCCGGCGTTGGGGTCCGCATTCTCAATGGCATAAGTTCCGGAGAGCCTGATGGCGAACGAAGTCGTCGATCACGGGCGCCGTCGCTTCCTAACCGTAACGACAGCAGTTGTCGGCGGGGCGGGAGTGGTCGCGGCGGTCGTGCCCTTCATCAAGTCGTGGGAACCGAGCGCAAGGGCAAAGGCAGCGGGGGCGCCTGTCACGGTCGATATCAGTGCCATCGAGGCCGGCCAGAAGGTCACCTTCGCGTGGCGCAGCCTTCCTGTGTTCGTCGTTAACCGCACCAAGGACCAGCTGGCGCAGCTGAAGGGCCTCGAGCCCCGATTGCTGGATCCGACGTCGTCCGACGCCGCGCAGCAGCCCAAGTACGCGACCAACGAAAACCGTTCCATCAAGCCCGAGTGGCTGGTGGTCATCGGGCTGTGCACGCACCTTGGTTGCGTGCCGGACTTCGTGCCCGACATCAAGCCCGAGCCGTTCGACGCGAACTGGAAGGGCGGCTTCTACTGCCCCTGCCATAAGTCACGGTACGACCTGTCCGGCCGTGTCTTCAGCGGCGTGCCCGCCCCGAAGAACCTGCCGGTGCCGCCTTACCACTTCATCGACGACACGCATATCCAGATCGGCGTCGATCCGCAGGAGGCAGGCTGATGGCTAAGGTCCTTAACCGCATGGGCGACTGGTTCAACGAGCGGGCCCCTGGCCTGATGCCGATGTACCGGAAGCACATGACGGAGTACTTCGCACCGAAGAACTTCAACCTCTGGTACTACTTCGGCTCGCTCGCGCTCCTGGTCCTGGTCAACCAGATCGTGACCGGCATCTTCCTCACCATGAACTACAAGACGAGTGCGCTGGAAGCGTTCAACTCGGTCGAGTACATCATGCGCGACGTGGAGTGGGGCTGGCTGATCCGCTACATGCACTCCACCGGTGCGTCGCTGTTCTTCGTGGTGGTCTTCCTGCACATGTTCCGCGGGATCATGTACGGCTCGTTCAAGCGTCCGCGCGAACTGGTCTGGATCCTCGGCATGCTCATCTTCCTCGTGCTCATGGCCGAGGCCTTCATGGGCTACGTGCTGCCGTGGGGCAACATGTCCTTCTGGGGCGCGAAGGTGATCATCTCGCTGTTCGGCACCATCCCCTACATCGGCGGCTCGCTGGTGGAGTGGATCATGGGCGACTTCCTGCCCGCCGACGCCACGCTCAACCGCTTCTTCGCGCTGCACGTGATCGCGCTGCCGCTGGTGCTCCTGCTGTTGGTGGTGCTGCACCTCGCCGCGCTGCACGAAGTGGGGTCCAACAATCCGGACGGCGTGGACGTGAAGCATGGCCCGAAGGGCAACCGGTGGAATCCGGAGAAGCCCAAGGACACCATCCCGTTCCATCCGTACTACACGGTGAAGGACCTGGTGGGCGTCGGCTTCTTCCTCACCATCGCCGCCTTCATCATCTTCTTCGCGCCGACCTTCGGCGGCTGGTTCCTCGAGCACGACAACTTCACCCCGGCGAACAACCTGGTCACGCCGAGCCACATCAAGCCGTCGTGGTACTTCACCCCGTTCTACGCGATCCTGCGCATGATCCCGTCCTTCTTCGGCACGGCGATCTGGGGTGTGATCGGCATGTTCGGGGCGATCCTGCTGCTGGCCTTGCTGCCGTGGATCGACAAGGGCGAAGTCCGCTCGGTGCGCTACCGTGGCTTCGGTTTCCGCATCGCGCTGGGCGTGCTCGTCGTCAGCTTCCTGGCCCTGGGCCTGGTAGGCGCAGGCGTCACCGCCGAAGTCATCCCCGAATGGTTCCCGCACGCCGACGTCACCACCTGGGAAAACGCCTTCGGCCGCCTCATGGTGCTCGGCTACTTCGGGTTCTTCGTATTCGTATGGGTCTACACGCGCTTTGGCTTCGAGAAGACCAAGCCGGTTCCGGAACGGGTGACGTTGCATGATTAAGCGCACTATCTACTCCATCGCCCTGGCGCTGGGCCTTGCAGCGGCCACCATCCCGGCGCTCGCGTCCGAAGGCGAAGGCCTGGCACCGGCCGGAACCAACGTGGGCGACCAGGCGTCGCTCCAGCGTGGCGCGAAGCTGTTCTTCAACTATTGCGTCGGTTGCCACTCGCTGAAGTACGTGCGGTATTCGCGCCTCGCCTCCGATCTCGGCCTGTCCGAGGAAGAGGTGATGACGAACCTCAACTTCACGGGCGCCAAGTTCGGCGAGCCGGTCATCTCGCACATGCCCGCCGAGGGCGCGAAGGCCTGGTTCGGCAAGGACCCGCCGGACCTCTCGCTGGAAGCCCGCGCCAAGGGCGTGGACTTCATCTTCAATTACCTCAACTCGTTCTACCTGGACCCGACCCGTCCGGTGGGCTGGAACAACACGGTCTTCCCGAACGCCTCGATGCCGAACCCGCTATGGGAGCTGCAGGGGTTGCAGACGGCGGTCCACGGCGAAGCGGCCCCGGGCCAGGAAGCGGTGGTCGAGAAGCTCCAGATCACGACCCCCGGCCGGATGACGCCCGAGCAGTTCCGTGGCGCCACCCGCGACCTCACCACCTTCCTCGAGTACGCGGCTGAGCCGGCCGCCCTCGAGCGCCAGTCGATCGGCGTCTGGGTCATCCTGTTTCTGGCCGGCCTGACCTTCCTCCTGTACCTTTTGAAGCATGAGTACTGGAAGGACGTCCACGAGAGTCACTGACTGACGTCCCCGCGGGGCGGCCTTGGGGGCCGCCCCGTTACCGTTGAGGCAGCAGGGAGGGAGATCGAAAGATGGTCCAGACCGCACGTTCGCGCTCGGCACTGACGCTTTACACCAGCGCCGACGACATCCATTGCCACCGCACGCGCCTCGTGCTGGCCGCCAAGGGCGTCGCCTACGACCGGATCATCCTCAAAGCGGACCAGCCCACGCCGGACCTGCTCGAGCTCAACCCCTACGGCACGCTGCCGACCCTCGTCGACCGCGACCTCACTCTTTATGACCCGGCGGTGGTCGTCGAGTACCTCGACGAGCGCTACCCGCATCCGCCTCTGATGCCGATCGATCCCCTGTCCCGGGCCCGGCTCCGGCTGGCCACGTGGCGGATCGAGAACGACTGGCTGTCCGAGATCGACACGATCCGGGAGGGCGGCAAGCCCGCCGATGGCGCCCGCAAGCGCCTCCGCGAACACCTGCTGATGTCCGTCCCCCTGTTCCGCGCCTCTCGCTTCTTCCTGAACCCGGAAATGAGCCTGATCGACTGCCTCGTGGCCCCGGTGGTCTGGCGCCTGCCGCACCTGGGCGTGGACCTGGGCAAGGACGGGAAGCCGATCGTGGACTATGGCGAGAGGCTGTTCCACAGCCAGGGCTTCGCCCGGAGCCTCACCCCGGAAGAGCGCGATATGCGCCCGGACTTCAATTTCGCCCCCGGTTAAGCCCGCGGAGTGTCCCCGACCGTCCCTATCCCTTAAACTGTCTTCTGGCCTTGCCCTGCCGGGGCATCAGGTGATTCCCGACCCACACCGGCGGGTACGACGAGGACGGTTTCCATGGATACGAACGAAAGCGCGGGCATGACTTCCAATCGGCCCTACCTGCTGCGCGCCATCTACGACTGGATCAGCGACAACGGTCTGACCCCGTACGTGCTGGTGGATGCCGCCCACCCGGGCGTCCGCGTGCCGGCCCACGTGGTGAAAAACGGCCAGGTCGTGCTGAACCTGGCGATGCGCGCCGTGGCCAACCTGGACCTCGGCAACGATCGCATCGCCTTCGAGGCCCGTTTTTCCGGCGTCAGCCAGTCCATCGTGATCCCCGTGCAGGCCGTGCTGGCGCTTTATGCGCAGGAAAACGGCCAGGGCATGATGTTCCCCGCGGACGAGAACGACAGCCCGGCGGCGAACGGCGCGGATGCTTCCGATGACTCCGGCGACTCGTCCGAGCCGACAGGTGGCGACGACGACCGGCCGAAGCGCGGCGCCCCGCATCTGCGCGTGGTGAAGTAGGTCGGCGATCCGTACGAAGCGGTGCGACTCAATGCACTCGCCGGCGATCGGCAAGCGAAACAACGTTCCCCGTGTGCACGAACGCATCCGTGGCGACGACGGTTTCGAGCTCCGGCGCCCCCGAATGCGGCAGCGAGAAGCTCACCACGCCATTCCCCGCCATCCAAAGGCGCGCCGGCTGGCGTGACTGCCCGTCGTCGCTGACCTCGAACGCGTAGCAGCGCTCCAGTCGGCGGACCCCATCCACGCCTTGCCAGCGAATGGCACGCAAGCCGACGCTCTGGTCGAGCAACTGCAGCTCATGTCGCTTGCACAGCGCCGTCGCGGCGCGTACCGCGACCTCCCGCGCCTGCGTCAGCCGATACCACGTGGCCACGCCAGCGGCGAGGACGAACAGCCAGATGAGGTCGTTGATGGAAGACATGGAGTCAGTGTGTGGCCGCGCGGCGCCGGCCACAAGCCCCTCAACTTTTCACGTCGAGCCGCAACGACAGGTCGATTGCCCGCACGTGCTTGGTTAGCGCCCCGCTGGAGATGAAGTCCACACCGGTTTCCGCGATGGCCCGGATCGTGTCGATCTCGACGTTTCCGGAAACCTCCAAGGGTATCCGGCCCGCGGCAAGGGCCACGGCCTCGACCAGCATCTCCGGACTGAAATTGTCCAGCAACGCGCGGTCGGCTCCGGCGGAGATCGCCTGAGCCAGCTCGTCCAGTGATTCCACTTCGACGATGAGCGGCAGCTCCGGATGGATCGAGCGTGCGGCACGGACGGCGGCAGGAATGCCCCCCGCCGCGATGATGTGGTTTTCCTTGAGCATCATCGCGTCGAACAAGCCGATGCGATGGTTCGTACCGCCGCCGCAACGCACGGCATATTTCTGTGCGCGACGCAGGCCGGGAAGGGTCTTGCGCGTGTCGAGCACGCGGGTGCGCGTGCCGGCGATGGCGTCGGCATAGCGTGCCGTCACGGTCGCCGTGGCCGAGAGCAGTTGCAGGAAATTCAATGCGGAGCGTTCGGCCGTGACCAGGGCGCGCGCCTTGCCGGCAAGACGGCAAATGGCCGTGCCCGGTGCGACGCGATCGCCATCGCTGGCGAGCCATTCGATCCGCACCGCGGGGTCGAGCTTCCGAAAGCAGGCGTCGAACCAAGGCGAGCCGCAGAGCACGGCATACTCGCGACAGGTGAGCACCGCGGTGGCCGTGGCATGCGGATCGAGCAGGTCAGCCGTCGCGTCGCCCGGGCCGATGTCCTCGGCGAAGGCGCGTTCCACATCGGCAAGGATCTCGCTGGCCGGCGGCAGCGCGTCGGCAAGGTGTCGCGAATCGGCTGGGCTCATCGTCACGCTTCAGGCTGTCGCAGCTTCTCGACGATGGCGTCCATCGCGCGGTCGAACAGCAGGGTGGAATCGAGGACACGGGCGGTGCCGCTGGCGAAGGACTGCGCCAGGCCGGCCAGGCTGTGATCGGCGACCTTGAGGCCGCGGCGGTTCACGAACAGGTAGCGGCCGCTGATCGGGCTGATCCAGGACAGCTTTGCGCGGTCGGTGGTGCCGTCGGCCGCCGTGAACTCGAGCCACTGGCCCACCTTCAGTTCACGCGCCTGAGCGAGGTTGCGCTCGTCGAACGCTTCGTCGAGGAGCGAATCCACCTCGTCGTCCGGCTCGGGTGCGGCCGCCGGCTCTTCGATCGCCTGGATCGCTTCCGGTAGCGGCATGACACTTGCGACGATAGTTCCCGACGCGGTCTCCGGGGCCGCCTCGCCGAGTTGCTGGCGATAGAACGCATGCAACTGGCCGAGCAACTGTTCCGTATCGGCTTCCTGGAATGCCACGGCGGCAAGACCGCGGCGCAGGCCGCGCTCGATGCCGGGCAGCATGGCGCGCAGGTCACGGCGACCGTTGAGGTCGTGCACGGGACGCGCGCTGGCGATGAAGTCGTCGATGAAGCGCAGCGAGTCGCGGAATTCGTGGGACTCTTCGCCCTGACGAAGCAGGGTGAGCACGATGTAATTCGCCCACGCCCGGGTCAGCACGCCATAGACGAGGGGTGGCAGCGAGGCCTGGCCGATGCGCCCGACGATCTCCTGTGCGGCGCGGCGCCGGGCCTGCTCGAGCTTTTCGCGGCCGCGGGCGGATTCCGCCACGCGCTGCTCGGCCAGTTCCGCGCGCTTGCGGCTGACGTCCAGGAAGTCCTGCAATTCGGCGACCAGCTTGCCGAAGACGGCGACGTCGTCGTCGAAATCGTGCAGCAGGCGCTCGACGATCGACTTCACCTTGTCGAACAGGCGCCCGTCGCGATCGGCCTCGGCCGACCATCCCTTCGCGGCATCGGCAAGCGCGTCCAGCAACTGGCGCGCCGGATGCGACTTGTGCGCGAAGATGCGGCGATCGAGCAGGGCGGCCTTGAGGTAGGGAATCTGCAGGCGCGCGAGCATCACCTGCATCTCGGCCGGAAGGTTATGGTCCTCGAGGATGAACTCGAAGAGCATGCCCACGAGGTCGATCGTATCCTCGTCCATGCCGGACACGTGCGCGGTCTGCTGGCCGCGCAACTGGCCGATCTGGGTGAGGAGCTGCTCCTTCAGCTGGGCTACGTCGCGCGTGACGTCGGCTTGCGTGGCGAGCTGCGCCGCCTGATTCGGCAAGGCGGCGATCTGGCTTTGCAGCAGCGTCAACGCACCGAGCAGCTCCGTCGGGCTGGGCAGCGGCCCAGTGGGCAGCGGCATGCCGCCACCGCCGGTCACGGCGCTCGCGTCACCACGACGCGCAGAGAACAGGGCGTGCAGGGATTGCATGAATTCCGCCGCGGCGGCATCCGTCACCGGGGCGGCGGCCTGGGCCGGCGCGGTGGCACCGGAGACGGGACCGATCGGCGCTGGCGCATCGCTGCGCCGGGTGGGAATCTCGTGGCGCAGCTGCGGCAGCACGCCGGCGGCGGCCAGCTCGTTGTTGATGTCGTCGTAGAGCTCGTCGATGCCCGCCAGGACGTAGCGATCGAACAGCTTGTAGATGATCAGCTTGACCCGGACCTCGACCATCAACTCGCGCATGGCCTGGCGGAACGCGCCGGCGAGCGACGCCGGCCCCACGGGATTGCTGGTGTCGTCCATCTTGGCGCCGCCGCAGATCACCGACAGGCGCTGGTTCACGGCGAAGAGCGCGCGCGCGAGGCGCTGCTCGTTCTTGCCGATCATGCTGGTGATGGCCAGCGATTCCTCCAGTTCGTTCTCGCCGACCAGGCTCAGTTCGATATTGGCGAGCGGACGCGCCGTGGCGTCGCTGTCCGGGGCGCGTGTGCGGCCCGCGGAGAAATCGGCCAGGTCACGGGCGACCTGGCCGAGAAAGGTGCGCTCGACGATCGCACGCTTCTTGCGCACTTCGCGCATGCCGTCGAAGAACTGGGTCTGGGCCGCGTTGTTCTCAGCCTTCTCGGCGAGGTCGAACAGGGCGTCGTCGATGTTCTCGAACATGTTCGAGGCCAGCGCGTGCAGCCGCTTCGTCGCGAGGCCGCGCACCGTCACCAGCAGCGCGCCCACGCGCTCGCTGCGCGGGTCCAGGCGCTGACTCAGGTCGACGATATTCGACGGCTCGCTCGCGTTGTTCATCGCGCATCCTGGATGTGTTTCTGGCCCCCGCCCGAAGCGCCATTGTGCGGGAACGAATGCTTTATAGCGTGACTTGCGTCACGGATTTTATGCGCGACCCGTTTCTGGCGAGAAGCCCGCCAGTTGGAGCGTGCCGATGCCTGCTTCGGGGAGCATGACGGGAATGCCGTCCTCGACCCGGTAGACGAGCTGGCCGTCCGTCGTGATCAAGCCTTCCGAGATCGGGTCGGCCACTTTCTCGCCGGCGACCGTGTCGACCGAGCCGGCGCGGATCGCGTTGTTGAGTTGGTCGCGCTCGGCCGCCGAGAGGGGGCGGAGGGGGCGCTTGCTGACCGGGCAGCAAAGAATGTCGAGGAGACGCTTGTCCATGGAGTCGGCCGCCGGAGGGGCCACCTGATGAAAGGAATGCCTTTACAATAGCGACTTTTGGGTGCTCCGGCCATGACTTCCAACGGCGGTAACGAAGCGGACAAGCCACGCGTGGGCGTGGTGATGGGCTCGCGTTCGGACTGGGAAACGATGGAGCATGCCTCCACCACGCTGACCCGCCTGGGCATCGTCCACGAGGTCCGCGTGGTCTCGGCTCACCGCACGCCCGACCTGCTTTTCGACTACGCCGCCACGGCCCGCGAGCGCGGCATCCAGGTCATCGTCGCCGGTGCCGGCGGCGCCGCGCACCTGCCGGGCATGCTCGCCGCGAAGACGCCGCTGCCGGTCCTTGGCGTGCCGGTCCAGTCCAAGGCATTGAACGGCATGGATTCCCTGCTTTCGATCGCACAGATGCCCGCCGGCATCCCCGTCGGTACGTTGGCCATCGGCCGCGCCGGCGCGGTCAACGCCGCCCTGCTGGCGGCCTCGGTGCTGGCGCTGCACGACCCCGCCGTGGCCTCGGCGCTGGACACGTTCCGCGCCGAGCAGACCCGGACGGTGCTCGACGATCCGGATCCCCGCACGTGAGCCGCGCGCTCCCTACCGTGGGCATCCTCGGGGGCGGCCAGCTCGCCCGCATGCTCGCCCTGGCCGCCGCGCCGCTGGGCCTGCGCACGCTGGTCGTCGATCCGTCGCCCGATGCCTGCGCCGGCCAAGTCACCGAACTCCTGGCGGCCGACTGGAACGATGAGGCCGTCCTGGCGGATTTCGCCCGCCGGATCGACGCCGTCACTTTCGATTTCGAGAACGTGCCCGCCGCCACCGCCGACCGGCTCGCCGGCCAAGCCGCCGTGCACCCGAACCCGCGGGCGCTGGCCGTGGCTCAGGACCGCCTCGCCGAGAAGACCCTGTTCCGCGAATCCGGCCTCAACACGCCCGAGTTCGCCCCGGTCGATACGCGCGACGACCTCGTCGCCGCGGTCGAACGTATCGGCCTGCCCGGCATCCTGAAGACCCGCCGCCTCGGTTATGACGGCAAGGGTCAGTTCCGCCTGAAGACGCCCGCGGACATCGACCTCGCCTGGACGGCCCTCGGCGAGGCGGCGGCGAAGCACGGTCTGATCCTCGAAGCCTTCGTTCCCTTCGACCGCGAACTCTCGGTCGTGGCGGTTCGTGGCCGGGACGGCGAATTCCGCACCTGGCCGCTGACCCGCAACTGGCACGTCGACGGCGTCCTGTCGCTGAGCCTGGCGCCGGCACCGGGTACGTCCGACGAACTGGAACACGCAGCGATCGCGCACGCCAAGGCGATCGCCGAGCGCCTCGACTACGTCGGCGTCTTCGCACTGGAGCTTTTCGTCCGCGGCGGCGAGCTGCTGGGCAACGAGATGGCGCCGCGCGTGCACAACTCGGGGCACTGGACGATCGAGGGTGCGCACACCAGCCAGTTCGAGAACCACATACGCGCGGTGCTCGGCCTGCCGCTCGGTGACACGGGCGTCCGCGGTGCGAGCGCGATGCTCAACTGGATCGGCGAGATGCCGGATCCCGCGCCGGTGCTGTCCACGGCCGACGGCCACTGGCACGACTACGGCAAGGAGGCTCGCCCGGGCCGAAAAGTCGGCCACGCGACGATCTGCGCGAATGACGCCGGCAGCCTGCGGGCGAAGCTGACGGAAGTGGGCGCGGGGCTGGGCCGCGAGTCACAGGTGGCCCCGGCGATCGACGCACTGAGCTGACGTCGTCGTCGAGGGGCTGTTCCTACAACGACAAAGGCCGGGTCGCGAGACCCGGCCTTTTTAGTGGACTCAGGCGAGGTTCTTCGCCGCGAAGTCCCAGTTGACCACGTTCCAGAAGTTCTCGAGGTACTTCGGGCGGGCGTTGCGGTAGTCGATGTAATACGCGTGCTCCCACACGTCGGCCGTGAACAACGGCTTGTCGCTGCCGGTGATCGGCGTGGCCGCGTTCGAGGTATTCACGATGGCCAGCGAGCCGTCCGGGCGCTGCACCAGCCAGGTCCAGCCGGAGCCGAAGTTGGCGGCGGCCTGCTTGCTGAACTCTTCCTTGAACTTGTCGACCGAGCCGAAAGCCTTGGTCAGAGCGTCGGCGAGCTTGGCCGGCGGCTCGGCACCGCCGGGGGAGCGCATGGAGTGCCAGTAGAACGTGTGGTTCCACGTCTGCGCGGCGTTGTTGAAGATGCCGCCCGAGGAGGTCTTGACGATGTCCTCCAGGCTCTTGCCCTCGAACTCCGTACCTTTGATCAGGTTATTGAGGTTCGTGACGTAGGTCTGGTGGTGCTTGCCGTGGTGGAACTCCAGGGTCTCGGCGGAGATGTGAGGCTCCAGGGCATTCTTCTCATACGGGAGCGGGGGCAATTCGAACGCCATAGTGGACTCCTTAGCGGTGGCTGGGGGGAATGGGCGTGGCAGGGAGGCGTGGTGCCAGCGCTGCTACACTATGCAACTACTCGCATTCTAATGATGAAAACCGAGCTATGGACGTCGTAGACGAGATCAAGGCCATCGTGGCGGCCCAACCGATCGTGCTTTTCATGAAAGGCACGCCGGAATACCCGACCTGTGGCTTTTCCGATCGCGCGGTGAAAGCCTTGCAGGCCGCGGGCGCGACGTTCCATGCAGTGAACGTGCTCGCCGATCCGCGTATCCGCGCGGGGCTGCCACATTACTCCAACTGGCCCACGTTCCCGCAGCTGTTCCTCCTGGGGGAATTCATTGGCGGTTGCGACATCGTCGAAGACCTGCACGCCGCGGGCGAACTGAAACGCATGGCTGCCGACGTCGCGGGGGCCGCGACGTGAGCGCGTTGCCGTCCGCGCGACTGCCCGACGATTGGGCACTCGCCGAGGGCGCGTTGAGCGGCCGCGTCGTGATCGTGACAGGCGCCACGGGTGGCCTTGGCGGCGAGACCGCGAAGGCGGTGACGCGCGCGGGCGCCACGGTGGTCATCACTGGCCGCAAGGTGCGCGCACTGGAGAAGTGCTACGACGAGCTGGTGGCGCTCGGCGGCGGCGAGCCCGTGATCCATCCGCTCGACCTCGAAAGCGCCACGCCGGCCGACTACGCCGCGCTCGCCGAAGGCATCGAAAAGGAATTCGGCCGGCTGGATGGCATCGTGCACGCGGCCGCGCACTTCAACGAGCTCACGCCGATCGCGATGCACAAGCCGGACGACTGGCTGCGCGCGATGCAGGTGAACGTTTCCGCGCCATTCGCACTGACCCAGGCGTGCATGCCCTTGCTGACGAAGGCGGACGACAGCGCGGTGGTCTTCGTCTTGGACGATCCCGACCTCGTCTCGCGTGCCCACTGGGGCGGCTACGGCGTGTCGAAGGCCGGCGTCGAGCGCCTTGCCGCCGTACTGCACGCCGAGAACGGCAGCGGCGCGCTGCGCGTGCATGCGCTGCTCCCGCCGCCGATGCGCACGGCCCTGCGTCGCGCCGCTTACTACGGCGAAAACACGCTGGAAAAACCGTTGCCGACCGCCCCGGCCGAAGCCATCGTCTACTTGCTTTCCGGTGCCGGCGCGGATGCGCGCGGCGCCGTGCTCGACATTCGCGGTTAAGGAGCTTTACCCATGGAAACGCAGATGACGACCTTGTCCGCGGGCATCCTGCTGTTCCTGATCATGGACCCACTGGGCAACATCCCGTTGTTCCTGGCCCTGTTGAAGGACGTCCCGCCGCAGCGCCGGCGCAAGGTGATGGTCCGCGAGCTGCTCATCGCGTTGGCGGTCCTCGTCGCCTTCCTGCTCGGCGGCCAATACATCCTCAAGGTGCTGCAGCTGCGCCAGGAGTCGGTGAGCATCGCCGGCGGCATCGTCCTGTTCCTCATTGGCATCCGCATGGTCTTCCCGCCGGTGGAAGGCGGCGTGTTCGGCAAGCCGGGCGAAGGGGAACCCTTCATCGTGCCGATGGCGATCCCCGGCGTGGCCGGTCCCTCCGCCATGGCCGCGTTGTTGCTGCTGACCAATTCCCAGCCGGGCCGAACGGCCGAGTGGGGCATCGCCCTTTTCCTGGCCTGGCTGGCCACGGCGATCATCCTGCTCAGCTCCACGTTCCTGTTCCGCTGGCTGGGCGAAAGCGTGCTTACGGCGATGGAACGGCTCATGGGCATGCTGCTTATTGCCCTGTCGGTTCAGATGTTCCTCACCGGCTTGTCCGCTTATCTGCATATCGCCGTCTGAACCACCTTCGGCACATTGCCGTAAGAACATACGTGGCGGTAGGGTTGCTGTCATAATTGCCCGCGAGCATGTGGACGTCTAAGGGAGCCCAAGCCATGCTGAGCATCGATCAGACCCTGCTGGAACGCGTGCCGTGGCTAGCGCAGCATCCGCGCCTTCGCAGGCCGATCGTGGGGATGTTGGAAAGTCTTGCCCAGGAAAGCCGTTTCAACCGGACGCTGGAACTGGCCGGCACGGCCCAGGGTTTCGACTTCTGCGAGAAGACGCTCGACAACCTCGGCGTCAGCTGCCGTGTCACCGAGCGCGAGCGCGAGAACATCCCCGTCGAGGGGCCGCTGATCGTCGTGGCCAACCATCCTTTGGGCATGGTGGATGCGATCGCGCTCGTCCAGTTGATCGGTTCGGTGCGGCGCGATGTGCGTATCCTCGGCAACGACGTGCTCGCGGCCGTGCCGCAGCTCGGTTCGTTGTTGCTGCCGGTGGACGTGTTCGGCAAGGGCGCCACCTCGAAGATGCGCGCCTTGTTCCGGTCGATCGACGCGGGTGAAGTGCTCATCATGTTCCCCGCGGGCGAAGTGTCCCGCGTGCGTGCCGGTGGCGTGCGCGACGGCAAGTGGTCGGACGGCTTCGCGCGCATCGCGATGCGCGCCGGCGTGCCCGTGCTGCCAGTGCATATCGCCGCGCGCAATTCAGTCGCGTTCTACGGCCTCTCGATGCTCGCCAAGCCGCTGAGCACGGCGATGCTTCCGCGCGAGGCGACCTCGGGTCGCCAGCGCGTGGGTTTCCGCATCGGCAAGCTGGTCGACGCGGAAGAACTGAAGCAGGCCAGCGGCGGCTCGTCGGAGCAGGCGGCGAAGCTCATGCGTCGCCATGTCTATCGCGTGGCGCGCCAGCGTGGCTTGGTGTTCGGCGGACAGACGCCCCTGGCCCATCCGGAGCCGGTGGAGCGAGTCGTCGCCGAACTCGACAAGGCCGAATTGCTCGCCGAACTGCCGGACGGCAAGAAGATCCTGCTCG
Source organism: Luteibacter sp. NPDC031894 (assembly GCF_050273135.1). Lineage (NCBI taxonomy): Bacteria > Pseudomonadati > Pseudomonadota > Gammaproteobacteria > Lysobacterales > Rhodanobacteraceae > Luteibacter > Luteibacter sp. NPDC031894. The sequence continues at coordinate 16,276 of NZ_JBNNMV010000014.1, read as the reverse complement.
TGCAGGGCTCTTCCGATAGCTACACCATGCGTGAGATCGGCCGCCTGCGCGAGCTCACCTTCCGTCGGGTGGGTGAGGGCACGGGCAAACGCCGCGATCTGGACGCGTACGATCCGCTCTACGAGCACTTGGTGTTGTGGGATGCGAAGGCGCTGCGCCTCGTAGGCGCGTACCGTTTCGGTCATGGCGGGCGCCTCATCGCCGAGCACGGCATGAGCGCGTTGTATACCTCGAGCCTGTTCGACTATTCGCCGGCGCTGGAGTCGCGTCTCGCCCAGGGCCTGGAGCTCGGTCGCAGCTTCATCGCGCCGGCGTATTGGCGCTCGCGTGCCCTCGACCAGCTATGGCAGGGCATCGGGCTCTACCTGCAGCGTCATCGCGACCTGCGCTACCTGTTCGGTCCCGTGAGCATGTCCGTGAGCATGCCGCGCGAGGCGCGCGAATGGATCGCCGCCGCGCACCAGCATTTCTTCGGGGCTCCGGGGTTGGCCGCCGCCCGTCTGCCGTTCGTGATCCCGGAATCCACCATCGATGCCGTGCGCCGTGAGCTGGAAGGCCTGGACGCTGCCGCTGGCCTAGGCAAGCTCAAGCACCGCCTGGATGCCCTCGGCGTGACGTTGCCGGTGCTTTATCGCCAGTACGTGGACCTGGTCGAGCCGGAAGGCGTCCAATTCCTGGCCTTCGGCGAGGACCCGGATTTTTCCGGCTGCGTCGACGGTCTGGTCATGTTGGATCTGGCCGCTCTCAAGCCCGCCAAACGCTCGCGTTACCTCGGCAAGGTCTGACGCTTTCCACCCGTGTGCGCAGAAAAAGGTGGCTCTTACAATGAGCCGCCTTCACACATTCGTGTTTCTGTAAAACGTTGGTGAAACAATGACGTGCGCGTCCCGATCGCTCGTATAGGAAAAAGTGGTATTTATCAAACGGGCGTGAAAACGTTACAAAAGTGTCATACAATGCCGTTAAAGTTGGCTTAACAACTGTCGCCACCGCGTCCATGGACAGGACCCGGCGCATACCGAGACGACACAGCCAGAGATTGGGGAAACCACGCGGAAAGCACCACACCCGGCCCAGCGCCAGGTAGCGATCCGTTTGGCCAAAAAATTTTTCGTTGCAAGCCACAGGGTCGACCATTAATGAATAGCCGAGTCCGCGCCAAACTTCTGCCGTTCGCGATCGCATCGCTGCTCGCGGCACCTGCCTTCGCGCAGGAAACGTCCTCCACGATCAGCGGTCGCGTCGTCGACGCCGCCGGCCAGCCGGTGGCGAATGCCACGGTCGTGATCGTGCACGAGCCCTCGGGCACGTCGAAGACGACCATCACCGATGCCAGCGGCCGTTACTCGGCCCAGGGCCTGCGCGTCGGTGGTCCGTTCGACGTCACGGCCACCAAGGACGGCATGCCGTCCGTGCGTCAGGACAACGTCTACCTGCAGCTGGGCAGCGACACGGCGGTGAACCTCACGGCGTCCGCCGCCAACACGGCCGACGCCACCGCGCTGGGCGCGGTCACCGTCTCCGCTGTCTCGGGCCAGTTCACTTCGGAGAACAAGGGCCTCGGCACCAACATCTCCCAGCGTGAGCTCAAGGCCGCGCCGTCGCCGAGCCGCAACATCGCCGACATCGCCCGCCGCGATCCGCGCGTGAACGTCGACCACGGTACGGGCGCCATCTCGGCCAATGGCCAGAACACGCGCCTCAACAACATCAAGGTCGACGGCCTTGGCGTGGGCGACCCGTTCGGCCTGAATTCCACCGGCATGCCGACCGTCGGCTCGCCGGTGTCGCTCGACACCATCGACTCGTTCAACATCTCGACCGCCAACTACGACGTCGCGTCCGATACCGTCGGTGCCGAGATCAACGCCGTCACGAAGTCGGGTACCAACGAGTTCCACGGTTCGGTTTACTACGGCTTCAAGAACGCCAGCAGCATGGTCGGCAAGGCCGGCTGGCTCGACGACAACCGCGATTACAACGAGTTCGACCGTAACTGGACGGCCGGCGCCACCGTGGGTGGCCCGATCATCAAGGACAAGCTGTTCTTCTTCGCGGGCTACGAGAAGGAAGAAGTCACGGGACTGAGTTCCGGTGCGACCAATGGCCTGGATCCGTCCCTGTCGAGCTCCACCAGCAACAAGATCGCTCCGGCCGACCTGCAGAGCATCATCGACGCCGCGCGCGGTCTCGGCCTGCAGCCGGGCTCGACGGGCGCGAACGCCGGTACGCTGACCGACAAGCGCTACATCGCCAAGCTGGACTGGAACATCACCGACGGCCACCGCATGAACCTTGCGTACTCGCGTACCAAGGAAGTGAAGCCGAACCCGCAGGGTAACTTCCCCGATGCGATCGGCCTGTCGAGCTACTGGTACACCGTCAACAGCGACATCAAGAATTACACCTTGCAGTCGTTCGACGACTGGACCGACAACTTCTCGTCGGAGACCAAGGTCGGCTACAGCGACTACCAGCTCAACCGCTCGGTGGACGTCCAGCAGCCGCAGATCGGCGTTCGCATCAACAGCACCGATTTCGGCACCAGCGCGACCGGCCCGACCGTCAACCTCGGCGAAGACCAGTTCAGCCATTACAACTCCGCCTCGGTGAAGACGCTGAACGCGATGTGGGCAGGCACGCTGTACCTCGACGACCACACCATCAAGGGTGGCTTCGAGTGGGAGCGCAACCGCATCTACAACCTGTTCGGCCGCACCGAGTTCGGCGCGTACACCTTCGGCAACGACGGCCTGACCAACTTCCCGGCGGGCCTGTACAGCAACTACTCGCTTTACCGTCCGGCGCCGGGCTATTCGATCAACGACATCGCCGCCCAATGGGAACTGCGCCGCCATACGTTCTTCCTGCAGGACACCTGGCAGGCGACGGATAACCTGTCGGTGCAGTACGGCTTCCGCGTCAACAAGTACCTGACCGACGACAAGCCGCTGTACAACTCGACGTTCCAGCAGGCTTACGGCTTCAGCAACGCCAACACGATCAACGGTACGCAGCTGGTCGAGCCGCGCCTGTCGTTCAACTACACCTTCGACAGCGAATACAAGACCCAGCTGCGCGGCGGCGTGGGCCTGTTCCAGTCCGATCCGCCGACCGTGTGGATGACGAACCCGTACCAGAACAACGGTATCAACATCGTCACGTATTCGTACGATCGTCAGGCCAACGGCCTCTGCAACCTTGGTTCGCAGAAGAATATTCCGTGCCCGGTGTTCAGCCCGGATCCGCACAACCAGCCGACCAGCGGTGCGGGCACCGCGCCGCAGATGGCCGTCGACACGGTCGACAAGAACTTCAACCTGCCGAGCGTGTGGAAGTCCTCGCTGGCGTTCGATCGTGAGCTGCCGTGGCAGGGCATCATCGCCAGCATCGAGTGGCAGCACCTCGACGTGCAGGACGGCATCCTGTACCAGAACCTCAACCTCGGTGATCCGACGGGCGTGCTGCCTGACGGCCGCTACACCTATGCCGGTTGTATCGGCGGCGCGACGGCCGTGGGCGGTGCGACGGGTGCGAGCTGCGCGGGCAACCTCACCGGTTCCAATACCGGTGGCGCAAATGCGCGCTATCGCCAGGATCGTCGCTTCGCCCAGGGTGTCACCTACCTGACCAACACCAGCAAGGGCGGTGCGGACACGGTGACGCTGTCGTTCACCAAGCCGATGGAGAACGGCTGGTCGTGGAGCGTCGCGGCCACCGGCGGTCACTCGACGGAAGTGAACCCGGGCACCTCGAGCCAGGCCACGTCGAACTACTCGAACAGCGCCTGGTACAACCCGAACGAAGACGTGGCTTCCACGGCCAACACCAACATCGCGCGTCGCCTCAATGCGTCGATCACGTGGCAGCACAATTTCTTCGGTAACTACGCCACCACCGTCAGCGCGTTCTACGACGGCCATGACGGCGTGCCGTACAGCTGGATCTTCAGCAACGACGCCAATGGCGACAGCTACTCGAAGGACCTGGCGTACATCCCGAACCGCGGCGATGGCACGGTCTTCATGAACTCGAAGGGCACGGCTGCGGCGTCGCAGGCGCTGGTCGACCAGTTCTACGACTACATCCAGCACGACGACTACCTGCGCAAGCACAAGGGTGACGTGGCGCGTCGCAATGGCGCCCAGTCGGCCTGGGTCAACCAGATCGACCTGAGCATCAGCCAGGAAGTGCCCGGTATCTTCAAGGGCAACAAGGGCGAGATCCGTCTCGACATCTACAACTTCCTGAACCTGGTGAACAAGGATTGGGGCCAGCAGTCGTACATCGGCTTCCCGTACACCCGTAACCTCGCCGCCTTCGGTGGCGTGGATGCGAACGGCAACTACATCTACAACCTGCCGACGGATGCCAATGGCAACTACCAGCCGGGCCAGAAGGCCGTCTACGACGCCCCCACGGACAACAGCGCGACCAAGCTGAACCCGGTCTCGCGCTGGTCGGCCATGCTGACCGTCCGCTACACGTTCTAAGCGAAGGATTCGCTTTCGTGCCACCGAGCCGGCACCCGAAAGGGTGCCGGCTTTTTCTTGGCTGCCCGGGCGGGCTTGACCCCCGCCAAGCAGTCGCGTGATCCTAGGCGGTCCGCTCCCACCCCGGGGCGGGGTTCGCCGCTAATTCGCGGTCAGAAGGACAGGTAACACCATGAATGCCATTCAGTTCGGGGAGCCGGTCAGCGGCAAAACCGTCAGTGCACGCGTTTCGCCGGCCGGCGGCCTCGACATCCTTTCCCGCAACGAAGTGGCGCGCCTGCGCGACGCCAGCGGGTCCGGGCTGCACCAACTGCTGCGCCGCTGCGCGCTGGCGGTGCTGACTTCCGGCAATCTTTCCGACGATCCCGGCACGATCTTCGAGCAGTACCCCGACTTCGACATCCAGGTGCTGCAGGAAGACCGCGGCATCAAGATCGAGTTGAAGAACGCGCCTGAGCAGGCCTTCGTCGACGGCCGCATCATCCGCGGCATCAACGAGCTCCTCGTCGCCGTGGTACGTGACATCGTCTACGTCTCGACGCAACTCGAAGCCGGCGCGTTCGACCTCGACGACACCGTGGGCATCACGCACGCCGTGTTCGAGATCCTGCGCAACTCGCGCATCCTGCGTCCGCAGGTGGATCCCAACCTCGTCGTCTGCTGGGGTGGCCATTCCATCTCGCGCGACGAATACGAATACACCAAGCGTGTCGGTTACCAGCTCGGCTTGCGCGGCATGGATATCTGCACCGGCTGCGGTCCTGGCGCCATGAAGGGCCCCATGAAGGGCGCCACCATCGCCCACGCCAAGCAGCGTCGCAAGGGCAATCGCTACATCGGCGTGACGGAGCCGGGCATCATCGCGGCCGAATCGCCGAACCCGATCGTCAACAACCTCGTGATCATGCCGGACATCGAGAAGCGCCTCGAGGCGTTCGTCCGCCTGGGTCACGGCATCATCGTGTTCCCGGGCGGCGTGGGCACGGCGGAAGAAATCCTGTACATGCTCGGCATCCTCCTGTTGCCGCAGAACAAGGACATTCCGTTCCCCCTCATCTTCACCGGCCCGCAGAAATCCGCCGCGTACTTCGAGCAGATCGATCGCTTCCTCCGCCTCGCGCTCGGCGACGACGTGGCCCGGCACTACAAGATCATCATCGACGATCCGGCAGCGGTCGCCCACGCGATGGTTTCCGGCGTGGACAAGGTGCGCAACCATCGCCTGGATAACAAGGACGCGTTCTTCTTCAACTGGGCGCTCGACATTCCCCTGTCGTTCCAGCAGCCGTTCCGGCCCACCCACCAGGCCATGGCGGCGCTGGCATTGCATCGTGGCCGTCCGCGGCACGAACTGGCGGCCGACCTGCGCCGTGCGTTCTCGGGCATCGTCGCCGGTAACGTCAAGGAAGAGGGCGTCAAGGCGATCGAGCAGTACGGACCGTTCGTGATCGACGGCGAGGCCGAGATCATGCGCGCGCTCGACGACCTGCTGCAGGCGTTCGTCGAACAGCACCGCATGAAGCTTCCGGGCGGCACCGCCTACGAGCCCTGCTACGTCGTTCGCACGTGAGTCGAGGACCGGGGCGGCGATCTGTCACCCCGGCCTTCACGTCGCTGAACGCAACGCGCGTACAGTTTCGGGACGTCACGACTCCTAGACGGGTTGTCGCGCGAGGATGCGCCTCACTGGCCCACTGCCGGAGACGCCCATGCTTTTCACCATCCTCATCATCGTCCTGATCCTCGCCCTCATCGGTGGCCTTCCCACCTGGGGTTATTCCAGCGGCTGGGGCTACGGGCCCAGCGGCGGCATCGGCGTCATTCTCGCCATCGTGCTCATCTGCTGGCTGCTTGGCGTATTCTGATCGACCCAGGCACGGGGTGGCCGCGAACCGCGTAGCCGCCCCGTGCCGATGGCGCGGAGCGCCCGCTGGAGATCGCCGCCGTGCCCCGACCATACCGCCCCGTCCCCGATACCGAACGTCCGCACCCTGGCACCTCGCCGCCGCCGTACGAGCATGAACCGGTGGAGCGGCCGGGTCCCGATCCGGATACCGACGGCGAACCGGTGGAGCCCTGATGGCGGCACGTCGACCTCGCTGGCCCGGCGCCATCGTTCCCCGTTCCTTCTTCCATCGCGACGCGCGCGTCGTCGCTCCCGAACTCCTCAACAAGGTGCTTGCCTGCGCCGACGGACGGGCAGGGCGCATCGTGGAAGTGGAGGCGTATGTCGGTGCCATCGACCCGGCCGCGCATACGTTCCGCGGGAAGACCAAACGCAATGCCGTGATGTTCGGGCCGCCGGGTCACATGTATGTGTACTTCACCTATGGGATGCACTGGTGCTGCAACACCGTATGCGGTGACGAAGGGGAGGGCTCGGGCGTGCTCATTCGCGCACTCGAACCGCTCGCTGGCATCGAGCAGATGCGCGAAGCACGGCCAAAGGTCCGCCGCGACCGGGAATTGTGCAGCGGCCCGGCGCGCCTGACCCAGGCATTGGGGATCACCGGGGAACAGAATGGCATCGACCTGGTGAGGGCGCGCGACGGCTACACCGTGGTCGACGACGGCACGGCACCTCCGGACGATGCGCCCGGTTCGGCCCGCATCGGCATCCGCGAAGGGACCGACCTCCTCTGGCGCTGGCTCGTCGCGGGGAATCCGCACGTCTCGCGGGCCTGAGCCGGCCGGCCTCGTTGTCCGGGGCTGGCTTGGCCGGTCCGCACGAAGCGGTATAGGCTTCGCGGCATCCCGACAAGGAGTTCCCCATGAAGCGTGCCCTCGCTGTGCTCATCCTGGCTTCCCTCGCTGCCACGGCCGCCGCTGCCGACACCTATCGGTTCGGTTCCCAGGTGATCTCCACCGGCGACAGCGAAGGGCGCCTGCGCCAGGTGGCCGGCAAGCCGGACCGGGAAACGCCGATCGAAACCCGCCGCGGGGGCCTCGAAGGCTACCGGCTGGAGTATTACCGTCGCGGCAAGTCGATCCAGTTCAAGGTGGTCGACGGCCGGGTAGCGGAGATCGCCCAGATCGACAACTGAGTTTGACTTGGCAGGGGAGAGTGAAGGAACCTTCACGGTTTCGTGAGGCGCGCGTGGTTAGGGTGCGCGACCGGGGGAAGAGGCAGGCCATGAACCGCGACAACATCGACGAACTCCGGCGCAGCCACGAGCAATTTCGTTTGCTGGTGCAGGGTGTCGCGGATTACGCCATCTACATGCTCGACCCGGAAGGTAACGTCTCCAGCTGGAATTCCGGTGCCGAGCGGATCAAGGGGTACCGGCCCGACGACATCATCGGGTCACATTACTCGATGTTCTATACGCCAGAGGACGTCGCCACCCGCGAGCCTTGGAAAAACCTCGTGGCCGCGAAGGAGCGGGGACGCCTGGAAACCGAGGGCTGGCGGGTACGCAAGGACGGCACGCGCTTCTGGGCGCACGTCATCCTGGACCGTATCGACGACGACAACGGCCAGTTCATCGGCTTCGCCAAGGTCACCCGCGACGTTACCGAGAAGCGCAATGCGGCGCTCGCCCTGGAGCAGGCGCGCAACGCGCTGTTCCAGTCGCAGAAGCTCGAAGCCATCGGCCAGCTGACAGGCGGCGTGGCGCACGATTTCAACAACCTCCTGATGGCCATCCACGGCAACCTCGAGCTGCTTACCCAGGTCGATGGTCTGCCGTCGCGCGGACGTACCCTGGTGGGAAATGCGCTGAACGGCGTTCGGCGTGGCGTGGCATTGGTGCAACGCATGCTCGCGTTCGCCCGTCGCCAGCAGCTGCACCTGGCGCCAGTGAAGGTCGCGGACCTCGTGTACGGCATGTCCGACCTCATGCGCACGTCGCTGGGTCCAGGCATCACCGTCGAGGCCAGCTTCCCGCTGTCCTTGCCGCCGGTCCTCGCCGACGTGAACCAGCTGGAGCTCTGTCTGCTGAATCTGGCCGTCAATGCCCGTGACGCCATGCCGGAAGGCGGCACGTTGCAGATATCCGGCCGTACCGAAGAAGTCCTCGACCCCGATGGGCTCGGCCTCTCTCCCGGCGATTACGTGCGCCTTTCCCTGGTCGACAACGGCGAGGGCATGGACGCGGCCACCTTGGAGCGGGCCACCGAGCCATTCTTCACCACCAAGGGCGTGGGCAAGGGCACGGGCCTGGGGCTGTCCATGGTGCACGGCATCGTGCAGCAATGCGGCGGCGCGATGAAGCTGAGCAGTTCCCGCCCGGGCGGTACGACGGTGGACATCTGGCTGCCACTGGCGCATGCGGCGGCTCCTTCGGCCGAGCTGTCTGCAAAGACGGCGTCGGCGACCGAACCACGGGAAGCTGCGGCATCCGCCGAACGTGCGGCGGAGACGGTGACATCGGTCCTCGTGGTCGACGACGATCCGCTGGTGCTGTCCACGACGGTGGAGATGCTCTGCTTCGAAGGGTTCGATGCCATCGGCGCATCGTCGGCGAAGCAGGCATTGAAGGTGCTGGGCGAGTCGCCCGTGTCGGTGCTGGTCACCGATCACGCGATGCCCGGCATGACCGGCATGGAACTGGCGGCGCATGTGGCGGAGGCCTATCCGGACATCCACGTCGTGCTTGCCAGCGGTTACGCCGAACTGCCGGATCAGACGCCCGCGGTCCACACGCGTCTGCAAAAGCCGTACGGGCGCGCGGACCTGCTGGCGGCACTGCGCGCCTCCTAGCCTGATAGCTTGCGCCCCACGATGGGCGGATGTCACACCGGCAGGGGCTCGCTCGTCATGGGGTGGTGAACCAACCACGGAGACACCCGCCATGACCGCAAAAATCGATCTCTTCGCCGCCGCTCCGCAGCTCATGAAGGAATGGCAGCGGGCCATGATCGGCCTTTCCGGCGCGTCGAGCCTCGAGCCGCGCCTCACGGAACTCGTGAAGCTGCGTGCCTCGCAGATCAACGGCTGCGCCAATTGCCTGAACCTGCACGTGGCGGAAGCCCGTGCCGTCGGGGAGACGAACCAGCGCATCGATCTGCTCGCGGCATGGCGCGATGCTCCTTGCTATACGGACCGGGAGCGTGCCGCCCTCGGCTGGACGGAAGCGCTCACGCGGCTTTGCGAAGGACAAGACCATGAGCAGGCCTACGCTGACCTGAAAGCGCATTTCACCGACGAGGAACAGGTCAAGCTGGCCGTGTCGATCAACATCATCAACGGATGGAACCGCATCGCGGTCGGCTTCGGCTTGTGGGCGGATCCAGCCGCGATCAAGGCTTCCGCGGCGGAGGCAGCGGCCTGATGGAGAGGGAAGCGCCAGGGGACGCGACATTGGGCTTCAGCTTGGCGCGCCCGAAGCTCATCCGTGTGGCGTATCGCATGCTCGGGTCCGTATCCGACGCCGAGGATGTCGTGCAGGAAGCCTATATCCGCTGGATGCAAGCCGACCGCGGCGGCATCCGCAAACCGACGGCTTTCCTCCATCGGACCGTCACGCGCCTTTGCCTGGACCAACTCAAATCCGCGCGGCACCAGCGCGAGAAGTACGTCGGCACGTGGCTTCCCGAGCCCCTCGTGGAAGAGGATGTCGAGGAGGATGACATCACCTTGCCCCTCATGCTCGCGCTCGAGCGCCTTTCGCCACTCGAGCGCGCCGCCTTCCTGTTGCATGACGTCTTCGGCATGGAGTTCCCCGAGGTCGCGCAGGCTATCGATCGCGACCCTGCCGCATGTCGCCAACTCGCGGCCCGCGCGCGAACGCACGTCCGCGAGGCACGACCGCGGTACAAGGTGGAAAAGTGGCGCGGCATGGAGATTGCGCAGGCCTTCTTCGCCGCCTCCCGACAGGGTGACATGCACGCGCTGGAAGCCATCCTCGCCGCCGACGTCAGCATCCACGCCGATGGCGGTGGCAAGCGGGCGTCAGTGACAGAAGCGATCGTGGGCGTCGAGGCCGTCATGACCGCACAGCGGCGGCTCGCGGAAATCTTCCGCGAAAACGGATCGACCTTCGTCCGCCTCGCCTTCATCAATGGCCTGCCGGGATTCGTCTCGCGGGAGAGCGACGGCGAGTTGCAGACGACCGCGTTCGACATCGAGGATGGAAAGATCGTTGCGATTTACGTGGTGCGGAATCCGGACAAGCTGAGGCACTTGCACTAAGAAACGTGCCCTTGAGGTGCATGTGGCGGGGCCGCGACGGTGCTACTTGGTATCCTTGAGGCATGGATACGCCTCGATCAGCGCATTGGCCACGGCGATCGTGCTGCTGGTGGAGCGATCCTTCGGCGTCGCATCGATGTGGCGCAGGATCGTTCGAGCCAGTGCGACGTTCGATACGCCAGCAGGCATGCAGCTCGTGTCCTTCCTGGCCGTGACGCGCGCGATCATGATGCCGTCCCAGACGCCGAGCACGTAGCCCACGCTCTGGAACATGGCGGCATCCTTGGCATCGTCGGGAGCAGGCGGTTCGCCCTCGACGGAATCCACGAAGCGCTTCAGCGACGTGTAGAGATCACCGCCGGTATCACTGCTCGCACTGACCGGCGCGGACAGCATCGAGGCGGCAAGGGCCAAAGTCATGGCGATGGATTTCATGGCGGTGTTCCCCTGAGATGCATCCAAAGAAAAAGGGCCTGCATCGCTGCAGACCCTTTCAAAACCTGGCGCCCGAAGTTGGACTCGAACCAACGACCCCCTGATTAACAGTCAAGTGCTCTAACCGGCTGAGCTATTCGGGCGGGGAGCCACGTATTTTGTGGAACTGGGGAGGGGCTGTCAAGCGCCGTCAGCGCGTTCGCGGAGTGGCCCTGGCGCACTGCGCCGCATCGTCCGGCGCTGCCGGTTGCCGGTGGGGCCGGCCGGCGTTCCCGATGACGATGGAGACGGCGGTGGAGGGGCGGCCTCGCACGCAGAGGACGACGGTCTGGTTCGTGCCGGGAGACGTGCCGTTTCGGGTGAAATCGACCCCGTGGCGGCCGGAACGGTGCAGTGCGGCGAGTTTGCCGTCCAAAGCCGCCGATGATGTGAAGACGGTCGCTCCCGAGCGAGCCCGGCCAATCCACCCGCCGCTCCAGTCGGCCGACCACGTGCAGGTCCGGCCGTCGCTGCTGGCGCAGACAATGGTCCCACGATCGCGCCATACCGCCATGCTGCGCGCATTCTGGAGGGTCTCGAGCAGGTCGTCGGCCGCGGCGCGCAGGCGATGGCGCGCGATGGCGTCGCTGAGGGCCGGCAGGGCGAGACTGCCGACGAGGGCCGAGACCGCCAGGACGACGAGTACTTCGGCCAAGGTGAATCCGCGGAGACGCAGGCGGGGCATGATCCGACACGGTGAGCACGGCCTCCCACCATCCGGGGCGGCCGGTGGCACGGCCAGTCGGTGCCCCCCATCACGGCGCGTAGGCGGCAGCGCTTTAAACTCGGCGTCCGAACCAGCATATCCTGTCGTATGACTGATCGCTTCCAGCTCGTCTCCCCCTACAAGCCCTCCGGTGACCAGCCCGAGGCAATTGAACGTCTCACCGAAGGGTTCGAGGCCGGCCTTGCCGCGCAGACCTTGCTCGGCGTGACCGGCTCCGGCAAGACCTTCACGATCGCCAACGTGATCGAGAAGATCCAGAAGCCGACCATCGTGCTGGCCCCGAACAAGACGCTGGCGGCGCAGCTGTATGGCGAGTTCAAGGAGTTCTTCCCGCACAACGCGGTGGAGTACTTCGTCAGCTACTACGATTACTACCAGCCGGAAGCGTACGTGGTCGCGTCGGACACCTTCATCGAGAAGGATTCGAGCATCAACGACCACATCGAACAGATGCGACTTGCCGCCACGAAGGCACTGCTGTCGCGGCGCGATTCGCTCATCGTCGCGACCGTCTCGGCGATCTACGGCCTTGGCGATCCCGAGGACTATATGAGTCTTCGCCTGATCCTCTCGCGCGGCGAACACATCGAGCAGCGCGCGCTGATCCGCCAGCTCACCGAGTTGCAATACGTGCGCAACGAGATGGAACTGCGCCGCGGTACCTACCGCGTGCGCGGGGAGGTGGTGGACGTGTTTCCGGCGGAATCCGAATCGGAGGCTTTGCGCATCGAGCTCTTCGACGGCGATGTCGAGAACCTCTCGCTATTCGACCCGCTGACCGGCGAAGTCCTGCGCAAGGTGCCTCGCTATACCGTCTATCCGAAGACGCATTACGCGAGTACGCGGCAAAGCGTGCTCAACGCGATGGAGACGATCAAGATCGAGCTCTCCGAGCGCCTGGAGCAATTGTACCGCGACAACAAACTGGTGGAGGCGCAGCGCCTCGAGCAGCGCACGCGCTTCGACCTCGAGATGATGGCCGAAGTCGGCTTCTGCCAGGGCATCGAGAACTATTCGCGGCACATGACCCGGCGCGGCCCGGGCGAGCCGCCGCCGACCCTGTTCGATTACCTGCCGCCGGACGCGCTGATGGTGGTGGACGAGTCGCACGTCACCGTGCCGCAGCTCGGCGCCATGTACAAGGGCGACCGGTCGCGCAAGGAGACCCTCGTCGAGTTCGGCTTCCGTCTTCCCTCGGCCATGGACAACCGTCCGCTGCGGTTCGAGGAATGGGAGCGCCGCGCGCCGCGCGCGATCTATGTATCGGCGACACCGGCGAAGTACGAACTGGAGCGCTCCGACGGCAACATCGTGGAACTGGTCGTGCGTCCGACGGGCCTCATCGACCCCGAGGTGGAAGTGCGTCCGGTCCGCACCCAGGTGGACGACCTGCTCGGCGAGATCCACAAGCGGGTCGCGATGGGCGACCGCGTGCTGGTGACCACGCTGACCAAGCGCATGGCCGAGAACCTCACGGATTACCTCTCCGAGCACGATGTGAAGGTGCGCTACCTGCACGCGGACATCGACACGGTGGAGCGTACGGAAATCATCCGCGACCTTCGCCTGGGCGAGTTCGACGTGCTGGTCGGCATCAACCTCCTGCGCGAGGGCCTCGACATGCCCGAGGTGTCGCTGGTCGCCATCCTCGACGCGGACAAGGAAGGCTTCCTGCGCTCCACCCGCTCGCTCATCCAGACGATCGGGCGCGCGGCACGTAACGTGCGCGGCAAGGCCATCCTCTACGGGGACGAGATCACGGGCTCCATGAAGGAGGCCATGGACGAGACCGCCCGTCGTCGGGAGAAGCAGGTCGAATACAACACCGCCCACGGCATCACGCCGAAGACCGTGGTCCGCCGCATCGCCGACATCATGGAAGGCGCGCGCGCCGACCTGGGTTCGCGAGGCGGCAAGGGCAAGAAGGGCAGGGAGGCGAAGAAGGTGGCCGAGGAAGCCGCGGATTACGGCTCCCTCAGCCCGGAGCAGGTGGGCTCGGTCATCAAGAAGCTCGAGGCGCGCATGTACAAGCATGCCCAGAACCTCGAGTTCGAGGAGGCCGGCAAGCTCCGCGACGAAATCCACCGCCTGCGCGAACGGGCGCTGCGCTGAGGGCCGGAGGCCCCTGCCGACCCCCTTGCACGGGTCCGCAGGGGCCGGTAAACTGCGCAGCTCTTCGGGCGGTTAGCTCAGCGGTAGAGCACTACCTTGACATGGTAGGGGTCACAAGTTCGATCCTTGTACCGCCCACCACTTTTCGCAGATGACTGACCCCGGACTGGCCCCTCATTCGGGGGACTTTTCGGGATAGGTCAGCCATCCAAGCGTCAAGTGCAGTACGCGCAGCGCCCAGATAGTCCGGGTCAAACTTCGCGTAGATCTCACTGGTTCCGGCCCGCTTGTGTCCAATCTGGCCGGATACCTCCCAGTGAGGTACGCCACGGCGGCGTAACTCCGTGGCGACGGTGTGCCTGAAGACTTTGGGGGCGAACCACTCGGGAAGCTTGGCATTACGCCTGACCTTCGCCCACGCTTTCTTGATCGACCCGATGTGCCTGCCGTGCCAGTTCACGTAGTAGGCCGCATCCAGCGCCTCTAGCTCGCGCCTAAGCGTAGCCGTCAGAGGCACTACGGGCCGGTACTTCTTCGTTTGCTGCCTGCCCTCCGGGTTTAGCCGGATGAGGTTGGCTGCCCAGTCGATCTGGAACGGCTGCAAGTCCCTCGCCGCGTCGTCCCGGCATCCTGTATTCAGACGGATCATGCAGTAGGCCCAAAGGTGCGAGTCTTCCGGAATAGCATTCAGGAAGGCGGCGAGCTGGTCGTCTGATGCCGTGTGGGGGTAGGGCTCGCCAATGGGCGGTAGCTCGATCCATGGCACCTCCGTGACCTCCTGGCGCTTCCAGGCGCGATTGAGCGCAGCCTTACCGACAGCCAGTACCCGGCGCACGTAACCCTCGCTGTAGCCCTTCGCGCGAAGCCACGCCACGAATTCCTCCTGGGCGTCCACGGTCATGTCGGCCACCGTGCGAGCCTTCCAGAACTCGCCCCAAAGAGCGACGGCACGCTTGGCCGTGTCCTTGCTCGGGATGACTGACCCATGACGTGCCAGATAGCGCGTCAGCACGGAGATGATTGGAGCCTCCGCGGGCTTTACGTCCCTGACTCGCCCATGGGCCACGTACCATTCGGCTAGGGCTTCTTTCGCGCGCTCAAAATCTGCTGTGCCAAGAGAAGCGCGTTGCTTGACCCCTCGCTCATCCCGCCAGGTACGCTGCCAGTTCGCGGTGCCTTTCCGGCGTTCGATGGAGTAGGGGCCGAGTTTGAAGCTTGGCATTCGCGGGCCTTCAGATAATCCGTGATGTGCTGTTCGGTGTAGCGGGGCGACTTGCCCACCATGATGCAGGCGATCTGACCTCGCTTTCGCCATCGGTACAGAGTCAGTTCGTTCACACCGAGGTATTCAGCCGCCTCGGCTTCGGTGTAGAGATGAGGTAACCGCTCAGCCGCACCCATCGCCATACCCCCATTCCGCAAGAATCTCGTCAGCCGTTTCCTCAATCCTGTCGCAAAAGACTTCGTGACAGTGCGTCCTAATGGCCTGCACCAGCGCATGGGCCATGGCCGCGTCGTGCTCCACATTTGCACGACAGGCGGTGAAGAACACCGGATAGCCGTGCGTCTCGTGGCGTTGTGTTTTTAGCTTCACTCCACAGTCCTCTCTCGTTCTGCGCGCCCTTCTTCCCAGGCGCGATCAAGCTCATCCGCAGACCATGCGATGGCTCCGTCTACTGTCCCACCGCCGTTTGTCCAAGACTCGGTCAGGGTCTTTCTGATCGACTCAGAATCACCGAAAGGGTAGCTACTTGCCGACCACAACAAGTCACGGATAGCCTCGGGCGTCTGCGGGCCACATATCTCCTGCACCAACTCACTAAGCGTCTGTTCGCTCACTCCCCGGCCCTCCGGTTCCAGGCGATGTATGCCTTGTCAGGTGTGTCTTCCATTGGCCCGGTGGCTCCACAGTTATCGCAAGCCATCTGGAAGTCACTTTCGCTCCATTCCTCGACAGAGACATCCACATGACGGCACCAAGGACACGGCTTCAGTTCCTCACTCACTCCCCACCCCTACGCGCGCGGTCGATGGCCCGATTCAAGTCGCTAACCGTGTCGTATGTCTCGCCCAGGAAGCACACGGGCCAACCAGCCTCTACGAACGTGCGCCAGCGATCCGCATCCTTCATGGCCTCCAACAGCGCGGGGCCGTGTCTGACGAGTAGTTCGGTGGCTTCGTCGTCGAATGCCTCCCATGACGTCTGAGAGTCCACCGTGTAGGCATCGGCAAGCAACCTCAACACCCTCTCAAGCTCATCGCGGACGGTCATGGGGTGGCTCCTGTGCCATCGCAGAATTCACATACCTCGTCCGGCTGGTGTGGATCGAGCGGCCA
>NZ_JBNNMV010000013.1:0-34960 GCF_050273135.1 Luteibacter sp. NPDC031894 | reverse complement strand
CCGGTGGCGTTGTACACGGCGTTGGCGATCGCCGCGGCGACGCCGCAGATACCCAGTTCGCCCACGCCCTTCGCCTTCATCGGCGAGGAAATGGGGCGCGGGGGACCATAATCGGGGATTCCCAGGATCGACGGAGTTCCCCGATGACCGCAGTGACGCGCATCGACACCACCCGCACCGTCCGCGCCCCGCGTGGCAGCGAACTCACCTGCCGCAGCTGGCTCACGGAAGCGCCGTTCCGCATGTTGCAGAACAACCTCGATCCCGAGGTGGCCGAGAATCCAGCGGAGCTGGTGGTCTACGGCGGCATCGGCCGCGCGGCGCGTAACTGGGAGTGCTTCGACGCCATCCTCCGCAGCCTGCGCGAGTTGCGCGACGACCAGACGCTGCTGGTGCAGTCGGGCAAGCCGGTGGGCGTGTTTCCGTCGCACCCGGACGCACCGCGCGTGCTCATCGCCAACTCCAACCTCGTTCCCGCCTGGGCGAACTGGGAGCACTTCAACGAGCTCGATCGCAAGGGCCTCATGATGTACGGCCAGATGACGGCCGGTTCGTGGATCTACATCGGGTCGCAGGGCATCGTGCAGGGCACGTACGAGACCTTCGTGGAGATGGGCCGCCAGCATTACGGCGGCAGCCTGGTCGGCCGCTGGATCCTCACGGCGGGCCTCGGTGGCATGGGCGGCGCTCAGCCGCTAGCGGCCAGCCTCGCCGGTGCGTCCTCGCTCACCATCGAGTGCCAGCAGAGCCGCATCGACTTCCGTTTGAAGACCCGTTACGTGGACGAGCAGGCGACTGACCTCGACGACGCCCTGGCCCGACTGGACCGGTACGCGAAGGAAGGTCGCGCCGTCTCCGTGGCCCTGCTCGGCAACGCCGCCGACGTGCTGCCCGAACTCGTCCGCCGTGGCGTCCGACCAGACGCCGTCACCGACCAGACCAGCGCCCACGACCCGGTGAACGGCTACCTGCCGTCGGGCTGGACGGTGGACGAATGGTTCGAGCGCCGGAAGAGCGACCCGGCCGGCACGTCACGGGCGGCCAAGGCGTCCATGCGCCGCCACGTGGAGGCGATGCTGGCCTTCCACGCCATGGGCGTGCCGACCTTCGACTACGGCAACAACATTCGCCAGATGGCCAAGGACGAGGGCCTGTCCGAGGCCTTCGCCTTCCCCGGGTTCGTGCCGGCCTTCGTCCGTCCGCTGTTCTGCCGGGGCGTGGGGCCGTTCCGCTGGGTGGCGCTGTCGGGCGACCCGGAGGACATCTACAAGACGGACGCCAAGGTGAAGGAGCTGATCCCCGACGATCCGCACCTGCACCGCTGGCTGGACATGGCTCGCGAGCGGATCAGCTTCCAGGGCCTGCCGGCGCGCATCTGCTGGGTCGGCCTGGGGCAGCGCCACCGCCTCGGACTGGCCTTCAACGAGATGGTGCGCAACGGCGAGCTGAAGGCACCCGTGGTGATCGGTCGCGACCATCTCGATTCCGGCTCGGTCGCCAGCCCGAACCGGGAAACCGAGGCCATGCGCGATGGCAGTGACGCGGTCAGCGACTGGCCGCTGCTCAACGCCATGCTGAACGTCGCCGGCGGCGCCACCTGGGTCAGCCTGCACCACGGCGGTGGCGTCGGCATGGGTTACAGCCAGCACAGCGGCGTGGTGATCGTCTGCGATGGCAGCGAGGCCGCCGACAAGCGCCTCGCCCGCGTCCTGTGGAACGACCCTGGCACCGGCGTCATGCGCCACGCGGATGCCGGCTACCCGGAAGCGATCGCCTGCGCCACGGAACAGGGCCTCGACCTCCCGATGCTCGGCTAAGAGCATCGCCGACAGGGTCGGCTCCCACCGAGTACCGGGTAGAGCCTCTGGATGCCTGGTGAGAGCCGGCCCTGTCGGCGATTGCCGCTTGCCTCAGCGGCCGTTAGCCCAGGACGCCACGTATCGCTCCGGGTACAGCCGCTGCAACGCCAGGACCTTCGGGCGGTCGTTGATCGCGATGTACATCGAATCGGGGTTCAGGCGCATATAGTCCTGGTGGTAGTCCTCGGCGGGGTAGAACGCCTTCAGGGGCGCCACCTCGGTCACGATCGGGGCCCGGAACGCATGGGCCGCCTTCAGCTGGTCCACGTACGCCGTGGCCACCTTCTTCTGCTCCGCATTCGCATAGAAGACGGCGGAGCGGTACTGCGTGCCCACGTCGGGCCCCTGGCGGTTGAGCAGGGTCGGGTCCTGCGCCACCGAGAAGAACACCTGCAGGAGCTGGCCATACGTGACCTGGGCGGGGTCGTATACCACCCGGACGGACTCCGCGTGGCCGGTGTCGCCATCGCTCACGTCGTCGTAATTGGCATGGGCGGCGTCGCCGCCGGAGTAGCCCGAGCGGACGCTCTTCACGCCGCGGACGTGCTGGAACACGCCCTCGACGCCCCAGAAGCAGCCGCCGGCGAAGACGGCGGAAGCCTCGCCGGGTGCCGGTGTCGAGTCGACCACGGGGATGGGGAGCTTGACCCCCTCCTCGCCGGCGGAGGCGGCCGAGCAGGCGGTGAGGGCCAGGAACAGGGATGGAAGCAGGCGGAGGCGCATGGGGGTAGCTCCGGGAAGTGGGCCTGTCCATAAGACCGGGCACACGTCATTTTCCTGACGTGCGCCTAAAGCTCCGGTGATTGGGGCCGATACCCCAACGGATGTGGAGTGGTTCGGCGGGAGAGGGGACAGTGGCTTACGACCTGGTAGAGAGACGCGTCTTCGTTGCCGACCTGGAGGTCGGCATGTACGTGAGCCGTCTCGACTGCGAGTGGTCGGACACGACGTTTCCGTTGCAGGGCGTGCCCATCACCTCGCAAGACGACATCGACAAGCTCAGCAGGTTCTGCAAGTACGTGTTCGTCGACCTGCACCGCCAGGTCGTCCCCGAGCGGACGATCGTCAAGCCCGCGCGGGTCGCCACGCCGGTCCGTCCCCCGCCGAAGCCGAGCGCGAATCCGCGCCTGGTCGCCCGGCACACGTATCGCGACACGGTGGCGTTCGAGGACGAGGTCCCGCGTGCCCAGGTGGCCTTCGACGGCGTGGCGCACTTCGCCGAGCGCCTGGTGGAGGACATCCAGCACGGCCGCGCCATCGACCCGGTCGCCGTCGAGGAAGCCGTGCGCCCGATGGTGGCCAGTCTGCTACGCAGCAGCGACGCTTTTTTCTGGATCGAGAGCCTGCGCCGCCGCGACACCTACACTTACCAGCATGCCGTCGGTTGCAGCACGTTGGCCGCGGCTTTCGGTCGGCACATGGGTTTCGCCAGCGAGGCCATCGTCAGCCTGGCCGCTGGTGGGTTGCTGATGGACGTGGGCAAGGTGCAGATGCCGGAGGAGCTGCTTTCCCGCGAGGGGCCGCTGAACGATGACGAGTGGGGCCTGGCGCGCCGGCACGTCGAGGAAGGCGTTGCCATCCTCGAGCACTCCGGCGTCACTGATCCCGAGGTCCGCGACATGGTGCTGACCCACCACGAGCGCTTCGACGGCACCGGTTACCCGGCGGGCCTCGCCGGCACGGAGATCCCGCTCTCGGGCCGCATGGCGGCGATCATCGACACGTACCACGCGATGTCGTCACCGCGCCCCTATCGACAGGCCGTGTCCCAGCACCTCGCCCTGCGCCAGCTATACGCGGGCCGCGACAACGCCTTCCAGGGCGAACTGGTGGAACAGTTCCAGGCGTGTATCGGCGTCTACCCGACCGGCTCGATCGTCGAGCTCAACACGGGTGAAGTCGCGGTCGTGATGGTGCAGAATCACGCCCGTCGCCTGCAGCCGCGGGTGGCCGTCTTGACGCGTGCGGATAAGGGGCCGCGCGAGGATTTCCTCATCGTCGACCTGATGAACCAGACGGACCCGGTCCGTCGCGAAATCCTGCGAACCCTGCCGGCAGGCAGTCATGGCATCGAGCCCAAGGAGTTTTTCCTTCAATGAGTGAGCGTGCCGACATCCTGCCCGCTGTACAGATCATCCTGGACCGGGTGGTCCCCGACTCGGGCTGGCGCGCCGTCCTCGTCGTGAGGTTGCAGGGGATGCGCGAGGCGCAACTGCGCTTTGGCTACGAGTTCGGCAGCCAGATCATGCTCGCCGCGCGCGAACGGCTCGTCGAAGCCGTGCGCCATGTCGACACGGTCTTCGTCGCCGGCGACGACACGTTCGTCGTGGTGCTGCCCTCCGTGCGCAACCGCACCCACGCGCTCCTGGCCGCCACGCGGATCGTCGGCGCCTTCGATTCGCCCATCCTGCGCGGCGAGCGCCCGTGGCACGGCCGTCCAGTCGTCGGCGTGGCGGTGCATCCGGAGCACGGCACCACGGCGGAGTTGCTTTACCGCCGGGCGGAGCTGGCGCACGACGAGGCCCTGCGGATCGGTGAGCCGTTCGCCCTCTACCAGCCCGACGCCACGCCCGTGGAAATCCTCTATGGCGAGCTGCGCGAAGACATCGAGGCGAACCGCCTGCACGTGGCCTTCCAGCCTTTGCGCGACCTGCGTTCGGGGGAGATCGTGCGCGTCGAGTCGCTGTCGCGCTGGACCACCACCGCCCAAGTCCACGTCGCCCCCACCGACTTCATCCAGTTCGCCGAGCGCAGCGACCTGATCGTGCCGCTGACGCGCTGGAGCCTCAATGCGTCGCTGCGCCACGCCGCCGCGTTGCACCGTGGCGGTTGTCCTCTCGACGTGGCCATCAACCTGTCGCCGCGCGTGTTCGCCGAGCCGGGCTTCGCGGAGCAGATGCTTGGTGCCATGGAGATCTGGGGCGTGCCCCCCACCGCCGTGATCGTGGAGATCACCGAGACGGCGCTGCTGACCGACCTGGACATGAGCGTCCGCGTGCTGCGCTGTCTGCGCGATCGTGGCGTTCGCGTGGCCATCGACGACTTCGGCACCGGTTACGCCTCGTTCGCGTACCTGCGCCACTTCCCGGCGACCGAACTGAAGATCGACCGCACCTTCGTCGATGCGATGAATACCGACAGCCGTACCGAATTGCTGGTCCAGGCGATGGTCGACGTGGCGCACCGACTGGGCATGGAAGCCGTGGCCGAAGGAGTGGAAAACGAAGCGACGCTCCTGCGCCTGGTCGAAATGGACTGCGACCTCGTCCAGGGCTATCACATCGCGGAGCCGATGAAGGCCGATGACTTCGTGTCCGAACGGATCGCCGCCGCCTCGCTGGTGTAATCGCAGTCCGCACTTGCTCGGTGGGAGCCGACCAGGTCGAGGGTCAGTTCCGGCGAGACAACGCCCGATAGCGCCGATCGAGCACTGCCACTGCCTCATCCAGTGCCGCCTCATCCCCGTCGTTGACGATCACGTCGTCCGCGATGGCCAAGCGATCCTCGCGCGACGCCTGCGCCGCGATCATCTTCCCCGCAAGCGGCGCGTCGATTCCATCGCGCTGCGTCAGCCGCTCGATCCGCACGGCCTCCGGCGCATCCACCACGAGCACGCGATCGACCCACGCGTAGTGCTCGCGATTCTCCACCAGCAGCGGAATCGAGAGGATGCAGTAAGGACCGTCGTCCGCGGCAGCAGCCTCCCGCAGCCAAGTCCGAATGCGCGGATGCAGGATACCTTCGAGCGTTGCCCGCGCCGACGGGTCCGCGAACACGCGCTGGCGCATGGCAGCGCGATCGAGTCGGCCGTCGCCATCCAGCGCCTCCGTCCCAAACAGCCGGGCCACCTCGGCCAGTGCTTCCGAGCCGGGCTCGACCACGGCGCGTGCCGCGACATCGGCGTCGTAGGCATGGATGCCGAGCGCCTCGAACCGCCGTTCGACGGCACTCTTGCCCGAAGCGATACCCCCGGTCAGCGCGACGACGAAGCTCATTGCAGTCCCGTCAGGCGAAGGTATCCCGCCAGCAGACGGTCGCCGGCAAGGAACCAGACCCAGCCCGCCGCCGCAATGTACGGCCCGAACGGGATCGGCACGTCACGCTGGTGGTTGCGGAACAGCATCAGGCCGCCGCCCACGAGCGCGCCGATCAGCGAGGACAACATGATGACCGGCAGCAACGACACCGGCCCCATCCACGCGCCCAGCGCGGCCAGAAGCTTGAAGTCGCCGTGGCCCATGCCTTCCTTGCCGGTGAGCAGCTTGAACAGCCAATAGACGCTCCAGAGGCTCAGGTAGCCGATGAGCGCGGCCAGGATCGCGGAGGAGGGCGCGACGGGCAGGGGCTGCCACGCGGGAATCAACGAGAGCCCCAGGCCGATCCAGAGCAAGGGGTAGTTGAGCTCGTCCGGCAGCAGTTGGGTGCGCGTGTCGATGCCCGATAGCGCGATGAGGAAGAAGGTGAACAGGAGGCCCGCCAGCGCGGCAGGTGTTGGACCGAAATGCCAGACCACCAGCGCGCTTGCCACCCCGGAGAATAGTTCCACCAACGGGTACTGCGCCGAGATCCTGGTGCCGCAGTAGCGGCAGCGCCCACGCAGGAAAAGCCAGCCGAGGACGGGGATGTTGTCGTGCGCGGCCAGCCGGTGCTTGCACTGGGGACAGTGCGACGATTCCAGTGCGATGCCAGGCGGCTTTGGCTCGTCCACGGGCTCGAGTTCCAGCACCTCGCGTGCCTGTCGGCGCCACTCCCACTGCATCCGCGGCGGTGTGCGGAGGATGACCACGTTGAGGAAACTGCCCACGAGCATGCCGAAGACGGCGGCGAAGGCGATCCAGATGGCGAGGGGGAGTTCGGGCATGTGTCGGAGGCCGTGGTAAAGAAAAACCCTCCGCCCGCAAAGGCGAAGGGTTCCTATTGTGCCTTGCTCGTGGCGGCGCGGGTCAGACCGTGCCGGCGAGCTTGAAGATGGGCAGGTAGAGGGAGATGACCATGCCGCCGACGAGGACGCCGAGGATGATCATGATGAAGGGCTCCAACAGGCTGCTCAGCGTGTCGACGGCCGTGTTCACTTCTTCCTCGTAGAACTCCGCCACCTTGAACAGCATGTGGTCCAGCGAGCCGGATTCCTCGCCGATGGCGGTCATTTGCACGACCATGTTCGGGAAGAGGTTGGTCTGGCGCATCGATAGCTGCAGCTGGTGACCGACAGCGATGTCGTCGCGCATCTGCTTCACCGCATCGCCATAGACGACGCTGCCGGTGGCTCCGGAAACGGCATCGAGGGCCTCTACCAGCGGGACGCCCGCGTGGAACGTTACGCCCAGGGTACGGGCGAAGCGAGCAATGGCCGACTTGTGCAGGAGATCGCCGATGACCGGGATGCGCAGCGAGAAGCGATCGAGGAAATGGGCGAACTTCGTCGAGCGCTTCTTGAAGAAGATCAAGGCCGCCACCGAGCCGACGATGCTCAGGATCACGGCCCACCAGTAGGACTGCATGAACTTCGATGCCGCCACGACGAACTGCGTGGGCGCCGGGAGCTCGGCCTTCGCTTCCGCGAACGTCTGCTGAAAGACAGGAACCACGAAGAGCAGGAGGATCATCGAGACCAGCAGCGCGACCACCAGGACCATGATGGGATAGAACAACGCCTTCTTGATCTTTGATTTGATGCCTTCCATGCGCTCCTTATAGGTGGCGACAGTATCGAGAACCGTGTCGAGCACGCCCGCTGATTCGCCTGCATGGACCAGATTCCGATAGAGCTCGTCGAACTGCACCGGGTACAGCGCCAGCGCTTCGTGAAGCGAGGCGCCTCCCTCGATGCTGTTCTTCACGTCGATCAGCATGTTCTTGAAGCGGACGTTCTTCTGGCCGTTGGCGATGATGTCGAAGGCCTGCACCATCGGCACGCCAGAGGCCATCATCGTGGCGATCTGACGGCTGAAGATTGCGACGTCCCGAGGCTTCACCGTACTGCCCGACGCCCCGAACAGTGGCTTGGCCTTTTCGCGGACCGTCTGCGGGTTCATCCCCTGGCGGCGCAGCTCCGCCTTCACCAGTGCGGCGTTCTTCGCCTGCATCTCACCCTTCATGCGCTTGCCGCGCTTGTCCAGTGCGATCCAGTCGTACATGACGAGCTTGTTGACTTCAGCGCGCGCTACGCCTATGGCGCGCGCGTTCTTCGTGGCGGTGGCGGTAGCCATGACGCGGTGTTCCCCCGGGTTGATGCTTCAGTGGACCCGTCCTCCCGGACCGGTCCCTGTTCTTATTCTAGTTTGAACGGTCAGGCACGTGCCTTTCTGCCGTCTGGCGCACATCTTCACATGCGCCGACGGCGCCAGGGGCCGTCAGTCCTTGGTGACGCGGTTGATCTCGGCCAGGCTGGTTACCCCATTCCTGACCTTGAGGAGGGCCGAGGCGCGGAGGTCGTTGATCCCCGCCTTCTTGGCCGCTTCGGCGATCTGCAAGGCATTGCCGCCTTCGAGGATGATCTTCTGGATGTCCTCGACCATGGGCATGACCTGGTAGATACCCACGCGCCCCTTGTACCCCTCGTTGCAGCTGTCGCAGCCCACCGCTTCGTAGATGGTGATGCCCTGGTCGATTTCTTCCTGGGTAAAACCCTCGGCAAGCAGCGCGGCCGGCGGCAGTTCGATCGGTTTCTTGCAGTCGTGCAGCCGACGGGCCAGGCGCTGGGCAATGATCAAGGTAACGGACGATGTGATGTTGTAGGGCGCGATGCCCATGTTCATCAGGCGCGAGATCGTCTGGGGTGCGTCATTGGTGTGCAGCGTGGAGAGCACCATGTGGCCCGTCTGCGCGGCCTTGATGGCGATTTCGGCGGTCTCCAGGTCGCGGATTTCGCCGACCATGATCACGTCCGGATCCTGGCGCAGGAACGAGCGCAGGGCGGCCGCGAAGGTCATGCCGCGCTTCGTGTTCTGCTGGACCTGGTTGATGCCCTCGACGCGGATTTCGACCGGGTCTTCCACCGTGGAGATATTGCGCCCCTCGGTGTTGAGTATGTTGAGGGCGGTGTACAACGACACCGTCTTACCGGAACCCGTGGGGCCGGTGACCAGAACCATGCCGTAGGGCTTGTCGATGGCATCGAGGTACAGGTTCTTTTGCGCGTCTTCGTAGCCGAGCTTGTCGATGCCCAGCTTCGCCGAAGACCCGTCAAGGATACGCAACACGATCTTCTCGCCGAAGAGGGTCGGCAACGTGCTGACGCGGAAGTCGATGGCGCGGGTCTTGGTGAGGTTGAGCTTGATGCGGCCGTCCTGCGGCACCCGGCGCTCGGCGATGTCCAGGCCGCTCATGACCTTGATGCGCGAGGCGATGCGAT
Source organism: Luteibacter sp. NPDC031894 (assembly GCF_050273135.1). Taxonomy (NCBI): domain Bacteria; kingdom Pseudomonadati; phylum Pseudomonadota; class Gammaproteobacteria; order Lysobacterales; family Rhodanobacteraceae; genus Luteibacter; species Luteibacter sp. NPDC031894. Next base: position 25,747 of record NZ_JBNNMV010000013.1, on the reverse strand, counting down.
TGCCCAGCTTGATCGGCGCGGTCGCCACGACGCGGAGGATGCCGTCCATGCGCAGCCGGACTCGATAAATGGCTTCAAATGGCTCGAAATGGATATCGGAGGCGCCGCGCTTGATGGCGTCGACCAGGATCTTATTGACGAACTTGACGACTGGGGCGTCGTCATTTGCGTTGGCATCGATGCCGGTGGTGCCGTCGCCGTCCTCGTTCCCGCCCTCCAGAGCCAGATCCTCGAGGCCGTTGTCCTCGAAGCCGGGTACGTTGGCGTTCATAGCCGAAAGGGCGGTATCGATGATCCGGCGTAGCTGACCTCGTTCGACCAGCACCGGTTCAACCATATGGTTGGAGTGGAACTTGATCTCGTCCAGCGCGTGCGATTGCATGGGGTCGGCGATGCCGACGAACACGCGCTTGCCGCGTTTAAACAGGGGTAAGGCCTGGTGTTTCGTGATCAGAGCTTCGGTCACCAGGTCCAGGGGCATGTTCGCCGCGGCCATGCCCGCAATGTCCATCAGGGGCATGCCGAATTCGGCCGAAGCGACCTGGGAGAGCTTGGGGCTGTCCACCAGGTTCTGGTCGACAAGCCAGGCCGCTAGCGACACGCGCTTCTCCGCGGCGTCCTGCACGGCCTTGCGCACGTCGGCCTCCGGTAGCACGTTCTCCGTGACCAGCCGGCGCGCCATACCCGTGAGGCCCGCCAGGATCGGCGTATGCATTTGTGAAGCCATGTGACGTTTCCCCGAGATACGCGCCTGAATCTACTCCAGATTATAGGAATGGTCACGCCTGGCTGCGTGACGGAGCCGTCGTTCATGAGCGCCCGCCCTCCGCGAGGTCGTTCTCGTTTCGCGGCGGGCATATCCCTTATGATTCAACGGCCATGGGGGAGAACTCTTGAGTCGTCTAAGCATCATCCTGCCCGCCAAGAACGAGGCGGCCGCCCTGAAAGACCTGTTGCCTCTATTGACGGCCGCCCAGCCGGGCGCCGAGATCATCGTGGTGGATGACGGATCCACCGACGACACTCGCGACGTGTGCGCGAGGAATGGGGTGAGTTGTCTCTCATCGCCATATTCGATGGGTAATGGCGCAGCCATCAAGCGCGGCGCCCGGGCGGCAACGGGCGACATCCTGGTATTCATGGACGGGGACGGGCAGCACGATCCGGCCGATATCGCGCGCCTCGTTGCACGGCTCGACGAAGGCTATGACATGGTCGTGGGGGCGCGGTCCTGGGAGAGCCAGGCCGGGGTGGGGCGCGGCCTCGCCAACACGCTCTACAACTGGCTGGCGAGCCGGATGACGGGGCAGGTGGTGGCGGACCTCACGTCGGGATTTCGCATTGCCCGCGCGCACCGCTTCCGCGAGTTCATCCACCTGTTGCCGAACGGATTCTCCTATCCGACGACGAGTACGATGGCGTTTTTCCGCAGTGCGTATGGCGTCGCTTACGAGCCGATCAAGGCGGCTGAGCGTATCGGAAAAAGCCACATCAAGCCGCTCAAGGATGGCCTCCGTTTTCTCCTGATCATTTTCAAGATCGCCACGCTTTATTCGCCGCTCAAGCTCTTCGTGCCGGTGAGCGCGACGTTCTTCCTCTTGGGTTGCCTCAATTACGGGTTCACCTTCCTGACCCACGGGCGCCTGACCAACGGCAGTACGCTGATGTGGAGTGCGGCGGTCATCGTCTTCCTGATTGGGCTCGTTTCCGAACAGATAACGTCGCTGACTTACCGCCCCACCGACTCGTGAATGATGCGCGGCCCACGGTGATCCTGATCAGTCGTAACCTGCCGCCCCTGCGAGGAGGCATGGAACGGCTGAATCTGCATATGGCGATCGGTCTCGCCGCCCACTTTCGCGTGATCGTCATCGGACCCCGTGGCGCGCGCACGGCGCTGCCCGCTTCCATCGAAGTGCATGAATGCGGGCGGGGTACGCTGAGGTCTTTCCTCGTCGCCGCATGGTTCCGCTCCCTCCGCGCGGCAGTGAAGACCTCCCCAGCGTGGATCGTCGCCGGCAGTGGCTTGACGGCGCCCATGGCGTGGATGGCAGCCCGACTGTCGGGGGCTCGCATGGCGACGTATGTGCACGGTCTCGATCTCGTCGTCGACAACACCCTATACCGCGCACTCTGGCTGCCGTTCGTCCGCCGCATGGACGCGTGCATCGCGAACAGCGCGAATACCGCGAGGCTTGCCCGCGCCGCCGGCGTCCCGGAAAGCGCGCTCCACATCGTGCATCCCGGGGTGGCCCTCCCGGAACCGCGACCTCCGCAAGATGCCGTGGCCGCCTTCCGGCGGCGGAACGGGCTGGAAGGCAGGCCGATACTTCTGTCCGTGGGGCGCATGACCGAGCGAAAGGGATTGCGCGAATTCGTCCTGCAGGCGTTGCCCACGATTCGACGCTGGCATCCAACGGCCCTGCTGGTGGTCATCGGCGACGAAGCCCCGGACGCCCTCGCCGGGGCCGCGGTGGGTGCGTGGTCCCGTTTGCGCGACGAGGCGGACGCCGCCGGCCTGGGGGACGCTCTGGTGCATCTTGGCGTCCTGGATGACCAGCAACTGTCCGCTGCCTACGCCAGCGGCGACGTCCATGTCTTCCCAATCCGCGATGTGCCGGGAGACGTGGAAGGATTCGGCATGGTTGCCGTGGAGGCGGCGGCGCACGGCCTTCCCACCGTGGCGTTCGCCGTCGGCGGTGCACCCGACGCCGTATCCGACGGCGTCACGGGTTACCTCGTTGGCGCAGGCGATTACGACGCGTTTGCCCAGCGGGTAATCCAGGTGCTGGATGGCGACCGGGCTCCGGGCGAGGCCCTGATCGCCTTCGCCGAGCGTTTCGCGTGGCCCGAATTCATCCGCCGGCTGACGGCCATCCTCGCTCGTGCTGGGGCGGCATGATGTTCGCGAGACAAGGTCATGTCGTTGCCGATCTGGCGTCGCGACGCCTCAAGGGCTTGAAGATCGAGCGCCTGCTGGGCCTGATACCCGTCTCTGGCGGCCGACGGCTGCTGGAAATCGGATGTGGCTCGGGCGGCATATCGCATTACTTCGCGACGCATCCGGATCTCGACCTCGAGGTGGATGCGGTCGACGTGACCGACAGCAGGGGCGTGAAAGACGGGTATCGCTTCCATCAAGTGATGGGTACCGCGCTTCCCTTTGCCGACGATACGTTCGATGTCGTCCTCAGCAACCATGTGATCGAGCACGTGGGAGAGCGCGCGGAACAGCTCCATCATTTGCAGGAAATCCATCGCGTACTTCGGGACGACGGATCCTGTTACCTCGCCGTGCCGAACCGATGGATGCTCGTCGAACCGCATTACCGCCTGGCGTTCCTCAGCTGGCTTCCGGTGTCGATGCGATCCGCGTATCTCCGCCTCTTCCGAAAGGGCGAATTTTACGATTGCGTTCCGCTCGCCATGGCGGAATTGGAAACCATGCTCGAGGCTTCCGGATTCGACTACCGCAATGTTTGCGTGGAAGCCCTGGGCGAAACGCTGTCCATTGAGCGGCCGGTGGGTGCGGGACGGCTTCTCCGATACGTACCACGTGCGGTATGGGAGCGTCTTCGTCCAGCGATTCCAACGCTGATCTATGTCCTCAGGAAAAAACGGCCTTCGTTGGCGGTGCCGCACAGATAGCAGGCGGCCACTACCGCACGGACTAGGCGTAGGCGCCAGCCGAGCGGGAGCGGCAGCGTGTCCAATCGGCGGTCGAGCATAACGATCGTGGCGCGGGCCAGCCGGGTGGACACAGGCTCGATCACGCGCAGCCACGGCCGACACCGGACGTCCAGCTTTCCGTAACCGAGCATGCGGTAAGCATCGGGGTGCCTTTCCCGAAAGCGGACGGCGGGCGCGCCCCCGGCCTCGGCCATCTTCTTGCAGACCTTGCGCAGCTCCAGCGTGTCGCGGTGGATCACTCGGGCGCGGTGCGCCCAGCGGATTTTGTGCCCGCTTTCGGCGATGCGCAGGAACAAGTCCCGGTCTTCGAATCCGTAACCACGGTAAGCCTCGTCGAATCCGCCGGTGCCGATGAAGAGCGTGCGCCGCATCATGACGTTCTGCGAAGAGCCACCAATGGCGACGCCAAGCGACTCTGATGCGCGCATCCGTCGTCGTGCAGCCGCAGCCTGGTAAGCATGCCAGAAGCCATCATTCGCCCCGTCGACAAGGCCCATCGAGACGTCCGCGCCTCCTTCCAGCTCGGCCAGATGTGCACTGAGGAATGCAGGATCCGACGGGACGCAGTCGCTGTCGAGGAACAGCAGGAAACCATCGGGTGCCACCGCGGCGCCGCGGTTCCTTGCAGCGCTCCGGCCTGCGTTCGTGTCGAGTGTGAGCACGTCGACGCCGGAAATCCCCGCGGCCTCCACAAGCGCCGCGCTGCCGTCGCCGGATGCGTCGTCGACGACGATCACTTTCAGTCGGTAGCCGGGTGGCATGTGGCAGGCGTGTAATGCCTGAACCACGGTGGCGGTCAGTACGCCACTTCGATACATCGGAATCACCACGCTGACAATCGGCTCGGTACTCATGCCAGTCTGCCCAGTGGCTGTCGAAGGTGACGAAGGACAGTGGCCACGGCCTGTGCTGGATCGTGATCGTCAAAAGCAAGGGATCGCAGGCGCGCACGCGCGTCGCGATAGCCGTCTTGGTTCAGCTGCTCGTCGAGGTGACGAAGCAGCTCGTACCACGTGGTCGACCTCGGGCCCGGCGTCATGTCCGCAAGATCGAACTGGATGTCTCGCTGTGCCGCATACCGGTCGAGGTCCGGCATATGGAAGAGAATCGGGCGATCCGCCACGAGGAAATCCATATAGATTGACGAGTAGTCCGTGACCAGTGCGCTCACGTCGGCCAGTAAGGGATAGATATCGCTACGTGGCGCGCATGACAGCGCGACATCGCTGTCGAGGGTGACCCGGCTGCCGTCCAGCGGGTGCATCTTGATGACCAGACGGACGCGGCGGGCGCGACAGAATGTCTCGATGGCGTCGCGTTCCGCAGTGGTCATCGGAAGCGAGTCGCGACCGTCGTCGCGGAATGTCGGGGCGAAAAGCACGATCCTCAGCCCCTCCCGTGTCCAGGCTTTCACTTGATCAAGCGTGGCCGCATCCGTGCCGAGCAGGGACAGTGCATGGTCGCCGTGTCGGTAGCGGCCGAAGGTATTTCGCGGATAGTTGGCGGGAATCCAGGCGCGGCTGAGGAAGGCTCGCTGGAAGAGCTCCCTTGTGTAGAAGCGCGACGTGGCGAGCACCGCGTCATAGCGGAACAGCCGCCCGGATAGCCGATAAAGCATGCAACGAAGCCGAAACGCGGCCTCATTCGCCTGCTCGCGTCGCCAGCGATCCATCTCGATCCTCTTGAATCCGACCCCATGCCATAACTGGACGACTCGCGCGCCGGCGAGCAGGGCGTATCGCCCACGTTGCGTCCATTCGGTCGTGTCGACGACGGCAGCGCCTGCGCGGAGCAGGAACCACGCGCCGCGCAGTGTGGGGTATCGAACGACCGGCGTACCCGCTTTCCCCAACGCCTCGGCCACGTCGGCGTGAGAAGTCACGTAGACGACCCGCCATGCCGCATCGGATTGCGCACCGATGAAGAAGTACTTGCAGTTGTCCACAAAGGTGCCGTCACCGCGGCCGAGAACGGCGATCCAATCGCGGCGCCGGGGAACGAGAAGTCGCACCGGCAGCCAGGCGAGCCACGTAAGCACGCCGATCACTGCACGCGCAAGGATCCCGCCCGCGCCGTTCATGTGTGCCGTCGTACCAGCAACCCATCCATCTGGAGCAGGCGACCGCTATCGACGTCCAGGAATCCGGCCTCGACACCTGCGAGTTCGAAGCCCAGCTCCGATAGCCGCGTGAGCATGGGAAGGTAGGTCGTCTGGCCGGTATACAACGTCGCTAGCGACAGTTCGAGTTGGATGCAGGCGACGCGTTGCAGCGTAGTCGTCGCTCCGCGTAACACCCGATCCTCCAGTCCCTGCACGTCAATCTTCAGCCAGAGGCGGCTTGCGTCCATCGACAGCTGGGACATGGCTTCGTCGAGCGTAGTTATGCGAATCGATTCGGTCGACACGTATTCGGACGCCGGGGCGATCTGCGCATGCAGGCTCTCCATGTCAAGAATCGAACTGCTTATCGAGTTTCGCGCGACGTTGAGTTCAGCCGTGCCGGGTGCATCAGAAAGCCCCACCGGCATTACTCGCCAGTTGCCATCCTCGGAGGCAATGGATTCCAGCACCTCCAATGCGGCGCGCATGGGTTCGAACGAAACGATAGGGCCTCGATAGCCCAGCCCGCGCATCTCGCGCGCGTACTGGCCGATGTTGGCACCCACGTCCAGCAGCAGGTCGATCTCGAGGGAAGCCAGCAACTTTCGGCGGCGTTCCAGTTCGAATCCGTTCTTTCCCTTGAGGCGAAAATAGCCCTTGCTTTCGAGCAGGCGCTTGAGCGCGTCGTCGATGAAACGCGGAAATATCATGTCGGCTCCTTGCGGACATCGAGGACCTCACCGGTCACATCGCTCGTTGCGAGAGCCAGTGTGGCTTCGGCAACGACACGCGCCTCGAGCAGCTGGCCTGCCGGTTCGGCGCCGAAATTCTCGCTGCGCATCGGGGTGGCCGTGCGCTCGGGGTTGACCACGTTGATACGGACGCCGGAACTGGAAAATTCTTGGGCTAGCCCTTGCGCCAGGTTGACAACCGCGGCCTTCGTGGCGGAGTAGACGCTGGTGCGGGCGCGGCCTCGCGTATACGAACTCGACGTGAAGAGAACCAGCGACCCTCGGCGTTTCGCGAGAAAGGGGAAGGATTCCTTCGCGACCACGATGGAGCCCACGAGATTGGCAGCGATCTGCTCGTCGATCTTCTCGTATGACGTACCTTCCAGGAGGCCCTGGCGCAGGATGCCGGCCGCGTTCACCACGATGTCGATGACACCGGCTTCGCCGGCTGCCTGGACGAGCGCGGACCGCACATCGTCCGGACGAGCGATGTTCATGCCGTCCCGTGTGGAAAAGACATGTACGGTAGCGCCCCGATGGCGGGCTAACTGCACCACCGCCTCGCCGATGCCGCGGTGTCCACCGAAGACGACGACCGTCTTTCCCACGAGGCCGGTGTCGTGCGGGCTCTCGGCGCGGGCGCGCGAGCGTAGCTGGAAGAGCCGATCGGCAAGATAGATGTCCGACGGGTAAGTGATCTTGATGTTGTTGACATCGCCATCGACGATGGCGACGGGTGCGAGATCGTAGTTGACTACGAGCCCGCAGTCGTCAGTGACCTTCACGGTGGGATCGGCGGCCGCTCGCTGGTGCGCCGCCCTCAGCAGCCATGCGCGGAAGGCCTGGGGGGTCTGGCCGAGACGAAGGGTCGAGCGATCGGGAATATGAGCGATCGTGCCTTGTGGCGTGCGTTCGATGATCGTGTCGGCGGAAGGAATGGCCGTATCCACGGCGTCGTAAGTGTCCAGGGCGTCGAGGCATCGCTGGATGGTGGCCGAGTCCAGCAAGGGGCGAACGATGTCGTGGACCAGGACCTTCGCATTGTCATCGCCGATGGCCGCGATGCCCGCGGCCGAGCTCTCGCGGCGGGTGGCACCGCCAAGCGCGACCTGCCTGACCTTCGTATAGCGACCTCGCACGACCAGTTCCTCGGCAACCAATCGACTGTCGGCGCTGACGACAAGAATGATGTCGTCGATGTTCTCATGGCCTTCGAAGGCATCGAGTGTGTGCTCGAAAACGGTCTTGCCCGCCACTTTCAGGAACTGTTTCGGAATATCCAGCCGGGCACGCTCGCCGGTTCCCGAGGCGAGCAGCACGGCGATGCGAGGTGGTTTGGCAGACGTCATCGGGACTCGGTCTCGGTGTGGTCGGTCGGAGCGGTGGGGCGCAGGAAGACGGCAAGCCAGAGCAGTCCGGCGGTCACCGCCAAGGCGCCCTGGAGCATGATGGCGGCACCCAGGATTCCGTAACGCGGGATCAGGAAGACGGCGAGACCATACAATACGGCAAGGCCGCAGATTTGTGCCGCCATGCGCCTCGTCCGGCGGTCGCTGGTCACGAGGACATTCGCGCCCGTGACCGTCAGGCCCATCAACATTGGCGCGACGCAAAGCGTTCGAGCGGCGTGCGCCGCGTCGGCGAACGTCGGCCCGAGCAGCAAGGGCAGCAATGCAGCACCGGCCAACATCCCCACGACGCCGGCCACGCCGAAAACAAAGGACGCTGCAAGTAAGCCTGGCACGAGACGGGCGTCACCCGACGTCCCCCGCGTGCGGAACAGTCGCGGGAGGGCGGCCATGGCCAGCGCCGAGACAGGGATCGACAACACGGAAACCAGCCGGAAGGCTACGGTGTACCAACCGGCGACCTCGGCGCCGGCCAGCCGGAGCACCAGCGATTTGTCCAGGGACACCATCGCCGTGTCGATCACGCGCATCAGCGAAAAGCCGGCGCTCTCGGTGACTTCGCCGCGTGAGGGAAGCAACCGATCGGCGCGTGCCGGCCGGAGCTGGTGGCGCATCGTGCACCAGGCAATCCCCGCGGCGATGCAGGCGGTGACGGCATGGAAAGGCGCATAGGCTTCCAGGGAATGACCGGCACCGGCGAAGAAGTAAAGTGCGACCGCGACGAGGTTGCCCATCGGAACGACCGCATACATCAAGCCTGCCATCCCCGGCCGTTCGTGCGCCTGGTATGCGTAGCTGGAGAGGATCGTGGCAGGAAAGGCGACAAGTTCCGCGACGCCGATGCAAGCGACGGTGGCTGGCGCCAGTGCATGGCCGAGCACGCCATTCGCGACGATCGTGAACAGCAGCCAGAACATCGACCCGCTGACGATCGTGGCCATGCCGGCATGAAACAGGGAGGTGCCGAAACGTGAGCGGTCGCGCGAGACGTCCTGGAGCAGACTGAGTCCGAAGCCTAGCCCTGTGAGGGCGCCCAAGGCGGCGGCGAGACCTGCATATCCCGCAAACGTCCCATAGCCCGCCGCCCCGAGCACGCGCGCGATGAGGACCATCCACAAGGCCTGCAGGCCGACACGAGCCAGCTGCCAGAACGTCAGCAGGAAAGTACCCGTGCGCAGCGCGGGGCCTGGGTCGGCGGAGCGGTACTGTGGCGCCGTCGTCATGGTTTTCGTGCGCTGGCGAGGGCCGACCTGACTTTTCCGATGTCTGTGTTCAGCGAGCCGCCGATGTTGAGGTCTTCGAGCCGCTTCAGCTGTGCTTCGGCATCCTGCAGATCGTCGAGCCGGATGGCGATGCGCGCGCGCGTGACGATGTAGTTCGGCTCGGTCGGCGCCGCGACGGTGGCGTCCTTGATGGTGCGGTAGGCGAGGGGCAGGTCGCCCAGCTCCGCCCACGCATAGTCGGAATACATCGCCAGGAGCCTGGCTGTCGGGTTCGGGTGCGACAGCGCGACGCTGAAGGCTTCCACCATCCGGTCCTTCGGCAGGTCGCAAAGATCCTGGATCGCACAGGTGCCAAGCGCGCCGAGGCTACTTTCGTCCTGGACACTCGGCCGGCGAACCTTGAGCTTGCGGACGATGCTCTCCCACCACGTGTCCTTGAGCGGGATGTGCATTCGTGCATTCAGGAAAATGAGCGCCTGCTCGGGGAGGATGGAAGATCGTGGGAGTTCCATGGCGCGCTCAAGCGGCGCATAGGCGAGCCGGGTAAACGGCGAATGAGGATCGTAGCGCGACAGGATGATGTAAGTACGCCCCAGTTCGTACTGCGCCCGGGGAGAAGCCGGAGCCCTCGCGGCGAGTTCCGCGGCTAGCCCTAACGGGGATCCCCAAGCGCTCGCAGCCATTCCGGTTTGCAACGTCCAGTAGATCAACAAGGCGGCCAACACTGCCCTGCGGGGCAGCAACAACCTGTGCGCACCGTCGTTGCCCGCGAGCAGTGGTATCACCGCCAGCATCAGCCCGTAGCTGGCGAAGTAATTGCGATGCTCGTAAATAAGCTCGAGTGGAATGACCGTCGCGGTAAGCACGTGGCATGCGAAGAACAGACCCAGGCCCAACGCCACCAACGGCCGCTTGCGGCGAATGGCGACGGTGAGGGCCAGGAGCGCGGCAATGGCCAGTGCGCCGAGAAGCGTCGTCGGCGGACTCAGCCACCCGGTGGATATAGAAAAATCGTCGTGATAGAAGGACAAGTCCGAGGAACGGGGAAACAAGGTCCATGCGATATAGTCGACGACGATCCGACATTCGCTCAGAAGCCTTGTTTCAAGGGTGAAGTCGCGGCTCGCCCACGCCCGCGGATTCGACAGCTTGATAGCCATCCAGACGGATCCCAGGACGAAGGGGATCGCCAGCAGAACGACGAACACATAGCGCACGCGCCGGTCGATGACATTCTGGCCGTCTGGCCCTACGCTGCGGCCGCGAAAAAAAACCAGCTCGATAAGCAGTGCATATAGCGGCACGAGGATGGCTGTTTCCTTTGCCATCACGCCAATGAGCGGTAATACCGTTATCGCCGCCACCGCGAGGACGAGCGGAATCTTTTGATCGGTGCGCATGGCTTGGCGTGCTTTTACATAACCGATCAAGGCGAGGAATACGAACAGGTTCGCCAGGCTTTCCATCCGCTGCACGACATACAGTACCGACGTGAGGTTGATGGGAAGCAGCATCCATGCGGTGGCGACAAGCGCTGCGACGAATCCATCCCGCGTGGTTATCGGCTGCCCGCGGGCTCGCGTGGCAGCCAGCAGGAGACGCGTCAAGAAGAAGCACGCCAGCCCGTTCAGCAGGTGAATGACGATGTTGGTCGCTTTCATCGGCGCGGGATTGTCGCCGGTGGCGAGGATGTTCGCGGCGAACGTGAGGGACGCGAGAGGACGCTTGAACTCACTTGCCGGCGACGAAAGCGATGCGCGTACGAGCGATCCAACGGAGACCGACTTCGGATGCAGCCCCGCGTTATCGACGATGTTCGGATAGTCGTCGAAAATGAATCCGCCATTGAGGCCCGGAACATAGATGGCCAGAGTGAGCAGCAGGCCCGCGATCAGGGCGACATACGGCATCCACTTCATGAATGGGGGGGCGGCTCGGCTCGCTTCGCCGCGTCGTTCGCCAGCGTGTGCCTGAGTGCCGACATCTCGTTTGGCCAGTAACCCTGCCGGGCCAGAATCGCTTCGTGTAGCCACTTCATACCTTCGGTAGGCCGCGGGCTTGGAGCCTGCAGCGTATCGTAATGATCCAGGTGCCTCGCGCCTTCGACCGGATGTCCGCTGCGGCCAAGCGATGCGGCCTGTTCGAGCGCGACGCCTGGGGAAGCCTGAAGGTCCAGGGCCGCATTGAACCATGAGAGGGCCGCTTCGGGGTCGTTGCGAGCGAGGGCGATCTCGCCACGGAGGTGTGCGATGTCCTGCATGCGACCGGGCAGGGCGATGACTACAGGATTGGATGCGCTCGCGTCTAGCAAGCCTTCCAGGCGCTCCAGCCCGAGCCCCGGGCATTTTTTTCCCCCGATCTTGCGGTCGATCCATTGGGACAGGAGCGCTCCGGGGTCACGTTTCGTATGGCGCAATGCTTCCTGTGCGGCTGCGTAAGTGGCGCCGGTGAGACCGTGCCGCCGGCATTCGAGGTCGATGGCTGTGAATGCAATCTGGGGTTCCTCAGGGAAGCGCTTCAGGGCTTGCGCGATGCGTGCCGTGCCGCTCGCAAGATCGCCCGCCTCGGCTTCCTGTTGCGCCGCATAGGCTTGCGCGCGCGCCGACCCGGGTGCCTCCGCGGCCCAAACGCGTGCCTGGGCGACAGGGGCATCCCATAGCGAAATGGTTTGCGACGTGAGCAGCGTCTCGCCTCCCAGAAGCGCGATGGCGAGTCCGAATGCCCAGGTGCGGCGCGTACGCCCTGCAAGCCAGACACCGAGCGGCCAGAAAATGAGCAGCGCCGGAAGGTAGTTGCGGTGCTCGAAGTACAACTCGAGCGCCAGCGACGTCGATTCCAGCAGGTGCCCTGCGAAGAAAAACAGCACGGCCACCGCCGGTATGGGAAAGCGCCTCCGCCAGCGCCACGCGAAGGCGCACGCGGCAATGCAAGCGAGGCAAGCTGGAAGCGTGTACCAGGGATGGAGCAGGTCGGCGGCCGCCTGGTACTGGTCGTGGAAGAGGCTGCCGTAGTGCGTGTCGGCGAGAAAAAGCAGCTTCAGGTAATCGACGAGGATGGCCGGCTCGGTGATGACGCGCTGGACCAGCGTGAACGAGCGCGCCGTCGCCGGACCGTGGCCGATCGACTTGAGCAGGACCCAGAGCACCCCCGCAGTGACGGCCAGGGCGAGTGGGAAGGCTAGGGTATTGCGCCATCGGCGGTAGCGACGCCAGTTGGCTTCTCTCGCTGCGGCGTGGGGCAGCGTGGCATCGATGGCGAGGGCGAGCAGGGGAAGTAGGATGCCGTTGGGCTTGGAGAGCGTGGCGAGCAGTGTGCACAGGCCGAACGCGGCGACGAGGTAAAGCGGTCCAAGCCTCTTTCCGGCTATCACTCGCTGGCGACCCGACAGCCATAGGTGCAACCCGGCGAGCACGAAAAAGGCTGGCAGCATCGCTTCGCGCTGCACGATGTACAGCACAGTGGAGACGAGCAGGGGGTGGAGTAGCCACGCCGCGGCCCCGAACAGCGCGGCCCATCGCGATCGGTCGGATCGGAGGCCATGCAGCGCCCCGAGACGATTCAGGAGTGCGAACAGGAGCGCACCGTTCAGGAGATGCAGAAGCAGGTTCGTTCGTTTGAACGGGTAGGGGTCCGCAGGCCAGTCGTTCGCATCCAGAAGGAAGCTCAGGAGTGCGATGGGTCTGCCGGTGGGATCGGCCCTGCCGGCTGTGATGTATCGGGCCAGTTTGGCCGCGTCGTCGACGCGTCCATACTCGCCCAACACCGGAAGGTTCGCGGCATCGTCGAAGAAGTAGCCGGTCGACAATCCGGGATCGTAGGTCGCGACACATGCCAGCAACGCCAGCGCAGCGCAGAGTGTCGGCAGTACCAGTGATCGGACGCGAGACGGCAAGGAGGGCATTCCGGAAAAGGAAAAGGGCCGTTATCCGGCCCTTTTCCACAGCGTGCGAAGGAGACGCCGATTACTTCTTGCGGCAAGCCGTCGGCAAGTACTGCTCGTCCACATTCGTCTTGAGGGTGGGCGACGCGTCCGCGCGGCAGTTCCAGGCGATCGAACCGCCGTTGTCGTACGGCGAGAGCGCGACGACCTTATCCTTGATCTTGTCGTTGGCTTCCTGACCACCGGTATTGGCGAACGTCGCGCCGATGACGCCGTCCGTGACGGTGACCTTGGAGACATACTTGCCGCTGATCGATGCTTCGTTCTTCGGCAGGCCCGCGGATTCATTGGTCTTCGGGAAATGACCCTTGTTGTTGTAGAACTCCGACACGGCGGTCTTGGCGCCGTCGGCGAGGTTCATGCCTTCCGAAACCTGCGTGCGGATGAGGTAGTTCTGGTACTGCGGGATGGCAATGGCGGCCAGGATCGCAATGATGGCGACGACGATCATCAGTTCGATGAGCGTGAAGCCCTTCTGGATGTTCTTCATGGAGTTTCCTCGTAACTGTGGACTAACCGAAAAAAGTGACGCCCCCTGAGCCCTAAGCACCTGTTCCTTGCGAAACAGCAGCTCCCTCACTTGCTTTGGTCAGGAACCGACCAGGAAGCTCGCCGCAAAGCGTGCATCGAACATGCCATTGCGTTCGCGACCGACATATTCCCTCATATTTGCCGGTATTCGGATTGTGCATCCGATCACGCTTGGCGATCAACAGGAAAATTTCGTCTATTCAGTGCATTGCGTCGGAACGGCGAGGTGACGCAAAAGGTCATAAGGTGACGTGAAGCGTCAACTCTTGCGGCACGCGGTGGGCATGAATTTGCTGTCGACGGTACCTCGGCAGGCCCAGCTGATGCTGCCTCCATTCGTGACGGGGGAGAGGAGCAGGCTCTGCTTCTTCAGTTGGTCGTTGGTCTCATTCTGATCGAAATTGACGGTCACGAGGCCTCCGCTCGACACACTCAACGCTGACACATACTTCCCGGATATGGACGCGGCGCGCGGCAACCCGGCGGACTCGTTCGACTTGGGGAATTCCCCCTTGTTGGTCATAAACTCCCAGACGGCCGTCTTTGCGCCAGACGCGATCGTGAATCCCTCGGACGCCTGGGCGCGGATGAGATAGACCTGGTACTGGGGTATGGCGATGGCCGCCAGTATCGCGATGATCGCCACGACGATCATCAACTCGATCAAGGTAAAACCGCTGGAAGCCCGGCCGCTCATGGAATGTCCCCTGTGGATGCCGGTGCCGCAGCAGGTTTCGTACCAAGCCGGGCCGAAGCATCTTTTCCTGGATGGGAAGCGTGATCGACGTCACGGCTGGCCTTCCACCTGTGCATGGTGGAGATAAGCCATGCGGCGCCGCCCGTCGCCAGGAGAATCTCGATGCCGCGGAACGGGATGGAATAACGAGGCTCGGATTGCAGGACGCTGTAGACAAGGGTGACGAAAATCGCCAGCGCCGAACACGCGATCGCCATGCCTTCGCGTCGGCGCAGACCCATCGCTGCGATGGCCCCAACGAGTGCGAGCACCATCAATATGGGGTTGAGCATGAAACAGGCGGCCTCCATCGGGGCCCAAGGGCCTCCTTTTTCGAACGGCGAGGCGCGCGTCGCATACACGTAGATGTCGCCCTGCCCGATACGAATATCCCAATCCCAGAGCAGCTTTGGTTTGCCCAGATACCAAAGGAGGTACGGGACCGGCAGCTCGCTCATGCGATGGCGCATGAGGGCCAGCCCGGCCATCGGATCCTTCTGCAGCAGGTCCATTTCGTATTGCATCCCACGGAGCTGGTCCATGCTCTCGGGATCGCCCTCACTCGCAGCAAGCTGGTAGGCCACGTGGTAAGTGGGCCAGGAACCTTGGACGAGGTTGGTGATCGCCCGGCTTGTCGCACTGGTCGATGGAGGAAGTGTCAGCGATCGCACTCCCCAAGCGGTCGGCAGCGCCAGCGATGCTAGTGCCAAGGCGAGGACAAGTCGCGGTTCGGAAAGTTTTCGCCAGTAAAGGGTGATTGCAAGCAAGCACCCCAAGGGGATGAGCGCCGCATTGGTCATCGCGGCGAGTCCGAACGATAGGCCGGTGGCGATATAGCGAGCGGCCGAGGGTCGCCTTACGGCCCAGCTCAGCGTGAGCAGTGATGCAGCGCACAGCAGGCCCACCAGGGTTTCCGAAAGCAGGTAGGCAGTGATCGCAACGCTGTGCGGCCAGATTGCCATGACCACGGCAGCGACGGCCAGCGCCGCGGTGGATAGCCAGTCGCGCGCGGCGAGAACGAGCAGGGAGACCGTAAGTGCCCCCAAAAACGCCTGCAAGAGCAGCATGACGCCATAAAACATCTGGAAGCTGCTCGTCGAGGCCAGGACACCCGCCATCAGGAGCGGGTAACCGGGATCCCGGAAACTGTTGGGCACGGCGACTGCTGTGGCAGGCGAGGCGCTGGAAAAGACACTGCGGTGAACCATGTTCCAGGCGTAACGGTAATACTGCACCGCGTCGCCACGGATGTTTTCCTGGTCGACGGTTTGCAGGACTTGAGCATGGGTGACGAAATACCACCGAAGCAGAAGGGCCAGCAGGCCGCCCAGCACGGCGATGAGCATAACCGCTCGGCGGTCCGACGCCTTAACGGCCTTTTCGTTGTCCATGGTGCCCCCGTGACTGCGCGTGCGACCGTTCCAAATTGGCGAAGCATACGCGATCGGGGACGCGTCTTGATCGCCGATTACCTTTCCAGCGAATTACACCATGGCTCCATGTACTTCATACGTCGGAGAACCGGCAAGTCTGGTCTCGACGAATGCGGGGTCTCGAATGAATATCTGGTTGTATTTCGTTGCTTCCTGCTCACCGCAGGGCGCCAGCGCTCTC
Source organism: Luteibacter sp. NPDC031894 (assembly GCF_050273135.1). Lineage (NCBI taxonomy): Bacteria > Pseudomonadati > Pseudomonadota > Gammaproteobacteria > Lysobacterales > Rhodanobacteraceae > Luteibacter > Luteibacter sp. NPDC031894. The sequence continues at coordinate 9,772 of NZ_JBNNMV010000013.1, read as the reverse complement.
GTTGCCGGTTCATACCAGTAAGGGCCAGCGAATCCCGCCGCATAGAGGCGCTCTCTAATCTGCGACAGATTTGCGCCGTATTTCGCGACATGGCCTTCATACATTTCGATGAGGATGGCCTTCAATGCCGGGTCGCCGATGGTGGCCATGGCACCGGCCAGGACTTCGTCCTCGAACCCTTCCACATCGATCTTTATCAGGACAGGGTGGCGACCTGTAAGCAAGTCGTCCAGGGGCAAAACGTCTATCTGAACCGTATTGTCCGATGCTGCGGAGACGACGTGGTTGTAGCTCCACAGAGAAGACGTAAAGTGCAACATTCCCGGTTCACGGCCGACGCCCATCCGGCGCGCGTCGACGCGATCGGAAACGTGGTTGGCGTACACGTTCTGCATGAGGAGGTCGTAAGTCGTCGGGACGGGTTCTGCGGCGACGACTTTGCATCCGACCGCTCGCGCCGCTAGAACGGTGTAGACGCCGGCGTTAGCTCCCACGTCCACGAAGAGATCTTCGGGACGAAGAAGATGCAGGCAAAAAGCCATGTCCGTATATTCGCCCAGTCCGAAACGGGCGCATATCATCACGCTTCCCGCAGCCTCGGGCCAATGAAGGACCGCCCCGCCCACATAGGGGACCATGGTGTGCCGTGTGGGGGAGGCGTGGATGCTTGCTTGTATGCGCGCCCAGCGAGCAAGCGTTTGTAGTGGGCGACCCCGGTGGATTGGGTGGTCGATGATCTGCCGAAGCGTGCGCCCGGCCCGCTTCAACCTTTTGGCGAATCCCACTGCCGACCCCTGTTAGTGCGCGAAACCGAAGCCTAGCTTGTTTCATGGCGGAGCCGCCAATGGCACCCCTTGCACCAACCGCCCCACCCCCGTACCGTCCCTCCCAAAGCAAAACCCAAGGGAGTCCCCATGAAGCCTCTGTTCGCCGCGCTGGCCCTCGCGCTAGCCTCCGGCCCCGTGCTGGCCGCCGACGCCGATAGCGCCACCGCGCACCCGTTCTCCATCCGCGACCTGGTCATGATGGATCGCGTGAGCGACCCCCAGCTGTCACCGGACGGCCGCTACGCGTTGTTCTCGGTCCGGGCAACGGATTATGCCGCGAACAAGGGCGTCAGCTCGATCTACATGGTGGACCTCAACAAGCCGCCGCAGCCTGTGATGGTGGTGGAGAAGGGGTCCTCGCCGCGCTGGGCTCCGGATGGCAAGTCGATCTATTACACGGCGGCGCAGGAAGGTACCACCCAGGTCTGGCATCGCAGCTTCGATGTCGACAATTCCGGCAAGGGTTTGTCGCTAAGCGTCCGCGCAGGCGACCCGGTCACCGCGGGTCCGTTGGACGTCAACAGCTTCAAGCTTTCGCCGGACGGTGCCAATCTGCTCCTGAGCTACGACGTGTTCACCGACTGCCCCGACCTGGCTTGCACCAAGGAGCGTCTGGACGGCCGTGAAAAGGACAAGGCCAGCGGCACGGTCTACGACAAGCTCTTCGTCCGTCATTGGGATACCTGGGCCGATGGCCGGCGTTCGCAGCTCTACATCGCGGACGCGAGCGCTGCCTCCCAGCCTGTCCTGCTGAGCCGGGACATCGACGGCGACGTCCCGAGCAAGCCGTTCGGCGGCGACGATGAGTTCTCATTCTCGCCCGATGGTAAGACCGTCTACTTCGATGCCCGCATCGCCGGCAACACGGAGCCCTGGTCCACCAACTTCGACATTTATAGCGTGCCGGCCGACGGCTCCACCGCTCCGGTCAACCTCACGGCCGACAACCAGGCGTGGGACGCCAACCCGCTGGTCTCGCCCGATGGAACGACCTTGTATTACGCGGCCATGAAGGAGCCAGGTTCGGAGGCGGACCGCTTCGGCATCATGGCCCTGGATTTGGCTTCGGGCAGCAAGCGCGAAGTGGCGCCGGCGTGGGACCGTTCGGCGGGTTCGTTGCAGATCTCGGCCGACGGCAAGACCCTTTACACCACCACGGACGACAACGGGCAACACCCGCTGTTCGCGATCGACGTGGCCACGGGCAAGGCAACCACCCTCGTCACTGATGGCTCGGTTTCGGCATTCTCCGCACGCGACAAGAAGTTTCTGCTGACTCGCGACGACCTCAAGCGCCCGGCGGACCTCTATACGGCGGACCTGAAGGGTAAGGGCCTCAAGCAGATCACTCATTTCAACGCCAAGCGGATCAAGGGCGCGCAGACCGGCGACTTCGAGTTCTTCACCTTCAAGGGCTGGAACAACGAGACCGTGCAGGGCTACGTGGTCAAGCCGGTGGGCTTCAAGCGCGGGAAGTCCTATCCGGTGGCCTTCATCATCCATGGCGGCCCCCAAGGCGCGATGACCAACAGCTGGAGCTATCGCTGGAACGCGCAGACCTATGCGGGGCAGGGCTTCGCCGTGGTCACCATCAACTTCCATGGCTCCACGGGCTACGGCCAGGCCTTCACCGAATCCATTTCGGGCGACTGGGGCGGCAAGCCACTGGACGACCTGAAGGCAGGTTGGGACGCGGCACTGTCGAAATACAAGTTCCTTGATGGCAACCGCGCGTGCGCGCTCGGCGCCAGCTACGGCGGCTACATGGTCTATTGGATGGCAGGCAACTGGAACCAGCCGTGGAAGTGCTTCGTCGATCACGACGGCGTCTTCGACGCGCGCGCCATGTACTACGACACGGAAGAACTCTGGTTCGAGGAAAAGGAAAACGGCGGCACGCAGTTCGACCATCCCGAGAACTACGAGCGCTTCAACCCGATCAACCATGTGAAGGACTGGCGCGTGCCGATGCTCGTCATCCACAGCGGCAAGGACTTCCGCATTCCCGAAACGCAGGGGCTGGGCGCGTTCACTGCGCTACAGCGACGTGGCATTCCCAGCAAGCTGTTGCACTTCCCGGACGAGAATCACTGGGTGTTGAAGCCGCAGAACAGCGTGCAGTGGCATGAGACGGTGAATGCTTGGTTGAAGGAGTGGACGGCTCCTGAGGCCAAGTAAGGCGGGAGGGGCGGCAACAAAGTCGCCCCTTCGTCTGTCGCTGCGGTCTAAGTGGCCCCTGGTCAAAACCAACGATTCCGCTTCAGCGCAATAAAAATCCCACCCACGATACAAGCCACCAAACACGTAATCGCCGGATAAGCCCAAGGCTTATCCAACTCCGGCATGTGCGCGAAGTTCATCCCATACCAGCTCGTGATCAACGTAGGTGCCGCCAACATGGCCGCCCACCCTGCAAGCTTCTTCATCACCTCGTTCTGCCCAAAAGTGACGAGTGCCAGGTTCACGCTGATCGCTGCCCCCAGCATTTCCCGCATCGCCGTGATCGACTCGTTGACCCGGAACACATGGTCGTAGATGTCGCGGAAATACGCGCGCAGCTCGTCGTGGATGAGGTGCGGGTGCAGGCGCGTCAGCTGCGCCACGACATCCTGTAGCGGCACGACGGCAAGGCGCAGGGTCATCAGTTCGCGCTGCATGTCGTACAGACGCTTGATGGTCTGCCGGTTCAGCGTTTCCGCAAAGATATCGTTTTCCAGTTCGTGCAGCTCTTCGCGGAAGTCGCGAACGATCGGCAAGAAGTTGTCGACGATGAAATCCAGCACGGAATAGAGTGCATAGCTCGGTCCCATCGCCAGCAGTTCCGGCGTCTGCTCGCAGGTGCGGCGGGCCGGTGCGTAGGACAGCGACGCCCCGTGGCGGACGGTCACGAAATAGCGTTGCCCGAGGAAGATCTGCGTCTCGCCGAAGGCGATGTTGCCGCCGACGACCTGGGCCGTCTGCGCCACAATGAAGAGAGAGTCGCCGTAGGTCTCCAGCTTCGTGCGCTGGTGCGCATGCTGGGCGTCCTCGATCGCAAGATCGTGCAGGTTGAACTCTTCCTGGAGCTTCAGCAGCAGGGCCTCGTCGGGCTCGTGCAGGCCGACCCAGACGAAGGTGTCGGGCTCCTTCAACACGTCGCTGATGGCCTCGATGGTGATGTCGCCAATGCGCGAACCATTGGTGCGATAGGCCACGCAGTTGATGACCATGCCGTTGGTTGCGGAAACCGGCGCCGATTCGGGAACGAGGGGTAGCGAGGCCATTGCTGTCTTTGATTCCGGTGGGCGGCTGCCGGGAAGTGTAGGCCCAAGCACGTGACGATGTATCAGTCGTGCCGGCGGCAGAAACTCCAGGTCAACGCGGCCCAACAGGGCAGGGCGAAGAGGAGCCAGGGTAGGTTCCGCTGGGGGAAATCGGGCCAGAGATGCAGCAGCAACGCGATGACGCATGCCGCGAAGGAGAGGGCCGTTACTCGCGACGCGAGCTTGCTGACGGGACGTCCGGCATGGCGCAGCCGCCAGATGCCCGGCACGATCAGCAGGGCGGGCGGTGAATAGGCCAGCAGATTGAAATTACCCCAGGCGGACCGGTGCAGGGTCAGCGTCCATAGGCCGAGCATCAGCAGACCGGCGAGGCCGGCGAACACGGTGAACAAGGTTCCCGCCGCGACGAACACGCCGCGCGCGCCAGCGCGTCGGGTCAGTGCCGGCAGGGCGAGTGGAATGGCGAGCACGAGGCCGGCGGCGAGCAAGGGCCAGCGAAGGTCCGGGGCTTTCTCCGGTGGGGGCGTCAGCTTCGCCGGGACCAGGAGCGAGTCCTCGGCGACAAGTGGACGACCATCGACCGTGACATGGCGCAAGCCTTCCTCGAGTGTCATGGGCAGGAACGTTTCCTTCCACGCCGTCATGGGCTGGTCGGCGTAGGGTCCGAGGCCGAGGTCCATGCCCAGCATCAGCCAAGGCTGGTTGCTCATGAGGCGGGCGGTCTGCTCGCGAAAGGTCAAGCCGCCCGGTTTGTCGATCCATTGGGCGCTGAGGGCGCCTCCGAGTGCATCGTCCAGCGCATCTCGCACGCGGGTGGTGCAGTTGTCGACGTAATAGTCGTAGTGGTAGCCGGCGTTTTCGGGGCGGATGTTCCAGAGCAGGAAGCGACGCAGGCGCTCCTTTTGCGCGTCGTCGAGCGCCAGGCGCTGCCGCCGCACGTAGCGTCCTTCGCCGGCATAGAACTCGACATCGGATTGTGTGGTCTCCGCGTCCATGCGGTAGGCCATGATGCCGCGCGCGAAGTTGACCAGGAAGCCTTTTTGGTCGAAATCGAAGACGCCGTAGTTGAACGCGATGGCCTCCCCGCTGACGGTATCCCGCACTTCGAGCGCGTCGTGGCCGAAGCGTTCCCAGTAGATGTCGCCTGGACCGTAGGTCATCAGCGAGATCTCGAGGTTCGCCGCGGGTGCGTCGACGATACCCGCGTGGGCGAGGGGGGCGAGGCACAGGGCCAAGAGGAGAAGCAGGGTACGACGCATCGTTTCGATCAGGGTCCGTCTAGGCGCAGGGCGCGGTAGCGCCCTTGTCGGAGCCGCTATAGCGGCGAGAAAACATCACGAGACACAGCTTGCACGCGCTCGCCGCTGTAGCGGCTCCTACGGTAGAAGCGGACGCTCAGCCCGCTCCACCCGCCGGGGCCACGTGGAACTGCTGTACCCGGCGGTCGTCGGCCTCGGTGACGCGGAAGACGAAATTGCCCACGGCGATTTCCTCGCCCGCGGCCGGCAGGTGGCCGAACTCGGACGTGATCATGCCGCCGACGGTGTCGAACTCCTCGTCGGAGAAGTGCGCGCCCGCGACCTCGTTGAAATCGGCGATCGGCGTGAGCGCGCTGACCGCGAAGCCACCTTCGTCCAGCGGCTGCACCAGCACCGGCTCTTCCTCGTCGTCGTGCTCGTCGTCGATCTCGCCGACGATCTGCTCGAGGACGTCCTCGATGGTGATGAGGCCGGCCACGCCACCGTATTCGTCCACCACCAGCGCCATGTGGTTGCGCGTGAGGCGGAACTCGGCGAGCAGCACGTTGAGGCGCATCGACTCGGGGATCAGTACGGCCGGGCGGAGCAGGGCGCGAACGTCGCAGCCTTCGCTCTGACCGAAATACTTCAGCAGGTCCTTCGCGAGCAGGATGCCGAGCACCTCGTCCTTGTCTTCGCCATGTACCGGGAAGCGGGAGTGCCCGGACTCGACCACGGCGGCGAGGATCTCGGGGAGCGGCGCATCGACGGGGAGGCTGACGATCTGTGCGCGGGGCACCATGACGTCGTCGACGCTGAGTTCGGTGACCTTGATCGCACCCTCGACCATGGTCAGGGTGTCGTTCGAAAGCAGGCCGTTGGCCTGGGCGGTGCGCAGTTCCTCGATCAGTTCGTCGCGGTTGCGTGGCTCGCCGGAAAACAGGTGGCCCAGTCGGTCCCACCAGGAACGGTGGGCGGGGCCGTTGGTACTATCGGGATCCGCGTTCATTACTCTTTGAAGTTCGGCCCGGAAGGGCGGAACGGGCAGTCTACTGGAATTTTTGTGACGGTTCAGGGAGCGGCTCCCACCGAGCAAATGGCGGCGCTGCCTGGTGGGAGCCGACCCTGTCGGCGATTCGGGCCAGCCTCAGGCCAGATAAGGATCGGAGATGCCGAGCCCAGCCAAGACGCGGGCTTCCAGCCCCTCCATCGCCTCGGCGTCGGACTCCTCGATGTGGTCGTAACCCAGGAGGTGCAGCGTGCCGTGGATGGTCATGTGGGCCCAGTGGTCGGCCGGCTTCTTGCCTTGTTCGGCGGCCTCGCGGGCCACCACGGGAGCGCAGATCACCAGGTCGCCGATCAGCGGCAGGTTCAGGCCAGGCGGCAGGTCGGCGGGGAACGAGAGCACGTTCGTGGCGTAGTCGCGGCCGCGGTACTGGAGGTTCAGCGCCCGGCCTTCGTCCGCATCGACAATCCGGATGGCCACTTCCGAAGCCTTGCAGCGGCGCGCTCCCTTGAGCGCGGCCTCCACCCAGCGGCGAAAGCTGGCCGACGCGGGGACGCCCTTGCGCGAGGTGGCGTAGCCCACCGCCACATCCAGCTGGCTCACCGTTCCTCGTCCTGCTTCTGCTCGAAGGCCTCGTAGGCGCGGACAATTTTGGCCACCAGCGGATGGCGCACCACGTCACGCGAGGTGAAGAAGGTGAAGCTGATGCCGTCCACGCCGCGCAGCACCTCGATCGCGTGGCGCAGGCCGGAGCGGACATTGCGCGGCAGGTCCACCTGGGACACGTCGCCGGTAATTACCGCGACCGAGCCGAAGCCGATGCGGGTGAGGAACATCTTCATCTGCTCGACGGTGGTGTTCTGCGCCTCGTCGAGGATCACATACGCGTCGTTGAGCGTGCGGCCGCGCATGTAGGCGAGCGGGGCGATCTCGATGACGTTGCGCTCGATCAGCTTCGACACTTTCTCGAAGCCCACCATTTCATACAGCGCGTCGTACAGCGGACGCAGGTACGGATCGATCTTCTGGCTCAGGTCACCGGGCAGGAAGCCGAGCTTCTCGCCCGCTTCCACGGCCGGACGCACCAGCAGCACGCGCTGGACGCGATTGGCTTCGAGCGCCTCGACGGCGCTCGCCACGGCGAGGTACGTCTTGCCGGTACCGGCGGGACCGACGCCGAAGTTGATGTCGTGCGTGGTGATCGCGTGCAGGTAGCGGGCCTGGTTCGGTCCGCGGCCCTTGATGACGCCGCGCTTCACCTTGATGACCACGTCCTGCGCCGACTCGGCCGCCTGCTCGTTGAGCGCGTCGATGCCAGACTCGGCGAGGCGTACGTTGATGGTCTGGCCGTTGAGGGCTTCGTTCTCGGTGGCTGCGTAGAGTGCGCGCAGCACCTGCTCGCCGGCCTTGGCGGAGGCTTCCTCGCCGATCACGCGGAACAGGCTGCCGCGATGGTCGATCTCGATGCCCAGGCGCAACTCGATCTGGCGGATGTGCTCGTCGAGCGGTCCGCAGAGGTTGGCGAGGCGGGTGTTGTCTTCGGGGTCGAGGGCGAAGTCGCGCTGGGAGAGTTGGCTCATGGCGTTCACGAGGCGAGCGCGACCTCGTCGTCCAGGCGCACGCGTCCGCGCAGGGAATTCGACATCGCTTCGGTGATCGTCACGTCGACGAACTGGCCGATCATCCGGGGATGCCCGGGGAAGTTCACGTAGCGCATGTTCTCGGTGCGTCCGGTCATTTCGTTCGGGTTCTTCCGGCTGGGTTTCTCGACCAGCACGCGCTGCACGGTGCCGACCATCGCTTCGTTGATCTTGCGCGCGTTCTCGTTGATCGCCGCCTGCAGGCGTGCCAGGCGCGCATGCTTCACGTCGGCGGGCGTGTCGTCGGCGAGGTTCGCCGCGGGCGTGCCTGGGCGGGAGGAGAAGATGAAGGAGAAGCTCTGGTCGAAGCCGACGTCGTCGATCAGCTTCATGGTCTTTTCGAAATCGTCGTCGGTCTCGCCCGGGAACCCCACGATGAAATCCGAGGAAACGCAGATGTCCGGGCGAACCGCGCGCAACTTGCGGATGCGCTGCTTGAATTCCAGCGCCGTGTAGCCGCGCTTCATGGCCGCGAGGATCCGGTCGGAGCCGGCCTGCACGGGCAGGTGCAGGTAATTGGCCAGCTGTGGCACGTTGGCATACGCCTCGATCAGCGAGTCCGAGAACTCCAGCGGATGCGACGTGGTGAAGCGAATGCGGCCGATACCCTCGATCTGCGCGATGGCATGGATCAGTACGGCGAGGTCCGCGGTGCCGCCGTCGTGCATGGGACCGCGGTAGGCGTTCACGTTCTGGCCGAGCAGGTTGACCTCGCGCACGCCTTGTTCGGCGAGCTGGGCCACCTCGACGATGACGTCGTCGAAGGGACGGCTGATCTCCTCGCCGCGCGTGTAGGGGACGACGCAGTAAGAGCAGTACTTCGAGCAGCCTTCCATGATGGAGACGAAGGCGGTGGGGCCTTCGGCGCGCGGCTCCGGCAGGCGGTCGAACTTCTCGATCTCCGGGAAGCTGATGTCCACCTGGGCCTTGCCGCTGGCACGCTGGGCCTCGATCATCTCGGGCAGGCGGTGCAGGGTCTGCGGGCCGAACACCAGGTCGACGTAGGGCGCGCGCTTGATGATGGCGTCGCCTTCCTGCGAGGCCACGCAGCCGCCCACGCCGATCAGGACGGGCTTGCCGCCCTGCTTGTGCGCCTTCCAGCGGCCGAGCTGACTGAAGACCTTTTCCTGAGCCTTTTCGCGGATGGAGCAGGTGTTGACCAGGATCACGTCGGCTTCTGCCTCGTCCTGGGTCAGTTCCAGCCCGTGCGACGCCCGCAGCACGTCGGCCATCTTGGCCGAGTCGTACTCGTTCATCTGGCAGCCGTGGGTCTTGATGAAAAGCTTGCCGCTCATGGGGCTGGGTACCGTTTTCGTGGGGGTCGACCGAACCGTGCAGTTTACGCCGGCCCCCGCCGCCTTGCCACAGCCCCGCCGTGGATCAATGACTTGCGTGAACATCGTCACGTAAACAGCCCTTGGCAGGGGGAGGGGGCTCGGGCACACTCGCGCCCATGGTCCACGACGCGACGCCAGGGGAAAGCGCCGGCCATCACGCCTGCCGTTTCCTGACTTTCCGCACGGTCCTTCGCAGGGCCGCGCTGGGTTGCGTCCTGTTGCTGGGACTGGGTGCCGGCCCGGCGCTGGCGGGCTCCCTTTACCGCTGCGTCGGCAGCACCGGCGAAACGGTCTTTTCCGGCAGCACGGCGGGGTACAAGGACTGCAAGCGAATTGGCAGCACGCCGAGCGCGCGACCGTCACGGCAACCGTCCGCTTCTGTGGGAAGCGCGGGGGGGGGGGCGGGGGGGCGCCCCCGCGACACCCCCCCCCCCCCCCCCCCGCCGCCCCCCCACGCCGCC
>NZ_JBNNMV010000012.1:0-38635 GCF_050273135.1 Luteibacter sp. NPDC031894 | reverse complement strand
GGGCAGCCTAGGGATACTATACCTATACGGTTTCCGGGACGGGGTGCAGTGTTCATGACAGGCTTAGCGGCGGCTAAAAACGCCAAAGTGTACAGCTATTTGCGGTTCAGCGACGTCAAGCAGTCGGCCGGCAGCAGTGCCGACAGGCAGGCGCAATACGCGGAACGGTGGGCGCGGGACCACGGATTGGTGCTCGACCAGGCGCTTTCCCTGCGCGACGAGGGCCTGAGCGCCTACCACCAGCGCCACGTGACGCAGGGTGCCCTGGGCACGTTCCTTCGTGCCATCGATGAGGGCCGCATCGCGCCGGGCTCCGTCCTCGTGGTCGAAGGCCTGGACCGGCTGAGCCGAGCGGAGCCGATCCAGGCGCAGGCCCAGCTCGCGCAGGTGGTCAATGCCGGTATCACGGTGGTGACGGCCAGCGACGGCCGCGAATACAACCGGGAACGTCTGAAGGCGAACCCGATGGACTTGGTGTACAGCCTCCTGGTGATGATCCGCGCGCACGAGGAAAGCGACACGAAGAGCAAGCGCGTCCGCGCGGCTATCCGCCGGCAGTGCGAAGGGTGGATGACTGGTACGTTTCGCGGCCGCATTCGCAACGGTACGGACCCGACGTGGGTGCGCTGGGTCGACGGCGCCTGGCAGCTGGTACCCGATCGCGTCGACGCCGTGCGTTTGGCTATTCGGCTTTTCCTGGAAGGACACGGAGCGGTGGCCATCATTGAACGGATGCGCGGAGTGGGCCTTTCGTTCACCGAGCGATCGACCGGCTCGCACCTCTACAAGCTACTACGCCTTCCGGCGTTGGTCGGCGCGCGGACGCTGTCCGTGGGCGATACCGAGTACCGTCTCGAGGGCTACTACCCTGCCCTGCTCACCCACGATGAGTTCGCCGAGCTGCAGGTGGCGCTCACCCATCGCCGCCGGCGTAAAGGCAAGGGCGAAATCCCCGGCATCATCACCGGCCTTCGCCTGGCCTATTGTGGCTATTGCGGCTCCGCGATGGTTGCCCAGAACCTGACGTCGCGCCGGCGAGACGAACTCGGGCGCGTACAGGATGGCCACCGGCGCATCGCATGTTGTGCTGACCAGGCTGGCCGCCGCTGCCCTGTGAGGGGCCACAGCACGAGCATCGCCCCGATCGAGCACGCCCTACTGACCTACTGCGCCGATCAGATCAACCTCAATGCGCTGCTCGACCGTGGATCCCGGGATGCGCCGGCGAAGCAACGCGTGGCCAAGGCGCGTAAAGACGAAGCCGAGTGTGAGCGCAAGCTTGCACGCCTGACCGACGTGCTCCTGCAGGACGATGGCGCGCCACCGCCCACGTTGCTGCGCAAGGTCCGCGAAATCGAATCCGAACTCGAAGCGGCGCGAGCTGCGGTCTCAGCCGCGGAAGCCGAGGTGGCCACGCTATCGCGCAAGACGCCGGCGGCCGCGCAAGCATGGGCCGAGCTCGTCGACGCGGTGAAAGCCCAGGACTACGACGCGCGCATGAAGGCACGCCAGCTCGTGGCAGACACCTTCGCCAAGATCGTCATTTATCGCCGCGGCCTGCAGCCAGCCGAGGAACGGAGCACAGCCATGGACCTGATGCTACTTCCGCATGGCGGCGTTGCACGCATCCTGCGTGTACACCGGAAGACCGGCGAATGGATCGCCGCGGAAGACGCCTCGATCGACCGCCTGCTGCGATGAATTGAGACGCTGCAGGAACGGGGCGTCCTCTCTTGTCGGCGCCTATTAATGCTCTCGAAGTGTCGGCCATCGGGTTTGAGTAATTTGAGTAATGTAACGACCGTTTGACCACCAAATCATTGTTTTTCATAGACAAACTGGCGAATCATCGAAGTAATGTTTGAGTAATTTTGAGGTAACGAGGTTACTTTTCTCGAAGTAATGTGAGACTGAACAAATATCCTTAATTGTCAATGACTTAAAAAAACCTTACTTCGGACCTTACTTCAACATTACTTCCGGATGTAATATCCAAGTTGCTGTTTATTAAGACTTTTCGTGGCATTCTTAAGCCGCATTACTCAAATTACTCGGGTCGAACCCGAGGACTTTGAGAGCGTTTTTCCGCGGCCTCCGTGGCCGATTCCGCCTATAGCGACGACGCACCAACGGAGATGCCCAATGCCGGACGCACGCAACGACCACCCCTACGCGAACCTGTTCCTCGGCGTCTACGCCGAACTGCTGCTCAGGGGCGCGTGGGCACCTAAGCTCGACGATCCCGCGCTGCCGGCGGGCGTATGGATCAACTTCAACGAATTCGAGGCGGTGGCCAGGAGCAACCGCCTTCAATTTCCGCCGGCACTGTTCCTGATCCGCGCGCTACAGCCCAGCAGGATCGGTCCGGCGAGATATCCGCGCGTGCTCCACCAACGCCCGCTGGCCGGTCCGCACCGGGGAAAGGAGCACTACGTGGAGTTGCACCACCCGATGAACCCATGGGGCCTCTATGCGCCAACGCCGGAGGCGATCGCCCGCTACCCGACGGATGAGCGGCAGCGCCTCGCGGAGGCCTTCGGCGCCGTCGCGCCGTCACCCCGTCCGGGCGAAGCGCCCGACGAGTTGGTGATCGCCTGCTGAAAGTTTTTAGTGAGAACTGTTCTCAAGAAGATTTTCAGAGAAATGCCTCACGAGCAGAGCCAGGCGCACCAGAAAAAAACCGCCTCCAGCTGCATCAATCTGCATCATCGTGCGGCTGCGGGAAGGCGGACCGCGCACCTTGGCGCACCTGGCGACGCCGGCCTGCATCAACTGCATCAAAAGTGGGGGGAGAAGCACGCAGGCGAGGAGGGGGGACGACCGCGCGCGCTGGGGTCAGAGGCAGCCGAGCCTCGGCCCCACCGAGCCCACCGCGACCCTCGTCTCCGGTCCCCTGCCAGGCGCGCCCTGTGTCCGCGCACGCGCCGTCTAGCCCGCCATGCGGTAGCACAGCCACCCAAGGGCACCGCGCTTCCTGGCGGCGCGAGGAAGCGTCCTATCGCACATACCCCAGCGTCGCCCGCAGCCCGGGCAAGTCCTCACTGCGTTCGGGTCGGGCGCCGCCGGCGACGGCTCGTTCCATGGAAACGGAAAGGACGAGCGTGTCGGCTCCGGTGGCATCCGGTCGACAAGGCTGTCCCGGTGGCAGGCGACCCAGCGATCCACCATTCGCTCGATGATCATGAGGTTGAAGACCTGGAAGGGTCGCCAGCGACTCGGCCCGTAGAGCCACACGAGTTCGTAGTGGATGCCGGGCACGTTCCTCACGATGCGAGCCAGCGCGAACGCGCGGCCGTAAGGGGACAGCCGCGCCTCGTAGCCGTAGGCGTAGTGTTTCCAGATGACGATAGGATGGTCGGCGCGGGACATGCGCGCGACGATACGTAGCTGGAATCGCAAAAGTGTGGACGGCTCGACGGCGGCGCGCGAAGTTCCTGCCCTAAGCCGCCAGCGCGGCTACAGTTCGACCTGCTGGACGAGCTCGTGCTCCTTGCTCATGTGCCAGCAGAGATCTGGTTCTGCTGCCCGCTCATCCCCTGGCGATGGCCGCGCGGCGGCCCGGGGCAACGGCGTACACTTCCCCTATGCCATCCCTTCACCACGCCATCATCGTCCACCACGCTCCCATGGTCGTTGCAGCCTTGGACGTGGTCCTTTCGGGGCAAGGATTCACCGTGCATCCCGCGTCGACATATCTGGCCGCCAAGGCGTTGCTATCCGCCATCGGGGAAGGGCTTGCTGCGGTCATTGTTCATGCCGACATGCCCGATCAACCAAAGTCTGGGATCTTGCTGAGGATGGTAGAAACCTCGCATCCAGAGGCGGCCATCGTCGTTCTCTCTGCCCGCGCCCGGAGTGAACTCGGTCCAATACCCCATGGGGCAATCCTTCTCCGTGAGCCCTTTGACCGGGCAGAACTCATGGCGGCCGTTACCCAAGCTTCAGACCCACGAAGCTCGCCGTCTTCGCCGTGAGTTCAATGTGGGATGCTTGTTGGGCGAGGCTCAACCCGGGTCGCACTAGACGAAAAAAAGGCGGCCTAAGCCGCCCTAGTGGGACATGGATTGGATTACCTGGTCACGCCGCTCGGCGGCCCTCCATCGGTTCCACGGACACGTTGACGCGGTAGCCCACCGCAGCCAACGCCGCCTCGACCTGCTCTAGTTTGGACTTGTGGGTCAGGTCCAGAAGGCGTTCAACCTGCGGCGCGTGCATGCCCAGCTTTCGGGCGAGGTCCGACTTGCGCAGCCCCTTCGCGCGCATGGCTTCGTAAAGTCCCACCTTAGCCACGTCGAGGGCCGGCAGCGCGACCCAATATTCGCCGCGCTTCTTGTCGCTGGCCTTCGGGATAGGCTCACGCCGGTCGATGTGGTCCTGGAGGATCAGGGCCACGGCATCAATCGATTCGCTCAATGCATGCTCGACGCTGTCGCCAACACTGTTGAAGCCTTGCAGGTCACGGCACGACGCCACGTACTGGTCGCCGTCCTTCGTCAGTTTGATCGCATAACGCATCGTCAATTGTCCCTCCATCGGTGCCTCGGCCTTATTTCAGGCCGAGGTCTTTCATGATGCTCTTGCGCAGGGGTTCCGGTATCTCTTTCGCCCCGTGGTTGGGGACAACGGTCGTCCTGCCGTTCAACCTCACGAACTGGTGACTGCCGCGCTGCCGCTCGAAGATCACGCCTTGCTGCCGGAGCCACCGTATGAATTCGCTGTACTTCATCGCCCTCCCTGCCGTTCGTTGGTGTGCGTCCATTGTACTAACATTTCTGTTAGATGCAAACATTTCTGTTAGTCGGCGACTTCATCGTCGGCTCGGAAAGCGATCGCCGGCACGCCCAGCTCTTCGTTCAACGCCATCATGCGGACCTGGATGGGCCGGATTTCGGTTCGCATGAACGCCTTGTGGGCTTCGCTTACGCTGCCGAACCCGCCCGCATTGATCGGCACCATGCCCAGGAGCTGGGGTGGGACGCGGTGGGTCACCAGCACATCGTCACGGCTGACGTTCTTGATCGAGGCGAAGTCATCCTTGGCACCAACCTCGCTGATCGGGATGAGCTGGATGCCGTCCTTCTTCCCGTTGGGGCTGTACACGAACAGGTTGCGGAAGTTACCCGGTCCCTTCGCGTTCTTCAGCGCGTCGCGGATCGCGTCGATATCTTCCGGGTTCTGTGCCGGATCGGTCATCGACAGGATGAAACCCGCGTGCGATCCGTTGTCGTAGTACTTGCGGCGGAACAACGTTGCCGACCGGTTCAGCTGGGCCGCGTGCAGCGAGCTTAGGTATTCGGGCACGCCATAGATTTCCTGTTTCAGGTCCATGTCCCACAGATGCAACACCTGCCCGGCGCCGTATTCGACCTCTTGGCGGCCTTCCGGACAATACCAGTACTGGTCGGGCTTCAGCCCAACGCGCGTTTGCAGCGCTGGCAGGCGAGACAGCGAGAGAACGTTGCGCCCGATCGAACGCTGCACGGTGAAATAGCCGTTGTTGAAGGTGAGGTAGTCCATGCACCACGAGGCAAACTCGCGCGTGGTGAGGTAACGCGATGCGACGAACGATTCCACCAGCAAATTGCGTTTGAGATACAGGGCGGCAGCATGATGCGGTGACACCTGCACCATGTTTGCCAAGCCGACCAGGCTGATGGGCGGTTCGTACCATCGGCCGCTGCTGTAGATGTGCCGGTAGTCGAAGAGCGACGCCCGGTCGATCGGTTCGGGCTCGCCGAAGGTGAACGCCTCCATGCGTCCGCGCTCGGGCTCCGGCGCTGCCGGCGGGGTCTCGGTGAACGGCATGTGCTGACGCTTGCGGCGGGACTTGCTCATCAGGAAATCTCCACGATTCCGCGGCCGCGCGCCTGCGGGCCGCTCAAGGGTTCATAAATCAGGGTATGCATCAATGCCCATGCCAGGTCGGCATGGCCCACATCTTCGGAACGGCCCGCCTGGTAGGTCACGTGGCGGCCGGATGCGGTAACGGTTTTGCGGATGGCCATGAAGGCCGCGGCGACGTCGTTCCAGCCGGCGTCCCATTCCAGACGGCTGTTGGTCATCACGTCGCTGGCCTTCATCACCATCTGACCCTTGAGCTCCGGCGAGTAGTGCAGGCCGCGAACGTTCGGGAAGAACTGGCGCACCAGCTCGAACACGCCCTGGCCAATGCCGGTCACGTCGATGGCGATGTCACGCACGTTGAAGCGGTCGCACAACGCCTTGATGTTTCCGGCCTGGGCGGAGAAGTCCTGACCGCGCCACTGGTGCTTTTCCAGGGCGCGGAAGGTGTCCCGCGACGAGCTCGGGAGCGCAGTGACCATGCAGCCGGAACAGTCGCCGCCGGCGGTGCCCTTGGCCGGGTCGTACCCGATGCTGACCTCGGCATTACCGATGGGCCGCGGTGCATAGGCACGGAAGTCCTCCCACACCTCCCAGCTATCGACCATGCAGCGCTTGACCAGGTTGAACGGGAACACTGACGCGGTGTCGTCGATGAACTCGCAAAGCAACAGCTGGCGGAATTCCTCGTCCGAGTACTCCATGCGCAGCTGGTCGATATCGAACAGGTTGCAGCCGCCGGCGAGCGCGTCGAGCACGGTGACGATCTGACGCCACTGGCCATCGCCACACAGCAGGCCATTCACGAGCGCGGCGTGGCTGATATCCACGTCCACGCGATCGGCCTTCGCGCGACCCTTGTTGAACAGCGCACCCGACCAGAACGGGTAGGCATCGTGGCTCAACGCCGATGGCGTGGAGAAGTACGTTTGCCGCCAGCGCTTGTGGATGGCCATGCCCGACGCGACCTTGCGCAGCGTCTGGAAGGCATGGACCCAAAAGTACTCATCGAAATACAGGTTGCCGTGGTAACTCTGCGCCGTCTTCGCATTGGTGCCGAGGAAGATGAGCTCGGAGCCGTTCGGCAACACGATGGGGGAATCGCGGCCGCCCTTGAGCTCGATGTCGGCCGCATCCCTGGCGAAGGCCTGCATGTACTGTTTGAAGACGTTGGCCTGGGCGCGGCTGGCCGACAGGAATATCTGGTTGTTCCCTTCCTTCGAAGCGGCGTCGACCAGGGCTTCGCCGGCGAAGTGGAACGTCGCGCCGATCTGGCGGGACTTCAGGATGTTGCGGATGCGGTACGACAGCGCGTCGTGCCACACCCGCTGATAGCCGAACATCCGCTCGTGGTAAGCATCGACCAGTCGCTTCAGCTGCTCCGGGCTGTATTCGTTCTGGACAGGTTTCTTCTTCGGCCCGGCGTTACGGTTCGCCACCTTCGGATTGAGGTCGCCTTCGTGGCCACCCGGGGATTCGTAGCGGCGCACTCGCGCCAGGCGCTCGATCTGCCGTCCCAGCAGGTCGATTTCCTTGAAGTCATGTGCGCTCTTGTCTTCCTTGAGGATCAACGCGCAGTAGCGCGCATCGAGGCAGTCCTCGCTGCGCTGCAACGGCGTGGCTTCGGCCCACCGTTCGCGCTGCTTCCAGGATTCGACCGTGGACCGGCCCTGTCCAAGCCGTTCGGCGATGTAGGTGACGCCGTAGCCCGAGAAGAACAGATGTCGCGCCAGGCGGCGGGGGTCGATGGCGGGGTCAATGAGCATCGCGACAGCGTAGATAGCCGCGCGGCGGTGATCGTGCGCCCGCTGTTCTAAAACACGGCGTACAGAACCACCGCGCGTTGATGGTACGCGCAGGGGTGCCGATGCTGGCGACTCAACCGTCTCCCCACCGGACCCGACCCCTCCCATGGCCAAGAAATCCAAGAAGTTCGTCGTCGCCACCGAAGGCGCCACCGTTGACGGCCGCACCATCGAGCGTGACTGGATCACGCAGATGGCGGCCACGTACAACCCCGCCACCTATCGCGCCGGCATCAACCTGGAGCACTACCGTTCCGCTTCGCCGGACAGCACGTTCCGCAATTACGGCTTCGTGGAAGCGCTGGAAACGAAGGACGGTCCGGACGGCAAGCTCCAGCTGGTGGCCACGATCGCGCCGACCGATGACCTGGTGAAGATGACCGCCGCCTGGCAGAAGGTCTTCACCAGCATCGAGGTCGACCCCAACTTCGCGAAAACGGGCAAGGCCTACCTGATGGGCCTGGCTGTCACGGACACCCCGGCCAGCCTCGGCACCGACATGCTCGCATTCACCGCTTCTAACCCGGCCGGCAGCCCGCTCACGGCCCGCAAAGTACGCCCGGAGAATCACTTCAGCGCGGGCGCTGAGACCGTCATCGAGTTCGAGGACGTCGAGGAAGCCCCGGGCATGCTGGAACGCGTGCGCGCCCTGCTTTCGCGCAAGGACGTGAAGGATGGCGAGCGCTACACGGACCTCCAGGGCGCCATCGAAGAACTCGCCACCAGCGGCGCGACGCAGAGCACCGAGAACGCCCGTGCCTTCGAGCGCGTGGATGGTGAAGTGACCCGCCTGCGCAGCGACAACGCCGCGCTGATCCAGCGCGTCGAGAAGCTGGAAGCCCATTTCGCCACCACCCCGGCCGCCTCGCCGACCCGCGAGCGCGCCGACGGCGGCGCGGAGTCGCTGACCGCGTTCTAAGGCTCCCCGCCACCCCACCCCGAGGACACCATGCGTAACGATACCCGCAAGAAATACAACCAGTACCTCGCCCGCATCGCCGAGCTGAATGCCGTCGATAGCGCGGGCCAGCAGTTCAGCGTCGATCCGTCCGTGCAGCAGAAGCTGGAAACGGCCATCCAGGAGAAAAGCGACTTCCTCTCCCTGATCAACATCGTCCCGGTGGACGAGATGAAGGGCGAAAAGCTCGGCCTGGGCGTCAGCGGTCCGGTTTCCGGCCGCACGAACACCTCGGCGAACAAGGCCCGCCAGCCGCGCGATGTCGGCACCCTCGACCAGCGTGGCTACGAGTGCGCGCAGACGAACTTCGACACGTTCATCAAGTACGCCACGCTGGACCAGTGGGCCAAGTTCCCCGACTTCCAGACCCGCCTGTCGGGCGCCATCGTGCAGCGCCAGTCGCTCGATCGCATCACCATCGGTTTCAACGGCACGTCCGTTGCCGTCGACAGCGACCTGGACGCCAATCCGCTCCTGCAGGACGTCAACATCGGCTGGCTCCAGCACATCCGCACCGAAGCGCCCTCGCGCTGGATGCACCAGGTAGGCAGCACCGGCAAGATTCGTGTCGGCCCCGGCGGCGACTACGAAAATCTCGACGCCCTGGTCATGGACATGAACGAACTCCTGGAGCCGTGGTATCGCGGTACGCCGGGCCTTCGCGCCATCGTCGGTCGCAGCCTGGTGCACGACAAGTACTTCCCGATCGTCAACCGTGAGCAGGGCGCCCAGGACGAGCTGGCGTCGCAGGTGCTTGTCAGCCAGAAGAGCATCGGCGGCAATGTCGCCATCTCGGTACCGTTCTTCCCGGCGAATTCGATCCTTCTGACGGCGCCGGACAACCTGTCGATCTACTACCAGGACGGCAAGCGCCGCCGCTTCGTCAAGGAAGAGCCGGAGCTGAACCGCATCTCGAACTACGAGTCGAGCAACGACGCCTATGTGGTCGAAGACCTCAACGGCGCCGCGCTGGTCGAGAACATCGAGTTCGGCAACTGGAAGGATGCCCCGTAATGGCATCGCCCGCGCAGCTTCACCGCACGCGGGTTCTCGCCGCCCAGGCCGCCGCGAAAGCGGCGCCTGGGCCGGTGATGACCAACGCCGAGGCCAACGTGGTCTCCCTCATGTACCGCAAGCTCGACGAAGACCGTCGACGACTGAAGGCCATCGAGTCGATCGAGCGCAAGATCCAGACCAAGCGCGAGCTGCTGCCCGACTACGAACCGTACATCGAAGGCGTGCTGGCCGGTGGCGTCGGCGAGCGCGATGAAATCGTGAGCTATGTGCTCGCCTGGCGTTTCGACGTCGGCGACTACGCCAGCGCCTTCGACCTGGCCGAGTACGTCATCGCCCACGGCCTCGGCATGCCGGATGCCCATGCCCGCTCGGCGCCTGCCTTCATTGCGGACGAAGTGGCCGATGCCGCTTTGCGTGCGTTCAAGTCGAACAAGGAGTTCGAGCGCACCATCATTGAGCGCGCCATGGCGGTGACCGACGGGTGTGACATGCCCGACCAGGCCAAGGCGAAGCTGTACAAGGCGCTTGGCTACGCCTACCGGGCTGAAGAACTCCCCGACCTCGCCGTGGCGGCCCTGCGCCGCGCGATCGAGCTGGACGAGACCGTCGGCGTCAAGCGAGACATCGAGCTGCTGGAACGCCAGCTGCGCAACGCCGGTAAGCCCGGCCCCACCGAACAGTCGCCTGCCGGCGGCACCTGAGCCTCCCCCCGGCGCCCGGCGGCACGGGTGGCGATCGACACCGTTTACGGCTGCTCGTGACCCACCCGTCCACCGCCGGCTTTACTCCGAGACCCGTATGTCCAGCAGCCTACTCGCCAACGGTGGTGCCGCCGCTCCGAATGAACCGGCCACGCCCATCACCATCAGCAACGACGGGTTCTGGCCCGACATCGCCCTGGGCGACCTCCGCGATGCATCGCGCCTGACCGGCAACATCACCGACGCACGCCTTCGTGCCTGCACGGTCGAGGCCATGATCTGGGCGAACGAGCAGCTGGCCAGCTTCAAGGCCCGGCAGGTCGCCGCGGGCTGGGATAACGCCTCGGATATAGGCGACAGCATCGACGGCGCCACCATCCTGGTGCAGCGCTATCGCCGCGCGGTCTACTGCACCGTGCAGGCCGACATGGCCGAGAACTACCGCCAGTGGGATTCGACGCGCGCCGGCGATTTCCGGGCGGACTTCGAGGACAGCGCCGCGCTGACGTTCCGCAAGGACGCCACGCTCGCCATCTCGGACATCCTCCGCCGCGGCCGCACCGTCGTGGAACTCATCTGATGGCCACGCCCGCGGACCAGGTACGTGCCCGCCAGGGCGACACCTTGGACGCCATCTGCTGGCGTGAGCTGGGGGGCACGCGCGGCGTCGTGGAAGCCACGCTCGAGCTCAACCGCGGCCTGGCCGACCTTGGACCGGTGCTCCCGGAGGGCACCGTCGTGATTCTTCCGTCGCGCGCCACCGTTGCGCCGGCGGTCATCCCCTTACTCAACCTGTGGGACTGATCCATGACCGAACCTGCTACCGCCTCCCTCGCCCTCACCGCCGCCGCGGCCACCGCCACGGCCTCCCTGGTCCCCGGCGTCGATGCAAATGCCCTGGTGGGCGCCATTGCCGGCGGCGCGCTCTTCGTCGCCAGCTCGCGCGACCTATCGATCGCCACGCGCCTGCTCTACCTGATCATCAGCGCGAGTGTGGGCTACATCGCGGCGCCCCAGGTGGTCGCCTGGTCGTTCATCACCAGCAGCGGCGTCGCCGCATTCCTCGCCGGTGCCCTGGCCATCACGGTGACCACCCAGGTCATCGAGCGTGCCAGAACCTTCGATTTCACCTCCCTCCTCAAGCGCGGAGCCTGACCATGAACCTGGAACACCTCTTCATCGTGCTAGCCATCCTCACCTCGCTGGTCTTCATGGGACTTTGGGCCATCGGTCTCTTCGACGACAAGCCGCCGGCGATTCGCACGCTATGGGTCGCCGCGGCATCGGTCGCCTTCGAAGCGGCCGTCATCGGGCTTACGGCCGTTCGGGTCTTTGCGCCGCAGATCGTTGACTGGCTGTTTCAGCCATCAGCCGACACCTTCAGCTTCAACATCTGGTCGGGCATCGTGCTGGCTAGCTGCGTTTCTACCTCGCTTCGCTTGCTGCTCTTCCGTCGCGGCCCGTCCCGCCACCGTGCGGCCTACGCCTGGCTGTCGTGGTGCCTGGTCGTTGCCCTCACCGCCACGGCCGCCAAGGTGGCCTTCGGCGTGAAGCCGCCGCCGGGCGTCGCGGAAAGCCTCCTGCTCGCGGTCTTCACCTGGCGTGTCTTCGTTCACCGCGGCAACCTCGCGCACCTGCTCCGCCTGGACATCGGTCGCCCCCTGCAGGCACTCGCGCGGCTCGTTACGGGGCGGGCATCGTGATCGAGCTACCCGAGCAGAAGGTCGACCGTCTCGTGGCGCAGGCCATCGCCGACGCGATGGCCCTGGAAGGCGGTGACAGCGACGACCAGGACGACGACGGCGGCCGCACCCGCTTCGGCGTGACCGAGGCGTTTGCGCGGGCGGCTGGCTACACGGAATCGATGAATACCCTGACGGTGGAGAACGCCCGCGCGCTCTATCGCCAGTACTTCGTCGTGGCGCCGGCATTTGACCAGGTGCTCGCGATCGACCCGTCGATCGGCGCCGAGATGGTCGAATGCGGCATCAACCTGGGCACGTCCGCCGCGTCGACCTTCCTGCAGCGCTGGCTCAACGGCTTCAATGTCGCCGGCGCGCGGTACGCCACGCTGAAGGTTGATGGCCATATCGGCGCGGCCACCTTGTCCGCGCTCAAGGCCTACCTGAGCTGGCGGGGGCCGCTGGGCGCCACCGCGTTGCTGCGTGGGCTCAACGGCTCCCAGGCGCAACACTACCTGGAACGGGCCGAGGCGAAGCCGACCAACCGAAAGTACCTCTTCGGCTGGGTATGCAACCGGGTGGCGCTGTGAGGGCCGCGGCATGAAGGTCTTGATCGCTGCCCTGGCAACCCTGCTGCTCGTCGCCTGTGGCGCGCTGTGGTGGGAACACCGCACCGCCACCGGCCTCGCCGGCGAACTCGATACGGCGAAGACCGCGGCCCTGTCCGCCGACTTCGAGGCCAGCGCCGCCCGCGCGGACCTCGTCACCGTCACCAAATTTGTGGATCGCGTGCAGGTCGTACGCGAGACCACAGCCACCATTCGCCAGGAGATTCCCCGCTATGTCACGCCTGCTGCTGACCGCCGTTATCTGTTGCCTGACGGCTTTGTGTGGCTGCACGACGCCGCAGCCGCTGGTGTGTCCCCGGGACAGCGCGCCGGCGATCCTGATGCGGCCAGCGAAGCCGTTACAGCAAGTCAGGCCCTCGACGTCGTCGTCCGCAACTACGGCATCTGCCACGAAACCGCCGAGCAGCTGACCTCGCTTCAGGAATGGGTGCGATCGCATCACCCGGGCGGTAGCACCTCGCCATGAAGAAACTGCAGTCATTCCGCACGGCCCTGCTCACGGCGTCGGAGGACCTGACGCGCAACCCGGAAAAGACCTCGATCTTCGCGGACAACGGCCGCGTGGTTGCCGGCGGCGCCCCAGGCAAGGGTTTCGAGTACCACTACCAGGCCATCGCCATCATCCAGGAGTTCGCCGGCGACGTGGACGCCGTCTCGGCCGCGATCCTCGGTTGGATGGCGGCCGAGCTGCCCGGCGTGCTAATGAACCCGGAGAAGGCGGACAAGGCCTTTCGCTTCGAGGTCGAGGTGCTGAACGGCGAGCAGTGCGACCTGCAAATCACCGTGGAAGTCGAAGAGCCCGTGGTGCCGGCAGACGACGGCAGTTTCACGCATCCGGCCGCGCCGCTGCTGGACCTAACCGGAGACTGGCAGTGGCCCGTGACGAGCTGACCCACCTCGAAGAATGGGTCACCCCCCTGGTCGCGAAGCTATCCGCACCCGGACGGAAGGCGCTCTCCCGACTCATCGGTCGCGACCTACGCCGCTCGCAAGCACAACGGATTGCCGCGCAGAAAGAACCGGACGGTACGCCCTTCGCGGCGCGCCGCCCGGGCAGGGACCTCCGCAGCAAAAGGGGATCCATTCGCCAGCGCAAAGCGGCGATGTTCGCCAAGCTGCGCACGGCGCGCTGGCTGAAGGTGATGGCCAACGAAAACGAAGCGGCAGTGGGCTTTACCGGTCGCGCCGAACGTATCGCTCGAGTGCACCAGGAAGGCCTGCGCGATCGCGTCTCGCCGCAAGGCCCCGAAGTGCGCTATGCGCGCCGGCAGTTACTTGGCTTCTCCGAAGCGGACCGCCGTCTCATCACCGATGCATTGCTCGCGCACCTACGTGGTGTGTGAGTTCGTTGTTCTGTAACCACGGTTTTAGAACGGCCATCGCGTGCCTTAAAAAAAGGCCTCGGCGAAGCTGCCGGGTATGTCCTCCGACCTCGCCCGAGCCCTGGCAAACCTCATCAGGAAAGGCACCGTCCAATCGGTGACCACAAGGCCGGCGCGCGCTCGCGTGCAGGTCGGAGGACTTCTTACTGCGCCGCTGCCGTGGCTGTCGCTGCGCGCGTGCACCAACAAGGTTCGCCACTGGTCTCCCCCAGCAGCTGGCGAACAGGTGCTCGTGTTCTCCCCCGGCGGCGACCTCGGCGGCGGCGTGGTCCTTTGCGGCATCCCGTCCGACAAGAACCCGATTCCGGACGACGCCACGGAAGACAACGTGATGATGGTGTTCGGCGACGGCGCCGTGCTGCTGTATGACCTGGCCAGCCATGTGCTGCGCGGCACCCTTCCCGACGGCGGGCGCGTCGAGGTATCGGCGCCAGGTGGTTTCCTGCTCACCGGTGACACCGTCATCGACGGCAATCTGACCGTGAACAAGGACGTCGAGATGAAGGCGGACGCGCACGCCGCCGGCACGATTACCGGCGATACCGACGTGGTGTTTGCCGGCATCAGCAGCAAGGGTCACAAGCACAAGGATACGCAACCCGGTCAGGGCTTCACTGGCGATCCGGTGGGCGCATGACCGGCATGGACCGCAACACGGGGGCCGAAATCTCCGAGTTCGAAGATGTGGTGCAGTCCTGCGCCGACATCCTGTGGACGCCCATCGGCTCGCGCATCGCGCGTCGGGAATATGGCTCACGCCTGCCCGACATGATCGACCAGCCGGCCAACCAGGCGAACCGCACGCTGATGTACGCCTCGGTGGCCACCGCGCTCCGGCGCTGGGAACCCCGCATCAATGTCAAGCGTGTGGCCATCGTCGCCGCGGACGCCCAGGAAGGGCGCTTCGCGGTCCAGCTGGAAGCCGTGCTCATTGACGATGCAGCCGCGCAGAGCCGTCGCCTCATCATTGCCCAGGGAGGCATCGCCTCGTGACGACGGCTATCCAGCTCAACCAGCTGCCGCCGCCCGACGTGATCGAGGCGCTGGATCTGGAAACCATCTACGCGACCGCGGCCGCCAAGCTCGAAGAGCTATGGGCCGAGTTCGACCCCACGAAGGAATCCAGCCTGCCGGCGAAAGTCCTGCAGGTCATCTCCTACGTCGCCCTGATGACCCGTCAGCGCGTCAACGACGCCGCCCGCGCGGTGATGCTGCCGTTCGCCAAGGGAAAGAATCTCGACAACTTGGGCGCGCTGCTCGGCGTGCTGCGCCTGGTCATCACGCCGGCCGATCCGGACAATGGCAAGCCCGATCCGGTCATGGAGGACGACGGCGATTACCTGGAGCGCATTCTGCTCGCGCCGTCGTCGTTCTCCGTCGCCGGACCCGAAGCGGCCTACGTCTACCACGCTCGAAGCGCCTCCGGCGACGTGCTGGATGCCAGCGCCACCAGTCCCGAGCCGGACGACATCAAGGCCCTGGTGAACCAGGTGCTCGCGACGCATGGTGCGTCGGCCGAGCTCGTGACGGCCATGAACGACGCAATGGAGGCCGCCGCGTGGCCTGGCCAGGTCTTCGTATCGGTCCTCTCCCGCAAAGACACCGGCGAGGCCTCGGCCGACCTGCTCGAAACGGTCAACAACACCGTGAGCGCCGAGAGCGTGCGGCCGATGACGGACTACGTCACGGTGCAGTCCGCGGAGATTCTTCCGTTCGCGGTCGATGCCGATATGTGGTCGTTCGCCGGCCCCGATTCGAGCGTGGCCATGGCGGCCGCTGAGACCAGTCTCAACAACTACCTCGCCGCGTCGCGCCGGATGGGCCGCGACATCACGCTCTCGGGCCTCTACGCGGCATTGCAGGTCGCCGGCATCCAGAACGTCATCATCAACGAGCCGTCCGCCACCATCGTCGTGGGCGACACGCAAGCCGCCTACTGCACGTCGATCACCCTGAACTACCGGGGGATCGGTGAATAGCCTGTTGCCGCCCAACGCCTCGGATCTCGAGCGCGCGATCGAGGCCGCCGGCATGGCGGTACTCGATATCCCCGTGCCGATCGCGACCCTGTGGAACCCGGATGCGATCGCCGTCGACCAGTTGCCCTACCTTGCCTGGTCGCTGTCGGTGGATTCTTGGAAGCCGTACTGGTCCGTGGCGATCAAGCGCAACCGCGTGAAGACGGCCATCGACATCGCGCGGCGCAAGGGCACTGTGAAGGCGGTCCGCGATGTCGTCGAGTCGTTCGGTGGCCACGTCGCCATGCGTGAGTGGTGGCAGATGGTGCCCAAGGGCGTGCCCCATACCTTCAGCCTGGTCCTGACCGTACCCACCAGTGGCGGTCAAGAAGCCTCCGCTGAATTCGTCGATGACATCCTCGCCGAGGTGCGCCGGGCAAAGCCCACCCGTTCCCATTTCACCTTCACCCAGGGCGTTGCCGCCGCTGGCCGCATCGGCGTGATCGCCGTCGGCCGCCCAGCTGCCGCGGCGCGCCTGCTGCACACCGGAGTGACCTGATGCCCGCCGCGATCACCTTCAAGATCACCGACGAAGGCCGCGCAGCCCTGCGCAATTCGGACGGCAACGGCACCAACGCCGTGCTTGTGGCCACCGTCGGTATCACCGCAACCGCGTTTACGTCGGGCAACCCCCTGCCCAACGAAATCAAACGGCTGTCCACGATCAAGGGTGGTGCTACGGCCGCCGACACCATCCACGTCACCGTCAGCGACGACTCGCCTGGCGCCGTGTACGACGTGCGCGGCTATGGCCTCTACCTGCAAGACGGCACGCTCCTGGGCTCGTATGGCCAGCCGGACATCATCGTGCAGAAGTCGGCGCAAGCCACCATGCTGCTCTCGGCCGACATCCAGTTCGCCGATATCGACGCCACGCAAATCACTTTCGGCGACACGAATTTCAGCAACCCGTCGGCGACGACGGAGCGCATGGGCGTGGTGGAGCTCGCGACCGATACGGAGGCGAGTTCCGGCACCGATCCATCGCGCGCGGTAACGCCCAAGGCCCTTCTGGCTGCACTCAACGCTCGGCTCGGCACAGGCGCGCCGTCCGACTTCGTCAAGACCCTACTCACCAAGGCAACGACGCTGGCGTTCGTCACGGCGCTCGGCATTCGAAGCGCTGCACAGTACGACATCGGTGCGGGCAACGGCCTGGACGCCGACAAGCTGGACGGTAAGGAAGGCTCGTTCTACCAGGCCTGGGCCAATCTCACCGGCGTGCCGACCTCGTTCCCGCCCGCCGACCACAAGCATTCCGCCAGTGACATCACCAGCGGCACCCTCCCGGTACCGCGGGGCGGTACCGGCGCCGCCACCCTGGCCCCGGGCGGCTTCCTCGTGGGCAACGGCACCGACCCGATCACCGCACTGGCTCCGGCCGATGCACTGAGCGCCATCGGCGCGGCGGCGAAAAAGCATTCGCACGAGCAAGCGGACATCATCGGCCTCGCGGAAGCGTTCGCTGCGAAGGCAAACAAATCCGACCTGGACGGAAAGCTGGATAAGACTGGCGGCAAACTGACTGGCGCCCTCAGCATCGCCCCGCCCGCCGGCACCGGGGCACGCCTCAACCTGGTCGCCGCGGGGCCGGCCGACAACAGCGTCCTCGGTTTCGTAAAGGGCGACAAAGGCCGCTGGTCGATCTTTGGATCGCTCAACCAGGAAAATGGGGAGAACACCGGCAGCGACCTGTGTGTTCAGTCGTCAGACGATGCCGGAAATTTCCTCTCAACCGCTCTGACGATCGCACGCGCAGACAGCACGGCCATCTTCGCGTACCAAGTCAAGATCGGAACCTATCTGACGTCAACCGGCGATGCGTTAGTTCTCGCGAACAACGGTGCCAACAACGCGAACAGCGCGATCTATCTTCGCCCACGGGGTACGAGCAGCACGGCGGGGCAGGTTTCCCTCAATACCGTGGGACTCATGACCATTCCGGCCGGCGGCACGTATCAGGTCATGCAGGCGGCCAACGTCAGTTCCTTCCGCGCCGGCCTCGCGGACGGCAATAACGGCAACGGCATCGGCGGCGCGTTCACGACGTGGTCTACCACGCGCTCTCCCGCGCTTCAGGTTGACTGCGGCAACGATGCAAGTGCCTACATGATCTTCCGTGCAACGCATTGGGGATCGAAGCACCTCGCGGCACTGGACGTATACGCCAACGGCGGCAATGCGCAACTCGCATGGCACGTCGGCCAGCAGCAGACACACGCCATGTATCAGGACGGCCAGCTTGTCTGCAACGGCCTGATTACCGGTTTGGGCGGGTTCAATGCGTCCGACCGACGCATGAAGAAGAACATCAAGCGCCGGAAGATTCAGGCTGGCATATCAAGGCTCGTGCGACGCATCTATTCGTCGTGGAACTGGAAGCACAACGGCGACTTCGACACCGGCGTGATCGCACAGCTGCTCCTGAAGTTTGCGCCGCAACACGTCCGCGACTTCCCCACCAACAAACGCAAGAAGAATGGCGACCCGGTAATGCGACTGTCCGTCGACAAGGCCGGTCTTGCCCTCGAATGCGCGCTCGATGCCGACCAGCGCATCGACGAACTCACCACTCAGAACGCGGCCCTCCTGCGCCGAATCGTCAAACTGGAGCGCAAGCACAAATGAAGAAGCGCATCGAAGAAGTAGCGCCGGGCATCACCTCCGAGGTGATCGCCCTCCAGACAACCATGCTCTACGACCCGAACACGGGCGATGCGCAAATCATCTTTGCGGGCACGCCGTGCCTCTTCAATGGATCGACCTATGTCGGCCCAGGTGGCGGTGCATACCCTATCAGCCTGACGCTATCGGCCATCGCGCAGGAATGCTTCGGCGAAGGGCTCGACCCGATCACGGGCGCCGACCTGTCGAAAGTGTCCGTGCTCGGTGCGGTGTCGCTCATCAAGGCCGCGTTCGCCAAGTCCTACGACGCCGCCTACGACGCCCCGCCGCCGATCGAGGCGTAAGGCGTGGCTAATTACTACTACGCCGGCGTTGCGTGGAGTAGCCTGTTTGCCCCTGATACCGTGGGCGACGGTCCCAAGCCGGCCGGCATCAAGCTCGGCGGCGTCGTCGTTCACTTCGCCAACATCTCCTATGGGTCGAAGCGGCCGAACGTCATGTTCGCTTACGGCGGCGTGGACGTCTCGAATTACTGGGCGTCGAATGGATCGGCGGTTTATTCCCTTCCCATCGACGGCGGCAACTATTCCGCGAACAACCAGCAGCGCGGCCAGGCGAACGTGCGCCTCCAAATGTTCGCGAACGGCACCTATCAGGTGCTCACGCAGAAAAGCTCTGTCACGAACTGGACCGTCGCCGACTCCGGCACATGGCTACCGGCAGGCGACTCGGCAGCGAACTACACATGCCGATACGTCGTCACGGAGTTGGGCGCAAGCACGATCGGCAATGCCAGCACCGGGACGGAGAACCAAGCAGTCGCCCAGGTAAGCCTGGGCAGCGCGAACCCGTATGCCGGCGGCTACGCCCTCGCCGCCCTGACGGGCACGAACGCGGATTGCCACGGGTCCATTGTGATGTACCTGTATCGACAGGGCGTCCTGCGCAGCACGACCACGATCAACTATTTCTGCAACGTCAACGGCAACTAAGCCGCCCTACCTCGAGGAACCCTTATGCCCACCGAATACCACCACGGCGCACGCACACAAGAGGTCAGCGGCGCCGCCCTGTCCGTGACCACCGTTTCCACGGCGATTATCGGCCTCGTAGCCACCGGCGCGGACGCCGACGACACGATCTTCCCGCTCAACACGGCGGTCCTGCTGACCAATGCCAAGT
The DNA here is from genome assembly GCF_050273135.1 of Luteibacter sp. NPDC031894. Taxonomy (NCBI): domain Bacteria; kingdom Pseudomonadati; phylum Pseudomonadota; class Gammaproteobacteria; order Lysobacterales; family Rhodanobacteraceae; genus Luteibacter; species Luteibacter sp. NPDC031894. Next base: position 18,795 of record NZ_JBNNMV010000012.1, on the reverse strand, counting down.
CGCAGATCGGCAAGGCGGGAACCCAGGGCACCCTGGCGCAATCCCTCCTGCACATCACCAACCTGGTCAGCTGCCCGATCATCGTGGTGCGCGTCGAGGAAGGTGCCGATGAGGCGCAGACCAGCGTGAACGTCATCGGCAACGTGACCGCCACCGGCGCCTATACAGGAATGCAGGCCCTGCTCACCGCCGAAGCGCGCACCGGGGTTCGCCCGCGCATCATCGGTTGCCCGGGACTGGACACCGAAGAGGTCACGACCGCCATGGCCATCGTGGCCAAGAATCTTCGCGCCTACAGCTACGCCTCGTGTTCCGGTGCGGCAACTGTCTCCGACTGCCTGGCGTACCGCGAACAGTTCTCTGCCCGCGAGCTGACGCTCATCTGGCCGGACTTCAGCTACTTCGACACCGTTGGTGCGAAGACCGCCACCGCCCTTACCGTCGCAGTGGCCATGGGCCTGCGCGCGCAGATCGACCAGAAGGTTGGCTGGCATAAGACCCTGTCCAACGTCCCGGTCGACGGCGTCACCGGCATCACCAAGGATGTGTACTTCGCCTTCCAGCAGGTTGGCACCGATGCCGACCTCCTGAACGCCAAGGGCATCACCACGCTCATCAACCGCCAGGGCTTCCGCTTCTGGGGCAACCGCACCTGCGACGATGCCGAGTTCATCTTCGAGAGCTACACGCGCACCGCGCAGGTGCTCGCCGACTCGATGGCCGAGGCGATGTTCCCGTACATCGACAAGCCCATGTCGCCGGTGCTCATCAAGGACATCATCGACGGCTTCAACGCCAAGGGTGCGCAGTATGTGCGCGACGGCATGCTGATCGGCTTCAAGGCGTTCTGGAATCCGGACCTCAACACGACCGACGAGCTCAAGAACGGCAGGGGCGTCATCTCCTACAAGTACACGCCGGTACCGCCGTTCGAAGACGTCACCCTGCAGCAGGAATTCACCGACGAGTTCTTCGTGAACCTGTCCTCGGCGATCGCGACCCAGATCGGCAGCTGATCCGAACCAGGCGGCCTTCGGGCCGCCTGGTCCTAGCTGGCATCTCGCCGGCGAATCCCCTTCCCCAGGAGACACCGTTCCATGAGCCTCCCCCGCGTACTCAAAAACTTCAACCACTTCCAGGACGGCGCCGGCTGGACCGGTGAAACCAACTCGGTGACGCTGTCGAAGCTCACCCGCAAGATGGAACCCGTCATCAACGGCGGCATGGCCCTGCCGACGAAGGTCGACCTGGGCATGGATGAGCTGCAGGTGACCGTCACCACAAACGGCTACCGTCTGGACGCGCTCAGCGCGTTCGGTGCTACCACCGTGGACGCCGTGGGCTGGCGTTTCATGGGCGCCTACCAGAACGACGCCACCGGCCAGCTCGACGCGGTCGAGGTGTACATGCGCGGCCGCTACTCGGAAATCGACCCGGGCGATGCGAAGGCCCAGACCGTCAGCGAGTGGAAGTACACGTTCGAGCCGGCGGTGTACCGCATCTCCATCAACGGCCTGGAAGTCATCTTCATCGACAGCCTGGCCAACGTCGTCCGCATCAATGGCGTGGACATCAAGGCCGCCGAGCGGGCTGCTCTCGGCCAGTGGTAATCCGCCGGCGCCTGGGCCACCCAGGCGCCGCCCCCTCCCCTTCCCCAGGACATCACCATGGATATCGAAACCAAGACCGTCACCCTCGAAACCCCGATCAAGCGCGCCGGCGACGTCACGCTCGAGAAGGTCAGCGTTCGCAAACCCGCCGCCGGCGAGCTGCGAGGCACCTCGCTGGTCAACCTGCTCAACATGGACGTGGGCTCGCTGGAAATCGTCCTGCCGCGCATCACCACGCCGCCGCTGCTGAAAGCGGAAGTGGCCGCCATGGACCCTGCTGACCTGGTGCAGCTGGCCACGGAGGTCTCCGGTTTTTTGTTGACGAGGCAGGCGAAGGAAAGCTTCCCGACCGCGTAGAGGACGTGATGGCCGACCTGGCCGTCGTCTTCCACTGGCCGCCCCGGGAAATGGATGTCATGGGGCCGGCTGAACTGATGGTGTGGCACGAGCGTGCCGTTGAACGCAGCGGCGCGAACCGGGAGTGATATGGATTTGAAGCTGAGTGTGGTGCTGTCGCTGATCGAGAAGGTGACCGCACCGCTGAAATCGATCACCGGCCAGGCCACACAGTCCGCCAAGGCGCTGCGCGACACCCGCCAGCGCCTCAAGGACCTGGAAAAGACCCAGGGCGCGGTCAACGCGTTCCGCAACCTGTCTCGCGGCGGCCGTGACCTGACCCGTGACCTCAAGGCCGCGCGCGAACGGGCGGCCGCCTTGGGCAAGGCGATCGCCGACAGCGGCGTGGCGAGCCGAGCCCAGATCAAGGACTTCGCCGCGGCGCGCGCCGAGGTGAAGAAGACCGAGCGCGAGTACGCGGCGAACCAAGCCAAGCTCAAGGGCGTGCGCGAGCAGCTGGCGGCCGCCGGCGTGTCGACCAAGAACCTCGCCGGCGCCGAGCGCAAGTTGCGCGGCGAGATCGCCTCGGTCAACGCCACCTTGGCAACGCAGCAGCAGCGCATGGCGGGCATCAACAAGCAACAGCAGCGCATGGCGGCCGCCCGCTCGCAAATGCACGCGACGCAGGCTGTCGGCGCGCATATGGCTATCGGTGGAGCGGCGGCCATGGCTGCTGGCCATGGCGTCCTGGGCGCCGTGCGTCCGACCCTGGACGAAGCCAAGGCCTTCCAGCAGCAGGTCGCGCAGCTGCGCTCCCAGGGCATCGGTGATGCCGCCGTGGCGGACGCGGTGAAATTCGCCCGCGGCATGGATGTGATCGGATCGAGCGCCACGGACAACCTGAAGCTGCTGAAGGAAGCCAACAGCGTTCTGCGCGACATGCACGAGGCGGAACAGGTCACGCCCTATCTCGCCCGGATGAAGTTCGGCATCGAAAGCGTGATGGCTCAGGGCGGCCATGGAGACGGCCACGGCGAGAACGCCGAGACCATGTTCATGGACCTGCTCAAGGTGGCCGAGCTGCGCGGCGCTGCGAAGAATCCCGAAAGCCTGAAGCGCGTGCTCGACTTCGCGACGCAGGCCTATGTGTCGTCGGGCGGCATGGTCAAGCCCGAAGACCTGCTCAACATGATCAAAACCGGCGGCATCGCAGCGAAACAGCTGGATGATTCGTCGTTCTTCTTCGGTCTGCTGCACACGATGCAGGAAATGGGTGGCCACCGTGCCGGTACCGGCTTGGCCACCGCGTATCAGAACTGGGCGGCCGGCCGATCGACGCAGCAGTCGGCCGAAGAACTGGCCCAGCTCGGACTTCTCGAAAAGGGTTCGGTGAAGTACGGGTCCACGGGCCACATCACGAAGGTGCTGCCCGGTGGCCTGAAGGATGCGGACCTCTATCGCACCAACCCGTTCGAATTCCTGATGACGCGCGTGGTCCCGAAGATCAACCCGGGCGGCGCGCTCAACGACCAGCAGGTGGTCAGCAAGATCAATGCGCTGTTCTCGGGCCGCAAGGGTGGCGACCTGTTCGCGTCGCTTTACCTGGAGCGCGCGAACATCGCCAAGCACCTGGCGGCGGCGCCGAAGGCCTACGGCGTGGACGCGCTGTACAAGGAAGGCGGCGGCACGGCCGGCGGCATGGAGCTCGACCTCGAAGCGAAGAAGCGCGACCTGTACCGCGAGCTGGGCACGCAGATCCTTCCGCTGTATGTCGCTGGCCTCGGCAAGCTGGTGGCCATCCTGCGGCGCGTCAACGCGTTCGCCGAAGCCCATCCGCGCATCGCCAAGGCGTTCACCGTTACTGCCGGCGGCTTCGGTCTCATCATGACCGCCGTGGGCGGCCTGATGATCGCCCTGGGCGGCTTGCTGAGCCAGCTCGCCCTGCTCCGCTTCGCGTTCAAGGCCGCCGGCATCCGCCTGGCCATGGGCCGCATCCTGGGCGGCGCCGCCGCGACTGCCGGCACCAGCGCGGCCGCCGCCGGCTCCATGGCCGCTACAGGCGCCGCGCAGGCAGGACTGCTGTCACGCCTTGGCGGCGGCGCCCTGCGCGTCCTGACGGCGATTGGCAGCGTCTCCGCCGGCACGGCCGTCGCCATCGGCGCCGTGCTGCTCGTGGTGGTCGCGGTGGCGCTGGCCATCCGCAAATACTGGCAGCCGATCAAGGCGTGGTTCCAGGGCGTCGGCCAGGGCATTGCCCAGGGCATCGCGCCGGCGTTGGCGAAGGTGCGCGAAGACCTGGCACCCCTGGCCAACGCGTTCGGCGTACTGGCCGGGTGGATCGGGCAGGCGTGGCAGTGGTTCATGCGGCTCATCGAGCCGGTGAAGTCCACCAGCGCCGAGCTCGATGCGGCACGGACGAGCGGCGTGAGCTTCGGCACGGTCATCGGCCAGGCGTTGGGCTGGGTCGTGGAGTGCATCACGTTCGGCGTGCGCATGTTCGTAAAGCTCGGCGAGGCCATCGGCAATGCTGCGGGCTGGGTCGCCACGAGCTGGGGTCCCGTGTCGGAATGGTTCGCCAACTTGTGGTCCGGCATAAAGGGCGCGGCCGCCGGCGCGCTGGAATGGATCGAGACCAAGATCGCGGCCGTTCGCGCGGTGATCGAGCGGCTGTACGCGATGTGGCAACGCATCAGCGGCACGGCCAGCGGTCCCGAACCGTTGCAGTGGGTCATGCCCGGCGACAGCGAGCGCGCCCGCCAGATTTCCGATGCGATCGCACGCAATCCCCTGGGCAGCGGCGGTAGTGCCAACGCCTCGATCGTCAGCACGAAACCGCTGGCCGCCGGCGCCGCGCCCGGTGACACCTACCAGGTGCACGTCGATGCCCGGGGCATGACCCATCAGGAGGCCACGATGGCCATCAACAACGCGCTGAACAACCAGCGCCGAGAGGCCGCCGCGCGCAAGCGCTCGGCCTATAGCGACGAGGATTGACCATGGCCGCCGTGCACATGCTGGCCCTCGGGCCGTTCGCTTTCGGCATCGACACTGCCGCATACCACCAGCTGCAACGGAACATGCAGTTCAAGCACCCCTCGCTGGCCCGTGTGGGCCAGCGCGATGCCTACCAGGCCATCGGGCCGGGCGAGGAACAAATCACGCTCACCGGCGTTGTCGCGCCGGCGGTGACGGGTACCCTCGCCTCGATCACCAAGCTGGAAACCATGGGCCAAGGTGGTGCCGCCTATGTCCTTGTCGACGGCGCCGGGTACGTGTACGGCACGTACCACATCGACAGCATCCAAACCACGCAGACCTACCACACCGAAGACGGCACCCCTCGCAAGGTGGAATTCTCGCTCTCGCTGACCCGGGATGATGCGATGCCGGCCGACGAATCGCCCTCGAGCTCGACGCAGGCGGCCGCGTGATGGCCACCGCGCCGACCAACAACACGGTGCCGGCATCACGTATCGAGGTCGATGGCAAGGACGTCACGACAATCCTGCGCCCGCGGCTTAGCCAGCTGTCGCTGAAGATCACCCGAGGTGGGCACGCCGACGAGCTTTCCATGGCGTTCGACGCGACGGATGGTCGGATCGCCCTGCCACGCATGGGCGTCTCTGTGGCCGTGATGATGGGTTTCGCTGGCACCGGCGTGCAGCTGCAGGGCAGCTTCACCATTGACGAACGCGAGCACGCCGGCACCCCCGACGTCATCACCGTGCACGGACGCAGCGCGAAGCTGGCCAGCCCCATCAACACCCGCAAGGAACGCAGCTTCAGCAACACGACGGTCGATCACCTGGTCAAGGTCATCGCGGGCGAGAACGGGCTCACTCCACGCATTTCCCCAAAACTTGGCGCCATCGTCGTGCAGCAAATCGACCAAACGGAGAGCGACATCGCCCTGTTGCGCCGCATCGGCTCCATGTTCGACGCGGTCGCCACGGTGAAGAACGGCTACCTCGTCTTCGCCCCAATCGGGCAGGCCTCCACCGTCACAGGAAAGGCCCTGCCGATGCTCACCATCCGGCGCGGCTCGGGCGATAGCCACCGCTTTCATGAAGCCCTGCGCGACTCGTACACGGGCGTGCGAGCGCGCTGGCATGATGTGGACGCCGCGACGACGAAGAGCACCCTGGCAGGCGACCATGGCCACGTGAAGGTGTTGCGCGGCCACTTCGCCTCGCCCGAGGACGCCCAGCGTGCTGCTTCGGCGGAAATGGCGCGTGTGCGCCGCGGTGCAGCCACGTTCGACATCTCCCTGGCCACCGGCCATCCCGATGCCGTGCCCGAGATGCCGGCGAAGACCTACGGCTGGGGCGACGAAATCGCCGCCTTTGACTGGATCGTTGCCGACGCGACGCATACCTGGACGGGTGACGGCGGCTACACCACACACGTCTCGCTGGAAAACAAAGCCTCCGCATCGGACCATCCCGCCCAGGACGAGGGTGACGAAGCCGAGGACGATGGCGAGGCGGCTCCATAAACATGCCGGCAGCGCACACGTGGCAGACTCTCCATGGCGCCGCTGCCGGCGAGCGCGGCACCAATCACCAACCACCGAAAAGGGGACGTATGAAACTGAAAAACGCGATCGTGGGCATGCTTCTGATTGCCCCCTGGGGAGCGACTTTGGCCGGGGCGCCGGTGTGCTGCGCATCAGGCGACAACGGTAAACCCAGCGGCATGTCGGCCGTGGGCACCACCGAGTTGGGCCAGTTCAACCCGAGCGTGCAGAACCTCAGCCTGTCACCCGAGTACCAGGTATTCCAGTTCACGCGGGAAGGCATCCGTTACATCGAGGTCGCCGACCTCGCCGGCGCGCCCCGCGCCGCATTCACGGTGGTCAACGGCGCGCTGCTCACGCTCCCGATCGGGCCGGACACGGCTCAGCAGGTTGCCATCTCGCCGGCGTGGACCGACGTGGTTTACGACGACGGCAGCGTCGTGGTCGCGCGCCGCACCGCGGCAGACGGCGGCGTCACCTGGCAGGTCTACGTCAAGTAACCCACCGTACGAAAAAGGGAGGCCCGCATCGGGCCTCCCTTTTTTTGTGCCCGCTCAGCTAGGGCGTGAGCGTGGTTTCGCGCAGGCGATGCACATTGGCGCGCTCTGGGGCATTGGCAGCCTCACACACGCGGGCTTCGACCGGCTCATCAAGCACGATCATGCGAATGCGCCGTGCCCGGTTATGCAGCGAGCCGCCATAGGCCATCACGCGGTTGCGAAGCTGTGCGAGCTGAGCCGTCTGCGAGGACGAACGCGCGATCACGGTGGTATCGACGGCACGCAAGGCCATGCTGATCATGCCGCGGCCGTCAGGCTTCGCCGAGCAATGAATGCGGATGCTGACGTGCCTCGGTGCGTAGGCGACCAGCTGCTCGACGGCCTCGCCAAGCACACGGTACGCGGCAAGCTTCGCTTCCAGGGACATGGCGTGCGCCGAACCGGTGAGGTCCATCTTGTGGGCCGTCTCGCCAAAGTTCGCGGCGAACGCCTCCGACTCCAGGGCGGCGAACAACCCCAGCCGTTCCAGGGTGAGCGGGTAGATGCTATCGACCACCGTACGACCGAAATGCGACGACTGCGTGTGCGCCATGCCCACGAGGCTCATGGCCGCCTCGGCCTGACCGCTCTTGCGCAACAGCGTCACCAGCGGCCCGAGCTGGTCGCGAGAATCGCGCTGCAAGGCCTCGGCGCGCAGGGCCGTTTCGCGCTGACGCCGCTCGTGGGATTCGAACTGCTCGCGCGTGTGGCGGTGCATGTCGCTGTCCGCCGCGGCACCAGGGGCGGTCACGTGACCGCCGGCATGGTTCCGAGACCCAAGCACAAACAGCGATGCCGACACGAACGCGAAGGCTTCCTGCATGAGCAGGGCCGAGCCATCGGCCTGCCCCGCCTCCTGATGCGGAATGGTGCCGAACAGCGCGACATTCGCTGCGATTGCACCAAGGGCCGTGCCACGCCATCCATGACGTAGCGTCAACGCCACAGCCGGCACCAGGAGACACAAGCGATAAGCCATCAACGCGGCGGCATCATGCGGTCCGGTCACTTCGACCATTGCATAGAGCCAGATGCACAAGCTGACGGCGAGCAGCGAGTGCAGGGCGAAATCCTCACCCATGCGGCGGCGTTCGAGGAAATCCACGCCGAGGATCAGCGCAAAAACGGCAAGAATGATTCCCTGGACATGTCCGAGCGAATACACGAAGAGGTCGCCGTAGACCATCTCGCCTCCGCCGAGCTTTAGCCAGGCCACCATGGCCTTGTTCGTAAGGCTCACCAGTTCTGCACATAACAGGCCAGCGACAAGCAGAACGATCGCATCCGTCGGCTTATTGACGGTGGGACGTTCGTTGACACGTCGTGCCTGGCGTACGATCAGCGCCGCTACCGGCCATGCCGCAACCGAACTGCAGACATAGTAGGCCCAGCCGAAGTCGGGGATCATCGACCAACGATAGCTGACCACCGCCGCTGCATCGCCGACGAATAGCGCGGGCCATAGGCGGTAGGGGGTAATCAGCAGCGCGGCGAAGCGCAGGCCTGCCGGCAGATACCACTGGTCGTTGGACGCTTCGCGCAAGCCGAGGTAGGCCACCATGTAGGCCAGGGCTGTCGCCACGTTGATGATGACTCTAGCCGGGCGCCCAACCAACTCTCGCTGGGCACCCCAAGCATCCGATGCACGGTCGATCATGAAAAGATTTCTGCAGTGATTCCCCGGCGGAAATGTACTACAGGGTGGGCTAGATTGCGCCGATGACGCGGCCACCGATCGTAAGGTGCTGGTAGTCGGGTCCGGTGAGGTCGCGCCGCTCTTCCAGCTCGCTGTCGCCCCGCAGCCGGTATTCGTTCGGCCCGATGATGAAAATCCGCCGCACGTTGATCCGGCCCCACATCTGCACCACGTACGTTTCGCCGTCCACGACGTCCTCGTGCCGGGACACGCTGGTGTCCACCAGCAGCACGCCGCCCTGGGGTAGACGCGGCGCCAGGGCGTCGGTCGGGTTCACCATCCAGCGCAGCGCGCTGACATCGCCATCGGCCACGCGCCGGCGCACAACGAGGTCCGGCAGGATCAGTTGATCGGGGCCCGGCGCCATATCGAATGCGCGCAGGCGCTGCAGCGCCACGTGAGCATGCGGGACGGGGGTGCCATCGTCAGCAACCGCCGGCGGCGCACCGCGCAGCGGCTCCCCTTGGCCCAGCACCAACCAGTCCAGCGAAAGCCCCCGCTGCACCGCGAGCTCGAGACAAAAGTCCAGCGGCTTGTATTCGCGTGCACGCCAGTTGTTGGTGGTTTTCCTGGCCAGCCCGAGCTCTTCGGACAGCGCCACGTCCGTGCTGACACCCACCGCCTCCTGCATGCGGTCGATCACTTCGCCGGCTGTCGGCATGGAAATAGGGCCGTTCTCGACAGGGCCGACAAGCCCACCCTTCGAGGGATGCGATCCGCGCATTGAGGGACTTCCACGGGTAACATGTTGCAATCCCTCACTGCGAGGGATAGCATTCCAATTGTTCGGAACTTTCCCATCGTAACCCAGCATGCCCAACTCCTCATCAACCACTAAACGTTATGCCCCGCGAGGCGACAGCCACACCGTGCGAGTGGAGTTCACCGTCGAACCCCACGAACGCGCGGAAATGGATCGCCTTGCACAGGCGGTGGGCACGACTCGTTCAGCGCTGCTGCGCGAAGTGCACCTGCTGGGCATCCCCCTCTATCGCGCACAGCATCCGGTTTCAACGCCGAACGAGACTTGAACGATGGCTCTGTCGAAACGAAACAGGGAACACCTCTGTCCCCACTGCAAGGAGGTCGCGATCGTTTACACCTCGCGGCAGCTGTCCGAGCTGGTGACGGAAAAGTATCTGAAATGCTCGAACATCGAATGCGGGCACGGCTTCGTGGTGTCCATCGGCGTCGTTCGCACCATCGAGGCGAGCCTGATGCCAAAGGCCGACCTGCATATCCCACTGGTTGAGCGCCGCGCCAATGACATCGTCGTCGAGCGTATCGCTACCGTACCGAATCAACTCGGCATGGCGCATCGGCGTCTTCCAGTGCCTGTCCAGCGTCACGCCGGCACCATGCCGACGCGTGCGCGTCATTGACCGAGACCACAGGGGGTAACGTGTCATCCATGCTTCCCGTTGATCCACGCGACGAACGCGTGATCCGCGCGGCCCGCCACCATGCGGCCTTGCAGTACATCGAGCTCCATGAATCGAAGTACCTCGATCAGGAGCAGTTGATCATCGCCTGCGCGGCCTACCTCATGGCCGAACAGCGCGTCGACGACACCTTCAAAGCCCATGAGTTGGCCATGGCGGCGCTCGCGTCCTACCAGGCGCGCTCGCAGCCGGCCTGGGTCGACATCAGCACGTCCACGTCGCATGTCGTGCGAGTGGTCAACCCGGTCACCCAACAGGTGCATTGCTTCACCGCCGCCGAGCTCGTGCAGATCGGCGAGCGCGAGGCGCAGGAGCGAGCGGGTGCCCCGTTCCAGGACGAACGCCGACGAAGGCATCGCAAGACCCACTGATGCCATAGCGGCTCAGTAAGCCCTTTCTACATGCCACCGGCCTTTCGACAGGAGGCCGGAACGGACTCCCTTTGCCTGTCGAATGGAGATAACTGTGTCCCATACCAACGTTCAGCTGCCCAATGCCAAGGCCATCGCCAGCGTCATCCTGCGCGGCAAGGTATTCCCGCTCGTGCGCTACGACAGCAAGGTGTGCCTGACCCTCCAGGGCATTGCCCACTACATGCGCTTGTCGATCGACACCATGGCCGTCATCGAGCAAGGCCAGCACGCGTTCGAGGTCGCGTCGCTCAACATCGTCGAGTCCTCACCTCTCGCGGCGCTGGGTTTCCCAAGCGAGCGGGTCACCGCCGCGAAGGTCATGCCGCTGGATCGGGTTGGTTTGCTGCTGGCCGTCCTCGCGTTGGTACCGACGTATGAACACGACGCCCTCAGCCTGGCGCGCGTGGTGAAGAACCTCATCGCGGAGCTGGCCAAGGTCGAGAAGCCCACACCGGCCGCGCCGTCCGCACCCGCACAACCCGGCGTCGATATGGCCGGTGGCGTCGATAAGACCGTGCTGACCGTCACGGTGGAAATCGAGGGTGGCCAGGACCTTCCCTCGAACCAGGTGATCGGCGACGCCCTCACCACGGCGCTGGTGTCCGTCCTGGGCGGCGCAATGGTCAGCGCCACCGCAGCCACCGTGCCCTCGCCTACGCGCCACTGATCCGCCGCACCGTCGGCCTCCCCGCGAGGCCGGCTTCTCTTCCCTGACGAAGAACAGAAATGTCCCGAACATTCTTGACATGCACTGCGCCACGGAGCGATGCTCTGCCCATCGCCGCACATTCGGCGGTCGGGTTTAGCAGCTCGAGTTCACACCGGCGCGCAGGCGCCCATCGATCGATGACGGCGCTTTTTATTTGCCCGCATCGTCAGGGCATGCGCGTATCGCGTCACCCCCTTTATGGCGGGCGGCGCGGGGGAGCCTTCGGGCTCGCCGGGTTCCGTTGTGACCGGTCTGCTAACCCCGCGTCGTCCGTCACCTCGTTTAGCAGCGTGGTGCCGGACTCCAACTCACACCGGAGTCACACCATGAGCGATCGCGAAAGCGACAGCCAGGCCGCGCGCGCACGCGCCGCCGAAGAAATGACCTCAGCCCTGCAGGCCGCCTACGCCGCACACACCGGCATCGTTGCCGCGTGGGAAGCCGGCACCTGCACCTTCCTGGAAGCCAACGAGCTGCTGAACACGGTGGACGTGCGCCTGGCCGCGGCCCTGTACGCCGTGCGCCACGCGCTGGGCGCCACCAAGGCGGAGGCTCCCTGATGGCAAGCGAACTGGCACTTAATCTCGCCCAAGGGCTGCATCTTGTCCTGCGCGCCATGCCCGACGGCATCGACGTGACGGTGTTCGCCGGCGACGGCCTGCGATCGCGGGTAGTGCATGCAGCGGATGCCGCCCTCCCCGCTCGCTTCATGATCGAGGCCGGCTCGCGGCTTCTGCTGGGGTCCACCGCATTCGTGACGGTGACGCCGGCCGAGGCTACCGCCGTGCTCGCGTTCGTCGCGATGGCGAAGGAGGCGGCATGACGACTCCCGATCGCATCACGCTTCCGATCCCCAATGGCCTGCACGCTGTCATTTCTAAAGCCGCCGACAGCCGCCGCTTGATCGTGCGCGTCATCAAGAAGCCTCGGAAGCAGGGCTATTTGCCTTCCTCCGACCAGGACGTCTCGCTCTTCGTGAGCGAGCCCGATCCGCTCACAATGGTTCAACGCGACTACCGCGGCGTCTTCGAACTGTACGTCACCGGTTTCTCTCTCTCGCTCACCGACACGAGCGCGGCGAAGGCCGCCGCGTTTCTCGGTGTAGCGCTCGACGACGGAGCATCGACATGACCCGGGCCTGCACGCTCACCACCACCTGCGGACTTGCAGTCGAGGTCCGCACGGGCTTCATGGACGACTACCTCGGCATCCTGCTCGGCCGTTCGACCCTTGTGGCCGAGCCCACGTTGATCTTCACGTGCAAGAAGGAAGACGTTCGCCTTTCCGATTGGGAGCCGGGAAGCGCCCTGTTGCGGGCGGATCGGCTTGCCGTGCTGTTGACCGCCGACAGCGCCGAAGACCTGTCACGCTACCTCGGAATCGAGATCGCATGACGATGATGGACCCGTCCCTTCATCGGGACATTACCAAACGGCTCACGGACGACTACGCGTTCAAGGCGCGGCCGAACTCGAAGTGGCTGCAGGAGGGCAAGTGCCCCGCTTGCGGCAAGAAGGAAGTGTGGGCCAGCGCCGAGTCGCCTTGGAAACTGTGGTGCGGCCGCAAGTCGAAATGCGGCTGGGAAGGCTACGTCAAGGACATCTACGACGACCTGTTCCAGTCCTGGTCGGACCGCTACCCGCAGACGCCGGAATCACCGACGGCTGCTGCTGACGCCTACCTGGTCAACATGCGCGGTTTCGAAATCGGCCGGTTGAAGGGCTGCTACACCCAGGACTACTACCACAGCCGCGACCTGGGCATCGGGTCGGCCACAGTCCGCTTCGACTTGCCCGGATGCGGCTACTGGGAGCGCATCATTGACCGACCGCATCGCTTCGGGAAGAAGAAGGCTCATTTCCAGTACGGCAAATCCTATCGCGGCCACGCATGGGTGCCACCGGCGCGCCTTATCGATGTGCTCACGGCCGATGAAATCTGGATCACGGAGGGGATCTTCGACGCGATCGCGCTGTGCCTGAACGGCATCGCGGCCATTTCGGCCATCTCGAACTCAAACTACCCGAAGCACACCCTCGACAAGCTGTTTCCCGAAGGTGGAAAGCGGCCCAAGCTCGTGTGGGCACCCGATGGCGACCGCGGTGGCCGTGAGTACCTGGAAGACCACGTCAAGAAGTCCAGGGCCGACGGCTGGCATGCGACGGCCGCCATCATCCCCCAGCCGCTCGACGGCAAGAAGATCGACTGGAACGAAGCCCACCAGCGCAGCCGGCTGGCCGACGAACACGTGGTGGACTATCGCCACGAGGGCAGCATCGCCATCGCGCCCACACCGATCGAGAAGGCCCGCCGCATGTACAAGCGCAGCGAGCAGACGAGCTTCCCGTTCGATTTCGGCGACAACGTGTACTGGTTCGAATTGAGCGAAAAGCGCCTGGAAAAGGCCAAGCAAGCCCTTCGCGAAAAGGATGGCGACGAACGTACCGACGAGGAAGTGACCGAGGAAGCGCTCAAGCAGGCATGCAGTGTCGCCAAGATCGCGACCTGCCTGCCCGAGCCCCTGTATTTCCAGCGCAACGCGATCACCGACGACTCGCAGTACTTCTTCTCGATCAAGATGGCCAAGAAGCGGCCGGTCAAGTCGGCCTTCACCGCCGAACAGGTGGCCACGCCTTCGCAGTTCGATATCCGCCTGCTGTCGTTGCTGTCCGGCGCCCGCTGGAAGGGCAGCAAGGACAAGCTAGCTCGCACGTACGACGACCGCCTCGAGAAGCTGAAGGAAGTCGATACCATCGATTTCATCGGCTACACGCGGGAGTTCAACGCCTATGTGTTCGCCAACGTGGCGATCAGCGACGGTCGTGTTTTCGAGGTCAACGAAGAGGAATACTTCGAACTCGACAAGAAGACCAACGTCAAGACCACCAGCAGCGTTCCGCACACGATTAACACCGACCCCAGCTCGTTCAACCAGGAATGGCCGCGCCTGGTGCGCGACGTGTACGGCGGCAAAGGCCTGGTCGCCCTGGCGTTCTGGTTCGGCTCGCTATTCGCCGAGCAGGTGCGTGCACGCCAGGAGAGCTTTCCGTTCTTCGAAATGGTCGGCGAGGCGGGGTCGGGCAAGACCTCGCTGGTCACGTTCCTCAACCGGTTGACGGGGCGACCGACTTACGAAGGCTTCGACCCGTCGAAGTCCACCGCGGCGGGTCGTGCGCGCACGTTCGTGCAGGTGGCCAACCTTCCCGTGGTGCTGATGGAGGGCGACCGTGGCGACGAAGGCGCCAAGGCGCTCAAGTTCGACTACAACGAACTGAAATCGCTCTACAACGGCCGCTCTACACGCACCACGGGCGTCAAGAATTCCGGCAACGAGACCTATGAGCCACCGTTCCGGGGCGCCATCGTCATCGAACAGAACCGTCCTGTTAAGGCTGATGACGCCGTGATGCAGCGTATCTGCCACGTGTTTATGACACGCGAGGGCCACACGCCCGAGGGCAAGCTGAAATCGGACCGCCTCAACGCGATGACGGCCGACGAACTCAGCTATTTCGTGGTGGCGGCCGCCAAGGCCGAAGCGAAGGTCATGGAACGCTTCGAAGAGCGCATGCCGGTCTACGAAGCCGAATTGATGGCCTTGGACAAGGTGAAGTCGATCCGCCTGGCCAAGAACCATGCCCAGGTGATGGCCATGGCCGAGGCCATGGAGCTCGTGGTGCCTGGCATGGCCGACTTCCGGGAAGAGACTTACGCGCAGATCAGGCGAATGATCGTCGAGCGCGAAGCGGTCATCGGTTCCGACCACCCGATCGTGCGCAACTTCTGGGATCGCTTCTACGAGCTCAACGGCTCCGGCCTCATGCCGTATCTCAACCACAGTGCCGAAAGCGGCTTGATCGCCGTAAACCTCAACGAGTGGCTGACGCGCGCCGGCGAGCGGTGGCGCGACCTGCCCACGTTGAGCGAACTGCACGAGCACCTGCCCACCAGCAAGGTCCACAAATTCGTTGAAGCGAATCGGACCGTGCACAGCCATATCCGCGCCAAGGGCGCGACACCGGCGACGGGTGGTACGAAATCGACAAGCGTCCGCTGCTGGATATTCAAGAAGCCCATCAGCGAATGAGCCGGTCCGCCGGCGAAACCGCGGGGTTCGGGGGAGTGCTCGCAACACTCCCCACGCACCGCCGCCCTACCAACCAGGAGTAGCTATGCACAAGCAAATCGGCAAGGCGGCGGCACTCGAACCCCGCTTCAAGTCTACGGCAAGCGGCCACTTCGCCGCAGGCCTGTCCATTCCCCGCCCCAGGCGGGACGCGTCTGTGATCGTCGGCTTCCTTGCCGGCGTCGTCCTTACGGTGGTCGTGTTCATGGCCGCTGCCCAAATCGCTCCGCATTGAGGTCGCCCGATGTTTCCGAGAAATCTCACCCTTTTCCGTTTCGGCGCCCCGCCCCGGCCGCACGTCCGCGACCTGCAGGAGGCGATCGCTGAGCACAAGGTCCGAGACCCGGGCCCCATGGAGTTCGGCACCGCGGGATTCGTGTCGCCCTACGGCATGGCCGATGATCGCCTGGGCATCGCCCACGAACAGGTATTTGGCTTCATCTACCAGCAACGTACCCGCGACCTGAGCGCTCGCGCCTTGAATGACGAGGTGGCGAAGCGTGTTCAGAAAATCTCCGACGATGAATCCCGGAAGGTCGGCGGCCGAGAGCGCAAGGAGATCCGTGACGACGTCCTGAACGAGCTTCTGCCGCGAGCCCTTGTGTCGAGCAGCAACACGCGTGGGTGGATCGACCTCGCCGGCGGATGGGTGGTGCTGGATACGCGTGCACGGCGCCGGGCTGAGGAAGTGCTCTCTCAGCTGCGGCAAGCCTTCGGCTCCTTCCCTGCCGTCCAGCTGTCACCGGAGGAAAGCCCGCGCCAGCTCATGACGCACTGGCTGGCCACCCTGGAGCTTCCCGAAGGCTTCGCTCTCGGTGACGAGTGCGAGCTGCGTGATCCGGCCACGGCAGCCGGCGCCCTGGTGCGCTGCCGGCGGCAGGACCTGGACACCGATGAAATCCGGGAGCACCTGCGCGTCGGAAAACAATGCTTCGCGACAGGCCTGGTGGTCGACGATCGGCTCAGCCTGGTGCTGGCCGACGACATGTCCATGCGGATGGTCCGGCCCACAGACGTGGTAATCGACGAATCGCTCGCCGAACACGATTCAGCGGATGCCGAGCTCGAGAGCCAGTTCGCCCTCGCTGTACTCGAAGTGCATCGCCTGCTCGCCCGCCTCGAGCACATCTTCCGCATCTCTCGCCCGGAGGTTGCCTGACATGCCGAACCACATCCAACGCGCCCCACGCGCTTCAACACGCCGCCCCGGCCATTCTCCGAATACCGGCGCCGCGCCCCGCACGCAAAACGCGTTACAGCCACTCCTGTCGGCCGAGCAGACTGAGGGAACGATCCTTCGCATGGCCGCCGTACTGAGCGTCGACGCTGCCATGTCACCTGAGGCCCTACGCGAGCACATCGCCTATGTCGGCGGCGCCCTGGCTCTGGCGGTCACCCTGGGCGTGCTGAGCGACCACCGCGCACTCGAAGTCAGGAAGGCGTGCCTTGGTCTTTTCGACGGCGTACGTCATCCGCGCAGAGAGCACAGGGCGGACCCGGCCTTCGCAGCGATGGTGTCGGCGGTCCGCCGCAACGGCGGCGCAAGCCTCGAGGCGCCGCTGCCGATGGCCGAACTCCCCAGGGCTGCCGCTACCGCCATGCTCGGCCGCCTCATGACCGCCGGCATCGTCGGCGCCGCCGACCTCGCGGGCTTCCATGCCCTCACCACCGGGGAGTGCTGACCATGCTTCAGATCCATATTGCCACCCCTGCAGGAAAGTTCGCGCGGTGCACGACCTGCAGGACCGAGCCGCGGCACGTCGCGCACCACGGGCGCACTCTCCGCGAGACGATGGAAAGGGACATTCCAGCCCTGCGCCATAGCCTCGAATGCCGCTGCGGTCGCTCCACCGGCCTCCACGCGTCGCTGCAGGGCGCCGAGGCCGACTGGGGAGTGCTGCATGCGCAGATCCCGATGCACCTGCCGGCCGCGACGCCGATCACGAAGGCGGCCGCCCGCCGCCGTCCGCCACAGGAGCGTGCACGTGGCTAACGCAATGACCAGGTACTACCGCGCGGACACTGCACACGCGCGGGCGGCGTGGGCCGTCTATCGCGAGGATTGCGACAGGCTGGCGACGGAAGCGGAGGCGCTGGCCGCAGCGTTCCCGGGCAGCGTGCCGGTATACAGCACCAGCTTCCATGGCCGCAGCTTCTACGGCCTTCGCTTCGAGACCGAAATGCCGCGTGACACGTGGACCGCCCCGGATCGGGATGGCAAGACACAGCACCCACGCGCCAATGCCCGAAAGATCGTTGGCATCGACAAGGTGGCGCGCAGGCAGGAGTGGGAGCGCATTTGCGCGGTTTATGACGCGACACGCCCGACCACGCGCCCAAACCTCGATCCGGTGTTCCGTGATCTGGGCACCGATTGGGGAACGCTTCTGTTCTGCGGCTGCAGCCTGTTCGAGCACGCTGGAATCCTGTACTTGGCCACTTCGGCGGAAGTTGGCGCGCCTTGCGAGGAAATCACCGGTGGCCAGTACTTCGCGGCACAGAGGTCCAGCAAATCATGACTCAAGGAAAATGGAAGTCTCATGCGCAGTGGCCGCTCGCGGTCTATCGCGGCATGGACGGAAGCGGTGTGAGCACCGATACGCATCTAACGGAAGAGGAAGCCACGGCGGTCTGTCGATTGCTTGAGCGCGACGGCTTCGGCGGCGAGCGCAAGGCGTTCCCGATTCGCACATGGGTGTCATCAGCACAACCGAACCCAGCCGCTGTCTACAAGAACAAGGCGCACCAGCGTGCGTATCTAAACGGACAGGCGGCAAAAATCGCGGGAAAAGGCAGGCTTTCACCCTACGCACCTACCTCGCGCACGTCTGCCTATTTCCGTCGCGCCTGGCTTGACGGATATGACAACGCGGAGGCGAGCCTGTGATTAGCAAGCACCTCGTCTCACGGCTGGTTGACGTCATGCGTCGCTGTGACGCTGACCGTTTGCTACCCGGGGAAAGCTTGACCACAGACGACGAATGGGACTCTCTCTACGAGGACGCCCAACGTCACCTGAGCACGTGCGAGGAAAATGCAACATGACCGCGATGGCTGACCACCAAGAAATAGCGAGCGGCAAGGCCACAACGCGCGAGTTGAGCGGCCTACGCAGCGCCGAGCTCAGCGCGGTGATCTTCGAAGGCATAGCGGCACGCACCAGGGACGGTCGACGTGCGACACTCGCGATCGTGGATGAGGATGGGCGTGTGCTCGAGGCGGGCCCGGAAGTAGCGCGGGCGGCGTGGGACGTGATGGTCGCCTGCTACCGCAAATTCCTCGAAGGGAACGGCCATATACGGGTCCACTCTGGCCCTCCGGGACCGCTGCACTGATAACAAAAAAAGCGGCCTAAGGGCCGCTTTTCTTTTGCCACTCCGCCGGTATATATCAACTCGCCTTCGGGCA
>NZ_JBNNMV010000011.1:0-53504 GCF_050273135.1 Luteibacter sp. NPDC031894 | reverse complement strand
AGTGAAGTTGACCTTCGCCAAGGGTGCCGCCTTGAAAGATCCCGCCAAGCTTTTCAACTCGAGTCTCGATGGAAACGTACGTCGCGCCATCGACATCGGGGAAGGCGAAACCATCGACGCCAAGGCGTTCAAGGCGCTGGTTCGCGCGGCTATCGAACTCAACGCGTCGGGGAAGAAGGCGTCGATCGAGCGAAAGTAATCGTCGTCTATCGACGCTCCGTTGGGACGGTGTGTTGTCGGGCGGGGGCCATTCCGCGGCCACGTCCCGTGCGGCGTGCGTCATATTTCGGAGCGACGGCCCGCGAACATGAAAGCGCCGAAGGTACGCCGTCGCGTCGTTGGTGACGTGAGTCGGGTCATGGCCGCTAAGACACCCGTGAGCAAGTCTTGGCCGGCCATTCATCCGCTCGCCAGACAGCCACCACAATTACAACTTGCGCCGCTTCCGCGCGCGTGCACCGCCGGCCATCAGCTGCTGCGCTCACCCCTACCCGACAATATGTCCGGATACGGATATAGGAAAAATACCTATACTAATTACCTGTCATGTAAGTTATTCGGTTGGCGCCGATCTATCCGTGTGGATGGATGGCGGTCAACTATTACGACAACGGAGAGTCTCATGAAACAGCTGATCAAGTTCGCTTTTGCTCTTGTTGCCTGCTGCTTCTTCAACGCGGCGATTGCGCAATATGCCCCCGACACGCTGCAGACGCAGGGTTCTGTTCCTCTCACCATCAAAAAGGTGAGTGGCACCGAAAACGTGTATCGCGATGACGCGGGGAACGCCTATGAGGTGAATGTCCAACCGCTGAACTCCACGAGCTGCGACAGCGGCGGTTGCACCGTGAAAGTTTGCCAGGGCGGGGCCGACACCTCGCCGTGCGTTTTCTACCGCTGCACCACTACGGGTGGTTGTGTGCGCCTGAGTCAATCCAGCTGATCGGTCACAACGATAATTTGAAGGAGGGAAGGTACGTGTCTATCAAATTTTCGATGGGAATGATGGGTCTTCTGATCGGCCTCGCTACCGCATCGTCACCGGCGATCGCGGATGGTAGCGGGACCTGCTCCACTACCGGTTGTGTTGTCACGGTGTGCGACAAGACAGCTTGTACGACCTACTGGTGTACTACCTCAGGTTGTACTAGAACACCCTCTCAGCCGGCGGGTTAGTTCGTCCGTGCAAGAAGGGGCAGCCGATGCAACGCATTGGCTGCCCTTTGACAGCATCGTTGTCTCTCCAGCCCAAGATACTTACAGCTATCAGTCATGAGCGAGGTTGCTCCCGATGCGCCAGAGTACGCCCGACGGATCGTGCAACGTAAAGTCCCTCATGCCCCAGGGACGGTTCTCTGGCGCCGACGCCGTCACATCATATCGATCGGATAGCCCTTGTGCCTGGACGTGTGCCCACCACGCATCCACGTCGGCGACGAGAAGGTGCATCATGAGGTTTTCAGCCAGCGCCTTCTCGTAGAAGTCCTGCAGCAGGAAACTACAGTCGCCGGCATGGAGGTAAGCCACGCCGTGCTCGGAGGACGCGAGGCGAAAGCCGAGGTCGATATAAAAGCGCTTCGATCGTTCGAAATTCTTGGCGGGAACGAAGGCCTTGAGCTCGATGGTTTCAAGCGACATTGAATATTCCAAGCAGTCCGGGTTCGTAGCTATTTCAACCGAAATCGGGCCCATGTTTCCAAAGCTCGTCCCATGGTTTGCGCGCCGGGCCGCAAACGTAGATATCCGGATGATCCCGGCTCTCCTCGTTGTCGACGCCCCAGGAATTGACCGTGTGTCCTGCAACTCGGCAATCGGTGAATAGCGCATCCGCGCGTTCTCGCGAATTCCCTAGCACGATGAGCGTGGTCGGTGGATTCTGGGGATAGCCCCTCAGCCATCCGGAATTAATGGTTGTTATCGGTGTAGGCAGGCGGTAGCGCGGGCCAAGCATGTTGATGGCGCCGTACTCGCCATAGTTGCCCACCGCAATCCCCACCGTCGCTTGTTGCGAGACGGGCAGCGTATCGCGGATCGTCGCTACCTGAGCGACGAGTTCCTCCCAGCCGATCTCTTCGCGAAGGTCGCCGTTGTTCGCGAGTGCGAAGTCCCGGAGCGGGCCGCTCGAGGCGATCGGGACGATGCGAAGCGACGCATATGTTCCGATGGCGACGACGCCGGCGAATACAAACACGGTCATCGCGAGTCGCCAAGCGGGGCGCTTGGTGCGCAACCAGCGTTCGCCTACGACCGAACCCATGGCAAGGAGCATCGGATAGGCGCCGCACGGGTAATAGAAGCGCCCCTTCGCGAGCAGGAAGAGAAGCACTGGCACCAGGTACATCCAGCCGAGCATGCGATAGCGCCGATCGCGGAAGCAGGCGACCGCGCCGAGCAGCCAGACGGGGGCCGCAAACAGATTGGCGTTCAGCAGGAACTGGTCACGGAGGAAGCCGTGCGCGCGCCCGAGACCCACATCGCGCGCATGGATTGCCTGCAGGAAATCATATGAGATGAAGTCGTGTCGTATGAGCCAGGCGAGGTTGGGAGCGAAGATGGCCAGGGCAATTGCACCCCCGGTCCAGAACCAACGACTGGTCATGTATCGCCGGGCGTCGGTGAGCAAGACCCCTGCCAGCACACCTGCGAGCTCGAACACAATGGAATACTTGGTTTGCAAGCCCAACCCCGCGACGATGCCAATGGCCACCCACCAACGTGGTTCGTCGTCGCGTAACAGGCGAACCGCGCACCAGGCGATAAGGACCCACCACAGCAGGTCGAAGGAGGAGTATTGGAACTCCGTCGACTCGAACATTGGCAACGGCGACAGGGCCACCGCGATGGCAGTAAAAACCTGTGCGAGACGCCCGCCGCCAAGATCGCGGGCCATGAGGCCGCCGGCGACGACGACTGCTGCTTGCGCAAGCACGGAAAACAAGCGAAGCCCCACGAGTGAGAGGCCGAACATCTTGAGACCAAGGTACTCAAGGGCCACGGTCAGGGGTGGGTAAGGCACGAAACCCCAGTCCATGTGCCGCGTGTCGCTCAGGAACTGCCATTCATCCCGGTGGAAGCCGTACTGCCCGTTGGTCGCAACGTGGCCTATCGCGACGAGCAAGGCAATGACGATGACCGGCACGGCGCTGTCTCGGTCACCTGGCCTGCCGCTCGGAATCGAATCATGGATGGCAAGCATGGGCGAATCCTTCAGGAGGAATAAGTGTCATCGAATTGACATGCCGAATCGTGGGCGGCTCCTGCGTCCATATCCGGCGACGCCGCCGTGCTGGTCCTTGGCCCATTCGGTCAGGACGCTCACCGCGGTGGCGGCGATTCAGCGTCCAGCACGGCGGCCATTTTCACAAGGTCCGGCACCGACTTGGCCCCCATCTTCTGCATCACCCGGCCGCGGTGCGCCTTGACTGTGATCTCGCTGATGCCCAGGTGTCCGCCGATCTGCTTGTTGAGCAAGCCCGACACCACCAACGCCATGACCTCGCGCTCGCGCCTTGTCAGTGCTCCGTGCGACTCGCGCAACGTACGCGTCCGCACGGCACCGCGAAGCGCGGCTGCGCTGTGCGCGATGGCTGCTCGGATAGCCTGCAGCAGCAGTTCGTCGTCAATCGGCTTGGTCAGGAATTCGATGGCGCCCGCGCGCATGGCGCGCACGGTCATCGGAATGTCGCCGTGGCCGGAGATGAAGATGATCGGCATGTCCGTGCGATCCGTCGCGATCAGTGCCTGCAGGTCCAGTCCGTTGATGTCGGGCAGGGTCACGTCGAGAACCAGGCATGACGGCCCCGGCTCGCGCGGGTGTGCGAGGAACTCGCCGGCGGTGGCGAATGTCCGGGTGGTCCAACCGGCGAACCACAGCAGCGAGCCCAGCGATTCCCTGACCGATATGTCGTCGTCCACGACGAAAACGATAGGCGCGGCTGGGTTCACGGAGGCCACCTCATGGGACGTCAGGCGTACATACGGTGAATAATCCTTTCGATGCGACGATGCAAGCGCCGGCCGTCAACGTCCAGCGATGGCTGCAGCGATCGCATCCAGAAGCGCATCGCCGTCGAAGGGCTTGAAGAGGCAAGCAACGGCACCGTGCGCGATAACCTCACGGCACACGCCGGCATCCATGTGAGCGCTCATGAAAATCAAGGGAAGCGGGTTACCTCGCCGCTCGAGTTCTTCCTGTAGTGCCGGGCCCGACATGCCGGGCATGTACACGTCGACCACCAGGCACGCAGCGCGCTCGGCGGCACCGGATGCAAGGAAGTCCTCGGCCGAGGCATAAGCGACGGTCGCGTAGCCACCTGTCTTCAACAGGTCCGGGAGCGATTCGCGCACCGACTCGTCGTCGTCCACGACCGCCACCAGGGGGGGCGCACTCATGGACGGTGGTCCCCGACGGGTGAACGGATGCCGCGGCGTATATCCCTGTCCATGCGGCGCCCTCCGAGGTGTGCCTGATACAAGGATGCAACGGCGGCCAGCGGCTGGACATGATACTTAAGTGTCGGTTTCGCGCGTTACCTGCGGCGCGTCGGACACGATTGCCCGCCATGGGGCCCGATAGTATCGTCACGGCACGCGTCACCCCCTGCTCGACACCCGGTAATTCCTTGGCGATCCTGGCCGGAGGCTTCGATGGTGCACACGCCCGCGTTGGAGCTGGACGGTTCGCTCGAGCGCTACGAGCTGCTCTGGGACGATGGCGAGCGTGGTTTCCATCGCGTCCACCACCGACAGGGCGACGGGCCGGCGCGCGAACACATTGCCGTGGTGCCGTTGGCGGAGCGTCCGCCCTCGTCCGTGCTGGAGGGGTTCCGGCACGAGTACGCCCTGAGGGATCACCTCGATGGCGAATGGGCGCTGCGTCCCACGGGGCTCATCCGGGATCGCGGACACACGGTGCTGTTGTTGGAGCATCGGCCGGTGGTGCCATTGGAAACCCTGCTTGACCCCAAACCCATGCCGCAGCGGCGGTTCCTCGCGCTTGCGATCTCCTTGGCCGATGCCCTCGCGAGCCTGCACGAGCGCGGCGTGGTGCATCGCGACATCAAACCAGCAAATGTGCTTGTGTTGCAGGGCCTCGACAGCGTGGTGCTTTCAGGCTTCGGCATCGCCTCTCGCCTGCCTCGGGAACGACAGGCGCCCGAGCCACCCGAATTCATCGCGGGCACCCTGGCGTACATGGCACCGGAGCAGACGGGGCGCATGAACCGCTCTGTGGATTCGCGCAGCGATCTCTATGCCCTTGGGGTACTGCTTTATCGCATGGCGACGGGGAGCCTGCCCTTCGCTGCCTCCGAACCGATGGAATGGGTGCATTGCCATATTGCGCGGACCCCGGCGCCCCCGGTGGAACGGGTGGCGGAAATACCTTCCGCGGTGTCCCGGATCATCCTGCGCCTGCTCGCCAAGACGCCGGAGCAGCGCTACCAGACGGCGCGCGGTGTCGCCCACGACCTCAGGCAATGCGTGGGCGCGCTCGATCGCGATGACCCCGCGGTGACCTTCGAGTTGGGCCGGCAGGACCGTAGCGACCGCCTCGTGATTCCTGAAAAACTCTACGGACGCGACGCGGAGATCACCGCGCTGGTTGCCGCGTTCAACGACATGGTCCAAGCCGCGGCGCCGGTCCTTGTCCTGGTGGCCGGCTATTCGGGCATCGGCAAGTCATCGGTGGTGAATGAACTGCACAAGGTGCTGGTGCCGCCACGCGGACTGTTCGCCGCGGGCAAGTTCGACCAGTACAAGGCCGACATTCCGTACGCCACCTTCGCCCAGGCGTTCCAACAACTGCTCAGACCGCTGCTGGGCAAGACGGAGGAGGAGCTGACGCATTGGCGCGAGGCGTTCGCCGAGGCGCTCGGGCCCAACGCCGCCCTGCTGTTGGAACTGGCGCCCGAGCTCCGGCTGATCATCGGCGAGCAGGCGCCAGTGGCCGAGCTTCCTGCGCAAGAGGCGCAGCGGCGCTTCCACCTCATCGTACGACGCTTCATTTCGGTCTTCGCACGGCCCGAGCACCCGCTGGCGCTGTTCCTGGACGACCTGCAATGGCTCGATTCAGCCACCCTGGACCTGCTTGTCGATCTACTCACCGCGAACGACGTGGGCCATCTCCTGCTGATAGGCGCCTATCGCGACAACGAGGTCACCGCGCGGCATCCGCTCATGCGCAAGCTCAACGAGCTCACGCAGAAAGGGGCGGACGTGCGGACGCTCAGGCTGAAAGCGCTGCAACCGGGCGACCTGCAGCAACTGGTCGCCGAGTCGCTTAACGAGCCACTCGCCGATGTCGCGCCGCTCGCGGAACTGATCCATGCCAAGACGGGCGGGAACCCGTTCTTCGGAATCCAGTTCCTCCAGGCGTTGGTCGACGAGCACATGCTTGCGTTCGATCGCGCAGCGATGCAATGGTCATGGGATCGACACCTCACGCTCGCGAAGAGCTACAGCGACAACATTGTCGACCTGATGGTGCGCAAGATATCGCGCTTGGCGCCGGCGGCGCGTGCCGCCCTTCAGACGTTCGCGTGCCTTGGCAACGAGAGCGACGTGCACGCGCTGAGCGTGGCGTGCGAAACTTCTGCCGAGCAACTCGAGGCGGACCTCTGGGAAGCGCTCAGCCACGAATTGGTCCTGAGGCATGAAGACGCTTATCGCTTCGCCCATGACCGTGTCCAGGAAGCAGCGTACTCGCAACTTCCGCCGGACACCCGCGCCGCGAGGCATCTGCGCATCGGCCGGCTTCTCCTCGAGCACACGCCACCGCACAGGCAGGAGGAGCAGATCTTCGAGATCGTCAGCCAGTTCAACCGCGCCGGCGGCCTGTTCGACACCCTGGGCGAACGGGAGCGCGTGGCTCGGCTGAACCTGTTGGCTGCGCAACGGGCCCGCGCGTCATCGGCGTACGTATCGGCACTGAGCTACCTGCGCGTCGGTCGTGCGCTTTTGGGGGACGAAAGCTGGGAACGCGAGTACACCCTTGTGTTCGCCATCGAATCGCTCATGGCTGAATGCGAATTGATGTCCGCCGAACTAGAGGTGGCCGAGGTGCGGCTGGCGACGCTCGCACGCCATGCGCGTAGTCCCCACGAGCGCGCCGTGGTGACGCGGCTTCGGCTCACGCTCTACACGGCGCGCTCGCGGGGCGATCTCTGCGTGGAAGTGTTCCTCGACTACCTGCGCCAAAGCGGGACGGACTGGCCGTCTCGACCGACGCGCGAACAAGTCATGCGGGAATACGATTGCAT
Organism: Luteibacter sp. NPDC031894; assembly: GCF_050273135.1. NCBI lineage: Bacteria > Pseudomonadati > Pseudomonadota > Gammaproteobacteria > Lysobacterales > Rhodanobacteraceae > Luteibacter > Luteibacter sp. NPDC031894. The sequence goes on along the minus strand of NZ_JBNNMV010000011.1, from coordinate 46,245 downwards.
TTGGACATTGCTGGGCCAGCGCCGCATCGAGGACCTGATCGACTTGCCGCTGGCCAGCGATCCGGACGTGCTCGACATGCTGGACGTATTCACCGAAATCGTGACGCCAGCCTTCTTCTTCGACGAGAACCTGTCTTCGCTCGTGCTGTGCCGCTTGATCAACCTGAGCCTGGAGCATGGCCACGGGGACGGGTCCTGCTTCGGCTATGTGTTCTTCGCCACCATTGCCGGGCCCCGGTTTGGCAACTACCGGGACGGATACCGTTTCGGTCGCCTGGGCTATGACCTGGTGGAGATGCGTCACCTGACGCGTTACCAGGCGCGTACGTATATCGTCTTCGGTAACATGGTGATGCCTTGGTTCGAGCCATTCGCCAACGGGCGCGAGCTGATCCGGCGCGCCTTTGATGCCGCGTATGGTGTGGGCGATCTGACCTTCGCCGCCTACAGCTGGGATGCACTGATCACCAACTGCCTGGCGGCCGGTGACGAGTTGGCTGGCATCCAGAACGATGCCGAGAGCGGGTTGGCCTTCGCGCGCGATGCCGGCTTCGGCATGGTCGTTGACCTGTGCGCAGCGCAAATCGGGTTGATCCGTACCCTGCGCGGCCTGACTGCCACCTTCGGCTGCTTCGATGCAGCGGACTATGACGAAGCCAGCGCCGAGGCGCACCTCACCGGCAGTCCTGTCCTGGCGTTGGCGACGTTCTTCTACTGGACGCGTAAGTTGCAGGGGCGCTACTTCTGCGGCGACCTGGCTGAGGCCATACGGGCCTCGGACAACGCCGAGCGGCTGCTGTGGACCTCGCCGTCGCAGCTGGAAACGGCAGACTTCTTCTTTTACGGGGCCTTGGCGCACACCGGGCGCTGGCACACGGCGGCGGACAGGGAGCGGCCGCGGCATCTCGAAGTCGCCAGGCGCTACCAGCACCAGCTGGACATCTGGGCTGCTTGCTCGGAAGGGAACTTCGGCAATCGGGCCGCCCTGGTCGCCGCGGAGATTGCGCACATCGAGGGGCGCACGCTGGATGCGGAGCAGCTTTACGAAAGGGCGATCACGTCGGCGCAAGACAATGGGTACATCCACAACCAGGCGGTCGCCAACGAATGTGCCGCGCGGTTCTTCCTCGCACGCGGACTGGGCAAGGCAGCGCGGGCCTATCTGGACGAAGCGCAGGATGGTTATCTGCGATGGGGCGCGCAGGGCAAGGTCCACCAACTGCGGGAGCAACACCCCCACCTGGCCCAGGCGGCGCGGCGGCAGGACGCCAACGGCACGATGCTGGCGTCGGTGGAACAGCTTGACCTTGCGACGGTGATCCGCGTTTCCCAGGCGATCTCTTCGGAGATTGAACTCGATCGCCTGATCGACACGATCATGCACCTGGCTGTCGAGCACGCGGGCGCTCAGCGTGGCTTGCTCGTCCTGCCTAACGGCCCGGGCTACCGCATCGAAGCCGAGGCGACCACGCGGGGCGACGCCGTCGATGTTTCCGTGGCGCCGGCGTCGCTCAGTGGCGACTTGCTGCCGCTGTCGGTGTTCCATTTCGTGGTCCGTACCCAGGAGGCGCTGGTGCTGGGCGACGCCTCGCGGGAGGCGCCTGCTTCGTCCGATCCCTATCTGGCGGGACGCGCGGCGCGGTCCCTGCTCTGTTTGCCGCTGCTCAAGCAGGCTCGCCTGATCGGTGTGCTGTACCTGGAGAACGGTCTCGCAGTGGGCGTCTTTACGCCTGCGCGGCTGGCGGTGCTCAAGCTGCTGGCGTCGGAAGCGGCCATCTCCCTCGAGAACACCCGACTATACCGCGAGCTGCACGAGCGCGAGACGAGGGTGCGGCGGCTGTTCAACTCCAACATCATCGGCATCTTCACCTGGCACCTGGACGGGCGCATCCTGGACGGCAACGACGCGTTCCTCAGGATCATCGGGTACGACAGCGACGACGTCGCCGCTGGACGCATGCAGTGGAAGGCATTGCTGCCACCGGAGTGGAACGCGGACGACGACAGCATCATGGAAGCGATGCTGGCTACGGGCGTGGCTCCCCCGTTCGAAGGTGCCTACATGCGCAAGGATGGGACGCGAGTGCCGGTGCTGATCGGCGCGGCCCTGTTCGAAGGCACACCCTCCGAAGGCGTGTCCTTCGTGCTGGACCTGTCCGATCGCGTCGCCGCCGAGTCGGCGGCCAGCGATAGCCTGCGTCGTTTCCATGAGGTCCAGTTGCGCCTGGCCGACGCCAATCGCGTCGCCAGCATCGGGCAGTTGTCCGCGTCCATCGCACATGAATTGAACCAACCGCTCGCGGGGATCATGACCAACGCTTCGACCTGCCTGCGCATGCTCGCCGCCGATCCACCCGTGGTGAGCGGCGCGATCGACACGGCGCGGCGAACGATTCGCGATGCCAATCGTGCGTCGGAGGTGATAAAGCGCCTGCGCCAGTTGTTCACCGGCAGGGAGACCAGCGCGGAAAGCGTCGACTTGAACGAAGCGGCTGAAGAAGTGGTGGCGCTCGCGTCCAACGCGCTCGTGCGCAATCGCGTCAGGCTGCGCGCGGAGTACGCCGAGGATTTGCCTCAGATCACCGGCGACCGCGTGCAACTGCAACAGGTGATCCTCAACCTGCTGACAAATGCCTCGGAAGCCATGAGCTCGCTGTCGCAGGAACAGCCGCGCGAGCTCACGATCCGCACACAGCGCGCTGCCGACGGTGGGATCTGCCTGAGCGTGCGCGACTCAGGCACCGGCATCGATCCGAAAAAGCTGGAGCAGTACTTCGAATCGTTCTACACGACGAAGGAGGACGGCATGGGCGTGGGCCTGTCAGTCAGCCGAACGATCATCGAAAGTCACCGCGGTCGGCTTTGGGCGGAGCCGAACGCGTCCGGCGGCGCCACTTTCTTGTTCACGCTCCCTTGCGTGTGACCGCGAGGCGATCCGCGCGTCGCATTCATACCAAGGTATGGAGCGACACCTTCGTGTAATCGACGGCGGCAACGGCGCTTGGTGTGATGGCTCACGCGCACCGCTGACGGACGGCGATCGAACGACCGTCGATGGTGCTCCTGACCCGGACCCGAGCCACCGACCGAGGAACCGCCATGATCGCTCCCCATCCCACGCGTGCAGCGCAGGGCAACTCGTCGGTGATAGCCGTGCGCGCCGCGTCGGGCCGCCTGTGCGCGCTCGCCGTGCCGATGGCTGCCTTGCTCGTGTGTCGGGCCGTGTATGCATCACCCCTGCCGGAGTCCCCCATGAAAGCCACCCGCTCCGCTGCGTCGGCCGCCAATGCCACTATCGCCGATACGTCCATCCAGCCTTTCCGATTCCACGCGACACAGGCGCAGCTTGATGACCTCCGTCGCCGTATCGAAGCGACGAAATGGCCTGAGAAAGAGACGGTGGGCGACCAGTCCCAAGGCGTGCAGCTCGCCACGCTCAAGGCTTTGGCTACGTATTGGGCGAAGGATTACGACTGGCACCGATTCCAGGCCAGGCTCGATGCCACGCCGCAGTTCGTGACCAATATCGACGGCGTGGACATCCATTTCATCCATGTTCGTTCCAAACATGCCAACGCACTGCCCATCATCGTCACCCATGGTTGGCCTGGTTCGATCGCCGAGCAGATGAAAATCATCGGGCCCCTAACGGATCCCACCGCCCATGGCGGCACCGCCGCGGATGCCTTCGACGTCGTGATTCCGTCCCTGCCGGGGTATGGGTTCTCGGGAAAACCGACGCAGGTCGGATGGGACCCGGTTCGCATTGCCCGCGCCTGGGTCGTCCTGATGAAGCGGCTGGGTTACCACCGCTTCGTGGCCCAGGGTGGTGATTGGGGTAACGCGGTGACGGAACAGATGGCCCTGCTGAAGGCGCCGGAGCTGATAGGTATCCACACCAACATGCCGGCCGCGGTGCCACCGGACATCGATGCCGCTCTGGCCGCGCGCCAGCCGGCTCCCGCGAACTTGTCGCCCGACGAGAAGCGCGCCTACGAGCAGCTCGACTTCTTCTATCGCCACGGGCTGGGTTACGCCCAGGAAATGGCCGGCCGTCCGCAGACGCTTTATGCCCTCGCTGATTCCCCTGTGGGTCTCGCCGCGTGGATGCTCGATCACGACGCGCGCAGCTACGCGTTGATCGCCCGGGTCTTCGACGGGCAGTCAGAGGGCTTGTCACGGGACGACGTCCTCGACAACGTGACGCTGTACTGGCTGAGCAACACGGCCGTTTCGTCCGCGCGCTTGTATTGGGAAAGCAAGCTGGCTTTTTTTGCGCCGAAGGGCGTTCAGATCCCTGTAGGCGTCAGCGCGTTCCCGGATGAGCTGTACCAGGCGCCCAAGAGCTGGGCGGAGCGCGCCTATCCGAAGCTCATCCACTACAACCGCCTAGAAAAGGGCGGCCACTTCGTTGCGTGGGAGCAGCCGGACGTGTTTGTCGAGGAACTGCGAGAGACCTTCAAGCCACTGCGTTGAGTGCGCCCCAGGCACCGCAACGATCGACCTCCACCCTCAGCGTCATGGAGCCATCGTGAACCATCACTTTCTCGCCCGAACGATACTCGCGGTCGGCGTCGCGCTGGCCATGCCCACCTGGGCGCAGCAGGTGCCGTCGAACGTTGCGCCTCGGTCGGCCAGCGATGCCGACGGCCAGGTCCGCCTCACGCGCGTGACGCCGGAGTACTGGCGCGTGACTTTCCACAATCCGCCGTACAATATTTTCGGGCCGGTGACGATACCGCAGTTGAACAAGATCGTCTCCGAGATCGAGACCGATCCGCGCGTGCGCGTGGTTGTTTTCGAAAGTGACGTGCCGGACTTCTTCCTCACGCACTACGACTTCGTGCCACCCCTGACGGACACGACCGGATTGCCTCGCGGTGCTACCGGACTGCCGCCGCTCCCCGACATGCTCGTACGCATCAGCAAGGCGCCGGTGGTGTCTATTGCCATGATCCGTGGCCGCGCGACCGGCGTAGGCAGCGAACTCTCGCTGGCTAGCGACATGCGCTTCGCCAGCCGCGAGAAAGCGGTGCTGTCGCAGTGGGAAATCGGCGCGGGCCTGGTGCCTGGGGGCGGTCCGATGTCGCGCCTGCCGCGGCTGATGGGCCGTGGACGCGCCCTCGAGGTCTTGCTTACCGGAAACGACATCGACGGCCCGACCGCGGAGCGCTACGGCTATGTCAATCGTGCCTTGCCCGACGCCGAACTCGATGCCTTCGTCGACACGATGGCGCGCCGTATCGCGCGCTTCGACAAGCAGGCGATTGCCGATATCAAACGCATCGTGGACGAGAGCAGCCTGCCTTCGAACGAGCAGATCGGCGCGGAGTGGGACGGCTTTATCGGGTCCGTGCAGCGCGCCGCGGCGCAGCGCCGCGTCAAGCAACTGATGGAGCTCGGCCTGCAGGTGAAACCCGATGTCGAGAAGCGCCTCCCCGTATACACCGGCAGCCTCGGTGGCGCGGACTGAGCGGGTCGCACCGACCCCTGAACAGGAGACTTCCATGATCATCAACGATAGTGGCACTGCCCTGATCACCGGCGCGTCTTCCGGACTCGGTGCGATCTATGCCGACCGGCTCGCCCGCCAGGGATACGATCTCGTGCTCGTGGCGCGCAACATCGCCAAGCTGGAGATGCTGGGCGAGCGAATCGCGAGCGATACCGGGCGAACCGTGCGAACCATCGGTGCGGACCTCACGGATGGCGGAGCGCTGCAACGCGTCGAAGATGCGCTACTTACCGATCACTCGGTGCGCATGCTGGTCAACAATGCCGGTGCGGGATCTACCGTGCCTTTGCAGGACCTCGATGTCGTTAGCATAGAGCGCATCGTCGCCCTCAATGTCACCGCGCTGACGCGCTTGGCGCGCGCCGCCGCGACCGCTTTCCTCGAGCGGGGTGGTGGCACCATCGTCAATATGGGCTCCATCCTTGCACTGGCCCCGGAGGTGTTGAGCGGCGGGGTATACAGCGGCAGCAAGGCCTATGTGCTGGCCTTTTCACAGGCGCTTCGCAACGACTTCGGCGATCGCGGGGTTCGCGTGCAGGTCGTGATGCCCGGAGCAACGGCGACGGACTTCTGGGAATTGTCCGGCATGCCGGTCGAAGCGTTGCCCGCGAACATCGTCATGACGGCGGAAGACGTGGTGGATGCCGCGCTGTCGGGGCTCGCCCAAGGCGAGTTCGCGACCCTTCCGTCGCTGCCGGACATAGACCAATGGGACGCGTGGGAGGCGGCGCGGCGGGCGCTGCTGCCGGGCCTTTCCCGAACATCCCCCGCGTCGCGCTATCACATGGGCTCGTGACCAGTGCCCCCCCCGGGCGCGACGTCCTGTTGAGTTCTATCCCTTTCTCCCGGAGCCATACCATGAGCAGTTACCGCAAAGTCGTCATCATCACGGGTGCGTCGCAAGGCATCGGCGCCGGTCTCGTCCAGGCGTTTCGCGACCGCGATTATCGCGTCGTCGCCAACTCTCGCAACATCCGACCTTCGGGCGATCCCGACGTACTTGCCGTGGCGGGCGACATTTCCGATCGCGCGGTGGCCCAGCACGTCATGGAAGAGACCCTCACGCACTTCGGTCGTGTCGACACGCTGGTGAACAATGCCGGCATCTTCACGGCCAAGCCCTTCACCCAATTGAGTGCCAATGACTACGCGAGCAATATCTCCGTCAATCTGACCGGATTCTTCTTCCTCACACAGCTCGCGATCGAGCATATGGAGAAGCAGGGCAGCGGCCATGTCGTCAGCATCACGACCAGCCTGACGGACCACGCGATCGAGGGCGTTCCCTCCGTGCTGGCATCGCTGACCAAGGGCGGGTTGAACGCCGCGACCAAGTCGCTTGCCATCGAGTACGCCAAGCGCGGCATCCGCGTCAACGCGGTTTCCCCCGGGGTGATCCGGACGCCGCTGCACGCACCGGAAACGCACGAATGGCTGGCGGCGCTCCATCCTGTCGGGCGCATGGGTGACGTTTCCGATGTCGCGCAGGCCGTACTGTTCCTGGAGTCGGCAGGTTTTGTCACCGGCGAGATCCTCCACGTGGACGGCGGCCAGAGTGCGGGCCATTAAAGGCGATACTCGAACAGGAACACACCATGCCTATCGTGACCATACAAATCACCCGGGAAGGTTCCGGGGCCGGTCGTGACGCGGCCACCGCCGACGAGAAGGCCGCGCTGATACACGGCGTCAGTCAGCTGTTGCTCGATGTCCTGCACAAGCCGCTCGATTCGACGTTCGTCGTGATCGAGGAGGTGCCGCTGGAGAATTGGGGCTGGTACGGGATGCCCGTGCCGGAACTGCGGCGGCAGCGCGACGAGCGTTCGTTCAACCCGCCTGATCCTTCAGCCACGCCACCACAGCCGTGACGGCGTGGCGTTGCGATGGCGACGCCGCTTTCCGTTTCGGCCGCACAAGCCAGTACGCCTTGGGAAGATGGACAGCTTTGTCGCCAAACGGTCGTATCAGCGTACCGGCGACGAGTGCGTCCTCCGCCAGTCGGCCTCGCGCGAGGGCAATGCCTTGCCCCAATTCAGCGGCGCGCAGGACAAGGTCGGAGGACGTCAATCGCGCGCCGTGATCCAGCGGCAATGACGCAGGACCATGCACGCGCCGCCAGTGCTCCCAACTGGCGGACGGATCGCGATCGTGCAGCAGGCGTAGCCCGAGCAGGCTTTCTACGGCGTCGCTGCCGTTTGCCGCTCGCCAGAAGTCCGTGTTCACCACCGGGTACAGGTGGTCGTCCATCAGCGGTTCGCAGTCCAGGCCGGCCCACGGGCCGCTTCCCATCCGCACCGCCAGGTCCACGCCCTCGGACAGCGTGTCGAGCTGCTGGTTGACCAGCACCGACAACCCAATGCGTGGGTGCGCGCGCTCCAGTGTCGGCAGGCGGGGCAGCAGCCACCTGCTTGCGAACGACGGGGCCACGCCGATCGTCACGGTGAATGGCGAAGGCGCCTCGCGCGCGGCGGCTGTCGCTTCCGCCATGCCTTGAAGCAATTCGTGCACGCGCCGGGCCAGTGCCACTCCCTGCGGTGACGGTGTCCATGTGGCGGCACCGCGCTCGAATAGCGGGACGCCGATCCAGGTTTCCAGTTCGGCGAGGTGCCGGCTGACGGACGAATGAGCGACGCCGAGCTCTCGCGCGGCCGCGCGGACGCCACCATGCTCATGTGTCATGGCAAAAGCCCGGAGGGCATTGAGCGGGAGCGACTTCATGGCCTTGATAGTAGACCAGAGCGGTGCGTGAGCGCACCAGGGGCAGGCGGCAGAATCGCCGGGTCCTACTCGACTCGTGCCCCCACATGACCTCAACCCCCTTGCTGGCGGCCGGCACCCTGCTGCTGGTCGCATCGCTGACGCCGGGACCGAACAACCTGGTGGTGCTTCGTACCGCCGCCACGAGCACTTCGACCGCTTTGTCGCTTGCCATGGGCGGCATCGTGCTAGGCGGCATGACGATGCTTGCGCTGGTGGTCGCGGCGGGGTCCCTGATGCGGGACTTGCCCTTCCTGCGCACCATGATCGCGGTGGCCGGAGCCGTCTACCTGGCTTGGTTGGGGTGGTCGATGCTGCGCAGCCCGGTAACCCATGAACACGGGGCGGCGCTCCCGGCAGGTTTCGTCGGCCTGTTCGCGTTCCAGTTCTGCAACCCCAAGAGCTGGGTCATGGTGCTATCGCTGGTGGCGTCATTCCCGCAGCGGGACGCGACGACGATCCTCGTCTGGCTGGCTCCGCTCTTCCTGGCGATTCCCTCCACCTGCCTGCTGCTTTGGGCGCTCGCGGGCCGCCATCTCGCGCGGCATCTGCAGGCACCCGGCGCGAGGCGTCGGTTCGACCGGATCATGGGCCTGTCGTTGATCGCCAGCGCGGTGCTTTTGTTGCTTTGACCCTACCAAGGAAACCACCGATGTCCGAACCACAAGCTCCCCTCCGCATACTGGCATTCGCCGGCAGCTTGCGCAGGAACAGTCACAACGGGCGATTGCTCGATACGGCCGCCCAGATCGCGCCACCCGGCATGGTGCTGACGGTGCACGACACGATCGCCGATGTGCCGCTCTTCGACGAGGACGTGGAAGCGAGTACCCCTAGCCCCGACGGCGTAACGCGCCTGCGCATCGCCGTTGCGGCGGCGGATGGGGTGCTGATCGCTACACCCGAATACAACCAGTCCTTGCCCGGCGTGCTCAAGAACACCCTCGATTGGCTGTCTCGCGACGACGCCGAGCTTGGGGAAGTCCTGTCGGGCAAGCCCGTTGCGATTTTCGGCGCCACCCCTGGCAAATGGGGGACGCGGCTGGCGCAGTCGCAGCTCCGTCACGCGCTGGCTGCCATGGGCGCGCTCACGATGCCGGCGCCGCAGTTGTACATGGCCGAGATCGCATCCTCTTATGACGCCGCGTCGGACACGTTCGACGCCGCGACCCGGAAGCGTCTCCTGGCGTTTCTGGAGGGGTTTGAGGCATGGGTCGGCAAGCGGCTGGGACGCGCTCGAGCACCCTGCAGCTTGAGGCTGGTAAGCGGCGAAATCCAATATTAACTTGTTTTTCCCGCCGGGAACTGTAATTTAATTTGGTATGGCGAAGCGAATCCCCCCGACCCATCCCCGCGTACAGCGCCAGATCGAGGCGCTGAGCCAGCGCCTGCGCGCCGCCCGTATGCGTCGTTCGATGACCCAGAAGGTGATGGCGGAGCGCGTGGGAGTCAGTGTCCCGACCATCGCCAAGCTTGAGAATGGCGACCCGTCGACCAGTCTGGCAACCGTTCTGCGAGCGCTGACGGTGCTTGGTCTGGCCGGCGACATCGACCTGATTGCCGCGCACGACACCCTCGGTCGCGAACTGCAGGACGCCGCACTCCGGCGCACCAATGCCCCGGCCCGCACTAGGATCATCCCCGCGCCGCGGCCGGCGCCCATTGCCCAAACCCCGCCTGCGCCTGCCTTGCTTCCCACTCCGTCAGTGCCGCCGAAACCGCCACGACCGCGGAAGCCCAAGCCGTGAATCGTTTGGAAGTCTGGATCGACGACGAGTCTCTCGGCGGCTCGGCCTTTGTCGGTCACCTGTCGAAGACGGCAACGCTCGCGCGCTGGGTGCATCTGTTAGCGAGATCTCGCTGATGCAGGCAGTCATCGATCCGGACCGGTAAGCGGCCCAACGATGGCGTCACTTGATCCTCTGGCCGGAACCGCGAGCGCGCCGCCACAGGGGTTGCTAAAATCGTCCGATGCTTTCTGTCGATCCCAACGCCTTCCGCCTCACCGTCGCCCCGATGATGGACTGGACGGACCGCCACTGCCGGTACTTCCACCGGCTGCTGTCGCCCCACGCCCGGCTCTATACCGAGATGGTGACGAGCGCCGCCCTGGTGCGCGGGAACCAGCTGCGGCTGCTGGAGCACAGCCACGAGGAACACCCGGTGGCCCTCCAACTGGGCGGCAGCGACCCCATCGAACTTGCCAAGGCCGCGGTACTCGGTGCCCAGGCGGGGTACGACGAGATCAACCTCAATGTCGGGTGCCCCTCGGATCGGGTCCAGTCCGGCAAGTTCGGCGCGTGCCTGATGCGCGAGCCGGACCTGGTGGGGGAGTGCGTCCGGGCGATGGCCGATGCGGTCGACATACCCGTCACGGTGAAATGCCGCATCGGTGTCGACGACCAGGACGAGTACGCGGACTTGCAGCGCTTCACCACGACGATGATCGAGGCGGGCGTGCGCATCCTCGTGGTCCATGCGCGCAAGGCGTGGCTTGAGGGACTCAGCCCGAAGGAAAACCGGGAGATCCCGCCGCTCGACTACGAGCGGGTCTACCGCCTGAAGCGCGAGTTCCCCGAGCTCACCATCGTGATCAACGGTGGCATCACCACGGTCGAGGCGGTGCGCGAGCACCTGGCTCAGGTGGATGGGGTGATGCTGGGCCGCGCCGCCTATCACGATCCCTACGTGCTGGCCCGGATCGAGGCCGACCTCTACGGCGTGCCGCTGCCGGATCGCGCCGACGTCCTGGAGCGGATGCGCATCTACATCGACGCGGAGCTGGCTCGCGGCACGCAGTTGAAGCACATCACCCGGCATATCCTCGGCCTTTACCAGGGCGAACCAGGCGCGCGAGGATTCCGCCGCCAGCTTTCGGAAGGGGCGCACCTTCCCGGCGCCGACTGGCGCCTTATCGAAAGTGCGCTTTCCGCCTTCCGTCAGGCCGCCTGATCCCGCCCTCGCATAAGGTCGCAACGCATGATCGTTACAGAACGGTTGGTCCTCACGCCCAGTGCCATCTCCGACTTCGATGACTGCAATGCGATGAGGACCGATCCGAAGGTGATGGAATTCATCGGCGGTAGCTCCCTTCCCGAAGACACGTGGATCAAGCTGCTGCGCAACGTCGGACATTGGGCCGCCTTCGGCTATGGCATCTTCACGTTGCGCGAGAAGGACGGCGGCCGCTTCGTCGGCGAGGTGGGACTGGCTCATTTCCATCGCGGCATGGGCGAACGCTTCGATGACTTTCCGGAGGGCGCGTGGGCGCTGGCGAGCGCGGCGCACGGCAAGGGGTATGGGACCGAGGCCCTGCTGGCCGTGCACGACTGGTTCTTCGAACGTCGTGGGAAAGGCCGCACCGTCTGCCTGATCGACCCGGAAAACGTGCCCTCGGTCCGGCTTGGCGAGCGCCTCGGCTACCGGCCGTTCGGCCAGGCCGATTACCGGGGAAAGCCGATGACCTTGTTCGAACGCCTCCCCTGAGCGCCAAGCAGGCGAGGGCTTCGGCCCGGTATCGCGTGCGCGGAGGCCGGGCGGTGGGGAAGGGCAATGGTGGCCCGGACCGACCCAATCCGGGTTTCGTTCAGCTTCGGGCGGGTCGGTGCTCGGCATGATCGGCCGACCAGCTATCCGGCCTTCCCCGCGCCAGACATGAAAATCACGTTTCCTCCGCTACTTTTTGCCGCCTTCTGCCTTGCCTTGCCCGCCGTCGCTTCCGCATACCAGTCGATGTCGCTGGAGCAGGCGGTGAGCAAGGTGCAGAAGGACACCGGGGGGAAGGTGTTATCGGCGGATACGCGGCTCGTGGAGCGCGGCCGCATCACCGAATACCGGGTCAAGGTGCTCACCCTCGACGGTCACGTCAAGGTGGTGCCTATCCGTACCGAAACCGCCAAGCCCCTGGACGCCAGTGCAGGGGATAACAAGGAGAGACATTGATGCGAATCCTGCTCGTAGAGGACGAGGCCCCGCTGCGCGAGACCCTCGCCGCGCGCCTGAAGCGCGACGGTTTCGCCGTCGATGCGGCCCAGGACGGTGAAGAAGGCCTGTACCTGGGACGCGAGGTGCCGTTCGACCTCGCGATCATCGACCTGGGCCTGCCCAAGCTGTCGGGCATGGATCTGGTGAAGGCGCTGCGCGAGCACGGCCAGCGCTATCCCATCCTGATCCTCACCGCGCGCGGCAGCTGGCAGGACAAAGTCGAGGGCCTGAAGTACGGCGCCGACGACTACCTGGTAAAGCCGTTCCATGTCGAGGAGCTGCTGGCCCGCATCAACGCGCTCGTCCGCCGCGCCAGCGGCTGGTCGAAGCCAGTGCTGGCCTGCGGTCCGATCAAGCTCGACACCACGGCCCAGACCGTCACCGTCGAAGGTCGGCAGGTCGACCTCACCAGCTATGAGTACAAGGTGCTGGAGTACCTGATGCTGCATGCGGGTGAGCTGGTCTCCAAGGCCGACCTCACCGAGCACATCTACCAGCAGGACTTCGACCGCGATTCGAACGTGCTGGAAGTCTTCATCGGCCGCCTGCGCCGCAAGCTGGACCCGGAAAGCGCGCTCAAGCCGATCGAAACGGTCCGCGGCCGCGGGTACCGCTTCGCCATTCCGCGCAACGAGGCAGACGAGGATTGATCCTGCCGGCGGCGCGGCCGTAGGGCGCGCCGCCTCAAGGTAAGCTCGAAGCATGGAAAACGCTTCATCGACCAAACGCCGGCCCCTTTCGCTGGCCGCGCGTGCGGCGTTGGCGACCGGCTTCGCGCTGGCCGCCTTCCTCGGACTGACCGGCCTCGCGCAGAACAAGGCCAACTACGCGTCCGAACTGTCGGCCATGCACGACCGGCTGCACAACTACGCCATCGCGTACATCACGGGCACCGACATCACGCGCGCCGGCAAGGTCACCACGCCGGACAGCCAGCCGAACCCCGATTTCTCGCGGCCGGGTTCTGGCCTCTACGCGATCATCGTCGGCAACGATGGGTTCCGCTGGGAATCGTCTTCCGCGCTGGGCCGCGACTTCGATTTCGTACGGATGCTCTCGCCCGGCGAAACCGCGTTCGAACCGGTGGAAACGCGTAGCGGCAAACTCTACGTCTTCAGTTACGGCGTGTCGCTCGACAGTACGGAAAAGCGCAGCGTGCCGTTGACGTTCGCCGTCGCGCAGACGGAGGACCAGTTCGAGCGCCAGGTGGCCACGTATCGCCGCACGCAGTTCCTGTGGCTGGCGATGCTGGGCATGATGCTCATGCTCCTGCAGCTGTTCCTGCTGCGCTGGAGCCTCTTACCGTTGCGTCGTGTTTCGAGCGACCTCGCGCACATCGAGCGTGGCTCGCGCGACCATCTCGACGGGCCGTATCCCGTGGAGCTGACGGTGCTCACGCGGCGCCTCAACGCCTTCATCGATAGCGAGCGCGAACAGCGCACGCGCTATCGCGACACCCTGGCCGACCTGGCGCACAGCCTGAAGACGCCGCTCGCGGTGATTCGTTCGCAACTGGAGACCGGTGGCGACGCCGGCAACCTGCGCGGCGACATCCTCGACCAGGTCCGCAAGATGGACGAGATCGTGGCGTACCAGCTATCGCGTGCCGCGACGTCCGGTCGACGGACCATCGCTTCGGTGGAGCCCATCGCGGGTCATGCCGAGGATCTGGTGCAGAGCCTGGAAAAGGTCTACGCCGCGAAAAACGTGCTCTGCGAGTTCGAGATCGAGGACGGGGCGACCTTTCCGGGCGAGCAGGGCGACCTGCTCGAGCTGATGGGTAACCTTGTCGAGAACGCCTTCAAGTGGGCATCGCACCGCGTGCTGCTTACCGCGCGTTCGGTCGGCAAGATGGGCGGGCGCGGCGGCCTGGAGCTGGTGGTCGAAGATGACGGCCCGGGCATTCCCGACGAGAAGATCGAAAAGATCCTCCAGCGCGGCGTGCGTGGCGACGAACGCGTGCAAGGTCATGGCATCGGCCTTTCGATCGTCCAGGACATCATCAAGGCGTACCAGGGCGAACTGCACGTCGACCGCTCGGAAGAACTGGGCGGCGCGCGCTTCAGCGTGAAGCTCCCGCCTCCCTAACGGATGCCGGGCGCTCCCGCGGTGGGCGGAGGCCCGTAAAACGCTTCCAGCAACCTCGCCACATCCGGCTCCGCATCGCGCAAGAGTGCAGGTTGCGAGAAGTGCAGTTCGCTAGTCACCGCGAAGTATTCCTCGGGTGCTTCCGCCGCGTAGGGGTCGATGGCGGTACGCCGGCCGCGATCGACAGCCTTCGCCAGCCGGTCGAATCCACGCTGCATCGTGTCGATCCACTGCCTGCGATTTATCGACGACGGTAGCGGCGGCACGCCGTTGGCGGGGCCGGCGCGCATGTCCAGCTTGTGCGCCATCTCGTGGACGATGACGTTGAAGCCATCCCACGGCGCTTCCAGGTCGAGTGCCACGTCGGCCAACGACAGGACCATCGGCCCTCGCTCCCAGGCTTCGCCGATCAAGGTGTCGTCGCGGTCGGTGACGACGCCGGTAGGGGCGTCGTGGTGGCTCCGCCGCACGTTGAACTCGCCCGGGTAGACGAGCACGTTCGTCCAGCCCTTGAACGCCCTTGGACCATGCGGCAGGACGGGCAGGCTCGCCTGCATGGCGATCGCCAGCTGCCAGAACTCGTCGAGGACGGCGCCGCCGAGCGCGTGGAAACGCTTCGTGTGCAGGAAGATGGCCGCCAGTTGGCGCAGGTAGTGGGCTCGTGGCGCGTCGAGGGCGCGGGCCAGGGGCACACGGTCGAGCGCCTGCCGCCAGAGCGTGTCATCGATCGGCGGAACCGGGGCGCGGAAGCGCGCGATCAGCGACTGGACGAGACCCACGGAGAACGGCCGGAAGGGATCAGAGCATCGAACCCGGCAGCAGCGACTGCCAACTCGGCGTGCCAGACCGCAGGGGCAGGGCGTCCTCGTGGACACCGTCGCCGACGTCGACCGGCGACTCGACCGGCGGTGGCTTGGCGCCGCGGTGCGAGCCCGTGGCGCGGGAAGGCATGACGCCGCCCCCGCCACTGTCGTGATTGCCCTGGGACGACCGCGAACCTTCGAACGACGAGGACGAACCGGCTCCGCTCGGCGAGAGCAGGCCAGTGGCCGGGTCGATGTCGTAAGCGGCGGCGGTGCCGGCGGCACCGACGAGGCACAGACATCCGAAGATGTACGGTCTGGCGTTCATCGGTAAACCCTGAGGCCCCTTAGGGACGTAAAGGGGGACGTCCGATCCTCGCAGAAATTTCACGTGCCTGCCAGTGCTGGAGGTCTTCCGGCCGCCCCGCGGCCGAGGAACGGGCGAAAACCGCCCGGCTGCCCTAGAATCGCGGGATGTCCCGGCTCTTCCCCACCTCGACAGCGGTCGCCTGACGGCCGGAACGGTAGCCATGCTCGCACGCGATCTCCTCGAAGCCCTCGCCGGCGGCGACGCCGTGTCCGGCGCGGCCCTGGCCCGCAAGGCCGGGGTGACGCGCGCCGCCGTGTGGAAACAGATCGAGGCGCTTCGCCTCAAGGGCGTGCCGGTGGAGGCCCGGGTCGGCGGTGGTTATCGCTTGCCGTGGTGCACGGAACTGCTGGACGCGCAGCGCATCCGGGCCGGACTCGCCGCCGGGACGGCAGCCCGGGTCGGCATGCTCGAGGTGCATTGGGATATCGATTCCACCTCCAGCGAACTGGCCCGACGTATCCCGGTCCTCGACGACCTGGCCTTCGTCATGGCCGAGGCGCAGTCGGCGGGGCGCGGCCGTCGCGGTCGCACCTGGCTCTCACCACCGGGCATGAACCTCTATCTCTCGGTGCTCAAACGCTTCGACAGCGGCTTCGCGTCGCTCTCCGGGCTATCGCTGGCGGTGGGCGTCATGGTGTTGCGGGCGCTGGGCGAGCTCGGCATCCGAACGGCGGGACTGAAGTGGCCGAACGACGTGCTGGCGGGTAACGCCAAGCTGGCCGGTGTGCTCGTGGAACTCTCCGGGGAGTATTCCGGACCGTGCGCGGCGGTGATCGGTGTCGGCCTCAACATCCGTCTGCCGGACAGCCTGCACGAGCGCGCCGGCCAACCCATCACCGACCTCGCATCGCTGGTCGGTGGCGATCCTCCGGGCCGTAATCGCATCGCCACCGCGGTGGTGGCGGAGCTCACGGAGGGTCTGCTCGCGTTCGAGCGCCATGGTTTTGCCGCGTTCGCGCAGGAATACGATGCGAACGACCTGTTGCGTGGCGAGTCGCTGCGCATCATCGATCCGCGTGGCGAATACGACGCGACAGGCGATGGCGTCGATGAACGCGGTGCATTGCGCGTGCGCCGCGTTACCGGTGAGCACGTTACCGTCGACAGTGCCGAAGTATCGGTAAGAAGGGCCACGCCATGATCCTGCTGCTCGACCTCGGCAATACGCGGCTGAAGTTCGCGCTGCTCGATGGCGACGACTTCATCCGGCGCGGAGCATTCGCGTGGGATGCCGATATCGCGCACGAACTGTCGGCCCTCTGGAACGGCTGGCCCTCACCGCGGCGCATCGTGGGTGCGTCCGTGGTCGATGCGGCGCGCGAAACGGCGGTGGCTGTCGCCGCGGGCAAGGCATTCGACCTCGAACCGACCTGGGTGCGCACGCCGGCGCAAGCGTGCGGTGTCAGCAATGCCTACGCCGAGCCCCAGCGCCTCGGCGTCGACCGGTTCCTGGCGATGGTCGATGCCTTCGCCGCGGGGCGCGCCCCTTGCGTGCTCGCCAGCGTCGGCACCGCGCTCACGCTGGATGCCCTCGATGCCGACGGTCGCCACCTCGGTGGGTGGATCGCGCCCGGTCCGTTGCTCATGCAGCAGTCGGTGCTCGGCGCCACGGCGCAGGTGCGTCCCGAGCATCCGGGGACGGTGCGCGACCTCGCCGACAACACCGCCGACGGGCTCGCTTCCGGCTGCTGGCAAGCCTGCGCCGCCCTCGTCGAGCGCTTCGTGGACCGCGCGGCCCCCCAGCTTGGCGGCGCGCCGCGGCTCACCCTCGGCGGCGGCGATGCCGATGTGCTGGCGCCGATGCTCGACCGCGATGTGACCCTCGTCCCGGATGCCGTGCTTCGCGGGTTGGCGGTATGGGCGCGGACGCATGCTCCGGCGCCCGATATCGCCTAGAATCCGGACGCTGCCGGTTCTTACAGGGGAACGCGAGCAGGCCCCACCGGAAGCCTCAAGGTCGCCATGCTTTTGCGTTTGCTGTTCGTTCTGTTGATCGCCCTCAACATCGCGGTGGCCGCGTGGCTGCTGCTGGGTGATTCCGGAACGCACGCGGTCGATCCCAACGATGGCGGCGTGCCGAAGCTGAAGCTCCTCGCCGAGTTGCCGGAACCGGCCGCAAACGTCTCGGCACCTTTGCCTGCGCCCACCGCATCGGCACCCGCGGCGACGGCGCTCGCGCCCTTGCCGTCGACGAGCGCGCCGAAGCCCGCTGCTGTTGCTGTGCCTGCCGCTGCCGTATCCACGGGGGCACCCGCGAAACCCGAGGTCAAGACCAAGGCGAAGGCCGCTGGCGGCGACCCGCTGGCTGCCGCCGCCAGCGCCCCGACCAGTCCGCGTCGCAGCTACCGCTGCCTCGCGCTCGGCCCGTTCCCGAGCCAGGTCGACCTGCGCGCGGCTCGCAGCGCCATCGCCCCGCGCACCGTGCGCAGCCGGCAGCGCCAGGAGCAAACCAGCGAATCACGGGGCTGGCGCGTCTTCCTCCCACCCCAGGCCACGCGCGAACTGGCGCTGGCCCAGGCGCGCCGACTGGAAGCGAAAGGCGTCAAGGATTACTTCGTCGTGACCGCGCAGGGCGAGTTGCAGAACTCCGTGGCGCTGGGCCTGTTCCACGATCCCGCCAACGCCCGTAAACGCCGCGACCAGGTCGTCGCCGCCGGCTTCCCCGCGCGCATGAGCGAGCGCACCGAAACCACCCCCGTCTGGTGGCTCGACGTGGTCGTGCCCGACGAGGCCGGCACCGACATCCGCCAGGGCATCCGCACCCCCGGCATCACGGCTCGAACCACCGGCTGCTTCTGATAAACTCCCCGCCTTCGCCGGCATAGCTCAGTTGGTAGAGCAACCGCCTTGTAAGCGGTAGGTCCCCAGTTCGAATCCGGGTGCCGGCACCATCCGATATACCTCCCCGGCGTCCGCTGTCCTTCTCGACGCTATGCGACGTCCCTCGCGAGTCGTTCCCTAAGGAACTCCTTCAGCCGTTGCACGGCCGGCGTCAACTGCGTCCGATGCGCGCTCACGAGACTCAGCGGCGCGAGTTCGCCGAGGCCGGGAAACAGGTCGACCAATCGCCCAGTGGCGAGATCGTGCGCGATATCGGCGCGCGACTTGTAGATGACGCCATGTCCGGCGAGGCCCCAGCGATGCGTGACTTCGCCATCGTCGCTGACGCGGTTGCCCGTGACCTTGATCGTGCAGGACCCCTGCGGGAGTGCGAAGGTCCAGCGGTCGTGCACGAGTTCGCCAAGGACGAAGCACAGGCAATTGTGTTCACGCAGGTCATCGGGATGCGCCGGTGCGCCGTGACGGGCCACATAGTCGGGCGAGGCGCATGCCACGCGCCGGTTGTCCGGCAGCAACGGCTGGGCCACCAGGCTCGAATCCTCGAGCACGCCATAGCGAACGGCAGCATCGATCGGGTGCCGGTGGAGGTCGGCCGTGCGGTCACTGACGCGAAGTTGCAGCGTTATGCCAGGGTGCTCCGCCTGGAACGCGTCCAGCCAAGGCAGGAGGACGTTACGGCCCAGGTCGGAGGGCACCGCGAGGCGCAGCAGCCCGGTGATCTCACCGCGACCTTCCGCCAGTGAGCGTGTGCCTTCGGCCACCGATGCCAGCATGGCGCGTGCGTGCGGCAGGTAACGTTCGCCGTCGTCCGACAAGCGCATGCTGCGTGTGGAACGGACGAAGAGGCGGACGTTCAGTTCGCGCTCCAGGCGCTGCACGGCGTTGCTGGCCATGGCCGGCGTCACCCCGTTGAGGCGCGCGGCCGCAGAGAAGCTTCCTGCGTCCACCGTCTGTACGAATAGCTGGACATCGTCCAGTCGGATCATGGCTATGGCCTCGTCGGGGTCGCCGCCTATGGTGCCGGGTTTTCCCGCCGCATGGCGCGCTGCAACGTGGCCGTTTTAGTGCCCGGTGTAAACTTGCGGCATGACTGGTTTCCGTGCCTCGCTGTTGTTTATCGCCCTCGTGCTGCCTGTCGTGGCCTGGGGCCAGGACGTCTCCCGAAACGCCCTGGCGGCGCGCATGGCGGCGCACGAGGCACCTTTGCTGCTCGACGTCCGCACGCCGGCGGAGTACCGCGAGGGGCATCTCGCGGGAGCGCTGAACGTGCCCGTGGACGAGGTGGCGGCTCGGCACGGCGCCCTCGCCGTCGCGCACGATCGCGAGCTCGTCGTCTACTGCAAATCCGGCAAGCGTGCCGCGCGTGCACGGGAAACGCTCCAGTCCCTGGGCTACACGAATGTACGGCTGCTCGAGGGCAGCGCCGATGCCTGGCGCGCCGAAGGGCGGCCGCTCGTGCAAGAACATCCTTCTCCCTGAGTATCCCGTCATGAGTCCAACCACCCGTTCGGTCGCCCTCATCGGCGTCCCCACCGATATCGGTGCCGGTCACCGCGGCAGTTCCATGGGTCCCGAGGCCCTGCGGGTCGCGCGCCTGGGCGAGCGCCTCGCCGCGCGCGGCATGCACGTCATGGACCGGGGCAACCTCACCGGGCCACTGAATCCCTGGCTCCCGCCGACCGATGGCTATCGCCACCTCGAGGCGGTGGCGGCGTGGAACACGGCCGTCCACGAGGCCGTCCATGCGGTCCTCGGTGAGGGCCACCTGCCCGTGATGCTCGGCGGCGACCATTGCCTCGCCATCGGCTCGATCTCCGCCGTTGCCCGCCATTGCCGCGAAACGGAAAAGAAGCTTCGTGTGCTCTGGCTCGACGCGCACGCGGATTTCAACACCAGCATGATCACGCCGTCCGGCAATATCCACGGCATGCCGGTCGCGTGCCTTTGTGGTTACGGCCCGGAGCCGCTCACCCATATCGGTGGCACGGTGCCCGCCACCACGCCGGACGTGTTCCGCCAGATCGGTATCCGCTCGGTGGACGAGGGCGAAAAGCGCTTCGTGCACGAGGTGGGCCTGGATATCTACGACATGCGCTACATCGACGAGATCGGCATCAAGGCGGCAATGGAAGAGGCCCTGGCCGGCGTCGACGAAGACACCCACCTGCACGTGAGCTTCGACGTGGACTTTCTCGATCCGTCGATTGCGCCAGGCGTGGGCACGACGGTGCGCGGTGGCCCCAACTACCGCGAAGCGCAGCTGTGCATGGAAATGATCGCGGACACCGGTCGCGTCGGCTCGCTGGACATCGTCGAACTGAACCCGGCCTTCGACAAGCGCAACCAGACGGCGAAGCTGGCCGTCGACCTCGTGGAATCCCTGTTCGGGAAGTCCACCCTGATGCGCTGAGGCGGCGCGGCAACCTGCCGCACGGGCGGTTCGCCGTGGAGTCGCCACGCGGGCTACACTCGGACGGTTTCCGTCCGCCAGGCTTCGTTTCCATGCATACCCGCGTCCTCACCGGCATCACCACCACCGGCACGCCGCACCTCGGCAATTACGTCGGCGCCATCCGGCCGGCCATCCAGGCCAGCCGTGACCCGAACGTCGACGCGTTCTACTTCATGGCCGACTACCACGCGCTGATCAAGAGCGACGACCCCGACCGCGTGGAGGCATCGCGCCTGATGATCACGGCCAGCTGGCTGGCGGCCGGGCTGGATCCGGATCGGACCACCTTCTACCGTCAGTCGGACGTGCCCGAAGTGCCCGAACTGACGTGGCTGCTGACCTGTGTGACGTCGAAGGGCATGCTCAACCGCGCGCACGCCTATAAGGCGGCCGTGGACCGCAACATCGAGAACCAGGAAGACGCCGATGCGGGCGTCACCGCCGGTCTCTACATGTATCCGGTCCTGATGGCCGCGGACATCCTCGCCTTCAACGCGAACAAGGTGCCGGTGGGCCGCGACCAGATCCAGCACATCGAGATGGCGCGCGACATCGCGCAGCGCTTCAACCATACGTACGGGCGCGACTTCTTCGTCCTGCCGGAGGCGTTGATCGAGGAACAGGTGGCGACGTTGCCCGGGCTCGACGGACGCAAGATGTCCAAGAGCTACGACAACACCATTCCGCTGTTCGAAGGCGGCCCCAAGGCGCTGCGCGAGGCGATCATGAAGATCGTCACCGACTCGCGCGCGCCGGGCGAAGCGAAGGATACGGACGACTCCGCGTTGTTCACCATCTACAAGGCCTTCGCCTCGCCGGCCGAGACCGCGGCGTTCGCCGACGCCCTGCATGGCGGCCTTGCCTGGGGCGACGCCAAGCAGGTGTTGTTCGAGCGCGTCGACGCCGAGGTAGGGCCGATGCGCGAGCGCTACAACGCGTTGATGGCACGCCCCGAACAGATGGAGGACATCCTGCTCGCCGGTGCCGCCAAGGCACGAGCCATCGCGGGTCCGCTGGTGGAAACGCTGCGCGAGGCCGTCGGACTGCGCAGCGCGCGTCGCACGCCCAAGACCGCGGAAGCGGTCACGCCCGCGCCGGTCGTGGCGAAGGCGAAACCGCCCCGCATCGCCAGCTTCCGCGACACCGACGGGAGCTTCCGCGTCCGCCTGTTCGCCGCCGACGGGGAGGAGCTGCTCCTCTCTGTCCCGTTCGCCGATCCGAAGGCGGCGGGTGCCTTGCGCCAGGCGTTGTCGACGATGGGCGGTACGAACGCCATCGTCGAAGCGAAGGAAGGCCGCCTGGTGTTGTCCGTCGACGGACAGGTCGTGGCCACAGGCAGCGAATCGTCGGATGACTCGGCCCTCCCGCGGTTGCGTGCGTCGCTCGACGCCCTGGCGGCGGCGACAGCCGAGGAAGCGGCCGCGAAGGCCGCGCACGCGGGGCAGGGAGCCTGACATGCGCTACCTCGCGATCCTGCTGCTGGCGCCCTGGCTGATCGTCCTCGGTTGGGCCTACTGGGCGTACCCGAAGTCCCTCCCCAGGAACGCCACACGCCGAGCCTTCGACGTGCTGGCGCTGCTAGCGTCGGTGGTCGCGGCCATCCAGGCGGCCTTGATCGCCTACGATGCCGTCGAGCTTCCGCCCGCGGACCAGTTCGGCCCGAAGAGCGGCGCGATCTGGCAACAGGTCGTGCCGGCGCTCTATGGCTACGGCGCTTTCGTGGCGGTGCTGGTGCTGGCTCTCGTCGTCCGCCAGATCGTCTGGAAAAAACGCTCGCCGTAAGAACGCTCTGCTACACCCATCGTCGCGCGCTTTCAGTCCCAGGTATTCAGGTGCGGCCCGAAGGCGTCGGCCTGCTTGCGCACCACGCAAAAGCGATGCCCCGTGGGCGCTTCCATCACCCACCAGCGCCTGACGAAGCCGATGCGCTTCGCGCCCAGCGCCTCCAGGCGGTCGGCTTCGGCATCGATGTCGTCCGATTCGATGTCGAGGTGCACACGGCTCGGGTGATCCACCCGCTGGAGCAGGACCTGCAGTTCGTCGGGCGCCGTCTTCAGCGTCGCGTATTTTCCGTCACCCTCTTCGTCGGTCGTCTTGACCGGCTTGCCTAGCGCGCGGCTCCAGAACTCGGAGGCGGCGACGAGGTCGCCGTCCTGGCAGTCGATGACGAGGGCACAGAGTCTGCTGTGGTGCATGGTGCGGGCCTCCCATGAAGGAGTCCGTACCGTAACGCCATCGGCGCGGGTACGACGTGAGGCTTTCGTGGAGGTCGCGGTGCGGGCCCGGGACGCTCAGGCGCCGCGCAACCGCTGCGTGAGGCCCTTGAGGAAGTTACGCAGGAACTGGTCGCCGCAGAGGCGGAAGTTGCTGTGCTTCGGCTGGCGGAAGAGGGCGTTGATTTCGCCACGCGAGACGCGGAAGCCCGCCTCGGTCATGATCGCGAGGATGTCGTCTTCCTTCAATTCGAACGCGACGCGCAGCTTCTTCAGCACCACGTTGTTGTTGACCCTGGTTTCCACGGGACGCGGCGGCTGGCTTTCGTCGCGCCCGCGACGATGGACGATGAGGCCGTCGAGGAAATGCGCCATCGCGGCATCGGGCATCTCGACGAAGCCGGGCTCGTCTTCCTTGCGCAGCCAGGGTTCGACCTGTTCGCGCGTGGCGGGGAAACCGGCGAGCTTCATGATCTCGACGACGTGGACGTCGCCGAGGTCGAGCATGTAGCGGATGCTGCGGAGGGTGTCGTTGTTGAGCATGGCGCTAGGGTACCACCCCGCGAAAAGCGCTCGCCGCGATAGCGGCTCCTACAGTGTATGCAACCGTGTAGGAGCCGCTACAGCGTCAAGGCGGGCTTGCCTCAGTTCGGCAGGCCCAGGTCGTCGATCATCGCCTTCAGGAAGCGCGCGGCTTCGCCGCCGGTGGCGGCGCGGTGGTCGAAGGTGAGCGACAGCGGCATACGCCGATGCACTTCGATGCCACCCATCACGGCCACCACGTCGTGGCTGAGCTTGCCGGCGCCGACGATCGCCACCGTCGGCGGCACGACCACCGGGGTGGCGTAGCGGCCGGCGAACATGCCGAAGTTCGACAGGCTGATGGTGTAACCGGCGAGTTCCGAGGCGGGAATGCTGCGGTCTTCCACCGAGCTGCGCAGGCGCTTGATGGCGGCGCGGATGCCGGCGCCGTCGAGCACGTCGGCGTTGCGCAGGGCCGGCACGAACAGGCCGTCCTCGGTATCCACGGCGATGCCGATGTCCACGTGCGGATGCAGCGTGCGGCTCAGGTTCTTGCCGTCGAACCACGCGTTGAGCGCCGGGACCGTCTTGCAAGCCACAACGATCGCGCGGATGAGGCGTGCGGTGATGTCCTGCTTGCCGATCCACGCATGCAGGTCCGCGTCGTCGACCAACGTGGTCGGGACGACCTGGGCGTGCGCATCGGCCATGACGCGCGCCATGTTGCGGCGAACGCCCTTGAGCTGCTCCGGCTGGCCCATCGCGTCCTTGCCCGGAGGCGCGGTGCGGACGGCCTTGCCGGCCTGCGACACGGCGGTGCGCTGCGGTGCCGGACCCGGCTCGGGGAGCGTCGGGGCGAGGTGCTGGGCGGACGCCGGACGGGCCGGCGCGGCGCCGAGCGCGGCGCTGCCGTTGGCGGCGGCGTTCTTCACGTCGGCCATGGTGATCACGCCGCCGGCACCCGTCGGCTGCACGCGGGTGAGGTCGACCTTGAGCTTCTTCGCCGCGGCGCGCACGGCCGGAACGGCCTTCACGCCACCGGCGCTGCTGACCTGCTCGGTGTGCACGGCGTTGCCGCTGACCATGGCGCCGACGACGGTGCCTTCGTCTTCACGCTGGGCCGGTGCGGGACCATCGGAGTCGATCTCGCCGCCGTCGTCCGAGGCGATGACCTTGCTGGCGTCGTCCGGCGCCTGGCTGCCCACGCCCTTCTTCGGGCCGTGGTGGTGACCGGTGGATTCGGCCTCGGCACGCTGGCGCGCATTCGGATCGATCTCGAAGTCCGCGAGGGCCGCGCCTGTCTCGATGATGTCGCCGGTGGCGCCGTGCAGCTTCTTCACGGTGCCGGAGTAGGGCGACGGCACGTCGACGACGGCCTTGGCGGTTTCCATCGACACCAGCGGGGCGTCGAGCTTGATGGTGTCGCCTTCCTTGACGTGCCACTCGACGACGGTCGCGTCGGGCAGGCCCTCGCCGAGGTCCGGCAGGAAAAAGGTCTTGATGTCGGCCATGTCTATCGGTTCCTCAGGAGGCAGCGAGCGTGCGCTCGGCGGCTTCGACGATGCGTTCGACGCTGGGGAGGTACTTCATCTCCAGGCGGAACAGCGGAATGTGCGTATCGAAACCGGTGACGCGTTCCACCGGCGCGAGCAGGCTGTAGAGGCATTCCTCGGACAGGCGGGCGGCGATTTCCGCGCCGAAACCGGCGGTCTTCGGTGCTTCGTGCACGATCACGCAACGACCCGTCTTCGTCACCGACTCGGCGATCGTGTCGAAGTCGAGCGGCGTGAGCGTCGCGACATCGATCACTTCGGCGCTGATGCCCTTCTCGGCCAGCTCGTCGGCTGCCTCGAGGCATTCCTTCACCTGCGCACCCCAGGTCACCAGGGTGACGTCGGTGCCGTCGCGCAGCACGAAGCAGACGTCGAGCGGCAGGGCCTCGCCGTCGTCGGGCACTTCTTCCTTGTACTGGCGGTAGATGCGCTTCGGCTCGAAGAAGATGACCGGATCCGGGTCGCGGATCGCGGCCAGCAGCAGGCCGTAGGCACGTGCCGGCGAGGACGGCATGACCACGCGCAGGCCGGGGATGTTGGTGAACAGGTGCTCGTTCGCCTCGGAGTGGTGCTCCGGCGCGCGGATGCCGCCGCCCCAAGGGGCGCGCCACACGGCCGGCACGGTCATGCGGCCGCGGGTACGGTTGCGCATGCGTGCGGCGTGGCAGGCGATGTGCTCCATCATCGGGTAGATGAAGCCCTCGAACTGCGCTTCGGCGACGGGCTTCATGCCCTGCGCGGCGAGGCCGACCGTGAGGCCGGCAATGGTGCCTTCGTCCAGCGGCGTGTCGATGACGCGCATCTCGCCGAACTGTTCCTGCAGGCCCTGGGTGGCGCGGAACACGCCGCCGTTCACGCCGACGTCCTCACCGAGCACCACGACGCTTTCGTCGTTGCGCATCTCGTAGGCGAGCGCCTGGGTCACCGCTTCGATAAGAGTGATTTGTGCCATGGGAAGGGATCCTTACGACTTGCGATCGAGGGAAGCGACGAGCTCGCGCTGTGCTTCGAGGTCGGCCGGGAGTTCGGCGTACAGGTAGTCGAACATCGCCGTCGCCGGCTGGTTCTTCGTTTCCAGGTACGCGTTGACCTCGTTATCCATCCAATCGTCGCACTCGGCCTTCCAGGCCTCTTCCTTCGCGTCGTCCCACTTGCCCTTCGCTTCGAGCCATTTGCGCAGGCGCGGCACCGGGTCGCGTTCCCAGGCGTCCTTCACTTCCTGCTCGCCGCGGTAGCGGCGGGCGTCGTCGGCCGTGGTGTGGTCGCCGAGGCGATAAGTGACCGCCTCGATCACGCTGCCGCCCTGGCCGGAGCGAGCGCGCTCGAGCGCGTCCTCCATGGCCTTGCGCACGGCGATGATGTCGTTGCCGTCCACCTGGATGCAGTACAGCCCGGCGGCGATGCCCTTCTGGGCAAGCGTGCCGGAACCGCTCTGGATGCGGCGCGGCACCGAGATCGCCCACTGGTTGTTCACGATCACGGCCACCAGCGGCAGCTGCTGCGCGCCGGCGACGTTGATGGCACCGTAGAAGTCGCCCTTGGACGAGCCGCCGTCGCCGATCGTGCAGACGGCGACGCGCGGTTCGTTGCGGATCTTGAAGGCCAGGGCCGAACCGGCGGCGTGCAGGCACTGCGTGCCGATCGGCACGCACCACGCGAAGTCGTGCGCGGGCGCCTCGGCGAAGTCGTTGCCGCGCTCGTCGCCACCCCAGTAGGTGTAGACCTCGCGCGGCTTCACGCCGCGATACAGCTGCGCGCCGTACTCGCGGTAGGACACGGCCAGCGAGTCCTCGCGGCGCATGGCGCTGCCGATGCCCACGTGCGCGGCTTCATGGCCGAGGCAGGAGGCGTAGGTGCCCAGCTTGCCGGTGCGCTGCAACGCGATCGACTTGGCGTCGAACACGCGGGTGGACACCATGAGCTTGTAGAGCTCGACCATGTGGTCGAGGTCCTTGGCGAATTCGGGGAGTTCCTTACCGGTTTCCTTGCCGTCCTGGTCAAGGTATTGCAGGTATTCGATTTCGAACTTGGCGGCGATGGACACGACTCGCTCCCAGGGGATGGTTAGAAACGACACGCACGATGGGGGAAGCGGCCGGGCCCATCCAGCGGGGCGCGACACGGCTTTTGGGTTCTTGCGAGCCGGACTAGATATCAGGGGTATTATCACCCGGCAAGGTACGGCGCAGCATGACAAATCCTATCGCTGCGCCCGTAATGGCTTTGCGGCGCGGCTTTCGAGCCTTGTCAACCCCTTTATCGTGAGTGCTCATGGCTAATCCGCAGCGCGATCTCGAACCCGGTATCCGCACCGACCTCGACGGGCGCCTCACATATGGGGAGTACCTGAAGCTCGACCAGGTGCTCACCGCGCAGCACCCGCGCAGCCAGCCGGCGCACCACGACGAGATGCTCTTCATCATCCAGCACCAGACCTCGGAGCTGTGGCTGAAGCTGATGATCCACGAACTGGAGGCCGCGCTGGGCCGGCTGCGGGCGGACGACGTGGGCGGCACCCAAAAGATCCTCGCCCGCGTGAAGCAGGTGCAGCGGCAGCTCTACGAGCAGTGGGGCGTACTGGAGACCCTGACGCCCGCCGAGTACCTCCAATTCCGTGATGTGCTGGGCCCTTCGTCGGGGTTCCAGTCACTGCAATACCGCGTCGTGGAGTTCCTGCTCGGCAACAAGCACGCCGACATGCTGCGGGTCTTCGAACACGATCCGGTCGCCCACCAACGGCTGCGCACGGTCTTCGAAGCGCCCGGCCTGTACGACGAGTTCCTTCGCTACCTCGCCCGCCGCGGCCATCCCGTGCCGGTCGAACTGCTCGAACGGGACGTCACCCAGCCCTGGCGAAGCCAGCCCGCGTTGCTGCCCGTGTTCAAGCGCATCTACGAAGACACCGCCCAGTATTGGTCCGAGTACCACCTCAGCGAGGAACTGGTGGATATCGAGGAGTCCTTCCAGCTGTGGCGCTTCAGGCACATGAAGACCGTGGAGCGCATCATCGGCTTCCGGCAGGGCACCGGGGGCTCGTCCGGCGTCGCATTCCTGCGCAAGGCACTGGAGCAGAGTTTCTTCCCGGAGCTGATCGAAGTCCGGACCGTCCTCGGGACGTAGGGACCCGTAAGATTTGACGCATTGGGCGGGTCCAGCTAAACACCTTGCACGAACCGTTCACAAGGGAAGCCATGACACCGACCGCCCCAGCCACCGCCAGGCCCGTGCCCGACTACCCGCAGACCCTCGGTCATCCGCGTCCCCTGTGGATGCTGTTCATGACCGAATTCTGGGAGCGCTTCGCCTTCTACGGCATGCGCTGGGCCCTCACCCTGTACATCGTCGCCGAGTTCTTCAACGGCGATCAGTCGGGCCAGGGCTACGCCAGCCGCACCTATGGCGCCTATCTCGCGCTCGTCTACGCTTCGGCCATCTTCGGCGGCTGGGTGGCGGACCGCATCCTCGGTTACCAGCGATCCATCCTGGTCGGCGCGGTGGTGATGGGGTCGGGCCTCTTCATGGTGATGGTGCCCAACCAGCAGGTGTTCCTCGCGGGCCTCGCCACGGTGATCGTCGGTAATGGCTTGTTCAAGCCGAATATCTCCTCGCTGGTGGGCCAGATTTATCCTGTCGGCGACGACCGGCGCGATCGTGGCTTCACCATTTTCTACATGGGCATCAACATGGGCGGCTTCCTCGCGCCCTTGATCACCGGCTGGCTCGCCTCGGTGATCACCGATACGCCCCTGCAGCAGAACTACAAGGTGGTCTTCGCCGCGACCGGCATCGGCATGGTCATCTGCTTCTTCTGGTTCCTGCTCGGCAAGAAGCAGCTGCAAGGCGTGGGCGTTCCGCCGCCGGAGCGCCACGAGGGCAAGAACCTGCTCGGCGTGATCGTGGGCATCCTCGTCGCGATTCCGCTCGTCTACCTCCTGATGGCGCAGGCCGGCGCGGCCTTCATCGCGTGGTTGCTGGGCGCGCTCTTCATCGGCGTGGCCGTGATGCTGGTGATCGAGGCCGTGCGCCACGACCGCATCCAGATCCATCGCGTGATCGCGATGCTGTTGCTCTTCGCGTTCAACGTGCTCTTCTGGATGTTCTTCGAACAGGCCGGCAGCTCGTTCAACTTCCTGGCGCAGAACATCGTGGACCGCCAGATGTTCGGCTGGGAGTTCCCCACCGGATGGTTCCAGTCGGTGAATTCGGCCGCGATCCTCGTGTTCGCGCCGATCGTGGCCCTTGCCTGGGGCTGGTCGGCCCGGCACAGGAAGGAGCCGTCGATCCCGCGCAAGTTCGGCCTCGGCCTGATCTTCAACGCGCTGGGCTTCCTGGTGCTGGTGTACGCGCTGAAGAGCCTGGTCGGCGGGAACGGCCTGATTCCGTTCTGGCCGCTGGCGGCGTGCTACGTACTGCAGACCATCGGCGAGCTCTGCCTGTCGCCCATCGGCCTGTCGATGGTGACCAAGCTCGCACCCATCCGCGTGGTAGGCCTGGCCATGGGCGGCTGGTTCCTCTCCACGGCCATCGGCAACAACCTCTCCGGCCTCCTCGCCGGCCACATCAGCGGCGAAACCGGCATGACGGTGGAGTCCGCGCTATCCGGCTTCGGTTTCAGTTTCGAGCTGCTGGTGGGCGCCGGCATCGTGCTGTTCCTGATCGCGCCGCTGATCAACAAGTTGATGCACGGCGTGAAGTAGCCTTGCTTCTGTAGGAGCCGCCACGGCGGCTCCTGCCTCACGGTGCCAGCAGCTTGTCCAGTATCCGGTTCAGCTGAGCCTGCTCGCCCTCGTCCAGGCGGGCCAGTAGCTCCCGCTCGTGCTCGCGGGCCAGGGGCGCCACTTCGTCATGGATGGCCCAGCCCGCCTCGGACAGCTTGAGCACCGAGCGGCGCTTGTCGCCGTCGTGCGTGCTGCGGTCCACCCGGCCCGCTTCGACCAGCCGGGCCAGGGCCCGGCTCACCGCCACCTTGTCCATCCTCGTGCGCTCGGCCACCTCGCGCGCCGACAGGTCCGCGAACCGGGCCAGCACGGCCATCACGCGCCATTCCGTCATGCTGAGCTGGAATCGACCGGTGTACTCGTCGGCGATCGACTGGCTGACGGTGTTCGACAGGATCGAGAGCCGGTAGGGCAGGAAATGCTCCAACTCTAATGGGGCATGCGCGGGAACGGCATCGAGGGTCATGCTGCACTGGTCCTTGCAAATGGTTACAAGTGAAACTATAAATCCCGGGTCCACGGCGCAAAGCCGTCCCCCGTCGCCAGGAGTATCGCCCATGAGCGCCCAGCCCAATATCGGCATGCAGGTCACCACCTTCGAAAATCCCCAAGGCGTCGACGGTTTCGAGTTCGTCGAGTTTGCCGCGCCCGACCCGGCGCTGCTCCATACGCTGTTCCCGCGGCTCGGCTTCACCCCGGTGGCGAAGCACAAGACGAAAAAGATCACCTTGTACCGCCAGGGCGACTGCAACTTCCTGGTGAACGAGGAGCCGGATTCCTTCGCGGCCGACTTCGTCGCCAAGCACGGCCCGTGTGCGTGCGGGTTCGCCATCCGCTTCAATCGCCCGGCGGCCGACGTGCAGGCCACGGCGCTGTCCAACGGAGCCACGAAGGTGGCGTTCAAGCCGGAGACGCTGGCCCTCCAGGTACCGAACATCGAGGGTATCGGCGGCGCGGCCCTGTACCTCATCGATACCTACGGCGCGAAAGGCGAAGTGTACGAGGCGGAGTTCGAGTGGTTGCCGGGCGTGGATCGCCACCCGAAGGGTTTCGGCCTCACCTTCATCGACCACCTGACCCATAACCTGCACTTCGGCAACATGGAGAAGTGGTCGGAGTACTACGAGCGCCTCTTCAACTTCCGCGAGATCCGCTACTTCGACATCAAGGGTGCCAAGACCGGCCTGGTCTCGAAGGCGATGACCGCGCCGGACGGCCTCGTGCGCATCCCGCTCAACGAATCGTCGGACGAGAAGTCCCAGATCAACGAATACCTCCGCGAGTACAACGGCGAGGGCATCCAGCACATCGCGCTGTTCACCGACAACATCTACGAGACCGTGGAAGCGATGCGCGCCCAGGATGTCGCCTTCCTCGACACGCCCGAAACCTACTACGAAGTGATCGACGCCCGCATGCCCGAGCACGGCGAGGACGTGCCGCGCCTGCAGAAGAACAAGCTCCTGATCGACGCCGACGACGAGACCAAGAAGAAGTTGCTGCTGCAGATCTTCACGCAGAACACTATCGGACCGATCTTCTTCGAGATCATCCAGCGCAAGGGCAACGAAGGTTTCGGCAACGGCAATTTCAAGGCGCTGTTCGAGTCGATCGAACGCGACCAGATGCGTCGCGGCGTGCTCTGACACATCCGCCGGCGATAGGATAAGCGCGGCGCGGCCCCTGGGTCGCGCCGCGATGCGTTCATCCAAAGGACCACCCCGATGAGCCACACCGACGATACACGCGGGTACCAGACCGGGTTCGGCAACGAATTCGCCACCGAGGCCGTCGAGGGCGTGCTGCCCACCGGCCAGAACTCGCCGCAGTGCGTGGCGAAGGGACTCTACGCCGAGCAGTTGTCGGGCAGTGCGTTCACCGCGCCGCGGCATCGCAACCTGCGCAGCTGGTTGTACCGGATTCGACCGGCCGCGCAGCATTCGCCGTTCGCTGAAGTCACCCAATCCCGCTTCCACAATCGCTTCGACGAGGCACCGGCCACGCCGAACCAGCTGCGTTGGGACCCGTTGCCGATGCCGGACGAGCCCTGCGACTTCCTCGATGGGCTGTTCACGATGGGCGGCAACGGTGGCGCGGCCGAGCAGGCGGGCGTGGGTATCCACGTTTACGCCGCGAATCGCTCGATGGAAGGTCGATACTTTTACGACGCCGATGGCGAGTTGCTGATCGTGCCGCAGCAAGGCCGTCTGCGCATCCGTACCGAGCTCGGCGTGCTCGACGTGGCACCCCTCGAGATCGCGTTGGTGCCGCGCGGCATCCGCTTCCTGGTGGAACTGCCGGACGGCGAGGCCCGTGGTTACGTCGCCGAGAATTTCGGCACGCCGCTGCACCTGCCCGATCTCGGCCCCATCGGTGCGAACGGGCTGGCGCATCCGCGCGACTTCCTGACGCCGGTCGCCGCGTACGAAGACCTCGACGGCGATTTCTCCCTCGTCGCCAAGTTCCAGGGCCACCTCTGGTCCGCGCGCATCGATCACTCGCCACTGGACGTCGTGGCCTGGCACGGCAACTACGCGCCGTACAAGTACGACCTGCGGCGCTTCAACACGATCGGCTCCATCGCCGTGGACCACCCCGACCCGTCGATCTTCACCGTGCTCACGTCGCTAAGCGACACGCCGGGCGTGGCGAACATGGATTTCGTGATCTTCCCGCCGCGCTGGCTGGTGGCCGAGCATACGTTCCGGCCGCCGTACTTCCATCGCAATGTGGCCAGCGAGTTCATGGGACTGATCGACGGCGCCTACGACGCGAAGGCCGGTGGCTTCGTGCCAGGCGGTGCCAGCCTGCACAACTGCATGAGCGGCCACGGGCCCGACGCGGCCAGTTTCGAGAAGGCCTCGGACGCCGACACCTCGCGTCCCGACCACATCGTGGGCACCATGGCCTTCATGTTCGAGACCCGCAAGGTCATCCGTCCGAGCCGGCAGGCCCTCGATGCGAAGACGCTGCAGGGCGACTACTACGAATGCTGGCGCGGATTGAAGAAGCACTTCGATCCGTCGGCCCACTGACGAAAAGGAACCGCATGAAACTCGCTTCACTCAAGGAAGGCGGCCGCGACGGCACGCTGATCGTCGTCAGCCGTGACCTTAGCCGCGCCGTGAAGGCGTCCGGCATCGCGCCGACCCTGCAAGCCGCGCTGGACGACTGGCGCTCGATCGCACCGCGCCTCAACGCCTTGTCGGAAGACCTCAACGCGGGCAGGGCGGAAGGCAGCTTCGACGTCGACATGGCGAAGCTCGCCGCGCCGTTGCCGCGGGCCTATGAGTTCGTCGACGGCAGCGCCTATCTTCCGCACGTGGAACGCGTCCGCAGGGCGCGGGGCGCGGAAGTGCCGGCCTCGTTCTACACCGACCCACTGATGTACCAGGCCACCAGCGCGGGCTTCCTCGGTCCGCGCGACCCGGTGGTCGTGTCCAGCGAAGCGTTCGGCATCGATCTCGAAGCCGAAGTGCTGGTGGTGACCGACGACGTGCCGATGGGCGTGACGCCCGCGCAGGCGGCGGATCACATCCAGCTCGTCGGCCTCGTCAACGACGTCTCGCTGCGCGGCCTGATTCCCGCCGAACTCGCGAAGGGCTTCGGCTTCCTGCAGTCCAAGCCGCGCTCGGCCCTCTCGCCCGTCTTTGTGACGCCCGACGAACTGGGCGATGCATGGCAGGGCGAGAAGCTGCACCTCCCCATGCGCACCTGGATCAATGGCGCATGGTTCGGCGAGGCGGAGTGCGGTGTCGACATGCAGTTCGATTTCGCGCAACTGGTGGCGCACGTCGCGAAGACGCGGCCGCTGACCGCGGGCACGCTTGTAGGGTCGGGCACGATTGCCAACGAGGACACGTCGAAGGGCGCCTCCTGCCTCGCGGAACAGCGCACGGTGGAAACCCTGCGCGAAGGCAAGGCCTCGACGCCGTTCCTGTCATTCGGCGACACCGTGCGGATCGACGTGACCGACAAGGGTGGCATGTCCATTTTCGGAGCGATCGAGCAGGTGATCGCGAAGGGTTGACGGTCATTGCCGCGGGGTATTCTCCGCGGCCATCGCCTCCCGTATCTCCCTCAGCTTCAGCCAGACGTCCGTGTCGAGCCGAGAGTCCCGCGTGACGTCGGCGAGCGCGCGGCGATGTAACTGGTCCACCGAGGGTTTGGGCGGTCCGTGGAGCTCCCGCTCCACACGGGCCCAGAGCGCGGCATCGTAGGAGTGTCCGTCGTCGATTTCCAACTGGGTAAGGCGATGCATTGCATGCTGCCGCCCATGGTTGGCGGCGGCGGTGAGCAGGCGGCGCGCCCGTGCGATATCGCGAGGCAGCACATTGCCGCGCCTGGAACGACCCTGGAAGTAGAGGGTTCCAGCCAGCTCCTGGCTCGCCGCGTTGCCCGCCAGCGCGGAGCACAGCAATGCGTCGGCCAGGTGCCGGCGCCACTCGATGGGATGGGACGGATCGAGTAATCCGTGATCGACGATGTCGCTGGCAGCCGGGTTCGCTGCCGGGCAATAGGCACCTGCCGTTGGCGAGGCCAACGACAGGAGCATGAAAGCTATGGGGGTGGCGCCTGGGCGCATGGCTATCCTCCGGGCAAAGAAAAAGGGGGCCCGCATTGCTGCGGACCCCCCATGGCCGTACCTATTCCGTTGTCGGCGCGGCTTACTTCGCCGTCATGAGCGCCTTCGCCATGTCCAGCATGCGGTTGGAGAAGCCCCACTCGTTGTCGTACCAGGAGAGCACCTTCACCAGCGTGCCTTCCATGACGCGCGTCTGCGTCGCGTCGTAGATCGACGAATGCGGGTTGTGGTTGAAGTCGATGGAGACCAGCGGCTGCGTGTTCACCGAGAGGATGCCCTTCAGCGTGCCGTTGGCCGCCTCGTTGATGGCGGCGTCGATCTCTTCCTTCGTGGTCGCGCGCGCGGCCGTGAAGGTGAGGTCGACCACGGACACGTTGATCGTCGGTACGCGCATGGCGAAACCGTCGAGCTTGCCATTGAGTTCCGGCAGCACGAGACCGACCGCGGCGGCGGCACCGGTCTTGGTCGGGATCTGGCTGTGCGTGGCGCTACGGGCGCGGCGCAGGTCCGAGTGGTAGACGTCCGTCAGCACCTGGTCGTTGGTGTAGGCGTGGATCGTCGTCATGAGGCCGTGGACGATGCCGATCTTCTCGTGCAGGACCTTGGCCAGCGGCGCCAGGCAGTTCGTGGTGCACGACGCGTTCGAAATGACCTGGTGCGCCGAGGTCAGCTTGTCATGGTTCACGCCCATGACGAAGGTGCCGTCCACGTCCTTGTCGCCCGGGGCGGAAATGATGACCTTCTTCGCGCCGCCGGCGATGTGCGCGCTGGCCTTGGCCTTCGAGGTGAAGAAGCCGGTCGACTCCATCACGACGTCGACGCCATGCTCGCCCCATGGGAGCTTGGAGGGGTCGCGCTCGGCGAAGACCTTGATGCGGTCGCCATTGACGATCAGGTCGCCACCGTCGACGGAGACCTCGCCCGGGAAGCGGCCGTGGGCCGTGTCGTACTGGGTGAGGTGGGCATTGGTTTCGGCGTTGCCGAGATCGTTGACCGCGACGATCTGGATGTCCTGCCCGTTCTTCTTCGCTTCGTAGAGCGAGCGCAGGATGTTGCGACCGATACGACCGTAACCGTTGATGGCGACCTTGATGGTCATGGATAGCCTCCGGAAGGATGTACTGACGAGGTAGGGACGGGTGTCTCAAACGTCCATGGTAGCCGAAGCTCCCCGGCCCGGGCTTGCTGCGCCGCCGCGACGTGTCATCCGTGTCTCAGTCCGGCTGTGGCACACTTGAGCGTTCCACCGCCCGGAAACGTTTACTGTCCCATGAAAGCCGCCCTGAAGCGCCGCAGCATCGCCGCCTTGCTGGCCCTGGCCATTCCCGCCTTCGCCAGCACCGTCCAGGCCTGGGGCGACATCGGGCACCGCATCGTGGCCGAACTGGCCTGGCGGCAGCTCGACCCCGCAGCCCGGGCTGAAGTAAACCGGCTGCTCAAGGTGGACGGTTCCGACTCGCTTCCCGACATCGCCAGCTGGCCGGATCACCTGCGCGACATGCCGGGCCAGGAAGCGTTGGGCAAGGCCACCGGACCCATGCACTACGTGAACTTCCGGGACGACACGTGCCACTACGTGCCGCCACGCGACTGTGCCGACGGACGCTGCGTCATCGGCGGGCTCGAGAAGTACGTCGCCATCCTCGGCGACCGGCACGCTCCGGAGGCTGCCCGGGCCCAGGCCCTGAAGTTCGTCGTCCACTTCGTCGGCGACGTGCACCAGCCCTTGCACGCAGGCAACCGAGACGACAAGGGCGGCAATGATTTCCAGGTGCGCTTCGACGGCAAGGGCACGAACCTGCATCGCGTCTGGGACTCGCAGATGCTGTACACCCGCGACCTGAAGTGGAAGGCCTATGCCGACCGCCTCGCCGCCGAAGGTCCGGTGAAGCTGCCGCGGGCCATCGCGCCGTTCGACAACGCCTACGCCCAGTGGGCGGAAGAATCCTGCAAGATCGTGGCCCGTCGCGGCTTCTACCCGGATGCGCACCGGGTGGACGACGCTTACGTGGCGCAAAACCTTCCCGTCGCGGAGACACGCCTGCGTGAAGCCGGCAAACGCCTCGCCGACCTGCTCAACAAAACGCTGGACTGATCCGCGCCGCTTTCAGACAAGGTAGACATCGATGACAGATATCCAGGTACGCCGCACCAAGATCGTCGCCACGCTCGGCCCCGCCACCGACGCGCCGGGCATGCTCGAGCAAATCCTCGAGGAGGGCGTGGACGTTGTCCGGTTGAACCTCTCTCACGGGCAGCCCGACGACCATCGCGCCCGCGCCGCCGCCGTGCGTGCCGCGGCCGATGCCGTCGGTCGCGAGGTGGGCATTCTGGCGGACCTGCAGGGTCCGAAGATCCGCATCGAGAAGTTCGCCGGTGGCCCGGTGGACCTCATGAACGGCGACAGTTTCGTGCTCGACTGCCGCCCCGACGCGCCCCCCGGCAACCAGACCCGCGTGGGCGTCAGCTATTACGACCTCCCGAAGGACGTCGCGGCGGGTGACATCCTCCTGCTGGACGACGGCCTCGTAGCACTCACCGTAGTGGAAGTGGTCGGCAGCGAGATCCGTTGCCGTGTCGCCATCGGCGGCCGCCTCTCCGACCGCAAGGGCCTGAA
Source organism: Luteibacter sp. NPDC031894 (assembly GCF_050273135.1). Lineage (NCBI taxonomy): Bacteria > Pseudomonadati > Pseudomonadota > Gammaproteobacteria > Lysobacterales > Rhodanobacteraceae > Luteibacter > Luteibacter sp. NPDC031894. Next base: position 9,227 of record NZ_JBNNMV010000011.1, on the reverse strand, counting down.
CCGCCAGGGTGGCGGTCTCAGCGTGGCCGCCCTCTCCGACAAGGACCGCAACGACATCAAGCTGGCCGCCGAAATGGGCGCCGACTTCCTCGCCGTGTCCTTCGTCCGCTCGGCCGCCGACCTCAACGAAGCCCGCCGCCTGCTGCGCGAGGCGGGCGGCGACGCCGCCATCGTCGCCAAGATCGAGCGTGCCGACGCGATCCCCGTCCTGGGGGAGATCATCGATGCCTCGGACGTCGTGATGGTCGCGCGCGGCGATCTTGGCGTCGAGATCGGCGATGCCGAGCTCCCGGGCCTGCAGAAGAAGATCATCCGCGAGTCGGTGATGCGCAACCGCTCCGTGATCACGGCAACGCAGATGCTGCAATCCATGGTCACGGCGCCGATCCCGACCCGTGCCGAAGTCCTCGACGTCGCCAATGCCGTCATCGACGGCACCGACGCGGTGATGCTGTCGCAGGAAACCGCCGCGGGCGCGCATCCGGACAAGGCCGTGGCAGCCATGCGCCGTATCTGCCTGGGTGCCGAGCGCCAGTTCGAGCCGCGCGACGAACTTCGTCCCGGTGTCCACTCGCTGGATCGCTCCGACCAGGCGATCGCCCTGGCGGCGATGCTCCTTGCGGCGCAGGTGGGCGTGCGCGCCATCGTCGCGCTGACCGAGTCCGGCGCCACGGCACAATGGCTGTCGCGCTACCGTTTCGCCGTGCCGATCTACGCGATGTCGCCGTCGGCCATGGCGCGCCGGCGCATGCTGGTGCTGCGCGACGTGCAGCCCGTGGACTTCGAGCAGAGCAACCTCGACCCGGCGCACACCGCGCGCGCCGCGCTCCAGCACCTTTTCGCGCTGGGCAAGCTGGTCAAGGGCGACCGCGTGATCCTCACCCACGGCGACCATATCGGCCGCGGCGGTGGCACCAACACGCTGAAGCTGCTGATGATCGGCGAGGACGGCATCGCGGACAGCCTGCGGGACCTCTGACGGTACGATTTCACACGCACCCCGGCCCCGGCCGGGGGTAAACTCGACGCCCGGCTTCCATTACGAGGGCGTCATGATCCACAAGAGCTTCCTTACCGGCGCTATCGCCGCCGTCGTCCTTCTCGCCGCGGGCACGGCGGAGGCGCAGACCCTTCGCAAGGTGTCCCCGGAACGGCTCACGGGCTACTGGTTCCTCACCAACAAGTCCCTGGACGTGGACGTGCCCAATACGGGGAAGAACCTCAATCAGCCCGGATGCGCTGCCGTCAGCTACATGATCGGCTCCGACGGTCGCACCCAGAACCCGAAGATCGAAAAGGTCGTGCCCGACGGCGACCTCGGCCAGGTCGGCGTAAGCATCGTCAAGCAGCTGGTCTACGTGAAGGGAGCGCAGAACGGCACCGCCGCACCCGTGCAGACCTACTACGTCGCGGGCTTCAACCTGCCCGAGGACCCGGCCGCCAAGGCGAAGATCCTCGGCCAGTGCAAGCTGCCCGGCTACCAGACCACTTGACCGCGCCGCACAACGGCTTTTTCGGAGTATTCCCCTATACTCCGCCGGTTTTTGCATACGTACCACGTTGCCTCGCAGGGCATACCACTACTTCCACGGAGTTGTCATGAGCATCGAAAACCTCGAACAGATCGCGCAGGCGATGGTGGCCACGGGCAAGGGCATCATTGCCGTCGACGAATCGACCGGCACGATCAAGAAGCGCTTCGACGCCGCCGGTGTCGAGAACACCGAGGAAAATCGCCGCGCCTATCGCGAACTGCTGCTGACCACCCCGAACCTCGGCGAACACATCTCCGGCGCCATCCTGTTCGACGAAACGATCCGTCAGAAGACCAAGGACGGCGTGCCGCTGGTCGAGGCGATGAAGAAGGCCGGCATCATCCCCGGCGTCAAGGTCGACAAGGGCCCGGTGCCGCTCGCCGGCTTCCCGGGTGACGTGGTCACGGAAGGCCTCGACGGCCTGCGCGACCGCCTGAAGGAATACGCCCAGCTCGGTGCCCAGTTCGCCAAGTGGCGTGCCGTGATCAAGATCACCGAAGACAACCCGAGCTCCACCGCGATCGAAGCGAACATGCACGCGCTGGCGCGCTACGCGGCACTCTGCCAGGAAGCGGGCCTCGTGCCGATGGTCGAGCCGGAAGTCCTGATGGACGATCCGGAGAGCAAGCACGACATCGACGTGAGTTACGAAGTGCACGAAGCCGTGCTGCGCAGCCTCTTCAATGCGTTGTACGAGCAGAACGTGATGCTCGAGGGCACGATCCTGAAGGTCAGCATGGTCATCCCGGGCAAGTACGCCCCGAAGGAAGCGCAGGTCACGGCGGAAGACGTCGCCGACGCCACCGTGCGCGTGCTGAAGTCGACCGTGCCCGCCACCCTGCCGGGCATCGTGTTCCTCTCCGGCGGCCAGAGCGACGAGCAGGCCACCGAGCACCTTAACCTGATCAACCAGATGGGCCCGCATCCGTGGCCGGTCAGCTTCTCCTACGGCCGCGCGCTGGTGGCCGAGGCGCTGAAGATCTGGTCGAAGGACCAGCAGAAGAACGTCGCCGAGGCGCAGAAGGCCGTGTATGCCCGTGCCCAGGAAAACGGCGCGGCGGCACTGGGGCAGTGGAAGAAGCGCTGATCACCCCGTTGTGGGAGCCGCTGTAGCGGCGAGAAGCCCACGAAGCCATGAAGCGGCGAGGGATGTACCCCTCGCCGCCATGGCGCAACGACAAGCGACTTAGAAGCGGTATTCCGCCGAAACCGACGTCATGTTGGTCGACAGGTCGAGGCCGTGCTTCTTCGCGTCGTAATGGTCGTAGTTGATGCCAAGGCTCCAGTTGTTGCTGAAGTCGTAGCCCACGCCCGCACCGGCGTACCAGCTGGTCTTGTCGAGGTCGTGGCGATTCAGGTCGTCGTTGCTGGTGCCGTGGCCCTTCCACGCGTAGATGCCGGCACGTCCGCTGATGTACCACTGCGGATCGATGTTGAAGTGACCGTTCACGCCAGCGGTCCAGCCGTGCAGCTCCGACTTCCTGCGGTCGACGACGCGGTCGTCGTTGAAGATGTTCTTCGCGTGGATGTTGCCCAGGTCGTTATAGCCCGCCTCGACGCCGAGCGCGGCCCACGGGCTCACCGTCCACCGATAACCGCCATTGATGGCATACCCGGTGTCGTGCCCGTCGTAACGGCCCTTGTCGACCGAGGTGCGACCGACGTTACCGTTGACGAACCAACCGCCCGCGCCGTTGGCGTCCTGCGCGAAAGCGGGCGCCGCGGCAGCGCCGGCAGCGATAAGGGCGAGGGCGAAAAGGGTCTTCTTCATGGTGGAGCTCTCCTGCTTATTGTTCTTCACGGCGCGCGCGGCCATTGGGGGAATGCCGGGCGCGCTGGCGCACGAGCGGGGGTGCCGTGCGTGAAGGGAAAGATTGGGCGGCGGTCGGAAGATTCAATACCCGCTAGTTCAGTATTAAGAAACGATTAAGCCACGGCAGGCGGAGTGCCGTGGCTTAGCCGTTCGACTTAACACTTAGAAGCGGTATTCGCCCGCGAGGGATACGATGCCGGTCGAGCGCTTGAGACCGCGCGAGACTTCGCCCGTGGCGTTGTTGCGAACCTTGCCGGCGTCGGCATGGAAGTAGTCGTAGCTGACGCCTACGCCGAAGTGCTCGTTGACGTCCCAACCGGTGCCGAGGCCGGCGTACCAGCTGCCGCGATCCGCACGACCCCCGTTGGAGAAGCCGAGATCCTGGCCCACGCTGTTGTTGTAGTTCTGGTTGTTGTCGTTGGCGCGGAAGTAGCCGCCGTGCGCGCTGATGTACCACTGCGGCACGAGGTTGATCTTCCCGTTCACGCCGACCATCCAACCGCGCAGCGCATTGCGCGTCGACTTCTGGTTCACGTCCTGGTCTTCTTCGAAGACGTTCTTGACCCGGTAATTACCGAGGTCCGCGTAGCCGGCTTCGACGCCGAGACCGAGATCCGGACCGACCTTCCAGCGATAGCCGCCGAGCACGCCGTAACCGGTGCGACGGCCCTTCTCGCCGTGCAGGAAGTTGAAACCGTTGGAGTTGCTGCCGAAGCCACCGTTGTCGCTGCCGTTGGTGCGGCCGACGTTGGCGCCGATGAACCAGTTACCGCTACCGACGGCCTGGCTGGGCTGGTAGTTGCCGGACACAGCGGGGTTGCTGTCCTGGGCGAAGGCCGGAATGGCCGAAAACGAGACGCAAGAAACTGCAAGGGCAAGAGCTGCCTTTTTCATGGGGATGTTCCTCTTCTTTTCGGGGCGGCCACCATCCGTTGAAGGGAGGGGAAGGTTGGTGGCCGTGGTCGATTAGAGCTGCCCTTACCTGAAGAAATTCAAAAAACGCGCTCAAAAGATTAAGGTGTGGTTAACGTCGCGGGCCATGGCAGGTTCTTCCACGACAAGCAGGCAGGCAATGCGCGACAATTGCATTTTTGCCGCCGCCCTTTACTGGAGAACGCCGATGACGACACGCCGCGAACGCGCCAATGCGATCCGCGCCCTGGCCATGGATGGTGTGGAAGCCGCCAAATCCGGTCATCCGGGTATGCCCATGGGCATGGCCGACATCGCCGAAGTCCTCTGGGGCGACTTCCTGCATCACAACCCGTCGAACCCGCATTGGCCGAACCGCGACCGCTTCGTGCTCTCCAATGGCCACGGCTCCATGCTGCAGTACGCGCTGCTGCACCTCACCGGCTATGACCTCGGCATCGAGGACCTGAAGCATTTCCGCCAGCTCGGGTTTCGCACGGCCGGCCATCCCGAGTTCCACCACACGCCAGGCATCGAGACGACCACCGGACCGTTGGGGCAGGGCCTGGCCAATGCCGTGGGCTTCGCGCTCGCCGAGAAAGTGCTTGCGGCTCGCTTCAACCGCCCGGGCCATGACGTCATCGATCACCACACCTATGTGTTCGTGGGCGACGGCTGCCTGATGGAAGGCATTTCGCACGAGGTGTCGTCGCTGGCGGGCACGCTGAAGCTCGGCAAGCTCGTCGCGATCTACGACGACAACGGCATCTCGATCGATGGCGAAGTGCATGACTGGTTCACCGACGACACGCCGGCGCGCTTCCGCGCGTATGGCTGGAACGTCGTCATGGGCGATGACGGCAAGCCTGTCGACGGTCACGACGCCGACGCCATCAAGAAGGCCATCGCGGCCGCCACATCGCAGAGCGAAAAGCCCTCGCTGGTCATCTGCAAGACCGTGATCGGCTTCGGCGCCCCGAACAAGGAAGGCAAGGAGTCGTCGCACGGTGCGCCGCTCGGCGCGGACGAGGTGAAGGCTGCGCGCGAGAAGCTCGGCTGGAAGTACGGCCCGTTCGAGATCCCGCAGGAGATGTACGCCTCGTGGAATGCGAAGGAAGCCGGTGCCAAGGCCGAGGCGGCCTGGAACCAGGCCTTCGACGCTTACGCGAAGGCGCATCCGGAACTGGCGGACGAGCTGAAGCGCCGCCTCGCCGGCGAGCTGCCGGCCAGCTGGAAGGAAGGCGCCGCCGCCTACATCAAGAAGATGCAGGCCGAAGGTCCGGTGGTTGCGTCGCGCAAGGCCTCGCAGATGGCGCTCGACGCGTTTGGCCCGCTGCTGCCGGAACTCATCGGCGGCTCCGCCGATCTCGCCCCCTCGAACCTCACGATCTGGAAGGGCTCGAAGAACGTCGCCACCGCGGGTGCGGAAGGTAACTACATCCATTACGGCGTGCGCGAGTTCGGCATGAGCGCGATCTCGAACGGTCTCGCGTTGCATGGCGGTTTCATTCCTTACGACGCGACGTTCCTGGTGTTCTCGGACTACGCACGCAATGCCGTGCGCATGTCCGCGCTGATCCCGGCGCATGCGATCCACGTCTACACGCACGATTCCATCGGTCTCGGCGAAGACGGCCCGACGCACCAGCCGGTGGAGCACCTGGGTTCGCTGCGCCTCATTCCGAACAACCGCGTGTGGCGCCCGGCCGATGCCGTTGAATCGGCGGTGTCGTGGAAGAAGGCCATCGAGCGCGTCGGCAATCCCTCCTGCCTCGTGTTCTCGCGCCAGAACCTCAAGCACAACGAGCGCACCGAGCAGCAGGTCGCCGACATCGAGAAGGGCGGCTATGTCCTCTTTGAGCCGGCGGAGAAGTTCAAGGCGATCATCATCGGTACCGGTTCGGAAGTCGGCATCGCGGTCGAGGCGGCGCACGCGCTGGGTGACCAGGGCATTCCCGTCCGCGTCGTCTCCATGCCGTGCACGGAAGAATTCGATGCGCAGCCGGTGGAATACCGCGAGGGCGTGCTGCCTTCCTGGTGCCGCGCACGCGTCGCGGTGGAAGCGGCCAGTGAGGACTTCTGGGCCAAGTACATCGGCCTCGACGGCAAGGCCGTGGGCATGACCACGTTCGGTGCGTCCGCTCCGATCGACAAGCTCTACGAGCACTTCGGCATCACGACCACGGCGGTGGTGGATGCGGTGAAGAGCGTTATCAAGTAAGTGGCGACAGGAGGCCCCCGGAAGGGGGCCTCTTTACGTCGGGGGAAGAAAGGCTCGGCACGGAGGGGTTACTTGATCGCACCCTGGACGCCGTGTCCCTGTGACGCGTCGCGAATCCCGAGCGGGGGTTTGCCGATATCTCCCGTCGTGTCGCGGCCGGTTCCCGAAATCTTGCCGGCTCCACCCAGCACCAGCAGCGCAGTCTCGGTGATCCAGCGCGCAGCCGTCGATGGTTGTCTCGGACTGGCGGCGGTGCTTTCAGGGCCTCGGTCGCTCGCCCGATAGGCGTCCGGCAGGTCACGGGCAAGTGGCGGGGTCCACGCACGGGGTTCCATTCGCACTTCGTGCCGATCGACCTGTTCCGCAGCACCCTCAGCAAGATCCAGACGGGCCTCGGACCAGCGAGGTGCGAGGCGTGGGTGGCTTGCCTGATACGCGTCAAGCGGGTGCGCGTCGGTGGCAGACGCCCAGCCGGCTGCCGGTCTTGTCACCGCGGCGTGGTCAGTCACTTCTGCCGACATGGCGGGCGGGGCGATAAAAAGGAGCACGCCGCTTTCGAAGGCGGCAGAGAAGGCGAGGCGTAGACGCATGATGTTCCTCCTGAACGGCACGAACCGTGCGCGACGCATGACACTAGGTAAAGAAGTGTTGGCGGAACATCGTCTAGTGCGGGTTCTCTTCGTAAGTCGACACCCTGCCGCGCGGCTGCCGACGGACGCTGGCGGTAGTCCTATCCCGCGATGACTTCACCAGCCAGCAATACGATCTCGGCAGGTGCCTCGACGACCTTCCAAGCACCGGCGCCTTCCAGTTCTTTCCGGTCGCCAAACCCCCAAAGAACGCCGACACCACGCACGCCATTGGCCACCGCACCTTCCATGTCGAACAGACGATCGCCCACCATGATCGTGTCGTCGGCGGACTGCCCGAAATCCGCCAACGCGGCAGCGATCATTTCCGCCTTCTCGCTATGGGCGGTGGACGGCGGTGGCGCGTAGAGGCGCTCAAACAGGTGACCGAAGGGCAGGTGCGCGAGGATCGGTTCGGCGTGTGCCCGTGTCTTGCTAGTGACGACGGCAAGGCGGTGACCGGCGTCGGCCAGGGATGCGACCATGTCCGCCACACCGTCATAGACGGTGTGCTCGGACCAGCCGATCTCGCGAAAGCGCTGCGAGTACGCGACGACGGCAGCCTCGACGCGCTCGCTGTCGCCATTCAGCACCGCACCGAAACTCACGCGCAGCGGCGGCCCGATCCAGGAACGGAGGGTCGTGTCGTCGGGTGCTTCCGCGCCAACGCTCGCCAGCGAATGGCGGACGCCGGCGAGGATGCCGATTTCGGAGTCGATGAGCGTGCCGTCGAGGTCGAACAGGACGAGCATCAGTGGTTATCCGCTCGTGCCTTGAGTGCAGCCACGGCCGGCAGTTCCTTGCCCTCGAGGAATTCGAGGAACGCACCGCCGCCGGTGGAGATGTAAGACACGCCGTCTTCGATGCCGTACTTGTCGACCGCCGCGAGGGTGTCGCCGCCGCCGGCGATGGAGAATGCCTTGGACGACGCGATAGCGCGGGCGAGGGTTTCGGTGCCCTTCCCGAAGGCGTCGAACTCGAACACGCCGACCGGGCCGTTCCAGACCACTGTGCCGGCGCTCGCGATCAGCTCGGCATAGCGCTTCGCCGTGTCGGGCCCGATGTCGAGGATCATTTCATCGTCGGCGACCTGGTCGACCGGCTTCACCGTCGCCTTGGCGGTGGCGGCGAATTCCGTGGCGACCACGACATCGGTGGGGACCGGCACGTCGGCGCCGCGCGCCTTGGCGTCCGCCATGATCTTCTTGGCGGTGTCGAGGAGGTCGGCCTCGACGAGCGATTTGCCGACCGTATGCCCCGCGGCCAGGATGAAGGTGTTGGCGATGCCGCCGCCGACGATCAGCTGGTCGACGCGACCCACGAGATTCTGCAGCAGCTCTAGCTTGGTCGACACCTTCGAGCCGGCGACGATGGCCAGTAGCGGGTGGGCCGGGTTTTCGAGCGCCTTGCCCAGCGCATCGAGTTCCTTTGCCAGCAGGGGGCCGGCGGCGGCGACCGGCGCGAAGCGGATGACGCCGTGGGTCGAGGCCTGGGCGCGATGGGCTGTGCCGAAGGCGTCCATGACGAAGATGTCGCAGAGCGCGGCGTACTTCTTCGCGAGGCCTTCGTCGTCCTTGCCCTCGCCGACGTTCATGCGGCAATTCTCGAGGACCACGACTTCGCCGTCGGCCACGTCCACGCCGCCGATATAGTCGCGGACCAGACGTACCTCATTGCCCAACTTCGCCCCGAGCCATTCCGCCACCGGCTTCAGCGAGGACGCCTCGTCGAATTCGCCTTCCTTCGGCCGACCCAGGTGCGAGATGACCATGACCTTGGCGCCGGCGTCGCGTGCGGCGACGATCGTCGGCAAGGACGCGTCCAGGCGCTGGGTCGAGGTGATTTTTCCGTTCTCCACCGGGACGTTGAGGTCCTCGCGGATCAGCACGCGCTTGCCGCGCAGGTCGAGGTCTTGCATGCGGATGACGGACACGTTGGACTCCAGCTCAGGGACGGAAGACCGCTATTGTCCGTGGCGGGGCCGGACCGGCGCAAATGGCCCGTTGTGGGAAGCGCGCTGGCGCGCGAAGGCCTTGCCGCCCCGCCTCACGGCGGGGTTTTTTTATTTCAGGATGTCGAGGTAGGCGCGGACTGTACTCGCCAGGCCCTGGTACAAC
>NZ_JBNNMV010000010.1:0-56877 GCF_050273135.1 Luteibacter sp. NPDC031894 | reverse complement strand
CTGTACACTTTGGCGTTTTTAGCCGCCGCTAAGCCTGTCATGAACACTGCACCCCGTCCCGGAAACCGTATAGGTATAGTATCCCTAGGCTGCCCGAAGGCGCTCGTCGATTCCGAACGCATCCTCACCCAGCTCAAGGTCGAGGGCTACGAGATCGTTCCCACCTACGGTGCCGCCGACGCGGTGGTGGTCAACACCTGCGGGTTCATCGACTCCGCCGTGCAGGAGTCCCTCGACGCCATCGGCGAGGCGCTGCACGAGAACGGCAAGGTGATCGTCACCGGCTGCCTCGGCAAGCGGCAGGAACTGATCCGCGAAAGCTATCCCGACGTGCTGGCCATCACCGGCCCGCAGGATTACGCGTCGGTCATGAGCGCGGTGCACCAGGCACTGCCGCCTACGCGCAACAAGTTCCTCGACCTCGTGCCCGACACGGGCGTCAAGCTCACGCCGAAGCACTACGCGTACCTGAAGATCTCGGAGGGCTGCAACCATCGTTGCAGCTTCTGCATCATCCCGTCGATGCGCGGCGACCTGGTCAGCCGTCCGGTGGACCAGGTGCTCATCGAGGCCGAGAAGCTCGTGAAGGGCGGCGTGAAGGAGCTGCTGGTCATCTCGCAGGACACCAGCGCCTACGGCGTGGACGTCCGCTATGCCGAGCGCGAATGGCGCGGCAAGGCGTATCGCACGCGCATGACGGAGCTCTGCGAAGGCCTGGGCGAGCTCGGCGTATGGACTCGCCTGCACTACGTCTATCCTTATCCGCACGTGGACGAAGTGATGCCGTTGATGGGCGAGGGAAAGATCCTTCCGTACCTCGACATCCCGTTCCAGCACGCCAGCCCGCGCATCCTCAAGCTGATGAAGCGTCCGGGCAACGTCGACAAGACGCTGGAGCGCATCCAGAACTGGCGCCGCCAGGTGCCGGACCTCACGATCCGCAGCACCTTCATCGTTGGCTTCCCTGGCGAGACCCATGCCGAGTTCCAGGAACTGCTCGACTTCCTGCGCGAAGCGGAACTCGATCGCGTCGGCGCGTTCGCCTACTCGCCGGTGGACGGTGCGAAGGCCAACGACCTGCCGGGGCAGATCGACGAGGAACTGAAGGAAGATCGCCTCGAACAGTTCATGGCGGTGCAGGCGGAGATCTCTGCCGCAAAGCTGCAGCGGAAGATCGGCAAGACCGTGAAGGTGCTCGTCGACGAGATCGACTCGGAGGGCGCATGGGGTCGTTCCAGCGCCGACGCACCGGAAATCGATGGCGCGGTTCGCATCGACGACGGGCAGTTGCTGAAGCCGGGACAGTTCGTCGACGTGCTCGTGGAAGACGCGGACGCACACGGCCTTTACGGCCGTCTGGCCTGATTCCATGCGTCACGTGGCGCCCACGCGGGACGCGCTCGATCGGGGCGTCCTCGCAAGGCCGCCACTGTCGGACTGGGCGGCTTTCGCTACGTTCGTGCGCGACCGTGAATGGCCCGATATCGAGCGCCTCAACGCGCTTTGGCCGGTGGGATCGAGCTACCGCTTTGTGCTCCAGGACAAATCCTTGCTGGCGGATGGCCTGCATTACGAAGAACGTATCGCGCGACAACACGCGATCGCGACGCGTCCCGAGAACTGGCACGACCTCTTCAACGCCTTCGTCTGGCTGCGCCATGGTGCCATCAAGCGCGCACTGAACGCGCGGCAGATGGCCGAGATCGCCGTCATGGGGCCCCGCGAGCGATCGCGACCGCAGTACGCGCTGACGCATTTCGACGAGGCCGGGCTGATCGTGACGCTGCCGGACGACGGCATGCTGGACGCCTGGAACGCGCACGACTGGCATCGACTGTTCTGGACGTATCGCGACGCATGGCGCCACGGCGAGGCGCGCGTCGACGTCTTCGGGCATGCCTTGCTCGAGCACGCGCTGACGCCGGGCAAACTACTCGTGGGCAAGGCGCTCGTCGTGATGCGGCAGGACAATGCCGCCGCGCGTTGCGCGGAGGCTATCGCGTCTGGCGACGTCCTCAACGATCCGTTGGAACTGCGGCCGCTGCCGGTATCCGGCGTGCCGGGATGGCACGCGGATACGTCGGACGAGTCGTTCTACGCGAACGCGCCATGCTTCCAGCCATTGCGCCCCGGCCGGACGTATCCGGCGCCTTTGTAAGGCGCTCCGGCGGTTCCTATAGAAGCCCGTGGTCGCGCGCGTAGTCGAGGAGCAGACCGTCGTGGTCCACGCCGAGTTTGCGCATCGCGTCGCGTTTTTGCCGGCTGATGGTCTTCACGGACTTGCCTTCGCGATCCGCGATCTGCTGCAGCGACATCCCACCGACGAACAGCTTGATGACCTCGGTCTCGCGCGGCGACAACGCGGCGCCGGGCATCGCCGAATAGGCTTCGTCCGTTTCGTTGAGGATGTCGAGCAGGGTTTCGCTCAGGTAGGTTTCGCCGGTTGCCACCGCGCGCACGGCGACTGGCAGTTCGTCCATCGGGGCGCGCTTGTCGACGATGCCGCGTACACCGCGATGGAGCATGGACATCAGCGCGGCGGGTCGATTGATCATGGTGAGCACCACCACCGCGAGTTGCGGATAGGTTTTTCCGATCGTCTCGATCAAGGCGAAACCATCGTCCTGCCGGCCGCTCGGCATGAGAAAATCCGTAATCACGACATCGCAAGGGCGGTCCGCGAGCATCGCTAAAAGCTCGTCCGCCGCCTGTGCCTCACCCACTACGTCGATGTGCGCCGTCCTCAGCGCCAGAGCGCCGCCAACGAGGACCAGGGGGTGGTCGTCTGCCAAAATGACCTTGAGTGGCATGCCTCGTGTTCTCCTTCCTGCATTGCGGTACGGCTGACTTCCGACCGATTATGCCCTGAAGGCCCCTCCGACGAAGCCCACCCCGTGATCCGACGCCTGTTCCTGTTAATCCTGCTCGTGCTGGCGACTCCGCTCGTGGTGGCCGCGGAAACGCCGCTGCCACGCGAGGACGCGGCGTGGTTGCGGCACCACCCGGTCCTCACCGTCGGCGCCTACCAGGAGGGCTATCCGCCGTTCGAGGAACTGCGCGAGGGCGAATTGGAGGGCCTGGGACCCGATTACCTTCGCGAGATCGCCAAGGAGCTGGGCGTCACGCTGCAAACGCGAACCTTCGCGACATGGCCGGATTTGCTTGCCGCGCTGGCAAAGGGCGAGATCGACGTCGCCACATCGGTCACGCCGCTCGAGAAGGGGATGCCGGGCATTCGCATCGGCGCCACCTATTTCGAGTCGCTGCCCGCGCTGGTGGAGCGCAACGACGCGCCGATCGCCCACCGGCCGGGCGACCTGCGTGGCAAGCGCCTTGCCGTGCACGCCGGCTATTTCGATCTGGCCGCGCTGCGCCGCGAGTTGCCCGAGACGACCCTGGTCGAGACACGCTCCACCGAGGAAGCGCTGTCGCTGGTGCGCTCGGGGGGCGTCACGGCCTATATCGACAACCCGTATTCGGCACGAGAGTTCGTCTCGCGGCTGGGATGGGAGGGCGAACTTCGCGTGGGCGCGCCGTTGGCGTTGCCGATCAGCGCGCTGGCATTCGCCGTGCCAGCCGACCGCGCTCCCTTGGGCCACGCGATCGACGAAGCGCTCGGCGAGCTCACGGCGGCCGACCACGGACGCCTCCGCGCCCGTTGGATCGGACGCGACATCGCCCCTCGACCCCGTCAGGAAGGCATTCCCCTCAGCGAGAAGGAAAAGGCCTGGCTGAAGGCGTTGCCGCCGTTGCGCCTCGGTGTGGACCCCAGCTATGCGCCTTTCAGCCTGCTCTCCGGCAAAGGCGAGGCGGAGGGCCTGGCGCTCGACTACGTGCGGGAGATCGCGGCCGAGCTGGGCCTCCGTCTCACCCAGGTGCCGAGCGAGAACTGGGCCGATACGGTGCAGCGCGTGCGGCACGGCGACGTGGATCTGGTCGCCGCCATCAATCCCCAAAGCGCGACGTTTCCGCACCTCGAGCCGAGCGTTCCCTACCTCGACTTCCCGATCATGATCGTGACCCGCGAAGGCTCGCCCACGATCGCCGGTGCGGACGACCTGGCAGGCAAGCGTGTGCTCGGCAACGTCACGCGCGAACCGATCCGCCGACTGCTCGCTCGCATCCCCAACGTGCAGGCGATGCCGGTCGACACGGAGCGCGAAGGCATGCGTCGTCTGGCCGCCGGTGAGGCGGATGCCTTCGTCGGCAACCTCGCCTCCGTCGATTTCCACATCCGCGACGCGTTCCTCGGGCAGCTCAAGGTCGCCGCGCCTACCGGCGACAGCGAAGCGATCGCGATCGGCGTCAGCCGCGACCTCGCACCGTTGCTGCCGCTCGTGAACCGCGCGCTGATGAACCTTTCGGTGCATCGCCAGCAGGAGATCCGCAACACATGGTTCGCCGCGCACTATGTCGTCGGGCCCACGTGGCGCGAGATCGCCAGCCGTGTGCTGCCCTTCGTGGCGGTGCTGCTGGTGTCGCTGGTAGCGATCAGCTATGCGTACCTCAACCTTCGCCGGGAAACCCGCCGTCGCGAGCGCACGGAACGCCGGCTCGCGGAAGTCACCGCGCACGTGCCCGCCGTCGTTTACGAGGCCGTGCGTGGCACCGACGGCGCGTACGCCATGACGTATGTGGGCGGCGACCCGCAAAGCATCCTCGGCATGGAGCCGGCGGAGTTGCTGGCCGGGGAGGCGACGATGCTCGCGCCGGTGCCGGACGACGATCGCGAAAAGCTGCGCGCCGCCTTCGAGCGTTCCGCGCGCGAACTGCAGCCGCTGCATGTCACGGTGCGTGCCCAGGTCGATGGACGCGTCCGTTACCTCAGCTCCGATGCGGTGCCGTTGGCGGCGGCGGACGGCACCGTGCGCTGGAACGGTTACTGGGTGGACGTGACAGCGCAGGAACTGGCATCGCGCGGCGTGGCGCGCGCACGTGACGAAGCGGAGGCGGCCACGCGAGCGAAAAGCGACTTCCTCGCCACCATCAGTCACGAGATCCGCACCCCGATGAACGGCGTCATCGGCTTGCTCGATGTGCTCGAGCGCACGCGGCTCGACGATGCACAGCGCCGTATGGTGTCGACGATCGAGCACTCGGCCGAGGCCCTCCTGCACATCCTCGACGACGTGCTCGACTTCTCGAAGATCGAGGCCGGGCATCTCGAACTCGACGCGCAGCCATCGGACGTGCGTGCGATCGTCGAGGGTGCGCTCGCCATCCTTGCGGCACAGGCGGAAGCCAAGAGCCTCCGGCTGCACGCGAACATCGACGCGTCGCTGTCGCCGTTCCTCATGGTGGACGATGGCCGCCTGCGCCAGGTGCTCCTGAACCTGCTCGGCAACGCGATCAAGTTCACCAGCCGCGGCGAGGTCCGCGTCGATGTCCATGCCGACGAACGGCACGGGGCGCGGCAGCGCTTGCGCATCGTGGTGACGGACACCGGCATCGGCATCCACGCGGCGAAGCTGCGCCATGTCTTCGCGCCCTTCAGCCAAGCGGACTCCTCGACCAACCGCCGCTTCGGTGGCACGGGCCTGGGGCTCAGCATTTCGCGCCGGCTCATCGAGCGGATGGGCGGGCATATCGCCATCGAAAGCGAGCCGGGACGCGGCACGGTGGTGACCGTGACGCTCGAGCTACCCGTAGCCGAGGCACCGCCGCAACCCGTGCCGACACCGACGATCGCCGTGCCGGACGGACCCTCCGATCGTCGCGGCGCACGCATCCTCGTCGCCGAAGACCATCCGGTGAACCAGGAGCTCGTACGCGTGCAGTTGGCCATGCGCGGTTATGAATGCGACGTGGTGGACGACGGCATCGCCGCGCTGGCGGCGATAGGGTCGGCGACCTATGACCTGCTGCTGGTCGACTGCCACATGCCACGCATGGACGGCTATGAACTGGCTCGCGAGATTCGCCGGCGCGAGGAGGGTAGCGGGCGCCACCTGCCGATCGTGGCGATGACCGCCGATGCGCGGGCCGACCAGCGCGACCGGTGCCTCGCCGCAGGCATGGACGACCTGCTGCGCAAGCCGATTCGCCTGGAGGGCTTCCACGCCGCCATCGAACGCTGGCTGGCGCCGGAAGTCGACGACGCGGTGTCGATCGACATGGAACGCATGCGACGCGCCTTCGGTTCCGATGACAAGGTTGTCGCCGTCATGCGTGCCGGCGTCGCCACCACGCGTGACGCCTTGCATCGGCTACCGGCCATGCTCGAGCGCGGCGACGCCGACGAAGTGGCCGGGTGGATCCACCACGTGCTCGGTGGCGTGAACGTGTTCGGAAGCTTCGCCGTGGGCGAGGAGGGCGAGCGGATGGAGCTCGCATTGCGCGAGGGCGGGGCCGTCGACAGGATTATGCTCGATAGCTTCGCCGCGGAGATCGCGCGCTTCGCCGATGGGCTGGAGCGACAGGCTGAGGCCATGTCGCCCTCCCGAGCGTAGGTGCCTTCAGTCGTACTCGACCGAGACGACCGCGAAGCGCGTACGTCCGCCGGGCAATTCGGCCTCGAACTCGTCGTCCACCCGTTTCTTCAACACCGCGCGCGCCATGGGCGAGTCGACGCTGATCCAGCCCTTGCGCGCGTCCGTTTCGTCGGGCCCCACGATTCGGTATCGCACGGTTTCCCCGGTCTCGACGTTCTCGAGCTCCATGGTGGCGCCGAAGAACACCGCATCCCGTTGCGTCGGCGTCGCCTCGACCACCTTGAGCACGGGAATACGCTTACTCAGGTAACGCGCTCGCCGGTCGATCTCGCCGAGCTGCTTCTTGCGATAGGTGTATTCCGCGTTTTCCGAGCGATCGCCTTCGGCCGCCGCCGCGGCGAGTGCCTTCACCACCTCCGGCCGCACCGTGTGCCACAGGTGGTCGAGTTCGGCTTTCAGCCGCTCGAAGCCCTCGCGCGTGATGATCGCCGTCGACGAAGGAGATGGCGGGCGCCAGCGGCTCATGGCGCCGCCTTGCGCGAGTTGGCGAGCGAAGCCAGCAGGGCCTCGATATCCGCGCCGAGTGGATGCCCCGGATAGTCGTTCAACAGTCGACGGCCCAGCGCCGCCGCTTCCGCGACCTGGCCCAGCCGTTCGTGCATGCGCAGGGCGAGCAGCCCGTAATGCGGTGCCCCCATGTCCGCCGGCCATGCACGCAGGTAACCGAGCGCCAGGTGCAGTGCGAGCCGGGTCATGCCGCCGTGCGCCGCGGTGTCGGCGAGTGGGCCGCAGGTGAGCGTATCGTCGGGCAGGAAGGCTGGGTCCACCCCGAGGCAGTCCTGCACCACGCCGAGCGCGCGGCGCGTCTCCTTCGCGGCCACGAGCGCCGCGATCCATATCTGGCCATGGACGATCAGCTCGGGCAGGCGGTCCTGCGCGCGCAGCAGTTCGCGATAGCGCGCATGCAGGGGCGCGGGCGCGAGGCCCTCGCGTAGCCGTTCGGTGAGGATATCGGTAGCGGCCCGCACGTCATCACGAGCGATGAAGTTCACGTGCGACAGCAAGGCCATGTCGTCGTCCGGCTCCGCGGCCTCCGCGATCGCCGTCGATTCCGGCTGGTAGCCGAGTGCCTCGTGCCGGTGGTGGATGAGCGCGCCCATCAGATGGAAGTTGTAGACGGTGAGGTAGTTGGCGACGAGGTAGTAGCCCAGCGTGCCGAAGAAGGTCGGGCCATGGTCCTTCATCGCGTATTGGGCCGCTGCCTGGAGGAGGCTGCTGGCAAGCATGACGGCGAACAGAAGCAGGTAGGCGCGGCCGAAGCGGCTGATGGCCGCCACCCAGGTCACGGGGTTCAGCGCCGCGCCGACGCCGTCGAACGTGAGCGACATGGTGATCACCGGCAGCACGAAGGCGAACACCAGGGACACCAGCAAGCCCGGGACACCGAGGAACAACGGCGCCAGCACGCCGATGGCATTGCCGGTTAGCTGGATGATGATCAGCGCGACGCTGGTCTTGTCTTCGCTGTTGATGGCCAGCTCGGGCGGGTCGGCGTATCCGTCCGCGGTACGCCTGAGGCATTCGAAGGCGTAGGTGTACATGGCGACCCAGCCGACCACGATCACGAGCAGCTTCAGGCCCGTCACAGGCAGGAAGGCTATCGATTCGAACAGCGTGATCGCGCCGATGGTCATCGGCGCGGCGCCGCGCATGGGATAGCGCCAGCCCGTGCGGGCACGCTCGGCGAACGGCGTGGCGGCGTCGGCGGGCTCGTGCCGCGGCATGCTCAGCGCTTCCCGCCGAAGATGCTGCCCAGGATGCCGCGCACGATCTGCTGACCGGCGCGCGATCCCGCGGTACGCACCATCGATTTCGCCATGGTCTCGAGCATCCCTTGGCGTCGCTTCGTGCCGAAGACCGCATCGCGTACGACACCGCCCCAGTTCGTGCCACCGTCGTCGGGGGTTTCATCCTTCACCGCTGGCGCATCGGGCGAGTTCTTCGCGCTGGCGCGCGCGGCTAGGCGCTCTTCCGCAGACTCCCGGTTCACCGCCGTGTCGTACTTCCCTCCGACGGGAGAGCGCGAGCGCACCGCCGCACGTTCCTCCGCGGTGATCGCGCCGATGCGGCATTCCGGCGTCGACACGAGCACTTTCTGCACGGGCGAGGGTACGCCGCCATCGCCGAGGGTGGAGGCCAGCGCCTCGCCGGTGCCCAGCGTGCCGATGGTCTCGACGACATCGAGTTTGGGATTGCGGGCGAAGGTTTCCGCGGCCGCCTTCACCGCCTTCTGGTCTCGCGGCGTGAAAGCGCGCAACGCGTGTTGCACGCGATTGCCGAGCTGGCCGAGGATTTCTCCCGGTACGTCGTCCGGGTTCTGCGAACAGAAATAGACGCCCACGCCTTTCGAACGGATGAGCCGCACCACTTGCTCGACACGCTGGCGCAGCGCAGGCGGCGCATCGTCGAACAGCAGGTGCGCCTCGTCGAAGAAGAACACCATCTTCGGCTGCTCGAGGTCGCCGACTTCCGGCAATTGCTCGAACAGTTCGGACAGCAGCCAGAGCAGGAAGGTGGAGTACAGCCTGGGCTTGAGGATGAGCGTGTCGGCGGCGAGGACGCTGATGACGCCACGCCCGCTCATGTCCTGGCGCATCAGGTCGGCGAGCTCCAGCGCCGGCTCCCCGAAGAACGCATCCGCGCCGTCCTGTTCCAGTCTCAACAGGGAGCGTTGGATCGCAGCCACGCTCTGCGCGCTGATCAATCCGTAGCGCGCGGAGATGTCTTTCGCATGGTCCGCGGCGAAAGCGAGCATCGCGCGCAGGTCGGCGAGGTCGAGCAGCAAGAGTCCCTCGTCGTCGGCGACACGGAAGATCACTTCCATCACGCCTTCCTGGGTGTCGTTGAGTTCCAGGATGCGGGAGAGCAGGGTGGGGCCCATCTCGGACACGGTGGCGCGTACGGGATGCCCGGCCTTGCCGTAGATGTCCCAGAACACGACGGGATTCGCCTGTGGTTTCCAGTCCGTCAGTCCCAGCTTCGCCAGGCGGGCAGCGAGCTTCTCCGATGGCGCGCCGGCGGCTTGCGCCAGCCCGGCGAGGTCTCCCTTGGCATCGGCCAGGAAGCACGGGACGCCCATGCGCGAGAAGCCCTCGGCTAGGAGCATGAGGCTCACCGACTTACCGGTGCCCGTGGCGCCGGCGATCATGCCGTGCCGGTTGCCGTAGCGGGAGTCGAGGGAAACGGCGTCGCCGTCGCCCCGGCCGATCAGGATCGTTGCCATGGTTCCTCCTTAAGAAGCGCCTGAACAAGTCTACGCAACGGCACGCCGTTACGGAGGATTTTCACCGCAATCGCTTGAGTCCGGCGGTCCCGGGGGGTAACGTTGCCGGCAATGTCTTACCCCCGAGTCCGTGCATGCCCGTCCGTATTCCGCGCCCCTTCCTGATCCTTCCGCTGGCGATCCTGGCCGGCTGCGCATCGAGCGGCGCCCCCCGTTCCGGCAAGGCCACGCCCGAGGTCAATGCCTTGTACGACCGGATGAACCAGGCGAGCAAGGGGTACGAAGCGTCGATCGACCAGGCGCGTCGTGGCGACACGCCGGAGGCGGCCCTCACGCGCAAGCAGGCGCTCGACCAGTTGAAGGATGCATCGGCACGCTGCGCCCTCACCGCGGGATGCGACCCGCAACGCTTTGCGGCCGTGTTCGACCGTCTGCTTCGCCTGAAGGACGGCAGCTTCATCGAGGGCGAAGACGCCGACGACACGGAGCAGGAAGCCGAAGTAGGCGCCCAGCCGGGCGACGCGTCCGGATCGGTCGTGGTTGGCGCCCTTCCGCAGGCCCAGCGCAGCGTCACGACGCTGAAAGGCCAGCAGTTCTCCGACCTCATGGTCATGAATGGCCCCGTGAAGGCCGCGCTCGAAATGTGGCTGACCCAGCTGCGTCCCAACCTCATGGACGCATACGTCAACTACCAGATGATGCGTTACAAGATGTGGCCGGCCTACAAGAAGGCCGACCTGCCGGAAGCGTTGCTGTTCGGCATCATGGCCAAGGAATCGGGCGGCAAGGTGCACGCGGTATCGCGCTCCGGCGCGTCCGGGCCCCTGCAATTCATGTACGCCACGGGCCTCCGTTTCGGACTGTCGAATGCCGACGGCTTCGACCAGCGCTTCGATCCGACCATGGCCGCGCAGGCCAATGCCGAGTACATCGACGAGCAGCTGGGCACCTTCAACAACAATCTGGAACTCACGCTGGCCGCGTACAACGGCGGCGAAGGGCGCATGAAACGCATCGCCGCGGCGAACCCGGGCGCCGGGTTCTACGACCCGCAGATCTACGGGCAGATGTCCGCGGAAACTCGCGATTACGTGCCGATGGTGCTCGCCGCGGCGTGGCTGTTCCTCCACCCCGACAGCTACCACCTGACTTGGCCGAAGGTCGACGGGGAGCCGGGCCAGATCGTGCTGAAGCGTCCCGCGTCGCTCGCGGAGCTCACCGTCTGCCTCGGTTCCGCCCAGGGCATGTCGGAAGGTTGGTTCCGCACGCTGCGCAACCTCAATCCGCGCCTGGACCCGCAGGTGAGCCAGCCGATGGGCGCGCGCCTCGAGGTGCCGAAGCAGTTGGAAAAGGCCTACGCGACCAGCTGCACCGATGGTCCGTGGCCCATCCTCGCCAGCGATTTGCACAACGCGGTGAAGATCGTCGCCCCGGCGGCGCCCGCGGCAACCTCGGCCGCCCTCGCGAGTGGACCGTCGCCGTCGACGGCGAAGTCGTCGTCCCGCGCGTCGAAGCGCTATACGGTGCGTCGCGGTGACACGCTCGTGGGTATCGCGCGCAAGAGCAACTGTGCGGATGTCGAAGACATCGCACGCATGAACGAGCTCAAGGGACACCAGTTGAAAGTGGGGCAGGCGATCCGCGTGCCCGTGTGCCGCTGAGGGGCGGCTTACGCCATCGCGTGCGGCTCGTTCATCCACGTCGCGGTGGAGTCATGTCGTTCCGACGCTGACAGCTCCTTGATCTGGCGCATCAGGCGGAGGATCTGACGGTGCAGTTCCTCGATGCCGGGGCGGCGTGAATCCAGTGTCTCGTGGTAGACGGAGGCGATCCAGAGGGCGACGCCACGGGTGGCGATCAGCGGGTTTTCCGAACGCGCCTTGCCCAGCCCGATGTCCGGGCCGTGCCCGTACGTGCTGTAACGCTCTTCCGGCGGCGTGCCATACAGGTGGGGGAAATCGCAGGCCGCTGCCTGTTCCATCTCGCGCCGGACCAGTTGCTGGAGGTCGGCGTGCGCACGTACCGGGAGTGCGAGCACGACACGTTCGATATCGGCGAGCTGCCGGCGAAGGCGGATCTCGCGATTCACGGCGATGAGATGAGTGACCAGACGCATGGACGACTTCCCCTAGTGCGGATGCTTCTTGTGGTCCCGGCGCCTTCCCCGGTAAGGCAGCGGTTCAGGGAGAATACCCCGGTCATGCGTCAAATGTAAGACGTTTTCGTCACATTGTGACGCACTTCGTCAGGGGGTGGCGCCCGCGCCGCCGGTCCAGCGGCCGAGGCGCTGCCCGACCATAACCTGCTGTAAGGGTTGAAGTTCGTCGAGGGTGTAACCCTCCGGCAACAGCAAGATGACGGTGGAGCCCATGTTGAAGCGGGCCATCTCGGCGAAGCGCTCGAGCTTCACGTGCCGGTCGCGGCAATCGTGGCGGCGGATCTCGGACGCGTAGGGCGGAATCGCCAGCCCGTCCCACACCGTGGCCACGCTGGACACCAGGATCGCTCCCACCATCACCGAGACGAATGGGCCGTGCTCGCCATGGAAATGGCAGACCAACCGCTCGTTGCGCGCGAAGAGGCGAGGAATCGCCTCCACCGCGAAGGGCGCGACGCTGAAGATGCGCCCGGGCACGTGCGTGGTGCCGGTGAGTTCGCCCTCGAGCGGCATGTGCACGCGGTGGTAATCGCGCGGCGAGAGGTAGATGGTCACGAAGCTGCCGTTGCGAAACGGTACGGCCGCGGCCTCGTCGCCGAGCAGTTCGGCCGCGGTGTAGTCCTGCCCCTTGGCCTGGAAGATCCGCCCGTCGCGGATTCGCCCGGATTGGCTGATGCGACCGTCCGCCGGCGACACGAGCACGGAGGGATCCGGGTCCGCTCGGCGGGCATCGGCCTTCAGCTTTCGGGTGAAGAACGCATTGAAGTGCTGGTAGGCGAAGGGATCGGGCTGGGCGGCCTGGCTCATGTCCACGTCGTAGCGCTGCACGATCTCCCGGATGAGGAAGTTCTTCCATGGCGCCCATTCCCAGCGTGTCGCCCAATAGACGATGCGGGAAAGGAAGCGGTGCGGGAGGATGTATTGCAGCAGGACGTTGGGCTTCATGCGCGGGAGTATAGGGGACAGGGCCGGATGGACCCAGTCAGGTCGCCTGTGCCGGGGTGACCCGCGTCGCGAGGAAATCGATGAAGGCACGGACGCGCGGGGGCACGAAGCGACTGTGCGGATAGATCACGTTGTAAGGCCTGGTCCTTCCGCCGAACGGTTGCAGCAGTTCCACCAGCGACCCCTTGGCCAGGTCTTCCTCCACCACGAAGCGATAGGTCTGGAAGATGCCGGCGCCCGCACGCGCGAGGGTGACGCCACCGAGTACGTCGTCCGACACGGTGAAGCTGCTCTCCGCGTCGAACTCGATGTCCTCACCGTTTTCGCGAAACAGCCAGGGTATCCGGCGACCGCTGCTGGGCAGGTCGAACTGGATGCATTCGTGCCGCGCCAGGTCGGCTATCGAACCTGGGACGCCGTGTGCCTCGAGGTAAGCCGGCGTCGCGACGATCACGAGCGGCGCGTCTTCGAGGTGGCGCGCGATCAGCGAAGAATCGGCCGGGGCGCGCACGCGAATCGCGAGATCGAACGCGTCGTCCGCGAAGCCGACATTGCGGTTGGCGATATGCAGGTCGAGCCGGATGCCGGGGTGCTCGCGATGGAAGTCCGGCAAGCGGGGTAGCAGACGGTAATGCGCGTACGTCGTCGGCACGCTGATGCGCAGCCGTCCCGATAACCGCGTTTCCTGCCCGCTCGCCATGCGTTCCGCATCGGCGAACTGCGCGAGGGCCTGGCGGCACTGTTCCATGTAGACGCGGCCGGCGTCCGTGAGGCGGATCTGTCGGGTGCTGCGAACGAAAAGGCGCACGCCCAGCCGGGCCTCCAAACGGGCAACCGAGCGGCTTACCGCCGCCGGCGTCACGCCCGCGGCCGTGGCGGCCGCCGTGAACCCGCCGAGTTCGCCCGCCAGGCAGAACAGCTCGATGCTGCCGAGCATCAGGTCGTCGAATTGCCGGTGCATGTCTTTACACCATGTAACGAGTCAATTGCTCGCAATCATATTTATCTACTGGCGGCGCATCAATAGATTGTGGGTCAGCCCGAGCCGACCGGCCGGGACCTTTCCATATCCGGAGCACTTCCATGAGCACCCGACAAACCGTCATCGTCACCGGCGCCTCCAGCGGCCTCGGCTTCGCCATCGCCAAGACGTTCCTCGACCTGGGTTACAACGTGGTCGGCAACGGCCGCGGCCAGGCACGCCTCGACGAGGCCGCCGCCGCCTTGGGCCATAGCGACCGATTCCTCACCGTCGCCGGCGACATCGCACTGCCCGAGACGGCGGAACGCCTTTTCGATCACGCCATCGAGGCGTTCGGCCAGGTTGACGTCCTGGTCAACAATGCCGGCATCTTCATCGCCAAGCCCTTCGCCGAGTACAGCGTGCAGGACATCGACGCGATGATCGACACGAACCTGCGTGGCGTCGTCTATCCGTCCCAGGTCGCGGCGCGTCACATGAGTGCGCGCAAGTCGGGGCACATCGTCAACATCACCGCGAACATCGGCATCCATCCGGACCGCAACGTGACGGCGGCGATGGCCGTGCTCATCAAGGGCGGCCTCAACGACATGACCCGGGCCCTCGCGCTCGAACTGTCGCCGTACGATGTGCGCGTGAGCGCGGTGGCGCCGGGTATCATCGAGACACCGATGCACTCGCCGGAAACCCACGGCTTCCTGAGCGGGCTCAACCCGATGGGGCGCCTCGGTCGTCCGGAAGACATCGCCGAAGCGGTCGTCTACCTCGTCCGCAGTTCCTTCATCAACGGTGTCGTGCTGCCGGTCGATGGCGGTGCGAGCACCGGCCGCTGGTAATGCCGCCATGCCCTTCGTCAATGTTCGCATCACGCGTGAAGGCAATACGCCCGCTCAGAAGGCCCAGGTGATCGCCGAGATCACCGAGACGCTGGAGCGGGTCCTGGGCAAGTCACCCGAAGTGACCCATGTCGTGATCGAGGAGATCGCGATGGAGGATTGGGGCTACCGTGGCGTTCCGACGTCGCAGCTGCGCGGCCCCGATCCTGGGCCAGTGGGTACGCCCTGACACTCGGTGCGTCGTTTCGGCAGGATCGCGTCGTTTGCACATTCCCTTCACGGTGATGGGCCGATGTAGGGGCGATGCGCATCTGGCCGACCGGATTGTTTCTGATCCTCGGTGCCCTCGCTTCGGCGAGGGCACAAGAGGTGATGGCGCCCGGCGCGGCCCAGGTCATCGGGTTCGACACCCTGCCCAGCGGGCAACTGCTCACACCGTTCAAGGATCCGGCGGGTCTCTATACGATCGTCGCGACGAAGCGAGGGCCGTTCCTCTATGGAGAGCGGGCCGAGACCGGCATGCGTCCGCTCGCGGGCCGCTACCTCGCCATCCGGCCCGGCACGACGGAGCGTACGAACCTCACGAGCATCGTGCTGTCCCCCGGCGTGCATGGCAGCGACGCCTCGTTCGACTACTGGATCCAGACGCCGGGCGACCAAGCGGTCAAGCTCGGCTGCGTCTTCAGCGCCGGCCCCGAAACCTCGACCTGGTCCGGCGCCGCCGTTCGCGCCGGCAACTACAGCTGCCACGCGCCAGCCGGCGCGACGATCCGCGAGATCCACCTGAGCACTACCTTCGACGGCGGCATCCTGCGGATAGACAACCTCGTCATCCACATGGGCAGCGCGTTGGCGAAAGACTGATCTGTGGTCACGAGCTCGCCTTCAGCCTCGCATCTGCGCCTGTGTCGTAGCGGTGACGCCAGCAGCCGTCACCGCTACGACAGCTTTTTCTCAGAGCGCAGGAGTACTTGCGACTCCCGATGCGCCACGGGTCAGCTGCGGCTTAACGCACTTGAAGACTTACCCGCCGCACACCGCCAACACCGTTTGGAATCACCATGTATTCGAAGTTGCCGCCGTCGCGGCCGCTTGCATCCCAGGTACGGCGATAGCCGATGATTGTGCCGCGGCCGTTGCAAGGGCCGGCGTGTCCTTGGACGTAGCAAAGCGGCATTGTTCGAATTTCGCGGAGCGTGAAGCCGAGCAAGCGGGCCTGGGCATTATTTCCATAGCCGATTTCGTCAGTAGTGATGCGCACCACCGCGCCGCCATGGTCCCTTGATGTCGAATAAGCCCCGGAGGGGAGGTATTCCCTTCCTCCCTGTGATGATTCGACGGCATAGATGTATGCGTTGGATAGGTTATTTGCGTGCGAGGCTGCCGAAGTTAGCGAAGCGGCGAGTGCAAACGTTGCTATCGCGAGATTCTTCATTGAAGGCTCCTATCTGACCCTATTGGCCGTGGAGCAGCATCGCGTCGCGATTGTCTCAGTTCCGCCAGAAATGTGCGCAACCTACTGAAGGCGCCTTGCGTAGTGGTTGGTGCGGTAAATCTCGCTGTCGTTCTGATGTAAGTCTTGCCTTCAAGATGCGAAGGCGCAGCTCCTTCTTATCGCGAGCTTGCTAAACATTCGAAGCAATCTCTGTTCTTCTTGGTCGACACCAAGAGGAGCCGACTCATGCAAGTCAAGCCAGCGTCTACGATGCCTTCTTTTCCTGCAGCGAGAGAAGTGGGATATTCAAGAGAGATGTCGCCGCACAAAGTTCCACCAATTTCGAGTTCTCTTGCGTCGAAGGGCATCGATTTTTCGAGAATCACTCCACGCCAGATACAGTCACTTTGTGATGAGTTGATCTTCACCGGCGGAGAACAGGAATTCGACGATGCCTCTGCTCTTGGTAATTCGCTTCCTTCGGGGATATTTGAAAGGGCGCCAGACACTCCCATCAATCTGACGGGCCAAATCGAAGGCATGATCGAATTCGACCGCAACAACGGCTTCGACCTCCTGGCTACTTTTTACTCTGGCTTGCTCGATCGCATGAAACTGATGGAGGCCCGTTCGGTGCATATCTCCGTGAAGGCGTGAGGTGTCCCCACGCCGTCACGAAGCTTATCGTGTCACAGGTAGTTCGACGTAGGTGCCGTTCTCGCCATCCCGAACGATGCGTTGCGTCGCCTTGCGGTAATCGGCGGGCTTCGCGTTGAAGATGTTCGGGACGAAGGTTTGCGGGTTCCGGTCGTAGAGGGGGAACCAGCTGGACTGTAACTGCACCATCACGCGGTGACCGGGCTGGAAGACGTGGTTCACCGTGGGCAGCGGGAAGCGATAGTCGAGGGGCTTGCCGGGTTCCAGTGCCTTGGGCTTGTCGTAGCCCTCGCGGTAGCGGCCGCGGAAGATCTCCATGGCGACGGGCAACTGGTAACCGCCCATCGACGGCTTCTCTTCCACCTCGTCCGGATAGACATCGATGAGCTTCACGACCCAGTCGCTGTCCGTTCCACTGGTGGAAGCGAGCAGGTGGACCAGGGGCTCGCCCGCCACGCCCAGCGGCTTGTCGAGCACCGGCGAGACATACGTGAGCACATCCGTGCGGGTGGCGAACTGGCGCTGGTCGTCGACCAGCCATTCCGGCCAGCTGTCGACCTGGTCGGGGACACCGTGCGACCAGGGCTGGATCGGGCGTACCCGATAGGGAACCGGCCTGGCCGGATCGGAGACGTATTCATCGGCACCTGCGGCAGGCAATGCCTCGCCGAGGCCACCGTCCGCTTCCACGTACCATCGATGCATCGTTGGCGCGCAGCCCGTGCGGCAACTGGACGGCCAGCTATCGAGCTTGCGCCACGTGTTTTCGCCGGTCACGAAGGCGTTCACCGGGGCGATATCCGCCTTCGGCGCGTCATCCTTCAGGTACTGCGCGAGGAACGGGCGCAGGATCCGCTGCCGGAATTCGGTGCCGGTATCGCTGCCGAGATTGACGGCGCCAATGCTCTCGCCTCTTTCCCACGTCTTGGCGTGTCGCCAGGGTCCGATCACGAGCCAGAGCTTTTCGTGGTTCGGGTCGCGGGGCGCAAGGGCACGGTACACGGCCATGTCACCGTAGTTGTCTTCCTGGTCCCAAAGGCTGTGCACGAGCATCGTCGGCACGGTCATCGGCTCCTTCGCCGCGATCTTGTCGAGTGCCTGTTCAGACCAGAAGCTGTCGTACGCCGGATGGGCCAGCAGTTTCTGCCAGAATCCCAGCGCCTCCATGCCGTACGCACGGCCGACGTCACCCGCCGAACCGAAGTGCAGGTAAAGGTCGTAGTCGTCGCGAAAGCCGCTGGTCCAGCCGATATCGCTGCGGCGCGAATTCACCATGCCGTAGATGTACGGGATCATCTGCTGGCGGAACGCGCCGCGATGGAACCAGTCGTCGCCCATCCAGCCGTCGATCATGGGATTGATCGGCACGGCCACCTTGAGCGCGGGGTGGGGCCGGATCGTCGCGACCATGGCCTCGAAGCCGTCGTAGGAAATGCCGATGATGCCGACCTTACCGTTGGACTCGGGCACGTGTTTCACCAGCCAGTCGACGGTGTCGTAGATGTCCGAGGATTCGTCGACCGGGGTGGGGTTGCCGTGCCCGATCGGTGGCCGGTTCATCACGAAGTCGCCTTCGGAGCCGTTCTTGCCGCGGATGTCCTGGATCACGCGGATATAGCCGTCCTGCACGATGATGTCGGCGGGATTGTCGTAGCCGCGCAGTGCGGGACCCAGGTGTGGACTGTCGCTGCGATGTCCCATGCCGTCGGCGCCGTACGGCGTACGCGTGAGCAGGATGCCCGCGTGCGTCGTGCCCTTGGGCATGAGGATCGCGGTGTGCAGCTTGACGCCGTCGCGCATCGGGATCTCGACCGTGCGGCGCACGTAGTCGAAGCCCGGGTTCGTCGGCGTGAAATGGGCCGGCGTTTCCGTCGGCAGGTCCTTATAGGTGGTCTCGCCGCCGACCGCCGGAATCGCGAGGACTCCGGCGGCAAGCGCGACGATACCCAGTCGCAGTAGTGGATGCATGGGCTTCCCGTTAGAAGTCGTAGGTGACACCGAAGCGGGCGTAACGCGGCTGCGTATAGCTGATGACCTGCTGGTAGCCGTCGTTCACCGAGTTCTTGCTGCCCGAGACCGGGTTCGTCCGTTGCGACCGCTGCTGGTTGAGCAGGTTGAACACCGAGGCGGTGAAGGCCAGCTTGCGATCGGCCCACATCGGACGGTACTCGACGTTGACGTCGACCAGCTCTTCCCACGGCTCGCGGCCCTTCGCGCCATAGGCCGACGGTTCGCCGAAGCAGAAGTGGTAATAGCTGCCGTAGCCGGAGGGATCGCCCTCGGCTTCCCCGTAGCGACCCAGGCACGACTTCGGCAAGCCGGACTGGATGAGCAGGTTGGCCGAGACCAGCCATTCGGGGGCGATCTGGTAGGAACCGTACAGCTTCAGCTGGTGCTTACGGTCGTTGGCGAGGTAGCCATTGGCGTAGTTCATCAGCGTGGCGTAATCCCAGTCACGCGATGCCGCGACGGAGCCCTGGCCGACGTCCGAACGCACCTGGCCTTCCGTGTTGCCGTAGCTGCGCGAATACAGGTAGTCGATCTTGCCCGACCACGTGCCATCGAACGGATGCGACAGGTACAGATCCAGCCCGTAGTAGTTGCGCTTGAGGTGGCTGAAACCGAAGTCGGCGTTGGTCACGGTCACGTTGGTGTAGCCGCCGTTGTTGTTTGCCAGCTGGTAGACGTTCGCGCGACCTGGGTTGGACAGGTAGCAGCTGCCGACGGTGACCGCGTCGATGTCCGCGCCCTGGGCGATGGCGGCGCGGGTGATCGCGCCGTTGTCGCAGACGTCGTCCAGCGCGTTGCGCAACTTACGCACCGTGGCCTTCGCGCCCGCCACCCAGTTGGCATCGAGCTGCTTGTCCATGCCCAGGATGAACTCGTCCTGGTACTCCGACTTGATGTTCTTCGCGCTGACCGTCTTGGGATCGGGTGGCTGGCCGTACTCGCCATTGGGAGACACGGCGCCGCCGGTGGCCGACTGGATGAAGGTCACGCCGGTGGGCAGGCCGCTGGCGTCGATGCCCGTATAGGTGAAGTACTGGTTGGTGGCCAGCGAACCCGCGGACGTGCGCAGTGCGACGGATGCCGGCATGGCCAGGAAGTAGCGGCCGGCGTTGCCGTAGACCTTCATGCTGGAGTCGCCGTTCACGTCCCAGCTGAAGCCAAGGCGCGGCGCCCACTGCGGCTTCGTCAGCTTCAGGTAGGGCTGGCCGGCCGGGTTGTAGTTCGTGAACTGGTCGTTGCGCAGACCCAGTGAGAGAAGCAGTCGGTCGGTGACCTGCCAGTCGTCCATGATGTATTGGGCCCGCTGCTTCACGCGCACGGAGGCGAGCGTGTTGTAGTGGCGGTAATAGCCGTAATAGCCGGTCTCGCCGCCAGGGTAATTGCCGGGCTTGTCGACGAAGGGGCTATCGCTGATGTTGAGGTTCTCGTCGCCCTTGGCATACCACAGCTCATAGCCGTCGCCACCGATCGTGGTGCCATCGTCGATGTCGTGGGAGTCCTGGTTGTCGATACCGGCGGTGATCGAATGGGTGCCGATCTTGTAGTTGAGGTCGACGCGAAGGTTGCGATTGGTCGACTCGTGGTCCGGGTTGTCGATGGTGTCCAGCGTCTGCCCGTTGGTGATCGGCGTGCCGCCGTTGAGCGCCGGGTTCTGCTGGCTGACGTTGCCGATGAACGGTCCGGTGACGCCTGTCGCGGGCGGCTCGTTGTAGTAGGTGAGCTTCGACTTTCCGTACAGCGCGGTGAGGGTCAGGTCGTCGGTGATGTAGCTGGTGAACTTGGCGACATAGACCATGGCCTTGGTCTTGTACGTCGAGTCCGTACTGGCGAAATCGCCGACCGTGTTCGTGTCGTAGTCGTAAGCGTACTTGTTGCCGTTCGAACGGTGTGTCTGGTTGACGCCGGTCAGCTCGAGGATGTTGCTGTCATTGATATTCCAATCGAGCTTGCCGTACCACTTCGGGTCCTTGTACGTGTACTTCGTGTCGTACGCGTGGTTCACATCCCCGATGCTGTTGCCCTTGCTGCGCTCCATCT
Organism: Luteibacter sp. NPDC031894; assembly: GCF_050273135.1. Lineage (NCBI taxonomy): Bacteria > Pseudomonadati > Pseudomonadota > Gammaproteobacteria > Lysobacterales > Rhodanobacteraceae > Luteibacter > Luteibacter sp. NPDC031894. The sequence goes on along the minus strand of NZ_JBNNMV010000010.1, from coordinate 36,103 downwards.
CCACCGCGGCGAACGCGTACAGCTTGTCCTTGATCAACGGGCCGCCGGCATACGCGCTGACCGTCGTGCTCCACTCGTGGTTGTCGTCGTTGCGCTGGTTGATCGTGCCCGGGGGTGCCGGGTTGTCGTGGCCATAGGTGATGTTGCGGGCGCTGGCACGTGCGAAGTCCGGTTCCCAGAGCACCTGGGCACCGAAATGCCATTCATTGGTGCCGCGCTTGCCGACCTGGCTGATGACGCCGCCATCCGAGCGGCCGTACATCGCGGAGTAACCGCCGCTGAGTATTTCCTGCTGGTCAACCGCGCCATAAGGCAGGGTGACGCCGCCGAATCCGCTGAGCGGATCGGTCGTGTTCATGCCGTTGATGTAGTACGCGTTCTCCGAGACGGCCGAGCCGGCGAAGCTGACGAGGCTGCCGCCGAAGGCGTTCTTGAAGCCGCTGTAACCGGGCGAGGCGCCAGGCGCGAGCAGCGCCACGGCTTCCGCCGAACGCTGCAACGGCAGGCGCGCCATGTCGGCGGCGGTGATGACGGTGCTGGAAGCCACCGTCGCCACGTCGATCTTCGGCAGACTGTTGGCCGAGACCGTCACGCCCTCGAGTTGCTGGGTGTCGCCGGTGCTGCTCGCGCCGGCGAAGGACACATCGGTGGCGGCACCGACGCGCAGGGTGACGTTGTCGCGCTTGTCGACGACGTTGCCGTTGGACTTCAGTGAAACCGTATAGGTCGCCAGCGGCAGCGCTTCCACCGCGTAGCGCCCGCGCTCATCGACCGGCACCTCCCGGACAAGGCCGTTGCTGCCCTCGATCAGCACCGTCGCGCCGGCGGCGGCCGGCGCCTGTCCGGCGATGCGCCCGGTCGTGGCCTGGCCAAAGGCAACGCCGGCGAAAGACGCCGCGATGGCGGCGCATAAAAGTGTATGTCGGAGGGTGGGTCGGTAAGGCATGGGAGTGCTCCGGGAAGGCTGGTCTGTGAGTGGTTGGTTCAATCGATCCAAGTACGAGGTCGAACAACGGCCTTCCTGGCACGGTCTTGTTTCAGGCATAGGCGATCTCGCCCACGGCCTTACGAAGGAGGGTCAACGCGCGGGACGTTTCCGCGCGACGGTCGGTGACGAGCACGTCGACGCGGTCGACCGGGCACCAGGCGACGCGGCTGCGCACGCCGATCTTGGAGTGGTCCGCCGCGATCACGACGCGACGCGCGTTCGCGCACATCGCTCTCGCAATCTCGGCTTCTTCCATTTCGAAACTGCTGGCGCCACCCGTCGCATCGATGCCCACCGGCGACAGGATGGCGAGGTGCGGCTGGTAGCGGGCTATCTCGGTCACCGTGGCGGCACCCTGGGTGCAGCCGATCTGCGCGTTGAAGCGTCCGCCGAGCAAATGGACGTCGTTGCCGGGACGTGCGGCGAATCGCGCGGCGACGTCGACGGCGTTGGTGACGATCGTGAGCCCGTTGCGCGTGGCGAGCGCCTCGGCCACGAGGTTCATCGTGCTGCCGGCGTCCATGAAGATCGTCTGGCCGCTTTCGACCAGCGTGGCGACCTTTTTCGCGATGGCGCGCTTCTCGCGCACGCGGGTGGCGTGGCGCACGTCGATCGGCGGCTCGTCGCCGGTGAGCACCGCGCCGCCGTGCACGCGGCGGATCTCGCCGCGCTCGGCGAGTTCGACGAGGTCGCGGCGGATGGTCTCGCGCGACACGCCCAGCTCGGTGACGATCCTCTCCACGGACACCTGGCCACTCGCGCGGAGCAGGTCGCGGATGCGGGAATACCGTTCTTCATGCCACATGGCGTCGTTCCTTGAGGACGTGGAGGAGGAGGCGCATCGCGCCCAGGGCGAGGGCGCCGGCGAGGACGACGCACATGGCATAGGCGGCGGCCTGTGCCAGGAAGCCGTTCTCGTCGAGGCGCATCACGGTGACCGAGGCGAGGCCGAGGTCCGGCGTCACCAGGAAGATCACGCCGGACAGCGTCACCATGGAGCGCATGAACAAGTAGACGAAGGTGGAGACGGCCGCCGGCGCGACGAACGGCAGCACCGCGTCGCGCAGGACGTGCGCCGTGCCGCCGCCCGACACCGCGACGGCGTCGTCCAGCGCCTCGGGCACCTGGCGCATGCCGGACTGCATCGTGAGGAAGGACTGCGCGTGGTAGTGATACAGGCTGCAGAAGGCGACGATCCCGATGCTGCCGTAGAACCATTGCGAGGTCGCGCCATGGTCGAAGGCCAGGACATAGCCCAGGCCGAGCACCATGCCCGGCACGGCCGCGGGCAACGAGGCGAGGAACTGCACGGGCCGGGCAATGGCGCGCGGCGCGTGGCGCAGCCCGGCGGTCAGCGCGAAGACCAGGACGGAACCGACGCACGCGGCGAGCAGGGACATGGCGAGCGAAGTGGCGACGGGTCCGTAGCCGTCGGGCATGCCGCCGAGATAGTTGGCGAGGGTGAGCGCGCGGTCGTACGGCCAGAGCTTGACGACGCTGACGTACGCGACGGTGCCCACGACCGCCACGAGCGGAAGCAAGGTCAGGATAACGAGCATACCGAGTGCCGCGTCGCGTCCCGCGTGCTTCGCGGGAAGCAGCATCCGGCCGGGCATCGCGTCGCCGCTGTCCTGGCGTCGGCGCGCCATGCGGCCGAGCCACACGGACAACAAGGCGGGCGCGAGCAGCACGACGCCGAGCGTCGCGCCCATGGCGAAGTCGAGCTGTCCGACTACTTCGCTGTAGATCTCCATCGCCAGTACGCGGTAATTCCCGCCGACGATCACCGCGCTGCCGAAGTCGGTGAGCGTTTCCGTGAACACGAGGAACGCGGCGGCGAGCAGCGCGAAGCGCAGGCGCGGCAAGGTCAGTCCGAGGAACTGCCGCCATGGCGAGGCGCCCATCGACGCGGCGGCATCGTAGTGGCGGGCCGGCGTGCGAACGAGCGCGGCGGATAGGATGATCACGACCTGGGGCAGGCCGTACAGCGTGTTCGCGACGAGCAGGCCCCAGAATCCGTAGATGTCGGTGGGCAGGCCCGTGAGCCGGTGGACGAGCCCATTGCGGCCCAGCAGGCAGACGAGCCCGAGTCCCAGCACCAGCGAAGGCGCCAGCATCGGCAAGAGCAGGACGCCACGGATGAGGGCCTTGCCGGGGACGCGCGAACGATGCAGCGCCATGGCGAGCGCGAGACCGAGCGGCACGCAGCAAGCGGTGGTGGCGAGGCCGATCGCGAGACTGTGCAAGGCGGCGCGCGGAAGGCCGGGATCGTCGAAAAGGCGCAGGTAGTTCGCGATCGTGAGCGCGCCTTGCGCGTCCGTGACGCTGCGCCATAGCACCGTGGCGAGCGGATGCAGGAAAAACAGGAACAGGCCGAGTACCGGCACGACCAGCAGCGACACCGCTGCCAGCCGCCCCTGGCGGGTACCGGCCATGTCGGTGGCCACGCTCACGAACATACCCAGGCGCCTCGCAGCGCATCGACCGACACCGGCTCGCCTCGGGCGAGGGCGCTGTTGCCCGGCAATTCGGCCAGCAGCTTGCGCCCGCGCCAGGCGAGCGTCACGCGTGCCAGGTTGCCGAGGAAGACCGATTCCTCGACCACGGCTTCGCCGCGCGCGTCGCTACGGATCACGACGTCCTCGGGGCGCAGGCAAAGCTCGAACGTGCTCTCGCTGCCGGGCGGGCGGCGCTCGAGGAACCCGGGCAACGTCTCGCGCACGAAGGCCGTGGGCAGGAGGTTGGCCCTGCCGACGAATTCCGCGACGAACCGTGTGCGCGGCCGTTCGTAGAGGTCGCGTGGGGTGCCGGTCTGCTCGATGCGTCCCTGGTTCATGCAGACGATCGTGTCCGCCATCGCCAGTGCTTCTTCCTGGTCGTGCGTCACCATGATCGTCGGGATGCCGAGTGCCCGCTGCAGGACGCGGATCTCGCTGCGCAACTGCCCACGAATGGCGGGATCGAGGGCAGACAGCGGTTCGTCGAGCAGGAGCATCGCCGGCTCCGTCGCCAGTGCGCGCGCGAGTGCCACGCGTTGCTGCTGGCCGCCGGAGAGCTCGTCGGGAAAGCGCGCACCGAGCCCACCGAGGCCCACCCGTTCCAGCAGGTCGCTCGCGCGCGCCGCGATGGTCGCCGCGGCATCGCGACGAAGACGCATGGGGTAGCCGACATTCGCGGCGGCGGTCATGTCGGGGAAGAGGGAATACGTCTGGAACACCAGGCCCATGCGCCGGTCGCGCGCGGGCAGGGACGTGATGTCGCGATCGCCCAGGGTGATCCGGCCGGCATCGGGCGCCGTGAGCCCCGCAACGATGCGCAGCAGTGTCGTCTTCCCGCAGCCGCTGGGGCCGAGCAGGCAGATGAACTCGTCCTCGTTCGCGGCAAAGGACACGCGGTCGAGCACCGTGTGCCCACCCCATGCCTTCGAGATCTCATGTATCCGCAGGTGCATACCCCAAGATTCCCCTTGACCGCCGCGCTAGCGCGTCAGCCGCTTGTACCTGGCAATGAGCGCCGCGCGCTCGCGCGCCGCCGTGGCGAAGTCGCGCGCGGGCAGCGTCGCGACGATGTCCGCGGGCAGTCCCTCACGTTGTTGTTCCTCGCTCGGCACGCTCCCCGGCGCCGAGACGATTTCCTTGTAGCCGCGATACAGCGCGGCGGCGTCGGGAGAGGCGGTCCAGTCCAGGAACCGTTGCGCGTCCTCGACGTGCGGCGCGTCCTTCATCAGGGCCGAGGCTTCCAGTTCGTATCCGCGGGCGCCTTTCGGGATCACCATCGTCACCGGATACCCCTGACGGATCGACTGCATGGCCGAGAAGGCGAAGGAGATGCCGATGGGGAATTCACCGATGCGCGCCAGCTTGCAGGGCGCCGAACCGGACAGCGTCACCTGGCCGACGTTGCGCGCGATGTCCAGGACGAGGTCCATGCCCACGGGATCTCGCCCCGCGTCGGACAGCGACGAGACCAGCATGTAGCCGGTACCGGAAGACGACGGGTCCGGCATCGCGATCTGGCCGCGATACCTCGGCGAGGTGAGGTCTTTCCAGCTGTCCGGCATGGGCAGTCCGTGCTCGGCCAGCGCCTCGCGATTGACGCACAACGCCGCGAGGAAGCCTGTCGGCGCGAACCAGCGGTGGTCCACATCGCGGAATGCCGCGGGCATGCGGTCGATATGCTCCCCGTGGACGGGGGCGAGCAACGCGGCGATGCGCGGATGGAGCATGTCGGTGACGGCCATGCCCCAGATCGCATCGTTGCGTGGTTGCGCCGACTCGGCGAGGAGCCGTGCCGCGAGATCGCCGCTGGACAGGCGGAGCACGTGGACGTCGATATCCGGCAGGGCCTTTCGGGCCGCGGCGAGGTAGGTGGCGATCTCGTCGCTCTCAAGCGCCGAGTACACCGTGACGGTACCGGCACGAGCCACGCCGCCGGCGGTCACCAGCAGGATCACGATCGCGATGTGGCGGTAAGGGCGCATGGCCGTCTCCGGGGTGACACCCCGTGTGGTGTTTTGGGTATATTTGCAAACTTGTGGACACGGCGTCCACCGGAAAATTTTCGTTCTTGTCATGATCCAGAAACGTGCGAACGCTAGTCCGCGCACGCTTTCCCTACCCAGGAGTGCCGTTGATGCAATCGTTGCCCGCCCCCGAGCGGAAGCAGTTCGAAGCCTTCGCCGCCGGCATCGCCGACAACGCACGTGCGCTCTCCCTGCCTCGTTTCCGCCGCCCGGTGGACGTCACGCTCAAGGGCGACATGAGCCCCGTGACGGCCGTGGACCGCGGCGTGGAGTCCATGCTGCGCGAGCGCATCGAGATGGCGTGGCCGACGCACGGCCTGCTCGGCGAGGAATACGGGGCGACGCGGGTGGACGCCGAATTCGTGTGGTCGATCGATCCTATCGACGGCACGCGCAGTTTCATTTCCGGCTGGCCCCTGTGGGGCACGCTGATCGCGCTGCTGCACCGCGGCCGCCCCGTGCTCGGGGTGCTCGACATGCCCGCGCTCGACGAGCGCTGGATCGGTCACGCCGGCGCGGGCACGACGATGAACGGCGGCTCATGCCGCACCAGCGCGTGCGAGACCCTTGGGGCGGCGACCATCTACACGACGACCCCCGACATGTTTACCGCCGAGGAATGGGCGCGTTTCGACCGGACCAGCCGCGAGGCATACGCGCGGCGTTTCGGCGGCGACTGCTATGGTTACGGGATGCTGGCATCGGGCTACATCGACGCCGTCGTCGAAGCGAACCTCATGCCTTACGACTACCTGGCCATCGTGCCGGTCGTCGAGGCGGCCGGCGGCATCGTCACCGACTGGGAAGGCCGTCCTCTGGACCTGCAGAGCGGCACGCGCGTCGTCGCCGCCGCTACCCCGGCGTTGCATGCGTCATTGATCGAATCGCTCGCCAGGAACTGATCCGCGCATGATTTCCCACGAGCGCCGCCGTTTCCTCCATGCCGCGGGCGCCACGCTCGCCGCGTCGTTGGTCGCGCAGGGCTTTCCCGCCGCGGTGGCGAAGGCGCTGACGATGCCGCCGCACCGTCGCACGGGCACGATCGCCGACGTCGAACACGTCGTGGTGCTCATGCAGGAGAACCGGTCGTTCGACCATTATTTCGGCAGCCTGCGCGGTGTGCGCGGATTCGCCGATCCGCGCGTGCTCGAACTGGGCAATGGCGATCCGGTGTGGCGCCAGCCGGTCACGGCGGCCCGTACCGAGTTCTGGAAGAGGCGGGGCATCGGCGACGACATCGCCTGGGTGTACCCGTTCCACCTCGACACCCACGCGTCGGGCGATCACCACGAAGGCACCGACCATGGCTGGAGCAGCGGCCATGGCGCGTGGAACCTCGGCCGCAACGACCGCTGGATCGAGCAGAAGCAGGATGTGCTGACCATGGCCTACCTGCGCAGGGACGACGTGGCGTTCCACTACGCGCTCGCCGACGCTTTCACCGTCTGTGACGCGTACCACGCGTCCGCGCTGGCGGATACGGCGATCAATCGCGTGTATCTCTGGAGCGGCACGTGCGATCCCTCCGGCCGGCTCGGCACGAGAGACAACGGCCCCGGCACGGAAGAGCGGCCGGCGACGAACGGCTACACCTGGACGACCTATCCCGAGCGATTGGAAAAGGCGGGAATCAGCTGGCGCGTCTACCAGGGCGGCACGGGCGAACCTGGGTCGCCAACCGACAACTACACGGACAACTCCCTTGAGTTCTTCGCGAACTACCAGGTGCAGGAAGGCGCCGATCCGGCCGGTTCGCTCGTCCGCAACGGCGTTTCCACGCACGCGTTGCGCGACCTTCGCCAGGACGTGCTGCACGACCGCCTGCCGCAGGTCACCTGGATCGTCGCACCCTACGCGTACAGCGAGCATCCCAAGGCGTCGCCGGCCGATGGCGCCCACTACATCCGCAAGGTGATCGAGGCGCTCACGGCGAACCCGAAGGTCTGGAGTCGTACCGTCCTCTTCCTCAACTACGACGAGAACGACGGCTTTTTCGACCACGTGGTGCCACCCGCGCCGCCCCTGACGAGCGCGGAACGGTCTGAGGGCATGGTGTCGCCGAGCTTGGTAGCGAGCTTGCGGGACGAGGTCGTGGACCTGGACCGGCACCCCCGGATCGCCTCGCCGCTGGTTCCTGGCAGCGATCCCGGTGGTCTGCAACCGGTGGGTCTCGGCAACCGTGTGCCGATGATCGTGGTCTCGCCCTGGACGCGCGGCGGTTGGGTCTGCTCGGAAACCTTCGACCACACGTCCGTCCTGCGTTTCCTTGAGAAGCGCTTCGGCGTGGAGGAGCCCAACATCAGCGCGTGGCGGCGTGCCGTCTGCGGCGACCTCACCAGCGCGTTCGACTTCGCGGGTGCGAGCGACATCGCCATGCCGAGGCCACGTGTCCCGGCCGGTTCGGATGGAAAGACGCCCATCCGGGTGCCTCGCGAACAGGCGATGCCGAGGCAGGAACCCGGCACGCGACCGGCCCGTCCCCTCGGCTACGCCTGGTCGGTCAGGCACCGCCTGGCCGACGGCGCCAGCCGCGTCGCTTTCGACAATACGGGGGCGCTGGGCGCCGCCTTCCTCGTCTACGACGGCCTTCGCCGCGAGGCGCCGCCACGCCGCTACACGGTGGCGGCAGGCGATCGCATCGAGGACGCATGGAAGCTGGCGGATGCCGGGGACGGCTACGACCGCCGCATCCACGGGCCCAACGGCTACTTCTGTGCCTTGCGCGGGTTCGCCGACGATACGTTCGAAGCCGAGGTTCGCGGGGCAGGTGGCCAGCGGCGCATCGAGGTGTTGCTGTGGAACCGTGGCGAGCGCGCGGCCGTTTGCCGCGTCGCGAACGCGTACGGCGCCGCGCCGGCACGGCAGGTGGCGGTCCCGGCGGGTGGGACCGAAACGCTCGCCTTCGAGTTGGCGGAGAGTGCCGGCTGGTACGACATCGCCGTGACCCTTCCCGATGCGCCGCGCTATCTTCGACGCTACGCCGGGCACCACGAGGATGGCCAGCCGGCGACCAGCGACCCCGGCCCGGGCTGAGCTGAGGTCCCGGACGGCTATACTGACGGGCCAGTCCCATCGAATTCCCCTCCGTGACCAGCGAACTGTCCTCCATCATCGACTTCATCCGCTATGGCGCGAGCCGTTTTTCGGCCGCCGGCCTCACTTTCGGGCATAGCCACGACAATCCGATCGACGAGGCCACCCACCTGGTCCTGGCCGCCCTGCACCTGCCGCCGGACCTGCCGCCCGCCTACGGCGCCGGCAAGCTCGTCGCCGGCGAGCGCGAGACGGTCCTGGCGCTCATCGAGAAGCGCATCGTCGAGCGCGTGCCGGTGGCCTACCTCGTAGGAGAAACCTGGTTCGCCGGCCTCAAGTTCAAGAGCGACCGCCGGGCACTCGTGCCGCGCTCACCCATCGCGGAGCTGATCGAGAGCCGCTTCACGCCCTGGCTGGACGACCGCCGGGTGGATCGCGCACTCGACCTCTGCACCGGCTCGGGTTGCATCGGCATCGCCATGGCCGAATACAACCCCGACTGGCAGGTGGATCTCGTCGACGTCAGCGACGACGCGCTGTCGCTGGCGAACGAGAACATCGTCTTCCAGCACGTGGAAGACCGCGTGCGGGCGATCAAGTCGGATCTGTTCGCCGGCGTGGAGGGGGAGGTCTACGACCTCATCGTGTCGAATCCGCCCTACGTCACCAACGGCGAATACGCGGCCATGCCGGCCGAATACAGCCATGAACCGGTCCTCGGCCTGACATCCGGCGATGATGGACTCGACATCACGTTGCGCATCCTCGACGAGGCGGCCGACCATCTCAGCGAGGATGGCCTGCTGATCGTGGAAGTGGGCGACAGCGAACGCGCGCTCGTCGAACTGCTGCCGCGCCTTCCGTTCGTCTGGCTGGAGTTCAAGGTCGGGCAGATGGGCATCTTTGCCCTGGAGCGGCGCGACCTCATCGAACACGCCGCCGATATCGCCGCCGTACGCGCCGCAAGAACCTGACCCCGGGAACACCGTGTCCTCCAATACGTTCGGCAAGCTCCTCTCCGTCACCACCTTCGGCGAAAGCCACGGCCCGGCGATCGGGTGCGTGGTCGACGGCTGCCCACCCGGTCTGCCGCTCGAGGCGAGCGAGTTTCGCGCCGACCTCGAGCGCCGCGCCACCGGGCGCTCCCGGCACACGTCGCAGCGTCGCGAGGCGGACGACATCGAAATCCTCTCCGGTGTCTACGACGGGCTCACGACGGGCACGCCGATCGCGCTGCTGATACGCAACACCGATGCGCGATCGAAAGACTACGGGAACATCCTCGAGACCTTCCGGCCCGGCCACGCCGACTACACCTATTGGCAGAAGTACGGCATCCGCGACCCGCGCGGCGGCGGACGCTCGTCGGCGCGCGAGACCACCATGCGGGTCGCCGCCGGCGTCATCGCGAAGAAGTGGCTGGCCCTGCGGCATGGCGTCACCGTGCGCGGGCACGTCGCCCAGATCGGCGAGATCGTGCCTCGCGGCCACGACGTCGAAGCCATCGAATCGAACCCGTTCTTCTGGCCGGATGCCGGTCAGGTCGCCGAACTCGAGTCCTACATGGACGCCCTTCGCAAGTCGGGCGATTCGGTCGGCGCGAAGGTCACCGTCGTCGCGGAGGGCGTGCCGGCGGGTTGGGGCGAGCCCATCTACGGCAAACTGGATGGCGAGCTCGCTGCCGCCATGATGTCGATCAATGCCGTGAAGGGCGTGGAGATCGGTGACGGCTTCGCCGCCGTGGCCCAGCGCGGCACGCAGCACCGCGACGAAATGACGGCTGCCGGATTCCTTTCCAACCACGCGGGCGGCATCCTCGGCGGCATCGCCTCCGGCCAGCCCGTCGTAGTGTCGATGGCGTTCAAGCCGACCTCCAGCATCCTCGTTCCCGGCCGGAGCGTCGATCGGGCAGGGGAGGCGACCGAGGTGGTGACGAAGGGCCGCCACGATCCCTGCGTGGGGATCCGCGCGGTGCCCATCGCCGAGGCCATGCTGGCCCTCGTGCTGATGGACCAGGCCCTGCGCCATCGCGCCCAGTGCGGCGACGTCGGCACCGTGCCGCCGCACATCCCCGGCACGTTGCAGGGGTGAGGCGATGAGCAAGCCGACGGTCTGGATCTCCCGTCCGTTCTTTCCGGACATCGTCGATCGCCTGCGTCCGCATTTCGAGGTGCGCGCGGAAAGCGAAGAGCGCGCGCATTCGCTGGAAGAGCGCGCGGCCCGGCTGGCGGACGCCGATGCCGCCATCGTCGGCCTTACCGAGCGCATCGACGCGGCGGCGATCGCCGCCGCGTCGCGCCTGCGTTTCGTGGCGAACCTGGGCGTCGGCTACAACAACCTCGACCTGGCGGCGCTGACCGCCGCCGGCATCGGCGCGTCCAACACGCCCGACGTCCTGAACGAAACCGTAGCCGACTACGCCTGGGCGCTGATGCTCGCCGCGGCGCGCCGTGTCGGGGAAGCCGAGCGCTGGCTGCGCCGGGGCGAGTGGCAGGGTTTCCGCTTCGAAGGCTGGCTCGGCGCGGACGTACACGGCAAGACCATCGGCATCCTCGGCATGGGCCGCATCGGGCAGGCCATCGCGCGCCGCGCGAGTGGCTTCCGCGCCCGGGTGATCTACCACAACCGCTCGCGGCTCGACGCCCGTGTCGAACAGGAGTGCGCGGCCACCTACGTGGACAAGGCAAGCCTGCTTGCCACGTCGGACCACCTGATCCTGGTCCTGCCGTTCAACGCGCAGAACCGCCATGCCATCGGTGCCGCGGAGCTGGCGGCGATGAAACCGACCGCCACGCTCGTGAACATCGCGCGGGGCGGCATCGTCGACGACGCGGCGCTGGCCCGGGCCCTGGCGGACGGTGTCATCGGCGCCGCGGCGCTCGATGTGTTCGAAGGCGAGCCGGCGGTGCATCCCGATCTCCTCAACCTCGAAAATATCGTGCTGAGTCCGCACATCGCCAGCGCAAGCCGCGACACACGTCGCGATATGGCGGCGCTGGCTGTGGACAATGTGCTGGCGGCGTTCGGGCATGGTCCTCACGCCGGCCGGCCACCCACGATCCTCAATCCGGGTGTGCTGGCCGACGCCAGCGGACCTGATTTCCCCAACGCCTGACGAAGCGAAGCATGAGCAAGAAGACGAGTTACAAGGTGGCCATGGTGGGTGCGACCGGTGCGGTCGGTGAAACCCTGCTGTCGATCCTCGCGGAGCGGGATTTCCCCGTGAGCGAACTGGTGCCCCTGGCGAGCGAGCGCTCGGCGGGCGGTACGGTCGACTTCAATGGAAAAACCTACGTCGTCCAGGACCTCGCCAAGTACGATTTCGAAGGGGTGGACATCGCCTTCTTCTCGGCCGGCGGCTCGGTGAGCCGCGAGCACGCGCCGCGCGCGGCCGCCGCGGGTGCCGTGGTCATCGACAACACCTCCGAGTTCCGCTACCAGGACGACATCCCGCTGGTGGTTTCCGAGGTGAATCCGCATGCCATCGCGGATTACACGGTGCGCGGGATCATCGCCAACCCGAACTGCTCCACGATGCAGATGCTCGTGGCCCTGGCCCCGATCCACCGTGAGGTGGGCATCGAGCGGATCAACGTCGCGACCTACCAGTCGGTCTCGGGCGCAGGTCGCAGCGGCATGGAAGAGCTGGGCAAGCAGACGGCGCAGATGCTGAACTTCCAGGAAGTCGAGACGGCCAAGTTCCCAAAGCAGATCGCCTTCAACGTCATCCCGCATATCGACGAGTTCCAGGCGAACGGGTACACGAAGGAAGAGATGAAGATGGTCTGGGAGACCCGGAAGATCCTCGAGGATCTTTCCATCCAGGTGAACCCGACCGCCGTCCGCGTTCCCGTGTTCTACGGCCACGCCGAGGCGGTGCACATCGAGACGCGCGACAAGATCACCGCCGAGCGCGCCCGTGAGCTCCTCGAGGAGGCGCCGGGCGTGGTGGTCCAGGACGAGCGCAAAGCCGGCGGCTATCCCACGCCGGTTGGCGACGCGGCGGGCAAGGATCCGGTCTTCGTCGGCCGAATCCGCGAGGACATCTCGCACGAGCGCGGCCTGGACCTGTGGGTGGTCGCCGATAACATTCGTAAGGGCGCGGCCCTCAACGCCGTGCAGATCGCCGAGATCCTGATCGAGGACTACCTGTAATGCCTCTCCGCGCCGTCGCCGCCTGCCTTTTCATCGTGTTCGCGCCGGTGGCGCTGGCCGGGGAGCGCCCGCAGGCGGCGTCGACGCAGGCGCATTCCGCCGCGGAGAAGGCCAGGCTCGAAGCGCTCCGTGGCCAGGAAAAGCACGAAGACGCCCAGGTGGAGCAGTTACGGAAGCGTGTCGACACGCTCGAATCGACGTCGCAGGCCACCAGCCACGACATCGCGGAGCGCGACCGCAAGATCGCCGAGCTGCGGCGGCAGTTGGAGGCCAGCCAGGGCAAGTGACGATGTATGGGGAGCGTGTACGGGCCTCGCGAGCGACTTAACGTTGTCGCGTAACTGTCCGTAGACGCTATTGTTAGTTGTTGCTGGGGTGCACTACAGTGGCGCCTTCGCGGCCGACCGCCCGCACAGAGGCGCGCCGCCGGCATGGTTTTAGTTCGGGGGAAGCACTGATGAACCGTACGTTGAAGCTTTCGATCATGCTGGCGCTGGCGACCTGGGGCAGCCAGGCCATGGCCCAGAACCTTGGGCCCGTCCACTTGCAGTCCACCATGGACCAGCCGCTCGTAGCGGAGATCCCGCTCACCGGGGTATCGGGAAATCCCGATAACGTCCACGTGGCCCTGGCGTCGGAAGAGGCCTTCACCCGCGCCGGGCTCAATCGCGCGGGCCTGCCGGTGCCGCTGAGTTTCACCGTGGCGAAGAACGCCGCCGGCCAGCCGGTCATCCGGGTGACCAGCGCGGCTCCGGTTCGCGACACCTACCTCGATTTCCTCGTGGAAGTCTCGTCGGGTGGCAACAAGGTCGTGCGCGAAGTGACCATGCTGCTCGATCCGCCCGGCACGCCGCTGAACACGGCCGCCGCCTCGGCGGCACCGTCGCAGGCGCCGTCGGCCGCTCCTTCGCGGACGTCCGACGTTCCCGCACGGGTGCCCGCGCAGGTCGCGCCGAAGCCGTCGCGCAGCGAGGCCGCGCCGCGGCCGGCCGCCGTGGCGGCCGGCGGTACTTATGGGCCGGTCCAGCGCGGCCAGACGCTCTCCTCGATCGCCCGCGACCACGCGAGCGGCGCGGACATGAACCAGATGCTCGTCGCCTTGCAGAAAGCCAATCCCGAGGCGTTCTACCGCGACAACATGAACGCGCTGAAGACCGGCGCGATCCTGCGCATTCCTTCGGCGGACGAGGTACAGGCACAGTCCAATGCCGAGGCATTGGCGGAAGTGCGCCGGCAGAACGAAAGCTGGCGGGCGGGCACCACCGCCCGGTCGCCCTCGGTCGTGGCCGACGCCGCGTCGACCAACGCGGGCCAGGGCGAGGCAAAGCCCTCGCGTTCCGGCTCCGACCGTCTCGCCATCGTTCCCGCGAAGGAAGGCGGTGACGCGGCTTCGACGCGTGCGGGCAGCAAGGGTGGCACGGGCGACGCCCAGGTCGCCGGTCTTCGCCAGGAACTGGCCACGTCGCAGGAAAGCGTCGCTTCCCTGAAGCAGCAAGGCGCCGAGCTGAAGTCGCGCATCGGCGAGCTCGAGGACATCAACACCAAGAACCAGCGACTGCTGAGCCTCAAGGATTCCGAGATCGCCGAGCTCCAGCGCAAGCTGGCCGAGGCGCAGAAGGCGGGCACCGCTCCTGCAGCGAATGCGCCGGTGCCGGCGAACGCCCCGACGCCGTCCCCGACGCCCGCCGCGGCCACTCCGGTCGCAGGTGCGCCCGCCACCGCCGGTAGCGCGGCGCAGGCCGCGACCCCCGCACCGGCTCCGGCCGCGACCGTCGCGACCGCGCCCCTGAAGGAACCCGCCGCGGCCGCGGCGACGCCGCCCGCGGCTGCTCCGGCGGCCAAGCCGGCAAAGAAGCCGATCGCCCCGACGCCGGTGGTGGTCGAAGACCCCTGGTACATGCAGCCTTGGGCATGGGGTGGTGGCGCGATCGTCATCCTCCTTCTTCTCGTGGCCGCCGTGTTCGGGCGCAAGAAGCCCAAGGCCGCGCCGGCCGTCGCCGGCGGCTCGCTGGCGGACCGCTTCGGCGGGGAGCCGAACTTCGAGTTCAGCCACCACGGCGAGGTGATGGACCAGGACCAGCGCGAGATCCTCGACGCGCTGGCCGAACATCCGGACGACGTCGGTCTGCACCTCGAGTTGGTCAGCCTTTACTACGGCCGGCGCGATGTCGAGCACTTCGAGGCCGCCGCGGAAGCCATGTTCGCCCACGTCGCCGATCCGGAGCAGCCGGAATGGCGCGAGGTGGTGATGATGGGCGAAGACCTCGCACCGACTCATCCGCTGTTCGGCGGAACGCCGGTGGACGACATCGAGGATCCGTACGACGACGGCTACGGCGCCCCGCGCACCCATGCTGTCGAGGACGAAGGTGCGGCGCTCGAGGAGTTCGACCTCGGCACCTACGCCACCGGGCCGGAGGACGACCGTCCGCAGGCTCCGTCGCCGCAGAAGCACAGCGAATACCATTTCAACTTCGACCTGACGCCGGTGCAGCGCGCCGAAGCCGACCGTCGTCCGAACGCACCCGGCGTGTTCGACGTCGACGCGCCGGAATCGCCGTACGTTGAAGCGCCCGCCGGCGTGTCCGAGGGACACGCCGGTTTCGCGGAGATCCTGGGCGAGGAGAAGGAAACCGCCGCGGACGACGAGCGTCCCTCATGGGCATTCCAGGACGAGCACGAGGCAGCCGCCACCTCGCCGACCGACCTGCCGCGTTTCGACGAACCCACCTTCGGCGACGAAGAGCCGATCGTGGACCACAACCCCGAGAGCTTCAGCGACGACCCGGTCGACACCAAGCTCGACCTGGCCCGTGCGTACCTCGACATGGGCGACGCCGAAGGCGCCCGCCTGATGCTCGACGAAGTGCTGGCCGAAGGTTCGCAGATGCAGAAGGACACGGCGCGCCGCATCCTCAACGATATCGCCTGATCCAACGGTTGCGACGACGGAAGCCCCGGCCTGGTCCGGGGCTTCCGCGTTCCCGGGGGCGCAAAGTGCTACCCTTTTCCGTTTCCACCGCTTCCGATCACCCATGCGCATCGCCCTTGGCGTCGAATACGACGGCACCGACTTCCTCGGCTGGCAGCGGCTCAGCCACGCGAAGACCGTGCAGGGTGCGCTGGAAGAGGCGTTGACCTTCGTTGCGCATGCGCCCATCGAGGTGACGGCCGCCGGCCGTACCGATGCCGGCGTGCACGGTCGTTGCCAAGTGGTCCATTTCGATACCGAGGTCGAGCGCGATATGCGCGGGTGGATCCTCGGCGCCTGTTCCAACCTGCCGCACAGCGTGGCGGTCACCTGGGCCCAGCCCGTGGCCGACGACTTCCATGCGCGCTTTTCGGCGCGGGCGCGGCGCTATCGCTACCGGATCCTCCCGCGCTTTGTGCGACCCGCCCTGGACGCCCGTTTCGTCGCCTGGGAGCGTCGGCAGCTCGACGCGGACGCGATGCACGTGGCGGCGCAGGCGATCGTCGGGGAGCACGATTTCTCGGCCTTCCGCGCGGTGTCCTGCCAGGCGGCGCATGCGCGACGCAACGTGCGCTCGATCCGAGTCTTCCGCGACGATCTCCATGTCGTGGTGGAGATCGAGGCGAACGCGTTCCTCCATCACATGGTTCGCAATATCGTGGGTTCGCTGCTCCCCATTGGCCGAGGCGAACGTCCGACGACGTGGATGGCCGAATTGCTCGCGGGCCGCGACCGCGAGTTGGGGGGAGCCACCGCGCCCGCCGAGGGTCTGACCTTCCTCGGCCCGCTCTACGAACCCCATTGGGGATTGCCCGCGGAGGTGACGCTATGACCCGGATCAAGTGCTGCGGCATGACGCGCGTCGACGATGTCCAGCTGGCCGCGCGGCTCGGCGCCGACGCGGTCGGTTTCATCATGACCCGCAAGAGCAAGCGCTTCGTGGACCCGGTTGCCGCCGCGCGCCTGCGCGACGCGGTGCCGCCTTTCGTGACGACGGTGGCGCTGGTGATGGACGACGAGCCTGCGTACATCGAGGAAGTGCTGCGCGTACTGCGCCCGGACATGCTGCAGTTCCACGGCGCCGAGAACGACGACGCATGCGCCGCCTACGGCGTCCGTTACGTGAAGGCGATCGCGATGGGCGAAGGCGCGCCCGCGCTGGCGGGGCTGCGCGACTATCCACGCGCCGCCGGCCTGTTGCTGGACGGCCACGGCCTGGGCGAGCAGGGTGGCAGCGGCCAGCGCTTCGACTGGTCGCTGATGCCGACGGATCTCGCACAACCCTTGCTGCTTGCCGGCGGACTCACGGCAGACAATGTCGCCGAGGCGATTCGTATCGCCCGGCCTTGGGCGGTGGACGTTTCCAGCGGCATCGAATCGTCGCCGGGCATCAAGGATGGGGCTAAGATGGAACGCTTCATTTCCGCCGTGCGCGCCGTCCCCAGCGTGTGACACGGCCCAAGCTGACGAGAAGGCAATGACCGAGATCGCGGATTTCCACGCCTGGCCCGACGCGCAGGGGCGCTTCGGCGAGTTTGGCGGCATCTACGTGGCCGAGACGCTCATGGAGCCCCTGGCCGAACTCACCGCCGCCTACGAGACGTTGCGCAAGGATCCGGCCTTCATCGCCGAGCTCGACCGCGACCTCAAGTACTACGTGGGCCGCCCGAGCCCGGTGTACCACGCCGAGCGCCTGTCGAAGCACGTGGGTGGCGCGCGCATCGTGCTCAAGCGCGAAGACCTGAACCATACGGGCGCGCACAAGATCAACAACACGGTCGGCCAGGCATTAGTCGCCCGGCACATGGGCAAGACGCGCATCATCGCCGAGACCGGCGCAGGCCAACATGGCGTGGCCAGCGCGACGGTCGCGGCGCGGCTGGGCCTGAAGTGCGTCGTTTACATGGGCGCCGTGGACATCGAGCGGCAGAAGATCAACGTGTACCGCATGCGCCTTCTCGGCGCCGAGGTCGTGCCCGTGACCTCCGGCTCGAAGACCTTGAAGGACGCGCTCAACGAGGCCATGCGCGACTGGGTCACCAATGTCGCCGACACCTTCTACATTATCGGCACGGTGGCGGGGCCGCATCCGTATCCGCAGATGGTGCGCGACTTCAACGCCATCGTCGGTCGCGAGGCGCGCGAGCAGGTGCTCGAGCAGTTCGGCCGGTTGCCGGACGTGATCACCGCGGCCGTTGGCGGCGGTTCGAACGCCATCGGTCTTTTCCACGCCTTCCTCAACGATCGCGATGTCCGCATCGTGGGCGCCGAGGCAGCGGGTGAAGGCATCGCGACAGGGCGGCATGCGGCATCGCTCTCGGCCGGCAAGCCGGGTGTGCTGCACGGCAACCGCACGTACGTGCTGTCGGACGCCAACGGCCAGATCGTCGAGACGCATTCGGTGTCGGCCGGACTGGATTACCCGGGCGTCGGGCCAGAGCATGCGTTTCTTAAGGATGCGGGACGTGCCGAGTACGTCGGCATCACGGACGACGAGGCGTTGGAGGCCTTCCATCTCCTGGCCCGCACCGAAGGCATCCTCGCGGCGCTGGAATCGAGCCACGCCATCGCCCAGGCGATCAAGCTGGCCCGCGATCTGCCGAAGGACGGACTGGTCCTGGCCAACCTTTCCGGGCGCGGCGACAAGGACGTGCACACGATCGCAGCCCGTGAAGGAATCGAACTCTGATGAGCCGCATCGAACGCCGCTTCGCGGCGCTGAAGTCCGCGGGCCGCACCGGCCTCGTCCCGTTCGTCACCGCTGGCGATCCCTCGCCGGAAGGCATGGTCCCCTTGCTGCACGGCCTGGTTGCCGCCGGAGCGGACGTCATCGAGCTCGGCGTGCCGTTTTCCGATCCCATGGCCGACGGCCCCGTGATCCAGCATGCCAGCGAGCGAGCGATCGCCCGGGGCGTCGGCCTCGCCAATGTCCTTGCCTGGGTCGCCGCCTTCCGCGAGACGGACGCGGAAACGCCCATCGTCCTCATGGGCTACCTCAATCCCGTGGAAATGTACGGTTATGCGGCGTTCGCCGAAGATGCCGTCGAGGCCGGCGTCGATGGCGTCCTGATGGTCGATTGTCCGCTGGAGGAGTCGCACGTCCTCGCCCCCCTGCGCGCCGCCGGCCTAGAGCAGATCCTGCTCGCGTCGCCCACGACCGCCGAGGGCCGCCTGGCCCGGCTTTGCGAGGCCGCATCGGGCTTCCTGTACTATGTATCGTTCGCCGGCATCACCGGTGCGGCCCAGCTGAGCACGGGTGACATCGCCCAGCGAGTCGCCGACATCCGAGCACGGTCGAAGGCCCCGGTGGCCGTCGGTTTCGGCGTCCGCGATGCCGCGAGTGCCAGGGCGATCGGCGAATTCGCCGACGCCGTGGTCATCGGCAGCGCCCTGGTCGACCGCCTTGCCGGTGCGACCTCGGCCGAGGATGCCGTCGGCAGGGCACGGGATTTCCTGGCGCCGATCCGCGCCGCGCTCGACGCGCGCTGACCGGACGCCGGGGTAGGACAGAGACATTCGGAGAGACACGATGAACTGGCTGCAGAAGATCATGACGCCGAAGACCCGCGCCCCCGGCGCGGCCGGCGGCAAGGGCAAGGTGCCCGAGGGCGTGTGGGAGAAGTGCGCCGGTTGCGGCACCGTGCTCTACAAGCCGGAGCTCGAGAAGTCGCTGATGGTGTGCCCGAAGTGCGGCCACCACCATGCCATCTCCGCACGCGCCCGGCTCGCGGCCTTCTTCGACGAGGGCAGCACGACCGAGCTCTGGCCGAAGATGGAAGCCGTGGATGCGCTGAAGTTCAGGGACCAGAAGAAGTACAAGGATCGCGTCGCCGCGGCGCAGAAGAACACCGGCGAGAAGGATGCACTGATCGCCATGTCCGGACGCCTCCTGGAGCGCCCCCTCGTGTCCGTGGCGTTCGAGTTCGCCTTCATGGGTGGTTCGATGGGTTCGGTGGTGGGCGAGAAGTTCGCCCGCGCCGCCGAGCGGGCGCTCGAGGAAAAGAGCGCCCTCGTCTGTTTCTCCGCCACGGGCGGCGCGCGCATGCAGGAAGGCCTGTTCTCGCTGATGCAGATGGCGAAGACGTCGGCCGCGCTGGCGCGCATGCGCGATGCCGGGGTGCCCTATATCTCCGTGCTCACGCACCCGACCACCGGCGGCGTGTCCGCGAGCCTGGGCATGCTCGGTGATATCAACGTCGCCGAGCCGAAGGCGCTCATCGGCTTCGCCGGTCCTCGCGTCATCGAGCAGACCGTGCGCGAGACGCTGCCCGAAGGCTTCCAGCGACCGGAGTTCCTCGTGGAGCACGGCGCGGTGGACGTCATCGTCGACCGTCGCGAGATGCGCGACAAGCTCGGCGCGATGCTCGGTATCCTCGGCAAGGCACCGCGCGCGGCCGCTTGATCGGTTCGGTTTGCTTTAGACCAGCACGCGCTCGGCCCACAGCGATAGCGTGCCAAGCCCGCCGCCGATAGCTGTGGCGGCCAGCACGTCGCTGGGATAGTGCAGGCCGAGGACGACGCGCGAGGCACCCACGAGCGCGGCGAACCCGATAAGGAAGGGCGCCAGTACCGGGTAATGCGCGACGGCCACGACGGTGAACGACACCGCCTGCAGCGTGTGCCCGGAGGGAAAGCTGAATTCGTCGAGCGGCGGCACGTGCGCGATGACGCCGGGGCAGGTGCGGAACGGACGCGGGCGCCGAGTCCAGCGTTTCAGCACGCGATAAAGCATCAGCGCAGTAAGACCGGTGATCGCCATTTGCGCGGCGACGGCGACGCCGCGCCATCCGCCGACGATGGCGATCACCGTCATCAGTGCGTACCAGAAGACGCCATCGCCCAGGCGACTGACGGCACCGAAGAAGATGCCGATGGCGCGACGCGCGCCCCAGCGGTTGGCGGCGACGCACATGCGCCGATCGAGGTTCGCCCTACGCGGCGACGGCGGTGCTGCGTGCATGGACGTGTTCCTCGGCGAGGGACTGCATGATCGACTCGAACGCCGCGACGACCGAGTCGGGCGAGAGGCCGGCGACGGACGCACGTGCGGCGGCACCCATGGCGGTGCGCACCGTGGCATCGGCGCCTAGTGCGGCGGCACGTTCGACCAGGCCGCCTTCGTTGCCCGGTGCCACCCGGATGCCGTTCTGCCCGTTGCGGATGAACTCGCGGGCGGCGGCTTCGGCATAGGCGACGACGGGGACGCCCGAGGCCATGGCCTCGAGGACCACGTTGCCGAAAGTCTCGGTGAGGCTCGGGAAGACGAAGAGGTCGGCGCTGGCGTAATAGGCGGCAAGGTCATCGCCGCGCCGGGTCCCCGCGAAGATCACGTCCGGATGCGCTGCTTCCAGCGCCGCGCGGCCCGGGCCGTCGCCGACGATGACGCAACGGGCCTCCGGCACGCGGCGAGCGAGGGCGCGATAGGCGTCGATCGTCACGTCCAGGTTCTTCTCCGGCGCCACGCGTCCCACGCAGAGGACCACGGGCGCGTCGGGTGCGGCGCCCCAGGATGCACGGAGGCTCTCGTCGCGACGCTCGGGATGGAAGCGCACGGTGTCGACGGCGCGACGGAGCACGCGCACGTCGTGCACGCCCAGGTCGTTGAGCTCGCCGGCGAGTTGCCCCGTGGGGACGAGCGTCGTCTGGGCCCGTTTGTGGAAGCGCGTGAGGTAATGCCTGACGAGCGGTGTGAGCGCGCCGAAACCGTAATGGCCGACGTAGAAGTCGAAGCGGGTGTGGAAACCGGTGGCGACCGGAATACCGAGGCGCCGGGCCGCGCTGACGGCGCTCCAGCCCAAGGGGCCTTCCGTGGCCACATAGACGGCATCCGGCCGGTCGGCGCGCCAGCGGCGCTCGAGGCGAAAACGGGAGGGCAAGCCAAAGCGCAGGCCTGCATACCGGGGCACCGCGGCCCCTTCGACGGCGAGGACATCCATCCCGGCGTCGGCGAGCGGCGGGGTCGCCGGATCGATCGGCCGGATCAGGTCGATGGCATGGCCGCGACGGACCATGCCGCGGGCGAGTGACTGGACGGTGAGGGCGACGCCGTTCACGTCCGGTGCGTAGGTCTCGGTAACGATGCCGACTCGCATGGCGGTGCCTCATGGCCTGGCTTGGCGCATGTTCTCGCGGGGCGATGTCGCGACGGTGATGGGCGTATGACCGGAGGATGACAGCGGGTCGGACGCAAAGCCGGTAAAATAGTCCGCTTGTCCGCCCGATGACCCCAACGATGACCGTTCGCACCCGTTTCGCCCCCAGCCCCACCGGATACCTGCACATCGGGGGCGCGCGCACCGCGCTGTACTGCTGGCTCGAGGCCCGCCGCCGCGGCGGTGAGTTCGTGCTGCGCATCGAGGACACCGATCGCGAGCGGTCCACGCAGGAAGCCGTGCAGGCGATCCTCGACGGCATGTCGTGGCTCGGGCTGGTGCACGACGAGGGCCCGTACTACCAGACCCTGCGCATGGACCGGTACCGCGAAGTGGCGGACCAGCTCCTGCGCGAGGGCAAGGCGTACTACGCCTACGAGACGAAGGAAGAGATCGAGGCCATGCGCAACGCGGCGATGGCCGCGGGCGTGAAGCCGCGCTACAACGGCTACTACCGTGAGCGCAACGAGCCGTACCGCGACGATCCGAATCGCGTCATTCGCTTCAAGAACCCGGCGTCGGGTTCGGTGGTGTTCGAGGACAAGGTCAAGGGACGCATCGAATGGTCGAACGAGGAGCTCGACGACCTCGTCATCTTCCGTTCCGACGGTTTCCCCACCTACAACTTCGCCGTGGTCGTCGACGATATCGACATGGGCATCACCGAGGTGATCCGCGGCGACGACCATGTGAACAACACGCCGCGCCAGATCAATATCTACAAGGCGCTGGGCGCCCCGGTTCCGGAGTTCGCGCACCTGCCGATGATCCTCGGGCCTGACGGGCAGAAGCTTTCGAAGCGGCATGGTGCCGTGAGCGTCATGCAGTACCGCGACGATGGTTTCCTGCCGCACGCGCTGCTCAACTACCTCGTGCGCCTCGGCTGGTCGCATGGTGACCAGGAAATTTTCTCGGTGGACGAGATGACGGCGCTGTTCGACGTTTCCGACGTGAACAAGGCGGCCTCGCGTTTCGACGTCAACAAGCTCTCGTGGTTGAACCAGCATTACCTGAAGACCGACGACCCTTCGACCCTCGGGCCGGAGCTCGCCTGGCACCTGGAGAGGAGCGGCGTCGACGCCACGCAGGGCCCCGATCCCGCCGACGTCGTCGTGGCGCTGCGCGATCGCGTGCAGACCTTCAAGGAAATGGCCGAGCGCGCCAAGATCTGGTACGGCCCCATCGTCGAATGGGACGACAAGGCCGTGGAGAAGCACCTCCGCAACGACACGGCGCCGAAGGCACTCGAGGCCGCGAAGGCGGAGCTCGCCGCTCTTCCGGAGTGGTCGCCGGAAGCCGTGCACGGCGCGGTGGAGCGTATCGCAGCGTCGCTCGAACTGGGCATGGGCAAGGTCGCCGCGCCGCTGCGCGTGGCCATGACCGGCACCCAGGTGTCGCCGTCGATCGAGCACACGATCTACCTCGCGGGTCGCGAGGGCGCGCTGGGTCGTATCGATGAGGCGCTGCGCCGGTCGGGCGCGACGGGGTGATTGCATGACATCCTGTGGGATCCGAAGGCCGGACGATCTCCATGGATGAGCTGCTCGCGAAAGCCATGCGGGGCGTCGATCCCGACGATCCCCATGCGTTCGTCCATATCTTCACGAACCTCATGGGCCTCGTGCCCTGGGGCGAGATGATCCTCTGGCAGGTGGTCTTCGTGGTCGTCGGCGGCTTGCTGGGCTGGTGGCGGGGCCGCTTGAAGGCTGGCGTCATCGCCTCGCTGATCCTGGGTCCCTTCGGTTGGATCGTGCCGTTCCTGCCTGCGCGCCAACCGCCTGCCGCTCGCCATCCGCCACCGTTGCCAGGGTCGAAAAAGCCGTGAACTGTCCTCATGTTAGGATGACAGGTACGAGGATACCCATGTGACCAGCGCTGCCCACCGACACCACCACCAGCACCACGACGACGCTCATGGCTTCGTTGCCGCGGTGGAGCAGGCGTCGTCCGAGCGTGGCCTGCGACTGACGCCGCTGCGCCGGGAAGTGCTGGAGCTCGTTGCCGGCGCCGGTAAGCCGGTCAAGGCGTACGACTTGCTCGACCGCCTCCGCGAAAAACATGGCAATGCGGCACCGCCCACGGTCTATCGCGCGCTAGATTTCCTGCTCGAGAACGGCTTCATCCACAAGCTGGAGTCGATCAACGCGTACGTGTCCTGCCATCATCCGCAGGAAGCGCACCAGGTGCCCTTCCTCATCTGCGATACCTGCCAGTGCGCACAGGAAGTCTGCGACGAGCGCGTCGCCGAACTCATCGAGGCCCAGGCAAAAGCGCTCGGCTTCCGCCCGCAGGCCCAGACCCTCGAAGTGCACGGCACCTGCAAGAACTGCCGCGAGTCCGTGTAGCGCGAAAAAAGGGGCGCCCTTACGGACGCCCCACTGTTCCAGCCACCCCGGGGAGGGAGGGGCAGGGCGGCCGGGAACTCAGAAGTAAGCGCGAACGCCGACCGACACATTGCGACCCGGCAGCGGCGCGACGTCCTTGAACAGCGATGTCGCCGGGCGGGCCGTCTGGTTCGTGAGGTTGTTGCCGTCGACGAATGCCTCCCACTGGCTGCGGTCGTCGTTGACGAAGGTCCAGGCGAGATGCGCATTGACGAGCGTGTAGCCGGCGGTATCGGTCTCGAACGCCGCGATCTTGTCCTGCTTCATGTAACGCACCGCGCCGAGGCTCGCGCGCAGCCCGTCGACATTCCAGCTCAGTGTCGAGCCGATGCGTCCGGCGGGAATGCGCGGGACATTGCCGGCGCCGTCCGAGAGCGTCGCGCGCACGGTGTCGCCGAATACGCGCAAGTCCCAATTCCCCGACGGGCCTTTCGCCAGGTGGAATGTCGCTTCCGCTTCGGCACCCCGGAACGTGGCGTCGTTCTGCGACCAGACGCGAACCGGCAAGTCGTCCTCGATGTCGCCGGTGTCGGCGAGGTAAATGAAGTTCTTGTACTTGTTGTAGTACACGGCGACCTTTCCTTCGACGACGTCGCCGTGGAAGTGCAGGCCCAGTTCCGCCTGGTTCGATTTTTCCTTCTGCAGGTCGCCGCCGATCTCGAACGTGTTCGAGGCCGCGTGCGGGCCATTGGCGAACAGCTCCTCCTCGGAGGGCGCGCGTTCCGCGTGGTCGAGATTGAACGACAGGTGCCACTGCTCCGCGAAACGCCATGCGATGCCGGCCGAGAAGCTGTTCGGCGCGAAGTCGCGCTTGGGACCGTTCTCCGGGTCGACGGTTTGCTTGTCGTGGCGCGCACCCAGTTCCAACTTCACCGGCCCGAACTCACGTTGTTCGGTCAGGAACACGCCGACGCCGGTGGTAGCAGTGGGCGGGACGAATGTCTCCTCGCCCACGGCGGAAAACTGGCGATGCTGGGTCTGCACGCCGAACGCGCCATCCCATCCCGCGATGGGCTCGTGGGTGACGACCAGACGCCCCTGGTTGCTGTTGGTCGAGAAGGTCGTGCCTGGCACGTCGCCTTCGAATTCCACATGCTGGTAGGCGCCGTGCCCGAGGCTGAACTCGACCTTGTCGATGCCGTCTAGCGGCTTCACCAACCCGCCTTTCAGCGTGTAGTTGGTCTGCGCCATCTTGATGTGTACCGGATCCTCGCCTTCGGCGGCGTCGCCCGGTTCCGCGGGGCTGCCGTAAAGGTCGAGGAAGCGCGACACCGAGAGGCCGACATAGCCCCACGAGCCGAGGAGCGACGCGCCGACCGCCCCGGAGCTCGTCTTCACGGCGCTGTTCGCCAGCGTACCGCCGGGAACGTCGTAGTCGTCATTGTCGCGGTGCATGCCGTCGACGTGGATCGCGAACTGGTCGTTACCGGCATCGAGGCGGAGCATGCCCGTCCTGCCGTCGGACACGGAGTCGTGGCGCATCTCGGCGCGTCCGGCGAAGCCGTTGTCCGGGGCTTTCTCGGGTACACGGCCATCGACAACGTTCACCACGCCGCCGATCGCACCGGAGCCGTAGAGCAGGGTCGCCGGGCCCTTGAGTACCTCGATCTGGTCGGCGAGGAAGGGCTCGAGCGTCACGGCATGGTCCTGGCTGACATTGGACACGTCCTGCGAGGAGAGGCCGTTCTCCAGCACGGCCACGCGCGGACCGTCGAGGCCGCGGATCACCGGCCGGCCCACCGCGGTGCCGAGGGCGGACGTCTGCACGCCGGGGATGGAGGAAACCGTCTCGCCCAGCGATACGCCCTTCGCATCGTCCAACGCCGAGCCGGCCAGTACCGCGACGGGCGCCACGATCTGGTCCGCGTTCTGGCCCAGCGGAACGGCATTGACCACGATGGCATCGAGCTTTTCGGCGCTCTTGCGGCCCTTGCCCTGAGCGTTCTTCGTTTCGCCCGCCTGATTGTCCTGGGGAGCGTCGTCGGCCCGGACCGGCTGAGTGGCGCCGAAACTGGCGGCAAGGGCCAGGGCGATGAGGGTTCTACGCATCGGGGTGAATCTCCGTGTTGGGTTTTGCAATGTTATAAAGTATCATCGCTTGCCTCGACCCGTGCAACTAGTCACGCTATGCATTCGATGACCGATCCAACCGCCGATCCGGAAACACCCCGCCGCTGGTGGCATGCCGCCGACCGCCTGGGCGCGACCGCGTCATTCCTCTGCGCCATTCATTGCGCGGCGCTGCCTTTCGTCATTGCGTTGTTGCCCGTGATGGGGCTCTCCTTCCTCGCGGACCATCGTTTCGAGGCCGGCTTCGTCGCCTTCGCGTCGGTGCTCGCCAGCCTGGCGCTCATTTCGGGTTATCGCCGGCATCGCCGGCGCGCGCCCCTGGTGTTCGCGATTCCCGGGCTCGTGCTGTTGATGCTGGGAGTCACTTTCCTGCACGGCCACTCGCCGTTGGTTCACAGCGTGCTCGTCACCTGCGGTGGCCTCCTGGTGGCGTCCGCGCATTTCGTCAATCTGCGCGTCGATCGCAGCGGGCATGCGGGCCACATCCATGGTCCCTCCTGCGCCCACCCGTGATTGTGTAACCGCGACGCCATTCCCTAGCCTTCGCCCCATGGCACACGATCACGCTCATTCCCACGGACACAGTCACGCGCACGACCACGACCATGCACACGTGGCGGGGAGCAGCGAGCGCAAGCTGTTATTCGCCTTCGTCCTGACCTTGGTCATGCTGGTGGCGGAGGCGGCGGGCGGCATCGTCTCGGGCTCGCTGGCGCTGCTGGCGGACGCAGGCCACATGCTGGTCGATGCGCTCGCCTTGCTGCTCGCGTTCCTCGGCGCGCGTTTCGCCGCGCGGCCGGCCGATGCGCGGCGTACGTACGGCTACGGGCGCATTGAAGTCCTGGCGGGCTTCGTCAACGCCTTGACCCAGTTCGCCCTCGTCGGCTTCATCGTCTACGAGGCGCTGCAGCGCCTGTTCGCTCCGCAACCCATCCTTTCCGGCGTGATGCTGGTCGTGGCATCGCTGGGCCTCGTCGCCAACGTCGTGGTGCTGCGCATGCTGCATGGACACGACCCGGATGACGTCAACATCGCGGGCGCCAGCCTGCACGTGCTGGGCGACCTGCTGGGCTCGGTCGCCGCGGTGCTCGCGGCGCTCGCGGTACGCTGGCTGGACTGGAACTGGGCCGATCCGGCGCTCTCGATCCTGGTGTCCCTGCTGATCCTGCGCAGCGCGTGGTCGCTGGTCCGCCGATCGGGCCACATCCTCCTCGAGGGCATGCCCGAAGGTGTGGACCTGGCGGACGTCCAACGCGAACTGCACACCGCCGATGCGGGGATCGTGGACATCCACCACGTGCACGTATGGCAGGTAACCGCGGGGTCGCGCATGGCGACGCTGCACGCGGAGCTGGCGCCCGGTGCGGAGCAGGCCGACCAGGCCCGCGCGCTGGCGGCAATCAAGCGGATGCTCAGCGAGCGCTGGCGCGTGGACCACGCCACCGTCCAGTTCGACCATGGCCCGTGCCCGGACGAACAGGAAGGCTGTGGGAAGGGCGAGACCCACGCTCACTGAACGGGTCCACTTGCGCTTTGCGCGGCCGCTGATACGATGGCCGGCCGTTCCTCTCCATCATTACGAATCAAGGAGTTTCCCATGGGCAAGGGCGACCGCCGCACCCGTCGCGGCAAGATCTACCGTTCCAGCTATGGCAATGCCCGTCCGCACATCGACGTCGTCACCGGCGCCGCCGTCGCGAAGCCGGCCACTGCCAAGCCTGCCGCCAAGAAGGCCGCACCGCGCAAGAAGGCGTAAGTCTTCCCAGGCGTGAGACGAGAAGCCCCGCTCGAAGCGGGGCTTTTTGTTGGCCGCGGGACCGCAACTCGTCAGTGAGTGGCGGAGGCCCGCTCCCTCTGGCTCGCAAGGACGGACCGGTGCACTTCGAGCGCGTTGCGCTCCACCCAGTTGTGCTGGAGGAGGCCGTCTTCACGGACATGCCAGACGGCCGTGCCCGTCATCTCGAACGGCGTCCCACATGGTTCCAGGCCCATGAATCCCTTGTTGCGGCCGCTAACCTTCCAGCGCGAGGCGACGCGGTCGCCGGCGTGGTTCTGGAAGGTTTCCACCGATTCGAAGTGGAAATCCTCGATGCTGGCGAGAAAGGTCGCGATCCACTGCTTGAACGCCTCGCGGCCATCGATCCGGACGTTGCCGGACGTGATGCCGACGTCTTCGGCGACCAGTTCGTCGACGGCGTCCGGATTGCGGGCGATCCAGACGTCGCGCCAGAAGCGCTCGACGAGGTCCACGGAATGCGTGTTCATGTGTCTGCTCCAGAAGGAATGCCGTCATTAGGCGCCGTGGCAATTCATCAGACAAGCGAATAGCATGAATGGAGCCATCAGAATAACTAATGACTCACCGCCCCGACATCGACATCGACCAACTGCGCGCCTTGCTTGCTGTCGCGGAAACGGGCGGGTTTACCGCGGCCGCCGGGCGGATCAATCGGACGCAGTCGGCAGTCAGCCAGAAAATCGCGCGCCTGGAAGATCAACTGGGCTGGAAGGTCTTTGCCAGGAACAGTCGTGGCTTGCGCTTGACGCCCCGCGGCGAAGCCCTGCTGGAAAGCGCCCGCAAGTTGATCGTCGACTATGAGCGCTTCCTCGACGGGGTACAGGGCGCGACGCCGGAAACGAACCTGCGCCTCGGCGTCTCCGAGAACCTCATCGCGACACGATTGCCGGCCTTGCTCGCGCAGCTCAACGCAGAGCAGCCGGGGCGGCGTATCGACTTGAGCACGGCGCCGGGCGTCGAGCTGTTGCACGATCTGGACGAAGGCCGGCTGGACATCGTCGTGACGAGGCAGCGCAGCGGTGACGGCGCCGCGCGCGGTCGCGTGGCCTGGCGCGAGCCCATGGCGTGGGTGGCGTCCTCCTCGTTTCGCGAGGACGAAGGCGACAGCGCGCCGCTCGTGCTGCTGCGTGAGCCGTGTGCCTATCGCGATGCGGGTATCGCGGCGCTCGAAGCCGCCGGCAGGCCATGGACCGCCGCCTGCGTCGTCGGCAATCTCGCCAGCCTCGAGGCCGCGGTATTGGCGGGCCTCGGCGTGACGCCGCAGGCGCGTTCGTTCGCACGCGCCGGCATGAAAGTCCTCAAGCCGTCGCGGCGCTGGCCGGTCCTGCCGGAAACCGAGATCGCGGTATTCGGCGACGAGGGGCACGCGGCCCATGTCGAAGCACTCGCCGCGATGTTGTCCACGGCCGGCTAGAGCTCCAGGCGTTCCGCAAATTCGAAGCGGCTATCGGGCGGCGCGGCGATGACGTTCTGCTGGACCATGCCCGGGAAGATGTTCGCGTCGATGCCCGCATGATTCTCGCTGTTGAACAGGTAGGGCACGTGCGACCAGGCACGATAACCGAGTGCCTTGATGGCTTCGATTTCCGCCTGGGCGTCATCGAGTCCGGACAGGCGGGCGTAGATCAAGGGACGATGGGTGCGAAGGGTGTCGCCAGCGCCGGCGAGCACGTCGACCAGAGCGTGCGCCTGGTTGACCTTCAGGAGGTGCAGCGCGTCGAGCCGCAGGCTATCCACCGTGGCAATGCGGACTTTCTCCGCCGCGCCGGCGCCCGCATCGCGCACGATGGTGCCGAGGGCGGACGTGCCCTTGCCACGCCCCAGCCACACCGGATGGGTGAACACGTTGTCGAGTTGGTTGATCGCCACGTTGGCGCATGCCTGCTGGAAGCGGATGCGGCGCGACTCCGCGACGTGCACTTCGCCCTGCGGTCCCACGATCTGTGCCATCCACAGCGCATGCGCCGCGAAATCGCCGCCGACCTCGAGCACGGTATGTCCTTCCTCGACAAGCCCGCTGAGCAGCGTCGTTTCGTGCTCGGCCCATTCGCCATAAAGCTGGAGCGAGCGGGCAACCGGATTGTCCACGGTGACGGCGGCGGTGAGGCCATAGCGGTTGGGCCAAAAGGGCTGAGGGATGTCGCTGGACGTTTTCATGCGCGGACTCGGTTCATGGGTCAGAGGGTGGATCGAGCGATGGCGAGGTGTCGCAGCGACCGCGCGAGCGACTGCTCGTCATGGCCGTCGGCGCTCGCCCAATCCCGGCAGGCGGCGCGCCAGATGGCGAGGCTCCTGATATCGGTGTTGCCGTCGCGCCATAGCGATTCGCACAGGCTTGCGGCCCTCGCGGCATCGCCGTCGCGCAGCGCGGCTTCCGCGAGGGCCGTGCGCGCCGCGGGCGCGAGTGGACCCGCCGCCTCCAGGCTGCGTCCGAGCGAGGCGGTGATGCCGTCGAGTCCGGCGTGGTGCGGAAGCGTTTCGTAAAGCAGCTGGACATCGAGACGGCAGGCGAGGGCGTCGGTCCGGCACGCCGGGTCGTGTTCCGCCAGGAACGCGTGGACGAGGGCATGCGAACAGGCATCGGTCGCGTCGCCCGGTGGCAGGAGGCGCGCACGTCGCAAAGCGGCCTGGGCAACGAGCAAGGCCGTCGCGGCGTCGGGGGCCTGCGCATGGGCTCCATCGAAACAAGCCTGCGCGCGATCCAGTTCAGCCAATGCGTCGGAATCCTTGGTGCGTTCCGCGCGCCGCAGCCTTATCTCGCCCCGTCGTCGAAGGGCGTGTGCGTTCGCCTCGGGTTCCGCATCGGCCAATAGTTCGCAAAGCCGCTCCGCTTCCACGAACCGTGCCTCGGCGGCGTCACCGACCACCCATGACGCCCAGGCCAGTTGCATGTCGACGCGTGCATCGACGACGAGTGGATGGTCCACGTCGGGGTCGTGACCGAAGGTGGCGGCGAGGGTGCGTATCGCCAGCAACCGCGTCGCACCGGAAAGTGACGCCGCGCGCGCGAGGTCGATCCGCAGCCGCTGGGCGAGGGCAGCCGCCCGCGCGAGCGACGATGCCGCGTCGGATTCCCCGTGCAGCTCGACGTGGGCTGGCACCAGCAGGTCCACGGGTTCCGGCAGCATGTGGATGTGCGGCGTCTCGAACGAGGACCTGCGATAGGTCCAGGACGGTGCGGCGGGAGGGCGCGCATTCGCGACGAACGGTTCGGCGACACCGCCGACGAGCGAAGGTCCTTCCGTCGTCGACATCGCGACACGTTGCTTCCGTCGCCACGCGAACGTGGCGAGTCCCGACACGGCGAGGCCGCCCGCGATCGCGAGCGCCAATGTCGCGAAGAGGGAACGATAGGTGCCAGGGCCGCGGGACATCCCGTCGTCGGTGGCCCCGGGGATGGTGACCCGGGGTGCCGGCAGCGCGGGCGAGGCGGCGGTGGAAGATCCCGCCGCCGATGTGTCCGCTTCCATGGCGTCGAGCATGCGCGACACGTCGCGCATCTGCCGCGCACGTTTGGCGCGTTCATCCTGCTGTTGCTCGCGTCCGCCGCAGGCGGCCACCACGCAGGCCAGCAGCGTGCAGACGACGAGGCGAACGACGACGCGCCCCTGCACGAAGGGCGGGCATGAAAGCTTCAACGGCAATCCTCAGCGTTTGCGACAGGCAAAGCGCCGAGAATGGTAGGGGTGAGCGCCGGGAAGATCGATGGAAGTATTCGGAAAAACGCGTCGGATAACGCTTAGAGCAAAACGCGCTCACCGCCGATCCAACTTTCCCTGAGCAGGTTGCCGCCAATCCAGTAGCAGAGTTCGGGAAGGTGCCGGACGTTCCAGACCGCGAGGTCGGCGCGCTGGCCCGCCGCGAGGGTGCCCCGGTCGTCGAGTCCGAGCGCACGCGCCGCGTTGACCGTGGCGCCGCGCAGCGCTTCTTCGGGCGTCAGGCGGAACAGGGTGCATGCCATGCCCATCGCCAGGCGCAGCGACAGTAACGGCGACGTGCCGGGGTTGAGGTCGGTCGCGACGGCCATGGCGACGCCGTGCCGGCGAAACGCCTCGATCGGGGGCGGCCGCGTGTCGCGCAGGGCGTAATACGCACCCGGCAGGAGGACCGCAACGGTGCCCGCTTCGGCCATCGCGCGTACGCCGTCGTCGCTGGTCCACTCCAGGTGGTCGGCGGACAACCCGCCGTAATGCGCAACGAGCGCCGCGCCGCCCAGGTCCGACAGCTGCTCGGCATGCAGCTTCACGGGCAGGCCCAGCGATGTCGCCTTGTCGAACAGTCGCCGTGTTTCTTCCGCGGTGAACCCGATGCCTTCGCAGAAGGCGTCCACGGCATCGACGAGATCCTCATCGGCGAGGGAAGGCAGCATGGTGTCGCACACCAGGGCGACGTAATCGTCCCGCCTTCCCGCGTATTCCGGAGGCAGGGCGTGCAGCCCGAGGAAGGTGGTGCATACGCTGATGCCGAGTTCTTCGCCGATGCGCCGGGCGACGCGCAGCATGCGCCGCTCGGCATCGGGTTCGAGACCGTAGCCCGACTTGATCTCGAGGGTGGTGACGCCGTCGGCGAGGAGCGCCTCGGCGCGTGGCAGCGACTGGCGCAGCAGGTCGTCTTCGCTGGCGGCGCGCGTGGCGCGTACGCTGGACACGATGCCCCCGCCGGCACGCGCGATGTCCTCGTAGCTGGCGCCTTCGAGTCGTTGTTCGAATTCCTGCGCGCGCTCGCCGCCGAACACGAGATGTGTGTGGCAATCGACGAGTCCCGGCGTCACCCAGGTGCCTGGCAGGGACGTGACGTGGCGGGCGAGGGTGTGCGGCTCGCCGGCCAGTTCCGCCATGGGTCCCGCGAACGCGATGCGCCCGTCGCGCCAGCCGATGGCGCCGTGTTCGACCATGCCGTAAGGCTCGCCGTTGTCCAACAGCGTGGCGAGGCCGACGTCGAGGAGCAGGTGGTCCCAGCGGGGGTCGGTGCTCATGCGTGTCCTTCTTCGGCGGGCGGGTTGCGTCGCGCGCGTTCTTCCTCGTACTGCGTGACCAGCTGGTCGGCAAGCGCCTTGTACACGGGCACGCGGCAGACCAGCGCCGATACGGCGCGAGCGAGCAGGCAGGCCGCCATGATCGGCAGCGCCATCTGCCGGTTGGCCGTGAGTTCGAGCGAAATGACGGCGGCGGTGAGGGGCGACTGCGTCACGCCCGCGAGGTACGCCGCCATGCCGAGGAGCACGACCGCCGAACTGTCGGCGCTCGGGAGCAGGTGGGCGATATTGCCGCCCAGGCCGGCACCGACCGCGAGCGCCGGCGAGAAGATGCCACCGGGAATGCCCGCCCACGACGAGGCGATGTTGCCGAGGAACTTCAGCACGCCGAAGAAGGGGCCGGTGTCGCCATGCCCCTGCAGGATGTCGCGCGCCTGGCCGTAACCCGTGCCATACAGGCCGTTGGCGCTCATCAGGCTCAGCAGCACGAGCGCGAGGCCACAGGCCGCGGCGAACACCACCGGGCTACGGCCGCGCAGCCGACCGACCAGTCCACGGAAACCGCGGGCCGAAGGCAGGATCAGGCGGGCGAAGAGTCCGCCAGCCAGTCCACCGACGATGCCTGTGAGCAGCACGGCGATCCACGCCCTGCCCAGCGGCAAGGCGGCGCCGATCTCGCCGAAGTACGCGTAGTTGCCGACGACGCCCAGCGACACGACACCGGCCACGATCACGGCCGTCAGCAGGGTGCCGCTCATGCGGTGCTCGAAGGTCCCGGACATCTCCTCGATCGCGAACACCACGCCCGCCAGCGGCGTGTTGAATGCGGCGGCGAGACCGGCGGCGGAGCCGGCGAGGATGAAACGTCCCGCGGCGGCCGGTTCGTCGAAACCGAAGCGGCGTCCCAGTGAATACAGCAGTCCGGCACCGACGTGGACGGTCGGCCCCTCGCGGCCGACGGACGCGCCACCGAGCAGGGCGCCGAGCGTGAGCGCCATCTTTCCCACCGCGATCTTCAGCGAGAGCAGCCGGGTGCGGAAGGTCTCGTCCTCGACTTCGAGCGCGGCAATGGCCTGCGGAATACCGGAACCGCGCGTGGCCTTCATCGCGCCTTGGGTGAGCCAGCAGAGTAGGGCGAACGTGACGGGCGTGATCAGGAGCGGCACCCACCAGCCATGCGAAGACACCCCCCGGAACAGCTCGAAGGCGAAGTCAGCGGCCTTGGCGAAGAACACGGCGGCGAGGCCCACCATGACCGCGCCCGTCCAGAAGAGGAGGCGTCGGCGCCACTGGGTGGGGGACAACCACGCATGGCCCCGCAGGCGTTCGAGTGGCGACGCGGTGGGTACCGGCCCCGTTTCCGGCGCGTCGCTCATTTCACCTCCGCGTTGCGCGTCCAGCGCACTTCGTAGAGGTCGTAGCGACGGTCCTTGAGGTTCTGCACGGCGCCGGAGTTGCGGGCGCGGGCCAGGTTTTCCAGGCGCAGGTCGGCGAACAGCACGGTTTCGATGTTGGGCGTGGAATCCGCGGCGACGCCGTCGCGCGCGAAAGGGAAGTCGCTGGGCGTGAGGATGCAACTCTGCCCGTACTGGATATCGAAGTTGTTCACGCCGGGCAGGTTCCCGACGTTACCGGAAAGGACGACATAGCACTGGTTCTCGATCGCGCGGGCCTGGGAGCAGTAGCGCACGCGCAGGTAGCCCTCGCGTACGTCGGTACAGAAGGGCACGAACAGGATCAACGCGCCCTGGTCGGTGAGGTGGCGGGCCACCTCGGGAAATTCCGAGTCGTAGCAGATCATGACGCCGATCGGACCGCAGTCGGTCTGGATCGTCGCCGCCGCGTCACCGCCGGTGATGTTCCAGACGTTGCGCTCGCTGGGCGTGGGATGCAGTTTTTCGCGCTCGTGGATCGAGCCGTCGCGCAGGCACACATAGCAGACGTTGTGGATATCGCCGTTGGGTTGCCGCGTGGGATGCGAGCCGCCGACGATATTGATGTTGTAGTGCACGGCGAGGCGATGGAACAGCGCCTTGACCTCGTCCGTGTACTCGGAGAGCCGCCGTATGGAATCCACTGGCGACAGCTCCGCGTTCTCGATGGACAGCAGCTGCAACGTGAGGAGTTCGGGGAAGGCGACGAAGTCGGCGTCGTAGTCGGCCGCGATGTCCACGAAGTACTCGACCTGCGTCGCGAATTCCGCGAAAGAGGCGATCCGTCGCTGCTGGTACTGCACCGAGGCGACGCGCACGTTGTCGGGCAACCGGTGGCTCTGCGACACGCGCGGCATGTCCGGCTGGTCGAGGCGGTGCGGATTGCGCCAGACGAGGTGCGCGGCGTAGCCGAGCGATTCGTGGTCGGAGGGGACGTAGCCGCGCAGTAGTCCGATCACTTCGAAGCCGTTGCGGAGCTGGAAGCTGAGGGTGGGGTCGCGGCGGCTGCCGTCGACGACCGCCTGTACATAGGCTTCGGCACTGCCGTAGCGACCGATGGCGCGGGCGAGGCCGGGCACGCGGCCGCCGAAGACGATGCCGCGCAGCTTGAGGTCGGTGCACAACCGTTTGCGCGCCATGTACAGGCGCTGTCCGATGCGCATGCCGCGATAATCGGGGTGCACCACGACTTCCATGCCGTAGAGCCAGTCGCCCTCGGGGTCGTGACGTGAGGCGAAACCGCCGCCGGTGATCTGCATCCACGTATGCGGGGCGAGCGCGACGGCTTCGCCGATCCGGAACGTCGCGCAGAAGCCGACGATCCGGCCCTCGTATTCGACGACGAATTGCCCTTCGGGGAAATGCGTCTGCTGGCCTTGCAGCATCTCCGCGGAATGCCCCCACTCGGCCGTGTAAACACGAGCGGTGAGGGCCACGAGTTCGGGGACGTCGCCGGGGCGCGCCAGGCGAAGCAGCAACTTGGGCGGCTGTGAAGCCTTGCTCTCGTTCATCCACCTATTATGCCCCGGCCTTGTGGGAAGCGCGCTGGCGCGCGAAGGGCACGCTGCAAGTCCCCAAACCCCGCCACCGCCCCCCCGGCCCCGCTAAAAAGCCCGAGGCAG
>NZ_JBNNMV010000009.1:0-87853 GCF_050273135.1 Luteibacter sp. NPDC031894 | reverse complement strand
ACAGGCGCACCCGCGCGGGTGGCAGGCGACCGAAGGCATGCATGGCATTAAGCGGGCGCAACGGCAGCCGAAGATGCGTCATGACCTGCACGAGGTCCCCCCGATCCAGGTCTTCCTGCACGGTGCACTTCATCAGGTAAGCCACGCCCATCCCGTTGAGTGCAGCGGTGCGCAGACCGAAGCCTGTATCGAGCCCCATGCGTCCCTGTGGAACGATCGTGCTGCCGTCGGCGAAGGTTACGGGGAGCGACCGTCCGCGCCACAGGTACCGGACGAACGGCAGCGCCCGGAGTTCATCCAATGTCTCGGGATGCCCCTGTTCGTCGAGGAACGAGGGAGCCGCGACGAGAGCCATCTCCAATCGGGCGAGGACGCGGGTTTTCAGTTCGCTCTCCACCGGTTCACCCACGCGGAAGACCACGTCGTAGCCCTCGCCGATCACGTCTACCTGGCGGTCCATGAGGATGAGGTCGAGCTCCAGGTCCGGGTGCAGGGTGAGGAAGCCCGTCGCGATCCGTGGCATCAACAAGCGCCCGAGATCGCTCGGCATGCTCACCCGCAGCCGGCCACTCGTGCCGTTCGTTGGTCGGATGGCGTCCGCCGACTCCTCGATGTCGCGGAGCAAGGGGGCGACGCGGTCGAAAAAAGCGCGGCCGTCCGGTGTGAGACTGAGGGTCCGGGTGGAGCGGCGAAAGAGCTTTATCCCGAGTTCGGCCTCCAGGCGCGCGATGCCTTTCGAGATGGCCGACGGCGTCGTGCCGGCGTTGCGCGCCGCGGCGCTGAACGACCCCGCCTCCACCGCGCGGACGAAGGCGACGAGACTCGCCGACTGGTTCAGCAGGCTGCCCATCTTGGACTCCAAGGCACAGGTGAAATGCCATCCCGAGGACTGCGGGTCGGGAAACGGCGATCCATATCATGCCCAACCCATACAGCACTGGATATTGCATGAAACGCTTGCAAGGCAAGACAGCCCTTATCACCGGGGGCAATAGTGGCATCGGCCTCGCCTCCGCCGAACTGTTCGCTGCCGAAGGCGCCCAAGTCATCGTCAGCGCACGCCGCCAGGACGTGCTCGACGAAGCCGTCCGCAGGATCGGGCATGGTGCGGTCGGCATCCAGGGTGACGTCGCCGATCTCGAACACCATGCCGCGGCCGCCCGGCTGGTCCGCGAGCGCTTCGGCGCCCTCGACATCTACATGGCCAATGCGGGTGTCATCACGATAAAGCCTTCTGTCGACGTAACGCCAGCCGAGTACGACGCGCAATTCGCCGTGAACGCGCGTGCCGTGTTCTTCGGCGTGCAAGCCATCGCGCCCACCCTCCGGGACGGGGGCACCATCATCCTTACCAGTTCACTCGCAGCCACCAGGGTGCTGGACGGACATGCCGTCTACGCCGGATCGAAAGCCGCCATCGGCGCCTTCGCACGCAACTGGGCACTGGAGTTCCGGCCGCGACGCATTCGCGTGAACGTGCTCAGCCCCGGGCCGGTCGACACGTCCATCCTGGAAAAGCTCGGCATCGCGCCCGCCGACCGACCGGCGTTCCTCGCCGCGATGGCGGAGCGCATTCCCGCGGGGCGCCTGGGAGACGTCGACGAACTGGCCCGCGCCGCACTTTTCCTTGCGTCCGACGAGAGTGGCTTCGTCAACGGGGTCGACCTGCATGTCGACGGAGGCATGTCGCTGGTCTAGGAACGCGCCACGATTCTTCTCAGCGTCTGGATTGCCGGGGTTTCGTCGCGGCACCGGTCGAATGCCGCGACGAGGCGAGTGCTTTGACAGTGGTGACCGGTGCTGAGACCGTTCGCGCACTTTGGCAGCAGGACACCACGTTGAAACGCAGAAACATCATGAAAGGGAGCGTCATCGCGCAGGCCGCGCTCGTCCTTGGCCTCTCCTCCTTCGACACCGCGGCGGAAACGGCGTACTTCTCCCTGGTTTCCACGGGCGGCGTGCGTACAGCGGCGCACGAATTCGTGTTTGGCGTCAGCGATACCGACACCATCGCCACGCTGCGCGACATCGTGGTGAATGCTGGTGACATTCCGCCGCGCAACCAGCGCATCACGGGCCGCATCGTGACGAGCCGCATGGACTATAACGCCGAGTGGCCGTTCCACCTTGTGCCTTCGACAGTCCGGCTGACGGAAGGCCTGGATACGGAAGCGTGCGATGCGACGCCTTTCGAGATCGAGGACAATCTCAGCCTCGTCGGCGGGGCGTTCCTTCCCGGCTCGCGCTGGTGCCCTTGGTCGATGCGCCTGGTGAGGGAAGTCGCACCAGCCGCGCCGGTCGCAAGATAGCGCCGCATTCCACTTCAGGACGAGGTAGTTCCGCAGCGTGGCGGCCAATCTTCCTCGCCGTCACGGTGCCAGACGAAGAACTCGCCGGAGCGCGCTTCGCCGGTATCCCGCGAGAACAGCATCGACTCGCCGCTCGGGGAGAACAGCGCGCCGATCTCGGAACCGTTGACGTTGATCTCCGCGCCCAATCGCACCCGAGGCGACCAGGCGTCGTTCGTCCTCTGCGATAGGAAGTAGCCGCCGTCGGCGGCCAGGACCATGGTCGAACCGTCGGGCGAAGGCAGTGCCTCGTATTCGTTACGCGCCGTGTTCAAGCCAGGCCCCGCGTTCTCGACGATCCATTTGCCGCCCGCGTCCTCGCGTGCACGCCAGATATCGTTCTTCCCCGCGCCGCCCGGGCGGTTCGAACCGAAGTACAACCAACCGTCGGGACCAAGGCGAGGAAACCACTCGGCCTCGTCCGAATTCACCGGCGCCGGTAGCCGGAGAGGCTTGCGCCAGCGTCCGTCGATGCCGCGATCGACGCGCCAGATGTCGAGGTCCTTACTCCGCATGCCGCCATTGGCGCGGGTCGATATGTAATACAGGTGGGCACCGTCGGGGGTGAACCACGGGTCCGCCTCCAGCCCTTTCCCCGCGAACGAAGGAGGTTTCGGCGTCGACCAATGAGCACCCTCGCAATGCGTGGTGAGTATCCGCCACCCCGCAAACGACTTATCGCTGCGCACGAAGTACATGTCGCTGCCACGGGGATCGAATGCGGCATGCGATTCGAATAGCTCGCTGGACACGCCCGCGGGCCGCCACGGCTCAACGGCAGCCGATCGGTAGGATTCCGGCCTCTCCTGCGCCCTCGTCGCGAACGGGAGCGCAAGCACGACAAGGACGACGGTGTACATGCGGTTCATGGGCGCCACCTCATGCCGATGTCGACGGCGCGAAGGCCCTCGCGATGACTTCCACGGGCTTGCGCAGGATCGTTTCGTTGAATGTCAGCGGCAAACCGCCGTCGATGACGTCGCCGGTGACGACGTCGATCTTCGCCAGCCGCTCCTTCAGTCCGTTGGCCACGTGCTCGTCGAGCGTAAGGAAAGCGATATTGGTGCCATTCGGCACGCGACGCACCGCGATGCCCGGCGTGGCAGCGAGCAGGTCGAGGAGCTTCTCGCCGGCCGCGCGCACACGACTCCATCGTTCGCCGAACCCGTCGAGCGTTTCCTCCGCAACGGCCGCCGCCATCCAGCCGTGGAAGATCGCGCCGCCGAAGACGTGACGCGCCTGGCGCGCCTTCGCAACGAAGTCCTTGCTGCCGGCGAGCACGGCGCCGAAGGGTGCGCCGAGGTACTTGTAGAGCGAGACATACACCGAATCGAAGGGTGCGCAGTATCGCTTCACGTCGAAGTCCTTGCTGCCGTACATCAGGAGCAGGCGTGCACCGTCCAGGTGAGTTCCCGCCCCCTTGCTCCGGGCCAGTGCGCCGATTTTCGCCACCGTTTCCTGCGATACCGCCGCCCCGTCCAGGCGGCGCACCGGACTCTCGATGGACACGGCACCGACGTCGACCGGATACGGCTTCTCCGCGCTCTGGGCAAAGGCGGCGGCGATGCCTTCGTACAAGGCGTCCGATGCCCCGCCCTCCACGGGAACAGGATTGATCGAACTCATCACGGCGACGGCGTCCGCCTCGTCGCGGTAGACATGGCTTTCCTTCTGCAGGAGGACGCGCGAGCGGTCGCCGCTGAGCAGGCGAATGGCGATCTGGTTCGCCATCGTCCCTGTCGGCATGAACGCGGCATCCTCCTTCCCCAGCAACGCCGCGAATTTAGCCTCGAGCGCGGCGACCGCGCCCTCGGCGAGGTAGAGATCGACGACGCCCTTGCCGTCCCCGACGACCCGCGCCAGCTTCGCCGGATACTCGCCAGGCTTGGTGAAGAGGCTGTCGCCCCGGAGCGACACGATCCTGTCGGACGGGACCGCCTTCGGTGGCGGGGCGGCCGCGCGCACCGGCGTCCAAGGCGTGCCGGCGGCGGCCAGGGAAAGTGCGCCCATCGGTAAGGCCTGCACGAACTCGCGACGACTGACCATCCTGCCCTCCCCGGACGCGGCCCTGCGGGCCGCCTCGCCCAAGCCTCGCACGGGATTGGGAACGCTGCCTATGCCGGAAGCCCTGCACGGCCCGCCCCCAGGCACTAGAATGCCCGCCCCGCCGCCGCCGACGTCCCTACCCGCCCCTCCATGCACATCGTCATCAACGAAGAACTCAAGGCCTACATCGATCCGCTCACGCCGGACGAGTACGAATCGCTCGAGCGGAGCCTGCTCACCGAGGGTTGCCGCGACGCACTGGTGCTGTGGGGAGACACGCTGGTGGACGGGCACAACCGCTACGGCATCTGCCGCAAGCACGACATTCCCTTCAAGACCGTACAGAACGAGCGATTCCAGTCCCTCGACGACGTGCACCTCTGGATGATCGAACAGCACCTGGGCCGACGCAGCGTGTCGGACTTCCAACGTGGCGTGCTGGCCCTTCGCAAGCGCGAGATCCTGGCGGAACGGCGCGCGCGCGAGGCCGAACAGGGCGAGGGGGCTCCCGCCCTCCCCTTCGACGCCACCGGCGCGCAGCCCGCGCCCGCCAAGGCGCCACGCACCGTGGCGACGGAGAGCCGCAAGGACATCGCCCGGGAGGCGAGGATCAGCAGTAACCAGGTCGGCATGATCGAGAAGATCCGCAAGGAGGCCGCTCCCGAGGTCGTCGCGGCCGTGAAGTCGGGCACCTTGTCGATCAGCGCCGCGGCGGCCGTCGCCACCTTGCCGGAAGACGAGCAGCGCGCCGCGGCCAGCGCCGGCGATGCCCAACTCAAGGAAGCGGCGAAGCGGGTCCGGGAATCGAAGCGCAAGCCTCGCGAGAAACCCACGGACGAGGTGAAGGCGCTGCGCGAGCAGGTCGCGGATCTGGAGGCGGAGAACCGCAACCTCCGCCGGGAGATCGACACCTTGCGCGCCCGGCTTGGCGAAGCCCTGCCCGAGGACGCAGACGAGGCCCTCGCGGAGTAAGGTGGGAAGCGGCCGGGAACTCGGAAGGCTCTCCGGTGATCCAAGGCCGGTACACCGGACGCGCCCTCGAGCGTTCGAAGGCATGAACCCGGAGCGTCCCATGAAAATCTTTCTCGCCCTTGCCGCCACCCTCCTCGCCTCGGCCGCCGCGGCCCAGGACAAGCCGCTCAACCTGAAGCTGCCGCCGAATTACGTGCCGGCCCCGTCCAGCACGGCGGCCGCTCCCGCTTCTGGCGCGACCGGCACCGCGGTACCGACGGTGACGAAAAGCGGTGAAAGCGTCGCCGTGACGCCCTCCCGTCCCAAGGACCCGCCGGGGACCTACTACGGCGACACCAGCGGCCGCATGCAGGGCGTCGACGTCGCCGATGACGTGCCCCGCTGCGACGACGCCACCTATAACAAGCCGCAGGTCCACGGCAGCGTCACCACTGGGGTGGTGAGCGCGAGCCACGGCGGCAGTGGCAGCTACCAGGCGGGCACGGTCAGCCTCAGCCAGGCTTTCGGCAGCTGCGACCACCCGACG
This sequence comes from Luteibacter sp. NPDC031894, assembly GCF_050273135.1. Lineage (NCBI taxonomy): Bacteria > Pseudomonadati > Pseudomonadota > Gammaproteobacteria > Lysobacterales > Rhodanobacteraceae > Luteibacter > Luteibacter sp. NPDC031894. Next base: position 81,961 of record NZ_JBNNMV010000009.1, on the reverse strand, counting down.
GGTGGGGTCAGCATCTCCGTCGGCGGTGGCACCGGGCATTTCGGTCGCGGCCGTTGGTGACATCCCGGGTGGCGTGAAACGTCCCCTCGACGACCGCCGCGGGCCTGCACCGGGGCGGTCGCATGCGCGATGCTATGGGCCCCACCCCCGAGGTTCCCATGGCCGACAAGCGCGTGTGTTTCGATTTCGAGATCGAGTTCAGTAACGGCGGCGGCATCCAGGGCCAGGGCTTCCGCCTGGACATCCAGGGCGACGACATCGACGACGACGCCTTGGCGGCGCACATCGTGGATGACATGCGCCTCCTGATGGTCGGCTCGGTGCGCATCGTCAACAAGCGCATCGTCGAGGAACGGCACAAGCGCGCTGAGGCGGCCGAACAGATCGTGGCGGCGGGTAGCGCTGTCTACGACCTGAGCCACGACATCGTGGACGGGATGATCACGTACAAAGGTCTTCCCGCGCCGTTGGTGTGCGACCACCTCACGCGCGAGCGGTCGCGCGGCATCTATGCCGAGGGTACCGAGTTCCAGATCGGGCGGATCGACATGGTGGCCAACACCGGCACGTACATCGACACGCCGTTCCATCGCTATGCCGACGGCCACGACCTAGCGGGTCTGGCCCTGGAGCGCGTCGCCGACGTGCCCGGCATCGTCGTGCGCGTGGAAGGCATGCACGGCTCCGCCATCGACTGGCACGCTTTCGCGCCGCTGGACGTATCCGGGAAGGCCGTGCTCGTGCAGACCGGCTGGGATCGCCACTGGGGCACGGATGCTTATTTCGAGGGGCACCCCTTCCTCACCGAAGCGGCCGCCAAATGGCTGCGCGACAAGGGCGCCTTGGTCGTCGGCATCGATTCCTACAACATCGACGATGTCTCGACCGGCATGCGACCGGTCCATTCGGTGTTGCTCGACGCGGGCATCCCCATCGTCGAACACCTGACAGGACTCGCCCCGGTGCCTGCCGAAGGTTTCCGCTTTACGGCCGTACCACCCAAGGTGCGCGGGATGGGTACGTTCCCGGTACGGGCGTACGCGAAGATGTGATCCGCTTCAAGGAACGCCGGGTTTCGAACGGAACACGACGATACGCTCGGGCGTCGACGGATCGGGGTCGTCGCTGTGCAACCAAGGCATCCTTGCGAACGTGCGCGAGCAGGGTCCGAGGGTAACCACGCGCACGTGGCGCTGGCGGGCCTCGCGCTCGATCTTCGCCACGACGTCTCGCAGCACGGTACCGATGAAGGGCGTGAAAAGATAAAAGACGTCCGCCTCCGACAGGTCGGCGTCACGGGCATCGCCGACGGCGACGTGCACACCGTGCAGGCCAAGGCCGCTCACTGCCTCCATCGCCCGCGCGACATAGGCGGGTTCGCGTTCGACACCGAGCGTGCGCGCGCCGGTGAGGACGTGCACCAGGATCGGCACGTGGCCCAGTCCCGCGCCGAGGTCCATGACGACGTCGCTGCCGGCGATACCCGCTCGGTGGATGCCGTCGATGATGTGGCGCGCGGGCGTCGGCTGGTAGAAAACCATCTCGGGCGGCGGTGCCGGTTGTTCCACATCGGGCTCATCGATCGCCAGTACACCAGCGAGCACATGGTCGAGCACGTCGTAGTGCTGCCCGGTGGGGGAACCGACATCCAGCCACGATGCGAACGCCGCGCGTCCTTCGCCCCGCCGAATCGCGTCGCGCAGCACGGCGAAGCCTTCGCCATCGATCGCCTCCATCGCGTCGAGGAGGACGAGCGCACGCGCCCGTACCTCCGGATCGCTCGCACCGAGCAGCAGAAGGTCGAGGCGATCCGCGGCTTCCGCGCGCCAGAGGAACGCCGACGGATGCTGCCAGCCGACCTCCTGTTCGAGGAAAGCCACGGTGGAGGAGAGGGATTCCATCGCCGCGGATGGTACCTTGTCGCGACGCCGCCGACAGGAAACCCTGGATGAAACACGTACGACGTTCGCACCTTCCCTGCCGTCTCGCCGCCGTGCTCGCCGCTTTCGTGAGCGTTCCGGCCCTTGCCGCGCCGCCGCTCGCCACTCTCGTCTTTCGTGACGGCGGTCGACCGGTGCTCAGCATCACGGATCCGCACGGGCTTGCCCTCGTGGACGAAACGCTTGGCCTGCGTACGACGGATGCCGACCTCACCCACGACTTGAAGCTGGTGGCGACCAGCCATCGCCAGCTCACGGAGCGGTATCGCATGACGGTGGGCAAGCGCCTCGACCGCAGCGCCAATCTCTCCGAAACGCGTTACGCATTGCAGAACGCCAAGGGTCAGAAGCTCGACGTCGTGGTGCGTATCGCCAACGACGGCGTCGCCTTTCGCTACGAACTCCCCGGCGTGACCCAGGCGACGGTTACCGGCGAGGCTACCGCCTTTGCGCTGTCGCCCAACGCGAAGGCCTGGTTGCTTCCGTATAACCCGCAGTACGAAAAAGAGCGCATCGAGACCACCGCGGGCGCCGCCGCAACGGGCGACTTCGGCTACCCATCGCTGTTCCGCGTCGGCGATAACTACGTCCTGATCACCGAAGCCAACGCGGACGGCCGCTACGACGGCAGCCGGCTCACGCATGCAACGAACAGCGGAACGTATGCGCTGACGCTCGCCGACCCGCGCGTCGACAGCAATGGTGTCACGCCCTGGCGCACGGTGATCGCCGGCGACCTCGCTACCGTGACCGAATCCACCCTCGTGGACGACCTTGCCGATCCCGCGCACTTCACCGATACGTCATGGATCCGGCCCGGGAAGGTGGCCTGGTCGTGGCTGAGCGAACATGAAAGTCCTTCGAATGCCGAGCGGCAGAAGGCGTACGTCGATTTCGCGTCGCGCAACCGCATCCCGTACGTGCTGGTGGACGAGGGTTGGAACGACAGCTGGGTGCCGGACCTCGTGCGTTACGCGAAGGCAAAGCACGTCGACATCCTCCTCTGGTTCCACTGGTCGAAGCTAGACACGCCAGCCAAGCGCATGGCGGGACTGACGAAGGTGAAGGGCTGGGGCGTGAAGGGCGTGAAGATCGACTTCATGGAATCCGACTCGCAGGCGCGCTACCGCTGGTACGACGCCACGCTGGCCGACACCGCGCGCCTGCACCTCATGGTGAACTTCCACGGCGCCACGATCCCGCACGGGCTCGCGCGCACCTGGCCGCACCTCATGACGATGGAAGGCGTGCGTGGCGCGGAGAACGATCCGCCCGTCGTCGGGAACACGATCCAGCCGTTCACGCGTAACGTCGTGGGTTCGATGGATTACACACCCGTCGCCCTCGATGCCGGAAAGATGGAAGCCTCGATCGCGCACGAGGTGGCCTTGCCGATCGTGTTCGAATCCGGATGGACGCATCTCGCCGATCGTCCGGAAGCGTATGAGAAGCGCCCCCAGGCGCTCGCCTTCATCGACCAGGTGCCGACCGTCTGGGACGAGACGAAGCTCATCGCGGGAACGCCAGGACAGGACGCCGTTTTCGCACGCCGCAGCGGCGATCGCTGGTTCATCGGGGCCATCGCCGCCGGACCGGCCCGTCGGCTCACCGTGCCCCTGGCGTCGCTCGGCGTCGGTCCGTGGCATGCGGACATCGTGCGCGACGGCGTCGGTCGCGGCGATGTCGTGCGCTCTGCGCAGAATGTCACGGCGGATGGTTCGCTGTCGTTCGACGTGCCGGTGAATGGCGGCTTCGCCGCCATCCTTTGTCCTGTGGCCAAGGGACAGTTCGCGAACGGCTGCTACCGCTAGCGGAGCGCGTTGCGCGCCCGGCGCCACCAGCGACCGAAAGGTGTGTGGTGGCCCGGGAACGCGCGTTCCAATGGCACGCGCGCCAATACCTCGGTGCCGCCCTCGTCGCGCGACACGATGGAGGCGGTACCGCCCACGGATGCGGCGCGCTCGCGGATGCCGCGCAGGCCCCAATGTCCGTCGCGGCCATCGCGCAACACGGCGCCATCGATGCCGCGCCCGTCGTCTCGTACGCTCAGCACCAGGTCGCAGCCCTCCACGCGAAGGTCGATGTCGATGCGGCTGGCGTCGGCGTGGCTGGCGGCGTTGTGCAAGGCTTCGCGCGCGATGCCGAACAGCTCGTCGCGAACCAGCGCACTGAGGTCGCGAAGGTCGGCGTGGACGGCGACCGCCACGGCCGGTACGGTGTGCTCCGCCGCGTAGGACTCGGCAAGGGAGCGCAACGCCACGTCGAGATGCACGGACCCGTGCCCGTGCGTGCGCAGGTCGCGCACGCGGTCGCGCGCCTCGACCAGGGCTTCGTCGGCGCGGTCGAGCGCGCTTTCCATGGCGGCGCGCAGCGGCTCCTCCGGCGGCACGCGGTTGGCGATCGCCTGGAAGCGCATCGTGAGGCCCTGGATGCTCTGCAGCAACGTGTCATGCAGTTCCCTCGCGATCCGTTCGCGCTCGGCATGACGCTCCTGCAAGCGCGCGCGCAGCTGCGAAGCGATGCGACGGAGGCGGATCAGGAAGCTACCCAGATCAGCACCGCCACCAGCACGAGGCAGAGCAGGAAGAACCAAGGCATCTGGTAGAACGCCCGCGCCACCGTCACCGTGATCGCCGCGCCCTCCGTGTTCGCGACGCCATCCTCGTTCGTCGCCGTCACGCGGAAGACGTAGGTACCCGGCGGCGGGTCGGTGTAGACCGCCTCTCGATCGCCGCCGGCATCGCGCCAGCGGGTATCGAGTCCTTCCATGCGGTAACGAAAACGCACCCGCTCCGGCATGGTCAGGCTGGTGGAGGTGAAGGCGATGCGGAGCCGTTCGATCCCTGCGGGAAGGCTTACCGATGACCCGGCCGGCCATGTGCCCGCGTCGGTGGAGACGGTTCGGATCGACACGGGCGGCGGGAGGCGGTTGCGGGGGATATCCGCTGGGTCGATCGACACGATGCCGCTGGTGGTGGCGAACCAGAGCCGCCCGTCGTCCGCCACGACCGCCGTCGGCAACGGCCGGAACTGCGCCGGGGTACCCGGCAGGCCATCGAGCGAATCGAACCAGGCGACGGACGGCCGATAGGAGGGATCCTCCAACGCACGCGCCATGTCGGCGCCACGGACCCGGGCGATGCCCTGGGCCGCGTTCGCCCAGAAGTCGCCCTGGTGATCGCGGACAAGACCGGATACGCCCCGCATCGGTTCGCCCTGGGTGGCGACCATATGGGCACGACCACCGACGACGACGCCAATACCGAGTTCGCCGCCGACCCACATCGCGTCGCCATCCTCGAGCAGCGCCGTGACGTTCCCCACCGCCAGCCCTTCCGCCGTGCCGAAACGCGTGTCCTCCGATCCTTTGCGAACCAGGAGGGCGTTCCGCGCGAAGCCCATCCATAACCGGCCGTGGCGATCGTTCTTCAACACCAAGGGCGACGGATCGTTGGCGAACGCGGGCAAGGCGTCGTGCTCCCAGCCGCCTTCGGTGAAGTGGAAGATGCCGGGCCGGTTGATCGAGACCCAGGCGCCACCTTCCCCGTCACCGGTCACGGCCTGCACCCCCGAGTAGTCGGGATACGGCAGCGACGCATACGGTTCCGGGGCGCCGTCGTGCAATCGCCAGATGCCATCGGGTCCGGCGAGCCACGCGCCGTCGGCATCGCGGCTTGCCGCCGTGATCGGCTGGACCAGCGTCGTGGACATCGTTCCCGTCGCCTCGACGCGGGCCAGCGGGCGGTTCTTGGTGCCGACCCACACCCCGTGACCTGGCGCGGCGACCATCGCAAAGTCGGTGGCTCCCGGCGACGTCATCGCCGGCAGGAGGCGACTCACGCGAAAACGATCGAGGCCCCTGCTTCCGCCCACCCAGATACTCCCCTCGCGATCCTGGATCACCGCGCTGGCGTAATCCGAACTGAGCCCGTCGCGCTCGACGAAACGCTGCGCCTCCTTCCCCTCGGGGCCGATCGCCATGCCCGCCAGGTCGCCCACGTAACGCGCCGGATGCCGTCGCCGAGTGTCGGCATCCACAGCGCGCCGTCCCGGTCGAAGAGGAGTCCCGCCGATGAGAGCCTGAGCACCGGTCCCGCCGCCTCGGCCGCGCCCTTCCCTGTCCATGCAGGACGCACGCCACCATCCGCTTCGGCGACCCAGATCGAACCATCGCCCGCCTCGGCGATGCGGTTGATCCTGCCGACGGCACGCGTAGCGACCTCGAACGTCTTCCCGCCCGGCGGCAGCCACGCCAGCGCACGCTCGGTCGCCACCCAGAGACGGCCTTCGCGATCTACCGAGAGGTTTCGCGCGCGCTCGCCCGGCAGGCCCATAGCCTGCTGCACGGGATGCCACCGTCCATGATCGAACGACACCAGGCCGTTGAACGTGGCGGCCCAGATCCGCCCGTCCGGCGTGCCGCCGATGGCATACACCGTTCCCGTGGGCAGGCCGGAGGCGGAGGAATAATGCGTGGCGCGACCGCCATCGACGAAGCTCGCAACGCCATAGCGGAAGCCGATCCACAGGCCGCCGGAAGGCGGCGCGTACAGCGAGGCCACACTGGACGCCAGGAAATCGCCACCTTCGCGCGGCCGATAGCGTTCGAAGCGCACACCATCGAATCGATACAGCCCCGTCTGCGTACCCAGCCACAGGTAGCCGTCCGCCGTCTGCGCGAGCGCCGTGACTTGCCCGGGCGCGCCTTCCCGCACGGTCCAGGCCGTGTGGTAGAACTGCGCGATGTCGCGGTCTCGGCTGTCGCTGGCATGCGCGGCGCTCGCGAACGCGAGCCACCCGGCCGCAAGCAACCGGAGAGGTGTCCACACGCTCCTCGCACGCCTCGAACGCACCCGTCGGCCCTCCGTTAGACAGACAAAGATAGCGCGTGAGCGGTCGAGCATGGTTGCCGGCTAGCGGGCGATGCCCATCGCGCGCAGGAAAGCGAGCGAGTCCGACAGCACGCGCGCCGCCGCAGGTGAGCGCTCCGGCGAGGCGAGTACGTGCGCGGCGTGGTCGTACGCGACCAGCCGGCGCTGCGACGGCGGCGTGCCCAACCAGCCGAAGGCCTCGCGCATCGCCGCCACCGAGGTCAGCGTGTCGTGGTCACCCTCGCCGCCGTCCCACACGCCGAAGAACACGGGACAGCGGACAGCCTGCAACCGCTCCGGACGCATCCACTCGAGGAACAGGCGGGCAATGGCCCGATACCCGTCCGAATGCACCACGGTCGACCAGTAGCGACGCTGGAACGTCGAACGCTCACCGGGTGGTACCACGGGCCCTTGCAACAGCAATGCGGCGCGCAGTTGCTCGGGATCGTGGACACGGATCCCGGGCGACCACGCCACTACCGCGACGATCGATTCGGGTCGACGCACCGCCAGGTCGAGGGCGAGGGACGCGCCCATCGACGTCGCCACGAGGATCACGCGTTCACCGAGCCGCAGGCCCATGTCCAGCGCTTCGTCCGCGTCGGCGCGCCAGCGCTCTGGAGAAATACCCGCCATGGCGTCGGGCGCTTCGCTGCCGTGGCCGGTAAGGCGATTGAGGAACAGGTGCGCGGAGCAGGCGGCGGCGATCGTCCTGTGAGCAGGCGCGCCTTCCGCCTGACTGGCGGTGAAGCCATGCAGGTAGACCACGGACAACGGCTGCCGCGTGTGCGGCGTGCCGTCGCGAAAAACGATGCGGGCTTCGTTGTCCGTCTTGATGTCCTGGATCGTCCGCTCCCGCCGGTCGATCGTCGCGGCGAGATCGTCGAGTTCCGTCACGCGCCCGCCGCCGCGCCGACCTGCTCGCGCTGGACCGCCACGAAACGATGCACCGAGCGGGTAAGCCCGTCGACCTCTGCCACCGCGGCGCGCATATCGCCCCCGGCCTCGACCATCACGGCGATGTCGTCGCACACGCGATCGCCGCCGGGCACGCCGAGGTTGCCGAGGACGTTGCGCAGCGCATGCACCGCTTCCGACGCCGCGGCGATGTCGTGGGAGAGGATGGCGCCGCGCAGGTTCTCCAGGTGGTTCGTCGCGCTGCGCGCGCAGAGGTCGACGAACTCGCCGAATTCTTCCCGGCTGCTCAGCGCCCGCATGTCGTCCAGCGGCGTGGAACCGTTCCGGGGCACGATGGGCTCGATGGCTGGCTGCCAGAGGCGCGCGGCGCGTTCGAGGCGCCGCTCCTCGGCCACCGCCTCGATGATGTCGAGCATGCGTTGCGCGGCAATCGGCTTGGTGAGGTAGGCGCGTGCTCCGGCCTTGAAAGCGATGCGGACGGCATCGTGGCTCGAGTCGGCGCTGAGCATGACGATCGGCGGCATGCTCGTCGTCCGACGCGCCGACTCGATCCGGCCGAGCACGTCCCAGCCGGAACTGCCGGGCATGTGCAAGTCCATGAAGATCAGGTCGAATGGCTCGCTCGCGAGGCGCGCCAATGCTTCGTCGCCGCCAGCGCTGAACACGGTGACGTGCCCGGCACGATCGAGGATGCGGCCCACGATCTCGCGATTGGCGGCATTGTCGTCCACGACGAGGCAGCGTTGCGTCGCGACACGGGACCGGTGTTCGTCCAGCAGTTCCGTGAGCGGGATGTCCGATGCGCTACGCGCGCCGGCTGCGGCGCGCGGCAACGGGAACCGCCACGTGAATATGGAGCCGCCCATCGGGTTGTCCGCCACCTCGAGACCGCCCCGCATCTGCTCGGACACGTTCCGCACGATGTAGAGACCAAGGCCCACGCCTTCCTGCCGCCGGCTTTCCCCGGCGCTGAGTTGATGGAAGGGATCGAAGATGCGTTGCTTGTCGCCATCGGCGATACCGATGCCGGTGTCGGTCACGGTGCAGACGATGGTCGGATCGCGACCGCCGATGCCCTCGACCAATTCCACGCGCACGTCGACCGACCCGCCCGGCGGCGTGAACTTCACCGCGTTCGAAGCGAGGTTCGAGAGCACCTGTTCGATGCGTCCGGGATCGCCGGTGAACACGCCCTCGACCGACGCGTCGCGCGAAAGGCCGAAGACGACGCGCTTTTCCGCGGCGAATGGACGACACACGGCACCTACCGTGGCCAGGACTTCGTCGAAGGCGAAAGCCTGGTGCCGCAGCGTGAAGCTGCCGCCGGCGAACGACGCGACATCGAGCACTGCGTTAACGCGGTGCAGGAGCGCGTTGGCATTCGTGGCGAGCAAGGTAACCAGTCCGCGCTGGTCGTCGGTCATTACCGAGGTATCGATCAGGGACGCCGAGTGGATCACCGTGCCCAGCGGCGTGCGCATCTCGTGGCTCATCATCGAGATGAAGCGATGCTGCGCCTCGCGCGAGGCGATCGCCTCGGCCGACACCTCGCGCAGCGCTTCCGTCATCCGGTACAGGGTCATGGGCAGCACGATGACCAGACCGAGGGCATACAGCGCGTAAGCGGGACGGGCGATCCAATAGCCGTCCGGCGCCGCGATCGCAAGGATGAGCACGGAAGCGACCACGCCGGCAGCGAAGGCCTTGCGGCTGTAACGCACGCCGAGGGCCACCGAGAGGAAGGGCAACACGGCCGTAAGGGTGATCACCAGCATGAAGGCCGTCTTCAGCAGGATCGCGACCATGACGAAGTTGGCCACGCTTCCGATCGCATCGACAGCGGTGTTCTGGCGCAACGATCCCGCCCGCACGCTGAGCATCCACACCGTGCTGAGGGCGAAGAGGCCAAGCGCGACTGGGACGGCGCGACGCGCCTCTACCGCCATGGCGGTGGGACCGTGCAACCAGGCGGCGGTCCAGACGACGATGAAGCCGAGGATCACCGTCCGCATGAGAGCGACGCGGTACTCGCGGAAGCTCGCGACGATGCGGTCGATGCGGGGATTGCGCAGCCGCGCGGCGACCTCGCCAAGCATCACCGGCTCGGCGCGCCTTCCGCTGCCGTCATCGATTTTCATACTGCCTGGTCCGGCTTCCCCAATAACGGCCTAGTCTATTAACTCTGCCGCCCGTGGCAACCCCAGGCTCAGGTGTCCTTGCGACGGCCCGGGCGTGCGGCTTTTCTGGCAGGCGCCTTCTTCGCCGCCGCCTTTTTCGCCGCGGTTTTCTTTACCGGGGTCTTCTTCGCCGGGATCTTCTTCGCCGGGGCCTTCTTCGCGGTGGCCGGCTCGGCCAGCTCCACCCACGTCGGGGCATGGTCGCTCGCCTTCGGCTGGTCGCGCACCCAGCGATCCACGTTGGCATCCTTCAGCCGGCTGGACAGGACCGGCGCCAGGAGCAGGTGGTCGATTCTCAGGCCGCGATCGCGGGGCCAATGCTGGCGGAAGTAATCCCAGAAGGTGTAGATGCGCTCACCGGGATGCCGCTCGCGCAGGGCGTCGGTCCAGCCCTGGGCGAGGAGCCGCGCATAAGCGTCGCGGCTCTCCGGCTGCAGCAGGGCGTCGCGGCGCCAGTGTTTGGGATCGTAGATGTCCTCATCGGTCGGCACGACGTTGTAGTCACCGGCGAGTACCACGGGCTGGCCCGAATCGAGCAGGGCCTGCGCGTGGCGCAGGAAGCGCTCGAACCACGCGAGCTTGTAGTCGAACTTGGGGCCTGGCCAGGGGTTGCCGTTGGGCAGGTAGATGCATCCGACGAGCACGCCATGTGCCACGGCCTCGAGGTAACGGCTCTGGGTGTCCTTCGCGTCCCCAGGCAGCCCGCGTCGACTCTCCACGGGATCCACGCCCTTGGCGAGTATGGCCACCCCGTTCCATGACGCCTGCCCCGCCCACAGTGCGCCGTAGCCCGCGTCGTTGATGGCGCCGATCGGGAATCCCTGGTCGACCGCCTTCAACTCCTGGAGGCAGGCGATGTCCGGCTCCTCTCTCTCGAGCCATTCGAGCAGGTTGGGGAGACGGGAACGAATGCCGTTGACGTTGTACGTGGCGATTTTCATCGCGCGACTCTCGGGCAGCGCAGGTAGAGACGCGGTGATGGAAAGGGCCGAGATTGGCACGAGATTTGCCTCGATCCAAATACACGCCGTCTTGACGCTTCCCACCGCCTTTCCGAGCTACCGGGCAATAATTTTTTGCGATCTGGCGAAAGCTTGATCATGCGCATTTTCGGCAAGCCGAACGTCGAGCGTAAGCATCGCACACACAAGTACTTAGACCATTCTGCGCTGCGTTGCAGCACCTCAAATCTCCAAGTTCCTTCGAGCACTCCGCGCTGTTCCGGCGGCTGGACAAGCCAGACGACCTGCTGTAAACCTTCTCTTAACTCCATTTGGATCGAGGCAAATGGATTGTTAGGCGACGGAGCGCGGGGAGGGGTCTTCGAGGGCTCCGTTGCGTTGCGCCGGGCAGGGGTGCCCGCGCTGCGTTCCCGCGTGATCGTCATTTCCAGGCATCACTTTTCGGGGATAGCATGAAGAAGCAGTTTCTCTCTCGCAGGAGCGCACTCGCACTGGCGGTCTGTACCTGCCTGAGCGGCGTTTCGAGCGTTTACGCACAGTCCACCACCGGCGCCATCAATGGTTCCGTTCCGGTGGCAGGTAACGAAACCATCGTGGTCGAGAGCGGCAACGGCTTCCGCCGCGAGGTGCAGGTCGACGCGCGCGGCCACTACGCCGTGTCGCAGCTGCCCCTTGGCACCTACTCGGTGACCCTGATGCGTGACGGTGCCGCCGTCGATTCGCGCAAGGGCGTCGCCCTGCGCGTCGGTGCGAGCACGGATGTCTCCTTCAACGCCGCGCCGGCCACGGCGGGCAACGCCGAGAGCCTGGAAGGCGTGACTGTGACGGGTACCGCGCTGCCGAGCATCGACGTCACCGCGGTCGACTCGCGCACCGTCATCACGTCGGAACAGCTCTCGCGCATTCCTCTCGGCCGCTCTGCCGAAGACATTGCCCGCCTCGCGCCGGGCGTGGTGAACAACGGCGGCGGCTTCACCAGCGACACCGGCCGCTCGGTCGCCAGCTTCGGTGGTGCCGCGGCGAACGAGAACGCCTATTACGTCAACGGCTTCAACACCACGGATCCGCTGAACGCCCTCGGCGGCCTGCAGCTTCCCTACGGTGCGATCGACCAGCAGGAGGTCTACACCGGCGGTTACAGCGCGCAGTACGGCCGTTCCGACGGCGGCGTGATCAGCCAGGTCGGCAAGCGCGGCAGCAACCAGTGGCACTTCGGTGCGCAGGTCCTTTGGGAGCCGGCTTTTGCCCGCGCCTCCGGTCCGAACCTGCACTACGCGAACACGCCGGAATCGGCACCGGCCGGCGACCTGTACCAGCCGAAGAGCCAGAACGACGAGTGGACGACCACGGTCAGCGCGTACGCCAGCGGCCCGCTCATCAAGGACAACCTGTTCTTCTTCCTGGGCGGTGAGTTCGAAAAGCAGGGCCAGCGTAACGTCAATTCAGTCGGCAGCGGCACGCCCGCATCGACGAACGACTATCGCAACCCGCGCTGGTACGGCAAGCTCGACTGGAACATCAACGACAGCAATATCCTCGAGCTGACCAGCGCCGGCGATAAGCGTGAAGGCTCGGGTACCCGCTACAGCTATGACTACGCGAATCTCTCGCGCACCGCACGCATCGGCGACGTCAACGACACCAAGACCGGCGGCGACCTCTGGGTGGCGAAGTACACGGGCTATATCACGGACAACCTGACCGTGAGCGCCATGTACGGCAAGATGTCGAGCAAGAACTACGACCAGGCAGCCGAGTACGACCCGAACCTCATCCGCGTCGACAATCCGGTGCGCCAGAACCCGGCGCTGAACGGCGGCCGCCCGATCCAGAACAATCAGGTAGCCGACATTAGCTCGCCGGGTCGCGGCAACAAGTCGACCAACTTCCGTTTCGACGTCGCGTACGTGCTGGGTGACCACACCATCTCGGTCGGTATCGACAATGTCCGTTCGCGTGTCGAGGACTTCGGTACGCAGAGTCCGGGCCCCGGCTACGTCTGGAGCTACGGCCATTCCGACGACCCGCTCGAAGCCATCGACAACACGCCGGGACGCAACTTCGTGCCGGCGCCGGGTCTCTTCCCGAACGGCGAGCAGGGCTACTTCGTCAGCAGGAACGTCGTCAACAATCTCGTCGACGTGCGCTCCGACCAGAAGGCCCAGTACATCGAAGACAAGTGGCAGATCAACGACCGCTTGCTGCTTTCGATCGGTCTGCGCAACGACCAGTTCACCGACTACAACCAGTTCGGCAAGCCGTTCATCGAGCAGACGCGTCCGCAGTGGGCCCCGCGCTTGGGCGCCTCGTGGGACGTCAACGGTGACGGCACCTTCAAGGTCTATGCCAACGCCGGTCGTTACTACCTCGGCCTGCCGCTCAATCCGGCCACGGGTGCCGCTGCCGGCTACACCGCCACGCAGCAGTACTTTACGTACTCGGGCATCAATCCGGTCGACGGCACGCCGACCGGCCTCACCCAGTTCAGCGGCGTGGTGTCCGGCAACAACTCCTACGGCATCCCGCCTGACCCGCGCACCGTGGCGGCGAAGGACCTCAAGTCCGAGAACCAGGACGAATTCATCCTGGGCTTCGACAAGACCTTCAACGAGAACTGGAACTACGGCGTCAAGTTGACTCAGCGCAAGCTCAATGCGGTCATCGACGATTTCTGCGATCTCGGCGTCGTCACCGATAAGGCCGAGGCGCTCGGCTACACGGTGGGCTCGACGAACAGCTGCTATCTCGTCAACGGCGGGCATTCGAACAAGTTCACCCTGATCGACCCTGCCGGCAATCCGTTCGTCGTGCCCCTCAGCCGCGAAGAAATGGGCATGCCGAAGACGAAGCGCCGTTACCTCAGCGCCGAGTTCTACGCCGAGCACCAGTTCGACGGTACCTGGTATGGCAAGTTCGACTATGTCTGGTCGCACTCTTACGGCAACACGGAAGGCCAGGCGCGCACCGATACGCGCCAGTCGGGTGCGGCGGGCAGCGTGGACTGGGACAACCACTACGTCATGGACTATGCCAACGGTCCGCTCGGCAACGATCACACGCATGTGTTCAAGGCCTACGGCTACTGGCAGTTCGCGCCTGAGTGGCAGCTCTCCGGCAACCTCCAGGCAATCTCCGGCGCGCCGGAAGTCTGCCTTGGCTATTGGGGTCCGGACCAGGAAGATCCGGCGCACTACGGCAGCTCGTACCACTGGTGCGACGGCCAGCCCTCGCCTCCCGGCGACAAGGGCCGCCTGCCGTGGACGTTCCAGCTGGACCTTGGCGTGACCTATCGGCCGGAATGGGCGGCATCGAGGCTGGCGTTCTCGGCAAACGTCTTCAACGTGCTCAACCAGCAGCGTCCGACGTTCCGCTATCCGACGCAGTACGAGAACCGCGGTTCCCCGCATCCGATCTACCGCGTCCCGCTGTACACCCAGGAGCCGCGCTACGCCCGTTTGGCGGTCAGCTACGACTTCTAAGGTCGCCTGAGACCAACGATATCCCTGTGTGACACTTGCGCCCCTCTACGGAAACCGGCTCCTCCCCTGCCGGTTTCCGTAGACCGGGCGCCCTTTTTTTATGTGCGCGCCTCGCCCGAGGCCGCCACGATCAACTCGATGTAGCCGAGCACTTCGGCCAGCGGGAGGTCGAAGATTCCTGCATCGCCGTTGTCGTAGGCCTGGCGCCAGACGCCATAGCCGTCGCGCCAGCTCTCGTCGTTGTCGGCCTTGCCATCGAGCTGAAGCAGGCTGTCGTCGAGGCTTCCTCGGGAGACGGCGGCATGGTGCATGGCGGGTTGCAGGCCGCCGGGTAGCCGGTGGTTACGCAGCTTCACGTCCAGGATCGAGACGTGGAAGACCTCGCCATCTTCGGGTTCGTTGTCGATCCGGCGGATGGCCACGCGTGAAGCCTCCTCACCGGGGCGGGTGCGATAGGTCCAGGTCTGGCCCACGGCGTAGTCCGGCTTGCTCACTGGCACTCTCCTTCCTGCGGACGGCCCCGCATCTTACGGCAGCCAGGGTCTCCGGGCGTCCCCAGGCGAGATGTCTTAAACTTGCACCCCATGAGCGCGCACCCACCGGTGCGGCGCGTACCGTCTTCGAGGTTCAAGCAAACCATGGTGGCACTGGCGACCGAGCACGTCATCGACGTGCACCACTGGAACGACAGCCTGTTCAGCTTCCGCACCACGCGCGATCCGGGCTTCCGGTTCGAGAGCGGGCATTTCGTGATGATCGGCCTGGAGGTCGACGGCAGGCCGCTGATGCGAGCCTATTCGATCGCCAGCGCGCATTACGAGGAGTACCTGGAATTCTTCAGCATCAAGGTGCAGGACGGCCCGCTCACGTCGCGGCTGCAGCACCTGAAGCCCGGCGATCCGATCATCGTGAGCCGCAAGCCTACCGGCACCCTGGTCCTCAACGACCTTAAGCCCGGCAAGCGTCTGTACCTGCTGGGCACCGGCACGGGCCTGGCGCCTTTCTTGTCGATCATCCGCGATCCGGACACGTACGAACGCTTCGACAAGGTGATCCTGGCGCACGGCGTCCGCCACGTGAACGACCTCGCCTACTCGGATTACATCGAGAACGAGCTGCCGAACCACGAATACCTGGGCGACCTGGTCCGCGAGAAGCTGGTCTACTACCCCACCGTTACGCGGGAGCCGTTCCGCAACCGGGGACGCATCACCGACGCCATCGCGGACGGTGAATTGGCGCGCGCCACGGGCCTTCCCCAGCTGAACCCGGCGGAGGACCGCGTGATGCTGTGCGGCAGCCCGTCGATGCTCGACGACATCTGCGTGCTGCTCGATGGGGAAGGCTTCCAAGCGTCGCCACGTACCCGCGAACCGGGCGACTACGTCATCGAACGCGCCTTCGTCGAAAAATAACCACCATCCGGGAGCATCCGACACGAGATCAGCGGCGGATACGGCCTTGGCCTTCGTTGTCCCAGTAGCCGAAGATGCGGCGGGCGATGAGTTTGTAGAGCCGTTTGCCGGTCGCGCGCCAGAGCCGGGAATGGGCCGCGGGCCGCGCCAGCATCGCGCGCTGCCTCGTACTGAGGCGGTCGGGCGCATACGTGCGTTTGTGCTTCAGCAGGTGGCGCAGGTCCTCGCGCGCCAGCAAGCGGAACAGCGGGCCGCGCTTTCCTCGGGTCCAGGCAATCTGGAAATCGACCAGACCCGGCGTGCCGTCCTCGCGGACCAGCCAGTTCGGCTCCTTGGCGAGATCGTTGTGCACGATGCCGTGGCGGTGCAGCACGGCCAGCAGGCGTAGCGCGGCGCGATAGTACGCGGCATCCAGGGGTTTGCCGACCTGCATCGGCTGGCCAGCCATGTAGCTCCGCTCGAGCACGCGCCCGTTCCATGCGAGGAGTCGCGGTACGCCATCCACGCCCGCCAGTCGTGAAAGCGCCCGCGCTTCTCGCGCGGCGGCACGCCGGGCGAACCAACGAGCCCACCAGCGAGCCGCGCCGATATCGCGCCGGATCAACGAGACTTCGCCGCGTTGCACGTGCTCGATGCGTCCGAGTTCGTCGGCCTTGAGCAGGGTGATGGATTCCGTCATCGCGTTTTGCACGCTCTTCCTTCTCTACATTGACACGCCGTCCCTAGGCTAAGATGCGAACTTCGCAGGGAGAGAACGCACGATGCTGCTGCGACACATCCTGTCGCTGGCCTTTGCCGTGGCCGGCCTGACCGCCTGCCGCGACGCCGACAACGCGAGCGGCGGCGAGTCGCCGCCGCCCGCGCGGGCCGGTGTCGGCAAGGATACCGAATCCGCAAAGGAAGGCCTCTACACCATGGAATTGAAGCTCCCGGACCTGCCGCCCGCGGCACAGGGACTGCGCGACACCATCGACCGCTACGTGGAAGGGCAGAAGCGCGATTTCCTGGCCAGCCTCGACACGCCCGGCGCCCGTGCCCGAGCGCGTGAAATCCCGTGGGACCTCAACCTGGACATCGCCGTCGCCTCGCGCACGGACCGCTTCATCAACGTGCAGGTCGACGGTTCCGCCTTCACGGGCGGCGCCCATCCGGCACCGATCGTCGACAGTTTCACCTTCGACCTGCAGGAAAAGCGGGTTGTTGGCATCGACGACTTGTTTGCGGACCCCCAGGCCGCCGAAAACGCCTTTGCCACCGAAGCGCGTCGGCAACTGCTCACCGCGCTGGACGACCAGGACGAGCCCCTGGTATCGAACAGCGAGCAGATCGACGAGGGCACGGCACCCGGGAAGGACCGCTTCCGCGTCTTTACACTGCTGACCGGTCCTGACGACAAAGTGCACGGCCTGACCCTCATCTTCCCGCCCTACCAGGTGGCCTCCTATGTCGCCGGTCCGCAGGCGGTCGACGTTCCCAGCGATGCCTTCGCCAGCTACCTGAAGCCGGAATACCGCGAGGCGTTCCGCTAATGGACCTGGTGCTCTACCTGCTGGCCGCGGCACTCATCGTCGGTGGCGTGGCCGGCGCGATCCTGCCCGTGCTCCCCGGCATCCCGATGATCTTCGGCGGTATCTGGCTGGCCGCCGCGGTGGACCAGTACCGTCACCTCGGTTGGGGCTGGCTGGTCGCGATCGGCATCGTCGGTGCCGTGGGCATCGCCCTGGATTTCGTCTCTGCGTCGCTCGGCGCGAAGCGGATTGGAGCCAGTCCGCGCGCCTTGTGGGGCGCGGGCGTCGGTACCGTCGTGGGCATGTTCTTCGGCATCCCCGGCCTCATCATCGGCCCCTTCGCCGGCGCGATGGTGGGCGAACTGTGGTCGGGCACCAGCGTGCTGCGTTCCGCGCACGTGGGCGTAGGCACATGGGTCGGCATGCTCGTGGGCATGCTGGCCAAGGTGGTGATCTCCTTCCTCATGATCGGCATGGCCGGGCTCGCCTTGCTTTTCAGCTGACCGCCATTCGGCACATTGGCGTGCCTCCACCGCAGCGGCTAGTCTCGGCTGACTTCAACGGGGAGATACGCATGTTCCGACGACTCACGCTCGCCGCCGCCGTCACCCTGGCGGTCGGTTGCCTGCACGCCGAGCCCGCCACGCAGCCGGCCTGGATCGCCCGCAGCAACGCCGACGCGCAGCCGCTGCTCGACGTCACCGCCCGCTTCAGCCCTGAATCCGCCACGGATATCGGATTGAAGGGCTTCGACGAGAAGACGATCGACCTCGGACCCGACGTGGACAAGCGCCAGCGCGACGCCCTCGTCAAGGTTCGCGACACCGTAAACAAGCGCCTCGCCGAAGAGAAAGACCCGAACGTGAAACAGGATCTTCAGATCCTGCTCAAGCAGATCGATGGCAGCATCAAGGGCATCGACCTCAACGACAAATACCTCCTGCCGTGGTTCGACGCGGGACAGATCGTCTTCAGCGGCGAGTTCTCCCTGCTCAATGCGGAAAGCAAGCCGGAGCAGAACAAGGCGGCGCTCGGCCGCCTGAAGTGCTACGTGGGCATGACGCCCGGCTGCACGCCACTGGTGGACCAGGCACGTGCCCGCACCACCGAGAAGCTCGGCGACAAGGCGTTGCTCGGGCCGGTGAAGGCCGACGTGGAGCAGAAGCTCGGCAATACGCAGCGCTACGTCGAGGGCATCCGCAAACTGTTCGCCGAGAAGAAGGTGGCGGGTAGCGACGAAGCGATGGCAAAGCTGGACCAGCAACTCAAGGATTACAACGCCTGGGTGAAGAAGACCGTGCTACCTCGTGCGCGCACGGATTTCCGCCTGCCCGAGCCGCTGTACGCCTATAACCTCGAGCAGGTCGGGCTCGACATCTCCCCGCGCGAACTGATCGACCGCGCGCAGTTGGAGTTCATGGAAACCACCTATGCGATGCAGATGCTCGCGCCCGTCGTGGCCAAGGCCGAAGGCCTGCCCGATGGCGACTATCGCGACGTGCTCAAGGCGCTGAAGAAGAAACAGTTGGCGAAGGACAAGGTCGAGCCCGCCTATCACGCCGTCATCGGCAAGATCGAGGACACGATTCGCAAGCAGCGCATCGTTGAATTGCCGAAGCGGCAGATGGCGATGCGGCTCGCATCGGAGGCCGAGAACGCACGCACGCCGGCCCCGCACATGGATCCGCCGCCGTTCGTCGGCAACACGGGCCAGCGCGGTACCTTTGTCCTGACGACGGGCAACCCGCCGGCGGACGGCGACAAGACGCAGATGTACGACGACTTCACTTTCGAGGCCGCCGCATGGACGCTCACCGCCCACGAAGGTCGCCCCGGCCACGAGTTGCAGTTCGCGGCGATGGTTGAACAAGGTGTGTCGCTTACCCGTAGCCTGTTCGCCTTCAACAGCGTGAACGTGGAAGGTTGGGCCCTCTACGCCGAAGCGGAGATGCTGCCGTACGAGCCGCCGGCCGGGCAGTTCATCGCCCTGCAGTTCCGCCTGCTGCGCGCCGCGCGCGCCTTCCTCGACCCGATGCTCAACCTCGGCATGGTGACGCGCGAACGCGCCCACGAGATCCTCGTGCACGACGTGGGCCTTTCGGAGCCGATGGCGCGCCAGGAACTCGACCGGTACACGCTGAACTCTCCCGGCCAGGCCACCGCGTACTTCTACGGATACACGCGCATCCTGCAATTGCGGGCGGAAACACAGACGCGGCTCGGCGATAGGTTCGACCGCAAGGCCTTCAACGATTTCCTGATCGCGCAGGGCTTGTTGCCACCCGACCTGCTGGCGGAAGCCGTGCGCACGCGGTTCATTCCGGCGCAGGAAAAGAAGCAGGAAAAGAAGTAAGACCGTTCGGTGGGAGCCGACAGGGTCGGCTCCCACCAAGCAAAACGATTAGCGTCCCGCCGCGCCCGGGATGACGTAAAGCAGCACCGCCAGGTAGTGCAGCACGCTGCCGGCCAGCACGAAGAAGTGCCAGATCGCGTGGTGGTACGGGAGCTTGCGCGCCATGTAGAACGGGACGCCGGCGGTATAGGCCACGCCGCCGCCGAACAGGAGCAGCAGGCCACCCGTCGGCACGTTGTCGCGCAGCGGCTCGATGGCGATCACCGCCACCCACCCCATCGCCACGTACATCGCGACGGCCGCCCTGCGGTAGCGCTTGAGCAGGCCCAGCTCCGCGGCGCTCCCGAGGAGCGCCAGCGTCCATATCGTGGCGAAGAGGCCCCAACCCCACGCGCCTGGCAACGCCAGCAGCGTGAACGGCGTATAGGTGCCGGCGATGAGCAGGAAGATGGCGATATGGTCGAGTGTGCGCAGGATGCGCTTGGGCATCTCGCCCGGCACGGAGTGGTAAAGCGTCGACGCCGTGTACAGCAGGATCAACGTCGTGCCGAACACGGAACTGGCGACCACCGCGCGCGCGCCGCCGTACATGGCTGAAAACGCCACCAATACCGCGAGGCCGGCGATGCTCAGGACGAGGCCGATGCCGTGGATCACGCTGCTGGCGACTTCCTCGGCCAGGGGGTACCGAGGCTGGGTGCTGTCGAAGGCCATGGCTGCTCCGTGGAAAGGACCGGTTGTCGAGCGTAGCCGAAGGTAGGCCGCCGCGGTGCACATCGACGGAACGTCCGCCCATTGACTGCGCCGTCCCCGCCGTTGTTCCATGGGCCATGCTTCTCGAACTGCTCGTGCACATCGCCCGACTCCCGCCCCAAGGCGCGGGCCTGCGCGCCGCGCTGGCCATGGCCGCTCGCCTGGGCGCGCGCCTCGATGCCCTGCACGTGGTGGACCTTCCCGCCGCCGCCTATACGGTGCCCGAGGCGGTGCCGATGCAACTGGACGCGGTACGCCAGCGGGCCAGCGACGCCAGGGCGGTAGCCGGCGACTGGGCCGCCCTGCTCGCCTCGCGCAGCCTCGAAGGCAAGTGGCGCGTCGGGAACGGCGACACCGTCTCGCTGCTGGCGCATGCGTCGGCCGGTTACGACCTCATCGTGATGGAGCGTTCGTCGACCATGCGCGGCGATGCACCGGTGGGTTTCGGCGTGGTGTCGCGAACGGTCTTCGCTTCCAGCCGAGGGGTGCTCGTCGTGCCCGAAGCGGCGCCCGTGGAAACACTGGGCGAGCATGTGCTGGTGGCGTGGAGCGGCAGTCGCGAATCCGCCCTCGCCGTACGCTCGTCGCTGCCCCTCTTGCGCAAGGCGAGCCGGGTGACCGTCATCGACGGCAGCCGCGACGAGGACGTCGGCACCTGCGCCCTCCCCGACACCGATATCTGCGGCTGGCTGGATTCGCACGGCGTCAAGGCGGATGTACGCCGCCTTGACGAAAAGGCCTTCGCCTCGCCCGGACCCGCCCTGCTCGACATCGCGCATACCGAGCATGCCGACCTGATCGTCATGGGCGCATGGGGTCGCTCGCGCCTCTCCGAGATGGTGCTCGGCGGCACCACGCGCTTCCTCTTCATGCAGTCCGACGTGCCGATGCTCGTCGCGCATTGAACGTGGTTGCGTACACGAGCCAACCCGCCCTAATCTGAGATCGGACCCGAACACGATCCCCGCCGGCCCCCACCGGCCGTGTTCCCGACCGCGCATCACCTTCCCCACGTTGCAGGAGGTGGCTCATGTCGTTCGCTCGTCCGCAATCCGCTACCGGAGTCCATCCGGATACCGTCCGTATCGTCGCCATGAGCGCGGCGATCGCCCTCAACACCGCCGCCCTCGTCGCCGTCATGCGACCGGTGGTCGCCACCCTCGCGTTCTCGCCGCCCGAGCCTCCGGCCTTGCGGCTGATCGATCATCCGGCGGAACCGAGGATCGTCGCGCCACCGCCCATCGACCTCAAGCCGCTGCCGGTGAAACCGAAGACGCTTCCCGTCCAGCGTGCGAAACCCGTCGACGTTCCGCCGCCCGTCGCACCCTCGGTGCCGACCGACGAGGGCACCGCGCCGATTGCCCCACCGCAACCCATGGATGTCGCACCGCCGGCCACGCCCGCGGCGCCGGTTGAGGCGCACCTGGCTTATGTGTCCGCGCCAGCCCCTGCCTATCCGCGCGCGGCGATTGCCGCCCACATGGAAGGGACGGTGACACTACGCGTGCTGGTCGACGAAGCAGGTAGACCGCTGGATGTGGTGGTGGAGAACAGCAGCGGCCATGCCCTGCTGGACAAGGCCGCACGTGACCAGGTCCTCGCGAAATGGCGCTTCCAGCCGGCAACGGCGGGTGGACGACCCGTGCGCGCCTGGGCGCGCATCCCGGTCAGCTTCGACCTGAGGAAAACCTAAGCCTCAGCGCGGCATCACCACGACGTCCGGCTTGCGTGTGGCCCGTGCGATGGCCCACACGATCAGGGCAAGGAGGCCCACCGGGACGAGGACGGGCAGCAAGGCCAGCGCCACGATGGGGGCCACTGCCAGCATCGCCACGGCGCCGATCGCGGCAGCCAGGAGGCCGCCGATGAGGCTGAACACACCGCCGATGATGCCGAAAACCAGCTTCAGCACGACGCCGACGACGGCGAAGGCGAGCCAGCAACCGACGGCAAGGACGACGAGCGAGGTGAGGAAGAACATGGCGGGATTCTCCGTGGTCGGGACGACCGCCCCGGGGGTGGCGGTCACGTGTTCGATGCCCTTACGCGTGAAAGGGTTTAAGGCCTTCCCGAAAGACAGGGGTTACGACCGTTTAACGACCCGCGTGGTCCACTCCCCGCCAGTCGATTCAGGTAGCAGCCCTCCCATGGGTAAGCGTTCTTCCATCATCAGGACCTTGCGAGACATAGCGTTCGACCTGTCGGACGTGGCGCATCCGGACCTCGCCTCCATGGGGCGGGAGATCGGGAGCGTCCTGCATGGCCGCAGCGCGGAACTGGCGCAGACGCTGGGGCCCTTGCGCGAGCGCCGGCGCGGGTTCGAGCGTTGGATCCTGGCCGAGCGTTCGCGTCCGCCTGTCAGCGTCCTGGTCCTGGCCTGGCCCCCCGGCTACGCCACCCCGGTCCACGACCACGGCGGGCTCTGGGGCCTCGAAGCCACGATGACCGGCGCGCTGGAAGTGGAGTCGTTCGACAAGGACGACACCGACCGTTCGCTCCGCAGCATCGGCCGGACGTGGCTGGGGCCGGGCGACGCCACCTGGTTCGAAGCCACCGACAACCATGCCCACCGCTGCCGCAATTTGTCGCGGCATGACACGGCGCTCACGCTTCACGTGTACGGTGGCGATCTGGCACAGTACCTCGCGTATGAGCAGCCCGGTCCTTCGGGACACTGGATCGCACGACCGAGGCAATCGATCATCGCGGGACGCCTGACGGCCTGACGGTCTCACGGCCCTCCACCCCACCCATCGGGCGAAGGACCAAAGCATGTTTCATAAAGTCGCCATCATCGGCGGTGGCGCGGCAGCGGCGACGCTGGCAAGCGAGTTGCTGGAACGGCGCACGCGGCATCCGCTACACCTCGACTGGTATACCGGCGGTCCCGGCGCGGGTCGCGGCGTCGCGTACGGAACGCCTTCGCAGCGGCACCTGCTCAACGTGCGTGCCGCCTCGATGGGTATGTTCGTCAGCAAGCCCGGCGGATTCCTCGAGTACGCCCAATCGCTCGACCCCTCCGTCAAGGGTTCCGACTTCCTCCCGCGCCGCATGTACGGCGATTTCCTCCAGTCCCGGGTGGAACAGGCGGTGAAGAATGCCGGCTCGTTCGGACACGACGTGAATGTCGTTCCGTTCGCCGCCGAGTCGATCATGCCGTCCGAGGATGGCCTCGTCATCGGCTTCGGCGACGAGTCCTCGCGCGCGGACGCCGCGGTACTGGCCATCGGTTCGCTGCCGCCGCGGCCCCTGCCGGGCGTGGAGGATGCCGCCATCGCCAGCGGGCGATACGTGACCGACCCCTGGCCATTCCTCGTCTCCGCGGAACCGCACGAGCGTCCCTTGCGCGTGCTGGTGATCGGCCTGGGGCTCACCGCGGTCGATGTCCTGCTGGAGCTGTCCGCGCGCTGGCCGAATGCGCGCTTCGACGCCTTGTCCCGGCACGGCAAGTTGCCCGAGCCGCACCTCGCCGCCGCATCGGCGCCGCACGACGACGGCGGCGAACTGATCGAATCGATGCGCGACGACCCGAATCTGCGTGCCTGGATGCGCCGGCTGCGCGACGCCACGGCCACGGCCGAGGACTGGCGCACGGTGGTCGACGGCATGCGTCCGCATACGCAGTCCTTGTGGCGCGACCTCCCGGCGCGCGAACGTGCGCGCTTCCTGCGCCACGCTCGCTGGGCGTGGGAGCGCGCCCGGCACCGCATGCCTCCACAGGTGGCTGCACAGATCGCGCGACTGGAGGCGGAAGGACGTTTCGCGCGTTCACGCGGACGCATGCGCTCCGTCCGGCTGTCGCTCGAAGGCTCGCTGGACGTCGTGCACTCGCTGCCGGGCGGCGGCGAATCCACCGACGCCTATGACCTCGTGATCCAGACGGTAGGTCTGAACACCGACACGCAACGCACCGAGCACCGGCTCGTGCGCCAGTTGGTCATCGACGGCATCGCCAAGCCGGACGCGCTCGGCATGGGCTTCGCCGCCGTGCCGGACGGCCACCTGCTCGATGCGAACGGCAAGCCGCGGCCGAACCTGTTCGCCATCGGCAGCCTGTTGCGCGGCGCGCTGTGGGAGTCCACGGCGATTCCGGAGATCCGCAAGCAGGCCCAGGGCGTGGCGGACATGCTACTGGCGGAAGAAAGCCGGCGGGTCGCCGCAAGGTAACCCGCGTGGAGGCCGGGCGCGCATGATCGCCAGCCTGGTCGCCATCGCGGCGCTCTGCCTCCATGTGGCCGGCGTGTTCGCGGCCATGCATGCGGTGATGCACACGCGCACGGCGCAAGGTGCCTTCGCCTGGGTACTGGGACTCGTCCTGCTCCCCTACGTGACCCTGGTGCCCTACCTGTTCCTTGGCGCCAGCCACTTCGGCGGCTACGTCGACCTCCACCGGCAAAGACAGGCCCGCTTTTTCATCCTGCACGAGGAGGCGCTCCATCACGGACGGCTTGGCCTGCTGGCGCATTCCACGCCCGTGCAGGACCGGCGCTACGACGCGATCGGGAGGATGTTGCAGACGGCCATGCATGGCGGCAACGCCCTGCTCCTCCACGTGGATGGGGAAGCCGCGTTCGCGGCGATGTTCGGCGCCATCGCGCGCGCCGAGCGCTACGTGCTCGTCCAGTTCTTCATCATCCACGACGACGAACTGGGACGGCGGCTACGCGATGCACTGCTGGAGCGCGCCGCGGTTGGCGTGGCCGTCTGCC
This sequence comes from Luteibacter sp. NPDC031894, assembly GCF_050273135.1. NCBI lineage: Bacteria > Pseudomonadati > Pseudomonadota > Gammaproteobacteria > Lysobacterales > Rhodanobacteraceae > Luteibacter > Luteibacter sp. NPDC031894. The sequence goes on along the minus strand of NZ_JBNNMV010000009.1, from coordinate 56,873 downwards.
TCCTCTACGACAGCATCGGTAGCCATGCGCTCGACGACGGCTACGTGACTCGCCTCCGCGCGGGCGGCGTGCAGGTCCGGCGCTTCGCCACGCGACGCTGGCGCAATCGCTTCCAGCTGAACTTTCGCAACCATCGCAAGGTGCTCGTGGTGGACGGGGTGCGCGGATTCGTCGGCGGATTGAACGCAGGCGACGAATACCTCGGCAAGATGCCCCCGCTGGCGCCTTGGCGCGATACGCACATGCAGATCGAAGGGCCCGCTGTCGCGGACTTGCAACGCGTGTTCGCGGAAGACTGGTATTGGGTCACCGGCGACCGCCCGCCGTCGTCGCCACCGCCCGAACGATGCGGCCGCGCGGCCACGATGATCGTCGCCACCGGGCCGGCGGATCGCCAGGAAAGCTGCTCGCTTTTCTTTACCCAGGCGATCCAGGCGGCGACGAAACGCGTATGGATCACCACGCCCTACTTCGTTCCCGACCAGGCCGTCTTCGGCGCGTTACGGCTCGCGGTGTTCCGGGGCGTCGACGTGCGCATCCTCATCCCGTGTCGTCCGGACCATCGCACCGTCTTCATGGCGTCCACGCTCTACGCGCACGAAGCCACGCTCGCCGGCATCCGGATCTTCCGCTACCGGCATGGATTCCTGCACCAGAAGGTCATGCTGATCGATGACGACACCGCGGTCGTCGGCAGCATGAATCTCGACAACCGCAGCTTCCGACTCAACTTCGAGATTGCCGCGCTGAACGTCGATGAAGGCTTCGCCGCATCCGTGGAAGCCATGCTGGAAACAGACTTCGCCAACGGTGACGAAGTGAACCCGAACGACTATCGCCGCCTGCCCTACTTCCGTCGCGTGGCGTTGCACGTCGCCCGGCTTTTCGATCCCATCCTGTGAGGAAACCCGCGATGCTCCGTGCCCTTGCCATGCTCACCATCGTCGTTGCCGGCGCTGCGTCCGCCGATCCCGCGCGCTTCGTCGAGCGCAGTGTCGACGTCCAGGGCAAGACGTATCGTTACCAGGTGTTCGTGCCGGCGAAGACGGTCGAACATCCCGCCGTGGTGTTGTTCCTGCACGGCAGCGGCGAACGCGGTAGCGACAACCAAAAGCAGATGACGCAGGGCCTGCCGCCCTGGCTGAAGCAGCACATGGATTTCCCTGCCGTCGTGGTGATTCCCCAGGCTCCCGACGACACGGAGTGGACGGATCCCGCCGATGCGGCCATGGCCATGGCCGCGCTCGAAAAGAGCGTGAAGGAATTCCATGGCGACCGCCGCCACCTCTACCTCACCGGCCTGTCGATGGGCGGCTACGGCTCCTGGCAGCTGGCGGTGGACCACCCCAAGACGTTCGCTGCAGCGGCGATTATCTGCGGAGGCGTGGTGTCCGACGACGACGATCGCAACAGGCTGTATGTCCATGGCGTGCCCAAGGGCGATGACCCGTTTGCCCGGGTGGCGGACAAGGTGGCCCTGCCGGTCTGGATCTTCCACGGCGGCGACGACAACGTCGTTCCGACCGAGCAATCGCGCCGGATGAACGCCGAACTGGTCAAGCGGGGAAAGGAGGTGAAGTACACCGAGTTTCCGGGCGTCGGCCACGGATCCTGGGAAAAGGCGTATGCAACGCCTGACCTGTGGGCCTGGATGTTCAGCCACAAGCGCTGAGCGCAGCCCTCCTATCCCGGGGGTAGCGCGCGCTCCTACCCCTTAAGAGGTACTTGGAAACCGCTGGCGGTGCTACGGATTGCGCAAGCCGGCGAAGAGCTTCTTCAAGCCGCCCGAAAACATCGCCCAGCCGATGCACACGCCGGCCAGCGCGCCCACGAACTCGAAGAACACCCGGAGGCCGATCGCGTCCGGGTCGTGCACGGCCGCGAGTTTCAGCTTCAGCAGGGTCAGCGACTGCAAGGGCGCCATGTTGAAGTAGAAGAGGTCCCACAGGTCCTGGCCGGCCGAGAGCACCACGGCGAAAACATAAGCCAGCGCGAGCTCCTTGCCGTGGCTCCAGCCATTGCCCTTGCCGAAGGCGCGCAGCAGCGCGTAAGCGAGGATACCCACGACCAGCGCGATGGCCCCCGTCTCCAGGGCGCCCACGATGCCGTAGCCCATCCAACTGCGATCGTATGGCATGCGAAAACTCGTAAGGGCCGGATGCGCATTATGCCCGTGTGACGGGCGCTCTGGGAGCAGGTATCCCACGCGACGACTGATGGGCTAGTCCTGGAGCGATGTGCAGCGACGATAGTCGCGACAAGCGCTTTCAATCAACGCCGACGCAAGTTCGGCAAAGTTGTCCTGCTTTTCACGCGCGTTGAACACGTTCGCACGTGAAGTGCGAGCTTTCTCATGAGACGCCGAATCGCATACGCCGCGCCGCCTGAACATCGACGAAAAGCAAAGTCGATGCGGCCGCATTTCGCCTGTATTAGTCCAACAAATAGTCACTATGATGCTGCGGTTGTGCGCACCGAAAACTTGCTGCGTCGCAACTGATGGAATCAAAAACGCATTACTAAAAAACATAAACACCGTCTTCAGGGAGAAGATTCATGCGCAAACAAGTCAACAAGCGCCCGCTAGCAGGAGCCGTCTTCGCATTCCTTGCCCTCGGTGCAAGCGTGGCACACGCGGACGACGCCGCAGGCAGCAAATACCTGTTCGGCGACTGGAACGGCACACGCACGCGGCTCGCCGACGAGGGCATCACCTTCGACTTCGGCTACGGCTTCGAAGCGGCACATAATTATTCGGGCGGCGATCGCCGCATCACGCGCTACACCGATCAATGGAAGCTCGGAACCGCCTTCGATCTCGACAAGTTATGGGGATGGCGGGGAGCCACCTTCAAACTCATCGTCACCGATAGAAACGGCCGCGACATCGGCGCCGATGCGCACATCGGCAACAACCAGCTCATCCAGGAAGTCTATGGTCGCGGGCAGACCTGGCACCTGACGATGTTCGCGCTGGAACAGAAGTTCTTCGACGACCGGCTCACCTGGAAGCTCGGCCGCCTTCCCGTCGGCGAAGACAGCGGCACGTTCTCATGCGACTTCATGAACCTGAGCTTCTGTGGAGCCCAGCCTGGCAACATCGTCGGCGACTATTGGGTCAACTGGCCCACCAGCATGTGGGCCACCGTGGTGAAGTTCAACACGACGAAGGACACGTTCGTGCAGATCGCCGCGTACCAGGTGAACCCGAAGTACGTCGACGATTCCTATGCACGCCATCACGGTCTCGAGCCGGACTTCCCGAGCGGCACGACCGGCGCGCTCATTCCGCTGGAGTTTGGTTGGAAGCCGACGCTCAACGGCCTTCCCGGGTCGTATCGCGCGGGCGTCTGGTACAACACGTCCAAGGGTGACGATCTCTACCTCAACCAGGATCGCCAGCCGCTGGCGACGGCGGGTGGCGAGCCCTTGCAACGCAGTTCGCGCAAGGGCGCGTGGATCACGTTTCAGCAGCAGGTGACGGGCGAAGCCGGCGGCAAGGGCGCCACGGTGTTCCTGAACATTACGTCAGCCGATCACGAGACCTCGGCGACGAACAACCAGATCGCGCTGGGCATGGAATACAAGGGCATCTTCGACCGTCCGAACGACTTCGTGGGCGCGGCGATCGCCGGCACGCACGCTAGCGGTTATGCGGCGAAGAACCAGCGACTGTTCAACGCCACGCACCCGGGCCAGGAAGGCATCGTGAACGATGGCTATGAAAAAGTGGCCGAGGTGTTCTACAGCTGGTCGCCCATTCCATCGATCGCGATCCGTCCGAACCTGCAGTACATCAAGGACCCGGGCGGCAGCAAGCAGAACGACGACGCGTTCGTGCTTGGCCTGAAGACCAGCATCGCGTTCTGACCGTCGGCTTCGTGTGGGAGCCGCTCCAGCGGCGATAGCCAGATCGCGGCGAGCACCATCGCCGACAGGGTCGGCTCCCACCGAGGTCCGCCACCAGGCACTGGTATCCTATCCCGCTGCGGATACCGGACACCCCTCATGATCGACCTTGTCGGCTTCGACGGCGACGACACGCTCTGGCGCAGCCAGGAGTTCTACGACCAGGCCCAGGAGGCGTTCGAAGCCATCCTCGCCCGTTACGTGGACCTTGGTGCCGAGGGCCTGCGACAGGCCCTGCTCGCGACCGAGCGCGGCAACATCGCCCTCTTCGGCTATGGCGCGAAGGGCATGGCGCTCTCGATGATCGAATCGGCTATCGAACTGACAGACGGCCGGATCGAGGCACGCGACATCCATCGCATCGTTCGCCTCGGCAAGGACGTCCTCGCGCACCCCGTGGAACTCCTGCCGGGTATCCGTGAGGCGGTGACAGCCGTGGCGGCGAACCACCGTGTCGTGCTGATCACCAAGGGCGATCTGTTCCACCAGGAATACAAAGTTGCCCGCAGTGGGCTCGCCGACGTCTTCCATCGCATCGAGATCGTCTCGGAGAAGGATCCGGCCGCTTACGCGCGGCTGTTCGCCGAGTTCGAGGTCACTCCGGACCGCTTCGCCATGGTCGGCAATTCGCTGAAGTCGGATATCGCACCCGTGGTGGAGTTGGGCGGATGGGGCGTGTACATGCCCTACCACAGCACCTGGGCACACGAACTCGTCAGCGACTTCGCGATGGGCGACCGCGTGGTCGAAGTGGCCGGCGCGGAGGGCGTGCCGGCGGCGATCGCGCGGATGCACGCGGCCTGAGTCGACGTTTCTTTCGCATGGTGCCCGCGAAGCTGGCACGGTACGCATCCTGGAGACGCCGTCGTGCATTCAAGGTTGGCCATGGCCTGGCGCGTGGTGAAGACCACGGCGAAAGGCTTCAGCGACGACGAGCTGATGACGCGGGCCGCGGCGCTCGCCTTCTACTCGGCGCTTTCCTTCGCGCCCTTGCTGGTGCTCCTGCTCTGGGTAGTGGCCTCCCTGCGCGCGGAATGGCAGGCCCAGCTGGTGGACAGCCTCAACGGCCTCGTCGGACCTCGCGCCTCGGACGCCGTGCGCCTGGTCATCGAGAACGCCAGGCAGCGCCCTAGCGTAGGCAGCATGGCCGGCGTGATCGGCCTCGGCGTCACCCTCATCGGCGCCTCGGCCGTCTTCGCCCAGCTACAGGGCGCGCTGAACCGGGTCTGGAGCCTGCAACCGCGCCCCGGGTCGACCAAGGGCGCGATCCTCGGCTGGCTACGGGCCCGCATGCACGCCCTCGGACTGCTGCTCTCCCTCGCTTTCCTCCTGGTCATTTCCTTCTCCGCCAGCGCGCTGATCGCCGTGTTCGTGCGCGGTGGCACCACGGGGTGGCAGGTCCTCGAGATCGCTATCTCCCTGTGCGTGTTCGTCCTGATCTTCGGGGCCATCTACAAGGTCTTGCCCGATGCCATCATCGAATGGCGGGACGCGATGATCGGCGCCACGCTCACCGCCCTGCTCTTCGCGGTCGGCAAGTTCGCGATCGCCGTCTACCTCGACCGCAGCAATGTGGGCGGCCCGTATGGGCCCGCGGGGGGCGTGGTGGTGCTGCTCGTCTGGGTCTACTACTCCGCGCTGATCCTCTTGCTGGGCGCCGAACTCACCGAAGCGGTGGCGGAGGCCCGGGGAACGCCGATTAAACCGCGGCCGTACGCGATGTCGACACGCCCCGCCGTGGAGCCCCGGATTGACCCGTCCGTCACGAGGCCGGAGGTATCCCTGAAGGCCAACGAGAAGGAGGACCCGACATGAAGAGCCAACTGCTCGCCGTCGCCGCGATCGCACTCGCCAGCACGGCCGCCATCAGCACACCGCCTGCCCAGGCACAGTCCCGGCGCACGCAGCACCAGGTCTGCGAGGACGTCGAAACCAAGCAGATCAACTCCAAGGACGACCATCGCCTGATCGGCACGGGCGTGGGCGCCGTCGCGGGCGGCCTGATCGGCAACCAGGTCGGCGGCGGCAAGGGCAAGACCCTCGCCACCGTGGCGGGCGCCGTGGGTGGCGGCTACGCGGGCAACCGCATCCAGAAGAACCACCAGGACAAGAACGCCAGCTACGGCACGGAACGCCGCTGCCACTGGGTGAACGACTGAGCCCGGGCCGGGCGTAATCCCGACCCCGAAACCCCGGTCTTAGAGGAAGGGCGTCCCTGTGGACGCCTTTCCCGCTTCCGGAGGCAACATGCGCACCGATCCCGATCGCCGGCGTTTCCTCGGCGTACTGGCCGCCACCGTCGCGGCATCCGCGTCCCTGCCGTTCATCTTCCGCGCCACCCGTCCGGCGATGGCCGCGGACGCACCCATGCCGAAGGGCGGCAACGTCACCCTCGACTGCTTCGGTAAGGACAAGAAGCCGCTGGGCAGCTGCGTGGAACCGCGCGTCGTGCTCACCGACGATCAGTGGAAGGCCCGGCTGAGCAGCAAGTCCTATTACGTCACGCGGCACGAGGGCACCGAGCCCGCCTACACGGGCGACGGCTGGGATCGCCACGACAACGGCATCTATCGCTGCATCGGCTGCGATACAGCGCTCTACGACTCGGCGACCAAGTTCGATTCGGGCACGGGCTGGCCGAGCTTCTGGCAGCCGATCTCGAAGCGCAACATCGCGCAGAAGACGGACCGAAGCCTCATCGAGGAGCGGACGGCGGTGAACTGCGCGCGCTGCGACGCGCACCTCGGCCACGTCTTCGACGATGGCCCCGATCCGACGGGGTTGCGCTACTGCATGAACGCGGCGGCGATGCGTTTCGTGCCGGTTTAAACGATGGTAGGAGCCGTTACAGCGGTGAGAGGCCACTTGCTGGCGTGTCGCAAGATGTCTCGCTGCTATAGCGGCTCCTACACTGGGTCGGCTCTTAGTGGCCCGGCGGGGTCAGCGGCGTCAGCTCGAATTCCTTCGGCGGCGTCTCGCCCTTGAGGTAGCGCACGAAGTAATCCCAGCGACGGCGCGTCATGTACTGCGTGGCGGCGCCGTAGCCGTGGTGGGCGTTCGGGATCATCACGAGGTCGAAGTCCTTGTTCGCCTTGATCAACGCGTCCACCACGAGCAGGGTCTCGTACGGCGGCACGTTATCGTCGGACGTGCCGTGGGCGAGCATGAGGTGCCCCTTCAGGCCCGACGCCCACTTCTGGTTCGCCTGGTCGTCGTAGTTCGACTTGCCGTCCTTGTCCGTCACGAGCAGACCCTGCCACTTCTCGGCCCAGTCGTCTTCGTAGTTGCGGTTGTCGTGGTTGCCCGATTCCGAGATGCCCACCTTGAACACGTCGGCGTAGCGGAACATCGCCGTGGCCGTGGCGTTGCCGCCGCCGGAATGGCCCCAGATGCCGACGCGGTCGCCGTCGAGCCAGGTGTACTTCTTCACCAGCTGCTTCACCGCCGCCACCTGGTCGGGCAGCGTGTTGTCGCCGATGTTCTGGAAGTACGCGTCATGGAACGCCTTCGAGCGCCACGGCGTGCCCATGCCATCCACCGCGATCACGACGAAACCCAGTTCGGCCAGCGCCTGGTTGTCACCATGGGACGGCACGAAGCTGCGCGTGCGCACCGAGCCGGTCTGCGGACCCGGGTAGATGTACACCACCAGCGGGTACTTCTTCGACGCGTCGAAGTTCGTCGGCTTGAACATCTGGCCGTACAAATCGGTCTTGCCGTCGCGCGCCTTCACCGTGAACGCGGTCGGCGGCACCCAGCCCTTCGCCTTGAGGCGGGAGATGTCGGCACGGGCGACTTCCTTCACCGTGGCACCGGTGTCGGAGCGGCGCACCACCGCCACGGGCGGCGTGTCGATCGTCGAATACGAATCGAAGAAGTACGTGCCGTCCTTCGACATGGACACGCTGTGATCGGCATTCTCCGGTGTCAGCAAGGTCAGGCCCTTGCCGTCGAAGCCCACCTTGTAGAACTGCTGGTAGTAGGGATCGACACCCTTCTCGCGGCCGACGCCACGGAACCAGATCGTCTTCGTCTTCGGATCGACATGCAGCACCTGGGTGACGTTCCAGTCGCCCTTGGTGATCTGGTGCTCCAGCTTGCCGGTCTTCAAGCTGTACATGTAGAGATGGCCCCAGTTGCTCCGCTCGGAGAACCAGATCACTTCGTCCGTCTCGGGCACGTACTGCCAGTTGGCCTTGTCGTTGCCACCTTCGAAATACGTCTTCGCCTTTTCATCGAAGACCGTGCGCACGGCGCCGGTTTCCGGATCCGCCACTCGGAACCACTCGTGCGTGTGGTCGCGCGCGGTGGAAACGAAGGCGATGCTCTTGCCGTCGTCGGCCCAGCGCACGTCGTCCCATACGCCGGGGCTGCAGGAGACGTCGTCGCAGATAGTCGAGCGGTGCTGATCGGGCGGCATCTTGAAGCGGACGACCTTCTTCGTCGGCACGTCGATCACGACGCGCTCGATCATGGTCACGTCCTTGTCGCCCGGCAGCGGGTACTTCCACGTATCGACCTTGGGATGGCCGACGTTGACGCTCACGAGCGTCATCTCGCCGGTCTTGCGCTGGTCCTGCTGGAACGTGGCGATCTTCTTCGAATCCGGCGACCAGACGAGGATGGCTTCGTCGGTGTGCTTCCAACCGGCATTGTCGGTGGCGTAACCGTAGTCCTTGACGCCATCGGTGGTGAGCTGCGTTTCCGCGCCGGTGGCGATATCGCGCACCCACAGGTTCCAGTCGCGGATGAAGGCTTCGGACGTGCCATCGGGCGACTTCAGGCCGGGCTCGCTGCCGGCCTCCTTGCCGCTGGCATCCTTCTTCACGGCGGCGATTTCGCATTTGCCGACGGCCTTGTCGCACACGTAATGCTTGCCGCCCGAGGTGATGTCCAGGCCGTCGTCCGGACGAACGACGAAATCGGTCACGGGCAGCTTGCCCGCGTCCACCTTCTTGCCGGTGGCGGCGGACAACGCGGCAGCGACCTTGTCCCGGTCGAACGCGCGAGTGGCTTCGCCGGTGGCGGCATCCACCTTCAGGAACTGGTCACCGTCCTTGTCGTGGTCGCGATACCAGAAATGACCGTCGTCGATCCAGGTGACGCGCTGGACCGCATGGTCGACCAGCGGCATGGTGTTGTTGGCGAGGAACGAATCCGCGCGGCGGTAATCGGACGTGGTGACGCCTTGGGCCGAGGCGGCGGACGCCCCGATCAGGGCGAGGAGGACGGCGCCGGAAAGCGCCGCTTTGGATTTGGTCGACATCGATGGTCCCCGTGACGGCAGGGCGGCGCGGGAGGCACCGCAAACCGAACGAGGCTAGCCCCCCGGCGCCCGGCGAGGCGTATGCCAAAGGTCACGCTCGAAGTTATCCGCGCCGCGGTCCCGTGCGAAAGCGGCTGCCCTGCCGCTGCACCATCTTCAGGGCCAGGGCGTCGGGGAGGAGCTTGAAGGCCGTCTTGATGACCCGGTTCACCCGGCCCGTCACGTACACCGCCTTGCCCGCGTCCGCGGCATCCAGCCCCTGCCGGGCCACGGCCGGCGCCTCCATCCACATGAACCCGGGCATTTTCGAAACGAGTTCGCGCGACCCTGTCACGTCGTGGAATTCGGAGCGCGTGAATCCCGGACAGACGGCGGTCGCGTTCACGCCGGTGCCGGCGCATTCCAGCGCAAGGGATTGCGAGAATTTGATCAGGTAGGCCTTGGATGCGGCGTACAAGGTGTGCCCCGCGGACCCGGGCACGTGGCCGGCCAGGGACGCGATATTCAGGATCCTTCCGTAGCCGCGCGCCTTCATCGCCGGCAGCAGCCGATACGCGAGTTCGGTGGGTGCCGTCATGAGGACCTGGATGAATGCCGCGTGGGTGGACCACGGCTGGTCCTCGAAATAACCGGGCACGCCGTAGCCCGCGTTGTTCACCAGCACATCGATCGAAAGACCTTGCGCATCGAGTGCCGCCACGAGTGCTTCCGGCCCGTCGGTTCGCGCCAGGTCGAGGGGCGCCACGATCGCTTCGACGGCGTGCCGCTCGCGCAGTTCCTGTGCGAGGGCTTCGAGGCGATCGGCGCGACGCGCGGTGAGGACAAGGTCGTGACCGCGTCGGGCGAGTTCGCGGGCGAAGGCTTCGCCGATGCCGGCGGATGCGCCGGTTACCAGCGCGCGGCGGTTGGATGGCATGGATGCACTCCGTGGCGGTAGCGTGAGCCAGCAGTATGCCCGGTCGTCGTATGAATGAACGAACAGGTGTTGTAGTCGCCGTCGAGACACCGTCTTCACGGTTCCGTGCACGGTCCGACCGCGAAGCTGGCACTCCCCCATACGACTCTCATCGAGTCACAAGGAGCCCACGACGATGACCACGAGCACCGACCACGACATCAAGGTCCTTAACACCCTGATCGAAACGACGATCGATAGCGCCGAGGGCTACGGTGAAGCGGCGAAGGATGCCGAAAATACCCGCTATGCCGCCACGTTCCAGGCACGCGCCGCCGAACGCCGCCAGGTGGCGCAGCGCCTCCAGCAGCAGGTCCGCTCGCTGGGTGGCAACCCGGAAGACGACGGCACCGTGCTTGCGAAGGCGCACCGCATGTTTGTCGAACTGCGGGCCAAGATGAGCTCGAAGGACGATACGGCGATCGTCGATGAGGTCGAACGCGGCGAAGACCACATCAAGCACAAGTACGAGGATGCGCTGAAGGACAACGACGTGTCCGCGGGCACGCGCTCGGCGATCAACGAAGCCTATGTGTCGGTCAAGAATGGCCATGACCAGATGCGTGACCTGAAGCACGCGCTGCACGGCAGCTGATCGACATCGACCCGTTGGAAAGTAACCGGGAGGCCTTGGGCGAAATAGCTCATTGGCAACCGCAGGATCTTACGGCAAGATCCCCCCTTCCACAGGGGGAGAGACATGGACGCATTACGAGGTGCTCGCGCGCCCGGTCGTAAGGTTGTGGGTATCCGACTCGGCACGCACTCGATGGCCATGGCCATCGCGTTGGCGTTAGGACTCACAGGGTGTGGAGGCGGCGGCGGGGGCGGCGGAGCCGCGGGCAATGTCAGGCCCACGGCACCTCCGACCGACCCGGCGGCGCCTCCCGCCGTCGACAAACCGCCGCAGGAGAACCCGCCGCCGGACAATCCTCCCCCCTCCGGCAGCGGCGGTTTCGCGGGCGGCGAGATCGATGTCGCAGCCGGCCAGGTGACCGAACTCGCGGATGGCTTCGGCGGATCGATCGACCTGATCAAAGGAGGCCTGGGGACCCTCATCCTGACCGGCAGCAACACGTACAGCGGCGGCACCATCGTCGACCAGGGAATTTTGCAGATTGGCAACGGGGGCACGAAAGGGTCCATCGCGGGCGATGTCCTGAACAACGCTATCTTGGCGTTCGATCGCAGTGACGACATCTCTTTCAGCGGCATCATCAGCGGTACGGGGCAAGTGCAGAAGGCCGGGTTCGGCCGACTGCTCCTCACCGGCGCCAATACCTATTCGGGCGGCACGCTGGTGACCGCGGGCACGCTGGAACTTGCCCAGGATGCGCTGGCGGGCAGCGGAGATATCGTGGTGACGCAGGGCACGGTCGGCACCGGCTGGACCACGTTGCAAGTAAATGCCGGAGCATCGTTGGCCAACCACATCCTGTTGAGGGGCGGTGCTGTCCTTAACAATGCAGGCGCGCTCGCTGGTACCGATGTCGTCACGAGCGACGAGCAGTCCCTTTACGTTGCAGTGTCCAACCACGACGGTGGCAGCATCCGCGGAAGCCACGCCGGCGTCGTAGTGAACGCGAGCCCGTTGGGTACTGTCACGAACCGCCGCGGAGGCGTCATCGAGGGTGGAGACCTGGGCGTCGCGTTTTATACCGGAGGCGAGGTCGACAATGGCGGGTTGGGCAGCATTATCCGTTCGACCTACGGCATCGGCGTGCAGATGCTGGACGGCGGCACCGTGTTCAATGGCGATGGCGCATCCATCACGGGACACATCGCCGCCATCGACCTCCAAGGAGGAGGAAGGATCAATAACAGCGATGCCGGCAGCTCGATCAGCTCCGCTGCTGGTATTGCCATTCGTGCGACAGGAGGCCAGGCCCTGATCGCGAATAACGGGGGAGCCACAATCTCCGGCTCGACGGCGATTTACCTGAATGGTGGATCCATATCCAATGGCCCGGGTTCCACGATCGAAGCGACGGGAACACCCGGTGGGGACTGCGCAGGTGCGGGCCATTGCGCCATAGTCGTGGCTCCAGGCGCGCCGATGCTTCCGGGGGCCGACCAACTGACGCTTTACAATGCCGGCACCATCATCGGCGACGTACAGATGATCCCGACGTCGGGCGGCTCCGTGACGCTTACGCCGAGCGGTTCCATTCATGGGAACCTCGACTTCGGCCCGAGTTTCTACTCCCGCATGACCCTCCTTGCCGACGCCGAAACGCAACGGCTGTATTCCGATGCGGTGACTGGAAGAAGCACGTTCATCGGCAACTTGATGATCCAAGGCGGCGGCACATGGATCATCGATACTGATGATCTCAAACCGTACAACGTGAATGTCGATGGGACGACGCTGCAAATCGGCAACGGGGGCACCAAAGGCTCACTCGCCCCGGACAGCAGGTTCTTCCTGAACTCGGGAAACCTGGTGTTCAACCGCAGCGATGACGTGGTCTTCGCTGGGAACATTACCCACCTGTCGATGGCGCCATACGATGACGCGCTGGTCCAAGCAGGGACGGGAAGCCTGACGCTCGTGGTGGGAGACCACGGTTACGGCTACAACATTGATCCCAGCCATATCCGGATCGATCGCGGCACCTTACGGATTGACAACACCGGCTCGCTTCCCGGCGCCAGTGAAACCTATCCCCTCCAAGCGGACATCAAGAACGATGGTGTACTCGTCTTCGATAGCTCCCGGAGCATCCTGGCCGAGGGAGCGATTTCCGGCATCGGATCGCTCATACAGGATGGTTCGGCTTCGCTGATCCTCGATGCGCAGGCAACGTACTCCGGTGGCGCCACCGTCAATTCGGGGTCGATGATGTCGCGGTTTCCCTTGCCTGGAGACGTTACCGTGAACCTGGCCGGCAACCTGGGCGGCGCAATCGGGCTACCCGGTGTCACCGGCAGTCTCTCTAACGCGGGAAAAGTCTCCATTCACGACGGCGACCTGCATGTCGGCGGCAACTACCAGCAGTCGTCCACCGGAATACTGGCCATAAGCCTCGGAAGCAGACTCGCCGTCGACGGCACGGCTGCCATCGACGGCGGCACCCTCGAAATTACCGGCGCCGATGCGGGCTACGTCAGCAACACGCACACGAACGTCCTTACAGCAACTGGCGGCCTCACCGGCACATTCGATCGGCTGGTCAAGGGCACTGGTGTAGTGTTCACCGCGACCACGATCAATTACGACGCCGACAACGCGTGGCTGGATACCACTGGTCTGGACGTCACGACCGCGGCCGCGGGTAATGGCGTGGTCTACACGCCGGTCTCGTCCCGTAGTGCGCAGCGCGTGCAGGGAGCATTCACCCAGTTGGACGACAAAGTCGCGGCCGGCGATCTCTCGGGTGTGCCGAACGAGTTCGTGCGTACGGCAGGCGAGTTCCAGCAGGCACCGTCGCTGCAGGCGGCCCAGGCCTCGCTGCGGAGCCTGTCCGGACAATTGCACGCGGCCAGCGCGGCGATGACATTCGAGACGATCGATGCATCCAACCGCGCCATGGCGGATCGTTTCGATGACCTGCTCGGGAGGAATACCGATGTCGGCATGTGGACGCAGAACCTCAGCGTGGGTGGCGACATGGGCCGCGCCGGTTACGACGGTGTCGGATTTCAGCTGAACGGCTGGCTGGTCGGCAGCGATCGGCAGGTAGGCACCTCAGGCGTGGCTGGTTTCGCTTTCGGCCAGAGCCAGGGCCGGCAGCAGTTGGACCGGAGTTACGACCACAACCGCAGCCGCAACAGCGAAGCCATGGTGTACGCGGGTTGGCTCAATGGCGATTGGTATATGCGGGGTCGCGTTGGGTTCGGCCACTTCGAACAGAACGTCGATCGCCAGTTGCTACTTGGCACAAGCGTGCAAGGTGTTGCCACGAACTTCGGCGGCAACTACACCGTTGCCTACGGCGAGAGTGGCCTGCGTATGGACTGGGCCGGAACCCGCGTCGTGCCTTTCCTCAATGTCGAATACGCGAGCATCGACCGCGGCGGCTTCGCCGAGCAGGGGGCAGGCGGCTTCGGCTTGCGCAGCGGTGCGCAGACGGTGAGTCGCTGGCAGACAGGCCTTGGCCTCCGCGCGGTCCACCACTGGAACCTCGGTGGCGGCCGCGCCATCGACGCCAAGGCGGGCGCCCAGTTTCGTCGCACCATCGCTTCGCGCGGCGATGTGTTCGAAGCCACGTTCGTCGGCCTAAGGCAATGGCAGCCATTGGACGGCATCGGCCTGTCGCGCTACAGCGGCGTGCTGAACGTCGGCCTCGATGCGACGCTTTCGGAGCGCACCTCGCTGAAGTTCGGCTACGACTACCAGAAGGGTCAGCGGGACCAGGCGCAGATGCTGTCCGCTCATGTGGTGATGGCGCTCTAGGTCGACGCGAGCACGGACAGCCGCACCTTGAGAAGCCCTGCTGTCGTGGGGCTTCTCTCGTTCGGATGTCGCTAGTGCGCCGTTCTCTTCCACCCCGTCGTCGGAATGTCGCCATTCGGTCGCGGCGGCACGTCATAACTCAGTACGCTATCGCGCAGTACGAACTGGCGGACCTGCGTCGTTCCCTCCCAATTGGGATACGTCGCTCCTTCGATGTGGAAGGTCAGCGTCTTATTGCTTCCGTCGAGGACGACGTTGCCGAAATGCGAGCTCGTTCCCAGGGTGGCCGCCCGGAATTCATTCGGCGTCCCGGCCTTCTTGTCGTTGGCGGCGAAGCGCGGACGGGAGGAGTCGAAGATAAAAAGGGAATAGTGGCCCTCGCGATCGATCTGCAACCTGCCCTTCGGCGCATCGCCATAGTCGTGCCCGCGCGTGCCGTCCGGATGCTTGACGTCGGCGAAGGCGAGAGTCCAGGTGCCCTCGATCGCGGCGACCCCGGGCGGCATGGCCTCAGGCTCCGATGCGGGGGTGGCTCGGATCGGGAGCACGGCAATCAGAGAGAGCAAGACCGTCAAGGCGAACGAGAGAGATTTTTCTGATGTCATGACCTGGCTCACCTCACGGCGCTGCGGATGGGATGCGACCGCCTGGACGGCGATGTGCGGCGCAGTGTAGTGCGCTACCATCATTGCGAAAACGCATGATTCCAACTTTCAGTCATTTGCGAATGACATGGACGGGCCATGAAATCCCTCGATCTGGACGCCGTCCGGGCCTTCGTCCTGACGGCCGATTTGCAGAGCTTCACTCGCGCTGCTGACGCGCTGGGCAGTACCCAATCCGCCGTCAGCCTCAGGCTGCGCCGGCTGGAGGACCAGCTGGGCCGCCGACTCCTGGAAAGAACGCCGCGCCAGGTGAGGCTTTCCGCCGACGGGGCCGCCTTCATGGACGCGGCACGCGAACTGGTCGGCGCGCACGAACGCGCCATGGCGTCGTTCGAGGTGACGCAGCGGCGACTCGTCATCGGGATCAGCCACCAACTGGTAGGCGGCGAGCTGCCTTCCTTGCTGCGTTGGATGAACGAGCACGATCCGGCGCTGGTGATGGAGTTGCGGGTCGCCGGCTCGAATGACGTGATCGAGGCGTACGACGACGGCTTGCTGGATGCCGCACTGGTACTTCAGCCGGAAGACCGCCGTCGCAACGGCGAGGCGCTTTTCGCGGAATCGTTCGCATGGATCGCCGCACCCGACTGGCAGCCGCGCGCGGGGCAGCCCTTGCCGCTATCGACCCAGGGGGACACCTGCAGCATCCGCGCGGCAGCTGTCCGCGCGCTCGATGGTGCCGGCATCGCGTGGACAGAGGTCTTCATCGGCAAGGGTGCCGCCGTGGTAGGCGCCGCGGCCGCGATCGGCTTGGCTGTCGCCGTGCTGCCGAAACGCGCCGCGCCGTCGGGCACCATCGATATCGGCCAAGCGTTCTCCTTGCCGCCGCTGCCGACACACGAGGTGGTGTTGTACTCCGCGTTGCATGACCAGCGATCGCGGAAAGCGCTGCATACGCTGGGGAGCGCATTCAAGAATCTGTCGATGCCGAACTAGCGGCCATGAAAAAGCCCTCGCGAGAACGAGGGCTTTCTTGATCCAGTCAGCGCTTCACGCCACGCGTGACTCAGAACGGTTGTGCACACCTGAGCTACGTACTATCTGAACGTACTGCAATTCAAACAATTACTTAGACGGTCCAAACTCGACACCGAGCGACAGAATTGTCGATATCTGGCGCGAATCCTGCACGAAACGCCACAAAAAACGCTCCTTCTGTTCGAGTCCTAGTGAGCCCACCATCTCGATTTCTTCAGGAGGATTGCGCGATCCGCCATAGTTTGTCCGACTTTGCGAACCTTGACGGACTATGCGTTCACCCGAAGCTTGTCCGAAATGGGAGACATTGAATGAACTCGTCGATAGTTTGCCCGCGACTACCTCCACAGACCGTTTAATCATATTTGTCCGTTTCGGGTGCTCGCGGATGTAGGTGTTCTTGCGTCCAGGCGCGGTCGCCGATGCCTTTCCCAACATAGAAAGGCGCTACGCATCGGTGGCATATGCGCGGACACTCTCCTCACTTGGAACCTCCCCCTTCTCCAGAAGTGTCACGAAGGCACGGACGAAAGCATCCTGCTGCTCCCGATACGCCGAATCCTTCGCCCTTATGTCCGCGTCCGCCAGGTAGTGCCAGATCAGTTCAGGGACGAATGGACCAAGTCCGCCCACCGAGGTCAACGTGTCCTGGACCCGGCGGGCTTTGACGTACCAGTCACGCAATCCCTCTTTGGTCGAGATATCTTTCCTCATCAACTCAGACAGCAGGGCATGCAGCTCGTGTATGCGATCTTGTTCTGGCTTCACGGTTTCTTTCTCCAACGCAGCCACCGAGGGTCGAACAACGTTAAGCGCACGGAAATAATTGTTGAGAAAACCCTTCGTCAACTCGGCGGTGGCGGCCGCAAGACGTTTCTTACTCGAAGTATCCACGCACAGATTCCCTTCGATTGGGTTGGATTTCAGGAAGCGGGAGGACGATTGCGGGAGGCAACGAGGTAGCCGGCAACGAAGCCTGCTTCGATGCCGGTCATTACCGATACGGTGGTGGCGAACGAATTCTCGCTGCGGCGGAGGAATTCCATGCAGAAGCCAAACAGGACGACAGCGCTCAAGATGGTCAGCGACCGCACCGCTGCCCTGGCGAATTCCGGCCCGTCGGGGTCGTAGTCGCCGCCCATCTCCCGCCGCCAGACACCTCCCCAGTCCCCGAGTGTCAAAGCGAAGCCAAGCGAGGATTCAGGAGACAACGATATATTGAAGAACACGAGCGCCGCGACGAACGCGATATTCGACATGACCAGCGAGGAACCGAATACCGCGACGATGACATTCTCGATGACGAGCGCCAGGACCAGGAACATCATGTTTATACGAATGCGTGTCTTCATCTTCAATCAACGCTCGCGCATCGCCTCCTGTGTTTCCTGCTGCAACGGCGACAGCAGGTAATCGATCACCCGCCGCTGGTCGGTCTTGATCTCCACCGACAACGACATGCCCGGCGTCACCTTCACCTTCGTCCCGTCCACCAACAGCGGGTTCTTCGCCAGCGCCACGCGCCCCTGGTAGACCAGGCCGGGCTTCTCGTCCTGGCCGCCAGCTGCTGCACCGTGCCATTGGCGGGCGAACGCAGCGCCATCTGGGCATTGCACTGGGAAGCTTTGGCGACCTCCGCAAGATAGGCCTGAGCGACCGATATCACAGGGCCGTCGCACCCGGGTTACGGCCCTCCCAGATCCAGATTTCAGTCACCAAAGAAAAGCCCCGCGCGTGCGGGGCTTCCGAAATCTTTATAAACACTTCCGAACACGCGTTCGCTAGAACGGAATATCGTCGTCGTCGAAGCCTTCGTTCGCCGGGGGCGCCGAACGCTGCGGCGCGTTGCCACCGCGTGGCTGGCCGTAGTCGTCGCCGCGCGAGCCGCCGCCTGCGAAGCCGCTGCGCTGCTGACCGCCACCGCTGCTCCAGTTGCCGCCACCGCCACCACCGCCACCCTGGGCGCCGCGTGCCTGCTGCGGGCGACCGCCGCCCTGGCCGCCGGCGAAGCCGCCGCCTTCACCGCCACCCTGGCCGCCGAGCATCTGCATCTCGTTGGCGATGATGTCGGTGGAGTAGCGCTCGACGCCGTCCTTGTCGGTGTACTTGTCCGTGCGGAGCGAGCCCTCGATGTAGACCTGGCGACCCTTCTTCAGGTATTCGCCGGCGATCTCGGCCAGCTTGCCGAAGAGCTTCACGCGGTGCCACTCGGTGCGCTCCTGCTTCTCGCCGCTCTGCTTGTCGGTCCAGGCCTCGGACGTGGCGATGCGCAAGGAGGTGATCGCGGTGCCGCTGCCGGTATAGCGGGTTTCCGGATCCGCGCCGAGGTTCCCGACGATAATGACCTTGTTGATGCCGCGTGCCATGGATTTACCTCGTGTGCGTGTACCCGCCCATACGCGGGCGGGTCAGACCGGGTAGTTTCGTCGATGGCCGCGCGGCTGGCAAACCGTGGCCCGGGAGGGCCGCCCGACGCGCCATGTAGGCCAGGAGCGTCACTCCCATACGATCTGGACCTGGGCCGTGGCGCCCGCGCTTCCCGCTTGCAAGGCGCCTACCCGGACATAGCGAGCTTCGAAGCCCAGTTCGGGCTGGCCGCCCTCCCAGGTGAAGACCACCGCGGTCGTGTCGTCGGGCGGCAGGGACTGACCGCCGGCCGCCTGCATTTCGATGGCCACGCCCCGCGCCTCGCCCACGGGGGAGATGTAGCGAGGGTCCGCGGCGTAGGGCGTGGCGCGAAGGGTGACCGACGCCCGCGTGGCGCCGACGCAATCCCTGCCCGTGAACACCGCCCGCCGCCATGGGCTGGTGGAGCCCACCCCGCCCAGCTCGCCGGCTGCCACCGTACCGAGGTCGATGCGGACGCGATCAGCCACCAGGCCACAGGACGGGGTGATGGCCCCCTGGACCTGGAACTCCAGGCGGTCGTCGGCCACGCATGTCGGACACAACAGCAGCAACGCCATCACGACGCCCCACTGGCGTCGGACGGGCCAAACGGGTCGAACGGACGTGGTCCTGTTCATTCACATACTCCTGTGCTCCGCGGCATACCGGCCGCGGTCGTTACATCGCCCAGCAACCGCAGCACGCACTGACCGTCCGTGCCGTCCGACCAGCGCACGCGCCAGCGCCCCGCCGAGTTCTCCGTGCGCAGGAATATCCTGCCGCCCTGACCGACCAGTCCCACGGAACGGGATCCGGCATCCAGCACCTCGGCACCGAAAGGCAGCGGCCTGCCGTCGTGAAGCCGGGCAGTCACCAGCAGCGTCTTCGACACGTCGGTTTCGAAGGGCACCAGGACGACCGCGCCTGCCGTAGGCGCGGCACGGCGGTGCGTTGAGACGAATCCGACGTCCAGGGAGGTGCCGGTTGGATCGAGGTCGATAGCGTTCCAGCGATACGGCGCGAGGTGAGGAACAACCGCGTAACCTCGCCGACCGATGCGCGTGTCCGTGCTTCCCGACACGCTTGCGCCCTGCGCGCCGCGGGCCCGCACGAGGGCCATCGCATCGCCGAGCCGCAAGGCGGGCGTGACACCGCCGTGGTGGAAAACCAATCCGCCCGACGCCGACAACGAGGCGGCCTGCCTTGTGCTTGAACGGTCGACGCTCGCGACAATCTCGCCAGCGCGCAGACGCCGCGAGACGGAACCATCGAAGCGGGGACGTCGCCCGTGCTCGCGTGTCATGGCGGCGCCGTATTGGGTGGTGCCTGCCTCGTCGGCGCTTCCGTATATACCCATGCGTAGACCTCCGGCGCGCGGGCCACCCAGGGCCGAGGCGTAGAGCGTCGCGGTGGACAGGGGCACGCCCAGCGGCATGGATACGCTCAGTTGCCCCGAGGTGTCGGTGGCGCGTCGAATCGTGACATCCATGCTCAGGCGATCCCAGGCTCGAGCCCAGGACGCCGCCAGCTCACGGATAGTCCCGCCGCCGTGCCCACGAGTGGCCTGGGACACGTTGACACCCAGGCTGCCCCGCCCACCCAGATCCTTCTGTACCAGTACGTCGAAACGCCGGATCCCCCCGACACGTACCACGCGGCTTCGTGGCGCGAGCGAGGCCATGTCGCGGCCTTGCGCCGCGCGTAGCGATACGAGCGTGCCGTCGGCCCACTGCTTGCCATGCCGCACGCGCCAAAGCGTGGAACGCCCTCCGGACGTCATGGAATGGAAGGCATCCATGGCGAACGCCCCCGCCGGTGTCGCCACGGCACCGCCAACGACGATGGAAGACGTCCCCTGCGAAAGCCGTGCACCTGCGTAACCGGTCGTATCGCCTGGAAAGCCATGTCGCCAACTGGCGTGTACCACGCCCGGGGCCAGGCCTCGCGCAACGACACCGCGCCCGACGCTCGCCGCGTAGGCGGTACGCCCTTCGCGCAGCAGTTCGGGCACGGGGAAGAAGGGGATCCGGAACGTGCGGTGGCGTCCGTGTTCCTCGACGTCGACATCGATGTCGCCGCCGCGACCGGCGGCATACAGATCGTCGACCTCGAACGGACCGGGGGGTACGACGAGTTCGCGCAGCAGGATTCCGTTCTGCGTGATCCGCACCGTCGCATGGCTGGCAGCGACGCCTCTCACGCGTGGCGCATAACCACCCAACGCGTCCGCCGCCATCCGCGCATCGCTCGCGATCGACGCTCCACGCAAGCGGACAGGCGGGAACATGTCGTCCGCGAGCGGAAACTCACCCATGCGAAGCCGCGAACGCCACGCGCCCAGGGGGCGCTCGAGGTACGTATGACGACGGCTATAACGTTGGCCGGCCCAGGTTCCGCCATGTCGAAGCCGCCATGCACCGGCATTGATTCCCGCGTCGGCGCCGGCGACGAACGCGGTGTCACGCTGCCGCGCCGTAGCGGCATGACGCGCGGCCACGCGCCATCCAAGCAGACCCGCCGTCACCCCGTGCTCCCAGTCGGTCGGTGGAACGATGCCGGGACGACGCCTCGCCATGACCGCTTGCGGTACCTCGATATCGAGACGCTGCTCACTCACGTCGAAGCGGGTCGTCGCCGAAGCGATGCGGCCGCCGAGGGGCTCGCACGGCGCGTCGTTGACGGCCGATGCAGCTGACGGGTCGAGTCCGTAGGCAACGAGCTCGTCCATGGCGATGCACGGGATCGCCTCGCCGCGGTCTTTCCATGCCGCGAAACGCACCGCCTTGCGTGCCTGCCATTCGCCGTTCACCCATACGTCGACGTCGTAATGGCCCGGCAACACCGGATTGCCCCGCGCAAAGCGCGACATGTCGAGCGTCGCCGCGTCGCCCGGCATGAAGAAGGCGGGATCGAAGTCGACCGCCGGGGCATCCTGCCCATGGACGCGCCCGGCCATCACGAGCCAGCCACCGAGCGCGCGGCATGCGAGACGGGATACGGTGCCTGCGGTTGGCATGTGCCCGCCCCGATCACGGTTCGAGCGCCGCGGTGCCCGGAATCGCGGCGCCGTAATCGTTGATGGTCACGAAGTGGACTTTCCAGCCGTCCCCTCCGCCCACAACCGGCACGGGGAAATGAAGCGACACGCCCGGCCCGACCATGCCTCCGCCGAGCGAAAGGGACGTAGGCTCCTTCCCCTCCGACGACAGCCCCACGGCGTTGAAGGACACGTGATAAGGCGATGGGTTCTCGACGCGCAGCCGCAGCGCTCCGCCAGCGCGCTGCATGGACCAGCGCAAGCCCGAGGGGGCGCGTTCCGGAGGAGAAGGAAGATTTTTGGGACGATGGAAGAGCTTGAGGCGATGACGGAACGCGAACTGCAGGGTGTTCTTCCCTTCCGCGTCTGCCGGCTTCGGAGGAATCTCGAGCACGTTCAGCCAGTAAAGCGACTCGCGATCCCTCGGCGCCTCGTTGCCCACGTGCACGATGCGCAGCGTGTGGGCGTGGCCGGGATCGATCCGGAAAACCGGCGGCGTGATAGCGAAGGGAGCTCGCGCGGTCGACGGCGAGGACGTGTCGTCGCCGTCGTCGATCCATGCCTGGACCAATGCCGGCTCGGCTCCTTTGTTCTCCACTTTCAACGACACGTCGCGCGACTGGGCCGGAAATACCACCCGCGTGCCTCCGATGACGACGGCGGCCTGTGTGTCGAAAGCCTGCGCAAACAGGACGAGGGCGAGCATCGCCGATAGCAGTCGTAACATGACGATTCCTTTGTCTGGGTCTTCCCTGGTCGGCCGGGCTCCATGGCCGACCGGCGCGTCTTGCCGTGCCTTTACTCGTAGACGACCTGGAAGCCGACGCGCGAATTCGCCGCTCCGGGCGTCACGTCGGCCGAACGGTAATAACGCGCGATGAGGTCGATCTGCGCCTTGTTGTCCGCGACGACGACGCTCTTGGAATCTTCGGTATAGAGCTGGATCGGCGTGCCGTCGTCGTTGGCGATCTGTATCTGCACGCCGCTCGCCGCGTCGGCACCGGCGTCGAGGTTGAGCCGACCGCTGAGGCGATCGAGGGCCGGGCTGGCGGGATCGAAGCGGACTTTCACCGTCGTGTCGTTGGCGCATTCAGGGTTGCCGCCGATCCGTATCGAGAAGCCTCGGTCGCCATACGTGGCTCCCACGGCGCCAAGTGCGCCGGCGCTGATGGCGTCCAGCGGTACGTTCTTCCTGACCGTCCCGGCGCCGGGCTGCTGGCCTTCGACCTGGCACGTCGTGGACGTGATCCGGCCGGTGATGTCGATCATGCCGTCATTGGCCGCGGAGGCGGACGAACCGGCGGCGAGGGCCGAAACGGCAACGGTCGCCGCGATGATTAGCTTGTGCATGGCCTTTCCTTGGTGGACTGAAAGCACGCCGGTCGGCGGCGTGCACACCCGTCTTGCCACGCATCGCCTTATGGATCGATACGTAAAATCTGAAAAAACGAGCGTGTACAGATACTTCACGGGCACCGCCGCGCCGTCGGTACAGGGAAACCCCGAACGGGACCCAGGATCCGACCTACACACTGCATCGCCAGGTCCAGCCCGTATAATGTTCGCTGATACGTCGCACACGACCTGGTCCATGCCCTCCATCGCTGCCCGCCCCTCCCCCCTCGATTTCGCCGGCGTTCGCGCACTGGCGGCAGACGACATGAAAGATGTCGATGCGCTCATCCGGCATCGCCTCTCGTCGGACGTGGTCCTCATCAACCGCATCGCCGACCACATCATTGCCGGCGGTGGGAAGCGGCTGAGGCCGATGCTCCATGTGCTCGCCGCTCGCGCCGCGGGCTACGAGGGCAAGGAGCACGCCAAGCTCGCCGCGATCATCGAGTTCATCCACACCTCGACGCTCCTGCACGACGACGTGGTGGACGAGTCCGACATGCGTCGCGGGCGCAAGACGGCGAATGCCCTCTGGGGCAACGCTGCCAGCGTGCTGGTGGGCGATTTCCTGTATTCGCGTTCGTTCCAGCTGATGGTGGAACTGGACGACATGCGCATCATGCGCATCCTCGCCGACACGACCAATACGATCGCCGAGGGCGAGGTGCTGCAACTGCTCAACATCGGCAATGCCGATGTCGACGAACAGGCCTACCTGGCCGTGATCGAGCGCAAGACCGCCGTGCTGTTCGCGGCCGCGACCGAACTGGGTGGCGTGCTCGGCGGACTGCCTGAGGACCACATCGTGGCGCTTCGCCGCTACGGCATGGAACTCGGCTACGCCTTCCAGATCGCCGACGACCTGCTCGACTACGTGTCGGACGCGGAAACGCTTGGCAAGAACATCGGCGACGATCTCGCCGAAGGCAAGCCCACCCTGCCGCTGATCTACGCCATGCAGACGGCGGATGCGGAACAGCTGAAGTCCCTGCGCCACGCCATCGAACATGGCGGGCTGGATTCGCTGGATCGCATCGTCGCCGCCATCCGCGACTCCGGTGCGCTCGAGCGCACGCACGCGAAGGCCGTTGCGCACGCGTCCGCGGCACGCGAGGCCCTCGCGAACGTTGCGCCGTCGCCCTTCCGCGATGCCCTCACGGCGCTCGCCGACTACTCGGTCGAACGCCGCTTCTGACGCCCGTTATTTCGCGAAAGCTTCAGCGAGCCACGCGTGCATCGCGGCATAAGCGCGATGGGCGACCTTCGCGTCGTAACGGCAATTGCCAGACGCCGCGGTCGCTTCCTTCTCGGTGAAGCAGTGCACCGCGCCGCCGAAATCCGCCAGCGCCCAATCCACCTTCGCACCGCGCATTTCCGCCTCGAACGCCGCGCGCTGCTCCGGCGGCACGTTCTCGTCGTCGGCACCGTTCAGCGCGAGCACGCTGGCGTGGATGGTCGACGGGAGCTTTGCATCGGTGGCGAGCAAACCGTGGAACGTCACCACCGCGGCAAGGTTCGCGCCGTCGCGCGCGAGATCGAGCACGGCCGACCCGCCGAAACAAAAACCGATGGCCGCAAGCTTCGTGGTATCGATTGGCGCGTTCTTCGCCTGAGCCTTGAGCTCGGCGAAAGCGCGCGAGACGCGCTCCCGCATGACCTTGCGATCCGCGTAGAGCGGCTTCACCGCGGCACCCGCCTCGCCCTCGTTCGCCGGGCGCTTGTCGCCGCCGTACATGTCGGTAAGCAGGATGACGTAGTCCTTGCCGGCGATCTCCTTCGCCTTGGCCACGGCCATGTCGTTCACGCCGAACCAGTTCGGCACCATCAGCACGCCAGGCCGCTTCGCGGTGACGGCATCGTCATAAACGAGGAAGCTCTTGTACGTAACGCCCTTATCGGTCCACTGCACCGGCTTCGCGACCATCGCGGCCGAGGCGGCACCTACGTGACCGAGGACGAGCAAGGACAGGACGAGCAGCGAACGGCGCATGGGCGTGGCTCCTGGGCAAAGTGAGCCAAGCATAGGCACTGCGTGTAGGAGCCGCTATAGCGGTGAGAAGCCGGCGCAGCAATGACGCGGACGGGGACTTGGCTCGCCGCTGTAGCGGCTCCTACACGAGCATTACAAACCGGCGGCGTGGCGCGCGATCTTTCGCTTCAGGGGACCTAGCGCATCCAGCACGCGGACACCGACGCCACGGGCCGCGACGAGCGGCGGGGCCTGCCACGCATAGATACGTGCCAGCGCGTCGAACGACCAGGCATCGAGGCCGTCCGCGCTTCGGCGGCGGCGGGCATAGCGGCGCAACACGTGGGTCGCGGCGATGTCGCGGCCGGCATGGCGCGCGTCCACCAGCGTATCGCGCAGTTCCACGACATCGCGCAGCCCGAGGTTGACGCCCTGGCCCGCCAGGGGATGCACCGCGTGCGCGGCGTCCCCGAGGAGGGCCAGGCGATCGGCTTCGTACCGGTCGGCCAGTTTCAGACGCAACGGAAACGCGGCCCTCCGGGTCACGGCACCGATCGGGCCGAGGCGAAAATCGCTGGCGACACCTAGCGCTTCGCGAAAACCGTCGTCGTCCAGCCCGAGGACGCGCTGCGCTTCCGCCTCGGGCAGCGACCAGACGACCGAACTCCGTCCATCGGCCAGGGGAAGCATCGCCAGCGGACCGGTCGGGAGGAATCGCTGCCAGGCCGTGCGCTCGTGCGGTCGGTCGGTTTCGACATGGGCGACCACGGCACGCTGTGCGTAGTCGCGACCATGCGTGCCGATGCCGACCATGGCACGCAGGGGCGATTCCGCGCCGTCCGCGGCGACGATGAGCCGGGCCGAGACGGACTGGCCGTCCGCCAGTTCGAGCTGGGCCCGGTCCTCCCTCTGTGACAGCGACGTCACTTCGGCGGGGACGATGCGCCGCACACCCGCGTCGTCGAGCGCATGCCACAGCGAGGCTTGTACGAGCGCATTCTCGACGATGTAGCCGAGCACGTCGCGACCTTCGTCGGCCGCGTCGAAACGAATCGTCGCGCCGCTTTCCGCATCCCACACCACGATCCTGTCGTAGCCGGAAGCGCGGGCGGAACGGATGGCCTCCCAAGCACCCAACTGGTCGAGCAGCGCGATGGAAGACGGCGCGAGTCCGACCACGCGCAGGTCCACCTCGTCGGCCGCTGCCCAGGGCGCGGGCTCCCGCGCATCGACCAGGGCGACGGAAAAACCGGCCCGTCCGAGGGCCAGGGCGGCCGCCGCGCCGACCATGCCGCCGCCGACCACGGCGACATCGAGCAGATGGCCGCGACGGCGAGGCGAAGTGTCGTTCCAGGATTCGTTCATGGCGTCTTCTCCCGCACAGCCAGCGGTGCATGGGGACGGAAGCCCATGCCACGCCGGCTCAGGGCATGCCGCAGGGGAGGCACGCGGTCCAGCGCGAGCATGACGAGCGAGCGGAGCGGCCCGATGAAGGGCTGGTCCAGGCACGCCAGGCGCACGAGCCCGTGGCTCATGGCCATCGTCCCTTCGCGATCCGGGGTGCGGCGGCGGACGTACTCCGCCAGCATCGCCGGATCGCCGGGATCGGCCGCCGCCGTGGCCAGTTCCGCGAGGGTGAGCGCATCGCGCAGCCCGAGGTTGAATCCCTGGGCGCCAATCGGATGCACGGTCTGCGCGGCATTGCCGACGAGCACCGCGCGAGAGGCCGTCAACGCGTCGGCGGCGACCCGGCGGATCGGATAGGGCACCCGCTTGCCGGGCCGGCTGAGGCGGCCCAGACGCCAGCCAAAGCGCTGCTGGACGTGGGCGATATAGGTTGCGTCGTCCATCGCCGCCACCTCGTCGGCCCGCTCTGCAGCCACCGTCAGGATGACGCCGACGCGGCGCTCCGCGAGCGGCAGGACGGCCACGGGACCTTCGTCGGTGAAGCGCTCGCAGGCGCGTCCGCGCGGATCGCGCTCCGGCACCATCGTGGTGACGAAGAGCGCTTGTTCGTAATCGTGCTCACGTACTCCAATGCCAAGCTGCGCACGCACGCCCGACGTCGTTCCGTCGGCGGCGACCAGCAACGGTGTCGTCAGGCGCCGCCGCTCGGTCCCGGTCGCCACGGTCACCGCCCAGCCGTTCCCGGCCGGTTCGATACCCTCGACGCGTGCGGGTGCCATCCGGACCAACTGCCGGCAACTGTCCAGCCGTCGCAACAGGGCCGCGCCCAGCTCGCGCGCCGGTAGCGTCCAACCCAGGGCATCGACCCCTTCCGCGGCGGCGTCCATGCGGACGCTGCCGAAATCGCCGGCACGGCTGGTGTGGATATGGCGGATCGGCGTGGCGCGGTGCCTGGCAAAGTCCCAGACGCCGATGGCATCGAGCCCGTTCACCGTTGCCCGGGCGAGGGCGAGGTTGCGCTCGTCGTAACTGGGTTGTTCGTCGACACGGGGTGCGGCCGCCTCGATAAGCACGGCCGGCAGGCCAGCGGCGTCGAGTGCGATGGCGAGGCTGGCGCCGACGAGGCCACCGCCGACGATGAGGATGGGTTCGCTCTGGCTCATGCGCGAATCATACCCCTCTGCCCCTACAATCCATGGCATGGGAAATCGACTCTCCAAGATCTATACCCGCACCGGCGACGACGGCAGCACGGGCCTGGGCGACGGCACCCGCACCGGCAAGGACTCCCTGCGGGTGGCGGCCTACGGCACCGTGGACGAACTCAACAGCACCATCGGCATGGTTATCGCGGCCGACGGGCTGGACCCGGACATCCGCGAGGCGCTCGTCCAGATCCAGCACGAACTGTTCGACCTGGGTGGAGAGCTCTGCATCCCCGGCATGGCGATGATCCAGGCGAAGGATGTCGACCGCCTGGAAGGCGTGCTGGACGGCTTCAATGCCGACCTTCCCGCCTTGAAAGACTTCATCCTGCCCGGCGGCGGCATGGCGGCAGCGACCTGCCACCTCGCCCGCACGATCTGCCGCCGCGCCGAGCGCGAGGTCGTCGCCCTCGGCCGGGTCGAAGAGATACGCCCGGAAACCCAGCGCTACCTGAACCGGCTTTCAGATTTGCTCTTCGTGATCGCCCGCGTACTGGCCCTCCGCAGCGGCCACGGCGAGGTGCTCTGGCAGCACGAGCGCCGGCCACGGGGCTAGGGATTAACGCGCGTCCTCCGGTGTAAGCTCGCCGGGCCGGTGCGGCGATATACGCCGCGCCCTCCAAGGGATCATGCTCATGGGCGACGTGCCATCGTGCGATGGGGTTGGCGATTCTGCTAAGTTGGCGGCCTTTCGACCGGACAAGACCGAGCCCGTGACGTCACGCATCAGCATCCTGCCTAAACGCCGCCTGCTGGCGACCGCGGTCGCCTTCATCGTGTCGGGCTATGCCCTCGAGGTACAAGCGCAAAGTGCGCCGACCCAGGGCGAAACCCGCGCCGTCGCCCCCACCGCCCCGGTCGCCGCCGAGACCTGCCCTCTTGGTTCGTTCATCTGCCCGCCGCGGCCGGTGAGCTATGCGCTTTGCCGTCCGAACGCGATGCTCGATTTCTACGAGCCATCGATCACGAAGGACAGCACGCTGCGCGAGACCGCGGTGACCGACATCCATTCCGGCATCGACGATGGCGACGTCGGCGGCGTGAAGGTGGAGAGTCCCGAGCCGAACGTCTATCACATGACCGGCGGTGTGCGCATGGAGCGAGCCGACCAGGTCCTGAGGGCCCAGGACGTCACCTATAACTCCGATTCCACGGCCTACGACGCGAAGGGCAACGTCAAGTACCAGGAAGCCGGCATGCTCGTGTCCGCCGATCGCATGACCGGCACGACGACACCGAACCAGGGCGACGCTTACAACGTTCGCTACCAGCTCCTGCAATCGCGCGGCAACGGCGTCGCCGACCACGCGAAAGTCATGGACCCGCAGCACGGCCGCTTCACCCTCGCCACCTACTCCACCTGCGATGTCGGCAGCCGCATGTGGGAGTTCCGCGCGAAGACGATGAACCTCAACAAGGAAACCGGCGTCGGCGAAGCACGCAGCGCGACCATGCGCTTCAAGGGCGTGCCGTTCATGTACCTGCCCTACTTCACCTTCCCGCTCGACGACAGGCGCAAGAGTGGATTCCTCTACCCGACCTTCGGCTCCAACAGCCGCTCGGGCATGTACCTCAACCTGCCGTATTACCTGAACCTCGCGCCAAACTACGACGCGACGATCACGCCTGGGTATTACAGCGATCGCGGCTTCATGCTCGGTGCCGAGTTCCGCTACCTGCTACCGCGCTCGAACGGAACCTTCGAGGTGCAGTACATGGCGAACGACAAGGGTCCCGACGACGACGAAAGCGGCACCAGCGATCGGGACGGTTCGAAGCAGCGCTATTTCGTCCATGTCACGAACGCGACGAACCTGGGCGACGGCTTCAATTTCGCCGCCAACATCAATCGCGCATCGGATAACCAGTACTTCCGCGATTTCAGCAACGACCTGTACCAGTCGGCGATCGGCATCCTTTCTTCGAGCGCCTATGTCACGAAGTCGGGCAAGTACTGGAGCGCCGCGCTCGGTGCCGACGACTACCAGAACGTGGACGCTGGCCTCCCCAATTACGTCGTGCCGTATCGCCGCTGGCCGCGCGCCCTGTTCAACCTCGAGGCGCCGCTGAACGATTGGCTCGACGTCGGCGTGGACACCGAGGCGGTTGCGTTTCGCAAGGTCGACCGGGCACCGGTTTCCGGTACCTTTCCCGGCCAGGTCGACGGCAACCGCCTTGATCTCGCTCCTTACCTGGCAGCCGACTTCTCCGGCGCGTCATGGTTCGTCCGCCCACGCGTGGAATATCGCTACACGGACTACCGACTCGATTCGGACTACCAGCACTTCAATTACACCCAGCAGAGCCCGTCGCGGTCGGTCCCGATCAGCAGCCTGGACGCCGGCCTGATTTTCGATCGACAGACCAACCTCTTCGGCACCAGCTATACGCAGACGCTCGAGCCGCGCCTGTATTACCTGTACGTCCCGTACCGGAACCAGAACAACCTGCCGACCTTCGACACCAACCTGATGTCGTTCGATTTCTGGCAGCTGTTCACGACCAACCGTTTCTCGGGCGCCGACCGGCAGATGGACGCCAACAACCTGACGGCCGCGCTCACGACCCGGCTGCTGGACGACAGTGGCGTGGAGCGGCTCTCGGCGAGCATCGGCCAGATCAAGTACTTCAGCGACCAGAAGGTACAGATGCCCGGTGTGGCCCCGACCGACTTCGGCCGTTCGGATTACGTGGCCCAGTTGGGCATCCAGCTCAACGACAGGTGGCGCCTGAACAGCTCCTACCAGTGGAACCCGAACAAGCAACCGAGTCCGTACCTGAACGACCAGGGCGAACTGGTCGAGCAGGGGCGGGACACGGACCTCGCCACGGTCCAGATCCAGCGCCGGATCAAGGGCGACGGCATCTTCAACTTCTCGTACCGGTATCGCCGGAACGTGATGGAACAATTCGACACGTCCGTGGTCTTTCCTCTCTCGGAGCGCTGGCGCGCCCTGGCGCGGTGGGTCTTCGCCCGGCGCGACGTCCTGCCGGTCACGTACAACGGCTCCACCTTCAGCACGTTCACGTTCTCGCACCGGACGCTGGAGGCTGCCGCGGGCGTCGAGTACGAAAGCTGCTGCGTCGCCTTCCGCGTGCTGGGCCGGCACTACGTGCACGACTACCTGCGCAAGACCGACAACGCGATCATGTTCGAGGTTGAATTCAAGGGCTTGGGCTCGCTCAACCCGCAATCGGGCGCCTACTTGCGCCGTGCTATCCTTGGCTATCAATAGTGGGGCGTTCGCCCCGGGTTCCGTACTCGATGAAGCAGATCCTCGCCTACTCCCTGCTCGCCGCCTCCATCCTGGTGGCCGTGCCTCCCGCCCACGCGCAGCTGATGCCCTCCGCCCAGCCCTCAGCCCAGGGCATGAGCGTCGGCAATGGCTCGCTCGATCGCATCGTGGCGGTCGTGGAAGAGGACGTCATCCTGCAGAGCGAACTGGATGAGGCGATCAACACCATCGTCCGCCAGTACGCATCGAATCCGGGCCAGCTTCCGCCGAAGGACGTCCTGGCCCGCCAGGTGCTCGACCGTCTCGTGCTTATGCGCCTGCAGGTCCAGCGTGCCAACGACCAGGGCATCCGCGTCTCCGACCAGGACATCGACCAGGCCGCGGGCAACGTGGCCCAGCAGAACAAGATGAGCCTCGACCAGCTGCGCGCGGCGGTGGAGCAGGACGGCTTCAGCTACGCCGCCTTCCGCCAGCAGCTCGGCGACCAGATCATCGCCCAGAAGCTGCACGAGAGCATCGTCCGCGACCAGGTGACGGTGACGGACGCCGAAGTGAACAACCTGCTCGCCAGCCCCACCTACAAGGCCGGCGAAGTCCACCTCGCGCACATCCAGATCAGCACCCCTGCCGGCGGTGGCGCCAGCGACATCGCGCAGGCCCAGGCCAAGGCCGAGGAAGCCATCAAGGCGATCCAGGGCGGCATGGACTTCAACGCCGCGGCCATTCGCTTCTCCGACGCGCCCGACGCGCTGGATGGCGGCGATCTCGGCTGGCGCCGCCTCGACGAAGTGCCGCCGGCCTTCGCCGACGCGGTATCGACGCTCAAGGCCGGCCAGACGACCCCTGCCCTGCGCGGCCCCACCGGTTTCCATATCCTGAAGCTGGTGGAGACCCGTCAGCCTGGGCGGCAGATCGTTACCGAGTACCACGCTCGCCAGATCCTCATCAAACCGTCCGAGATCGTCACCCCGGAGCAGGCCGAAAAGAAGGCGCAGGACCTCTACACCCGCGTCGTCGACAAGAAGGAAGACTTCGCCAAGCTCGCCAAGGATGAGTCCAAGGACACGACCACGGCGAACAACGGCGGCGACATGGGCTGGTTCGCGAAGGACGCCTGGGGCCAGGCCATCGGCGCCCAGATCGACCAGCTGAAGGACAACGAGGTCTCGCATCCCATCCAGACTGACGCCGGCTGGATCGTGCTGCAGCGCCTCGGTTCGCGCCAGAGCGACCTCACCGACCAGTTGCAGCGTGACCAGGCCCGTCAGGCCATCGGCAACCGCAAGGCGGACGAAGCCTACGAGAATTACCTGCGCGAGCTGCGCTCGACCTCGTTCGTCGATATCCGTGTGCCGGAGCTGAAGGATCCGGACGACAAGCAGGCTTCGGCCACGCCGTAATCGATGAACGCGACCTCCCTGCCACGGCTCGCCGTCACCGCCGGTGAGCCTGCCGGGGTAGGGCCCGAGCTGGTCGCCCGCCTCGCTGCCAGCGACTTCGCCGTCGATCTCGTCGCCGTCACCGACCGCGATCTGCTGCATCGTGCGGCGTCTGCCTGCGGGCTGGAACTGGATATCGTCGAGGACGATGGCACGAGGGTCGCTTCGCGCGCCGCCGGCCGCATCCGGGTTCGCCACGTACCGCTCGCCGCCCTCGAAACACCGGGCACGCCCGACCCACGCAACGCACGCCACGTGCTCGACATGCTCGCGATCGCGGCCGACGGCTGCCTCGCCGGCGAATTCGACGCCGTGGTCACCGGGCCCGTCCAGAAATCCACCATCAACGATGCCGGCTTCGCCTTCCGCGGTCATACCGAGTTCTTCGCGGATCGCGCTTCCGCCGAGGTCGTGATGATGCTGGCCAGCGCCAGCCTGCGGGTGACGCTGGCCACTACGCACCTTCCGCTCTCGGCCGTGCCGGCGGCGATCACGCCCGAGCTGCTCGAGCGCACGCTGCGCATCGTCGGAACCGCCCTCACGTCGCTCTTCGCCATTTCCCACCCCCGCATCGCGGTGCTGGGACTCAACCCGCACGCGGGTGAAGGCGGACATATGGGGCGTGAGGAGATCGACACCATCGTCCCGCTGCTGGAACGACTCCGCGGGGAGGGCATGAACCTTCTCGGACCGTTGCCGGCCGATACCGCCTTCGTGCCGGCAATGCGTGCTCACTACGACGCCGTTCTGGCGATGTACCACGACCAGGCCCTGCCGGTGCTGAAGAGCGAAGCGTTCGACAGCACGGTAAACGTAACCCTCGGCCTGCCCTTCATTCGCACCTCGGTGGACCATGGCACCGCGCTGGACCGCGCTGGCGCCGGCACGGCGGATCCCGCCAGCCTGTTCGCGGCCACGCGCCTGGCCATCGACCTCGTCCGGCACCGCGCCCAGCCATGAACGCACGCCCCAAGAAAAGCTTCGGCCAGCACTTCCTCCATGAGAAGCGCTACATCGAGCGCATCGTTTCCTCCATCGCTCCCAAGGACGGTGACACCGTCGTCGAGATCGGTCCGGGAGAAGGCGCCATGACGATGCCGCTCCTCGCCGTCGCGAAGACCATGACCGCGATCGAGCTGGATACCGATCTCATCCCCGGCCTGCAGGAACGCGCCGCGCCGATCGGCGACCTGCGCATCGTTCATTCGGACGTGCTCAAGGTGGATTTCAGCGCGCTGGCGAGGGAGCTCGGGGCTGAACGACTGCGCATTGCGGGCAACCTGCCCTACTACATCTCCAGTCCGATCCTGTTCCACTGCGTGGCGCATGCGGCCGCCATCCAGGACATGCACTTCATGCTGCAGAAGGAAGTCGTGGACCGGATGGCCGCCGAGCCTGGCAGCAAGGTCTACGGCCGCCTCAGCGTCATGCTGCAGCTGGCCTGCCGGGTGACGCCGCTGTTCACGGTGCCTCCCGGCGCCTTCCGTCCGCCGCCGAAGGTGGATTCCGCGGTGGTACGGCTGGTCCCGCTGCCACTGGATCAGCTACCGCAGGGCGATCCCGCAAAAATTCACGCCGTCGTGAAGGCCGCCTTCGCCATGCGGCGCAAGACCCTGTCGAACACCCTGAAGGGCATGATCGACGAAGCCGCCATACGCGAGTTGGGCATCGACCCGCGCGCCCGCGCCGAAACCCTTGCCCCGATGGACTTCGTGAAAATCGCGAATGCGATGTGAGCCCTGGGCGGGTCCATACTTGCCCACCCCCTCCCCGTCCCCGACAATCCCTGCATGAACTCCAAATCCCCCTACACGATCGACGTGGAGGTCGAAACCCGCTTCGTTCCCGACCAATCGCATCCCACGGATAACCGTTACGTGTTCGCCTACACGATCACGCTGCGCAACGCCGGCCAGACTGGCGCACAGTTGCTCACGCGGCATTGGGTCATCACGGATGCGAACGGCAAGGTCGAGGAAGTGCGTGGCGACGGTGTCGTCGGCGAACAGCCGTGGATGCGTCCGGGCGATTCGTTCGAGTACACCTCCGGCGCGGTGCTCGAGACGGCGGTCGGCACGATGGAAGGCAGCTACCGCATGGTGGCCGACGACGGCACGCATTTCGACGCGCCCATTCCCACTTTCGTGCTTTCGATACCACGCACGCTCCACTAGGATCGGAACCATGGACTGCGCGCACGCCGGGAACGGCCAAAAGGGAACACTTCTGGAGCAACGGGACTGATGGCCGTCTACGCGATCGGCGACGTCCAGGGTTGCTATCCCGAACTCCAGCGATTGCTGGAAAAGCTCCGTTTCGATCCTGCCGCCGACAAGCTCTGGTTCTGCGGTGACCTGGTTAACCGTGGCGGCGAGTCCCTCGCCACGCTGCGGCTCATCCATTCGCTGCGCGACAACACGATCATCACGCTAGGCAACCACGATCTCTCGCTGCTGGCGATCGGCCAGCGACGCGAAGACGCACAGGCAAGGGTGAACCCGGAACTTCGCGAGGTGCTGTTCGCCGACGACGCGCCCGTGCTGCTCGAATGGCTGCGCATGCAGAAGCTCCTGCACCACGACGAAGAGCTGGGGTGGACGATGGTCCATGCCGGCCTCGCGCCCATCTGGACCTTGCGCCAGGCGCAGCGCGCCGCGCTGGAAGTGGAGCGTGAACTCGGTGGTCCGCGCCACCAGCGGCTGCTCAAGAACCTCTTCGGCAATCGCCCGCCGGGCTGGACGAATCGCCTGCAGGGCGTCGAGCGCCACCGGGCGACCATCAATACACTGACGCGCATGCGCTACTGCGACGTCAACGGCCGCATCGACTTCGAAGGAAAGGGCGTTCCGGGCACGCAGAAGCCCGGCCTCTATCCCTGGTTCGAGGTGCCCGGCATGCGCCGGCGCGAAACGAAGATCGTCTGTGGCCACTGGTCGGCCCTGGGCCGCTTCGCCGGCCTCGGCGTCTTCGCGATCGATACCGGCTGTGTCTGGGGCGGCCAATTGACGGCGCTACGCCTGGACGTGCCCGAGCCGGCATACATCACGGTCGAGGCGGAACCTTATCGGCAGAAGCCGAAGGGTGGCGGCGACTGAGGGTTCGCCGGCGCCGGCTCCTCCTGAAAGAAACCCGCCTTTCGGCGGGTTTCTCGTATCAGCTCAACTGGCCGTGGCAGTGCTTGTACTTCTTGCCCGAGCCGCAGGGGCAAGGGTCGTTGCGTCCGACCTTCGGCCCCTCGTTGAACACCGGCGCCATGGCCTGCGCCGTTTCGACGCCAGCCTCGCCCTGGCTGGCCGCCTGGGCGTCGGCATGCTGGAACTGCAGGCGCTGCCCTTCGGCCACGCGCTGCTGCTCCGCTTCCATCGCCGCGACTTCGTCCTCGCTGCGGATACGGATGCGGGCGAGCATCTGCACCACCTCACCCTTGATCCGGTCGAGCATCTCGGCGAACAGTTCGAACGACTCGCGCTTGAACTCCTGCTTCGGCTGCTTCTGCGCATAGCCGCGCAGGTAGATGCCCTGGCGCAGGTAATCCATGCTGGCGAGGTGTTCCTTCCACGCGTTGTCCACGACCGAGAGCATCACGTGCTTCTCGAGCGAACGCATCGTCTCGGCCCCGATCTGGGCTTCCTTCTCCGCGAACAGCGCATCGACGGCCTCGCGCACGTGATCGAGGATCTTCTCGGAGTCGGCGTCCTGCTGGCCTTCCAGCCAATGCGCGACGTCGAGTCGAAGGTTCAGCTCGCTCGCCAGTTCGCGATCGAGACCGGCGATGTCCCACTGGTCGTCGATGCTGTCGGCCGGAACGAACTTCCGTACCAGTGCCTCCACGACGTCCTGGCGGATGTCGCCGATCATGTCGGAGATGTCTTCGGCCTCGAGCAACTCGTCGCGCTGCGCGTAGATCACCTTGCGCTGGTCGTTGGCGACGTCGTCGAACTCGAGCAGATTCTTGCGGATGTCGAAGTTGTGCTGCTCGACCTTGCGCTGCACCTTTGCGATCTGGCGCGTGATGAGGCGATCTTCCAGCGCCTCGTCTTCCTTCATGCCGAACATCTGCATCCAGCGGCCGATGCGCTCGCCGCCGAAGATGCGCATGAGGTTGTCTTGCAGCGACAGGTAGAAGCGCGAGGAACCCGGGTCGCCCTGGCGGCCCGAACGGCCACGCAGCTGGTTGTCGATGCGGCGGGACTCGTGGCGCTCGGTACCGATGATGTGCAGGCCGCCCGCGGCAAGTACCTGCTCGTGGCGCTGCTTCCACTCCTCGCGCACCTTCTGGCGCTGGGCCTCGGACGCGTCGTCCGGCAATGCGGCCAGGGCGGCGTCGAGGCTGCCACCCAGCACGATATCCGTGCCGCGGCCGGCCATGTTCGTCGCGATCGTCACGGCGCCCGGCGCACCGGCCTGGGCGACGATGTGCGCTTCGCGCTCGTGCTGCTTCGCGTTCAGCACCTCGTGCGGGATGCGCTCCTTCTTGAGCAGGCCGGAAACGAGCTCCGACACGTCGATCGAGGCGGTACCCACCAGCACCGGCTGCCCGCGCTCGTGACAGGCCTTGATGTCCTCGATCACGGCCTTGTACTTGGCCTCGGGGCCGAGGAACACCGAATCCGGGTTGTCCACGCGGATCATCGGCTTGTGCGTCGGGATCACGACCACTTCCAGGCCGTAGACGGTCTGGAATTCGTACGCTTCCGTGTCGGCCGTACCGGTCATGCCGGCCAGCTTCTTGTACATGCGGAACAGGTTCTGGAACGTGACCGTCGCGAGCGTCTGGTTCTCGCGCTGGATGGGCACGCCTTCCTTCGCCTCGACGGCCTGGTGCAGGCCATCGGACCAGCGACGGCCGGCGAGCGTACGGCCGGTGAACTCGTCGACGATGATGACTTCGCCGTCGCGCACGATGTAGTCGACATCGCGCTGGTAGATCGCGTTGGCGCGCAGCGCCGCGTTCATGTGATGGACGACGGCGAGGTTCTTGGAATCGTACAGGCCGCTATCGGGCTCGATGACGCCCGCGTCGCGCAGCAATTGCTCCGCGTGCTCCATGCCCTCTTCGGACATGTGCACCTGCTTCTGCTTTTCGTCGACGAAGTAGTCGCCCGGGCCGTCTTCCTTTTCCTGGCGGGTGAGGTGCGGCACGACCTTGTTCACCGCGATGTAGAGCTGCGGGGAATCCTCGGCGGGGCCGGAGATGATCAGCGGCGTGCGCGCCTCGTCGATCAGGATCGAGTCGACCTCGTCCACGATGGCGTAGTGGAGGCCGCGCTGGTTGCGCTGCTCCTTGCTGAGCGCCATGTTGTCGCGCAGGTAGTCGAAACCGAATTCGTTATTCGTACCGTAGGTGATGTCCGCCTGGTAGGCGCTGCGCTTGTCGGCGTGGTCCATGCCCGGGTACACGACGCCGACCGTCAGGCCGAGGAAGTTGTACAACTTGCCCATCTGCGCCGAGTCGCGGCGGGCCAGGTAGTCGTTCACCGTGACGACGTGGACGCCCTTGCCTTCCAGGGCATTGAGGTACACCGGAAGCGTGCCGACGAGAGTCTTGCCCTCACCCGTGCGCATTTCCGCGATGCGGCCGGAATGCAGCACCATGCCGCCGATCAACTGGACGTCGTAGTGACGCATGCCGAGGACGCGCTTGGCCGCCTCGCGAACGATCGCGAAGGCCTCGGGCAACAGCTTGTCGAGTGCTTCGCCCGCGGCGAGGCGCTGGCGGAACTCGTCGGTCTTGCCACGGAGGGCGTCGTCGGAAAGGTTCTCGAATTCCGGCTCGAGGGCGTTGATGCGCTTGACCGTCTTGGAAAGGTCGCGCAGCACACGCTCGTTACGGCTGCCGAAAATACTCGTCAGTGCACGATTGAACATCGATCATCCGGATCTGAAACGAAGACTAAGCCGCACGGCGCATGGCCGGTCGGCACGAAGGGACGATCATACTACGGGCGTCCCCGGCTTTCCTCGGGGTGGCGGCGGCCCGGGCCGGATTCAAGGGAACCGCTGTCAGCGGTGGCTGCGGACGAATGCCAGCGGATTCACCACGCGATTGTGGTACCAGACCTCGAAGTGGACGTGGGAGCCCGTCGAGCGCCCGGTGGACCCTGCCTTGGCGATGACGTCGCCCACCCGGACCCGTTGCCCCGGGCGCGCGATGATGGCGCTGTTATGGGCGTAGCGGGTCATGTATCCGTTGCCGTGGTCGATCTCCACGACATCGCCATAGCCCGATCGTTGGCCCGCGAAGGTGACCATGCCCTCGGCCACGGCCGTGACCGGCGTGCCCTTCGGGGCGGCGATATCGATGCCGGTATGACGGGCGGCGTGCCCGCTGAATGGGTCGGGCCGGCCGCCGAAATAGGAGGAGATATAGCCGTTCACGGGCATGCCCGTGGGCCGGAGGCTCGATTCGATGCTGCGATCCATCAGCATGTCGCGCAAGGCCTCGAGCTGGGCCTGCTGGGTGTCGAACTGGCCGGACAGTCGCTCGATGCTCTCGCCCAGGGAGGCGGGCAACGTGTAGGCCGGTGTGGGCGCATCGGAGGTGGTGAGTTCCGGCCCGCCCTGGCCAGGCTCCTCGTCGAAGTCGAATTCGCCGTCGTCGAGCTTGCCGACCTGGGTCAACCGTTCTCCGAGGGCATTGAGACGCACGGACTGGGCCTGGAGCTGGCCGAGCTTGACGGCCAGCGCGTCGAGGTCGCGCTGGGCGTCCCGCTTGATCTCCGCCACGCGGGCATCCTGGTCGCCGACCTGCTGCTTGAGATGCCCGATGTCGCCGAGGGCGCTCGCTTTCGGGCCGGCCACGGCCAGGGCGACACCGGCACCGAGGCCAGCGATGCCGACAATGCCGGCCAGACCGATCGCCAAGGCCTTGCAGCGCAGGCGCCGACAGGTCAGGTCGAGCGTTTTCGGCCCTTTCTGGCCGCGAGACACGAGTATGATCTGCATACGTTCCACATCGAATAGTTAAAGCCGGCCCATGCCACCGCCGCCCAGCCCGTCCCGCCGTTCCACCAACGGACTGAAGTCCGTCGGGGAGTTCGGGCCCGTCGCGTCACTGGCCCAACGGGCCCGCGAACTCGACCGCCTGGACCGCCAGCTGCGCGCGACGCTGCCATCGCCGTTGCGTGACCAGATCCGCTTCGCGGACCTGCGCGACGGCAGGCTCGTCTTCCTTGCGCCCTCATCGGCCTGGGCCTCGCGGGTGCGCCTTTACCAGGCGCAGATCCTCGAGGCCGCCCGCGCCATCGGCGCAAAGGCCCATTCGGTTGCCGTGAAAGTGGCCCCCCTGCCACCCGAGGAAATCATCCCCGACCGGCACAAACCGCTTTCCGCCTCGGCCGCTCGCCACTTGCGAGCCGCCGCCACGTCACTCTCCGACCCCACGTTGCGGGATCTGTTCCTTTACCTGGCGTCCCAGGCCGAAAATTCAGAATAATCCTAGCGTTACACTCGTCCGTCACGGTCCGTAAGCACCCACGGACCACGAAGGTGGCGAACTTTATAGCACGCATGAAGCGCGTAGACACCGAAAATGCACATAAAATTCACTGAACGTGACCCGGTTCACGGGCGCGTCTGTGGCGCTTCCCACAACAAAAAAGGCCGCGAAGATCGCGGCCTTTTTTGTTGATACTGGCTCTGGCGCTTAGACGGCTTGGGCCGGATGCGCGTACGAGATGGGAGCCTTCGCAGGGTCCTTGAAGCTGACCTCTTCCCACGCCGTGACATCGGCCATGAGGCTGCGAAGCAGCTTGTTGTTGAGCTCGTGACCCGACTTGTGCGCCGAGTACGCGCCGATCAGGCTGTGGCCCAGCATATAGATGTCGCCGATGGCGTCGAGGATCTTGTGCTTGACGAACTCGTTGTCGTAACGGAGGCCGTCCTCGTTCAGCACGCGGTAGTCGTCGAGCACGACGGCGTTGTCCATCGAACCGCCGAGCGTGAGGTTGCGCTCGCGCAGCATCTCGATGTCACGCATGAAGCCGAAGGTGCGGGCGCGGCTGACTTCCTTGACGAACGACGTCGTCGAGAAATCCATCTCGGCCTGCGAATTGCGCTTGTTGAACAGGGGGTGGTCGAACTCGACCGAAAAGCCCACCTTGAAGCCGTCAAACGGCTCGAGCTTGGCCCACTTGTCGCCGTCCTGGACGATGACCGGCTTCTTGATGCGGATGAAGCGCTTTGCCGCTTCCTGTTCCTCGATACCAGCGGACTGGATCAGGAACACGAACGGGCCTGCGCTACCGTCCATGATCGGCACTTCCGGTGCCGACAGGTCGACGTACGCATTGTCGATACCGAGGCCCGCCATCGCCGAGAGCAGGTGCTCGACCGTCGAAACGCGGACATCGCCATTCATGAGCGTGGTGGACAAACGCGTGTCACCGACGTTCTCCGGACGCGAGCGAAGCTCGACCGGCGGATTGAGATCGGTACGGCGGAATACGATGCCCGTATTCGGCGCCGCGGGACGAAGCGTCATGTACACCTTGTCGCCGGTATGGAGACCGACGCCCGTGGCGCGAATGATGTTCTTGAGCGTGCGCTGCTTGATCATGTTGGGCAGAACCTTGTGGCAGCAGCCTTGAGTGTTGGACATGCT
This sequence comes from Luteibacter sp. NPDC031894, assembly GCF_050273135.1. NCBI lineage: Bacteria > Pseudomonadati > Pseudomonadota > Gammaproteobacteria > Lysobacterales > Rhodanobacteraceae > Luteibacter > Luteibacter sp. NPDC031894. Next base: position 16,026 of record NZ_JBNNMV010000009.1, on the reverse strand, counting down.
AACACAGTCTTAACCTCGGAATAAACAAACCGAACGGTACAGTCCAGCATTGGCTTCACTGTTCCTTCAGCATCAGCCGCGACCCATTCTCATTTGGCCTGCGACTGATTCCTCGCCCGTTCAAGCACTTGCAAGTAATTGATATCGCTTGCAGCTTTTTCCACCGAAGACGACGAAGAGCCCCGCCGCCCGGACGGGACGGCGGCGGGTACTCCGGACAGACCCGGCCTCGTGCCGGGACGTCCTCACGTTTTCCTTAACGTGCCTTGCGTGAGTGCCGGTCAGTCGGCCTGGCGGCGCAGGAACGCCGGAATATCCAGGTAGTCGATCGCCGGTTCGGCGTTCTTCTGCGACGGCTGTGCCACTTCGGAGCGCACGGACGGCGCGACGTCCGCCGCGTAATCCACGACTTCGTTACCCGTGCCCGTGCGGAGCACCACCGGACGCGGACGCTGGCGCATCTCCACATGCTGCTGGACCGGCTGGCGGATCGGCTGCTTCGCGGTCACGCCGCGGTTCAGGCCGGTGGCCACCACGGTCACGCGGACATCGTCCTGCATGTCCGGATCGAGCGAGGTACCGATCACCACGGTCGCGTCTTCCGAAGCGAAGTCATGGATGACGCGGCCGATCTCGTCGAACTCGCGCATGGTCAGGTTGGGACCGGCGGTGACGTTCACCAGGATGCCGCAGGCACCGGAGAGGTTCACGTCCTCCAGCAGCGGGTTGTTGATCGCCGCCTCGGCGGCGGCCTGGGCGCGGTCATCGCCGCGGGCCGTGCCCGAGCCCATCATCGCCATGCCCATCTCGCTCATGACGGTGCGGACGTCGGCAAAGTCGACGTTGATCAGGCCCGGGGCCGTGATCAGGTCGGCGATACCCTGGACGGCGCCCTGGAGCACGTCATTGGCCGCCTTGAACGCGTTCAGCAGCGTGACTTCGCGACCGAGCACCGACAGCAGCTTCTCGTTCGGCACCGTGATCAGCGAGTCCACGTGCTGGGACAGGTCCTCGATGCCCTTGAGCGCCACCTGCATGCGGCGACGGCCCTCGAACGGGAACGGCTTGGTCACCACCGCCACCGTGAGGATGCCCTTCTCCTTGGCCAGCTGCGCCACGACCGGCGCGGCGCCGGTACCGGTGCCACCGCCCATGCCGGCGGTAATGAAGACCATGTCCGCACCCTCGAGCATTTCCTCGATGCGCTCGCGGTCTTCCAGCGCGGCCTGGCGGCCGACTTCCGGATTCGCGCCCGCGCCCAAGCCCTTGGTGACGTTGCCGCCGAGCTGGAGGTGCGTGCGCGACGCGCAGCTCTTCATGGCCTGTGCGTCGGTATTGGCGACGACGAACTCGACGCCCTCGATGTTGGAATTCACCATGTGGGCCACGGCGTTGCCGCCGCCACCGCCCACGCCGATGACCTTGATGACCGCATTCGGTGCCAGTTTTTCGATCAGTTCGAACATTTCCCGTCCTCCGCAGAACTTTTGTTTTATTGGTTTATGTCCCGTGACCGACTCCTGTCGGTCGCGGGTTGCGGGCCTTCCTCTTGCCCCGGCGCCCCCATTCCCTCGGGCACCGGCTATCCGGTGAATCAGAAATTCTTGGTGAACCAGCTTCGGAACTTCTCCACGACGCTGCCGACGTTTCCGACAGCGGAGCTGGTATGGCGCGCGCTGCCGCTCGACCGCGAGCCATGCAGGAGCAGGCCCACGCCGGTTGAATGCAACTCGCTGGAAACGACGTCGCCCAGGCCGGACACGTGCTGCGGCACGCCGATGCGGACCATCTTGTGGAAGATCTCCTCGGCCAGCTCCAGCGCGCCTTCCATACGCGACGCACCGCCGGTGAGCACGATTCCCGCGGCGACCAGGCTCTCGTAACCCGAGCGGCGCAGTTCGTCCTGCACCATCTCGAAGATTTCCTCGTACCGCGCCTGCACCGACTGCGCGAGCGCCTGCCGGGCGAGGCGGCGCGGCGGACGGTCGCCGACGCTAGGCACCTGGATCGTTTCTTCCGCGTGTGCGAGCTGGGCCAGGGCGCAGGCGTACTTGATCTTGATTTCCTCGGCATGCGCCGTGGGCGTATGCACGCCGTAGGCGATGTCGTTGGTGACCTGGTCGCCGCCGACCGGAAGCGACTTGGTGTAGCGGATCGCGCCCTGCGTGTAGATGGCGATGTCCGTCGTGCCTGCGCCGATGTCGACGAGGCAGACGCCGAGCTCGAGTTCGTCCTCGGTCAGCACCGCCTTCGCGCTGGCGACCGCCGCCGGCACCAGCTCGTCGACCGACAGGCCGCAGCGCTGGATGCACTTGGAGATGTTCTGCACCGAACTCGCCGCACCCGTCACCAGGTGCACGCTGGCCTCCAGGCGCACGCCGCTCATGCCGACCGGATGGCGTATGCCGTCCTGGCCGTCGATGCGGTATTCCTGCGACTCCTTGTAGAGCACCTTGCGGTCGGCGGGGATCGCTACCGCGCTCGCCGCTTCCAGCACCTGCTCCAGGTCGGCGGCCATGACCTCGCGGTCGCGGATCGCCGCGGTACCGTGCGAGTTGCGCGTTTCCAGGTGGCTCCCCGAGATCGAGGCGTACACCGAACGGATATCGCAGCCCGCCATCAGCTCGGCCTCTTCCACCGCACGCTGGATGGAATGCACGGTGGACTCGATGTCGACGACCGATCCGCGCTTCATGCCGCGGGACACGTGGGTGCCGATACCGATGACCTCGATCGGTTCGCCGGGCTCGTACTCGCCGACGATCGCGACCACCTTGGAGGTGCCGATGTCGAGGCCGACGACGAGCTGTTTGTCGTTCTTGTTTCTCATGGTTAGCTCAGCTTCCGACCTTGGGTGTGGCCGTGGTTTCCGGTTCCGGCCACCGGATGGCGAATCCGTTGGTGTAACGAAGGTCGGCATAGGCGAAACCGCCGTGCCGACCGGCAACGAGTTGCGGGTAAACGTCGAGGAAGCGCGCGAGGCGGCGGTCCGCCTGGTCGCGGTCGCCAATCACGATCTCGGCGCCGCTGTCCGTGGTGACGCTCCAGCTGCCGCGCTCGCTCAGGGAGACGCCGACGATCGACAGCTGCGCCCTGCCCTCGAACGCCTTGCGCGCCTGCGCGTAGAAACTGACGACCTCGGCAAGCCGGGAATCCGGGCCGCTCAGGCGCGGCAGGTCGCCCATCTGGTCGGCACCCGGCGCGTCGAACACGAGGCCCTGGCGGCTGATCAGGCGGTTTTCGTTCCAGCGCGCGAACGGCTGGCGCTCGTAGATGCGCAGCAGCAGCGTGTCGGGCCAGCGCTTGCGCACCTCCACCGATTCCACCCAGGGCAGTGCACCGATCGCCTGGCGCACGTCCTCGAGGTCCGTCGCGAAGAAGCCTTTACCGAGACGCGGCAGGACGGCGCTGCGGATCTGCTCGGCACTGACGTGCGCGAACTCCGCCTCGACCTTGAGTTGCGTCACGGGCCAGCGGCCCGCGGCGAACCAGCCCTGCATCACGCCGACCACGGGCAGCACCACCAAGGTGATGGCGATACCCCAGGCGACGATCCGCGTGGCGGCGGCTCCCTTCATGCCTGCGCGCCCTCCCGCTGCAGCGACGTTTCGAGGATCCGCCAGCACAGGGCGGGATAATCCAGCCCTGCCGCGGCGGCGGCTTTCGGCACGAGCGAATGGGAGGTCATGCCTGGCGCGGTATTCACTTCCAGCAGCCAGTTCTTGCCGTGGCGGTCGCGCATGATGTCGACACGTCCCCAGCCGAAGCAGTCCACGGCATCGAAGGCCTGCAACGCCAGCGCGCGCATGTCGTCTTCCGCGGCGCCCGCCAGGCCCGGGACGATGTACTGCGTGTCCTCGGCGATGTATTTCGCGTTGTAGTCGTAATAGGCGGCGTTCGGCACGATCTTGATCGTGGGCAGCAGTTCACGGCCGAGGACGCCGACGGTGAATTCGCCACCCTCGTTCCCGTCGCCTTCGATCAGCGTTTCCATGAGCAGGTCACCGGGATAGCGGCGCGCCAGCTCGACGGCGGCGTCGAGGCCAGCTTCGTCGAACACGCGCGTGATACCCACGCTGGAGCCTTCCCATGCCGGCTTCACGATCAGGGGGAAACCGATCTCGCGCGCCGCGGCGTGCACGTCCGCGCCACGCGGCAGCGCCTTGAACTTCGGCGTCGGGAGGCCGAGGGCGAGCCACACCTGTTTGGCGCGTACCTTGTCCAGGGACAACGCGGAACCCAGCACACCCGATCCCGTGTAAGGCACACCCAGCGCCTGCAGCGCCCCCTGCAACTCGCCATTCTCGCCACCGGCGCCGTGCAGGATGTTGAACACGCGCGCGAAGTGCCCCGCGCGCACCGCGTCGAGCAGCGCGGGAATGCCGTCGATCGGATGCGCGTCGACGCCGCTGGCGCGCAGTGCCTCGAGCACGCCACGACCGGAGTTGAGCGACACGTCGCGCTCGGTCGACTGGCCGCCCATGACGACGGCGACGCGGCCGAAGTCGGCGGCGTCCGTCACGAGGCGGGGGAAACGGGTACGGCTCATTGCCTATGGGTCCTCAGGTTGCCGGCATTGGCCAGCTCGATCGCCGCGGCGCCGATGTCTCCGGCGCCAAGCAGCAGGATCAGGTCGCCGTCGCGCGCCAGCGCGGACAGCGTGTCGCGCAGGTCGCGCGGATGGTCGACCAGCACCGGATCGGTCTTGCCGCGTGCGCGAATGGCGCGTGCCAGCGCCCTGCCGTCGGCACCAGCGATGGGCGCTTCGCCCGCCGGGTAGACCTCGGTAAGCACCAGCACGTCCACCTCGGCGAGCACGTTGGCGAAGTCGTCGAGCAGGTCGCGCGTGCGGCTGTAACGGTGCGGCTGGAACGCGACCACGAGGCGGCGCTCCGGCCAGCCACCGCGCGCGGCGGCGAACACCGCGGCCAGTTCGCGCGGATGGTGGCCGTAATCGTCGACGAGCAGCACGCTTCCGCTGTCGAGGGCGATCTCGCCGCGACGATGGAAGCGACGACCGACGCCTTCGAAACGCGCCAGCGCGTGGGCGATGGCATCGGCATCCACGCCCAGCTGCCAGCCCACCGCGGCGGCGGCCAGTGCGTTCTGCACGTTGTGCCGCCCCGGAAGATTGAGCGTCACTGGGAGCGCCTCGGCCATGCCGGGCAGGCGAAGGTCGAAGTGCATCTCGAAGCCGACCTGGCGCACGTTTGTCGCCGTCACGTCGGCGGAGGGATGGTCGATGCCGTAGGTGAGCAAGCGGCGCGAGGTGTCCTGCGCCAGCTTTGCCGTTTCCTCGTCGTCGATGCAGAGCACGGCCAGGCCGTAGAACGGCAGGCGGTGCAGGAAGTCGCCGAAGGCCTTCTTCACCAGGGCGAAATCGCCGTGGTAATTCTCGAGGTGGTCCGCGTCGATGTTCGTCACCACCGCGATCACGGGCGAGAGCATCAGGAAGGACCCGTCGGACTCGTCCGCTTCCGCGACCAGGTACTGGCCGGTACCGAGGCGCGCGTTCGCACCGGCGGCGGTGAGCTGGCCACCGATCACGAAGGTCGGGTCGTAATCGGCTTCCGCGAGCACGCTGGCGACGAGGCTGGTCGTCGTGGTCTTGCCATGCGTCCCGGCGATGGCGATACCGCGCCGGAAGCGCATCAGCTCGCCGAGCATTTCCGCGCGCGGCACCACCGGGATGCGCGCAGCGCGTGCCGCCACGAGTTCGGGGTTGTCCGCACGGATGGCGCTGGAGGTAACGATGACGTCGGCACCGTCGACGTTGGACGCCTCGTGTCCGATGTGGACGTCCACGCCCAGCTTCGCCAGGCGCTCGGTGGTCGGCGACGGGGCGCGGTCGGAACCCGACACGCTGTATCCGAGGTTGCAGAGCACTTCGGCGATGCCGCTCATGCCGACGCCGCCCACGCCGATGAAATGGACACGGCGGAACGAGGTCATGAAATCTTCGTGGGCACGCAAACGACCGGGCGTCATGCGGAAACCTCCATGCAATGACGTGCAATCGTTGCTGCGGCGTCGGGCTTGGCCAGCGTGCGGGACGCATTGGCCGCGGACAGGATCCGCGCGCGGTCGCCCAACAGGTCGTCGAGCATCTTCGCGAGCAGTTCCGGGGAATCGTTTTTTGCGAGCAGGGCGTCGGCGACGATGCGCGCACCGCCGACATCGACCATCGCGCGGGCGTTCGCCGTCTGGTGGTCGTCGACCGCGTGCGGGAACGGCACCAGCAGGGCCTCGAGCCCGGCGGCGCAGAGTTCCGCCACTGTCAGCGCACCGGCACGGCAGACGACCACGTCGGCCCATTCGTAGGCACCGGCCATGTCCTCGATGAAGGGAACGACGCTCGCCGCCACGGCGGCTTCGGTATAGGCATCGAGCGCCTCCTGCAGCCCGCGCTCGCCGGTCTGGTGCACCACTTCCGGCAGGAGCGCGCCGGACGCGGCCATGCGCGACAGCGCGCGGGGCACGGCGAGGTTGAGCGTGCGCGCGCCGAGACTACCGCCGAGCACGAGCAGGCGAGCGCGGCCTTCGCGGCCGGCGAAGCGCTCCGCCGGCGCGGGCAGCGCGGCGATGCGCGCACGGACCGGATTGCCCACCCATTCCGCCTGGGGCAGCACATTGGGAAAACCGGTGAGCACCTTCTTCGCGAACGAGGCAAGCTTGCGGTTCGTGAAGCCGGCGACGGCGTTCTGCTCATGCACCACCAGCGGAATGCCCGCAAGCCGCGCGGCCACGCCGGCCGGCCCGGCGACGTAGCCACCCATCGAGAGCACGCAGCGCGGGCGCAAGCGGCGCAGCAGCTTGAGCGAAGCGAACAGTGCGCTGGCCAGCATCCACGGGGCCAGCAGGCGCGTCTTCACGCCCTTGCCGCGGAGGCCACCGACGGCCACCGTGTGCAGGTCCAGGCCATGCGCCGGCACGACGCGCGTCTCCATGCCGCCTTCCGCGCCGAGCCATGCGACGGGCACGCCGCGCGAGCGGAGCTCGTCGGCCACCGCGAGGCCGGGGAAGATGTGGCCGCCCGTGCCGCCAGCCATGATCAGCACCGGCGCGCTCATGCCATGCCTCCGGCCGGCGCGGCGGAATCGGGCACGGCGTTCGCCGGCAGTCGCACCGCCGTCTGCCGCGCGTCTTCCGCGCGATTGATCTCGAACGTGGCGCGCAGGAGCACGCCAACCATCGCGCAGGTCATCAGCACCGACGAACCGCCGGAGCTGATCAGCGGCAAGGTCAGGCCCTTCGTGGGCAGCACGCCCAGGTTCACGCCGATCGACACCATGGCCTGGAAGCCGATCATCAGGGAGATGCCGTAGGCCACGTAACCGGAGAAGCGATGACCGAGTTCCACGCCCTTGAGACCGATGTACAGGCCGCGGCCCACCAGCACGATGTAGAGGAAGATCACCAGCGCGATCCCCGCCAGGCCGAGTTCCTCGGCCAGCACCGCCAGGATGAAGTCGGTGTGCGCTTCGGGCAGGTAGAACAGCTTCTGCACACTGGAGCCGAGGCCCACGCCGGTCCACTCGCCCCGGCCCACCGCGATGAGCGCCTGGGTGAGCTGGAAGCCGTCGTTGAACGGGTCCTTCCATGGGTCGAGGAAGGAAGTGAGGCGCTTGATGCGGTAGTCCTCGGCGGTGGCCGCGTAGATCAGCGCGGGCACCAGCGGCGTACCGAGCAGCAGCAGGTTGCGCATACGCGCGCCGGCCAGCCAGACCATGCCGACCGTCGTGGCCACGACCAGCGCCGCCGAACCGAAGTCCGGCTGGGCGAGCAGCAGAAGGACGATGAGGCCCGCCACGCCGACCGGCTTCACCACGCCGAAGAGTTCGTACTCCACGCCCTCGCGATGGCGCACGAGGTAGCTCGAGAGGTAGGCGACGAGGATCAGCTTCACGGCCTCCACGGGCTGGAAGCTCGTCACCAGCAGGTTCACCCAGCGGCGCGCGCCGTTGATACGCATGCCGAACACCGGCAGGAACACCATGAGCAACATGATGATGCCGAGGAGCAGCAGGAGGAAGCTGTGCTTTTCCAGCGTCTTCAGCTCCGTACGCATCGCCGCGCCCGCGAGGCAGGCGCCGAGCGCGAGGAAGACGAGGTGTCGCTTCAGGTAATAGAACGCGCCCTGGTGCGAACCGTCGGCCACGGCGATCGAGCTGGAGGTGACCATCACCACGCCCAGCGCCGCGAGCGCGAGCGCGGCCACGAGCAGCGGGAGGTCGAAGCTCCCCCGCGGGCCCTGGCGGCGTTTCGCTTGCTTGTTGCCGATGCCGAACATGTTCCTCAGCGCACCTTCAAGGTAGCCAGACCGATAAGCACCAGCACGACGCTGATGATCCAGAAACGCACGATGACGCGGGGCTCGGGCCAGCCCTTCAATTCAAAATGGTGGTGGATGGGCGCCATGCGGAAGATGCGCTTGCCGCGCAGCTTGAAGCTGCCGACCTGGAGCATCACCGACGCCGTCTCCAGCACGAACACGCCGCCCATCACCAGCAACACGATCTCCTGGCGCACGATCAGCGCGACGCAGCCGAGTGCCGCGCCGATGGCCAGCGCACCCACGTCGCCCATGAAGACCTGCGCCGGATAGGTGTTGAACCAGAGGAAGCCGAGCCCGGCGCCGGCAAGGGCGCTGCAGAAAATCGCCAGTTCGCCCGCGCCGGGAATCGAGGGGATGCCGAGGTACTCCGAGAACACCTTGTTGCCGGCGAGGTAGGCGAAGATGCCCAGCGCGCCGGAGACGAGCACGCTCGGCATGATCGCGAGGCCGTCCAGCCCGTCGGTAAGGTTCACCGCGTTCGAAAAACCGACGATGATGAAATAGCCCACCACGACGAAGAACAGGCCCAGCGGGATCGCCACCTGCTTGAACAGCGGCACATACAGGGCGATTTCCGCCGGCAGCTGGTGGGTCTTGTAGAGGAACACCGCCGCACCCAGGCCGAACACCGATTGCCAGAAGTATTTCCAGCGACTGGCGAGTCCGCGGCTGTCCTTCAACACCAGCTTGCGATAGTCGTCGTAGAAGCCGATGACGCCGAACAACATCGTGACCAGCAGCACGACCCAGACGTAACGGCTACCGAGGTCCGCCCAGAGCAGCGTCGCGATGGCGACGGCGAAGAGGATCAGCAGGCCGCCCATCGTCGGCGTGCCCGCCTTCGAGAGATGGGTCTGCGGACCATCGCTGCGCACGACCTGGCCAGCCTTCAGCGCGGCCAGCTTGCGGATCAGCACGGGGCCGAGCAGCAGCGACACGGCCAGCGCGGTGAGCGCGGCCATGATCGCGCGGAAGGTGATGTACTGGAACAGATGCAGCGACGTGAAGTGCCGAGCCATCCATTCCGCCAGTTCAAGCAGCATCGGATGCTCCTTCAGCGTACGTCTTCAATGCGGTCACGACCCGGTCCATGCCGGACGAACGCGACCCCTTCACGAGGCAGGTGACCCCCTCGTGGACCTGCGCGCAGGCGGCTTCGATGAGCTCTTCCTGCGTGGCGAAATGCTGTGCTCCCGGCCCGAAAGCCTCCACCGCCGCCGCACTCTTCGTGCCGGTGGCGAGCAGGCGCTCGATGCCGCGCTGGTGCGCCAGGCGCCCGATGCCGGCGTGCAGCTTCAGCGCGTCGGGACCAAGCTCGGCCATGTCGCCCAGCACGAGCCAGCGCTCGCCGCGCGCCAGCGCGAGCGTATCGATCGCCGCGGCGGCCGAACCGGGATTCGCGTTGTAGCTGTCGTCGATCAGGATCCAGCCGCCCGGCATCGGCTCGAGGTCGAGCCGGCCCGACACGTGCGGGACCTGCTCCAGTCCGTCGACGATGACGTCGACGGGCACGTCCAGCGCCGTCGCGATCGCCGCGGCCGCCAAGGCGTTCGCGACGTTGTGACGGCCGGGCAGCGGAAGGCGCACGTCGCCGTCGCCGTGCGGCGTCGACAGCACGAAATGCGTGCCGTCGATGCGCTCCTCGACGATGTCGGCGCCGATGTCCGCGCGATGGTCCAGCGCGTAGCGAAGGATCCGCCGCGAACCGGCAAGGTTCGCGAAGAAGCCGGCGAAGCGCTCGTCGTCGGCATTGACGATGGCGACGCCGTCCGCCGGCAGGGACCGGTAGAGCGCGCCTTTGGTTTCGGCGACGCCTTCGATCGTGCCCATGCGCTCAAGGTGCGCGGGCGCGATGGAGTTGACGAGGCCGATATCGGGCCGCGCGATGGCGGCCAGGTAATCGATGTCACCGGGCTTGCCGGCGCCCATCTCGAGCACGGCATAGCGCGTGTCTTCCGGCATGGCCAGGAGGGTCAGCGGCATGCCGATCTCGTTGTTGAAATTACCGGCGTTCACGTGGGTGCGGCCGTGCCGGGAAAGGATCGACGCGGTAAGCGTCTTCACCGTGGTCTTCCCGTTGGAGCCGGTGATGCCGATGACGCGCACGTCGCGCTGCGCGCGCACCGCGCTGGCGAGATCGCCGAGGGCCAACTGCGTGTCGTCGACGATCACCTGCGGAATCGGTGCGTCGACGGGGCGCGTCACGAGCGCCGCCACGGCGCCACGCTCGGCGGCGGCCGCGACAAAGTCGTGCGCGTCCACGCGTTCACCCGGCAGCGCGACAAACAGGTCGCCGGGCTTCAGCGTGCGGGTATCGATGGAAAAGCCGGTCACCTCGGCGTCGGCGCCTTGCAGGCGGCCGCGGGTCCAGAGGGCGACGGCGGACAGGCGCATCATGCGCGGACTCCTTTCTTGCTCGATTCCATCGCTTCGCGGGCGACGGCGAGGTCGTCGAAGGGACGCTTGCCCTCCGGACCTTCCTGGTAGGTTTCATGACCCTTGCCGGCGATGAGGACGACATCGTCGGCCTTCGCGTCGGCAAGCGCCAGTGCGATGGCGTGCGCGCGGTCGCGCTCCACCATCACCGTTTCGGGATGACTGAAACCCGCCACGATCTGAGCGACGATCGCGTCACCGTCCTCCGTGCGCGGGTTGTCGTCGGTGACGATGACGACATCGGCGAGGCGCTCCGCGATACCCGCCATGATCGGACGCTTGCCCTGGTCGCGGTCGCCGCCGGCGCCGAACACGCACATCAAGCGGCCCTTGGTGTGCGAGCGCAGCGCGAGCAGCGCCTGCTTCAACGAATCCGGCGTGTGCGAATAATCGACGACCACGAGCGGCTTGCGGCCATCGCCACCGAGCCGGCTCATGCGCCCGTTCACCGGCTGCAGCGATTCGAGCGCCGCATGGATGCGATCGAATGGCTCGCCCAGCGCGCCGAGCGTCGCCGCGACCGCCAGCAGGTTGGCCACGTTGAAGCGGCCGAGGAGTCCGCTGCGCACGGTGCGCATGCCCCACGGCGTGATCAGGTTGAAGGACAGGCCCTTCGCCGACGTCACGATGATGTCCGCGCGAACCTCGGCGTCCTTCTCGGTGCTATCGCCCGCCATCGACGTGCGCAGCTTCGTCACGCCTTCAGGAAGCCCCTTCGCCAGCTTCACGCCGAACGGGTCGTCGATGTTGACCACGGCGGCATTCAGGCCATCGAAGGCGAACAGCTTTGCCTTGGCCGCGCCGTACGCTTCCATCGTCCCGTGGTAATCGAGGTGGTCGCGGGTGAGGTTGGTGAACACCGCCACGTCGAAGGCGATGGCGTTGACCCGGCCTTGCTCGAGGGCGTGTGAGGACACTTCCATCGCGACATGCGTGGCGCCCGCATCGCGGAATTCCGCCAGCAGCGCCTGCATGCTGATGGCATCCGGCGTGGTCCGCTCGCCTTCCGCGATCGCGCCATGCAGGCCCGCGCCAAGCGTGCCGACCGTGGCCGGCTTCCGGCCGAGGAACGCCAGCGCCTGTGCGATAAGTTGCACGGTCGAGGTCTTGCCGTTCGTGCCGGTCACGCCGACGATATCGAGCGCCGCGGACGGATCGCCGTAGTAGCGTGCCGCGATCGGGCCGGTCTTTTCGCGGAGGCCTTCCACGGCGACGACGGGAACGCCCACGTCGACGGCGTCGAAGGGGGGTTCGGCGAGGATCGCGACGGCACCCTGCGCGACCGCCTTGGCGGCGAATGCGATGCCGTGACCCTTCGTGCCTTGCAACGCGGCGAAGGCGTCGCCCTTCGCGACCTCCCGCGAGTCGAGCGACAGTCCCGAAACGACGAGATCGCCGGCCCCGGAGGCATCGGCGAATCCGTCGAGCAGGTCGGCGAGGCGCATGGTCACGGGACCACCTCTTCCGCCGCGCTCTCGTCCGCTTGGGGCGGCGGGGCATTGCTGGTGCCGATCAGGCCGCCCTGGCTCGGGCCGCCCGCATACCAGCGGCCCACGTTATCGGGGGCGATGTCGAGGAGGCGCACGGCACCTTCCATGACCTGGGCGAAGGCGGGACCGGCGACGGAACCGCCGTAGTAGTGGCCGCCCTTCGGGTCGTTGATCACCACGACAGTGACGAGACGCGGCGCGCTCGCGGGGATCATGCCGACAAACAGCGAGATGTAGTTGCGGGCGGTATAGCCGCCCACCGAGTTCTTCTTCGACGTACCGGTCTTCCCGGCGACGCTGTAGTTGGCGACGGAAGCAAAACCGTAACCCGTGCCGCCCGGCGCCAGCACCGTCTCGAGCATCGCCACGAGCGAGTGGGCCACTTCCGGCGTGACGATCTGGTTCGGCGGGTTGTCCGCGCCCTTGATGAAGCTCGGCGCGCGGAAGGCGCCGCCGTTGGCGATGGCCGAGTACGCGGTGGCCAGCTGCAACGGGGTCACGTTGAGGTTGTAGCCGTACGCGAGTCGCGATTTCTCGATCGGCTTCCAGGTGCGGCCCACCGGCAGGTAGCCGGCCGCTTCGCCAGGAAAGCCGCTGCCCGTGCTGTTGCCGAGACCGAAGGACTTGTAGACGCCGTACAGGAAATCGGTGTCGAGCGTCATCGCGATCTTCGCCGCGCCGACGTTGGACGACTTCGTGATGACGCCCGTGGGCGTAAGCGTGCCCCAGTTATGCGTGTCGTGGACAGGATGGCCGCCGATCATCCAGGTGCCCGGCGCCGTCTCGATCAGCGGTGCCGTGGGCGTGTACTTCCCGCTGGTCAGTGCCGCGGCCATGGTGAATGCCTTCATCGTGGAGCCAGGCTCGACCACGTCCGTCACCGCGCGATTGCGGCGCTCGGACGGCGTGCTGCCGCGCACCGCGTTCGGATTGAAGGAAGGCAGGTTCGCCATGGCGAGCACTTCGCCGCTGTGGACGTCCATCACCACGATCGAGCCGGAGTCGGCCTTGTTCTTCTCCAGGGAGTCCTTCAGCGCGCTATACGCGAGGTACTGGATGCGGCGGTCGATGGACAACGTGATGTCGCGGCCGGGCTGCGGCTCGCGAACCAGTTCCACGTCCTCGACGACATGCCCCATGCGATCGCGGATGACGCGCTTCGCGCCCGGCTTGCCAGCCAGCCACGAATCGAAGGACAACTCGAGGCCTTCCTGGCCGTGATCGTCGATATTGGTGAAGCCGAGGATGTGGCTGTTCACCGCGCCCGACGGGTAGTAGCGGCGATATTCGCGCTGCGAGGCGATACCGGGGATCTTCAGGTCGATGATCGCCTGCGCGTCTTCCGGCCGCATCTGGCGCGCGATGTACATGAACTCCTTGTCGGAGCGCTGCACGATCTTCTGCTTGAGGTCGTCGGCATCGACGTGCAACGCCTTGGCGAGTTCCGGGATGCGATCCTCGTTCTCGAGTACTTCGGGTGGGTTCGCCCAGATCGACACGACGGGTGTCGACACCGCGAGGGGTTCGCCGTTTCGGTCGAAAATCGTGCCGCGCGAGACGGCGATCGGCATTTCGCGCAGGAAGCGTGCGTCGCCCTGGTCCTGGTAGAACTGCTTGCGCACCACCTGCAGGTCGAACGCGCGGACGACGAGGCCGGATGCCGCGACGCAGAGCAGCGCGACGACGACCGTCATGCGCTTGCGCGGGCTCGGCCCCTGGCCGCGGCGGCGGCTGGGCACGACGGGCTTGCCGTAACGGGCCTTCATCGGCGCACCAACTGGATGTCCTGCGGCTTCGGCGTGAACATGCCAAGCTTGCCGCGAGCTTCCGCGTCGATGCGGGCCGGCTCGGCGTACGTGGCCTGCTCCAGTTCGAGGCGGCCGTATTCCACCCCGAGGTCATCCTTCTGCGTCTGCAGGCGCGAGAGCTCGACGAAGAGCACGCGACTCTCGTGGCGCGTCCACACCACGCCGATCGCGCTGGCGATGACCGCCAGCAGCAGGATCGTGAGGCAGACCGCGCCGAAGGCCTTCATCCGAGTTTCTCCGCGATGCGCAGCACGGCCGAGCGCGAGCGCGGGTTCCGCGCCACTTCGGCATCGGACGGGAAGATGGCTTTGCCGACCGGCTTCAGGCGGGCGACCTTCGCTTCGGCCGGCGGTGCGCGGCGGCTGCCTTGCACGCGGCCTTCGTGCCCGCGGATGAACTGCTTCACCGTGCGGTCTTCCAGAGAGTGGAAGCTGATGACGGCCAGGCGGCCGCCGACTTTGAGTAACGAAAGGGCGGCATCGAGTCCACGCTCGACCGACTCCAGTTCGGCGTTCACGCGGATGCGCAGCGCCTGAAAGGTGCGGGTCGCGGGATTCTTGCCGGGCTCGCGACGACCGACGCAGCGGGCGACGAGTTCGGCGAGCTCGCTCGTGCGGACGATCGGCGCGGTGGCGCGGCGCTCGACGATGGCCTTGGCGATGCGGCGGCTGAAGCGCTCCTCGCCGAAGGTCCACAGGACATCGGCGATGTCGGCCTCGTCCGCGTCGGCGAGGAAATCCGCGGCGCTGATGCCGCGCGTGGTGTCCATGCGCATGTCCAGCGGCGCGTCGGCCATGAAGCTGAAGCCGCGGCTGGCGTCGTCCAGCTGCGGCGAGGACACGCCGAGGTCGAGCAGTATCCCGTCGAGACCGCCTTCGAGAGCGGCCCATTCACCCATGCTGGCGAAGTTGTCGTGGCGCAGCGAGACACGGGGATCGGTGGCGAGGCCGGCCTCGGCGACGGCGATGGCGGCGGGATCGCGGTCCATGAGGAACAGGCGGCCGTCGGCCGAGAGACGGGCAAGGATCGCCCGCGCATGTCCGCCGCGGCCGAAAGTCCCATCCAGGTAACGCCCGTTCTCGCGCAAGGCGAGGCCCTCCAGTACTTCGTCGAGCATCACAGGGATGTGCGCATCGCGCCCCGCCGTCGCCACATCCCGCTCCCGTTCCACTAAAAACCTCGAATTAGTTCGTCGTCACAACCGCAGGTCCGCCATGTCGTCGCTTATCTCGTCCTCGCCGATCGTCTGGCGGATCTTCGCGAGGTGGGCCTGTTCGCTCCAAAGCTCGAACTTGTTGCCCATGCCCAGCAGGACGGCTTTTTTCTCTATCCCGGCGGCCGCGCGTTGACTGGACGGCAGGAGGATGCGGGCGGCGCCGTCCGGTTCGACGATGGCCGCGGCACCCACCAGCTTCATCTGCAACGCACGGTGGACGGCCTTCACGCTGGGCAGCGCATTGACCTGGTCGCGCACCTGTTCCCATTCCGCGTAAGGAAAGATCCAGAGGCAGCCCGTATCGAAGGGGTTGTAGGTGACGACCAAACGGTTCTTGCAGGCGTCGGCCACCGTCTCCCGATACGAAGTCGGGATCGTCAGACGACCTTTGTCGTCGACCGTGATGGCTGTCTCGCCTTGGAACATGTTTGCTGGCCGCCCCACCAAATCCCACGATTTCTCACTGGGGCCCACGATAGTCTCGCCCCCTGAGACTGTCAAGGAAATTTTTCTTGTGAATCAAGGAGAAAGGACACCTTCGTCACCATTTCCAGCCGTTTCTGAGGAACAGGTGGGAGGTGATTGAATCGTGGGGTTTTTTTGCGATGGGCTTCGCGTTTCGAAGACCTGCCGAACGTGCATTCAGCGCGAGCGGAATGAACCAATGTTCATTCGCGGAAACAATTGTGGGAAGCGCGCTGGCGCGCGAAGGGGCTTGTGGCGAGCCCCTTCGCGCGCCAG
>NZ_JBNNMV010000008.1:0-110333 GCF_050273135.1 Luteibacter sp. NPDC031894 | reverse complement strand
CTGTACACTTTGGCGTTTTTAGCCGCCGCTAAGCCTGTCATGAACACTGCACCCCGTCCCGGAAACCGTATAGGTATAGTATCCCTAGGCTGCCCAAGGGCCGCTACAAGATCATGCGCGACTACATGCCCAAGGTCGGCTCGCTGGGCCTGGACATGATGAAGCGCACGTGCACCGTCCAGGTAAACCTCGATTACTCGAGCGAAGCCGACATGGTGAAGAAGTTCCGGGTCGGCCTCGCGCTACAGCCGATCGCCACCGCCCTGTTCGCCAACTCGCCGTTCACCGAAGGCCAGCCGAACGGCTACAAATCCTACCGTTCGCATGTGTGGACGGATACCGATCCGAACCGCACCGGCATGCTCGACTTCGTGTTCGAAGACGATTTTGGCTACGAGCGCTACGTCGACTACATCCTCGACGTGCCGATGTACTTCAGCTACCGCGACGGCAAGTACGTCGATCTCGCGGGGCAGGACTTCAAGAAGTTCATGCGCGGCGAGCTCGACGCGTTGCCCGGCGTCAGCGCCACCATGACGGACTGGGCGGACCACCTCACGACCGCCTTTCCCGAAGTGCGCCTGAAGCAGTACCTCGAAATGCGCGGGGCCGATACCAGCACCTGGAATTCGCTGTGCGCGCTGCCGGCGTTCTGGGTCGGCCTGCTTTATGACGACATCGCCCTGGACGCGGCATGGGACCTCGTCAAGGACTTCAGCAGGGCCGAGCGCCACGCCTTGCGCGATGGCGTGCCCAAGGAAGCACTGGACCTTCGCTTCCGCGGCCACTCGGTGCGCGAGCTGTCGCTGGAAGCATTGAAGATCGCCGACGCGGGCCTGAAGCGCCGCAACCGCCAAGGCAACCGTGGCGCGGACGAGTCGATCTACCTCGAGCCGCTGATGGAAATCGCGATCTCGGGAAAGACGCAGGCGGATGTGAAACTGGAGCTGTTCCATGGGAAGTGGAACGGCAGCGTGGATCCGGTGTTCCGCGAATACGCGTACTGACAAGGTCCCATCGAAAAGCGCGACAGGAAAAAAAAACCTCCCCGTTGCCGGGGAGGTTTTTTTCTTATCGGCCGATCGAGGGAACGATCAGAACTGGTACTTGGCCGACACGCTCAGCAGGTTGCCCTTGTCGTCGTTCGAACCGACGAGGCGGTCGCCCGTGCCGCTGGTGACGCCTGCGATGTGCGCGTTGTTCACGAAGATGTGCGCATAGCCGGCATTGATCTCGAAGCGATCGGTGGCCTTGTAGCCGACACCGAAAGCGACCCACTTGCGGGTGGAGTCCGGCACGCGCGGCGAGCGCGTGTCGTCGTACGTCGGCGTGGTGTCGATGGCGACACCGCCACGCAGGGTGAACTTGTCGCTGACGTAGTACTCGCCGCCCACCGAGGCGAACCAGGTGTTGCGCCAGCTGTAGTCTTCGCTGGTCGGCGGCTGGTTCGGGTTCGAGTAGTTGACGGTGAGATCCTGGAAGGAGTCCCACTTGGTCCACGACAGGTCGAAACCGAGGCCGAACTTCTCGTCCTGGTGCCAGAAGCTGGCGGTGGCGACGGACGGCGTGGTGAAACCGGCGCGGCCGTTGGTGTGGGTGAACGGCGGCTGGCCGCTACCCAGCAGCGCACCGACCGTCGGGTTCGACAGGACCGCCGTCACGTTGGTCGGCATGGTGAAGTTGCCGGTGCCTTCCAGCGTGTGCTTGATCTTGCTGCGATAGCTGAGGGCGATGCGGTCGTTCGGGGTCAACTTCCACAGACCACCGACCTGCCAGCCGTAGGCCCAGTCGTCGCCTTTGATCTTGGCGGTGCCGTCACTGCCCGGGGGCACTACGGCGCTGTACTGGGCGGCGAGCGCGGCAGCCGTGGCGGGCGGCAGCTGGCCGGCGGCCGCGGCGCGCTGGATCAGGCCCAGGCCAACCGTGTTGTAGTTGATCGCGCTGGTCAGTTCCGCGCTGGTCTTCTGCGCGATGGCGCTGACGCCGACGGCGAAATCATCGGTCACGTCGAACGAGGCGGACAGGGTCGCGTCGAACGACTTGAAGTCCGACTTGATGCCGTTGTAGCGGCCCTTCCAGTCGGAGTCGTATTCGGTCTTGAAGCCGAACGGCGCGGTCAGGCCGAGGCCGACGTGCCAGCGGTCGCCGACCTTCGAGGCGAAGTACAGCGCCGGGACCGGCATCGTGGTGCCTGCATCGCCGCCGTTGCCGCCGCTGATGGGGCGACCCTGGGCGTCGGTGGCCGTGCCGTGGAACTTGGTGGCGAAGTTGATGCCGGTGACGTCGGCCTGGAACACGTTGCCCTGGAGCATCGTCATCGCGGCCGGGTTGTTCACGATCACCGAGGCATCGTCGCCCGCCGCGGTGGAGCCCGCGAACGCACGGCCGAGGGCCTTGGCGCTGTTTTCCTTCAGCTGGAAGGCGCTTGCCTGGGCAGCCTGGGGAGCCACCAGTGCGCCGGCGATGGCCAACGAAAGGGCGGCGATGGCAAGCGGGCGGGTGTGGAGGTTCAGCTTCTGCATGCGGGGTCGGCTCCTGCTTTTTGTTCTGCTCGGGGGCGATGGAAACACGCGCTGAAAAGCGGAAACTTACCCGATTTCATACGCGCGTTTAACATTCTGGACGTGCACTCTGGACGAGTTGACGGCCGTTTTGCAAGTCCCGCTGCAACAAAGGTGAAACGGGTCACAGGCACGTGGCCCCGTTGCGGCCACGCATTTGCTACCGTGTATGACCCCGCCGCCCGCGAGACCTGCCGTCATGCACTGCTTCGTCTACGCCAGTCAGCGCCGGCCGGACACCTACGTCTGGCTTACCCGTCGAGAGGGCTTCGACCTGCTTCCCGAGCCGCTCGTGCTCCTGCTCGGCGAACTGAACTTCGTGCTGGAAGTGGAACTCACGCCACAGCGCAGGCTGCCGCACGACGACACCGAACGCGTGCTGGCCAACCTCACTGCGCAGGGCTGGCACATGCAGACGCCGCCCAACGAAACGCTGAGCGTGTGCAACCAGCCGAACCACAATCGCGAAATCGATCCGGACCAGACCCTGGTTCGCGCCTGATCGCGGTCGATCCGCCGAATCCGCGCATGCGCGTCCTGTGCAAGCCGGGTTAACGCCACGTTACCGCGCGGTCGTGGACCGCTCCGTATACTCGCGCGCATGGCCCATTCCAAACGTCGTCGACCGCCGCTGATCAAGGCGCTGCCCTGGTTCCTCCCCGCTCTCGCAGCCGTCGCCTGCGCAGGCCTGACCGCCTCGCCGCTGGCCCTCATCCCGTTGCTGCTGGCGAACGCGCTGGCGATGGGTGCGGTCTGCCATGCCATTGGTTTCGACCCCGAGCCGAGTTACCTGCGCACGGTGCTTCGCCGCGGTGCCGCGCACGTCGTGATGTTCACCGCCTATACCTTCGTCGTCTTCGTCCTGGTGGCCTGGCCGCTGCTCAAGTTGACCCAGGCACCCAGCCTCGGCGCGGCGTTGTTGCTCGCCGCGACGCTGGTGGTGGCCCTGGCCGCGCTGTGGCGCGTATGGCCGGCCTTCGGTCTGGTCTTCGTATGGGACGACGCGTATCCCGAGCAGAGCGGCGACGGGTCGTGGATCTTCACGGCGATGGCGCGGTCGATTTCCTTCGGCCGTCACCTCTCCGCCGAGGAGCGCTTCTTCTCGCACTTCCTCCCCGCCTCGCTCGGATTGCTCGTCCTCGCGTTCTCCGCCGTGGCGCTCTCCGGGCTGTACGGCGTCCTGCCCGCGGAGACGCGTATCGCCGCCCTCGGCGTCTATGCACTCGTGCTGCTGCCGCTGGGCTGCATGGTCATCGCCAACCGCACCCTGCGCGCCCTGCTCTGCGACCGCCGTGGACACATCCGCACCGCGCGCGCCGAGCCGCGGCGCGAAACGTCGACGATCGCGGATGAGCCCGTCCGCGCACCGATTCCCGTGCTCGACAGCGCGGAAAGCCAGCCGGGCGTGCGCGAGCGTGCCCTACTGGCCGCGGCGCGCGAAGGAGACATCGCCCGGGCCGTCGCCCTGGTCGAGGCTGGCGCGCATCCCGACACGACGGCCGATCCGGGCGAGCGCGACCAGCGGCCGGTGCTGACCCTCGCCGCGCTTTCGCCCGACACGCGCCTGCTGCGCGCGCTGATCGGCAAGGGGGCCCAGGTGAATCGCGCCCATAACGGCATCACCGCCCTGCTCGCGGCCAGCCGCGACAGTTGGCACGGCCGCCCCGAAGCCGTCCTCACCCTGCTCACCAACGGCGCGAATGCCGCCGGCGCGGATGGCGAGGGGAACACGCCGCTGCACGGTGCCGTGCTCAGCGCCGAGCCCACCGTGGCCGCCATGCTGCTGGACGCCGGCGCGCCGGTGGATGCCGTGAACCATGCCGGCGAAACGCCCCTGGTGATCGCCTGCCGCGCGGCCAACTGGACCCTCGCCCGCTTCCTCCTCGACCACGGCGCGAAGCCCGCGCCGGTGGGCAGCGAACCCGCGCTCGTGGCGGCCGCCGGCATCCCCGACGACGACTGCGAAGGCGTGAAAGTGTTGCTGCGCTACAAGGCTCCGGTGAATGCGACGGACGCCAACGGTCGCACGGCGTTGCTCGCCGCCGCGGCCGAGGGCCACGAGCAGATCGCCCGCGTCCTGTTGCAGGCGCATGCCAATCCGAACCTCGCCGACCGGAACGGCACGACCGCGCTGATGGAAGCCGCGCGCGCCGGCGCGCACGGCATCGTGCAGCTGCTGGCCGAGGCCAACGCGGATGCATCGCCGCGCGATGGCCACGGGCGCGACGCACTTACCCTCGCCTGCCAATCGCCGCGCGCGCAGGCAGCGACGGTGCGCGCTTTGCTCACGCTCGGCGCCCAGCCCAAAGAACCCGCCGCGGATGGCCGCAGCGCGCTCGACCATGCCGCCGCCACCGGTCGCTGGGACTTCGTGGCCCTGCTCGATCCGGAGACACCGCTGCCGACGTCGCTCAGCGAATCGGTGGTTCCAGAGGCGGGTGCGGATTCGCCGATGCACCTCTACGACGCGCTGCGCTTCGGCCATTGGGCCGTCGCGTCGACCTTCGCGGGCAAGGTCCAGGAATGGCCGGCGCACGAACTGGCGGCGTTGTACGTCGACCTGGCTGGCGCCGGGTTCGATGCCGCGCGTGCGTGGCTGCTCGACCACGGCCTTGCGGCGGACGCACGGCTCGCGCCTCCCGCCGGCGATGACGGCGCGCTCGGCAAGCGCCTGTTCGACGCGCTGCTCCCGCAGTTGCCGCAGTCCGCCGATGCCTTGCTCCAACTCATGCGCGCCGGCGCGAGCCCTGCCGGCGCGGGCTTGCTCGGTCATGCCATCTGCCGTCTCGAAGACACGGACGAACGGCTCACCCTCGCCATGCTCGAGGCGGGTGCGGATCCCTTCGGCGCCGACGCGCGCGGCCGCACACCGGTGCATATGGCCGCCGCCACGGGCCGGGTGGCGCTGCTCGCCGCCTTGCTCGCACGCGGGATGGACCCGAACGTACGCGATGCCGGTGGCCGCACCCCCCTGCATGCCGCCCTGGAACAGGGTGGCGACAGCCTGCCGCTGGTCCGCCTCCTGGTCGCGCACGGCGCGGATCCGGAAGCCGCGGACGTCAACGGTGAAACGCCGTTCGGCCTCGGCATCGGTCATGGCGACGTGGAGCGCTGGCTGAGCTGGTCGACGTGGCCGCTGCCTCGGCGCGCTCTGCGGCCGGACGATCTTCCCGCCGCCGCCGCGTCGGGCGACCTGCACGCCGTCGAGCGTCTCCTCGAACTCGGTTTCGCCGTGGATGCGCGCGACCACCAGGGTGCGACCGGGCTATTGCGCGCGGCCGGAGCCGGTCGCCGCGACGTCGCGGAGCGCCTGCTGGCGGCAGGGGCCGACCCGACGACCACGGCCGCGTCCGGCGTCACGCCGCTGGCCGCTGCGGTGACCGCGCGCCGCGACACCGTGGTGGCCTTGCTCATCGAGCACGGCGTCGCCATCGACCAGCGCCTTCCGGGTGACGCGACCGCCCTCATGATCGCGGCGACCCTCGGGTATCCCGACGTCGTCGACATGCTGCTCGCCGCCGGTGCCGATGCCGCCGCGGAAGACGCGCATGGCCACACGGCGCTGCATGCCGCCGCGCAATTCTGCTTCGGTGGCAACGACAGCCTGCGCGCCCGGCGCCTGCTCGACGCCCTGATCGGCAAGGGCGTCGACGTCAACAAGGCGGACAAGGACGGCGTGACGCCATTGCTCATCCTGCTCGGCGCGCACATGCGTCCCGGCGCCGATGCCGATGCGACACATCTCGGTGCGCTCGTGCCGGTGCTCCTGGATGCGGGGGCGAAACTCGAGCACGCCGATCACCGTGGCGTAAGCGCGCTACACGCGTGCGCGATGCATGCCCTGCTTCCGCCTGCGCGCGTCCTGTTGCAGCGTGGTGCAAGTCGCAACGCGGCCGATGCCTTCGGGCGCACGGCGGGAGACGTGGCCCGACACCTCGGCTACGTGGATATCGCGCATGAGCTCGGCGTACGCGTGGGAGCGATTCCCAGCGTGCGACAGACCCTGCGGCAGCCGGCGCAGCCGGACTGACGTCCGGCCTCGCGCGCGATCAATCGCGGCGAGGACGCCAGGCCGACGCGAACGCGCGCAGCTCGGGAAAGAACGCCGCGAAGGTGTCCTCGAGCTCCGCCGACTGCGCAAGCAGCACGGGAACGCCGTCCGCTATGGGATTGGTCCGTGACAAGCGTTGTGACAGGCCGGCGAAAGCGCCGGCCACGCGATCGATCTTCGCGTATCCCGCGGGCAGTTCGTGACGGTCCATGTAGGAGAGGAAGCGCTTGAGTCCCTCGGGCAGGATCGCCTCGGCCGCGTGCAGCTCGGCCCGGTAGCGGTCCGAAAAGTCCGCGAGCGGGTCATCGCTCCAGCTGCCGAAATCCCTGGCTAGCAGGTGATCGAACCAGACATCGAGCAGGATGCCGGCGTAACGCCGGAAGTGTGCGGGCATGCGCTCGCGGGCGGCGCGAACTTCGGGATGGCTGTCCGTGAACGTGTCGATCGCACGGTGCAGGTAGATGCCGTCGCGGACCCGCTGCGGAAGCGCCGGATCGGGGCTGCCATGGACGAAATCGCCCATCGCGCCACCGAGGCGCAGTCCCGCGTCGTCACCCGCGAGCAGGGCGTGCGCAAGCACGTTCATCGCCTGGCCTTCCCGCGAGGGAGACGGCCAACGGGTATCATGGCGGACATGAGCGACCTTCTACCTGCAGCGCCGGACCACTTTCCGGCCGAGAACATGAGCTTCGCGCTCGCCGGCCCCGCGGGCAAGCTCGAATGCGAAGCCAAGCCTGCTTCCCCCGAGATCGCGCGCGACGGCGTCGCCGTTGTCTGCCATCCCCTTTCGACGGATGGGGGCAGCATGCATAACAAGGTGGTGACGATGGTCGAGCGCTCCCTGCGCGAATCCGGCATGGACACCGTCATCTTCAATTTTCGCAGCGTGGGCCGCTCGGAAGGCGACTTCGACAGCGGCACCGGCGAGAGCGATGACCTCGCGACCGTCGTGGACTGGGTGCGCAGGACGCGACCGGGTGCGCGCCTGTGGCTTGCCGGCTTCTCCTTCGGCAGTTACGTGACACTGCGCAACGCCGTGCGCCTCGGCGCCGATGCGTTGATCAGCATCGCGCCGCCCGCCGCCGGACGTGGCTGGGATTTTTCCGAGGTCGATCTGCCCGCGTGCCCATGGCTCGTGGTGATGGGCGACGCGGACGAGATCGTGGACCCCCAGGCTGTCTATGACTGGGTGGACAGCCTTCCCGAGGGTAGCCGTCCGCACCTGGTGAAGATGGAAGAGACCAGCCATTTCTTCCACCGGCGCCTCATGGACCTGCGCGGCGTCATCAAGAATGCCGTGAAGGAATGGCTGCCCGGGCCACGACACGCATGACCTGCACGGAAGCGACGCCCGGCGAGCGCTACCGGGACGGCATCGCGGGCCACCGCTGGGAATCCGATCCGGCCCAGCTGCCGGTCATCGCTGAATTCGACCGGCTGCACGCCGCGCTATGCACGGCGGAGCCCTCCAGCGGCGGCCTCTTCGGCCGCTTGCGCACCATGCTCGGGAATGAGCCGCGCAAGAGCGTGCCGGGCCTCTACCTCTGGGGTAGCGTCGGCCGCGGCAAGACCTTCCTCATGGACCTCTTCGTGTCGAGCCTGTCGCCGGGTCTCGCCCTGCGCCGGCATTTCCACCGCTTCATGCTGGAAGTGCATGCGACGCTGCGCGAACTGGGCGATCGGCAGAATCCGCTCGACGAAGTCGCCGAACGCTTGGCCGCGAAGTGTCGCGTGCTGTGCCTGGACGAGTTCCTGGTCAACGACATCGGCGACGCGATGATCCTCGCCAATCTCCTCGAAGGGCTCTTCGCGCGCGGCGTCAGCCTCGTCACCACCTCGAACACCGCGCCCTCGGGCCTGTACAAGGACGGCTTGCAGCGAGCGCGTTTCCTGCCCGCGATCGCCGCCATCGAGCGGCATTGCGTGGTCCACGAGATGGTCTCGCCTCGCGACTGGCGCCTTCGCGCGCTGAGCCAGGCGCCCGTCTACCTCGTCCCTCCCGGGCCGGAGGCCGAGCGCTCGCTCGCCCGCATCTTCACGGGGCAGGCCCAGGGCGCGATCGTCGAGGACGGCACGATCCACCTGCAGGGCCGCGACGTGCCGGTGCGCAAGCGCGCGGACAACATCGTCTGGTTCGACTTCGCGGCGTTGTGCGAAGGCCCTCGGGCCGTCGCCGATTACATCGAACTGGCCAATACCTACCCGATGGTGGTCATGTCCAACGTGCCCCAGTTCACCGTCTATACCGAAAACGAGGCCAAGCGTTTCGTCCTGCTGGTGGACGAGTTCTACGACAGGCACGTGAAACTCGTGGTGTCGGCCGCGGCACCGATCACTGAGTTGTACGACGGCACGAAGGTCCGCGCTGAATTCGGTCGCACCGAATCGCGCCTCATCGAAATGCAGAGCGAAGACTACCTTGGCCGTGACCATAAACCCTGAGCCCGTGTGGACGGAACCGGCTGTTCCGTCGCATCCTTCAACCTTCATGCTTCATGGGCGGTTCTCCCGCGCCAATTGACGAGGTACGCCATGGAACAATGCGAGCTGGTCCCCGGTCGAGGCATTCGTCGCAATCGCGACAACACCGACATTTTTTTCGGCATGCCTCGCATGAAATTGCGTGAGGCGCTCGACTACGAGAAGCCGACCGGCGACACCATGTGGGACGACGAAGACGAATACAGCAACGGCGACGGCGACGAATGGCTGCGCCTGCGCTTCCTCGACGAAAAGCTCTGCGACATCGAAGTCCTGGGCGGCCACCTCGCCCACGAAGGGATCGAGCTCCTCGCCACCGACATGCCGACGCTGCGCGCCGCGCTCAAGCAAGGGGGCATGGCGCTGGAAAAAACCGAGTGGCTTTCCGAAGGGCACGACTGCATCGACCTGCAGATCGTCGTGGCATCCCGCGAGGACGCCGGCGATGTCGGCGAAGAGATCGCCTGGGTGATCACCAGCAGCGATTTCCGGGTCGAATGACGCGGCCGATGGCCATCGTGCGCCGGCTGGGCGTCGTGGCCACCGTGGTGGCGCTCGCGGCGCTCGCCGGCTGCGCCACCACGACGCGCGTGCCGCCGCAACGCAGCCCCCTCGCGCACTGGACACCTTCGCCGAACTACAACGCGCGCAAGGCCCAGCTCATCGTGCTGCACCACACCTCCATCGGCAACGCGCAGGAATCGCTGCGCGTACTGAGCACGCGCAACAGCGAAGGCCAGGTCAGCGCCCACTACCTCGTGGAAGCCAACGGCCGCATCGACCAGCTCGTGGACGATGGCGATCGCGCATGGCATGCCGGCGCCGCCAGCTGGGCCGGCATGACCGACCTCAATTCCTCGTCGATCGGCATCGAAATCGACAACGACGGCGAGTCCCCCTTTACCCAGCCGCAGATCCAGGCCCTGGTCAACCTGCTGGCGGACCTCACGTCGCGCCTCGGCATCCCGCGCCAGGCCGTCGTCGGCCACGGCGATATCGCGCCGGGGCGCAAGAACGACCCCAGCGCGCTGTTTCCGTGGGCCACGCTGGCCAGCTATGGGTTTGGGTTATGGCCGGACGCGGTTCTCATTCCCGCGCCACCGGGTTTCGACAGCCTCGCCGCCCTGCGCCTCGTCGGTTACGACCTGTCCAATCCTCGCGCGGCCATCGCCGCGTTCCACCGGCATTACCGAGGCATGGAAGGCGACACGCTCGACACGAGCGATGCCGCCATCCTCTACTCGCTGCAACGCAAGCTCATGGCACCGCGTCAGTAGGCGAACGAGGCGAAGGCGGCGATCGTCCGTTCGATCGCCACGTCGTCCACGTCCAGGTGCGTCACCATGCGAATGGACGGCAGGTAACCGATGCTCAGGCGTACGCCATGCGCCGTCATGTGCGTGGCGAGGTCCTTGAGCCGGGCCGCCGGCACGTCGACGAAGACCATGTTCGTGTGGTGCGCCTTGACCTCGAGACCCTGAACCTTGCGCAGGCCCTCTGCGAGTCGTGCCGCCCGGGCATGGTCGTCCGCGAGGCGCGCCACGTGATGATCCAGCGCGTGCATCGCCGCCGCGGCGAGCATGCCGGCCTGGCGCCAGCCGCCGCCCGCCACCTTGCGCCAGCGCCGCGCACGCTCGACGAGCGCGGCGTCGCCCAGCAACACGGAGCCCACGGGGGCGCCCAATCCCTTCGAGAGGCACACCGACACGCTGTCGAACGGTGCCGCCACGTCGCGGGCCGGACGTCCATACGCGACGGCGGCGTTGTACAGTCGGGCGCCATCGAGGTGGAAGCCAAGCGTGCGGCGCGTCGCCAGCTTGCGCGCCTCGTCCAGGTAGTCGAACGGGAGCGGACGACCGTGCCAGGTATTTTCCAGTGCAAGCAGGCGCGTGCGCGCGAAATGCGGGTCGACCGGCTTGATCGCCGCCTCGACCTTGTCCAGGGGAAGCGTGCCATCGTCGTCCTGCGTGATCGGCTGCGGCTGGATCGAGCCCAGCACGGCGGCGCCGCCGCCTTCGAAACGATAGGTGTGCGCATCCGCGCCGACGATGTACTCGTCGCCGCGTTCGCAATGACTCATCAGCGCCAGCAGGTTGCTCTGCGTTCCCGTCGGCACGAACAGCGCCGCGGCGAAACCCAGATCGGCGGCAAGACGCTCCTGCAGCGCGTTGACGGTCGGATCCTCGCCATACACGTCGTCCCCGACGGGCGCGCGCAGCATCGCCTCGCGCATGGCATCGGTGGGTTGGGTCACGGTATCGCTGCGAAGGTCGATGGTTTCCATGGGGTCGTCGCGTCCTGGGTGGGGAATATCCGCCGATGGTAAACGATGCCGTTCACGGTCCCGTGGCCCGAGACACGGCATGATTCCCCGCATGATCACCATCGTCATGGGCGTGTCCGGTAGCGGGAAGAGCACGATAGGGCAGGACCTCGCCACCCGGCTCGGACAGCCATTCGTGGACGGCGACGACCTTCATCCGCAGGCCAACCGCGACAAGATGGCCCGAGGCATGCCGCTCGACGACAGCGACCGGCAGCCATGGCTGGATGCCATCGTGGGCGCGATGGACGCGCATCGCGCCGTCGGTCAGTCGCTCGTCGTCGCCTGCTCCGCGCTGAAGAAGCACTATCGCGATTTCCTGCGATCGGGACATGACGACGTGCGTTTCGTATACCTCCGGGCCCCACGCGCACTGCTCGCCGAGCGACTCGGCCACCGGGCAGGCCATTTCTTCGACCCGGCGCTGCTCGACAGCCAGCTCGCGACGCTCGAGGAGCCCGGAGAGGACGAGGCATTGCGGGTGGACGTTGGTCCGCCGCCGGCCGACGTGGTGGAGTGCATCATCCGTGCGGAGTGCAAGGATTCGCCCGCAACGCCGTAATGCCCGCGAAGTAGCTGCCTGGTGGGAGCAAACGCAGGCTCAGGGGACGGCAGTGGCCGTCACTCCCGCCCCGTGTTCTCATATACCTTCCCCGAGCCCCAGGAACACCCCCATGCAAGCCCCTGTCGACGCGGCGCTGGACAGCCGTCGCGCGGACACGACCGTTTTCGGCGTGATCTTCGCGATCAGCTTCTGCCATCTCCTCAACGACATGATGCAGTCGCTGCTACCAGCCATCTACCCGGGCCTCAAGGCGGACTTCCAGCTCGACTTCGGCCAGATCGGCCTCATCACGCTGACCTACCAGATCACCGCGTCGATCCTGCAGCCGCTCGTGGGGCTCTACGCCGACCGGCGGCCCACGCCGCTGGCCCTGCCCGCCGGCACGCTGTTCTCGCTGGCCGGCCTGCTCGTGCTCTCGAAGGCGCATGCCTATCCGGTGTTGTTGCTCGGCGCGGCCCTGCTCGGCATGGGCTCGTCCGTGTTCCATCCCGAGTCATCGCGCGTGGCTCGTATGGCATCGGGCGGACGGCACGGCCTGGCGCAGTCGCTGTTCCAGGTGGGCGGCAACGCGGGGCAGGCACTCGGGCCGCTTGCCGCCGCTCTGGTGGTGGTTCGCTGGGGCCAGTCGAGCCTGGCCTTCTTCGCGCTCCTCGCCCTGCTCTCGTGCGCCGTGCTCTGGAACGTCAGCCAGTGGTATCGCCACCATGGTCTGCCGCGCCTGAAGACCGGCAACTCGGCGCAGCATGACGCCGCGCCCGCCAGCGGCGAAGCGCGGCGTGGCATCGCCGTACTGCTCGCGCTGATCTTCTCGAAGTACGTCTACCTCGCCAGCCTGACGAGCTACTTCACCTTCTACCTGATCCATCGCTTCGATGTGTCGGTGGAAAGCGCGCAGTACTACCTGTTCGCCTTCCTCGGCGCCGTCGCGGTCGGCACGATCCTCGGCGGGCCGTTGGGCGACCGATTCGGCCGCAAGCACGTCATCTGGTTCTCGATCCTCGGCGCCCTGCCCTTCACGCTGCTGCTGCCGCACGCGAACCTGTTCTGGACGGCGCCGCTGGTCATCGTCATCGGCCTGGTCCTTGCGTCCGCGTTCCCTGCGATCGTGGTCTTCGCGCAGGAGCTGGTGCCCGGGAAGGTGGGCATGATCTCCGGGCTCTTCTTCGGTTTCTCGTTCGGCATGGGTGGCCTCGGCGCCGCGGTGCTCGGTGAGCTGGCCGATCACATCGGCATCGAGGCGGTGTATCGCATCTGCGCGTTCCTGCCGGCGATCGGCTTGCTGGCGGCGCTGTTGCCCGACGCGAAGAAGCGTCGCTGACGAGGCCGCCGGAAAGGCCTTATTTGGGCAGGGCGTACGCGATGACCCAGTCGCCCATCGTCGTCCCCAGCGAGCCGTGGCCGCCGGCGGTCACGAGCACGTACTGCCTGCCGGTCTTGTCCGCATACGTCATCGGCGTCGCCTGTCCGCCCGCGGGAAGGCGCGCTTCCCATAGCTTGCGTCCTGTCCGCACGTCATAGCCACGGATGTAGTCGTCGAGCGTGCCGGAAAGGAAGGTGACGCCACCGGCGGTGGTGACCATGCCGCCGAGGCTCGGCACGCCGAGCGGCATCGGGATCGGCAACGGCGCGCTGTCCACGATCGTGCCGTTCTTATGCCGCCACATCATCTTGCCGCTGCGCAGGTCGACGCCCGCCACGTAACCCCACGGCGGTGCCTGGCACGGGATGCCGAGCGGCGAGAGGAAGGCCTTCAGTTCGATGCCGTAGGGGATTCCCTTGGCTCGCTTCACGCCCTCCGTTTCGCTCTTCGCCGGCCCCAATCCCATCGTCGCGAGCTTCTCCTTCGGAATGAGTCGCGACTGGAAGGCCATATAGCTCGGGTTGATCAGCATGAGCTGGCGCGCGGGATCGACGGACACGCCGCCCCAGTCGAAGACGCCGAAGTTGCCGGGGAACACGAGCGAACCCTGCTCGGACGGCGGCGTGAACATGCCGTCGTAGCGCAACGCGCGGAAGCGGACGCGACACCACAGCTGGTCGAGTGGCGTCGTGCCCCACATGTCCTTCTCGCGCAGATCGGCGGGTGCGAAATTGAGATCGGACAGCGGCTGCGTCGGCGCGGTGTGGTCGCCTGGCACCGCACCCTGCGGGCGTGGCACCTCCCGAATGGGAATGATCGGCGTGCCGTCGCGCCGGTCGAGCACGTAGACGCTGCCCTGCTTGGTCGAAGCGAGCAGTGCCGGCTTCATGCCGTCCGCCGTTTGCAGGTCCATCAGTGTCGGCTGGCCGCCGATGTCCATGTCCCACAAATCATGATGGGTGAACTGGTAGTTCCACTTGACCTTGCCTGTCGCAACGTCGAGGGCGACGATGCCGGCGCCGTATTTCTCGGAGGTCGGCGTGCGGCCCGCGGCGTACTGGTCGGGCGTCTGGTTGCCCATGGGCAGGTACACCATGCCGAGATTCTCGTCGACGCTGAAGAGCGACCAGACATTCGGCGAATTCCGCGTATAGGTGGCACCGGGCGCGATCGGTTCCGTGGCATCGGGATTGCCCGGATCCCAGTTCCAGACGAGGTGGCCGTCGTGGACGTCGAACGCGCGCACGACGCCGGAGGGTTCGTTCGTGGATTCGTTGTCGGTGACATGGCCGCTGATGATGACCAGGTCCTTCGTGACCGCCGGCGGCGACGTCGAGTAGTAGCCGCCGGGCGTGAACGGGCCGATGTTGGCGCGCAGGTCGACCGTGCCCTGCTGGCCGAAGTCGGCGCAGGGGCGCCCCGTGTCGGCGTCGAGGGCAATCAGGCGTGCGTCGGCGGTGGGCAGGAAGAGACGGCGCGGGCACGTCGCCGATGCGGACGCCATCGGCAAGGGCGCGGTGGATGCCGGCGCGGGTAGCCCCGTCGTGGTGGCCGGCGCGGGAATCACCGCCGCCGCGTACTTCGCATCGTCGTGATACGACACGCCGCGACAGGTCATGTGCTCCCAGTGCTTGAAACCCACCGGGCTCTGGATCTTCGGATCGAACGTCCAGCGGGTCTGTCCCGTCGCCGCGTCCACGGCGAGTACCCGGCTGTGCGGCGTGCACAGGTAGATCGTGTCGCCGATCTTCAGCGGCGTGTTCTCGTTGGTCGTCTCGGTGGGATCGTCGGGACCCGGCAAGTCGCCGGTCTGGATCTTCCAGGCCACTTGCAGTTGGTGGACGTTATCGGGCGTGATCTGCTTCAGCGGCGAGTAGCGTTGCCCGTAGGACGAGCCGCCGTAGTCGGTCCAGTCGGCGTCCGCGCGCCACGCGCGATCGCCTTGCGGTCCGGCCACATCCGCCATGGGAAGTTCGCCCCGGAGATCGGGCTCGGGATGCAGCGCGCCGGCGATGCCAACCACGGCGACGACCAGCAGCGACACGAACAGGAAGCCACCGCCGGTACGACGCGAGGTTTCGTAGGTGCTATCGCGGTTGAGTCCGCGTCGCGGCCACGGCAGCAACAGCCAGAGCCCGAGCGCGAACCACAGGTCGAGGCGCGGCAGGAGTTGCCACCAGTCGAGGCGCACTTCCCAGAGCGACCAGGCGGCACTGCCGATCAGCAGCAGGCCGAAGAGAGGCACCGCCACGCGCATGCGGAAAAACAGCAACGCGGCCACGATGAGCGTGACCGCGCCGGCGACGAGGTAGTAGACGGAGCCGCCGAGGTTGACGAGCCGGATGCCGCCGAAGAGCGTCGCGGCACCGACGAGGGCGAAGACGAACGCCGTGACCAACGTCGCCGGGTGATGTCTCCTTGCGCGTTCCACGATGCCCTCACCGGTGAGCCACGGGTGTCCCCGTACTCACCTAGGGTGGCCGCGCTATCGTGAAGTCGCGGTGGACGTAGCCACGTCGCTGCCCAACGAAGGTGGCTTACGCAAATTCGGCCCAAGCCTTGGCGTCGGCGCCTTCGCCGGCGCGCTGGCCGAACTTCAGGTCGTGGGCGCCACGATCCGCCTGCGGGGGCCGCTCGCGCGCCTCGACATCGTCGTCCACGGTGAAGAACGCCACCTGCTCGCGCAGCGACTTCGCCTGGTCCTGCATCGATTTGGCGGCCGCGGCGGCCTCCTCCACGAGGGCCGCGTTCTCCTGGGTGACCTGGTCGATCTGTGCGATCGCGAGGTTGACCTGGTCCACGCCGGAAGACTGCTCGGCGCTCGCCGCGGCGATCTCCGCCACGATGTCCGTCACCTTCTTCACGCTGTCGACGATGTCGCGCAGCGCGAGCGACGACTGTTCCACCAGGGCGGTGCCCGCTTCGACGCGTTCGCCGCTCTCGCCGATGAGGCTCTTGATCTCGCGCGACGCCGCGCCGCTCGATTGTGCGAGGCGCCGCACTTCCGCGGCCACCACCGCGAAGCCGCGGCCCTGTTCGCCGGCACGCGCCGCCTCCACCGCCGCGTTGAGCGCCAGCAGGTTGGTCTGGAACGCGATGTCGTCGATCAGACCGACGATATCGCCGATGCGACGGCTGGAGTCGCCGATCTGGCGCATGGCGTCCATCGCGTCGGCAACCACCTTGCCACCCTTCTCCGCTTCGCCGCGCGCATGGCGCGACAGGCGATCCGCGGCGAGGGCGTTGTCGGCGTTCTGCCGGACCGTCGCCGTCATCTCCTCCATCGACGCCGCGGTCTCTTCCAGGCTGGAGGCCTGTTCCTGCGTGCGCTGGGAGAGATCGTCGTTACCACGGGCGATCTCCCCCGACGTCGTGGACACCACATGCGCGCCTTCCTGCACCTCGGTGACGATCGAGGCGAGCGTGCCGCGCATGCGCTCGAGCGCACCCAGCAGGCTCTCCGGCGCGTACGAGGCCGAGGCATCGACGCGGAGGTCGCCACCGGCGATGCGCCCGGCAATCTCCACGGCATCGCGCGGCTCGCCGCCGACGGTCGCGCGGATGCTGCTCATCGAGAACCACACGATGAAGAGCGCGAGCAACGCGATGAGGCCCGACTTCAAGAGGTTGCTCTTGAGCTGCGCCTCGAAGTTGGCGTCGATGTCCTCGAAGTACGCGCCGGAAACGAAATGCAGGTCCCACGGCTTGTACCAGGTGGAGTAGCTGATCTTGTCCCTCAGCTCCTTCGTCTTGGGCATGATCTGCGTGTAGCGGGTCATGCCGTGCCCGTCCTTGCTGTCTGCGGCCAACATGGCTTCGTAATGATGGAAGCCCTTGCCGTCGGCGTCGTTGCGAATGTCCTTGCCGATCTCGGCATGGCGCAGTGGATGCATGCGCATCGTCAGCGACGAATCGAACGCGAACACGTAGCCCGAGCCATCGGCCCAGCGCATCGCCTCGATGTCCTGGAGCGCCTCGGCCTTGGCCTTGGCCTCGCTCATCTCGCCCTTTTCCGCACGCACGCGGAAGGATTCGGCGATCGCCGCCGCTCCCGTCACGTGCTGCGCGAGCGTGTCTTCCAGACGGTGCATCTGCACGCTCCGGCTTTCCATGCCCGCCATCACCGTCTGCGCCAGCAGGCCCAGCACGACCACCGTCATCACCATCCACACGCGCGTGTTGAGTCGCGTGCGTCCGAACCAGTTCATTACCGCCGACATTGCCATCACCCTCGGTGTTACCCCGTGTGGCTGTAGCGGCAGGAAGGAGCAAGACTTTACGAGCGGCGCAATAACTAAGTGAATGCTAAGGAAAGGAGAGGCGATGCCTGCCGGAACCCAGGGTGCGGGCGGGCGAGCCGTGAACGACCAGCACCGCCTCGGCGCCTACCGGCACCTGGACCTCGACGTCGAGTCCACCCGCCACCTTTCGCCACGCCACCGAGGCTTCGCCGTAAGGGGTCGCCACGGCGGCCGAGGCATGATCGAGGAAAGCGGTAAGGCCCGGACGCACCTCGAAGCGACGCCAGCCCGGCTCGATCGGCCGCAGGCCGGCGACATCGCCGTAGAGCCAATCGTCCACGGTGCCCAGGAAGTAATGACCGCGGGAGCGCGAGGCCAGCTTCCAGTGTTCCCAAAGGCTGGTGGCGCCGTTGGCGCGCCAGAAGCCCCAGCTGGGGAAGGTGTCCTGGGTAGCGATGGCCCAGGCTTCATCCGCGTGGCCCGTGGCGGTGAGCACCGGCAGGATGACCTTCGTGGCCAGCGCTCCCGTGTCCAGGTGATCGCCCCGGGCCTTCGCGTCGGCAGCCACGCCGGCGGCCACGGTCGTGACCAGGTCGTCCGGTACCAGTCCGAACGCGAGCGCCAGCAGGTTGTGCGCCTGCCGGTAGCCCTTGTCGCCCTCCCCGCGGTAGCGGGCGGCCGCGCGGTCGAGGAAGCGGGCGTTGAAGGCGTCCTTCACCCGGGATGCCTGCGCGTCGAACCAGGCCGCTCGCGCGTTGCTGCCCACGAGCCGCAGCATGTCGGCGGTCCTGCGCTGCATGCCGTAGAGGTACGCGGTCGCGGCGACACGCTTGTCCTCGGGCGCGTTCTCGCCGGCGGGATCGGTCTCGGGGCTGACCCAGTCACCCAGTTCGGTCTCCGCGATCCCACCGGGGGAACGCGCGTCTTCCATCGCCACATAACGGTCGATGCCTGCGATGTGCTCCGCGATGGGCTGGCTGTCGCCGGTGGCCATCCATAGCGACCAGGGAATGAAGACGTACGCCGCATGCCACGTGGGCGCGCGGACTTTGCCCCAGCCCGGATTGGGCGCGATCAGCAAAGGCGCGCCCTCGGCCGTGCGCGTGTCGGCAATGTCACGCAACCACTTGGTGAACAGGCGGCCCGCGTCGAAGTTGCGCAGGAACATGTCCGCACCGAGCATGCCGTCGCCCGTCCAGCCGTTTTTCTCGTACATCGGCGTGTCGGTGGGAATGCCATGGAGGTTGTTGAGCATGGTGTCCACGGCGGCGCGGTGAATCCAGTTGAGCAACGCGTTGGCGCTGTCGAAGCGCCCAGTGACGGCCACGTCGGTATGGACCACCTGGGCGGTGATTGCGTCCAGCGATGGCTTGCCTCCCGGCCAGCCGTCCACCTGCACGTAACGAAACCCCTTGTACGAGAAGCGCGGATGCCAGCGCAGGCGCTCCCCGGCAAGGATCAGCCGGTCGGTCTGGAAACCGTCCTTGAAGTAGTGGTGTTCGTCGCGCGCGTCGACGGTGCCGTCCGGCAGCAGCTTCTCGCCGTAACGGGCGTCGATCGCGGTTCCCGCGGGACCGCTCACCGCGAACGCCGCCCACCCGGCGATCACGCGAGGAAACGCGAAGACGTAGATGCCGGGCTTTGGCTCGGTCACGGCCGAGGCCGCGAGTGTTTCCACCACGCGTATCGGCTGCTCGGTCTGCGCCACGAGCTTGCCACGCGGCGCGGGGAGCTCGGTCGCCGCCTTCCAGTCGCGGGGTCGGGAGAGGCGAGCGTCGTATGTCTCGCCGCCATACAGGTCGTCGCGTCGCGTGGGACCGTCCGCCACCTGCCAACTCGCGTCGCTGGCGATGTCCTGCGTGCGTCCGTTGGCATAGCGAATGCGAAGCAGCGAACGCATGCGCGGTCTTCCGTGCCACGGCGCGCTTTCCCAATGCCATACGTTCCGATTGGTCAGCCCATAGAAGCCTCGTCCCAGTTCGACGGACAGCACATGCTCGCCGGGGGCGAGCGTCACCTCGGTCGCCACAACCTCCACGCGCTTGTCGTAGTCGGTGAACCCCGGCGACAACACCGCGTCGCTCACCGGCCTGCCGTCCAGCGAGACGTCGGCATAGCCGCCGGCCGCGACGTAGAGCATGGCGCGGTCCACATCGCCGTCGACGCGGAACGACTTGCGCAGCAGTGGCGCGGGAAGGCTGTCGTCGCCCTTGCCGATCCAGCGCGCGGCGTGCCATCCGGCGTCATCGAGTGCGGTATCGAATGTCGACGACGCGCTGGTCGCGCCGTCGGACGTCGTAACGTCCACGTGCCAGTCGTATCGTTCGCCTGGCACCAATGGAGGGCCGCCGTACGCGATGTCGAAGGAGCGCGCACTGGCCATCGTTCCGCTGTCCCACACCGTACGCCCCTGTCGCGAGACGTGGATCCGATAGCCCGTCTGCACGGTGCCATTCGCATCGCTGTGCACGATCCACGCGAAGCGCGGCCTGGCCACGTCGACATAGGTGGGCGTGTCGGCATGTTCGACGCGGAGGGAATCGAGGGTGATCGCCGCGCTGGCGATCGGCGCGACGCACAGCAGTGCGCAGGCGAAGATGAGACGCAGGAACAAGGGAGCGGCCTTTGCTTCGGACGAGACGAATCCGAGGATAGCGCGGGCCGCTTCTTACATCGCCCTAACACCCGAGGGTTTATGTCTTCCCCACCTCGATACCCGGAGCCTTGTCATGAAGACCTTCCTCGCCGGCCTCGCGCTGGCCGCCGCCGTGACCGCCACGCCGGCTTCCGCCGTGCAGTTCGACAGCCTCAAGGGCCTCATGGGCGGCGGCGGTAGTTCGCTGACGTCCGGAACGGCGGGCAACGCGGCCGGCATCCTGCAGTACTGCATGAGTAACAACTACCTCGGAGGCGACGCCGCCGGAGTGAAGGACGGCCTGCTCGGTAGCCTGGGTGCCAAGTCGCGTAGCGCGGGTACCCAGGATCCCGGCTATCAGGACGGCGCGAAGGGCCTCCTGACATCCAGCAGCGGAAAGACCCTGGACATCTCCGGCGCCGGTGCGGCGGGCGGTAACGGCGACATCAAGGCCCAGCTCACGCGGAAAGTGTGCGACGCCGTGCTGAAGCAGGGCAAGAAGATGATCGGCATGGGCCCATGACGTGACATGGCGTGGACGGGACATGGACGTCCCGCTCCGTAAACAGGAAGGCCTCTCCCCCACGCGAGAACCTTCCCCATGGCCAACGCCACCGCAAGCAGCAAAGACCCCTACGCCATGCGCGATCCGCGCACCCAGTACCCGCAGCCTGAGTTCGCCAAGCAGCCGCAGCCCGCGCCGGGCCTGGCGAAGGACATGGTGCCGAAGCCGGATCACGGCGAGACAAGCTATCGCGGCAACGCCCGCCTCCAGGGTCGGAAAGCGCTCGTGACGGGTGGCGATTCCGGCATCGGCCGTGCCGCCGCCATCGCCTTCGCCCGCGAGGGTGCGGACGTGGTCATCAATTACCTTCCCTCGGAACAGAAGGATGCCGACGAGGTCATCGCCTTGCTGACGGACGAGGGCTGCAAGATCACGGGCATCCCCGGCGACCTGAAGGACGAGTCGTTCTGCAAGGAGCTCGTCGCGAAGGCGGTGGAGGAACTGGGCGGACTCGACATCCTGGCCAACATCGCGGGGCGCCAGCAGTTCGCGAAGTCGATCGAGGAACTGGACAGCGAATCGTTCGAAGCCACCTTCCGCACGAACGTCTTCGCGCTGTTCTGGCTGACGAAGGAAGCAATGCCGCACATGCCTCCGGGCGCGGCCATCATCAACACGGCGTCGATCCAGGCCTACGAGCCGTCCAACATCCTGCTCGACTACGCGCCGACCAAGGCGGCGACCGTGGCCTTCACCAAGGCGCTGGCGAAGCAGGCGGCCGAAAAAGGCATCCGCGTGAACGCGGTGGCGCCGGGTCCGGTCTGGACGCCGCTGCAACCGAGCGGCGGCCAGCCGCAGGAGAAGGTGGTCGAATTCGGCAAGAACGTCCCGCTGGGCCGGCCGGGCCAGCCCGTGGAGTGCGCGCCCGTCTACGTGCTGCTGGCGAGCCAGGAGGCGAGCTTCATCACCGGCGAAACGTACGGCGTCACCGGCGGGCACATGCTGCCCTGATCCTCAGCGCCGGGCCAGTCGCGCGATCGCCTCCATGAGGTCCGCCACGCCATACGGCTTGACGAGGATCGCCGTGCGCTCGTCGCGCCGCACCCCGTTCGCCGTATGGTCGCCGGTGGCGTAGAGCACCGGCAGGTTCGGCTGCGTTTCGCGCAGCTTCGCCGCGACCTCCACGCCGTTCATGCCGGGCAGGCCAACATCCGCCAAGAGCACGTCGACTGGCTGCGAGGCGTGTATCCGCAGCGCCTCGTTGCCGTCGCCGGCCTCCAGCGCCACATGCCCACGGCTTTCCAGCATCTCCGCGATGGACATGCGGATCAGCGCATCGTCTTCCACGACGAGCACGCGAAGCGGCGGGCGAGCCGGAGTCGCGGCCGCCGACGTGGCGGGTGTGGCCGACGTGGCAGCCTTCCGCGCCTTGTCGGCGAGCACGAAGCGCACGCGGCGGGCGAGCTGGTCCCGGGTGTATGGCTTGCTCAGCAGTTCCACGCCCTCGTCCAGGCGGCCGCCGTGGACGATGGCGTTCTCGGTATAGCCAGAGGTGAACAACACCGCGATGCCGGGCTGCCGCTCGCTGGCCTTCCGCGCGAGTTCCGGGCTGCGCAGGGGCCCCGGCATGACCACGTCGGTAAACAACAGGTCGATGGCGATGCCGCTTTCGATGATGGACAGCGCGCTTTCCGCATCGCGCGCCTTCAGCACGCGGTAACCGAGGTCACCGAGCATGGCGACCACGGTATCGCGCACGGCGTCGTCGTCCTCCACTACAAGGACGGTCTCGTCGCCACCACGCAGGTCTTCTTCCTCGATGTCCACCACACGGTCCTCGCCCTGGGTCGAACGCGGCAGGTAAATCTTAACCGTGGTGCCGTGTCCCTGTTCGCTGTAAATCTTAACGTGGCCGCCCGACTGCTTTACGAAGCCATAGACCATCGACAGGCCAAGGCCGGTGCCCTGCCCTTCGGGCTTGGTGGTGAAGAACGGCTCGAAGACCTGGTCGATGATGTCCGGCGCGATCCCGCTGCCCGTGTCCGTAACCGCGATCATCACATACTGGCCCGCGCGAAGGTCGCCGTGCGCGGAAGCGTACGTGGTATCCAGCAGCGCGTTGCCCGCTTCGATGGTGAGCCGGCCGCGCCCCTCCATGGCGTCACGCGCATTGATCGCGAGGTTCAGCAGCGCGTTCTCGACGTTGCCGGGATCGACCAGCGTATTCCAAAGGCCACCGGCGATCACCGTCTCCACCTCGATCTCCTCGCCCAGCGCGCGGCGCAGGAGGTCGTCCATGTCGCGGACGAAGCGGCCGATGTTCACCACCTTGGGCGCCAGGGGCTGGCGGCGGCCGAAAGCCAGCAGTTGCGCGGCCAGTTTGGAGCCACGGGCCACGCCGGCCATCGCGTTGGCGAGGCGGCGTTCCGCCCGGGGGTTGCCGGCGACGTCGGAGGCCAGCAGCTGGAGGTTTCCGCTGATGACCTGCAGGAGGTTGTTGAAGTCGTGTGCGACGCCGCCGGTAAGCTTCCCGATGGCGTCCATCTTCTGCGCCTGGCGCAGCTGTTCCTGGGTAAGGCCGGCGGCTAGTTCGCCGCTTTCGTCGCCGTTCTCGGCAGGGTGCACGGTGGAGGGTGGCATCGGCCTCTGGGTGGTATTTGTCCGGTGGGCGCAGATTCTATCGTTGGAGCCTCGTTGTCTTTGTGTAGATGATCTTCACACGATTGCTACAAGCCGCGCGCTGTCGAGATTCGCCCGGCGATCACTAGATGTGGTGTTGACCTGCCTGCCTGAGGCCTATATCGTGTGTCTCGCTGGTGTCCGGAGAGGCGCGACTGCCCGTCGGACTTAATAGGGAATCCGGTGCGAATCCGGAACTGCCCCGCAGCGGTAAGTGGAAACGATCCCGTTCAATGCACTGGTCCTCCGCGACTGGGAAGCGACGGGTAGGCAAGGCCTCACGGCCCCGTCCACGAGTCCGAAGACCTGCCAGCAATCGGTGCCTGATCGGTGCCGATTGCAGTGACGGCTTCCGCGGGGAAGCGCGTCGCGGATCGGTGCCGCCCTTGGCGAGCTCCGTCCCGGCCCTTTCCGTGCAGGCGTCGCCACTTCGAGCCCCGTCCGAGGGAACGGGAGTTTGGACCTGGCCCTGGGGCACGCCACACATGACCACGATGGATACCGCCGCGCGCGAGCGCACCGAGACGGCCGAAGCCGCCGCCATTCCTGTTTCCGCCGGCTATCGCCAGGACGCCCCGCCGCCCGCCTTTGCCCTGACGCCACCACACAATCCCGGGCAGATGCGCGTGACCAAGCGCAATGGCGGACAGGAAGCCGTCGATGTGAACAAGATCGTGCGCGCGGTGACGCGCAGCGCCGACGGCCTCCATGCCGTCGACCCGATGCGCGTGGCGCTGAAGACGATCGGCGGGCTCTACGACGGCGCCACCACGCAGGAACTCGACCAGCTCTCGATCCGCACGGCCGCGGCCCTCACCGCCGAGGAGCCGGAGTACGGTCAGCTTGCCGCGCGCCTGCTTTCCGCCTTCATCGACAAGGAAGTGGCCGGCCAGGAAATCCAGTCGTTCTCGCAGTCGGTGGCCACGGGCTTCGAGCTGGGGATCCTCAACGAGCGCTTGCGTGACTTCGTGCAGGTCAATGCGCGCAAGCTCAACGACGCGATCGACCTGGGCGCGTCACGCCGCTTCGAATACTTCGGTCTGCGCACGGTCTACGACCGGTACCTCCTGCGCCACCCGACGAAGCGTTTCGTCATCGAGACACCCCAGTACTTCTTCATGCGTATCGCCTGCGCCCTCGGCGGCAACGATGTGGCCGAGACGCTGGAGCTCTACCGCATGCTGTCGTCGCTCGAGTACCTCGCCAGCTCGCCGACGCTGTTCAACGCCGGCACGGCGCATGAGCAGCTTTCCTCCTGCTTCCTGCTCGACTCGCCGCAGGACGCCCTGGAATCCATCTACGCCAAGTATGGCGACGTGGCGCAGCTGTCGAAGTTCGCGGGCGGCATCGGCCTCGCCTATTCGCGCATCCGTTCGCGCGGGTCGCTCATCAAGGGCACCAATGGCCATTCCAATGGTCTGGTGCCGTGGTTGAAGACGCTCGACGCCTCGGTCGCCGCCGTCAACCAGGGCGGCAAGCGCAAGGGCGCCGCCTGTGTGTACCTCGAGTCGTGGCACGCCGACATCGAGGAGTTCCTCGAACTGCGCGAGAACACCGGCGACGATGCGCGCCGCACGCACAACCTCAACCTCGCCAATTGGGTGCCGGACCTCTTCATGCGGCGCGTGGAGGCCGATGGTGACTGGTCGCTGTTCGACCCGAAGATCGTGCCGCACTTCGTCGACACGTGGGGCGCCGCGTTCGACGCCGCCTACGAGACGGCCGAGGCGGCCGGGCTCGCGGCGAAGACGATCAAGGCCCGCGAACTCTATGCACGCATGCTGCGTTCGCTGGCGCAGACGGGCAATGGCTGGATGACGTTCAAGGACCGCTCCAACGCCACGAGCAACCAGACCGCGTTGCCGCAGAACGTCATCCACCTGTCGAACCTCTGCACCGAGATCCTCGAGGTGACCAACGAGAACGAGACCGCGGTGTGCAACCTCGGCTCGATCAACCTCGCCCGCCATGTCGTGGACGGACGTTTCGACTACGACAAACTCGCCACGACGGTCCGCACCGCCGTGCGCCAGCTCAACCGCGTCATCGACCTGAACTTCTATCCCATCGCCACGGCGAAGACGGCGAACATGAAATGGCGCCCCGTCGGGCTTGGCGTGATGGGCTTGCAGGACGTTTTCTTCAAGCTTCGCCTGCCGTTCGATTCGGATGAGGCAAGGAATCTCTCCACGCGCATCGCCGAAGAGATCTACTTCCACGCGCTGTCGATGTCCAACGAGATTGCCGGACGCGATGGCGCCCATCCGGGCTTCGACGAGAGTCGCGCGGCGAACGGCGAGCTCCAGTTCGATTACTGGCCCGCCGCCACCCCCACGGGCAGGGAGGCTCGCTGGGCCGAACTACGCGAAAAGATCAAGGCAAAGGGCCTGCGCAATTCACTGCTGATCGCCATCGCGCCCACGGCCACCATCGCGTCCATCGCCGGCTGCTACGAATGCATCGAGCCGCAGGTGTCGAACCTCTTCAAGCGCGAGACGCTCTCCGGCGACTTCCTCGTCGTCAACCGGTACCTGGTGGAAGAGCTGAAGACGCTCGGGCTCTGGACCGCGGAGGTTCGCGACCAGATCAAGCTGGCGGAGGGTTCGGTCCAGGGCATAGGCGCGATTCCCGAGCAGCTGCGCGCCGTATACAGGACGACCTGGGAACTGCCGCAGAAGGCACTCATCGACCTGGCCGCCGCCCGTGGCGCGTACATCGACCAGAGCCAGTCGCTCAACCTGTTCATGGAAAATCCGAATATCGGGCAACTTTCCTCCATGTACATGTACGCGTGGAAGTCCGGCATCAAGACGACGTACTACCTGCGCTCGCGCCCCGCCACGCGGATCGCGAAGACGACGGTCGCGTCCTCTGCCGCCGCACCGACACCGGTCACGCCGATCGCCGATGCGCAAGAACAGGCCGAAGCCGCGGTGTTCTGCTCGCTGGAAAACCCCGAGTACTGCGAAGCCTGCCAGTAAGGCGAATCCCACGCGATCACCGTATTCCAGAGGTACTCCGATGTCTGTTTCTCCCATCACCCGCGACACGCACATCCTCGACCCAGGCTTCGAGCTCACCTTGCGGCCGATGAAGTACCCGCAGTTCTACGAGATGTACCGCGCCGCCATCCGCAACACGTGGACCGTGGAGGAAGTGGATTTCTCGCTGGACGTCACCGACCTGAAGTCGAAGATGTCGGACGCGGATCGTCACCTGATCCACCGGCTCGTGGCGTTCTTCGCCACGGGCGACACGATCGTGTCGAACAATCTCGTGCTGAACCTCTACAAGCACGTGAACTCGCCCGAGGCCCGCATGTTCCTCTCGCGCCAGCTTTACGAGGAAGCGCTGCACGTGCAGTTCTATCTGACCCTGCTGGACACTTATATTCCCGAGCCCGCGGAACGCAACAAGGCTTTCGCCGCCATCGAGAGCATTCCCTCGATCCGCCAGAAGGCCGAGTTCTGCTTCAAGTGGATCGACTCGATCCAGAAGCTCGACCGCCTGGAAACACGCGAGCACCGCCGCCAGTTCCTGCTCAACCTGATCTGCTTCGCCGCGTGCATCGAGGGGCTGTTCTTCTTCGCCGCGTTCGCCTACGTCTATTACCTGCGCTCGCGTGGCCTGCTGCATGGCCTGGCCTCGGGCACCAACTGGGTGTTCCGCGACGAGTCCGGGCACATGGCGTTCGCCTTCGATGTCGTGCGCACGGTGCGCGAGCAGGAACCCGACCTCTTCGACGACGCCATGCGTGAACAGGTGGAAGCGATGCTCGAGGAAGCCATCGCCTGCGAGACGCAGTTCGCGCAGGACGTGCTCTCCGGCGGTGTCGCGGGGCTCTCCGTGGCCGACATGCGCCAGTACCTCGAATACTGCGCCGACCAGCGCCTGGTGCAACTGGACATGCCGAAGAAGTACGGCGCGAGGAACCCGTTCGACTTCATGGACCTGCAGGACGTGCAGGAACTCACCAACTTCTTCGAACGTCGCGTCTCCTCGTACCAGGTGGGCGTGCAGGGCGAGGTGGCTTTCGACCAGTCGTTCTGAAGGCGCGTAGAATGAGAACCATCATGACCGACGACGCCGCCATGCTCCCCATCGCCCGCCCCACCGAGGCCCGTGTCCTCGAGATCGTCTTTCCCGACCATACCAATCACCTTGGCACGCTGTTCGGTGGACAGGCGCTGGCCTGGATGGACAAGGCGGCTTTTCTCGCCGCCTCGCGCTACTCGCGCAAGGTGGTCGTCACGGCGCGTTCGGAGCAGGTGGATTTCCACGTCCCGGTCCGCAAGGGCCAGATGGTGGAACTGGTCGCCACGGTGGTTTCAGTGGGCCGAACGTCGATGAAGGTCGACGTGGCGATGTTCACCGAAGAACTCCTGACCGGTGCGCGCGAGCTCTGCACGCGCGGCACCTTCACGATGATCGCCCTGGACAACGACCTGAAGCCGACGCCGGTCGATTCATCCCTGCCATCCTGAGTCCGCCGGGTTGACTTAGAGCGCACTCGAAGGCGTACGCTTTCCGTATGCCTGACGCC
Source organism: Luteibacter sp. NPDC031894 (assembly GCF_050273135.1). NCBI lineage: Bacteria > Pseudomonadati > Pseudomonadota > Gammaproteobacteria > Lysobacterales > Rhodanobacteraceae > Luteibacter > Luteibacter sp. NPDC031894. The sequence continues at coordinate 82,389 of NZ_JBNNMV010000008.1, read as the reverse complement.
CTGACCATTGCCGAGGCCGCCCTCGCGACCGGCCTCACCACCCATACGCTGCGTTACTACGAGCAGATCGGCCTGATCGATCCTGTGCCGAGGCGCAGCGGCCAGCGCATCTACGGCGAGGCCGAGATGCGCCTCATCCAGTTCGTGCTGAAACTCCGCTGCACCGGCATGTCCATGCGCGACATCCAGGAATACGTCCGCCTGAGACGGCTGGGCGAGACGCCGGAAAGCATCCGCCAGCGCGGCGACCTGCTCGCCCGCCATGCGGAAAAGCTGCGTACGCAACTCGTCGACCTCACCGAGACGATCGCGCGCCTGGACGAAAAGATCGCGCTCTACCGGTCGATCTACCCCGACGAAGACATCCCCACGGTGACGCCGGCCACGCCGACGACACCGGAACTCCCCTCGAAACGAAGGAGACACGCATGATCACCCGCAAACTCGGCAAGCACGGCCCCGAGGTTTCCATCCTCGGCCTCGGTTGCATGGGCATGAGCGAGTTCTACGGCGCCGGCGACGAGAAGGAATCGATCGCCACGCTGGAGCGAGCCCTGGAACTGGGCATCACTTTCTGGGACACCTCCGATGCCTACGGTCCGCATACCAACGAGGCATTGCTCGGCCGCACGCTGGCCGGCCGCCGCGACAAGGTGTTCCTGGCGACCAAGTTCGGCATCGTCCGCGACCCCGCCGAGCCGCTCAAGCGCGGCATAAGCGGCCGCCCGGAATACGTGCGCGCGTCGGTCGAGGGCAGCCTGCGTCGCCTGAAGACCGATTACATCGATCTCTATTACCAGCACCGCGTGGATCGCACGGTGCCGATCGAGGAGACCGTGGGCGCGATGGCGCGGCTGGTCGAGGAGGGCAAGGTGCGCCACCTCGGCCTCTCCGAGGCATCGGCCGAGTCGATCCGCAAGGCCGCCAGCGTCCACCCGATCACCGCCCTGCAGAGCGAGTACTCCTTGTGGACACGCGATCCCGAGACCACCGGCTCGCTGGCCGCGTGTCGCGATCACGGTATCGCGCTGGTCGCTTACAGCCCCCTGGGCCGCGGCTTCCTCACCGGCGCCATCACCAGGCCGGAAGACTTTGCCGAGGACGATTACCGTCGCATCAACCCGCGCTTCGCCGGCGAGAATTTCGCGAAGAACCTCGCCATCGTGGACAAGGTGAAGGCGTTTGCCGCCGACAAGGGTTGCACCGCCGGACAGCTGGCGCTCGCCTGGGTGCTCGCGAAGGGTGACGACATCGTGCCGATCCCCGGCACCAAGCGCGTGAAATACCTCGAGGAGAACGCCGGCGCGGTGGACGTGAAACTCAGTGCCGCGGAAGTGGCCGAGATCGACGCCGTCTTCCCGCCGGATTCGGCGGCGGGCGATCGCTACGCGTCCAACATGATGGGCTCCATCAACGCGTAAGTCCTTGTCCGCGTAAGGGCTTATAATGGCGGTTTGTTCGCAGCAGCAAACCGCCATGTCGTCCCCCGAACACTCGCCGCTGGGCAAGTCCACCGTCTATGCCGACCGCTACGACGCGGGCCTGCTCTTCCCCATTCCGCGCCAGGGAAAGCGCGACGAGATCGGCGTCTCCGGCGCCGACCTGCCCTTCCACGGCGTGGACATCTGGAACGGCTACGAGCTTTCCTGGCTCGATACCCGTGGCAAGCCCGTCGTGGCCGTGGCGGAATTCCGCTTTCCAGCCACAACCCCAAACATCGTCGAGTCGAAGTCCTTCAAGCTCTACCTGAACAGCTTTGCGCAAGAGCGGATGGTGGACGCCTCGCACGTGCACGACACGCTGTCCCGCGATCTCTCCGCCGCCGCTGGTGGCCCGGTGAGCGTGACGCTGCGGACGCCGGGCGAACTCGCCGGCACGCCACTGGCGGAGCCGGAGGGCGTGCTCCTCGACACGCAGGAGCTCGATTTCGATAACTACGGCCCGCCCGAGGGGGGCTTCCTCGCTTCGCACGACGGCCATGTGCGCGAGGTACTGGTCTCCCACCTGCTGCGCTCGAATTGCCCCGTAACGGGACAGCCCGATTGGGGCAGCGTGCAGATCGCCTACACGGGCGCGCCGATCGACCGTGCGGGCCTCCTGCGCTACCTGGTCTCCTTCCGTAACCACACGGAATTCCACGAGCAGTGTGTCGAGCGGATCTTCATGGACCTGAGCAGTCGTTGCGCGCCGGACGAGCTGGCGGTGTACGCGCGGTACACGCGCCGGGGCGGGCTCGACATCAATCCGTTCCGCAGTAGCGATCCTCTCGCCGTGCCCGGCAATCCGCGCGGTGCGCGGCAATGATGAATGGCGCATTCATGCATTCTTCATAGCTCTTGCCTTTAGTTGTGTAGCCTGTACGCTGCGGCGGCCGAGGGATTTGCCCTCAAACGCCTCGTTAGAACCCGACAAGCCATTCCGGAATCCACACCATGAAGCTTTCCTTCCGCTCGTCCGCTCTCTGCACGGCCACTGTCGCCGGCTTGCTGGTCCTCACCGCCTGCGGCAAGAAGGAAGAGCAGCAGAACACCGCCCCGGCGGCGGCGTCCACGGCCCCGGCCGCACCCGCCCAGGCGCCGGCTCCGTCGGCTCCGGCACCGGCCGTCGCGACCACCGCCGCCAGCGCACCGGCACCCGCCGCGCAGCCCGCCGCCGCCCCGGCCGCTCCCGTCGCCGCGGCCGACACGCTGAAGGTGGGCTCGGTCACGCTCGGCAGCGCCGTGGGCGCTGACAAGAAGGTGTCGAAGGAGAAGACCACCTTCGCGCCGACCGACAAGACCATCTACGCGTCGGTCGCCACCGAAGGCACCACCGCCGGCGCCACGTTGAACGCCAAGTGGACCTATCAGGACGGCGACACCACCACGACCGTGAGCGACATCAGCCAGTCGGTGAGCACCGATGGCCCGGCCGTCACGACGTTCAAGATCCAGAACCCGAACGAATGGCCGGAAGGCAAGTACAAGCTCACCGTGTCCCTTAACGGCCAGGCCGTGGGTAACGAAGCGTTCGAGGTGAAGAAGAAGTAAGTCGCTTCGGCCTGCTTCCGTAAACGAAGGGCGCGATTCACATCGCGCCCTTTTTGTTTTCGCGGCGGTCGTCAGCGATCGAGCAGCGTGTTGAGCGTGCCGTATCCAACCTCTGGTGCCTCGCGCTCCAGCAGTTCCGCCGCCATGCGCCCCACCGTCGCATACGCCTCCAGCGACAACGCGATGCCGGCGCTGAGCCGACGTGCGCCGGCCTCGAACAGCGCCTCCCGCGACGGAAGGCCGGGCACCAGCATCACGTTCAACGGCATGGGGGCGGCACCCGCCGCCACGCGCCGCACCTCGTCGATCACCTTGATGTCCGGGACGAACAGTCCATCCGCGCCCGCATCCCGGTACACCGCGGCACGGCGCAACACTTCTTCCACGCCGGCATCGCCCGAGGCCATGCCGCGCAGATAGACGTCGGTCCGCGCATTGATGTACAGGTCACGTGGACCCAGGGCGGCTCGCACCGCGCGCAGCTTCGCGGCGAGCACATCGGGTGGCTTGGTGCCGTCCTCGATATTGATGCCCGCCACACCGGCATCCACCAGCGCGGCAACGAAGGTCGCGACGTCGGCGGGGTCGTCGGAGCATCCCTCTTCGACGTCCACCGTCAGCGGCACGTCGATGGCCCTGGCGATCCGGCGGACCGCCGCGAGCATCTCCGCGGCGGGAAGGCGATCGCCATCCGGCCAACCGCATGACCAGGCCACGCCTGCGCTCGTCGTCGCGACGGCGGAAGCGCCAGCATGGCGCACCACCGCCGCGCTGGCCGCGTCCCATGCGTTGGGCAGCACGAAAAGGGCCGGGCCGGTGTGGAGGTCACGGAAGCGTTGCGCGTTCATGCGGTCAGTTCCTTGGGAGCGGAGGCGCCACGATCCACCATGGCAGGGCCGCCCGCAACTGCTTTTCGGGTGGCCATTCCCGAGCGCGCGTCGGACCGGCCCGTGTACGGAACGCCAAGACCCGGTGAGCCGATACCTCACTCGTCACAGACACGGCGTTCAACCCGCCGATGCTCGAATGGCCCCCGACCTGGCACGGCGATCTGTCGTGCGGGCATCCACCGATCGAGGAACCGCCATGAACGAAGACACCCTCAAGGGCCAATGGAAGCAATTGAGCGGCCGAGTGAAGGAACAGTGGGGCAAGCTCACCGACGACGACCTGAAGGTCGCCGAAGGCAGCAGCGAATACCTCGCGGGCAAGGTCCAGGAGCGCTATGGCGTGGCGAGGGACGAAGCGGAAAGGCAGGTGAAGGATTTCCGCGACCGCATCGATCAACACGATCGGAACTACTGAAACCACCCCGTACTCGCCAGAGGAGAACATCATCATGCTTCATTGGGCCGTTATCTTTTTCGTGATCGCGCTTATCGCCGCGGTCTTCGGCTTTACCGGCATCGCCGCTGGAGCCGCCAGCATCGCGAAGATCCTGTTCGTGGTCTTCCTGATCCTCTTCATTCTTTCGCTGCTGTTCGGCGGCTTGCGTCGCGGGCCCAGGGTATAGGCAGCGGTACCTGGTCAGCGCACGAAAGCCCCGGCCCCAGACCGGGGCTTTTTTTCGTCCGCCGCCCAAAGGCGTCGGAGCATGTTCTCCCGGGCCTATCATCGCCATTCGCCCGGAGCCCGCCGATGCCTGCCAGCCTGCACGTGTTCGATAGCCTTCCCCGCCTCGACCTGCTCGACGGGCCGACGCCGATCCAGCGCCTGACGCGCATCGAAGAGGAACTGGGCCTCGCGACGCGGAGGATCGCGCTCTTCGTGAAGCGGGACGATGTCATGTCGCTCGGTGGTGGTGGGAACAAGCTACGCAAGCTCGAATACCACCTGGGACATGCCCGTGCGGCAGGCATCGACACCATCGTCAGCGTGGGTGGCCTGCAGTCGAACCATGCCCGCCTTACCGCCGCGGCCGCGGCGAAACATGGATTCGCCTGCGAACTGATCCTTTCGCGCCTCGTTGCCAGGGACGACGCCGACTATGAGAGGAACGGCAACGTGCTTCTCGACGACTTGTTCGGTGCCCGAACGGTCGTGCTACCGCGCGGTGCGGATGGACGGGCGCACGCCGAGGCGCGCGCGGACGAACTGCGCGCCGTGGGTCGCAAGGTGCTCGTGCTGCCGACAGGTGGATCGACGCCGCTGGGTGCGCTCGGTTACGCGCGCTGCGCACGCGAGATCGCGATGCAGGAAGACACGCTGGGGCTGCGCTTCGATCGCATCGTCGTCCCGAACGGCAGCAGTGGTACGCACGCGGGGCTGGTTGCGGGCCTCGCGGCCATGGATCGCTCACCGGCTACCGTCGCGGCATATACGGTGCTCGCTACGGCGGACAGCGCGCAACGCGCCACCCTGGCCATGGCGCGGGATGCGCTCGACCTTCTCGGTGCCAAGGCGGCGCTCGACGTCGACGCCATCCGCGTCGATGGCGCCCACCTCGGCGATGGATACGGTGTGCCGACGACGGGCATGAAGGACGCCGTGCGCCTGGCGGCCAGCCGCGAAGGCCTGCTGCTCGATCCGGTGTATTCCGGCAAGGCTTTCGCTGGCTTGCTGCACGATCTTCGCCACGGCATCGTGCGCGATGGCGAGCAGGTGCTGTTCATCGCCACGGGCGGCGTACCGGGCTTGTACGCCTACCGGGCAGACTTTGCCGGCGCAGCCGGTTGAGTCGACGGACGTCCCTGCTGCCACGCGCAGGCGCCGCTCGTCCCCTCCGGCGGACCGTTCGTCCTCACCGTACTTCCCCGCGCCACCGGCAGGCCGCACACTGCCCGCCTGGCATCCGTGGGAGACGACAACCCGGTGGACACGATCCGAGAGGATTCCTCCCTCGCGCGCACCGTTTTCGCGCGGCAAGCGCTGGCGTTCGCTTTCTGGACGCTGCTGGCCCTGTCGTACGCGCTCAGCGCGGGCCTGTCGTCGATCAGCGAGGGCAGGACGCCCGATTGGTCGCGGGGGCTGATCTGGAACCTGTCCAATTTCTGGCTGTGGATGGCGCTCGTGCCGTTGGTCGCCTGGCTAGGGCGGATCACCACGGGCGTCGGCTGGCGGCGTTTCTGTGCCGTGCACGTACCGGCCGGGCTGCTGGTGGCACTGGCGCAGATGGTGGCCCAACTGTCGATCTTCTGGGCGCTCTGCGGACCGGGGCACATGCCCGTCCGCACCTTGCCTGCCTTCGTGGGCATGCAGTTCGCCTACAACATCCACCTCTCCCTGCTCACTTACTGGCTCATTCTGGTCGTGCTGCGCGGGCTCGAGTCGCGGCGGCGCCTGCGCGACGAGCGGCTGCGCAGTTCACAGCTGGAGACGCAGCTCGTGCAATCGCAATTGCAGGCTTTGCGCATGCAGCTGCAGCCGCACTTCCTGTTCAATACCCTCAACGCCATCTCCGCGCTGGCACTGGCCGAGCCCCTGCAGGCGCGCCTGATGATCGCGCGCTTGAGCGACTTCCTGCGCATGACGCTCGAGCAACGCCACGCGCAGCAGGTGCCGCTGTCGCGCGAGATGGAGTTCCTGCGCTGCTACCTGGACATCCAGCAGGTGCGATTCCAGGACCGGCTGTCGACGCGGCTGGACATGGCCGACGACACGTTGCACGCGGCCGTGCCTAGCATGATCCTGCAGCCGCTCGTGGAGAACGCCCTGCGCCATGGCCTCCTCGCCAAGGCCGAGCCGGGGAGCCTGAGCATCGCCAGTCATCGTGAAGGGAACCTTCTCCACCTGCGCGTGGACGACGACGGGCTGGGTCTCCCTCCCGATGGTCCGACCGAAGGACTCGGCCTCGGCAATACGCGTGCGCGACTCGACGTGCTTTTCGGATCGGCTGCCAGCATGGAACTCAGCCGCAACAATGCGGGTGGCACGCGCGTGGAGCTGCGCTTTCCCTACCGCGAGCACGTGGCATGAAGACGATACGCACGCTGCTCGTGGATGACGAGGTGCTCGCGCGCCTGGCATTGCGCCAAGCGTTGGCCGCGCACCCCGACGTGGAGGTCGTGGGCGAGTGCGGCAACGCCGCCGAAGCCTTGCAAGCTTATGGCGCACTGACGCCGGACCTGCTGTTCCTGGACATCCGCATGCCCGGCCTCGACGGCTTCAAGCTGCTGCGCGAACTCAAGCCCGAGACGCTGCCCATGGTCGTCTTCGCCACGGCGTATGGTCAGCATGCGTTGCGCGCGTTCGACGCCAACGCATTGGATTACGTGTTGAAGCCGATCGACCAGGCGCGCTTCGACCAGGCCATGACGCGCGTGCGCAAGCACTGGCAGGGCCTGCAGGCAGGCAAGGCGTCCCCGCCGTCGACGGCATCGGCGGAGCCGTTGCAGCGGATCAGCGTACGCGTGGGGGAGCACATCCGCGTGATCGCCACCGAGGCGATCGACTGGATCGAGGCGGACGGCAACTACGTGCAGATCCACGTCGGCAAGCAGTCGTACCTGCACCGCGACACCCTCAGCGGCTTGCTCGCCACGCTCGACCCGCAGCGCTTCCTTCGCATCCACCGCGGCACGCTGGTCAACGTCGACCGCATCCGCGAGGTCCATCCCTTGTTCCAAGGGAATGCCGACGTCGTGCTGCACGACGGTACCCGGCTCAACCTGAGCCGGCGTTTTCGCGCACATGCAAGGCGTGCACTGGGCATCGCCTGAGACCGCTCGGCCCCGAAGTACTACCGCTCGTCACAAAGCTGCGGCGGTAACCGCAAGGGCGTACCAAGCTGTCGACTCCCGCCGACGGAAGAGACGCATGAGATCGCACCGACTTGCCTGGGTCCTGGTCGTGGCCCTGACCTGTACCGCCGCCGACGCCGGTGACCTCGTGGGGCCCGGCGTCATATCCACCGGTCAGCAGGAAACGACCGTCGCCCTCTCGCCCGATGGCGCGACACTCGTTTTCATGCGTTCCGATCTCGCCGAACAGGACGACACGATCCTGGTATCGCGCCGGCAGGGAGCGAACTGGTCGACCCCTGAGGTCGCTCCCTTCTCTGGCCGGTGGCATGACTCCGAGCCGACGTTCTCGCCCGACGGCAAGCGCGTGTACTTCGTATCGAACAGACCCCCGCACGCAGGCGATGCGCCGATTACGGCGGAGATGAACGGTCACTCCTATCCCGGCACCCATCTCTGGTACGTGGAACGCGACGCCAAGGGTCGCTGGGGTGAACCCGTCCATGTCGACGGCGCCCTCAACGAGGGATCCATGATCTATAACCCATCGCTCGCGGCCAACGGCGATGTGTACTTCTCAGCTCACCGGCCGGACTCGGGCAAGTTCTACCAAGTGTATGTCGCTCGCCGCACGGCGCAGGGCCTGGCGGCGCCGGAACGGGTGGACCTTGGCGACGTCACACACAACCGGATGGACCCGGCGATCGATCCACAGGAGCGCTTCATCCTGTTTGCCGGGGACGAAGGCGACTCGCTTGGGCGGGCGGACATCTACATCGCGTTTCGCCAGCCCGACGGGCGCTGGGGGACACCGGAACACCTGGCCGGCGACGTGAACAGCAGCGACCTCGAGAACGCTCCGTCGCTCGGCCCGCACTTCGGCGAACTGTACATCGCGAGCAATCGCCAACCTGCAACGCGCTTCCCGAAGACGCGCGACGATGTGGACTCGCTGCAACGTCGCCTGTCCGGACCACTCAACGGGTCGCGCAATCTCTGGCGATTCGATATCTCGGACGTATTGCGCCAGCACGGACTGACAGCGGAGGAAACGAGCCGATGAGCAAGGGGCACATGCTCTGCGCGCTGCTTCCACTGCTGGTCGCCATGCCCGATGCGCCGATCTCGGACAACCAGCTAGCAGGTATGTGCAGGACGCTGGTGAACCGCGTCGATGAAGAGATCCGTTCCGGCCTTCTGCTGGTCGACTGGCTTGATGCCGTCCTCATCATCGATGGCGGCGAATGATCCAGCGCGCCGCGTCGAACAAAAGCACACAGAAAAAGCTCAGCGTCCCTGGGCACGCGCACCGTTGATGTATTCGATCTCGGCAAGCGACTTAGGCTCACCGGGAATCACCGCGACACATGCCTTATAGGCGGCCTCGGCTTCGTCCAATCGCTTGAGCTCGACCAGATTGTAGCCCTGGCCCCGGAGGGACTTGCAGTGAAATTCTTTCTTCTCCGCGTCGCCCCATCCCTCCATGGTATCGAGCATTTCCGGCACGGACTTGAAAAGCTCCAGCGAGTCGGCGAAACGTCCTTCCATCTGGTACACGTAAGCGAGTTCGGTCGCGTATTGCGCGTCCCGCGGTGACAGGGCCAGCGCCTTTTTCAGTTCCGCCTCGGCGTCCCGAAATCGATTCATTTCGCTATAGCCATATCCTCGCGCCCAATACGCCATCGACCATGCAGGTCCGACATCTGTGGCGTTTCCGGTTGCGTTGGGCAGACGCTTGGCCGCGGCTTCCGACATGTACATGAGCCCTAGCGCAGGTCCGCGCGCCGAGAAGACGTTTTCGCGATTGCCGTACCGCTTTTCGTAACGGTTCACCACATCGGTCAGCGGTCCGTCGATCGCCTGTTGGATTTTTCCCGCGCGAATCTGCAGGACGGCAGCAACGACTTGTTCCTGGTCGGCTTGCTCCTCTGCGGAATTGCCGAGCAGCGTGATGGTCTGCGTGATCTTGGCCTGATCGTCCGCGTCAGCGGGTGGCGCGACGAATGTCCCTAATGCGCCTAGCAGGCAGGCGGTTACCGCACGTAGCCATGACTTCGCCGATGCTTCCATGGACATCCCCTGGCGGAAGCTTAAAAGAATGGCGCGCCCGGAGGGATTCGAACCCCCGACCAATGGCTTCGGAAGCCACTACTCTATCCGGCTGAGCTACGGGCGCGTAAACAGCGGACGGGCATTGTAGCGGGAATGCCCACGGCGGCCTAGCCTCGGTGTCAGGCCTTAGCCGGGGACGGTTCGGCCCCTGCCGCCACGGCGCGCAGGCTCTCCCTGTAGCGTCGGCTGCATGGCAGGACGGTGCCATCGGCCATGTGCAAGCGCGCGTCCCCCGCGTCCAGGGGTTCGATGGCGCTGACCTGCGCCAGGTGGACCAGGTAGCTGCGATGGGCGCGAACGAAGACGGCGGGGTCGAGCCGCGCCTCCAGCGCCGCCAGCGTACTGCGCAGGGGATAGTCGCGGGCGCGCACACGCAGGTTCACGTAGTTGCCCGATGCCTGCGCCCATTCGATATCCGCTGTCGCGACGAGGAAGTCGCGCCCGAGTTTGCGCACGAGGAAGCGCTCGGGTCGGTCGACCGGTTCCACCGGCGGACCTTCGTCCGGAGCGTCGAGGAGGCGCGCCTCGCCCTTCACGTGGCGGCCGAACCACTCGACCATGTGCCAGACCGCCACGACGATGAAAAAGGTACGCACGTCCTTCAGGTATTCGTAGAGCGCCTGCAGGGAAAGCGAGCCCGGATCGAAACGCGCGCCCATGAGGGTGAACACGGCAAGGCGCAGCAGGTCCATGCCCGCGATGTGCAATGCGCACCAGGCAACGCTGCCGAGGACATACAGAGGCAGGCGCCGTCGCCAGGTATCCGTGTGCAGCGGCCAACGATCGCAGGCGCGGAGCAGGAACGGCAGCATCAGCAGGGACACCGCCAGGCTGGTGACTTCGTTGGTGACGATCTGCCACGTCTCCGTGGGGAGCCCGAAGCGCTCCGCATCGATGCGGAGCGTGAGGATGTTGCTGACCGTGGCGCTGCCGAAGGCGAGGAGCCAGAAAACGATCATGAAGAGGCGTCGACGGCGATGGGCGCGGTCGAGTTCGAGGCCGGGGGGCGGAGGTTGCCGGGTCATGGCTACATGGTAGAGCGTCGGAGCCTGGCGGGTGGAGCCGAAGCCGGTCTATCGCGACGCATGCCGGTCGCGCGAAGAGGGCGCCTCGCGGCGCCCTCTTCTCTTGCTTACTTAGCCTTGTACAGCTCGCCCAGCCAGTCGGGCTTGCTCTTGTCCCGCTCGAGATGCGGGTACTTCAGGCCTTCGTGGTAGTCGATCTTGATCGTGCGGTACTGGTCGAAGTTCTTCACCAGCAGCTCGATCGGACCCTTGTCCGTCTTCGCGGCGGTCACGGCGTCCTTCAGCGTGTCGCCGTCGAACTCCTTGTTGTTCACCGCGACGATCGTCATGCCCGGCGACAGGCCCGCGTTGAAGGCGGGGCCGTCCCAGCGAACGTCGGAGATGTCGCCCTTCGACGAAACGGCAAAGCCTGCCGAATACGTGAGGTCGGTGTAGTGGCGACGGCCTTCGACGGCCTTGATCGCATCGGACGGCTTGTCGTTGTACACGAGCTTCCAGCCGCCACGCTCGATGCCTTCCAGGTCGCCCTTGTGGCCGTCGATGCGCTCGCGCAGGTACGTGGACCAGTCGAACGGCGTGATGCCGTTGAGCGTCGAAACCACTTCCTCGAACGTGTACGGATTGACCTTCCAGTCGCCGTCCTTCATGCCGAAGAACGCCTTGGCGAAATCGTCCAGCGAACGCTTGTTCTTGGTCAGCTCACGCAGCTTCGTGTCGACGTCGAGCCACACCATCTGACCGCCCGAATAGTAGTCCTCGCTCATCTGGTAGTTGCGGTACGAGAGCGGACGACGCTGGGCGATGGTCGGGTCGTTGGTCGTGTCCTGGATGTTGCGCCAGGAGAGGCCCGGACGGCCCTTGTCGTATGTGGCGGCAACGAAGGCGAGCACGTCGCGCGCCTGGTCCTGCGACACGAGGCCCGAACGGGCAGCGACGACGTTACCCCAGAACTGCGTCTGGCCTTCGTACACCCACAGCAGGCTGTCGCCCATCGGCACGTTGAAGTTCGGCGTGGCGAGGTCGGCGCCACGGCGATACTTGCCGTCCCACGAGTGGTTGTACTCGTGCGCCAGCAGGTCACGGCCTAGCCAGCTCTTGTCCCACTCGGTGAAGTAGTTCGGCTCGGCGCTGTTCTCGGACGAACGGTGGTGCTCCAGGCCGATGCCGCCCAGCTTGTCGGTCAGGGCAAGCAGGAAGTCGTAGTGGTTGTAGTGGCGCGCGCCGTAGAGCTTGTCCATCTGCTTCACGAGGTTGCGATGGATCTGCAGCGCCTCCGGCTTGATTTCCAGCGACTTCGCGCTGTCGGCCACGATGTTCAGGTGCACCGGCGAGCGACCGTTCGGGTCGAGGTCGACGCGCTTGAAATAACGACCGGCGAACACCGGCGAATCGACGAGGTTGTCGTAATCGATCGTCTTGAAGGTGACGGTGTCGCCATCCTTGCTGGCCTGTTCGAGCGCGCTACCGTACTGGAAGCCGGCCGGCAGCTTCACCGACGCATCGATCTGCACGCGATCGGCGCGGTAGCCCGCCGGATACAGCGACACCTGGTTCCACTGCACGTTGACGATGTCCGGCGTCATGACGACGCGGCCCTGGCGGGTGTCCTGCGGCGTCAGCGTCTGGAATTCCACGTCCACGGACGTCGCGCCAGCCGGCACCTCGACGCGGAAGGCGTAGACGTTGTACTTGTCGCGCGTCCACTCGAGGCGCTTACCGCCCGCGTGCACCACGAGACCGGCGAACTGGTCGATGGGGCCGGTGGGCGAATGGTGGCCGGGGATCCACTCGGGGAAGAGCAGGGTCAGCGGGCCCGGCTGCGCGGGGATGGTTTCCTTGACGCGGAAGATGCGGTGGTCGAGGTCGGTGGCGTCGACGGTGAGCTTGAGCGTGCCGTTATAGGCCGTATCCTGCGGGGCGGGAACGGTCGAGGCATCGTCCGCGTGGACGACCGAAGCGCCGACGCCGGCCAGGGCGGCCAGCAGCGCGGAGGCAAGAAGGGTGGATTTCACAGATAAATCTCCGAGAAGCGGGTAAGTCGCCCGTTCATCCGTGCGAGCGGATCGGCACGGTCCCCTGTGGTCCGCGCAAGCTCTCGATGCTAAACGCCACCGTCCGGGGCGCCCTATGCCAGAGGTCACGGGTGGGAGGCGGTGGCCCCGAGGGCTACCAGCAAGTTCTTGCGACCCCGATTCGTATTTCAGGATACCCCTCGTCGAACGTCTTCCGTTATGGCGACCGGCGCAGCGGGCATTCCTATAATGCCGTGCCAGCGCTATGCGCTGCGCGTCATCCAGGACAACAGGGACTAAAGGACATAACCATGCATGCATCCGTACTCAAGGCAGCCTTCGTCACCGCGCTGCTCTCGTCTTCGTTCGCCGCGATGGCGGATTCCGCTTCCGTCACGCAGACGGGCGCTTTCGTGTCCGTGACGGGCGGCAAGTCGCTTTTCGATGTGGACCGCGACCCCTCCGGGCGATACCAGCATGAGGACGACAACGGCACCGCCTTCGGCGTGCTTGGCGGCTACCGCTGGGTCGTTGCCCGGCCTTTTGCCATCGGCGTCGAGGCGGGCTATGTCGACCTCGGAGACACGACTTGGCGAGCCCACTACGGCGGCCTGTCTATACAGCACGACGTGCAAGACAAGTCAAAGGCCAATGCATTCCTCGTCGGGATCAACGGAAAATGGGATCTGCCGTACGACTTCACTGTTACCGCCCATGCCGGACTGGCGCACATGCGCGCAAAGGGTCATTACACCGAATCGGGTGGTCTCATCTTTCAGCCGAGCGTGACGACGCGATCCCGATACTCATGGAGCGGAAACCGTATATATGGTGGCGTTGGCATCGGCTACGACTTCAACGAAAACGTTGGCTTGTCACTGAGCTACGACCGCTATAGCTATAAAGCAGCCGGTCCACGCGACCCGGGCAAAACCGCCCATATTGGTCTGCTCGGCCTCACTGTGGAGTACCGCTTCTGGTGAAGGCTCGGGAGCCGCGGCGGCGGCTCCCGTATTCAATCCGATCGCCTCAGGTCCGTGACGGAATCTTCAACCCACGCTCGACACCCGGCCGCGACATGCCTCGCTCGAGCCAGGCGATGACGTTCGGGAAATCGTCGAAACCCACGAGTTCGCGAGCGCCATAGAAAGTCACGAGATTGTTGACCCAGCCCAGCGTTGCGATGTCGGCGATGGTGTAGTCGTCGCCGACGATCCAGGTGCGGCCGTCGAGTTGACGGTCCAACACGCCAAGGAGACGCTTCGTCTCGCTGACGTAGCGCTCCAGCGGACGCTTGTCCTCCCACTCGCGGCCGGCGAACTTGTTGAAGAAACCGACCTGGCCGAACATCGGGCCGATGCCGGCCATCTGGAAGAACACCCACTGGATGGTTTCCCATCGCTTTGCCGCGTCCTTGGGCAGGAAGCGACCGGTCTTCTCGGCGAGGTACAGCAGGATAGCGCCCGATTCGAAAAGCCCCAGCGGTTTGCCCTCCGGACCGACGGGATCGATCATCGCCGGTATCTTGCCGTTCGGGTTCAGCGATTCGAACTCGGGTAGCTTGCTTTCGTTCTTGCCGATGTCGACGAGGTGCACCTCGTACGGAATCCCCAGCTCCTCGAGCATGATCGAGGCCTTCACGCCATTCGGCGTCGGGAGCGAATAGAGCTGGATGCGGTCGGGGTGCGCAGCGGGCCAGCGCTTCGTGATCGGGAAAGCGGAAAGATCGGACATGGCGGGCGTTTCTCGAGCCGGAAAGCTTCGAAAGTAAGGGGCGCCGTGCCGCTATTCAATGTGCCGCAGGGACCGGCGGCCAGGAAGGCACGCCGGTCCGCTTGGAACGAGTTACTCGAGGTCGCCGAGTTTCGCATCCATCTTCGGCGCGGAGAGCCACTGCCCCACGTCTTCGCCGATGGCCTTTGCCGTGCGAACGAGCACGGCGCAGTTGCCCTTGAAACCGCCGAAGGCACCGCCCATGGAGGTGCGGCGGTCCTTGAAGCTGGCGACGACGGCGCCGTCCTGGTAAAGCTTGCCCTTCACGGTCATCGCCTTGCGGTGTCCGATGAAGGCATTGCCATCCGCTATGACGTCACTGATTTCCATGCGCAGCGCCTTGCCGGCCTGGCTCTCGGAGACCTTGTCGGCGAACGTGATGGCGATACCGGACTCCTTCGCCTTCGTCGCAACGGCGTCAGGCAACTCGTTCTCGAGCTTGCACTCGTCGAGAACCGCTTTCGGTACATCGGCATCTTCATCGAAGCTAACGGGCTTCTGCACGGTCACGCTGTCAGCGGCGAACGCCGCCGGTGCAGCGGCGAGCATGAACAGCGCGGTATAGGTCCACTTCCCCACTATCGTCTCCCTTGACGTGTTCCCGCCGACCACGCGTCGGCGGCGCATTATGGCGTAGCGCGGACATGAACATAAGGCGCCTTCCTCTACAACGCGTAAGGGGATGTCGCCCCGTCGCAGGGCAGACTGTTATGGCTCTCGTGCCTACGTAGACTTCGGGCCGGCCCGCGTTCATCCAATCGGCGGCCGCCCTACGACACAAGGACATGTCATGCAAAAACTATTGTTCGCGACCGCGGTCGCGCTCTCCTCTTCCCTCGCCTCGTTCGCAGCGCCTGCCGCCGATGCCAGCAGTGGGGCATTCGTGCACGCAGGCATGGGCAAGACGCGCTATGTCACTGGGGTCAAGCCGTTCAACGGAAAGCAAGGCGCTAGTTTTGACCTCCTGGGTGGCTATCGTTGGGGCCTGGGCCGTGACTTCGCGTTGGGTGGCGAGGCTGGCTTCGCTCAGCTCGGCTCCGTCGACCACCGGTTTCCGGCGGTCGGCAAGAAGCTGTGGGCCACACAGAACCTCATGCAGGCAAGCGCCTGGTTGGCCGGTGTCAACGCCAAGTGGAGCCTGACCGAGCAACTTTCCCTGGTCGGCCGAGTCGGCATCGCCCATGTCAAAACCCGCTTCTCGCATCGCCCCGCCGGAAGCAAGAGGGCGACGCAACGGGAATCCATCCAGAGCCGCACGCCGTACTTCGGCATTGGCATCGGCTACGCCGTGACGGAGCACTTCGATCTGACGCTTCAGGCCACTCGCTACAGTAGCCAATCCATCAGGACGAAGCGCTCAAGCAAGATCGGACTCGGGTGGAGTGCAACCACGTACAACGCCGGCATGGAATATCGCTTCTGATGCGCTCCGGATTGCCGGGGCGCTCATTCCGGTCCGACGACTTTCCCGACAGTGTATCCACCGCGGGCATTGCCCGATTCCACCGTGGGCAGACGGAGCGATAAACCGTTTGCCGTCACTTCGTGTAGGGGAATGTCGCGCTGTGTGGCTAGCGCATGCCATTGGCTTTTCACGCACATAGACTCTTGCCTCCCGCACCCCTTCCGTTGCGGGCAACACTTTCGACACAAGGACATGTCATGCAGAAGCTACTACTCGCTGCCGCCGTCGCAGCCGCAACCTCTCTCACGTCTTTCGCCGCAGCCGCCTCCGACGCGGCCCCGAACGGAACGTCGCCGAGTGGCGCCTTCATTCATTTCGGTATGGGCAAGGTTCGCCAAAGTGGCGACATCCGAAAATACGACAACAGGAAAGCACGCAATATCGATCTCCTGGCAGGCTATCGCTGGGGGCTTTCCAACAACGTCGCACTGGGCGTCGAGGGCGGCTTGACGGGGCTCGGCCGGGGCGAACAAAAAAGAGCGTCGTCCGCCAACGGCAAGCCGGGTGCGCAGACCCGTTTCGGCAATGCGCTATGGCTCCTCGGCGCAAACGGCAAATGGAACGTGACTGAAGAGTTCTCCCTGATCGGACGGGCCGGCATCGCGTACTCGGTGGCGGTGTTCGAAACCCGCGAGGCCGGTAGCAAGAAGTGGCGTAACAGGGAGACCGCCACGCGAGGTACCCAGTACATCGGCGTCGGCGTCGGCTACGCCCTGACCAATCACCTGGACCTGACCCTGCAAGGCACGCGCTACGCCACGACGACGTTCAAGGCGAAGAACGGAAAGAAGGTGAGCTCCGGCGGCAGCACGATCAACGCCGGCGTCGAGTACCGCTTCTGACGACGGGCCGGAGGCGGCGCGCCGCCTCCTATCAACCCAGGCGCATCCTAGGAAGGGGCGAGAGCGAGGCTCCCGCCCCTTCCATCATTCCTCGCGACATACCACGGCGGTTCTCCCGTCATTCCGCACGCCCGCCGGGCCGACGGGAATCTGCCTGTTACTAGTGAAACCGCCACTGCTGTTACCCGATGCGATGAACGCCATGCTCTCATCGACATCCGGATCGACGCTCGGAGCGAACTGCAACGATGTTCCCGCGCATAGATTGCCGGGCGGAACGGTCACGGCGCGCGAGTCCGTGCCCAGTCTCACGTTGACGGTGACAGGGTATGACTGGCGTCCGGATAGCGTAGCGGTCACCCGCACGTCCTGACGCTCGGACGGCCCCCGCGAATCCATTGGAGGCTGACTTTCGACCGCGATGCCGGGCCAGTGAGACGCGTGCTGGGCCATGCCGACCGAAGAACGCGTGAATGCCACGTCAGTCAGGAAAAGCGTACCCGGCTCCTCGCGGTCGATATCCAACCGCCGCAGGTGCCTCAGATCGATTCCCCGGAACCTGGCCAGCGGCACCTGCACGGCCTGAAGCAATGACGTCCCTATCCCATTGACTTCGGGGAGCGCGCCGAGCGTTGCGTGTGCTTGGGCATCGAGTTGAACGCTCGCCCGCCGCCCCCAGCGATCATGCAGCGTCAGACGCATGCCGCCCGGAGCGCTCAGCCCCGTCATGACACGCATGCTGAGCCTTTCCATCCGGCCGGTACGGCGCGATTGCCGGGGCAACATGACGCTCAACGTTCCCGCGCCAGCCCAGTCGACCCGGAGCATCGTTCCGCTCTCGCCCAAGCCGCTCGACCAATGCGGCTGGCGGACATCGATGGCCTCTTCTTCCCTGCGAGGGCAATCGTCAATGTCCACCGCCGCCTCCGCGCACCAGCGGGCCTGGACACCGCCCCCGGCACGCCAGTCACCCAGACGCAGGGCAGCCGTCAAGACATCGAGGCGATCTTCGCTCGGCAGCACGGGAACGGATCGCACGTCGGCACGCGGGAGCCCGCGTAAGCTCGCGGACGTGCCGTCGAACAGGGGAAGGAAGCGGCCTTCCCGCCCCAAGGTCAGGCGGAACCACGCCGCCATGTACCCAGCCCCGAGATGCTCCTGTTCAGCCTGGGTGAGTCGCGTGGAGCGACCGACACCGCAGGTCGCGTCGTCGGCAAAATCGCTTGCGAGCTCCACGTCGTCACCACCATGCCCCTCTTCCGACCAGACGCTGTTGTAGAAGTTATGGTTGGCACCCATCATCAAGACGGTGGTGCGGAGCGCGGAATCTCCGAATGCGTGCGCGCCATCATCGACGAAGGCCTGACCCTCCAGGGTGGAGACATCGCCGTCGCAGTAGGGAAGCACCGACGCCATTGGCACCCCCGGAATACTGCTTCGCTCGTTCACGGACGCCAGGGGCATTAGCGACCGAATACCAAACGGCGAGCCACGCTCGGCGTTGAGCAAAGCGGCACGCACAACGCCTTCGCCGCCACGTGAATGCCCCATGAGTCCGATCCTTTGCATATCGAGCCGTCCATGCAATGCGCGTAGCGATTCCACTCGGCCCGCATTGGCCTTGCGCAGCAAGTCCAGGTGCTGGAGGACCAGTTCCCCGCGCGCGATGTACTGATCGCCGCCGACCTCTTCCACGTCCAGGGCATTGATGCCGTTGGCGGAGATCGAAACCACGACGTATCCATGGCTGGCAAGGAGCTCGCCTGCGCCCGCATAGCCTTGGTAGCTCGAAACCGGCATGGACGGGGCAGGACACGGCCAAACGGTCCCTTGCACATCGATATCGTCCACGGGCCAACACGTGGGGTGTTGCCCATGCAACAAAACGACGACAGGATGTCGCCTGCTGCTACCGCGAGGCATGTAGACCGCGGCGCGCAACTCGCCCTTCGCGGCGAGCGGCGCGATGGGCACTACCTCGTCCCCAAAATCGTAGTCCGCCCGGCGTACTTTCCACGGACCCAGCCTATTGGGATCCAACCGGATATCTTTTCGAGGGGCTGGCGACGGGGGCGGACGTACCGGTACGTCTCGCCGGATGCGCCGGCCATCCTTGCGCTCAGTAAGCAGCGAGTGGCCGGCCCAACTCGCGTGGACCTGGGAGAACGTTCCGGACATGTCGTCGGCTACCGCGGCCACCAATCGCCGACGTCCCGCGGATACCCTCGCCGGCAACTCAACGCCGTCCGCTACCACGACTTCCCTGGCACTACGCTTGGGCATGGGTCGCGATAGAGACACGACCAGTTGCCGCCGCCCATCAGTGGATTCTTCGACGACCCATGTGGCGTTCCCCTCGGCAGCCGATGCGCTACCCGCCATGCACAGCAGCGCCGCGGCAATGACCCTCTTGTGACTCAGCACGATGCATCTCCTTATGCGTCCCTGATTGTCAGGACAATCCGCACAAGGGTAGGCACGGGCCTCGACACACGCCCTAGGTCAAGTCCGGTTTACGTGTAGGTCGTTTCTTTCATTCTGCCGATGAACCTTCTCGGTTCAGCTTGCTGTGCCGCACGCCATACGTGAAGTAGACGATCAGCCCGAGCGCCATCCAGATGGCGAAGCGCTCGAAGGTGATCCACGGCAGGCCCCAGATGAGCGCCAGCGAGAACAGGATGCCCAGCGGCGCCACGAACCAGACAGCCGGCGTGCGGAAGTTGCGCTTCAGGTCCGGCTTGCGCACGCGCAGCACCAGCACCGATGCGCAGATGAGGATGAAGGCGCTGAGCGTGCCGATGTTCACCAGCTCGGCCACTTCGCCGATCGGAAGCAGCCCGGCGACGATGGCGGTGAAGATGCCGAGGATCATCGTCGGACGCGCGGGTGTACCGAAGCGCGGATGCACCCGCGCGAACCACGCCGGCAGCAGGCCGTCACGTGAAAGCGCGAACCAGATGCGCGCTGCGCCGAGCATGAAGGCGAACAGCACGCTGATGACGCCGATCACCGCGGCAACGGCGATCACATTGCTGATCCACGGCAGGCCGATCGCATTGAATGCGTCGGACACCGACGCTTCGCCGCTCAGCGTGGCATAGGGCACGATGCCGGTGAGCACCAGCGACACGGCGATATAGAGCACCATCGCCACGGCGAGCGACAGCAGCACGGCGCGCGGCAGGTCGCGTTGCGGATTGCGCGCCTCTTCAGCGGCGGTGGTCAACGTGTCGTAGCCGAACACGGCAAAGAAAACCACGCTCGCGCCGGTAAGCACGCCGTGCCAGCCGAAGTGGCCCACGCCCTTGTCGTCGAAGATGCGCTCGGGGATGAAGGGGTGCCAGTTCGCGGTATTGATGAAGAACGCGCCGACGCCGATCACGAGCGCGACGCCCAGGACCTTGATGCCGACGATCACCGTATTGAGCCGCGCGCCCCATTCGGTCTTTACCGAGAGGAGGATGGCGACGAGTAGCGAAATACCGGCGGCGATGACGTTGAAGCGGTGTGCGTCCGTGGGCGCGGCCACCGGGCTGGCAGAGTGGACACCGATCGAGCCGAGGGCCTGCTGCCAGAAATACTTCATGGTGTCGGCGCTCATGCTTTTCTGCGCCCACTCCGGCAGGTGCACGCCGGCCGTGGCGAGCAGCACCTGCACATAGCCCGACCACCCGATGGCCACCACGGCGACGACGAGGGCATATTCGAGCAGCAGGTCCCAGCCGATGATCCAGGCCGCCCCTTCGCCCAACACCGCGTAACCGTACGTGTACGCGCTGCCCGTCACGGGGATCAGGCCGGCGAACTCGGCATAGCAAAGCGCCGCACAGGCGCTGCCGAAGCCGGCGATGATGAAGCTGAGCGCCACCGCCGGGCCGGCATTGAGCGCCGCCTGCTGGCCCGCCAGCACGAAGATGCCCACGCCGATGATCCCGCCGATGCCGATCGCGGTGAGCTGCCACAGGCCCAGCACCCGCCGGAAGTCCTTGCGCTGGCCGACCTCGGCCTGGAGCTGTTCGACGGACTTATGACGGATGAATTTCGCTAACGACATCGGGAGACCCTTGGGGCTGGCTGACGGGCGATCATAGCGGGGCGGCCCTGGAGTGTCGTCAGACCCCGATCGCCGATGTTCCCGCTCGTGGCCTCACCGCCCGTCGACAGCCTTGCGCCCCAATGCCGGATCGTCGGTGAAAAAGGCGTCGATGCCGGCGGCGAGGTAGGCGCGTATCTCCGCCACCGACCCCGCCTCGTTACGGCTGTCGTCGGCACCGTTACGGAAATTCTTGGCGAGGAAGCGGTTTTCGGGACGAAAGGTATAAGGATGGACTTCGAGTCCCGCCGCATGGGCGTCGCGCACCAGGGAGGTCGGCAGGGCGAGGCGACCGTCGGCGCCGAGGGGGATGATGCTGCGGATGGACGGACCGATGGCATCGGCGTAGCTAGCGATCGCCTTAAGACCGGCTGGCGTCATCATTTGCCCATACGTCGTCGCCGGCGCGTCGGCAGGATGTTCGCCGGAGGCGTCAAGCAACTGGAGCAGGCGCACGTTCGGGTGGTCCTTCCCGAGCTTGCCGCGGAGGTACGTGAGATTGCCCACTTCGAAGGACTGGATCTCGACCGGCGCCGTGCGCGTATAGGCGTGGGCCGCGAGCGTCGCCAGGACCTTGTCTTCCATGGGCAGGCCGATCCCGCGGAAATACGTGGAGTGCTTGATCTCCGGAATGATGCCGATGACGCGCCCGCTCGCGGACGCCTCCGCGGCGACGAACTCGATCATCTCGTCGAAGGTGGGCACGTCGAACTGCCCGTCGTACGCCGCGCTCGCCTTGCGCACGGCGCCGAGTCGTTCGCGGGCCCGCAGCGTCTTCAGTTCCGCCAGGGTGAAGTCCTCGGTGAACCAGCCGCTGACCCCGGCGCCATCGACCGTCTTCGTGGTGCGCCGGGCGGCGAATTCCGGATGCGCGGCGACATCCGTCGTGCCGCCGATCTCGTTCTCATGGCGGACCACGAGTACCCCGTCCTTGGTCGATACCAGGTCGGGCTCGATGACATCGGCGCCGTCATGGATCGCGACCGCATAGGAAGCGAGCGTGTGCTCCGGTCGCAGGGCGCTCGCACCCCGGTGGCCGATGACGAGAACCTTCGCGGCGATGGGCGCCACCGGTGCGGCGGGCGTGGGCATCGGGAACGCTCCAAGGATGAAGACCAAGGCGCACGAGGATAGGGCAAACGGCTTCATCGTAAGTTTTCTCGCCGGTATGGACTTAGGTGGCGTGTAGGTGGACCGCCTGGGTCGCGGTAGGTAACGTCATGCGTTTCTGCTAGTTTCGCGCCCCTGATCACGTTCCCACCGGACACCACGATGCTCAAGCCCTTCGCCCTCGCCGCGCTTTCGGCCGCCCTGCTCGCCGCGTGTGCTGGCGCTCCCGCCGGAAAGTCCGCCCCGGCCGGCGCCGTGCGTGACGGCGCGACGCTCGACCTGGCCATCCTGGAAACCACCGACGTCCATTCGAACATCCTGTCCTACGACTATTACAAGCAGAAGGACGATCCGACGCTCGGCTACGAGCGGGTCGCCACGCTGATCCGCCAGGCGCGTGCCGAGTTTCCGAACACGGTGTTGTTCGATAGCGGCGACACGATCCAGGGCACGGTTCTGGCCGATTACCAGGCGCTGGTCA
The DNA here is from genome assembly GCF_050273135.1 of Luteibacter sp. NPDC031894. Classification (NCBI taxonomy): domain Bacteria; kingdom Pseudomonadati; phylum Pseudomonadota; class Gammaproteobacteria; order Lysobacterales; family Rhodanobacteraceae; genus Luteibacter; species Luteibacter sp. NPDC031894. The sequence goes on along the minus strand of NZ_JBNNMV010000008.1, from coordinate 59,768 downwards.
AGCCGCTGGGATGTGACTCGGAACTGGCGATCTATAAGGCCATGGACGCGGTGGGCTACGACGGCGGCACCGCCGGAAACCACGAGTTCAACTACGGCCTCCCCTTCCTCGCGCAGGTCACCAACACCGCGATGAACGTGGACGGTGTCGAAGCGCGCCAGTGTGCCGGTCCAAAGTTCCCCCTCGTGCTGTCCAACGTGTACAGCGCCCGCGACGGCAAGCCGATCTTCAAGCCGTGGACCATCGTGAGCAAGACGGTCACCGCGGTGGGGAGCGACGGCAAGCCCGCGTCCGCCACGCTGAAGATCGGCATCATCGGCTTCACCCCGCCGCCGATCCTCGACTGGGACAAGCGCAACCTGGCCGGCAAGGTCACCGTCGCCGGCGTCGTCGAAGCGGCGAATCGCTATATGCCGGACGTGCTCGCGCAAAAGCCGGATCTCGTCGTCGCGATCCTGCATGGTGGCCTCAACACGGCACCGTACACGCCGCAGATGGAGAACGGCGGCTGGTACCTCGCCGGCGTGCCCGGCATCGACGCGCTGCTGCTCGGACATTCGCATACCGAGTTTCCCGGGCCGCGCTACGCGGACATGAAAGACGTGGACGCGAAACGCGGCATCGTTCGCGGCGTGCCGGCCGTGATGGGCGGCTTCTTCGGGAAGGACCTCGGCGTGATCAACATGACGCTGCGCCGCGAGAACGGGCGCTGGGTCGTGGAGAAGGACAAGAGCCACAGCCAGGTGCGTCCGATCTGTCCGAAGAAGAACGAATGCGTGGCGCCAGACCCCGCGATCGCTCCGATCGTGCGCGACGCGCACGAGGCCGCGATCGCTTACGTGAATACGCCCATCGGCGCCACGGATCATGCGTTGACCAGCTATTTCGCCGACGAGGGCAACATGTCCGCGCTGGCGGTCGTGAATGCCGCGCAGATCGACTACGCACGCGAGGAACTCGCTCGGAGCCGTCCCGAATTGAAGGACGTACCGATCCTGTCGTCCGCTTCCGCCTTCCGCACCGGCTTCGGCGGACCGGAAGATTTCACCGACGTGCCAGTAGGCCCGATGACGATCCGGAACGCCGCGGACCTCTATTTCTACCCGAACACGCTCGCCGCGGTGAAGACGAACGGCGCGGGCGTGAAGGCGTGGCTAGAGAAAGCGGCCACGCGTTTCAATCGCATCGATCCGGCGAAGGACGGCGAGCAGGACCTCATCGGCAAGCTGCCGGGCTACAACTTCGACCAGATGCAAGGTGGCATCACCTACACCATCGATGTGTCGAAGCCCGAGGGCCAGCGCATCGGCAACCTGCGCTACAAGGGCAAGCCGGTGAAGGCCGCGCAGTCGTTCATCGTGGTGACCAACAACTATCGCGCGAGTGGTGGCGGCGAATTCCCCGGCATGAGCGGCGACAACATCGTGCTGAGCGCGCCCGATGGCAATCGCGAGGTGGTTATCAAGTGGGTCGAGGGCAAGAAAAGCCTCACCCGCAAGGACGTGGAGAAGCGTTCCTGGCGATTCGCGCCGGTGAACGTCAAGGGTCCCGTCATCTTCACGTCGGCCGCGGGCAAGGAAGACCTCGCGACATCGCTGGGCCTCCCGATCCGTCAGCTGCGCGACAACGGCGACGGCACCGCGGTGTACGCCGTGGACTTGTCGAAGCGCTGATTTCCTACTCGTGGGAAACGCGCTCCTATAGGCCGAATGGCCGGGCCATGGGCGCTTGACACGTCCCTCGGCCTGGCCCTAACGTCGGGCCATGTATTCGAACACGCCAGCGCTGCGCTCCATCACGGCCCTTCCGGCCGGCACGCCCGCGTTCCTGTCCACCACCGCGACGACGACTACCACGACCACTACCCTGGTCGGAGGATCGGAGTTCGCGCGCGCCTAGTTCCTTGTCGCTGCCGGCCCCGACCTCCCGCAGGACGGGACCGGCGCCGAAGCTCAAAGCCGACTCCACCTGACGCGATGTGAAGGGCCTCTTACCGGAGGCTTTTGCCATGTCCATCGCCATCGCACCACCCTGTTCGCCCTTGCGTGCCGCGCCCGTGCGCGCGGTCGCGCCGCCGTTCGTCGTGCACGTCGGCATCGTCGGCCCCGGCAAGGTGGGCAGCGCGCTGCTGGCGCAGTTGCGGCTTGCCGCACCACGCCTGCTCCGCGACTGCCGCCTCGAATTACGCCTGCGCGCGGTGAGCGACAGCCGCCACATGTGGCTGGACTGCGACGACGAGGCCCTCAATGGGCGCACGCATGGTGCGCAGACCTGGCGCCCGGCGGAACTCGACGAATTCGCGGCATACGTCGCAGGCGATGGCGGCGGCCCCGCCGTGCTTGCAGACTGCAGCGCCAGCGACTTCGTCGCCGACCGTTACGCGGGTTGGCTGGCGGCAGGCATCCACGTGGTGACGCCGAACAAGCGCGCCGCCAGTGGCCCGCTGGAACGCTGGCGGCGAATCGGCGCGGCGGCGGGAGCGAGCGGCGCACGGTTGCACTACGAGGGGACGGTCGGTGCCGGACTTCCGGTAGTGCATACGCTTCGCGACCTGCTCGACACCGGCGATGAACTGGTGTCCGTCGAGGGCATGCTCTCCGGCACCCTGGCCTGGCTGTTCCATCGCTTCGATGGCTCCCTCCCCTTTTCCGCCCTGGTTCGCGAAGCGCATGCCCTGGGTTACACCGAGCCGGATCCACGGGACGACCTGTCCGGCATGGACGTCGCGCGCAAGCTCGTGATCCTCGCCCGCGAGGCAGGGCTGCCGCTCTCGCTCGAGGATGTGCGCATCGGCGGGCTCGTGCCTGACGCCCTGGTTCACGGTGACCGCGAGATGTTCATGGACCACCTCGAGGCGCTCGACGCGCCGATGGCGGCCCTGCTTGCCCAGGCGCGCGCGGCCGGTGGCGTCCTTCGCCACGTGGCCCGGCTGCACGGCCGGAAGGCCTCGGTCGGCGTCGAGGCGGTGGCACCCGATCATGCCTTCGCCCATGCCCGCCTCAGCGACAATGTGGTCCGTTTCACCACCCGCCGATACTGCGACAATGCACTGGTCGTCCAGGGACCGGGTGCCGGTCCCGACGTCACGGCGGCGGCGGTGTTCGCCGACCTGCTGCGCGTGGCGGGCGCGATGGGAGTAAAACGGTGCGCATGCTGAAAGAAGAATCCTCGTCGCTCGTCCGTACGGATCTCGCCGTCGCGGAGGCGTACGCCAGTGTCGGCAACGTCGGCATCGGCTTCGACATCCTCGGGCATACCGTGGCGGGTGCCGGCGATCGCGCGGAAGTGCGCCGCATACCCGAGCGGGAAGTGCGTATCGCCGCGATACGCGGCGTCGTCACCGACCTGCCGCACGACGCGCCCGCCAACACCGCCGGCGCGGCGCTGCTGTCGATGATGCGGGGCCTCGACCTGCCCTTCGGCTTCGAACTCATCCTGCACAAGGGCATCGCGCTCGGCTCGGGCATGGGTGGCTCGGCGGCGTCCGTCGTGGCCGCCGTCGTCGCCGCGAACGCACTGCTCGACGAGCCACTGCCGCGCGAAGCCCTGTATCCGTTCGCGCTCGACGGCGAAGTCGTCGCCAGCGGCAGCCGGCATGGCGACAACCTGGGGCCGATGCTCATCGGCGGGCTCGTGCTCGCCACCCACGCTCGCCTCGTGCGCATCCCCGTGCCCGCCGAGTGGCACTGCGCGCTCGTGCACCCACACGTGGTACTTGAAACACGCCGGGCCCGGGCGGCGCTGGCCGGGCACTACGCACTCGACGAGTTCGTGGCGCAGAGCACGAACCTCGCGCTGGTGCTCGCCGGCTGCTACACGGGCAACGCGGCGCTTCTACGGGAAGGTCTTTCCGACGTACTGGTGGAACCGCGGCGCGCACCGCTGATACCGGGCTTCGCCCAGGTGAAGCAGGCCGCGCTCGACCATGGCGCCTTCGGTGCCAGCATTTCCGGCGCGGGACCCAGCGTTTTCGGGTGGTTCGCGGACCGCGCCTCGGCCGAGGCGGCGTCGCGTGACATGCGCGGAGCCTTCGCGGCGGCCGGCCATGGCAGCGATGCCCTCGTCGCACCGATCGACGGCCCGGCTGCCCGTCTCCTGTGAGCATGCGTTATGTCAGCACGCGCGGTGGTGCCGCGCCCGTGGGACTTTCCGCCGCCATAGCCGCCGGCCTCGCGCCGGATGGCGGTCTCTACGTGCCCGAACGCATGCCGCGCATCGGTGCGCCTCCGCTGGACGGCTATCTCGCCGGCACCGCCGTGCGCATGCTCGAGCCCTTCTTCGAGGGCGACGCGCTTGCGCCCGAACTGCCCGCCATCTGCGCCGAGGCGTTCGCGTTTCCGGCGCCCCGGCGTGAGCTGCGTATCGACGGGGCACACCTCCTGGAGCTTTTCCACGGCCCGACGGCGGCGTTCAAGGACTTCGGCGCGCGTTTCCTCGCCGCCTGCCTGCGCCGCTTGCGCGGAGCGGCCGACCGCCCCCTGACGATCCTGGTCGCGACCTCCGGCGATACCGGCGCGGCCGTGGGTGCCGCGTTCCATCGCGTGCCGGGCATGCGTGTGGCCATCCTCTACCCCGACAACCGGGTGTCGCCACGCCAGGCCCACCAGCTGGGCAGTTTCGGCGACAACGTGCGCGCCTTGCGCGTCGAAGGCAGCTTCGACGACTGCCAGCGCCTGGTGAAGGGGGCACTGGGCGATGCCGATCTCCAGGCGGCGGTACCGATGTCTTCCGCGAACTCGATCAGCCTGGGGCGACTCCTGCCTCAGATGGCGTATTTCGGTCATGCGTCGCTGCACGCGAACGGCCGCATGCATACCATCGTTCCCACGGGTAACCTGGGCAACGCGATCGCTTGCCTATGGGCACGTGAGCTGGGCCTCCCGATCGGGGACGTCGTCTTCGCCTGCAACGCTAACGACACGCTGCCGGAGTTCTACGCCGGCCTGCCCTACCGCCCGCGCGACGCGGTGTCCACCATCGCCAATGCGATGGATGTCGGTGCGCCAAGCAATTTCGAACGCCTGCGACACCTTTTCGGCAGCGATGAGGCAACGCGCCGGAGCGGTCAGGCCCAAAGCGTGGACGACGCGGAGATCCGCGCCACCATCCACCGCCACGCCGCCAGCGACGGCGAGGTCTTCTGCCCGCATACCGCCGCCGGGGTCCGCGTCTTCGAGCGCCTTCGCCTTGCCGGCGACCGCCGCGAGTGGACGATCGCCGCGACGGCGCATCCGGCCAAGTTCGAGAGCATCGTCGAACCGCTCATCGGTCGGCGTGTGGAGGTACCGGAGGTACTGGAAGCGATGCTTCTGCGACCCGCATCGGCCGAGCCCATGGCCGCGGACGGCCGCACGTTCGCTGATTGGCTGCGTGGATGGTGACGCGATACCACTTGCGCCCAGCCCAGTACGGGGGCCGTTTGCGCCTGCAAACCACCGATTCCCACGTTTAGCCGTCCAGACGTCCTAGGAAATAAGTTTCGAACGTAAGTGTTGACACTCGCCAACGAACTGACTTACGTTCGATCACATGACGCAGCGCAACACCCATGGCCGCTTTGCCCTGAACCGACTTACGTCGGTCTGCGCTGAGCTGCGTCTCGGCAGCGGCCTCCTTCTTATTAACCTTGTACTTATTACCTGCGGAGGTGCGGGCTGAGGGCAAGTGTCCAGGTGAAATAAGAAGCAAACCTGAAGACTCCCAAAGAACCCCGCACCCGGTAACGGATGCGGGGTTTTTTACTGCCCGGCCCGCCTCATTCACGAGCGGAGCCAGACATGAATCCAGCACACCAGGGCAACACGGACGCCGTCGAGAGCGACGTAGGCGAACGCGTGCGCATCTTCGACACCACCTTGCGCGACGGCGAACAGGCCCCGGGCTTCTCGATGGACCGGCGCGCCAAGCTGCGCATGGCGCACGCCCTGGAAGAACTGGGTGTCGACATCATCGAGGCCGGTTTCCCGCACGCCTCGCCCGACGATTTCGCGGCCGTGGCGGAGATAGCGAGGACGCTGAAAACACCCACGATCGCCGCGCTGGCACGATGTCAGGACGTCGACATCGACAGCGCGGGCAAGGCACTGCAAGGCGCCAGGCGTTCCCGGATCCACCTCTTCCTCTCCACCTCTCCCCTGCATCGCGAGCACAAGCTCGGCAAAAGCCGGCAGGAAGTCATCGACATCGCCGCCGCGGCCATCCGGCGCGCCAGTGCCCTCGCCCACGAAGTCGAGTTCTCCGCCGAAGACGCCCTCCGTACCGAACCCGATTTCCTCGCCGAGATCTTCTCCGTTGCCGTGGAATGCGGCGCCAGCGTGCTCAACGCGCCCGACACCGTCGGTTACGTCACCCCTTCCGAAATCCATAGCATGTTCACCTACCTGCGCGAACACGTGCGTGGAGCGGACAAGGCAATCTTCTCGACCCACTGCCACGACGACCTCGGCATGGCCGTCGCCAACAGCCTCGCCGCGATCGCGGCGGGCGCGCGCCAGGTCGAATGCACCATCAACGGCATCGGCGAACGCGCGGGCAACGCCGCCCTGGAAGAGGTCGTGATGGCGCTGCACACGCGTCGGCCCCTCTTCGGCGTCGATACCGGCATCGTGACCCAGCGCCTGTTCCCGACATCGCGCCTGCTCGCGGAAGTCACCGGGCAGGCGGTACCGCGCAACAAGGCCGTCGTCGGCGACAACGCCTTCGCCCATGAGTCCGGCATCCACCAGCACGGGATGCTGAAGCACCGCGGCACCTACGAAATCATGCGGCCGCAGGACGTAGGCGCCAAGACCTCGCTGGTCCTCGGCAAGCATTCGGGCCGTCACGCTTTGCGCCAGCGGCTGGAAGAGCTGGAGTTCGAGATTGACGAGCCCACGCTCGACGCCGTCTTCGAGAGCTTCAAGAACCTGACAGACAGGCAGCGCTCCATCACCAACGATGACCTCGTCGCGCTGATGGACAAGCACCAGAACTATCACCAGACCGCCGCCGTCGCGGTCCAGTCCTAAGGAGTATCCATGGAAGCCCCGACGCACCTCTGGCATAACGGCCGCATCAAGGCCTGGGCCGACGCCACCGTCCACGTGGGCGCGCATGCGCTGCACTATGGATCCTCCGTCTTCGAAGGCGTGCGCGTCTACGCGACACCAGACGGTCCGCGCTACTTCCGCCTGGAAGAACACACCGAGCGCCTGTTCCACTCGGCGCGCGTGTACGACCTCGTCATGCCTTACGACGCGGCCACGATCAATCGCGCCTGTCGCGAAGTCATCGTCGCCAACGGCCTGCGCTCCGCCTATGTACGGCCGATCGTCTTCCGCAGCGGCTTCACCTTCAGCCTGGCACCGTCGCTGGACACGCCGGTCGATGTCGCGGTCATCGCGTTGCCGTGGGGTGCCTACCACGGGGCCGACGCGATCGAGAAAGGCGTCGACGTCTGTGTCTCGTCGTGGAATCGCGCCGCGCCGAACACCTATCCCAGCGGTGCGAAAGCCGGCGGCAACTACCTCAACAGCCAGTTGATCGCTCGTGAGGCGGTGAACGGCGGCTTCGCCGAAGGCATCGCGCTCGGCACCGACGGCTTGCTGAGCGAAGGCGCAGGCGAAAACCTCTTCGTGGTGCGCAAGGGCGTGATCCATACGCCGCCCGCCGCGTCGTCCATCCTCTGCGGCATCACGCGCGACACCGTGCTCACCCTCGCACGGGAGCGCGGTTACGACGTCGTCGAACAGCCCCTGCCACGCGAGATGCTGTATTTCGCCGACGAGGTCTTCATGACCGGCACGGCGGCGGAAGTGACCGCCGTGCGCTCGGTGGATCGCAAGCCGGTGGGCACCGGTCGTCCCGGACCCATCACGCGACAGCTGCAACAGGACTTCTTCGGCCTGTTCGACGGGCGCACGGAGGATCGATGGGGCTGGCTCACACCGGTCGAAGACGCCACCGCGGGGAGGGTCGCCGCATGAGCGCTCGTACCTTGTTCGACAAGCTGTGGGACGCGCACCAGGTGAAGGCGGAAACGGAAAGTACGCCGGGCGTCCTCTATATCGACCTGCACCTCGTCCATGAGGTGACCTCGCCGCAGGCGTTCGATGAATTGCGCGGCCGTGGCTTGAAGGTGCGTCGTCCCGATCGCACGCTGGCCACCCTGGACCACTCCACGCCGACGTTGCCGCCGGATGCGGCGGGCAAGCGCCCGTACTACACGAAGGAAGCCGAGGCGCAGGTCGCGAAGCTCGAGGACAACGTGCATGAGTTCGGCATCGACCTCATGGGCTGGGACAGCCCACAGCGCGGCATCGTGCATGTGGCGGGCCCGGAAGTGGGTGCGACGCAGCCCGGCATGACCATCGTCTGCGGCGACAGCCACACCGCCACGCACGGCGCCTTCGGTGCGCTCGCGTTCGGCATCGGCACGACCGAGGTCGGCCACGTGCTGGCCACGCAGTGCCTGCTCCAGCGCAAGCCCAAGTCCTTCGCCATCCATGTGGACGGCGCGCTGCAGACGGGCGTCACCGCCAAGGACCTCATCCTGCACATCATCGGGCGCATCGGCATCGGCGGTGGCACGGGCCATGTGATCGAGTACACCGGCGAAGCCATCCGTGCGCTGTCGATGGAAGAGCGCATGACGGTGTGCAACATGTCCATCGAGGCCGGCGCGCGCGCCGGCCTCATCGCGCCCGACGAAACCACCTTCAGCTGGCTGGCCGGCCGGGAGCGCGTGCCGAAGGGCGAGGCCTGGGACCGCGCCGTCGCGCATTGGCGGACGTTGCCGAGCGACGAGGGCGCGTCGTACGACCGCGAGGTGCGTATCGACGCCTCGGCCATCCAGCCGTCGGTCACCTACGGCACGCATCCCGGCATGGTCGTTCCCATCCATGCGCCGGTTCCCGCCGCGGCGGATGCGCTGGAGCAACGCGCCCTCGATTACATGCAGGTCACCGCAGGCAAGCCGATCGCCGGCGAGGCGGTCGATGTCGTGTTCATCGGCAGCTGCACCAACGGCCGGCTCTCCGACCTGCGCGCCGCCGCCGAGATCCTGCGCGGTCGACGCGTGGCCGGCACCGTGCGGATGCTCGTGGTTCCGGGCTCCGAGCAGGTGCGGCGCGACGCGGAACGGGAGGGTCTGCACGAGATCTTCCGCGCCGCGGGCGCCGAGTGGCGTGAGCCAGGCTGCTCGATGTGCATCGCGATGAACGGCGACCTGGCACAGCCGGGGCAGCTCGTCGTCGCCACCAGCAACCGTAATTTCGAAGGCCGCCAGGGCAAAGGCGCGCGCACGGTGCTCGCCAGTCCGCTCGTCGCCGCCGCCTCGGCCATCGCCGGCCGCGTCACCGATCCCCGCGAATACATGAACCAGGAAGCTGCCGCATGAGTCCCACCAGCCGTCCGCTCGCTTACGTGCATTCCCGCACGGCGGTGCTGCGCAACGAGAACATCGACACCGACCGGATCATCCCGGCGCGGTTCCTCACCACCACCGAGCGCACCGGCCTCGGCCGGCACTGCTTCGAAGACTGGCGCTATGCCGCCGATGGCAGCGACGACCCGGCGTTCCCACTGAACGCGCCGCAGGCGCGCGGCTGCAGCATCCTCGTCGCCGGCCACAACTTCGGTTGCGGCTCGTCCCGCGAGCATGCGCCATGGGCGCTGCTGGATTACGGCATCCGCGCGGTCATCTCCAGCGAGATCGCGGACATCTTCCGCGGCAACGCGTTGAAGAACGGCCTCGTCGCCATCGTCGTCAGTGAAGCGGAACACCGCTGGCTGCTGGACAACCCGGGCGTCGAGCTGCGCATCGACATCGCCGAAGGCACGATCCGTCTGCCCGACGGCGGGGTGGTCCGTTTCGACCTCGATGCCTTCTCGCGGCACTGCCTCTTGAACGGCGTGGACCAGCTCGGGTTCCTGCTGCAGCAGGAACGCGACATCGCCGCCTATGAACAACGCACGGAGGAAGCCGCATGAAGGCCTCGATCGTCGTACTTCCCGGCGACGGCATCGGCCCGGAAGTGGCCGCTGCCGGCGTCGCCGTGCTGCGCCAGGTCGCGCAGCGCTTCGGCCACGATTTCACCTTTACCGAGCACGCCATCGGTGGCGACGCCATCGACCGCTTCGGCGACCCGCTGCCCCCCGATACCCGCGCCGCCCTGCTCGCCTCGGATGCCGTGCTGCTCGGAGCGGTCGGCGGCCCGAAGTGGTCGGACCCGAATGCGAGCGTCCGCCCGGAGCAGGGCCTGCTCGCCATGCGCAAGTTGCTCGGTGTGTTCGCCAACGTGCGTCCGCTGAAACTGCATCCACGCACCGCCGCGCTGTCACCGCTGAAGGCGGAGCGCACGAAGGGCGTGGACCTGGTCTTCATTCGCGAGCTCACGGGCGGGATCTACTTCGGGGCGAAGACGCGGAGCGACAGCGACGCCACGGACGAATGCCGCTACAGCGTCGCCGAGATCGAGCGCGTCCTGCGCCACGCCTTCGAGCTGGCCCGGACCCGGCGGCGGAAAGTCACCTCGGTGGACAAGGCCAACGTGCTGGAAACCTCGCGCCTGTGGCGCTCGGTGGCCACGCGGGTCGCCGCCGACTACCCGGATGTCGAGCTGGAACACCAGCTGGTCGATTCGATGGCGATGCACTTGCTGACCCGTCCGGCCGAATACGACGTGATCGTCACCGAGAACATGTTCGGCGACATCCTCACCGACGAGGCCTCGGTACTGGCAGGCTCGCTGGGCCTGTCGCCGTCGGCTTCCATCGGCGGACCGGGCGCCGGCGTGTACGAGCCGATCCACGGCTCGGCGCCGGACATCGCCGGGCAATCGGTGGCCAATCCGCTGGGCACCATCCTCTCGGCCGCCATGCTGCTGCGCCATTCGCTCGGCCTTGCCGAGGAAGCCGCCGTCGTGGAAGCCGCCGTGGACCACGTACTCGAGCACGCCAACCTCACTCGCGATCTCGGCGGCAGTGCCACCACCCATGCCGTCACTCGCGCCGTCCTCGATGCCTGCACCGCCAAAGCGGAGGCCGCATGACCACGAAGAAGATCCCGATACGCACGCTGCGCAGCGACGCGATCAAGAGCGGCCCCGACCGCGCCCCCGCCCGGGCCATGTTGCGCGCGACCGGCCTGGACGATGAGGCGATCGCGCGGCCCATGGTCGCTATCGTCCACAGTTGGTCCAACGTCTCCCCGTGCAACCTCAACCTGCGCGAGTTGGCCGAGGCCGCCGCCGAGGGCGTGCGGGCGGCCGGTGGTACCCCGGTCGAGTTCAACACGATCGCCGTCACCGACGGCATTGCCATGGGCACGCCGGGCATGCGCTCGTCCCTGGTGAGCCGCGAGCTGATCGCGGACTCCATCGAACTCGCGGTGGATGGCCATTGCCTGGACGCCATGGTGGTGCTCTGTGGCTGCGACAAGACCATTCCCGCCGCGGCGATGGCCCTCGCCCGCCTCAACGTTCCCGGCGTCGCGCTCTATGGCGGCAGCATCGCGCACGGCAGCCACAACGGGTGCCCGATCACGGTGCAGGAAGTGTTCGAAGCGGTCGGCGCGCACGGCGCCGGCAAGATGGGCGACGACGAACTCGACGCCATCGAACGCCACGCCTGTCCGGGCGCTGGCGCGTGCGGAGGCCAGTTCACCGCCAACACCATGGCCATGGTGCTGACCACGCTGGGCCTGTCGCCGCTGGGACTCAACGACATCCCCGCCACCGACCCGGCGAAGCGCGACGCCGCGTATCGCTGCGGCCAACTCGCCATGGCGTGCCTCGGGGCGGACCGCCGCCCCCGCGATGTGATGACCCGGACCGCCTTCGACAATGCGGCGCGCATGGTCGCCGCCACCGCCGGATCCACGAACGCCGTGCTGCACCTGCTGGCGATGGCCAACGAGGCACGCGTGCCGTTGTCCATCGAGGACTTCGAGCCCGCGTCCGCGCATACGCCCGTCATTGCCGACCTGAAACCGGGTGGACGATTCAGCGCGGTCGAGCTCACCGCCGCCGGTGGCACGGCGGTCGTCGCCCGCGAATTGCGCGAAGCCGGCCTGATCGCGGATACGCCGACCGTCACCGGGCGCAGCCTGTTCGCGGAACTCGACGCGGCCCCGCCCGCCAGCGAGGGCCAGCAGGTCGTGCGCTCCGTGGCGAATGCATTCAAACCTCGCGGCGGCTACAGCATCCTCTACGGCAACCTCTCGCCCGAAGGCTGCATCCTCAAGCTCGCCGGACACGGCCGCACCAGCCACGCGGGCCCGGCTCGCGTGTTCGAGAGCGAGGAAGCCGCCTTCGCCGCGGTACAGGCGGGGCGTATCCGCGCTGGCGACGTGATGGTGATTCGCAACGAAGGCCCTGCCGGCGGCCCCGGCATGCGCGAGATGCTGGCGGTCACCGCGGCACTCGTCGGCCGCGGCCTCGGAAACGATGTCGCGCTCATCACCGACGGCCGCTTCAGCGGCGCGACGCACGGCTTCATGGTCGGGCATATCGCACCGGAAGCTGCGCGCGGTGGCCCCATCGGACTGCTGCGCGAGGGCGATGCGGTGTTCATCGACGCCGCCACGCGCGAACTCCGCACGGACGCCGACCTCGCCTCCCGCAGGGCGGCATGGCGGCCGACGGCACCGAAGGTCACGCGCGGCGTGCTCGCCAAGTACGCCCGCCTGGTGGGGTCCGCCGCGGAAGGCGCGGTCACCCAGGCGTTCGACGACGCGCCCGTCATCGCATCACGCCCACGCCTCGCGTTCGAAGACGAAGACCTGACCCAGGAGCTGATCGGCAACTGACGACGATGGGCTTGGTGGGAGCCGACGCTGTCGGCGGATCCTGCGAAGCGCATCTTCCGAACCATCCGGCACACCCATCGCCGACAAGGTCGGCTCCCACCAAGCAAACGCACACCACGCTCAGGAGACAACCCCGTGACCGATACCCAAGCCACCACCACGCCCCTGCAGAACGCCCGTATCGCCGTGCTCGGCTACGGTAGCCAGGGCCGCGCGCATGCGCTCAACCTGAAGGACTCGGGCCTCGACGTGGTCGTCGGGCTGCGCCCCGGCGGCCCTTCGTGGCGGCGCGCCTACCTCGACGGCTTCGCCGTGGCCGAACCGGCCGATGCCGTTCGCGGTGCGGACCTCGTCGCCGTGCTGACGCCCGACATGACCCAGCCCGGCATCTACAAGGACGCTATCGAGGCGAACATGAAGCCCGGTGCCACGCTGCTGTTCGCGCATGGCTTCAACATCCACTTCGGCCAGATCGAGCCGCGCACCGACATCGATGTCGTGCTCGTCGCGCCGAAGGGACCGGGCGCGCTGGTCCGTCGCGAATACGAGATCGGCCGCGGCGTCCCCTGCCTGTATGCCGTGCACCAGGACGTCACCGGAAAGGCCACCGAACGCGCCACGGCGTACGCGGCCGGCATCGGTGGCGCACGCGCGATGCTCATCGAGACCGACTTCAAGGAAGAAACCGAAACCGACCTCTTCGGCGAACAGGCCGTGCTCTGCGGCGGCGCCTCGGAGCTGGTCATCAAGGGTTTCGAAACCCTCGTCGAGGCCGGCTACCGTCCGGAAATCGCCTATTACGAAGTGATGCACGAGCTGAAGCTGATCGTGGACCTGTTCTACGAAGGCGGCATCGCACGCATGCTCGAGTTCATCTCGGAAACCGCCCAGTACGGCGACTACACCCGCGGTCCCCGCGTGGTCGACGAAGGCACGAAGGAACGGATGAAGGCCGTGCTCAAGGACATCCAGGACGGCACGTTCGCCCGGGAATGGACGGCCGAATACAAGGCCGGGCTGCCGAACTACAAGGCGTTCAAGCAGCGCGACCTCGAGCATCCGATCGAGAAGGTTGGCGCACAGTTGCGTGCCCGCATGCCGTGGCTCGCGGCGAGCCAGCCGACACCGGCGGCGGAGCCGGTCAAGGCCGAGTAAGCCGAGCCAACCTTCGGTCAGGAGCGCGCTAGCGGGCTCCTGACCGAAGTTCACACGCGCAGCCCCGAAGGACTCACCCACAGGCCCCTCGGCCTTGCACGCAGCTAAAGGAAAACGACAGACCGTGAACGCTCAACTGGACACCGTCGGCGACATTCGCCCTCCCTCGACCCATCCCCTGGCCGGCCAGACCCTGACCGGCGCGGACATCGTCGCGCAGGTACTTGCCGACGAAGGCCTCGATGTCCTCTTTGGCTATTCCGGTGGCGCCATCCTCCCCGTCTACGACGCCGTGTTCCGCTACAACGCCGCGCATCGGCGCGAGGACGGCAGCGAGACGATGCCGCTCATCGTTCCCGCCAACGAGCAAGGTGCCTGTTTCATGGCCGCGGGTTACGCGCGCGCGTCGGGCCGCGTCGGCGTGGCGCTGGTGACCTCCGGACCGGGCGCGACCAACGCCGTGACGCCCGTGCGCGATTGCATGGCCGACTCCATTCCCCTGGTCGTGGTGTGTGGCCAGGTGCCCACGGCGGCCATCGGCACCGACGCGTTCCAGGAAGCCCCTGTCAGCACGATCATGGGGTCCTGCGCCAAGCACGTTTTCCTCGTGACCGATGCGTCCACGCTGGAAGCCACCCTGCGTACGGCTTTCCAGATCGCACGCAGCGGCCGTCCCGGCCCCGTTGTCATCGACATCCCAAAGGACGTGCAGAATGCGCCACTCGTCTTCCACGGGAGCCGCGAACTTCCCGTGCGCGGCTATCGCTCCCGCCTGCACGCAGTAGAGTCGGCAACGATTCGCGACGATGCGTGCGCACGCTTCTTCCACCTGCTCGGGCAGGCGCGACGTCCGCTGATCTATGCCGGGGGCGGTGTGATTTCCGCGGGTGCGACCGACGCGCTGCGTGACTTCGCACACGAACACGGCATTCCGGTGGTCACCACGCTGATGGGTATCGGCGGCTTCGACACCACCGACCCGCTCGCGCTGGACATGCTCGGCATGCACGGCGCGGCGTATGCCAACTACGCGATGGACGATTGCGACTTCGTCCTCGCGCTCGGCGCCCGGTTCGACGATCGCGTGGTGGGCATCCCCTCGAAATTTGCGCCAGCCGCGCGCGCCATCGCCCAGATCGACATCGATCCCGCGGAGATAGGCAAGGTGAAGCCCGTGGACTGGCACCACGTGGGCACACTGGACCAGTCGTTGGAACGACTGACCGCATACGGCAGGGACAAGGGAATCCGCAGTGACTTCGCGCCGTGGCATGCCCACGTGGCCGCGCTCAAGAGCCACCATGCCATGGATTTCTGCCGGGATGGCACGAGCATCCAACCCTGTGCCGTCATCGAGGCCATCAACCGCATCACCGATGGTCGCGCCATCATCACAACCGGCGTCGGCCAGCACCAGATGTGGGCGGCCCAGTATTTCGACTTCCGCGAACCGCGGCATTGGCTCACGTCCGGCGCCATGGGCACGATGGGCTTCGGCCTCCCGGCGGCGATCGGCGCGCAGTTCGCTCGCCGCGACCGCATCGTGATCGACGTGGACGGCGATGCCAGCATACGCATGAACATCGGCGAGCTGGAAACGGTCACGACATACAACCTGCCGGTGAAAGTGGTCGTTCTGAACAACAGCGGCGACGGAATGGTGCGCCAGTGGCAGAAGCTGTTTTTCAAGGGCCGCTTCTCCGCCTCGGACAAGAGCCTGCACAAGAAGGACTTCGTTCGCGCAGCGCAGGCCGATGGGTTCGAGTGGGCACGCCGGCTGGACGACCCGGCCCAGATCGACGCCACCATCGCCGACTTCCTCGCTTTCGACGGCCCCGCGTTCCTCGAGGTCGTGATCGATCCGGATGCCGGCGTCTATCCGATGGTCGGGCCGGGCGCGACCTATGCGGAAATGATCACGGGCGACTGGATTCCGAGCCGGCACGCTCCGCTGGCGCGAAGCGCCGAACCCACGGGCATGTTCTGACCATGCGCCGCCTCGTTTCCATGCTGCTGCAGAACGAAGCGGGCGCGCTGGCTCGGGTTGCCGGGCTGTTCGCGTCTCGCGGCTACAACATCGAGTCGCTCGTCGTGGCGGCCACGCAGGACGCCGACGTGTCGCGGCTCACCCTGGTGGTCGACGTCGACGACGCTGCCATCGAGCAGATCGTGAAGCAGTCCGCGAAGCTCGTCGACGTCATCGAGATCGCGGACCTGACCGGACTTGCCCATGCAGGCCGCGACCTCTTGCCTGAGTTCCTTGACGCCCTCAGGTTCGCCGGCGAGGTCGCCGATGATGGCCAACGGGTTTACCAGACCTTGTAGACCTGCCCCGTCTGCCGGCCCTCGACCGAGCGCGAGAAGGCGAGGGCCGCGCGTTTCACGGGCACGGGCTCGAAGCCACGGAAGAACGGCCCGTAGCTGCCCATCGATTCCTCGAACACGTTAGGGCTCACCGCATTGATGCGGATGCCGCGTGGCAGTTCGATGGCCGCCGCGCGGACGAAAGCCTCGACGGCACCATTGACCATGCTCGCGCACGCGCCCGCAACGATCGGTTGCTCGGTGAGGATGCCGGTGATGAGGGTGATCGAGCCGCCGTCGCGCAGGCACGGTGCGCCCGCCTGGACCAGGCGCACCTGGCCCATCAACTTGTCCTGCAGGCCGTCGAGGTAGTCCGCGTCGTCGAGGTCGGCCAAGGGCTTGAAAGGCACCTTCCCCGCCGTGCAGACGATGGCGTCGAGGTCGTCCACGTCGCGAAACATGGCGGCGATGCTGGCCGCGTCGCGCAGGTCCACGCGCACGTCGCCTCGCGAGCGTCCCGCCCGGACGATGTCGTGGCGCGCGCCGAGTTCATCCGACACGGCTTGGCCCAGCGTGCCGCCGGCACCGACTATCAGGATCTTCATGATCGCTTTCCTTTTTTGTGTGCAGCCGCGAAGGGTACGCCTCGTGCGATGAACACGGTCGGGCCGGTGGTCGACCGGCACCCAAGCCTCACCGTGGCTTTACGGACCGTACCCGGCGGTTTCACCCGAACCTGCCTAGGTTGGAATCCTCCCCGTCGCATCACGGAGCCTCCATGCCTTACACACCGACCAATCCGCAGCCCCCGATCGCCGAGCCCGGGAAGAACCGGCCGGAAGACGAGATCCGCCAGCCCGGGCATTACAAGCCGGAGCGCGACGCCGATCCGGAACCGCCGGTGGATGACGATCCGATCGAGCCGCTGGAACCCTGACCGGACCGGGGGTCGGCTAAACTTCACGGATGAGCCCGACCCCTCGCAAGCCCACGCCGCGACGCAAGAACCCGCCGTCCTCGCGTAAGCCGGCCGCGCCCGTCGCACGACCCGCCGATGCCTCCACCACCGCGGAGCGGGTGCTCGCCGTCCTGCTCAAGGGCGTTCCGGCAGCGAAGCGCGAAAAAATCCACGCCTACCTCGTGCTCACCCGCATGGACCGGCCAATCGGTGCACTGCTCCTGATGTGGCCGACCTGGTGGGCGTTGTGGCTCGCGGCGAAGGACTTCCCGCCCATCGGGCCGCTGGCGATCTTCACCCTCGGTGTTTTCGCCATGCGTTCCGCCGGCTGCGCGATCAATGACTATGCGGACCGGAAGCTCGACCCGCGGGTGGCGCGCACTGCCGGGCGTCCGATCGCCAGCGGCAGGGTCACGCCGCGCGAGGCGCTCTATGTCTTCGCCGGGCTGCTGGCGTTCTCCTTCGTGCTCGTCCTCTTCACCAACCGGCTCACCATCCTGCTGTCCGTCGCGGGCGCGGCATTGGCGGCCGTCTATCCTTTCAGCAAGCGCTATACGAGCCTGCCCCAGGTAGTGCTGGGGGCGGCGTTCGGTTGGTCGATCCCCATGGCCTTCGCCGCCGTGACCAACACCGTGCCGCCGCTCGCGTGGTTGCTGTTCATCGGCAACATCCTGTGGTCGGTGATCTACGACACCGAATACGCGATGGTCGATCGCGAGGAAGACATCAAGGCGGGCGCGAAATCCACGGCCATCCTGTTCGCCGACGCCGACCTCGTCATCATCGGCGTGCTGATGGGCACCTTCCTGCTCACCATGCTGCTGGTCGGCACGCGCGCCGGGCTCGCCTGGCCGTACTGGATCGGGCTGGCGACAACGACGGGCCTGTTCGCCTGGCAGCAGTGGATCATGCGCGACCGCGAACGCGCGGCGTGCCTCACGGCGTTCCGTCACAACAACTGGGTCGGCCTGGCGCTGTGGCTCGGCATCGTGGTGGCCCTCGCTTTGTGATCGTGATCACGGGGTGAGCTGCCAATGACCGTTTGCCTCGATTGAAATAGGGCGGTCATGAAACGTCAGCGTTCCCGTCATCGCTGACGCATAAGTTCCTCGGGGTCGCGGGCCCACGGAGTGGCCACGGGCGGGCGCATGTCGCACCGCCGTGGGGAGGGTTCGCGCAGCCCTTTCCCCGGAAGACACCCAACATGCGTCATACCCTGCTCAGCCGCGCCGTGCGCGCGGTTCTCGTCGGTGCGTTCCTTGTTTCCGCCGCGGCCCACGCCCAGGACAGTCATCCCGAAAAGAAGACGACCGATCTCGACAACGTCGTCGTCACCGCGCGCTCCGGCGTCGAGACGCGGACCAAGGCCGAAACCAGCTACTCGATCACCACCATCGACGAAGATCGCCTGCGCATGCAGGCGCCGACCAGCGTCACCGAAGCGGTGAAGTCGGTGCCGGGCTTCTGGGTGGAGTCGTCCGGTGGCGAAGCCTCCGGCAATATCCGCGCGCGCGGTATCCCTGTCGACGGCTATGGCTCCGTGACGTTGCTGGAAGACGGCATCCCCGTGCAGCATGACCCGGCCCTCGGCTACCTCAACGCCGACCAGGCGTTCCGCCTCGACGAGACGATCGAGCGCGTGGAGGTCGTCCGCGGTGGCCCCTCGTCCGTCTTCTATTCGAACGCCCCTGCCGGCGCGATCAACTTCATTCCGCGCAAGGTGGGCGACACGCCGGAAGGACTGGTGAAGTACACCGTCGGCAACTATTCGCTGAACCGCCTCGACTTCTGGTATGGCACGCCAGTCGGCGGCGGCTGGAAACTCGGCGTCGGCGGCTTCTGGCGCGTGGACGACGGCGTCCGGCGCCCGCAGTTCCATGCCGACGACGGCGGCCAGTTGCGGGCGACGTTGTCGAAGGAGCTGGAGCACGGCGATATCAGTTTCGACGTGAAGCACATGGACGACAAGGTCGCGCTGTACCTCGGCATCCCGATGCGCACGAACGCCAATGGCGACATCCGTCCCGTGCCCGGCTTCAACGGCAACTACGGTACGCTCGCCGGTCCGGAGACGGAGCACCTGCGCATGCGTGAGGGCAACGGCGGCCTCTACGACTTCGACAACACCGAAGGCACGCACGTGAAGCGCACGCAGGTGTCGTTCAAATTCGACCACGATCTCGGCGACGACTGGAAGCTGGCCGAATCGATGCGCTACAGCACCACCGACACGCAGCGAAACGGCGTGTTTCCCAACGCCTTGCAGAGCGCCAGCTCGTTCATTGCCCAGGACAGCAAGCGATTGTCCGCCATACCGGGGGCAACGGCCCTGCAGTTCCGCTACGTGGACAACCCGTCGCAGGTGTTCAACGTGGCCAACCAGAACGGCAACGGTCTCGTGGTGACCGGCGGCTTGCGCGGTGTGACGCTGCCGGTGGATGAGTTCATCAACGACACGCGCGTGTTGCGCAAGTTCGAGTTCGGCGAGCAGAGCCACGACGTGACGTTCGGGTACTACCATGCGAACTTCGAACAGGACTTCGACCGGTACTCGTCGACGGTGCTGACCGACGCGACCAACAACGCGCGCCTGCTCGACCTGGTGGGCGTGGACGCGAACGGCAACGTGGTCGGGTCACTCACCGACCACGGCTTCTATCGCTACGGCTACGAGTGGGAACACGCCAGCGGCAAGTCGAACACGAACGCCTTCTACGCCTCCGACGAGTGGCAGGTGACGCCTGAACTGCGGATCGACGGAGGCCTTCGCTACGAGAAGGTCAACGTCAAGGGTTTCACCGAAGGCAAGCAGACCGTCGACATCGGCGGCTCGCCGGCGGCGACCACCGTCATTACCGGCAACGGCATACTCACGCACTACGACCAGTCGTTCGACAAGACCGGCTGGACGCTCGGCGCCAACTGGCAGTTCTCCCCACGCCAGGGCCTGTTCGGCCGTTGGACCTCGGCCTTCCGCCTGCCCAACCTCAGCACGTACATCACCAGCCCGACCGCTACACCGCTGCTGCAAACGATGGACCTGGCCGAGGCGGGCTGGAAGTACAGCGACCGTTTCGTGGATCTGTACGCCACTGCGTTCTATACGAAGTACGACAACGTGAGCTTCACGAACAACGTCTTCGATCGCAACGGAAACACCTCCACGCCTCAGACCGGCTACGCCAGCACGAAGACCTATGGCCTGGAACTGGAGGGCACGCTGTATCCGACGAAATGGTTCGACGTCCAGTTCAACGCCACGTTGCAGGACCCCAAGTACAAGGGCCTGAGCTATACCGACGTGGTCGCGAACGCGCCCGTGCTGCGTGACTACGACGATAACCAGCTCATCCGCGTACCGAAGGTCAGCTACCGCATCGTGCCGGGCGTGAACCTGCTCGACGGCCGTCTTCGCCTGCAGGTGTCGTACGAACACGAAGGCAAGCGCTACGTCGACACCGCCAACTCGGTCGTGCTGCCGTCGTACCACGTCGTCGGTGCCAGCGCCCGTTACGATGCCACGCAACAGCTGTCGTTGTTCCTGTACGCCGACAACATCACCAATTCGCTCGGTCTCACCGAAGGCAACCCGCGCGCGGGTGAGCTGGCGAGTTCCGACGCGGGAGCCAACACGTTCATCGCACGCCCGCTGCTCGGCCGCTCGTTCCGCCTCGCCGCGATGTACCGGTTCTGATGCGCGCCCTGATCGGTATCGCACTCGCCTGCTTCGCCGCCCTCGGCACCGCGGCGGAGCGCACGCCTGACCTTGTCCTGCGGGGCCAGCTGTCCGGCGCGGACCAGCACACGTATCGCGAGGTGCCGTTCGACGTGCCCGCGGGGACCGCACGGATCACCGTCGATGTGGATTACACCGGACGCGACGAGAAGACGACCGTCGACCTGGGCCTGCTAGGCCCGGGTGGTTTCGAGGCACAGGACGGTTTCCGCGGGTGGAGTGGCGGCAGCAAGCACCGCTTCACCGTCTCGGCCACGGATGCCACGGCATCCTTCCTGCCCGGCGCCATCGCGCCGGGCAGGTGGCGGCTGCTGCTCGGCATCCCGAACATCCGCGCAACGTCGAAGGCGACATATACCGCGAAGGTGTGGCTGTCACGCGACGACGAGGGGTTCGGGCCAGAGCACGGCCTGACGGAACCCCTCGCCAGCGAAGACCGCTGGTATCGCGGCGACCTGCACATGCATACCGCGCACAGCGACGGCGGTTGCCTCAATCGTTCGGGGACGAAGAAAGTGCCCTGCCCGCTGTTCCTCACGGTCACATCGGCGGCGAAGCGTGGCCTGGATTTCATTGCGGTGTCCGACCACAACACGATGTCGCAAGTGTCCGAGCTGCGGGAGTTGCAGCCGTACTTCGACCGGATGCTGCTTATTCCCGCGCGCGAGATCACGACGTTCGACGGCCACGCCAACCTGTTTGGCGTCTCGCGAACCGTGGACTTCCGTGTGGGAACCAAGGACGTGCCGGACTGGAACGCGCTGCTCGCCGACGTCGCACGCGCGCATGGCGTCATCTCGATCAACCACCCGAACCGCCCGAACGACGAAACCTGCATGGGTTGCGGGTTCACTCCGCGGACGCCGGTGGACATGCGTGGCTTCCAGGCGATCGAGGCCGTCAACGGCGGGGATGCGACGCGCGCCGACACTGGCATCCCGTTCTGGGAAAAGCAGTTGGACGCCGGTCTGCGCATCACCGCGATCGGTGGCAGCGACAGCCACATCGGCGCCGACGACCCACGCGACGCCTTCGCCGGGACGATCGGTACACCGACCACCGTGGTCCATGCCCGCGATCTGTCCATGGAAGGGATACTCGACGGCATACGCGCCGGCCACGTTTTCGTGGACCTGGAGGGCACGCGTGACCGCTCGCTCGATGTGACGGCCAGCGTGGATGGAGCAAAGGCGCACATGGGGGACGCCGTTCCGGCGCCGGGTGGCGCGACCGTGCACGTGCTCGTGCACACGACGGCCGCACAGAGCCATGTCGTCGCCGTTAGCCTCGATGGCAGTTTGTTGGCATCCGCTAGCCAGCCGATCCCCGCGAGCGGCGACGTATCGTTCGATTGGACCAGCGACGGGAAGCCGCACTGGCTACGCGTGGACGTGCGCTCGCCCGAAGGGAAGCTGCTGATCCTGGGCAACCCGATCTACGTCAACCACTGACAGAGCGAAGGCTTAGTGATTCCCCGGCGCCGGCGTACGCGCCAGCGCCCATACATCGACACGCTCCACCCCTGCCGCCAACAATGCACGCGCGCATTCCGCGAGCGTCGCTCCAGTCGTCATCACATCGTCGACGATTGCCACATGCTTCTGCACCGGGACCCGTTGCACGGCGAAGGCTGCGCGTACGTTACTTGCGCGCGCGGCAGCGTCCAACTCAGTCTGCGCCCGGTTTTCCGCGCGCGCCCCAGCACGTCATGCGCCAAAGGCACGTCGAACCGCCGGGCCAGTGGGCGGGCGAGTTCCAGGGCCTGGTTGTAGCCACGCTTGCGCAGGCGCGATGGATGCAACGGCACCGGCACGATGAGCTCGGGCATGACCGGCGGGAGGCCGGTGGCTAGCCAACACGTGGCGAGCACGCGCCCGGCCGCAAGGTTGCCGGTGAACTTGAAGCGACTCTCCAGGACGTCGAGCGGCCACGCATAAACGAAAGGCACCCAGATGTCGTGCCATGGTCGCGGCGTGAGCTCGCACTGACCGCACACGGGCGTCGGCACGAGCAGCGGGACAGCGCAACGTCCGCAGCAAGCCACGTTGCGCATGAAGGACCCCAGGCATCCGTCGCACAGTTCCTGTGTGCCGCTGCCGGACCCCGCGCAGACGAGACAGCGGGCGGGCAGGATGAAACGACCCGCCGCGGCGATCCATGCTTTGAATGAGGACGCATCCATGCGTTGGCGAAGGCCTCAGTCGCGGCGGTAGAGCGCCGCATCCACGATCGACCACAAGTGGATGATCCACCCCAGCCAGATCACCCAGAGCACTGCGGCGAGCACGAACATGACCAGCGCCTTGAAGACGCGGCCCTGCACCAGCTGACCGAGGCCGGGGATGAAGAAACTGCAAATCGCGGCTAGCACGTTGCCGCTGCTGCCCTGTCCGGTGCTCATGCATGTACCTCCCGAGGTGTTGATTCCATCCTACGGCAGCCGACGGCGAGGCGATGTCAACTTGCGCTATGTCGTTAAGGTTGACAGTGGACGCGCGGGTTTCCACACTTCGCGCCTTCGCCCCTGGGATTCCACCATGACCGCAGCCCTCCGCCACGACTGGTCCCGCGAGGAGGTCGAGCGCCTTTTCGCCTTGCCTTTCAACGACCTGCTCTTCCAGGCGCAGACCGTCCACCGGCAATACCACGACCCCAACGCCGTGCAGGTCTCGACCCTGCTGTCGATCAAGACGGGCGGCTGTCCCGAGGATTGCGCCTACTGCCCGCAGGCCGCCCGCTACGCCACCGGCGTCAAAGCCGAGAAGCTGATGAGCGTGGACGCGGTGCTCGCCAGGGCCCAGGCTGCCAAAGACGCCGGTGCCAGCCGCTTCTGCATGGGCGCCGCATGGCGCTCCCCGAAGGACCGCGACGTCGCCAAGGTGGCCGAGATCGTGACGGCGGTGAAGTCGCTGGGCCTGCAGACCTGCGCGACACTGGGGATGCTCAGCCAACCGCAGGCCGACACGCTGAAAGCGGCTGGCCTGGACTTCTACAACCACAACCTCGACACCTCGCCGGATTTCTACGGCGAGATCATCCATACCCGCGAGTTCCAGGACCGCCTGGACACGCTCGAGCACGTGCGCGAAGCAGGCCTCAAGACATGTTGCGGTGGCATCGTCGGCATGGGCGAGTCGCGGGCGCAGCGTGCCGGGCTGCTGGCCACGCTGGCGAACCTCCCCGAGCATCCGGAGTCGGTGCCGATCAACCGCCTCGTGCAGGTCGCCGGCACGCCGCTGGCCGGTACGGAGGCGCTGGATCCGTTCGAGTTCGTGCGCAGTATCGCCGTCGCGCGCATCCTCATGCCGGCCTCGGTCGTGCGGCTGTCGGCGGGACGCGAAACGATGGACGACGCCTTGCAGGCGCTTTGTTTCGCCGCCGGCGCCAATTCGATCTTCTACGGCGAAAAGCTTCTTACGACGGGCAATCCCGACGTGGAGCACGATCGTCGCCTGTTCGACCGCCTCGGCCTGAAGCCGATGGAGGTCGAGATCGAGCCGGGCACCGTTCACGCCGATATCGTGGAGCCCGCCGAGGCGTGAACCGGCCCGACCTCCTCGCCCGCCTGGAAAGCGCACGCGCTGCGCGGGAACAGGCGGGACTGCTGCGCCGTGCGCGCACCTGCGACGCGCTCGGCGTGCGCCGTTTCGTGCGCGGCCGGGCGTTGACGGACTTCTGCGGCAATGACTACCTCGGGCTCGCCGGGCATCGCGACCTGGTGGCGGCACTGTCGCGTACCGCCGTGGCGGAGGGCGTCGGCGCGGGCGCGGCGCACCTGGTGTCCGGCCATCGCGGCGAGCACGCGGCACTGGAAGAGGAGCTCGCCGACTGGACCGGACGCGAGCGCGCGCTGCTGTTTTCCACCGGTGTCATGGCGAATCTCGGGACCCTGCAAGCCTTGCTCGGTGCCGGCACCCTGCCTGTCTGGGGGCGTGGTACGTCCCTCTGCGTGCAGGACCGGCTCAACCACGCCAGCCTGATCGACGGGGCGCAATTGGCGGGTGCCGAGTTGCGGCGTTACCCGCATGGCGACGCGGAGGGCGCGGCCCGCCAACTCGATGCGCGCCCGGGCCTGCCCGCACTGCTCGCCACCGACGGGGTCTTCAGCATGGATGGCGACGTGGCGCCCCTGCGGGCGCTGGCCGACGTTTGCCGTCCCCGGGGCGCGTTGCTCTACGTCGACGATGCGCATGGGCTCGGCGTCGTCGGGCCGCAAGGTGCCGGTTCGGTCAGCGCGGCTGGCCTCGGCACGTCCGACGTGCCCGTCCTGATGGGCACGCTCGGCAAGGCGGTGGGCTGCGCGGGCGCCTTCATCGCCGGCGATGCCGCCGTGATCGAAGGGATCACCCAGTTCGCCCGTACCTACGTCTATACGACCGCGATGCCGGCCGCTCTCGCGGCCGCGACCCGTGCCGCCGTCCGCCTGGCCCGCGTCGACAGGGACGGCCGCCGGGCGCGCCTGGCCGCCAACATCGCCCGGTTCCGCGCCGGCGCGGCGCAACTCGGCCTGCCGCTCATGGCGTCCGCGACCCCGATCCAACCGCTGCTCATGGGCACGCCCAGCGCGGCGACGGCCGCCGCGGCGGCGCTGGAGGCCGCGGGATTCCTCGTCGCCGCCATTCGTCCGCCCACCGTGCCGCGCGATGGCGCCCGCCTCCGCATCACCTTGTCGGCGCTGCATACGCCGGACCGGATCGACGGCCTGCTGGACGCCCTGGCACGGTTGCCCCGCCCGGTGGAAAGCGCGGTCGTATAATGACCGGTCGCAGTTCCCGGGGCCGCCCATGACGATCCTCAACATCTCCGCCTACAAGTTCGTCGCCCTCGACGACCTGGACGGTCTGCGGGCGCGGATCGTCGAGCGGTGCGAAGCCCTCGCATTGAAAGGAACGATCCTGCTCGCGCCGGAAGGCATCAACCTTTTCCTGGCCGCGAGGCGCGACGCGATCGAGGCCTTTCTCCACTGGCTGCGGGACGACCCGCGCTTCGCGGATATCGTTCCGAAGGAAAGCGTGTCCGACGAGCCGCCGTTCGCCCGCATGCGCGTGCGCCTGAAGAAGGAGATCATCACCATGCGCGCGCCGGCCATTCGCCCCTTCGAGGGACGGGCGCCGCATGTGTTGCCAGGCGACCTGCGCCGCTGGCTCGACCAGGGACACGACGACGACGGGCGGCCGGTGGTATTGCTCGACACGCGCAACGACTACGAAGTGGCGGCCGGTACGTTCGAGAACACGGTTGCTTACGGCTTATCGAGCTTCACCGGTTTTCCCGCCGCCGTCGCCGCCGATCGCGAGCGTTTCGAGGGCAAGACGGTGGTGTCGTTCTGCACGGGTGGCATCCGCTGCGAAAAGGCGGCCATCCACATGCGCGACATCGGCATCGAGAACGTGTTCCAGCTCGAAGGCGGCATCCTCAAGTATTTCGAGGACGTGGGCGGCGCTCACTGGCGCGGCGACTGCTTCGTCTTCGACGGGCGCGGCGCGCTCGACCCGTCGCTGTCACCGAGCGACGCGGCGTGAGCGACCTGCATATCGAGACCCACGGCAGCGGCGCGATCCCGCTGGTGATGATCCATGGCTGGGCCATGCACGGCGGCATCCTCGCCCCGCTGGTCGAGGCACTGGCCGACCGCTGCACGATGCACGTGGTCGACCTGCCGGGCCACGGATACTCGTGCCATTCCGACGTTCCGCTCGAGCCCCTCGCGTGCGCGCAAGCCATCGCCGCGGCGACGCCGCCTGCCGCGGCGTGGCTCGGCTGGTCGCTCGGCGGACTCGTCGCCCTGACGGCCGCGCTCGAGGTGCCCGACGCCGTACGTGTCGTCGTCCCGATGTGCTCGACGCCCCGCTTCGTGCGGAGCGACGACTGGCCGCATGGCAATGACGCCGCGATGGTCCGCCAGCTCGCGTCCGACCTCGAGACCGACTACAAGGCCACCGTGGAACGCTTCATCGCCCTCGAAGCCATGGGCAGCGCCGATCCGCGCGCGGAGGCGCGACGGTTGAAGGAAGAGGCTTTCTCGCGCGGCGAACCCGATCCGCGCGTGCTCATGGAAGGCATCCGCCTGCTCGAGGCGACGGACCTGCGACCGCGCCTGGCCGACATCCGGCAACCCAGCCTCTGGATAGCCGGCCGGCGCGACCGCATCGTGCACCCCGAGGCCATGCGCTGGTCCGCCGACGCGGCCGGCGGGCGGTTCGAGGAGATCGCCCATGCGGGACACGCCCCCTTCATCGGACACGCCGCCGTCGTGGCGGACGTCCTGACCCGGTTCATCGACACACTCCCATGAGCGACTTCCATTTCGACCGACGCCAGGTCCGACGCAACTTCAGCCGCGCCGCCGGCACTTACGAAAAGCACGATGCGCTCCAGCGCGAGGTGCAAGGCACCCTGATCGATCGCCTCGACATCTACGAACAGGTGCCGCAGGTGGTGCTCGACGTCGGGGCGGGGACAGGGCGCGGCAGCGCCGCACTGAAGAAGCGCTACCCGAAGGCGCAGGTCATCGCCATCGACCTCGCGCTCCCGATGCTCAGGCAGGCGAAGCAGCATGCGGGTTGGCTCAAGCCATTCGGACGCGTCGTGGCCGATGCCTACACGCTGCCCGTGCCTGACCACAGCGTCGACGTGCTGTTCTCAAACCTTTGCTTCCAGTGGTGCGAAGACCTGCCCCGTCTGTTTGCGGAATGCGCGCGGGTGCTGAAACCCGGGGGTCTGCTCACGTTCTCCACCTTCGGCCCCGACACGCTCACCGAGCTGCGCGCCGCCTGGGCGGAAGCGGACCAGCACGCCCACGTGGCGCGCTTCCTCGACATGCACGACGTCGGCGATGCGATGCTCGCACAGGGATTGAAGAACCCCGTTCTGTTCGCCGAGCGCTACACGCTCACCTACCCGACGCCACGCGCGCTGCTCGACGAGCTCAAGGGCCTGGGCGCGAACAACGCGGACGCGGAACGCCCGCGTGGCCTCACCGGTAAGCAGCACTACCGGCGCATGGTGGACGCCTACGAGGCCATGCGGAGCGATGGCGTCATCCCGTCGACATGGGAGGTGGTGACCGCCCATGCCTGGGGTCCGCCCGCCGGACAGTCGCGCCGCGAAGGCAGCGGTGAAATCGCCAGTTTCCCTATCGAGAACCTGCGTGGATCGCGGCGCAAGACGCCGTTCTGATCTCTAGAGCTTCTCGGTCAGCGCGTGCGCGTCGCGAGGCGCCTTCACCTTCATGTCGTTGTCGAAGTAGACATAGACATCGCGCGACGCGCGCTTCGGTGGCGCCGACCGGGCGATGCGCGGATCCTTGGCGGGTTGGGCGCCACGGCACCAGGCGCGAATGCGCCGGGCCCAGTCGTCCAGCACCTGATCGCTGTACCCGCTGGCATACAGTTGCTTGTCGCCGTGAAGGCGCACGTACACGAAGGGCGCGGTGACGTCGAAATAGCGGGGGAACTTGCCCGCGGTATCCGCGACCACGAAGGCCACGCCGTATTTGCGCAATAGTGAGACGAAGGCGGGATCGACGAAGCTTTCGTGCCGGATCTCCACGGCGTGGCGCAGCCGATGGCTGCGCCCGACCTCCAGGTACGCCGCGCGCTTCAGGTGTGCGTCGTGCCCCTGCCCCATCGCCGCCGCGGCCAGCGTCGTGCGCGGAAGAAGGGCAAGGAAGGCTTCGAAGACCTCCGGGTCGAAGCGGAAATTGGGCGGGAACTGCCAAAGGATGGGACCGAGCTTCTCGCGCAACGCGAGCACGCCCGAGGCGAAGAAGTTCGCCATCGGTTTCTCGATGTCGCGGAGCCGCTTGTTGTGCGTGATGAAGCGCGGTCCCTTGACGGCGAAGACGAAGCCGCGCGGTGTGTCCTCATACCACGAGCGATAACTCTCGGGCCGCTGCAGGGAATAGAACGACCCGTTGAGCTCGATGGTGGGGAACTGCCGCGATGCGAAGGCCAACTCGTCGCGTTGGACGAGGTCCTTGGGATAGAAGACGCCACGCCACGGGGCATAGCGCCAGCCGGAGATGCCGATCCGTGCCTTAGCCATGCGCGCATGGCAGCGCGGCACGGGTGGAGCCACGGTGAATGCGACGTCAGGATCGACGAAAACACGCGAGGGCATGGTCGTCGACCATGCCCGCCGACTGCATCGTGGCGTAGCAGATGGCCGTGCCCGCGAAGCGGAACCCGCGCTCGCGCAAGGCCGCGCTCATGCGGTCGGATGCGTCGTCGAAGACGGGCAAGGGCTCGCCTTCGCGCCGCACGTTCACCTTGGGCACCCCGTCGACGAACGACCAGAGGAATGCGGCGAGCGATCCCTCGTCCTCGATCAGGCGCAAGGTGAGGCGCGCATTGGCACGGATCGCCTCGATCTTGAGACGGTTCCGTATGAGGGCGCGGTCCGCCAGCACGGTGGCGATCGCTCCATCGCCCATGGCGGCGACACGGGCGATGTCGAAGCCATGGAACGCGCGACGAAATGCCTCCCGCTTCGTCAACACGATGCGCCAGGCGAGACCTGCCTGGACTCCACGCAACGCAAGCACCTCGAAAAGCAATCGGTCGTCATGAATGGGAACGCCCCATTCGGTATCGTGATAGACGCGTTCCGCGTCGCTCTGCTCGGCCCATGCACAGCGCATAGCCACCTCGCGAACATCTGAAGGGAGGTGGAGGTTAGCGACGAGTCGTGTTTGGGGATGTCCGTTCGGGACGAAACCATACGTGCGCGTACATGGGATCATCTGATGAAACACGCTGTCATCCCCGTTGGGCGCGACCCACAGGATGCGGTATCCGCTACCAGGGCAACGCATCCAGGTCGACGTTGCCGCCGGTGAGCACCGCTCCGACTCGACGGCCTGCGAACACCTGCGGATAGCGCAACACGGCGGCCAGGACGGTGGCACTGGATACTTCGACGACGATGCGAAGTTCGCTCCAGAGCAGCTTCATCGCCTCGACCGCCTCCGCGTCGCTCACTCGCAGGGCGCTGACGCCGTGATCGCGCAACGCATGGAAGTTGGGCTCGCCGACCAGCGTGCGCAGGCCGTCGCAGATGGTGTCGGCGACGAACGGGCCGACACGTTCGTCGGCCTCCAGTGAGCGCGCCGCGTCGTCCGCCCCTTCCGGCTCCGCGCCGAACAGCGCCATCCCGGGATCGATGCCATGCGCCGCGATCGAACAGCCGGAGGCGAGGCCGCCGCCGCCGATCGGAAAAAGAAGCGTATCCAGGCCCGGCGCCTGGCGCAGGAGTTCGGGTACCAACGTGCCCTGGCCGGCCATGACCCGAGCATCGGCATACGGATGGACCAGGGTGGCACCCGTCCGGGCCTGGACCTCCGCCGCCGCCGCCTCGCGCGCGGCGGTCGTCGGAGCACAACGATGCACGGTCGCACCGGCGGCCACGATCGCGTCGACCTTCGCTTTCACCGCACCTTCGGGAACCACGACATGCGCTGGAATGCCGCGTGTACGCGCGGCCATCGCGAGCGCATTGCCGTGGTTGCCGGACGAATGCGTAACGACGCCGTTCGCCGCCTCCTCGTCCGTGAGCGACCACACCGCGTTGGTGGCGCCGCGGAACTTGAAGGCACCGCCACGCTGCAAGTTCTCGCATTTGAAGACGATGGATGCCCCGGCGAGTGCATCGATACGATCGCTCCGCAACACCGGGGTGACCAGCGCATGCGGCGCGATACGCGCGGCGGCATCGCGTATCTCGGCAAAGCTCGGCAATCCGCTCACTTGTCGAACTCCACGCCGCAGACGAAGCGGCGTTCTTCGCCTGGCGAGAGCGCGATGAGCGGCGCGCAGTCGTCGCGGTTGAACGCATCGGCCATGCACTCCATCGGCTCCAGGGCCACGGACTTGCGCGCATCGCGTTCGGCCGTATCGGCCGTGAAGACGAGCATCACGCCTTTTTCCTGCCACACGGCAATGCCGCGCCCGCTCTTCCGGTCACGCAGGTACGTCCGTGCGCGCCCGTCGGCATCGAGCTGGAGGTCGGCATACGTGTTGTTCAACGCGGTGTTGCCGATAACGCGCGGCTTGCGGAAATCGAGCGACGGGTCCGCCTTGTCCAGCGCCTGCCACGCGCGGGTCCCCGGCAGAGGGATGAAATCCTCGCCGGTGGCGATCACCGTGTCCGCGGGCACCTGCAGTTCCCAGCCTTCGATGGGATTGTCCGAGAGCCGGAAGTAAGGATGCCAGCCGAAGAATGTGGGTGCGGTGTGGTCCCCGACATTTCGCGTCTTGGCTTCCACGGACAAGCCCTTCTCGTCCAGCGTGAAGGTGATCGACACGTCGAGTGCGAACGGGTAACCCGGATACGCACCGGGCCGTATCGCGCTGGTGACCAGCGTGACGGAGGCGCGCCCATCGTCGGCGTGCTCCCTCTGGATGACGTACTCGACCGCGCGCAGGAAGCCGTGGCGGATGGCGCGGTCGGCACCGACCGCATCGGGTTGCAGGTCGTAGGATTTTGCTTCGAACGTGTAGCGCGCATCGTTCACGCGGTTGGCGAACGGCGTCATGATCGCGAAGCGCGAATCCTTGTGCCTGAGCAGGTCCTTCTCGTCGGGGAAGCCGTCCGCGAGGTCGTGCCTCGCTTCCGGCGGGCAGGTCATGATCGACAGCACGGTAGCGCCACGGCGGGCGATGCGGACCTCGCGATCCGCATCCGCGTCGACCAGAACCACCAGCTCCTGGGCGCCCAATGTTGAGCGCGTGACGGTGAAACGAGACATGGATGCCTTCCTTTTGACGGATTCGGACGCATGTTAGCCTGCCTGCCAGACCAAACGACGTTGTCCCGCCATGAGCGATCGTTCCGACGCCCCCACCGCCGTCATCCACCTTTCCGACTATCGGCCGCCGGCCTGGACGGTCAACCACGTGGACCTGGTGTTCGACCTGGGTATCGACCGGACCGAGGTCGCCGCCACGCTGCAGATGGTGCGCCAGGCCGATGAGCCGGTGCGCCTGGACGGCGAGGGGCTGGAACTGCTCGAGCTGTCGGTGGACGGCCGGCGCCTCGGCGAGGGCGAATACATCCTCACGGACGGCGTCCTCGAAATCGCCGTGGACGCCCCCCGGTGCACCATCACCACGCGCGTCGCCATCCGCCCCGCGGAAAACACCGCGCTCGAGGGACTCTATCTTTCCGGCAACCGCGAAAACGGGTTCCTGCTCACGCAGTGCGAAGCCGAAGGTTTCCGTCACATCACCTACTTTCCCGATCGTCCGGACGTGCTCTCCCGGTATTCGGTGACGCTCCGCGCCGACAAGCAGCGCTTCCCGGTCCTGCTGGCCGGCGGCAATCCCGATGGCTCGGGCGAGCTGGACGGTGGGCGGCATTGGGCCCGCTTCGTCGACCCGCACCCGAAGCCCAGCTACCTCTTCGCCGTGGTGGCGGGTCGCCTGGAGCGCATCAGTCATGACTACACCACAGCGGACGGCCGCGCCGTCGCCCTGCATATCTGGGCCGAAGCGGACGTCATCGACCGCTGCGGTTATGCGATGGATTCGCTGATTCGCTCCATGCAATGGGACGAGCGCGCCTACGGGCGAAACTACGACCTCGACGTGTTCCACGTCGTCGCGACGCATGACTTCAACATGGGCGCGATGGAGAACAAGGGCCTCAACATCTTCAATGCGAAGTACCTGCTGGCGGACCCGGACTCGAGCACCGACGACGAATACCGGCACGTGGAAGCCGTGGTGGCGCACGAGTATTTCCACAACTGGAGCGGCAACCGCGTCACCTGCCGGGACTGGTTCCAGCTCAGCCTCAAGGAAGGCCTCACCGTGTTCCGCGAGCAGAGCTTCTCGGCGGATATGAATTCGGCGCCGCTCAAGCGTATCGAGGACGTCGCGCTGCTGCGCCGCGCGCAGTTCCCCGAAGATGCGGGTCCCCTCTCGCATCCGGTGCGGCCGTCGCAGTACAGCGAGATCAACAACTTCTACACCGCCACCGTCTACGAGAAAGGGTCGGAGCTTGTGCGCATGCTGGCCGGGCACCTCGGCCAAGACGGCTTCCGCAAGGGCATGGACCTGTACTTCGAACGTCACGACGGGCAAGCCGCGACGATCGAGGATTTCCTCGCGGCGCTTGGCGATGCGAACGACGCCGACCTCTCCTCGTATCTCGCCTGGTACGGCCAGGCGGGCACGCCCCGGTTGACCGCGGAAGGCCGCTTCGACGAGGCACAGCACCGCTATCGGCTCACGCTTCGCCAGCGCACGCCCGCGACGGCGGGCCAGCCGACAAAGCAGGCGCTGCCGATCCCCGTGCGCCTGTCGCTGTTCGATGCCTCCGGCACGGCGGTGCCGCTCCGCGTTGAAGGCGAGGCCAGCGCCGGGGCGTCCGAGCGCACCGTGGTGCTGGAAGGCCCGGAGCAGAGCTTCGTGTTCGAAGACATCGCGGCCGCACCGGTGCCCTCCCTCCTGCGTGGCTTTTCCGCCCCGGTGATCCTGGAATGCGACTACCTTCCGGGCGAACTGGCGATCCTGCTCCGGCACGACCCGGACGGCTTCAATCGCTGGGAAGCCGGGCAGCAGCTTGCCGGCCTTGCCTACGACGACTGCCGGGACGGGAACGTGGACGGTTCGGCACTGCGCGCGTGGACGCGGGCCCTGGCCGACCTCTTCACCGGTGGCGCACTGGACGATGCGCTGCTGGCCGAACTGCTCACACCTCCTGGCGAAATCGAGCTGGTCGAGCGCCAGGCCGAACGCGACCCCGAGCGCATCCGCATTGCGCGGCAGGCGATGCTGCGGGCACTGGCGAGTCGTATCGGCGTGGACGCGCTGCGCACGCGGTACGAGCAGTTGCGTGGGGCCACCAGTGCCGCGCTGGACGCGCCGAGCCAGGCGCGGCGGCAGCTCAAGCGCCGCGTCCTCGACCTCCTGGCCCTGGTGGACGTCGCCGGGGCGACCGATCGGGCCCTGGCCCAGTACGAGCAGGCGCCGGGCATGACCGATCGTCTCGCCGCGCTCACGACGCTGGCGATCTACGCGCCGGCCGTCGCCGAGGCACCCATCGCGCACTTCCGCCAACGCTATGAGGGCAACGCGCTGGCCCTCGACAAATGGTTCGCCATGCAGGCCTTGCTCCCGGGCGCCGACGCCCTGGCGACCGTCCAGGCACTCGAGGACGACCCGGCCTTCATGTTGAAGAATCCCAATCGCGTGCAGTCCCTGCTCGGCAGCTTCGCCCGGGCGAACCCGACCGGCTTCCATCGCGCGGACGGTGCCGCCTATCGCTGGCTGGCGGACCGGCTGGTGGCGATCGACGCGCTGAACCCGCAGGTGGCCGCGCGGATCGCGACGGCGTTCAATGGCTGGAAGCGACTGGAACCGGTGCGCCGGGAAGCCGCGCACCTGGTAGTCGCGGAACTGGCGGCGCGGAAGGATTTGTCACGCGACCTCACGGACATCCTGGCGCGCGTCGCCCTCGGGTGACCCAGCTACGAAAAAACTGACGTACTGCGTCACCAATTGCCGAAACAGAGTAACTTTTTGACGTAAAAGTCACATTTGGTTCATTCGGAAAGTGTAGTGTTGGCCCCAACGAAGAAAGCCGCGGTCAAGGCCGCGACTCTTTGTGCCAGTCACTCGGTTTCTGGCGCCCGGCAGCACGGTCATCCTGGATTCCCCCTGTTCCTGAGACCGCCGGGCGCCAGATCTCATTCGAACCGAATGGGGCATCCCTGCCCGCATCCCGCTTCCTTCTCCGGCACACGGCCAAACCCCTGTGTTCGACCTCGGCGCGCGGATGATCGCGCTGCGTCTGCCCGGATGAAGTGCGAGGACAGCCAAGCACGACCCATGCCACCCCGGGTTCGCCGGACGGCGTAAAATCCCGCTTTCGGCACTCGAAGCCAGTCCAGACCATGTTGCATAACGAAACCTACGACGTGATCGTGGTCGGTGGCGGACACGCCGGCACCGAAGCGGCGCTCGCCTCGGCACGCGCCGGCGCCCGCACGCTGCTGCTAAGCCATAACATCGAGACGATCGGCCAGATGAGCTGCAATCCGGCCATCGGCGGCATCGGCAAGGGGCACCTGGTCAAGGAGATCGACGCCCTCGGCGGCGCGATGGGCATGGCGGCGGATCGCGCCGGCATCCAGTGGCGCACGTTGAATGCCTCGAAAGGGCCGGCGGTACGCGCCACGCGGTGCCAGGCGGACCGCGCCCTCTATAAGGCTGCCATCCGCTCGCTCGTGGAGACGCAAGCCAACCTCGTGCTGTTCCAGCAAGCGGTCGACGACATCCTCCTGGTCGACGGTCGCGTGGCGGGCGTGCGCACGCAGATGGGCCTGGATTTCCACGCGCCCGCCGTGGTGCTCACCGCCGGTACCTTCCTCGCCGGGAAGATCCATATCGGCCAGGCGCAGTACGCCGGC
Source organism: Luteibacter sp. NPDC031894 (assembly GCF_050273135.1). Classification (NCBI taxonomy): domain Bacteria; kingdom Pseudomonadati; phylum Pseudomonadota; class Gammaproteobacteria; order Lysobacterales; family Rhodanobacteraceae; genus Luteibacter; species Luteibacter sp. NPDC031894. The sequence goes on along the minus strand of NZ_JBNNMV010000008.1, from coordinate 24,415 downwards.
GGTCGCGCCGGTGATCCGCCCGCGTCCACGCTCGCCGCGAAGCTGCGCGAACTGCCGGTGGCCGCCGACCGCCTGAAGACCGGCACGCCGCCGCGCATCGACAGCCGCAGCGTCGATTTCTCCGTGCTGGAGGAGCAGCCGGGTGACGATCCGATGCCGCATTTCTCCTTCATGGGATCGGCCGCGGACCATCCGCGCCAGGTGAGCTGCTGGATCACCCACACGACCGAGGCGACGCACGACCTGATCCGTGGCTCGCTCGATCGCTCGCCCCTGTACAGCGGTCAGATCGAAGGCGTCGGGCCGCGTTACTGCCCCTCGATCGAGGACAAGGTCGTTCGCTTCGCCGACAAGACCTCGCACCAGATCTTCGTCGAGCCGGAAGGCCTCGACACATTCGAGATCTACCCCAACGGCATCTCCACGTCGCTGCCGTTCGACGTGCAGTACGCGCTCGTGCGCTCGATTCCCGGCTTTGAGCGTGCGCATATCACCCGCCCCGGCTACGCCATCGAGTACGACTACTTCGACCCGCGCGGGTTGCATCCGTGGCTGGAGACCAAGGGTATTCCGGGACTGTATTTCGCCGGACAGATCAACGGGACCACGGGTTACGAGGAAGCCGGCGCGCAAGGCTTGATCGCCGGCATGAACGCGGCGCTTGCCGTGCGCGGCGACGCTCCCTGGTACCCGCGCCGCGACGAGGCGTATGTCGGCGTGCTCATCGACGACCTCACGACGAATGGCACGATCGAGCCCTATCGCATGTTCACCTCGCGCGCCGAGTACCGATTGCACCTGCGCGAGGACAATGCCGACCTGCGCCTGACACCGCAGGGGCACGCCCTGGGCGTGGTGCCGGACGCGCGCTTCCGTCGCCTGGAAGCGAAGCGCGATGCCGCCGAGCGTGAGGGCGCGCGACTGCGCGGGCTCTGGGCGGCACCGACGAATGCGCTGGGCGCGGCCATAGAGCGCTCCCTCGGCATCGCCGTGAGCCGCGAAACGCACGCCCTCGACCTGCTGCGCCGCCCCGAAATGGACTACACCACGCTAACCACGGTCCCTGAGCTCGGGCCACCGGTGGACGATGCGGAAGTCGCCACGCAAGTGGAAGTGCAGGCGAAATACGCGGGTTACCTCGAGCGCCAGCGCGAGGAAATCGAGCGCCAGCGGCGCCACGAGTCCACGGCGATTCCCGAGGGGTTCGACTATGACCGGGTGCGTGGGCTCTCGGCGGAAGTGCTCCTGAAACTCAAACGCTCGCTGCCGGCCACCATCGGCCAGGCCTCGCGCATCAGCGGCGTGACGCCCGCGGCGATTTCGTTGCTCCTCGTCCACCTCAAGCGGCGCGCGGCCTGACAGTCCATCTGGCATCATTCCGGCATCGAGCTATCGAACGGAAGGAACACCATGCAGGTCTGGATCGGACGGAACGGCGAGCGCTTCGGCCCCTATGAAGAGGCGGAGGTCCGGCAGTGGCTGCGCGACGGCACCTGCCGTCCCGAGGAGCTGGGCTGGCACGAAGGCATGACCGACTGGCGCCCTCTCGGGGAGCTTTTCCCGGGAGAGCGTCCCGCAGCCGGCAGCGTGCCGCCGATGCCCCCTTCGCCGCCGCCGTTCATGAGTGTGACCGATGTCGCCGAACCCGAGTACGCGGGCTTCTGGCTGCGCTTCGGCGCCTGGGTGATCGACTACCTGATCCTCATGGTGCCTTACACCGTGATCAGCCTCAGCATGGGCCTGGGCGCGGCGATGACCACCCTGCTCGCCAAGCTGGAATCCGACCAGACCGCCGCCATTGCCGCCTACGCCGATGCGGTGCAACCGATCACGTACGTCCTGCTGGTGATCGGCTTCGTCTACTACGCCTTCTTCGAGAGCTCGAAATGGCAGGCCACGCCCGGCAAGATGGCTGTCGGTATCCGTGTCACCGACACCGAAGGCCGCCGCATCAGCGTGGCGCGCGCCGCAGGTCGCAACGCGGTCCGCCTGGTGAACGCGTTTACCTTCCTCATCCCGATGGTCTTCTACATCACCGCGGCCTTCACCCAGCGCAAGCAGGGCGTGCATGACCTCCTCGCGGGCACGTACGTGCTGACCGGTCGCGCCGACAAGCCTGCCGTGGCCCCCGCCCCACGCAGCGGTCCGGGCGGCAGCTTCGACGCCTGAGGCCTTCCGTGTGTGGGCGCTCCCCACACCGGGAATCGCCCTGGGGCTCACTTGCTATCATCGGCGGCCCGGCCTCACGGCCGGTCGGCAGAGCAAGTGACAGGAAACCCATGCAGAGCATCGAACAACGTATTGCCCAGGACATCGCCGCCAAGCCCGAACAGGTGCGCGCGGCGGTGGAGCTCCTCGATGGCGGCGCCACCGTGCCGTTCATCGCGCGCTACCGCAAGGAAGTGACCGGCGGCCTCGACGACACCCAGCTGCGCCTGCTGGAAGAGCGCCTGCGCTACCTGCGCGAACTCGAGGACCGGCGTGCAGCGATCCTGGACAGCATCGCCGAGCAGGGCAAGATGACCGACGCGCTTCGCGCCGACATCCTGGGCGCCGACACCAAGGCGCGCCTGGAAGACCTCTACCTGCCGTACAAGCCCAAGCGCCGCACGAAGGCGCAGATTGCGCGCGAGGCGGGCCTCGAGCCGCTGGCCCTCGGCTTGCGCGAGGATCCCACCCACGATCCGGAGACCTTCGCCGCCGGCTTCGTCGACCCCGAAAAGGGTGTCGCCGACAGCAAGGCCGCGCTGGACGGTGCACGCGCCATCCTCATGGAGACGATCGCGGAAGACGCCGCGCTCGTCGGCGAGCTGCGCGACTGGCTTTGGGAAAAGGGACAGATCCGCGCCACGGTGGTCGCCGGCAAGGAGAACGAGGGCGCGAAGTTCCGCGACTACTTCGACCACGTCGAGCCGGTCGCAAAGATTCCGTCGCACCGTCTGCTCGCACTGATGCGTGCCCGAAACGAAGGCATCCTCGAAATCGACCTTAACCCGGGTGTCGACGCCGACCAGGGACATGCCGAAGGCGAGGGCCGCGTCGCCGCGCGTGCCGGCATCGTCGCTCGCGGTCGCCCCGCCGACGCGTGGCTGCGCGAGACCGTGCGCCTCACATGGCGCGTGAAGCTGCACCTGCACCTCACCCTCGACCTCTTCGGCCGCGTGCGCGAAGGTGCCGAAGACGAGGCCATCCGCGTGTTCGGCGACAACCTCAAGGACCTGTTGCTCGCGGCCCCCGCCGGCACGAAGACGGTCATGGGCCTCGATCCCGGCATCCGCACCGGCTGCAAGATCGCCATCGTCGATGCGACCGGCAAACTGCTCGCGTACGACACCATCTACCCGCACGAACCGCGCAACCAGTGGGACCAATCCATCGCACGCATCGCGCAGCTGTCGAAGCAGCACGGCGTGAACCTCGTCGCGATCGGCAACGGCACCGCCTCGCGCGAGACGGACAAGCTCGTGGGCGAAGTCATCCGCAAGCACGGCGACCTGGGCCTGTCGAAAGTGGTCGTGAGCGAAGCCGGTGCGTCCGTCTATTCCGCCTCCGAGCTCGCGGCGAAGGAATTCCCGGACGTCGACGTGTCGATCCGCGGCGCCGTGTCCATCGCGCGCCGCCTGCAGGATCCGCTCGCCGAACTGGTGAAGATCGAACCGAAGGCCATCGGCGTCGGTCAGTACCAGCACGACGTGAACCAGGTGAAGCTGGCGCGCGCGCTGGATGCTCGCGTCGAAGATTGCGTGAACGCCGTCGGCGTCGACGTGAACACCGCTTCGGCACCGCTGCTCGCGCGCGTCGCCGGCCTCTCCGCCAGCGTGGCGGAGAACGTCGTCAAGCATCGCGATGCGAACGGCCCCTTCCCCAGCCGCAAGGATCTCCTGAAGGTGCCTCGCCTGGGCGACAAGGCCTTCGAGCAGTGCGCGGGCTTCCTGCGCATCACCGGAGGGAGCAATCCGCTCGATGCGAGCTCCGTGCATCCGGAGGCCTATCCCGTCGTGGAGCGCATCCTGAAGCAGTGCGGACGGGAAGTGAAACAGGTCATCGGCGACACGTCCTTCCTGCGCGGACTGATGGCCGAGGAGTTCACCGACGAAACCTTCGGCGTGCCGACGGTGCGCGACATCCTGAAGGAGCTGGAGAAGCCGGGTCGCGACCCCCGCCCCGAGTTCGTGGCGCCAACCTTCGCCGAGGGCGTCGAGGATCTGAAGGACCTCGAGGTCGGGATGGTGCTGGAAGGCCGCGTGACCAACGTGGCGGCCTTCGGCGCCTTCGTCGACATCGGCGTGCACCAGGACGGCCTCGTCCACGTGTCGGCGCTTTCGCACACCTTCGTCAAGGACCCGCGTGACGCGGTCAAGGCGGGAGACATCGTCAAGGTGAAGGTCATGGAGATCGACCTCCCGCGCAAGCGCATCGCCCTCAGCATGCGCCTGGACGACGTGCCGGGCGAAGCCCGCACTGGACGTCCGGCATCGCGCGACGACGGGCCCGGCGGCGGCAATCGCCGTGGCGGCGGTCAGGGCGGTCGCCCGCCGCAGCCGCCGAAGGCGACGCCAGCGCCAACCAACAGCGCCTTTGCCGACGCGTTCTCCCGCGCACTTAAGAAATAACTGAGGGCCTGGGGGTGCCTCTTCTCCCGTGGGAAGCGCGCTGGCGCGCTTCCCACAACCGGTTGTCCATGCCTCTTCACGAGTACCGCAGCGCAGCATGCGCTGCCGTATGGCTTTCCATTACCGTAACGTTTCTCTAACGCCCCACACGGAGTGTCCTCATGCGAATTCGTCATCTTGCAGGTGCCATTGGTGCCGCCCTTCTCTTCAGTGCCGGGGCGCACGCCGACGGGTACCAGCAGGTCGTGTCCTTCGGCGACAGCCTGAGCGACAACGGCAACGTTGCCCTGCTTTCCGGCTCGCCGGTGATCACCCGCTTCACGACGAACCCGGGCACCGTGGCCGTCGAGAACATCGCCAGCCACTTCAACCTGACGCTGACGCCGTCGCTCCAGGGCGGCACGGACTATGCGTTCGGCGGCGCACGCGCCGCGATCGCCAACCCTGTCCCGGCCACGTCCACCCAGGTCCAGCAGTACCTCGCGGCCAACGGCGGCAAGGCCAACCCGAACGCGCTCTACACCATGTGGATCGGCGCCAACGACCTGCTCGCCGCCGTGCAGAACCCGGCCACCGCCCAGGTGACCGTGGCGACCGCCGCGACGAATGAAGTAGGCCAGATCAAGGCGCTCCAGGCCGCCGGCGCGAAGACCATCGTCGTCTTCAACCTGCCGGACGTGGGCAAGACTCCGGCCGCCATGTCCCAGGGCGCCGCCGCCTCGGCAGGGATCACCCAGCTGACCCAGGTCTACAACGGCATCCTCAGCGGCGGCCTGGCCTCGGCCAACCGTGGCATCGTGCCGATCGACACCTACGCCCTGCTCAACGAGGTCATCGCCAGCCCGAGCACCTACGGCTTCACCAACGTGACCGTGCCCGCCTGCACCACCGCCAGCTCGATCACCTGCTCGCCGGCCACCCTGCGCGACCCGAACGCGGCGAGCACCTACCTGTTCGCGGATGGCATCCATCCGACCACGGCAGCGCACGCGCTGCTCGGACAGTACGCCATCTCGGTGATCACGGCTCCGCAGCAGATCTCGCTGCTCGGCGAAGCTGGCCTCGCCTCGAACGCCGCGCACGTGCGCACGCTGCGCAACCAGATGATGGCCGACAACTTCGGCGCCGACTCGCGCTTCTTCGCCGCGGTCGACTACGGCCAGCAGAAGTTCAAGAACACCGATACCTCGCCCAAGACCGATAGCGACAACGTCAACCTGACGATCGGTGCCGACGCCCGCGTGAGCGACCATGTGTCGATCGGCGTGGCGATGGGCGTCGCCCAGTCCAAGGCCGACTTCCAGGGCGGTGGCGGCTACAAGATGCAGGACATCGCCGGCTCGGGCTACGCCTTCTACCACAACGGCGGTGGCTACTTCGGCGGCTTCGCCAGCTTCGGCCAGCTCAGCTTCACCGACATCGACCGTCGCATCGATCTCGGTGCCGCACGTCGCACGGAATCGGGCAAGACCGACGGTTCGCATGTCGGTGCCGGCCTGAGCGGCGGCTGGTGGTTCGGCAGCGAGACGTTGAAGACCGGCCCCTTCGTGTCGGTGGAATGGCAGCAGCTGCGCGTGTTCGGCTACACCGAGCGCAACGACACCAGCACCGCGATGCACTTCGGCAAGCAGATCCGCAATGCGCGCATCGAGACGGCCGGCTGGCGCCTGCAGGGTGCCTGGCAGTCGGGTAACACCACGCTGCATCCCTTCGCGGAAGTGGCGTACAACCACGACGGTCGCGCCGAAGACCGCTACGTCACCGCGGGCCTCACGAACATGGCCGGCCAGTTCAGCGTGCAAGGCTTCTCGCCGGACAAGACCTGGATGACCGCCGACCTCGGCGTCACCGCCGACTTCAACCAAAGCTGGAGCGGTTGGGTCAGCTACTCCGGACGCTTCGGCGATGACACCCAGCGTTACAACGGTTTGAACCTGGGTGTGAAGCTGGCGTTCTGATCGGGCGTTTCTTCGACGCAAGGAAGGCCGGCTACATGCCGGCCTTCTTTTTTCACGGACTAAGGGTTAGTCCAGGTCCATCCCTTGTCGTTGAGACGCTCTGGCTCAGAAACCCCGAGCGGCTCGCATTCTGCGATCCCGCAGGCGGTGCTGATCGGAAGGAATCCAGGGAGCGTGTAGCTGGTGATGATGGTGTTGGGGACGACATAGCGCAAACCCGGATTGGTACCGCAGTTCACTTCCTCCGTGATGCTGTACGCCGTGTGCGTATTCCCAGCGTGATAGGTCAGCGCATTGCATAGGCGGATGAACTGACCAACAATGGCGCCGTTTTCATCGAAGTACTTGATGGATGTCGTGTTCAGCGCGAGCGCGTAGGCATTGCCCACGACACCCAGCAGGGGGAATGCGACGAAAGCGAGCTTTGTAAATAACCGCTTCATGAACTTCTCTCCTTGACGCGAAGCACGGTCTAGTTGACCGCGCGCTCAACACTAGTCTTCTACGCCGGCAAGTACTGTAAGCAGCGAGAGCGTGTTCGCGTAGGACACCACCTACAATCAACCTTGCGGTATTCGCACTTTCTTGCATACCCGCAAAAAAAAACGCCGGCGCTAGGCCGGCGTCTTCCGATTGACGGACGGCTTTACTTCTTGCCGCCCGCCTTCGCATACATGGCTTCGGCTTGCTTCTTCAGGGTGTTGGCATCGTCGTCGGAAAGCACATCGACCTTGCCACCGGCTTCGTTCTGCTTCAGCACCAGTTCGCCGGCATCGTTCCAGCCCGCGCGCTCGGTAGAGTTGGGCTTGGCGTCCTTGCTCGACTTCTTCTCCTGCACGATGACCCAGGGCTTTCCGTCCTTGTAGGCATAGTTCGTCGAGGTGAAGCCCTTGTCGCCGTAGTCGACCAGTTCGATGACGAACTGGACGTCCTTGCCCTTGCGGAAGATCTGCCAGCCGCGGGACTCGCCTTCCTTCAGCGCGGTGCCTTGCGTGACCTTCATGCCGCCGATGTTCTTCTTGAGGCTGTTGTAACCGGCCAGTTCCTTCTCGCCCGGGGTGGCTTCACCCACAAGCTGGATGGTGACGGCGTTCTTCGCGCCCTTGGTCAGCACCGGCGTCTTCAGCGGCGAGGAATAGTGGCGCTCGCCGTCCTGCAGCGAGACGTCCACGATGTACATGTCGTTCGGATTCAGGTCCGAAGCGGCGAAGTCCAGTTGGAACGATTGCGGCATGGTGACCGGCGCGATCGTCTTGGCGGCAAGCGGCTGCGAGCCTTCGGCGGAAACGTCGATCAGCTTGATGTCGAGCTTGGCATCAGGACTCAGCTGGGCGCCTGCGTCGCGCAGGCTGATCGTGCCCGTCACGGCATTGGCCGGCGCTGCGTTGGCATTCGCGTTGGCGTTGTCGGTGCCACCCGGGGCAGCGGCCTGCTGGCCGTTGGTGTCGGAGCCGCCGCTGCAGCCGGCGAGGGCCGCCATGGCGGCCACGGATGCGAGCGACAAGAGAATCCTGCGCATGGTCGAACCTCGTAACGAATGAAATGGTCGTGGGTCACGGAAGATACGCACGCGCATGGCGCCGAGCCTCCCGGGGGGAACTTGGGAGAATACCGGCAAATGGGCCGTCAGAAAAGTCAAGTGACGAACTAGACAGGAATAGCGTTTTTAAGCCGGCTGGCTAGCTGGCAGTCAGACTTGCCGGAAACGGGCAATCGCTTGGTTTTGCGAAACGTTTTTCCGCGCTCCGAAAAGCAGAACGCCACCCGAAGGTGGCGTTCTGTCGTCCCAGCGCCACGCTCTGACGAGCGTGACGCTGCCTTCGACCACGATGATCAGTAGTCGTAGGTCACACCGAAACGCACCGACCGCGGGGTCTGGTACGTGAGCGCGCGACGGAACTCCGGATTCGGAGCATCGGACACGCCGTAGTACGGGTAGGACTGCGTCTTCTGCTGCTCGTTGAGCAGGTTGAAGACTTCGAGGCTGAAGGCCAGCTTGTGGTCGGCGAACGCCGGACGATATTCCGTGCTCAGCGAGACGGTGTGCGTCATCGGCAGGCGGCTGCCCTTGCCCGGAGGCGACGGCAGGCCACCGCAGAAGTGGTACGACTCGACGCCGTAGCCCGCATCTTCCTCGTTCGCACCGAAACCGCCGTAGCAGTTGCGCGGCGCACCCGACACGATGGCGATGTTGCCCGCGACCATCCACTCCGGGGTGATCTGGTAGGCACCGAACGCCTTCAGCGCGTGGGTGTGGTCGTTGGCGAGTTCGCCGTTCGAGTACACCATCAGCGGGGCGTTATCCCACGACTGCGTGACCGACGGCGAGCTGCGCGTACCGGCATCCGTATCGACCTGGCCTTCCGAATTGCCATACAGGCGCGAGTACGTGTAGCTGACCGTACCCCACCAGTTGCCGTCACCCTTCTGGCGATCCAGGTGGAGCTCAGCAGCGTAGTAGTGGCGCTTCAGGTGCGGGAAGCCGAGGTCCTTGTTCGACAGCGAGATCGAATCGTAACCGCCGGCAGCGTTGCCGACCTGGAAGGTGTTGGCGCGACCCGGATTGAACAGGTAGCAGCCCACGGCATTCCAGTTCTGCGAGTCGACGTCGTAGCCCTTCGCCGCGAACGCATCCTGCACGACGCCGGTGTCGCAGAAGTCGTCGATCGCGTTGCCGAGCTTGCGGTAGGTCAGCTTCGCACCGTAGGTCCAGTTCGTGCCGAGGGTCTTGTCGAAGCCTGCGATGAACTCATCCTGGTACTCGGCCTTCACGCCACGCGCCGTGACGACGTTCGGATCCGGCGTCTGGCCGTATTCGTTGTTCGTCGAGATCGGGGCGCCCGGGCCACGCACGGTGTTGAGCGGGGTCAGACCGGTCGGGTACCCGTTGGTCGGATCGATGCCCGTGTACGAGAAGTAGGTGTTCGTGTAGTACGAAGCCGAAGCACCGCGCAGCGCCGGAGCGGCCGGCAGGGCGAGGTAGTAACGGCCGGCGTTGGCGTACACCTTGAAGGTGCTGTCGCCGAAGACGTCCCAGCTACCGCCCAGACGCGGGGCCCACTGCGGCTTGGTCTGCGTGATGTAGGCCTGACCGCTGCTGTTGTAGTTGGTGAACTGGTCGTTGCGCAGACCGATCGACAGCAGGATGTTGTCGTTCAGCTGCCACTTGTCTTCGATGTACTGGGCGCGCTGCTTCACCTGCACGCTGGCGGCCGTGACGAGGCGATACTGCGCGACGTAGTACGGCGTGCCGACCGGCGCGGCGACCTGGCCACCGGCGATGCTGCTCGCACCTTCGGCGACGGTGCCGTACGACCACGAGTAACCATTGTTACCGTAGATGAAGGTACCGTCGTTGTTGTCCTGCGTGGTCTGGTTGTCGATACCGAACGTCAGGGTGTGGTCGCCGAGCGTCCAGGCCAGGTCGACGCGGTAGTTCGAGCCCTTGCTCTCGTGGCGCGGATCGTCGATGTCACGCAGGTTCTGCGCATTGGCGATACCGCCGGCCACGCCACCGTTCAGCGCCGGATCCTGGTTGCCCGCACCGGTGATGTAGATGAGGTCCGGATCGGTCGCCGCCGGCTGCGTGTAGAAAGCGGTCTTCTGCTTGCCGTACTGCGCCGTCAGGGTCAGGGTGTCGGTCAGGTAGCTGGTGTATTTCGCCAGCCACATGGTCTGCTTCGTGTTCTCGATCGTCGCCGCGTTACGGTAGGCGCCACGGGTGTTCGTGTCGTTGTCGTAAGCGTAGATGCCGCCGGAGTATTCGTCCTTGTACGACGCACCCGTCAGTTCGAGGATGTTGTTGTCGTTGATGTTCCAGTCGATCTTGCCGTACAGCTTCGGATCGTCGTAGCGATACTGCGTGGTGCGCGTCGTCGAAACGGAGCCGACGTTCGTGCCCTCGCGGCGCGCGCCTTCGACGGCGATGAACGCGAACAGCTTGTCCTTGATCAGCGGGCCGCCGGCGTAGGCCGAGGCAACCGCTTCCCAGTCCTTGTTGTCGCGGCGGTACTGGTACAGCTCACCTTCGCTGGGCGAACCCTTCGCGAAGTTGATGTTCTTCGGGTCAGCCTTCGCCCACTTCGGGGTGAAGAGCAGCTGACCACCGAAGTGGAAGTCGTTCGTACCGCGACGACCCACGACGTTGATGACGCCACCGGCCGAGCGGCCGTACTGGGCGCCGTAGCCGCCGGTCAGGATTTCCTGCTGGTCGATCGCGCCGTACGGAAGGACGATACCGCCGTAACCGTTGATCGGATCGGTGGTGTTCATGCCGTTGACGTAGTAGGCATTTTCGTTGACCGAGGAACCGGCGAACGAGATCAGCGCCTGGCCGGTCGGGCTCGCGATGCCCGTTCCGGTCGCACCCGGCGTGACGCCCGGGGCGAGCAGTGCGATGGCTTCGGCGCTGCGGCCGAGCGGCAGCTGCTTCAGCTGGCTCTGGGTGATGACGGTGCGCGAGTCGACCGACGAGACGTCGATCGGCGGTAGCGCCGTGCCGACGACGGTCACGCCTTCCAGGTTGGAGGCGTTGCTGGCAGTGGCGGCCGCGGCATTGAACGACACGTCCGTACCGGCGTTGACGCGCAGTTCGACGTTGTCGCGCGAATCGACGACGGCGCCGTCCTTCAGCAGGCTGACCTTGTAGCTGCCGAGCGGCAGGTTGCCGAAGGCGTAGCGGCCATTCTCGCCGACCGTGGTCGTGCGAGTGACACCAGTGGCGCTGGTGATCTGGACGGTTTCACCGGGTTGGGCCTGGCCGAAGAGGCTACCGGTGGTTGCCTGGGCGAACACGGTACCCGTGAGGCCCATGCCCATCGCCAGCGCGAGCGCCAGCGAGGAACGACGCAGGACAGATGCCTGCCGGATGCTGCGAGAACTCATTGCAAATCTCCCCAGATCAGCCCTAACCGGGCCTGAAAACGAGCAAAACCGACCGAAGCCGGAAAAAAAGGTGGCTCACTCGGTGCACGTTGCGGGGGATGCTGCTGACGCGGTCCTCTCTCCCAGAGTGGTGCGTCGCCCTGCGTACCTGCTTCCGACAAGCCATGGACTTGCTGAACCGAACCTGCCTCGAGTCTTCGGGGAAGGTTCTTTCAGAATCGTCGACGCCGAATCTAGGCTTACGCTGAGGCCCGTGTCAACAAATTATTTACATGGGATCGTCGGTTTTTCTTACGTTTTCTTCGGCAAGCGCCTCTTGCAAGCGCAAGATATTCGGGGAATTTTGCTTACGAGTGAAACAGTTCCGTAAAAAAAGCGCCCCCGGCCGCGAGGCAGGGGGCGATCTGGGGAGGCATGATGCCTTTGTCGCGGGAGCCCTCCTTTGCCCCCGTGACCTTCTCTTGTTTTAGCTGTTCTTTTGCTGCCCTAGCTTAGAAGTCGTAGGTGATGCCTACGCGCGCGTAGCGGGGCGTGGTCTGGTAGATCGGCACGCCGTAGCGCGGGTTCGGGCTGGCTTCGCTGCCATGGATCGGATAGATCTGCGTTTCCTTGCGCTGGTTGAACAGGTTGAACACCGTGAGGTTGAAGGCCAGCTTGCTGTCGGCCCAGACCGGACGATATTCCACCGCGCCCGTGACGATGTACGTCCAGGGGTTGTGACCCGCGTCGCCAGGAGGCGACGGCTGGCCGTTGCACCAGTGGTAGTACGAGCCATAACCCAGGTTCGGGTTGGTCTCGTCCGGGCCAAAGAAGCCCAGGCAGCTCTTCGGCGCACCCGACGAGAGCAGCGCGTTCGCCGAGACCAGCCATTCCGGAGCGAGCTGGTAGGAACCGTAGATCTTGAACTGGTGCTTGCGGCTGTTGGCCAGTTCGCCGTTCGAGTACTGCATGACTTCGGAGTAATCCCAGTCGACCGTGGCCGACACAGTGTCCTGGCGAATGTCGGAGCGCACCTGGCCTTCCGAATTGCCGTAGCTCTTCGAGTACAGGTAGTCGAAGCGGACCTGGTACTTGCCGTCCCACGCGTGGTCGAGGTACAGGTTCAAGCCGTAGTAGTTGCGCTTGCTATGCGGGAAGCGGAAGTCCTCATTGTTCATGTCGACGCTGTAGTAGCCGCCGTTGACGTTCGGGATGAGGAAGGTGTTCGCGCGGCCCGGGTTGAACAGGTAGCTACCCTGGATGTCGCCGATGGTGGCCGGGTCGATGCCCATGCGCTCCATCTTGTCCAGGATGGCACCGCTGTCGCCGACGTCATCGATCGCGTTGCGCAGCTTGCGCACCGTGGCCTTGGCACCATACGTCCACTTGTCGGTCAGCATCGCGTCGAAGCCGAGGATGAACTCGTCCTGGTACTCCGACTTGATGTTCGTACCGGCGGCGGTCGCGGGATCGCGCGGAATGCCGTACTCGCGGTTGGCCGAGATCGGGCCGCCCGTGCTGCTGAAGATCGGCGTGAGGCCCTGCGGGATACCGTTGCCGTCGATGCTGGTGTAGTTGAAGTATTCGCGCGTGTACAGCGAGGCACCCGCCGAACGAAGCGCGACCGAGGCCGGCAGCGCGAGGAAGTAACGACCCGCGTTGGCATAGATCTTCAGGCTGGAGTCGCCGTTGACGTCCCAGGTGGCACCGAGGCGCGGGGCCCACTGCGGCGTGGTCAGGCGCAGGTACGCCTCGCCATTCTGGTTGTAGTTGGTGAACTGGTCGTTACGCAGGCCGATCTTCACCAGCCAACGGTCGTTGACCTGCCAGGAATCCTCGATGTACTGCGCGCGCTGCGTGGTGCGGACCGAGGCAGCGGTGCTGTACACGTAACGGGCGACGTAGTAACCCTCGCCACCCGGCGGGGCGACATAGGCCGCATCCGTCGGGGCTTCACCGATGATCGGCGTGCCTGCGTCGGTGTGGTTGTATTCCCATGCATAGCCGGGACCCGACGTGGTCACACCGTCGTTCTTGTCGAGCACCTTCTGGTTATCGATACCAGCGGTGATCGTGTGATCGCCGATGTGGTAGCTCAGGTCGACGCGCAGGTTGGTGTTGGTCGACGTGTGGCGGGGGTCCGCGATCTGAGCCGAGGGATTGGCATTGGTGATCGGCGAGCCGCCGTTGAGCGCCGGATCCTGGAAGGTCGGCGTCAGGATCGACGGCAACGTCGTTTCGCCAGCCGTCGCGGTGTAATACGTGCCCTTCATCTTGCCGTACAGCGCGGTAAGCGTCAGGTCGTCGGTGATGTAGCTGGTGAACTTCGCGGAATACACGTCGGCACCGGACTTGTTCTGCGGCGCGCCTGCCGTGTCCTTGCCAACGAAGTCACCGCGGGTGCGGGTGTCGTAGTCGTATTCGAAGATCGAGGCGTCGTATTCCTGCTTGTTGGACGCGCCCGTCAGTTCGAGGATGTTGCTGTCGTTGATGTTCCAGTCGATCTTGGCGTAGTACTTCGGGTTACGGTAGCTCTGCTTGTACACGAACGGGGCATTGACGTTCGTGATCTGCGAGCCTTCGCGACGCTCCTGCTCCGCGGCAAGGAAGACGTACAGCGTGTCCTTGATCAGCGGGCCGCCCGCATAGGCGGAATACGTCGTGCGCCACAGCTTGTCGGTGTCGTTCCGGTCGAAGATTTCACCGGCCTCGGGTCCGACCTGGCGGTAGAAATTCATCGGCGAAGCCTTGGCGCCGTTCGGCTCCCACAGCACCTGCCCGCCGAAATGCCATTCGTTGCTGCCGCGCTTACCGACCTGGCTGATGACGCCGCCCGACGAGCGGCCGTATGCCGCGCCGTAACCACCGGCAAGGATTTCCTGCTGGTCGATGGCACCGTACGGCAGCGTGATACCGCCGAAACCACTGAGAGGATCAGTGGTGTTGAAGCCGTTGATGTAGTACGCGTTCTCCGTCACGGCGCTGCCGGCGATCGAGACGAGCGGGTTACCGGTGGGGCCAGTGAAGAAGGAGCTGCCGGCGACCGCGCCGGGCGCAAGCAGGGCGATCGCTTCCGCCGTGCGCGCCAGAGGCAACTTCGAAAGCTGCTCGGACGTGATGACGGTGCGCGAGTCGACGGAGCTGACGTCGATCGACGGCAGCGCGTTGGCGGACACGGTCACGCCTTCCAGGCTCGACGCCTGCGAGGCCGAAGCCGCTCCACCGAAGCCAACTTCCGTACCCGCGCCGACACGCAGGGTGACGTTGGCACGCGAGTCGACGGCGGCACCGTCGCGGTTGAGCGTGACCTTGTAGTTGCCCAGGGGCAGCTGGCCGACGTTGTAGCGCCCGTCGTCATTGACATTGACGGTACGGGTGACGCCGGTGTCACTGGTGACGGTGACGGTCTGGCCGGCACCGGCGGGTGCCTGGCCGAAGATCGAGCCGGTGGTCGCCTGCGCGAACACGGCGCCTGAGACGGTGCCCAGGCTGATCGCCAGGGCCAGCGCACTCCGGCGTCCCAGCGATGTAGCGCGGAAATGACGTGAACTCATCGAATGCTTCTCCCCATGAAAAGCCGCTTCGCAATTAAATGCGATATGGCGGCAAGCCGAACCCGCCCCGACGGCGCCGGGGTAGCTCGTTGCTTGGTCTTGGAATCTCTCTACAAAAACAACGGAATCCAAGAAAGGATCCCGCCCCCGAAGCATCACCGTGTAGGTGATCACCTACAGGTATACGCAAGGCGTCATCGGCCTGCAATATGAAAAACTCACATGTTTTTTACCTGTCTGCGCAATTACCTGCGTGACAAGGTCACGCATTGGCTGAGGCAATCACGAACAGGGTCAAGCACTTGCGAGGGACCAGAATCGTGACTTCTGGGCTATATGGGACTTTTACCTAGGAAACGTTCCTAGTAGAAATAGCCCCTGATCCGGCCGCTCCTAACATTGGCATCGGAAATCCCATGCGGACACTTCGCGCGATGAAAGGCTTTCGAAGGCAAGTTCCTGTACACCGAAAGCCCAACTCGCGCGTTGGATCGCGAATCGCCGGGGGGCGGTCTTTTGATAACGAGGTTCCATTCGCATGAACGACAACTCACGGGAATCCGTCCTGGCCGATGCCTCCCGAGGGGGATTGGATATCGCCCTTCCGGATACCTCGGTCCAGCCTTCTTCGTTTGCCAGCCGCGTGCGCGCGGTCATCAAGATGTCCGGCAGCGTGAGTGAGATCGCGCGCCGCTGCGGGTTCTCCGAAGGCGTGGTACGCAGCTGGCGGGACGGCAATACCGATCCCTCCCGCGGCCGCTGCGTCACGATGGCCAAGACTCTTGGACTGTCTCTCGTATGGCTCGCCGCGGGCGAAGGTCCGATGATGCTCGACGGGTCCGCTGAGAGCTCCGCCTCGCGAACCAGCGCCGCCGACGGGGGAAAGGGCCGCGAGGCCACGGCTAACCGGGGTGCCACCCTGGACCCGAGCCGGCTCGCCGCTGCGATGAAGCTGCTGCAATCGGACATCGAGATGACCGGTAGCCGTTTCTCGCCAGTACGTCACGCCGATCTCGTCGCCGAGATGTATTCGATCCTGGCGCGCTCGGGCGAAGCGGATTACGCCGATCGCATGGTGGCTTTCCGTCGGACGCTCATGTCACGGATCCAGGACGATCAAGGCGTGGCGGCCTGATCGTCCCCTAGCGCGCTTCAGAAGATCGAAGATTCTTGTGGGAAGCGCGCTCGCGCGCTTCCCACGCGGATATAGCTCAGAGCCGCGAGATGTCCGCGATGGCGCCGAAGCTGGCCTTCAACTGCGCGAGCAGGGCAAGCCGGTTCGCGCGCACTGCGGGATCCTCGGCGTTGACCAGTACATCGTCGAAGAAGCGGTCCACCGGCGCCTGCAGCGCCGAGAGGCGGGCCAGCGTGCCGGTGTAATCGCCCTTGGCCAACAGGCCCTGCGTTTCCGTCCGTGCGGACTCGAGCGCCGCGTGCAACTCCCGTTCGGCATCGGATTCGAAGTGCGCAGGATCGACGTTCCCCTTGATGGGGGCGGCATCCGCTTCCTCGGCCTGCTTGCGCAGGATGTTCCCTACCCGCTTGTTCGCTGCAGCGAGGCTGGCGGCTTCGGGGCGACGGGCGAATTCGCCCACCGCGCGTAGGCGGCGATCGAAGTCGGGTAGCGTGGCCGGCGCCACGGCGAGCACGGACTCGAACTGGTCGGCAGAGAAGCCCTGGTCGGCGTAATAGCCGCGCAGGCGCTCGAGCACGAAGGCGTGAACCTCGTCGCTCAGCTCCCGGCGCCGGGCGCCGATGTCCACTACCGGGGGCTTGCCGTCCTTGCCCGGCTTTACGCCAGCGACGACGGCTGCCTCCGGAACGAGCTCGAAGGCTTCCGTCAACGCGGCGCGCAAATCGATGTCCAGGCCACCCTCGATCAGGGTGCGCGCCAAGCCAAGCGCGGCGCGACGAAGTGCGAAGGGATCCTTGTTGCCGCTCGGCTTGAGGCCCACGGCGAAGATGCCGGCGAGGGTGTCGAGGCGCTCCGCCACGGCCAGCACCCGACCCACGGGGCCCGCGGCGATGGCATCACCGCCGAACCGCGGCTGGTAGAAGCTGTCGAGCGCATCCGCCACGTCGGCCGGAATGCCCTGGCGCGTGGCGTAGTAACGGCCCATGACACCCTGCAACTCCGGGAATTCGCCGACCATCCGTGTAAGCAGGTCGCACTTCGCCAGCGCGGCGGCATGGGTCGCCTGGCCAGCGTCGACGCCAACGCGGTTGGCGACGACGCGCGCCAGTTCGGCCACGCGCACCGTCTTGTCCCACAGGCTGCCCAGCGACTGTTGGTAGGTAACGTTCTTCAGGCCGTCCTGGTAGTCGGCCAGCGGCGTCTTCAGGTCTTCGTCCCAGAAGAACTTGGCGTCCGCGAAGCGCGGACGGATCACCCGTTCGTACCCCTTCCGGATTTCCGCCGGATCGCGGCTTTCGATATTGGCGACGCCGATGAAGTGTTCGGTGAGCCGGCCCTCCGCATCGAAGACCGGAACGAACTTCTGGTTCGTCTCCATCGTCGTGACCAGCGCTTCCGGCGGCACGTCGAGGAATTCGCGTTCGAACGTGCAGGCGATGGCCACGGGCCATTCGGTCAGGTTGACGATCTCGTCGAGCAGGTCGTCGGAGAGTCGCGGCACGCCGCCCGTGGCCACGCGCGCGACTTCGTCGCGCACGCGCTCGCGCCGGGCCGCGGGGTCCGCGATCACGTGCGCATGGAACAGCGCGTCGACCCAGCTGTCCGCGTCGGCAACGTGCACCGGCTTCGGATGGTGGAAACGGTGGCCGATGCTGAGGCGGCCGCTTTTCAAGCCAAGCAATTCTCCGTCGACGATGTCCGCACCGTGCAGCATCAGCAGGCTGTGGACCGGGCGCACGAAGGATTCCTCCCGGTCGCCCCAGCGCATGGCCTTGGGAATCGGCAAGCCCTTCAACGCCTCTGCCACGATGTCCGGCAGCAAGGCGGCCGTGGGCTGTCCCGCCTTCACCGCGCGGAACACGAACCAGGCGCCCTTGTCGGTCTCGAGCTTTTCCAGCGCCGCGACGTCCACACCGCAGGACTGGGCGAATCCGAGCAATGCCTTGCTCGGCTCGCCATCGGCTCCGAGGCTCGCGGCGATCGCCGGGCCGCGGCGCTCGACCGTCTGCTCCGGCTGGGCCGTGGCGACCGCCGGCACGTGCACGGCGAGACGGCGCGGCGACGCGTAGGTCTTCGCTGCAGCGTAGTCCGCGGCAATGCCGCGCTTTTCCAGGCCTTCGACGACACCGCGCGTGAATGCGCCGGCGAGGTCGTCGAGCGCCTTCGGCGGAAGTTCTTCCGTACCCAGCTCGATGAGGAGCGGCAGTCGTTTATCAGCCATGGACGGCCTCCTTGTCTTTCTTCAGGCCCGGGAAGCCGAGCTTTTCCCGTTGTGCCACGTAGGCCTCCGCGACACTGCGTGCCAGCGTGCGAACGCGCAGGATGAAGCGCTGGCGCTCCGTCACGCTGATGGCTCGACGCGCGTCGAGCAGGTTGAAGGCGTGGCTCGCCTTGCACACCTGCTCATAAGCGGGAAGCGGCAATCCCGCGGCGATCAGCTTCCCCGCCTCGCCCTCGCAGACGTCGAACCAGTGGAAGAGCTCCGGCACGTTCGCGTGTTCGAAGTTGTAGGTGCTCTGTTCCACCTCGTTCTGGTGGAACACGTCGCCGTAGGTGACCACGCCGTGCGGCGCGTGCGTCCAGACGATGTCGTAGATGCTGTCGACGTTCTGCAGGTACATCACCAGGCGTTCGAGCCCGTAGGTGATTTCGCCCGTGACGGGTCGGCATTCGAGGCCGCCGGCCTGCTGGAAATAGGTGAACTGGGTCACCTCCATGCCGTTCAACCAGACTTCCCAGCCGAGGCCCCAGGCGCCGAGGGTCGGCGATTCCCAGTTGTCCTCGACGAAGCGCAGGTCGTGCACCAGCGGGTCGATGCCCAAGGCCTTCAAGGAGCCGATGTAGCGCTCCAGGATGTCGTCCGGGTTCGGCTTGAGGACCACCTGGTACTGGTAGTAGTGCTGCAGGCGGTTGGGATTGTCGCCGTAGCGCCCGTCCGTCGGTCGACGGCAGGGTTGCACGTAGGCCGCCGCCCAGGGCTCGGGTCCGAGCGAACGGAGGAAGGTCGCCGGATGAAACGTACCCGCGCCGACCTCGGTGTCGAGCGGCTGGACCAGCACGCAGCCCTGCTCCGCCCAATAGCGGTTCAGGGTCTGGATCACGTCTTGGAAGGTGGGCGCGGACATGGTTCCCGGGTCCTTGAGAAAGCGGGCTAGTATAGCGGCGTGGGCTTAATACAGGGCTTCAGGCAATGGCAGTCAATCCGACACACGGCGCCCTCCTCGGCCGTCGTGGCAGGCTGGAACTTGACGAGGTGCTCGCGTCCCTCGTGGTGGACGGCTACCTGGTCGGCGACGACGCGAAGCGTGTGCGCATGGGTTCGCGCAGCGGCAAGTCGGCCATCGAGCTGCACCCCCTCGTCCTGATCGCCAACGCGAAGATCGAGAACCGGCGCGACCCGGGCCGCCCGCTCAGCCTGGAAACGATGGTGGAGTGGCTGGCCGGGAAGGCCGACCTGCCCTACCTGAAGATCGACCCGATGAAGGTCAACGTGGCCCAGGCCACTCAGGCGGTCAGCAGCGCCTACGCGCAGCGCCACCGGATCCTGCCGGTCGCGGCCTCCCCCATGGAGGTCACCTTCGCCACGGCGGAACCCTTCGACACGGGCTGGGCGAACGACCTCGCCCACATGCTCCGTCGCGACGTTCGCCGCGTGGTGTCGAGCCCGATCGACATCAACCGTTACCTGCTCGAGTTCTACGGCGTCCAGCGTTCCATCCAGCTCGCACAGGATGCCAAGACGGGCGAGCCGTCGAAAATCATCAACTTCGAACAGCTGGTCGAACTGGGCAAGACCGGCGAGGTCGGCGCGGACGACCGCCACGTCGTGCACATCGTCGACTGGCTGCTGCAGTACGCGTTCGAGCAGCGCGCGTCGGACATCCACCTCGAGCCGCGGCGCGACGCCGGGCAGATGCGGTTCCGCATCGACGGCGTCATGCAGAAGGTGTTCGAGCTGCCACCGCCGGTGATGACCGCGGTGACCGCGCGCGTCAAGATCCTCTCGCGCATGGACGTCGCCGAGAAGCGACGCCCTCAGGACGGTCGCATCAAGACGCGCTCCGCCGGCGGACGCGAGGTCGAACTGCGTATCTCCACCATGCCGACGGCGTTCGGCGAGAAGGTGGTGATGCGTATCTTCGACCCAGACCTCGTCATGAAGGATTTCAGCCAGCTCGGGTTTTCCGTCGAGGAAGACAGGATCTGGCGCGGCATGGTGGAGCGGCCACATGGCATCGTGCTGGTCACCGGTCCCACCGGCTCCGGCAAAACGACGACGCTGTACTCCACGCTGAAGCACCTGGCCCGGCCGGAGCTCAACGTCTGCACGGTCGAGGACCCGATCGAGATGGTCTCGCCGGACCTCAACCAGATGCAGGTGCAGCCGGCGATCGACCTCGACTTCGCCGCCGGTGTCCGTACGCTGCTGCGTCAGGATCCCGACATCATCATGATCGGTGAGATACGCGACCTGGAAACCGCGCAGATGGCGGTGCAGGCTTCGCTCACCGGCCACATGGTGCTGTCGACACTGCATACCAACGATGCGCCCAGCGCGGTGACCCGTCTGCTGGATCTCGGCGTGCCGCACTACCTCATCCAGTCCACCCTCGCCGGCGTGGTGGCGCAGCGCCTCGTGCGGACACTATGCCCTCACTGCAAGGTCGCCTCGACGCAGGCTCCCGATGCCTGGGGCGTGCTCACCCACGGGTGGGACATTCCCCTGCCCGAGCGGGTGTTCGAGCCGGTCGGCTGCCTCGAGTGCCGCAAGACGGGCTTCCTCGGTCGTACCGGCGTTTACGAGATGATGCCGATGTCCGCGCGCTTGCGCTCGATCATTTCAGCCGAGCTCGACCTTGGCCGCTTCGGCGGCGAAGCGCTACGCGAAGGCATGAAGCCCCTGCGCATCTCGGCGGCGATGCAGGTCGCCGCCGGCCTTACCACCGTTCGCGAAGTGCTCAACGTGCTTCCCCCGACCGAGATCGACGAAAGCACCCCACCATGAAGCCCGTTCTCATTGTTCGTACCGGCCGCGCACCCGACACCATCAGTCGTCGTCATGGGGATTTTCCCCGTTGGTTTCGCCTCGGCCTGCGCCTGCACGAAGCGCGCCTCCGCATCGTCGACGTGGAACACGGCGACAGCCTGCCGGATCCGGAAGATTGCGCCGGCGCCGTCATTACGGGCTCCGCGTCGATGGTCACCGAGAAACTGCCATGGAGCGAACGCACCGCGGGATGGATCCGTAACGCGATGGATATCGACCTGCCGCTACTGGGTGTCTGCTACGGGCACCAGTTGATGTCGCACGCGCTCGGCGGCGGCGTGGACTACCTTCCCGGCGGTCGGGAAATGGGCACGCTGCGCATCGATACGCATGCCCATGCGGTCAAGGATCCGCTTGGCGTTGCCCTGCCAACCGCGTTCCATGCCCATGCGACCCACGAGCAGAGCGTCTTGGAATTGCCGCGCGGCGCGGTGTCGCTCGCGCGGTCCGACCGGGACCCGCACCACCTCGTTCGTTACGGCAAGCATGCGGTGAGCACGCAATTCCATCCCGAGTTTTCAGCAACGGTGATGCGTGCATACATCGAGCGCAAGCGCGACGCGCTGCGCGAGGAAGGCCAGTCACCGGAGGCCTTGCTGGCCGCCGTGGCGCCGACACCGCATGCCGGCATGCTGTTGCGCGGTTTCGTCCGCGAGCACCTGCTGGCACCGCGCGAAATGTCAGCCGCGTAAACGGCGCGCGATCGCGCCGCGCGAAAACAGGGCGAACACGATGCCAAACAGGAAGCCGCCGATGTGCGTCCACCACACGACGGCGCCGTAGCTCGCGCCGGCATAGCTGAAGAGCAATTGCACCAACGCCCAGATGCCGATCAACACGAAGGCGGGCACGCGCACGAACTCGAGGTACAGGCCAAGCGGCAGCACGAGACCCAACTTCGCCCGCGGGAACAGCGTGACATAGGCACCCACGACGGCGGAGACGGCACCGCTGCAGCCGATGATCGCGACACGCACGCCCGTGAGCGAGACCGCACCAATCAGGTTCGCCACGACGCCGCCGAGCAGGAAGAGCAGCAGGAAGCGCGGTGAACCGAGACTGCGTTCGGCCGGCAGGCTGAAGATCACGAGGAAGAGGAGGTTGCTGAGCAGGTGCAGCCAGCCCGCGTGGATGAACGTGGCCGTGAACAGTCGCAGCAGGGCCGGGTCACTCACCTGCTCCAGGAAAGGCAGACCGGTGCCGAACAGATGGGCGGGCACGGTGCCCCAGTGCAGCATGATGGATGTTCGTTCGGCGCGGCTGGCAAGGGCCAGGGCGACGAAGCAGACGACGCACACGATCACGACGAGCATCGTCGCCCAGCACAACCGTGAGCGTCGTCGGGTGTCGACGTGGACGAACATGCTCAGGGAACGCCGCGGGCGAGGTGCGGGCCTTCCGCTTCCAGCGACGACAACGCGAACATCGTTTCAGGACCGACGACGCCGTCGGCGGCGATGCCGAAGCGCTGTTGGACGGCGAGCACGCGGGCCTCCACCGAGCTATCGAAGGTTGTCGGTGTCGTGGCGTTGGCGTTGGGATTGGCAGGAAGCCTGGCCAATATCCAGGCCAGCCCGTTCCCGCTGTCGCCTCGCGACAGCTTGGCCGGCATGGCGGGGTCGACCCGGAACACGGCGTAAAAGCGGCCATTCCAGACGTGCTGGAAGGCTTCGCGCGTCAGGTCGACATATTTTCCACCGAGGTACAGGCGTACTGCGTCGGTACCCGCGCCGACCAGCAATACCTGCTGCTTCGCATTGGCGTCGTCCAGTTCGAGAACGAGCGGGCGGTCGAAGCGACGAAGCTGGTCCAGCGAGCCTCGACCGCTCACGCAGGCGAAGCCGGGGAAGATGGTCGCATCGCAATTGATGGCATTGCCGACCGACGTCTCCTTCGATGTCACCTGCCAGCGCGCGAGCAGTTCACCCCATACACGCAACCTGCCCACATCCGGCGCAGGCAAGGCGTCATGGAACTTAGCCAGCGCCTGCTCAGGGCTGACCGTGACGAGGTTCTTCGGCCGGGAAGGGCTGTGCCCCGTCAGGAACCAGGTCGCCACGCCGCCGACGAAGAGGATGGCGATCATCACGCTTACGGCGATGATCGGTCGGCGGAAGCGCCTCAGCCAGTAGCGCGCATGTTGCGGCAAGGCCTCACGCACGACGAACCCCAGGGCGCGCTCGCCGATGGATTTCTCGCCCCGCTCGGAGGCGCGCTCGAGGGCGCGGTGCGCGAGGGTATTGAGGCGACGTGGATTGCCCTTGCCGTCATCGCGCAGGCTGCGCAGCCCGAGCCGGCTGAACGGCATCTGCGTCGTACCTGCCACATGGAGGCGATGCCGCACGTAGCGCTCGCTTTCTTCCGCATTGAGCGGAGCCAGTGGCAGACGGCTGCGAATGCGAGCGGCCAAGGGAGGCGCGTCGGCGCCCGCAAGCCGCTCGCGCAGCGAAGGCTCGCCGGCAAGGACGATGTGGAACGGCGCCCCCGCCTTCTCGCAAGCCACCAGCAGGCGCATGGCGATCGACAGGTCGTCATCCGAGAGCTCGTGGGCGTCGTCGAGGATCCAGAGGAATCGGTGACTGACGTGATGGGTCAGCCGCCCCAGGCCGGCCGCGAGCCCGTCTACCAGGTGGTCTTGCGTGTTCGCGTCGGCGCTCAACGGAAGGGGCAGGCCGAATCCGGCATAGAGGGCGCGCAGCCACGCCGTGGTCTCCAGCGCGTAGTCACCCGCCCCCTGGCGCACGGCGCGCACCCCGTGGTTCGGCGCGTCGGCCTCGATCAGCATGCAGAGCAACGTCTTTCCGATACCGCGCTCGCCTGTTACCAGAGTAACGCTGGACTGATCGGCGCCGACCTCGTATTCCACGTGCGCCAGGACCTCCCGCTCGCGTGGAAACAAGCACGCAAAGCGCGGATCCGGTGCGTCGCCGAACGGCGGTTCGCGAAGGCCGAAAGTCTGTAGATACATGGGCCTACTGTAGCCGATCAGCCGGTTGTGCGTGCCCTGCGGGCACGACGGCAAAAGAAAAACCCGGCCTCTTTCGAGACCGGGTTTTTGGATAAAGCCCCTGGCGGTGACCTGTTGCTGTGCGTGCCCTGCGGGCACGACGGCAAAAGAAAAACCCGGCCTCTTTCGAGACCGGGTTTTCAGGATAAAGCCCCTGGCGGTGACCTACTCTTGCATGGCTTGAGCCACACTACCATCGGCGCATGCGCGTTTCACTTCTGAGTTCGGGATGGGATCA
>NZ_JBNNMV010000007.1:0-204538 GCF_050273135.1 Luteibacter sp. NPDC031894 | reverse complement strand
CAGCAATGCATTGAGCTTACGCGTACTAATGAGCCGTGAGGCTTGACCATATAACCCCAAGACGCTTCACCGTCTTAACGCAATCCTCCGGTCGATCCCGGACGCTTGTCACTCGTTTACACCCTCTGTGGAGCCGGCGCACCTGCGCTGCTCCCACCCCTTCCCTGGCGGCTATAGCGGCGTGGTACCACCTGATCCCATCCCGAACTCAGAAGTGAAACGCGCATGCGCCGATGGTAGTGTGGCTCAAGCCATGCAAGAGTAGGTCACCGCCAGGGGCTTTATCCAAAACCCGGTCTCGAAAGAGGCCGGGTTTTTCTTTTTGGTTTTATCCATCCCGCCATCCCTTATCATCCGCGACGATGGGAAAACTCCCGTCGAGGAAGCAACGATGGTCGAGCAGGTCGATGTCCTGGTAGTCGGTGGCGGCATCAACGGCGTCGGCATCGCGCGTGACGCGGCCGGGCGAGGCCTCAGTGTCTGGCTGTGCGAGCGCGACGATCTCGCCGCCCACACGTCGAGCTCGAGCACCAAGCTCATCCACGGCGGCTTGCGCTATCTGGAGCAGTTCGAGTTCGCGTTGGTCGGCAAGGCGCTCGCCGAGCGCGAGGTGCTCTTGCGGGCCGCACCACACATCATCTGGCCGCTGCGCTTCGTCCTTCCCCACCAGCCGCACCTGCGCCCCGCCTGGATGATCCGCATCGGGCTGCTCCTCTACGACCATCTTGGCCGCGGGCGCCGCACGCTACCCGGCTCACGGCGGATACGCTTTGCCAAGCACGTCACCGGGAAACCTTTGCGCGACGAATTCCACGTCGGCTTCGTCTATTCGGACGCGTGGGTCCAGGACGCGCGGCTGGTGGTGCTGAACGCAATGGACGCCGCCCGACGCGGCGCTCGTATCGAGACACGCACGCGCTGCGTCAGCGCGAGGCGGGACAGCGACGGTTGGGCTGCGGAGCTAAAATCCGCGGACGGCACGAGGCACGAAGTGAAGGCGCGCGCCTTGGTCAACGCCGCAGGGCCATGGGCGGCGAACTTCCTCGACGACGTGGCCCATGTGAAGCACAGCCGGTCGCTTCGCCTCGTCAAAGGCAGCCACATCGTGGTGCCGAAGTGGTTCGATCACCGCTACGCGTACATCTTTCAACAGCCCGATCGCCGCATCGTCTTCGCCATCCCGTACGAGCGAGACTTCACGCTTATCGGGACGACGGACCTGGAGTACACGGACGATCCCTCGCACCCGCTGATCACGCCAGACGAGGTTACCTATCTCTGCGACGCGGCGAACCGCTACTTCAAGAAGCAGCTGGGCCCCGATGACGTGGTCTGGTCCTATAGCGGTGTTCGCCCGCTGTTGGAGGACGAGTCAGGCAAGGCCTCCGAAGTGACGCGCGACTACCTGCTGGACGTCGACAAACAGGGGCCGCCGCTCTTGAGTGTTTTCGGAGGCAAGCTGACCACGTTTCGCAAGTTGTCGGAGGAGGCCATGGACATCGTCGCACCGCTTCTAGGGAACGACCATGGCGCGTGGACCGCGGATGCTCGCCCGCTACCGGGTGGTGGAGAGCGGGATATCGGGGAGTTGCTGGACGACATCTGCGGATCGCGCCCCTGGCTGCCGGAGGCCATGGCGTGGCGCCTGGCGCACAGCTACGGCACGCGAGCGCGCGACATGCTCGGGGAGGCGCGGGGTCTGTACGAACTGGGCGAGCATTTCGGCGCGGACCTCTACCAGGCGGAAGTCGATTACCTCGTTCGACACGAGTGGGCCGTGGCGGCGGAGGACATCCTGTGGCGGCGAAGCAAGCTGGGCTTGCGGATCGCGCCGCCGGACGTACAACGTCTCGCTGATTACCTGGCGTCGGACCAGCGCGAGACGATTTCCGCGTGACCATGAAGAAGTCGTACATCCTCGCCATCGATCAGGGCACGACGAGTTCGCGCGCGATCCTCTTCGATCGCGAGGGCGGCATCGCCGGTATGGCGCAGCGCGAGTTCGCGCAGATATTCCCACAGCCGGGTTGGGTGGAGCACAACCCGCGCGAGATCGTGACCAGCGTGCTGTCGACGATGACCGAGGTCATCAGCAATGCGCAGGTCGATCCGGCGCAGATCGCGGGCATCGGTATCACCAACCAGCGCGAAACCGCGGTGGTGTGGGACAGGCACACGGGCCAGCCGATCCATAACGCCGTGGTGTGGCAGTCCCGGCAGAGCGCCGAACTCTGCGACAAGCTCAAGGCGAAGGGCCATGAGCCGATGGTGCGGGAAAAGACGGGTCTCCTGATCGATCCTTACTTCGCGGGCACGAAAGTGCGGTGGATCCTGGACCATGTCGAGGGCGCGCAGGCTCGGGCCGAAGCCGGCGAACTCCTTTTCGGCACGATCGACACCTGGTTGATCTGGAACCTGACCGGCGGAAAGGTCCACGTGACCGACGTGACCAATGCCTCGCGCACGCTGATGTACGACATCCATGCCTGCGCCTGGGACGACGAGTTGCTGAACATGCTGGGCGTGCCTCGCGCGATGCTGCCGGATGTGAAGTCGTCCAGCGAGGTCTATGGAACCACCGAATCGAGGCACGTTTTCGGCATGGAAGTGCCGATTGCGGGCATCGCCGGTGACCAGCAGGCGGCGCTCTTCGGGCAGGCCTGCTTCGAGGAGGGCATGGCGAAGAACACCTATGGCACCGGCTGCTTCATGCTGATGAACACGGGCGGAAAAGCCGTTCGCTCGAAGAACGGCTTGCTGACGACCATCGCGTGGAGCGTGGACGGCAAGGTCGAGTACGCGCTCGAAGGTAGCATCTTCGTCGCGGGCTCCGTCGTGCAATGGTTGCGCGACGGCTTGCGGATGTTCGGCAAGGCCTCGGACTCGCAAGCGTACGCGGAACGTGCGAAAGACAACGGCGGCGTGTATGTCGTGCCGGCGTTCGTTGGATTAGGCGCGCCGTATTGGAAGAGCGATGTACGCGGTGCCGTGTTCGGTTTGTCGCGTGGCACGACGAAGGAGGAATTCATCCGCGCGTCGCTGGAATCGATGGCGTACCAGACGCGCGACGTGCTGGAGGCAATGCAGGCGGATGCGGGCATCCGGTTGAAAGAATTGCGCGCCGATGGTGGCGCCATCGCCAATGATTTCATGGCGCAGTTCCAGGCGGACATCCTCGACGTCACGTTGTTGCGGCCGAAGGTGCAGGAGACGACGGCACAAGGCGCGGCGTACCTAGCGGGACTTGCCGTCGGGTTCTGGAAGGACAAGAGCGACATCGCGAATCGCTGGGCCGTGGATCGTGAGTTTATTCCGGCGATGACGCGGGAACGTCGTGAGGATCTCTACGACGGTTGGAAGCAGGCGGTGAGCGCGGCGATGGGATTCAAGGCGCGCAAGCTGTAGCACTGCGCGATTCAAGTGCGGCGAACACCATCGCCGACAGAGTCGGCTCCCACCAAAGAAAAGGGGCGGCGCACTGTTGCGCCGCCCCTTTTTTTAAGCCATTTCGCGGCGATCAGGGAAGCGCGTAACCGAACTGCTCCGCGAACTCGCCGGCGAACTGGTCGTAGGTGAAGTACTGGTTCTGCGTGCCCGGGTGTTCGACCTTGAGGGCGCCCATCAGCGATGCCATGCGGCCGATGGTCGGCCAGTCGTAGCCCTTCATGATGCCGAAGATGAGGCCGGCGCGGTACGCGTCGCCGCAGCCGGTGGGGTCGACGACCTGGCGCTCGCGTGCCGGCGGAATCTCCACGGTTTTTCCGTCCACGTGGATCAGCGAACCGCGCGGGCCCTGCGTCACGATGTACGCATCGACCTTCGACGCGATCTCCGAAGCGTTCCAGCCGGTGCGCTGCTGGAGGAGCTGCGACTCGTAGTCGTTGACGATCACGTACGTGGACTTCGTGATCATCGAGCGGAACTCTTCGCCGTTGAACAACGGCATCGCCTGGCCCGGATCGAAGATGAAGGGAACGCCGCGCGCGGAGAACTCATCCACGTGCTGCAGCATCGCTTCGCGGCCGTCCGGCGCGACGATGCCGAACGTGCAATGCGCGATGTCGCGCACATGATTTTCCTGCGCGCTCGACATCGCGCCCGGATGGAAGGCGGTGATCTGGTTGTTGTCCAGGTCGGTCGTGATGAAGCACTGCGGCGTGAACTGGTCGTCGAACTGGCGCACGCCGTCGAGACGGATGCCGAACTTCTCGAGGTGCGCGCGATACGGCGCGAAGTCCTGGCCTACCGTCGCCACCGGCATCGGTTCGCCACCGAGCAGCTTGAGGTTGTAGGCGATGTTGCCTGCGCAACCGCCGAACTCGCGGCGCATCGCGGGCACCAGGAACGACACGTTCAGGATGTGCACCTGGTCCGGAATGATGTGGTTCTTGAACTGGTCCTGGAACACCATGATGGTGTCATAGGCAAGCGATCCGCAGATAACGGCAGTCATGCGATGGGTGGCCCTGAAAGTGGATTGGCGCGACCGGGATGGCCGCCGCGAGAAACGCCGCCCGCGCGGGGTCCGGCAAACCGTCGAATCGTACCGAAAAACGGGGCCGGAGGCGACCTCCCAGGGGCGGTCGCAGGTGTCCCGGCCGGGCAGGTTCCGCTCGCATCATTCGGACTTACAAGGCTTTCTTAACGACTGTACCCTTGCGTGGGGGAGGGCGCCAATCTAGACTCGCACGCTTACTTTTTCCCGCTATGGGCGCCCGCCGCATCATGTTTAAGAAGTTCCGCGGACTCTTTTCGAACGACATCTCCATCGATCTCGGCACGGCGAATACGCTCATTTATGTGCGCGGGCAGGGCATCGTCCTGAACGAGCCTTCGGTGGTGGCGATCCGCCAGGACCGTGGTCCGGGCGGTCCCCGGGCCGTGGCGGCCGTGGGTGGCGACGCGAAGCGCATGCTTGGCCGCACGCCGGGCAACATCGCCACGGTGCGCCCGATGAAGGACGGCGTCATCGCCGACTTCACCATGACCGAGGCGATGCTGCAGCATTTCATCAAGCAGGTGCACCGCTCGCGCATGCTGCGTCCGAGCCCCCGCGTGCTGGTCTGCGTACCTTGCGGCTCCACCCAGGTGGAGCGTCGCGCCATCAAGGAATCGGCCGAAGGCGCCGGCGCCCGCGACGTCTTCCTCATCGAGGAGCCCATGGCCGCCGCGATCGGCGCCGGGATCCCGGTGCACGAGGCGCGGGGTTCCATGGTGCTGGATATCGGCGGCGGCACCTCCGAGGTGGCCGTCATCTCGCTCAACGGCATCGTGTACTCGCAGTCCGTGCGCGTCGGTGGCGACCGCTTCGACGAGGCCATCATCAACTACGTGCGCCGCAACCACGGCACGCTGATCGGTGAATCCACGGCCGAGCGGATCAAGCTCGAGATCGGCTGCGCCTTCCCGCAGAGTGAGGTCCGCGAGATCGAGATTTCC
The DNA here is from genome assembly GCF_050273135.1 of Luteibacter sp. NPDC031894. NCBI lineage: Bacteria > Pseudomonadati > Pseudomonadota > Gammaproteobacteria > Lysobacterales > Rhodanobacteraceae > Luteibacter > Luteibacter sp. NPDC031894. The sequence goes on along the minus strand of NZ_JBNNMV010000007.1, from coordinate 199,099 downwards.
GGCCGCAACCTCGCCGAGGGCGTGCCGCGCATGTTCACGATCAACTCCAACGAGGTGCTGGAAGCCCTCCACGAGCCGCTGTCGGGCATCGTGGCCGCCGTGAAGGCAGCGCTGGAGCAGACCCCGCCGGAGCTCTGCTCCGACGTGGCCGAGCGCGGCATCGTGCTCACTGGTGGCGGCGCGCTGCTGCGCGACCTGGATCGCCTGATCTCCGAGGAAACCGGCCTGCACGTGCAGGTGGCCGACGACCCGCTCACCTGCGTGGCGCGCGGCGGCGGCAAGGCCCTGGAGATGATCGACCAGCACGGCAGCGACTTCTTCGCGTTCGAATGATGACGGCGCGCGCGGCGCGGTGGCCGGAGCGCGCTAGACCATGGCCCTGAATCGCGACGACACCTCGCCCCTGTTCGCGGGCGGCGTGGCGGGCACGCTGCGCCTGATCGTCTACCTCGCGCTCGCCTGCGTGCTGATGGTGCTCGACCACCGCGGCGGCTGGCTGCGCAGCGTGCGTTATGGGCTGTCGCTCGTGGTCGAACCCGTCTACCGCATCGCTGGCCTCCCGTCGCAGGGGTTCCACGCGGCGACGGTCGCGTTCGCCGATCGCCAGCGCCTGACGGAGCAGAACCAGCGCCTGCGCGAGGACCTGCTGCTCGCGAACGCCAAGCTCAACCGCATGGCCTCCGTGGCCGAGCAGAACCAGCGCCTCAAGGAACTGCTCGACACCCAGCACAGCCTCTCGCTGAACGTGCAACTCGCTCGCTTGATCGGCGTGGACCTGGGCAGCTTCCGCCACCGGATCGTGCTGAACGTGGGTGCGCGCGACAAGGTGCAACCGGGCCAGGTGGTGATCGACGCGCGTGGCGTGATGGGCCAGATCGTCGAGGTGCTGCCGACGACGTCGGTCGCGATGCTCATCACCGACCCGAACCATGCCATTCCCGTGACCATCGAACGCACCGGCCTGCGCACCATCGCCTACGGCTCGCGCGCGGGCGACATGCTTTCCCTCCCGAACATTCCCGTCTCGGCGGACGTGCAGGCGGGCGACAAGCTGGTCACCTCGGGCCTTGGTGGGCGTTTCCCGCCAGGGTTCCCGGTGGGCGAGATCCGCGATGTGGTACAGACACCCTCCGGCACCTTCCTCTCCGCGCAGGCCAAACCGGCCGCGGACCTCGACCGCAGCGAGGACGTGCTCCTGCTGCATGACCTCGCGGAAGGCGCCGGTCCCCCGGCACCCGCGCCGGACGTCGGGCCGCCGACCAGCCTTGCGCCGGATCCGAACGCACCCCCGGCGGCCACGCCGACGGCCGGGGGGACGCCATGAACCGGCTCCGCGTCCGCCAGCTGTGGTTCGCCGCCACGCTGCTGATCTCGCTTTTCCTCATGCTGATCCCGCTGCCGGGCCCGCTGACGCCGTTGAAGCCGTACTGGCCCGCGCTGGTGCTGCTCTACTGGTGCCTGCAGTCGGGTGACAGGGTCACGCTCGGCCTGGCCTTCTGCCTGGGCGTCGCGGCGGACCTGTTCGACGGCGTCCTGCTCGGCGAGCAGGCGCTGCGTCTCACCGCGATGGTCTTCATCGCGCTGCGCTTCCGCTCGCGGCTGCGCTTCTTCCCCATGTGGCAGCAGTCGCTGGCCGTGCTGGGCCTCCTCGTGAACGACCGCATCCTGCTGTTGCTGGTGCGCGTGTTCAGTGGCGACCCGCTGCCACCGCCGGAATACTGGATCTCGCCGCTGATCGGCGCGGCCTTGTGGCCGTTCGTGTTCCTCATCCTCGACGACCTCCGCGCGCGCCTGCGCATCCACGAGGCATGAGCCGGCGGCGCGCCTCGATCAAGGAGGTCCGCGGCGAGGTGGCGCTGTTCCGCCGCCGCGCCATGGCCGGCTTTGCCCTCATCCTGCTCGGCCTCGCGGCCGTCTGCGTGCGCTACGTGTACCTGCAGGTGCTGCACCACGACGAATTCGTGGTGCGTTCCGACCAGAATCGCGTGAAACCGCGTGCGATCCCGCCTGCGCGCGGGCTGATCTACGACCGCAACGGCGTACTGCTGGCCGATAACGTGCCGGCGTTCCGGCTCGAGGTCACGCCCGAGCAGGTCGCCAACATGGACGACATGCTCTCGAAGCTCGGTGCCGTGGTGCCGCTCAGCGACGAAGACATCGCGACCTTCCGGAAGCAGGTGAAGCAGAGCCGACGCTTCGAAGGCGTGCCGCTCAAGCTGAAACTGACCGAGGACGAGATCGGGCGCTTCGCCGTGAACCGCTGGCGGTTCCCCGGCGTGGACGTGGTGCCGTACCTCACCCGGCGTTATCCGATGGGCGCGCAGCTGGCCCACGTGATCGGCTATGTCAGCCGCATCGACGTGGACGACCTCGAAGGCATGGACGAGGAGGAAGAGGCCACGTACAAGGGCACGACGCACATCGGACGCATCGGCATCGAGCGCTACTACGAGAAGCTGCTGCATGGCGCGCCGGGCTACGAGCTGGTCGAGGTGAACGCCGACGGTCGCACCCAGGCCGTCCTCGACACGACGCCGCCCACGCCGGGCAAGAACATCTACCTCAGCATTGATGTGCGCCTGCAAAAGGCGGCGGAGGAAGCGATGAACGGCCGCGCCGGCGCCGCCATCGCGATCGATCCGCGCAACGGGCAGGTGCTGGCCTTCGCCAGCGAACCCAGTTTCGACCCGAACCTCTTCGTCAACGGCATCAGCTCCACCGACTACAAGGCGCTGACCACGGCGCCGGACAAGCCGCTGTACAACCGCGCGCTGCGTGGCGTGTACCCGCCCGGCTCGACCGTGAAGCCGTTCCTCGCCCTCGGCGGCCTCGCCATGGGCATCCGCCGGCCGAGCGATACCGTGCTTTCCACCGGCGAGTTCTGTATCCCCGGGCAATCGCGCTGCTATCGCGACGACAAGCGCGGCGGCGACGGCACGGTGAACATGATCGGCGCCATCGAGAAGTCCACCAACACCTACTTCTACAAGCTCGCCCTCGACATGGGCATCGATCGCCTCTCCGCGTGGATGGGCAAGCTCGGCTTCGGCAAGAAGACCGGCATCGACCTCATTGGCGAGGTGGAGGGCGTGCTGCCGTCGCGCGAATGGAAGGCGTCGCGCAGCAAGGCGGGCTGGTACCCGGGTGAGACGATCATTTCCGGCATCGGCCAGGGCTATTGGGCGGTGACGCCGATCCAGCTCGCGCACGCGGTGGCCACCTTCGCGGGCCGCGGCGTGCCGTACGCGCCGCACCTGCTGCTGGACACGCAGGACGGCGTCGACAGCGCGCGCGTACCGCAGTCCTTCCCGCCGAGCGGCCCGTCCATCATCCGCAAGGCCGCCGATTGGGACGCGGTGAACCAGGGCATGGAGGCGGTGATCAACTCGGGCAAGGGCACCGGCAAGAAGCTTGGCATCGGCTTCCCCTTCCTCATCGCGGGCAAGAGCGGCACGGCCGAGCGCTTCTCGCGCAAGACCGACGCGTACGACACCAACAAGAACAAGGCGTACCTGGCGAGCCGCCATCGCGCGCTGTTCATCGCCTACACGCCCGCGGACGATCCGAAGATCGCCGTCACCGTGGTCCTCGAGGCCGGCGCGTGGGGAGCGGAGGATTCGGGCCCCATCGCGCGCAAGATCCTCGACCAGTGGGTGGTCGACGAGGGCGGGCAGCGTCCGGTCGACCCGGCGCCTGGACAGATCGTCACGGCCGACACCGTGCCCGAGGCGGAAGCCGCGGAAGCGTCGTCCGTGCAGGGCGCCGAGCCCGCGGCGGCCGGAACCGCCGAACCACCCTACGACGACGGCGAGGACCAATAACGTGCTCGAGCAACTGTCCGTCCGCCTGAAACGCTTCGGCATGCGCCTGCTCACCCGGCCGCGCCTCGACCTGCCATTGCTGCTGGCCCTGTTCCTTCTCGCCTGCGCGGGTCTCGCCACGCTTTACAGCGCCGGCGGCGGCAACTATTCGCTGGTGGGGGGGCAGGCCGCGCGCTTCGTGCTGGGTGGCGTGCTGTTGCTGGTCATCTCGCGCATTCCGCCGCCGGTGCTGCGCTCGTGGACGCCGTGGCTCTACATGGGCAGCACGGCGCTGCTGGTGGTGGTGGCGGTGCTCGGCGAGGGCAGGGGCGCCTACCGCTGGCTCGACCTCGGTGTCATGCGCTTCCAGCCCTCCGAACTGCTCAAGCTGACGATGCCGATGATGGTCGCCTGGTATCTGCACCCTCGCCAGTTGCCACCCAGCTGGAAGGACATCGCCGTCGTGGGCCTGCTGATCGCGGTGCCGGCGGGACTCATCGCCGAACAGCCGGACCTCGGCACGGCACTGCTGGTGGCGGGCGCGGGCGCGTTTGCGTTGTTCCTCTCGGGCATGGCCTGGTGGCGCATCGGCCTCCTCGTCGGCGGCGCGGCGGCGGCGGTACCGGTAGCCTGGCAATTCCTCCACGAATACCAGCGCAATCGCGTGCGCACGATGCTCGATCCCGAGTCCGACCCGCTGGGCAATGGCTGGCACATCATCCAGTCGAAGATCGCCGTGGGCTCCGGCGGCGTTTTCGGCAAGGGCTGGCAGCATGGGACGCAGTCGCGCCTGGATTTCCTGCCCGAGCACACCACGGATTTCATCTTCGCGGTGTTCTCCGAGGAGTTCGGGCTGATTGGCGTCATCGCGATCATGCTGCTGTACGCCTTCATCATCGGCCGTTGCCTGTGGATCGCGATGAACGCGCGCGACACGTATTCGCGCCTGCTGGCGGGCGCCATCGGCATGAGCTTCTTCGTCTACGTGGCGGTGAACGGCGGCATGGTCGCCGGCATCCTGCCGGTGGTGGGCGTGCCGATGCCGCTGGTCAGCTACGGCGGCACCTCCGCGGTGTCGCTGCTCACGGGCTTCGGCGTCCTGATGTCGATCCACGCAAACCGCAAGCTGCACGATTAGCCGTCCGCGGCTGAACGCGTCAGCGAATTCGCCCTGGATAGGCCACTTTCGCGTGTTACGCTTCGACGCATGGATGAAGTTCTCGCCGCGCGCCGCGCACGACCCGCCCGCCCATTCCCGCGCCTCGCCGGCGCGATGATTGCCTTCCTCCTGTTCGCCTCCGCCGCCTTCGCCGGAACTCATCCGGGCCAGGAGCAACTGGTGCGCGAGGTGGCGAAGGACACCGGCAAAAGCACGTCCTCGTTGAACGCGCTGCTCGACGGCGCGAAGAAACAGCAGGCGATCCTCGACGCGATCAGCCGGCCGGCCGAAGGCAAGCCGTGGCGCGATTACCGTCCGATCTTCCTGACCGAGCAGCGCATTTCGGCCGGCGCCGACTTCTATCGCGAGCACCGCGCGCTCCTGGACGATATCGGGCGCAAATACGGCGTGCCGCCCGAATACATCGTGGCGATCGTCGGCGTGGAGACGTTCTACGGTCGCAACACCGGCAAGTGGAAAGTGCTCGATGCACTGGCCACGCTGGCGTTCTATTACCCGAAGCGGGCCCCGTTCTTTCGCGAACAGCTGAAGGTCCTGCTGGAGTTGCCGTCCAACCACCTCGGCGGCCCGCTCGACACGCTCACCGGTTCCTATGCGGGTGCCCAGGGCTGGGGCCAGTTCATGCCCTCGTCCATCCGCGATTGGGGCGTCGATTACGACCACGACGGCCGCATCGACATGAAGGGCTCGATGGGCGACATCTTCGCCAGCGTGGCCAATTACTTCGCTCAGCACGGTTGGGAAGCGGGCGGCCCGGTCGCCGCACGCGCCCAGCCTGACGCGCGCGCCGTGGCGCCGGCCGTGCCCAAGGACTGGAAGCCGGTGGCGCCGGTGGAATCGTTCGTCGCCGAAGGCTTCGCGCCGCTGCAGCACCTGAACCCGGGACGCGACGCGCAACTGGCTCGCCTCGACGGCCCCGCCGGCGACGAGTACTGGTTCACTTTCCAGAACTTCTACGTCATCACGACCTACAACCGCAGCCCGATGTACGCCATGGCCGTCGACCAGCTGGCGCAGGAAATCCGCATACGTGTAGCGGGGTCGAACACGCAATGAATGCTCGGTGGGAGCCGACGCTGTCGGCGATGGGTGCTCGCGGCGAGCCCGAATCGCCGACAGGGTCGGGTCCCACCGAGCGTCGCATCGTTCGGATTTTCGCCGTCTTGATGGTTGCGGTGCTCCTCGCGGCCTGCGGCGGCTCCAAGAACTCCCGTCCCTCGTCGCGTGGCGGCAGCTCCCCGTCGTCCTCGCGCGCTTACGACGACATCCGCAAGGGCCAGTCCAGCCGCTACCGCAGCCGCAGCGACAGCGTGCCCACCGACATTCCGGACGTGAACAAGCTTCCCGAGCCGGTGCCCAAAGTCGAGCCGCGCTCGCTGTACGGCAACAAGTCGCCGTATTCCGTGCTGGGCCAGACCTACAACGTGCTGCCGAGCCCGCACGGTTACGTCGAGCGCGGCATCGCATCGTTCTACGGGAACAAGTTCCACGGCTACAAGACCTCGAGCCTCGAGGAATACGACATGTACCAGTTCTCGGCGGCGCACAAGACCTTGCCGCTGCCGAGCTACGCGCGTGTCACCAACCTCGAGAACGGCAAGAGCGTCATCGTCCGCGTCAACGATCGCGGACCGTTCCACGAGAACCGCATCATCGACTTGTCCTTCGCCGCCGCCGTGAAAATCGGCGTGTGGCCCAAGGGCACGGGTCTCGTGGAAGTCCGCGCCATCGATCCGCGCGATCCTGGCAGCGACCGCGGCGCGCCCTACGTGAACACCGCGCCGAAGCCCGCTCCGATCACCGCGCCGCCGCCTCGACCGAATGCCGGAGGCGCTTCGGCGCCGCGCACCGTGGCGATGCCGGCCGCTGCCGTCGGCGCGATGGGTGCCGCCACAGCGCCCGCCGTGCCCGCCGGGGGTGACACCGGAGACGACGACGGTCACGTGGCCGGCATGACCAATGTGTCGGCCGCGGAAGCCCTGCCGCCGGCCGCGGGGCGGGGAACCGCCGGACAGCCGGCGGCGACTGGCAGCGTGAAAGCCGCCGTCCCGGCGCCCGCACCCGTCGCGGCGGCGCCCGAAGGCGCGATCACGCCGCCAGTGGCCGGAAAACCCAGCATCTACCTCCAGGTGGGCGCCTTTTCCGATGTCGCCAACGCCCAGCGCGTCGCCGACCAGTTGAACCGTGCGGGCCTTGGGCCGGTCAGTGTCGTGGAGGCGCAGATCGGTGGCCGCAATGTCCGGCGTGTGCGGGTCGGGCCCCTGTCCGATGTCGACACCGCCGATCGCCTCACCGACCAGATTGCCGGCATGGGCCTGCCCAGGCCGCAGGTCGCGGTAGACTGACCCTCTTTTTTTCTGCTTTGACTGGACCACTGAAACGATGAAGCTCTTGCCCCGTTCCCTGTTCGCTTTCGCCGCCGCCGCGCTCGTCGCCGGCGTGACCGTGGCGCAGCAGACGCCGCCCCGCCCGTCCGTGCCGCGCCCGGTGGTTCCCGAGGCGCCGGTGCCGCCGCCGCCGGACGTGGAAGGCAAGAGCTGGGTGCTGATGGACTACAACACCGGGCAGATCATCGCATCGAAAGATCCGGACATGCAGGTCGAGCCGGCCTCCATCACGAAAGTGATGACCGATTACGTCGTCTCCGCCGAGATCGGCAACGGCAAGATCCACATGACCGATCCGGTCACGATCAGCGAGAACGCGTGGCGCGGCGGCGGCGCGGGCACGGACGGCTCCACCAGCTTCCTGAAGCTCAACAGCCAGGTGCCGCTGAAGGACCTGCTGTTCGGCATGATCATCCAGTCGGGCAACGATGCCGCCATCGCGCTGGCCGAGCACACCGCGGGCTCCGAGCCGGCGTTCGCGAACCTGATGAACGCGTACGCGAAGCAGTTGGGCATGACCCACTCGAACTTCCAGAACGCGTCCGGTTACCCGATCGCCAATCACTACACGACCGCTCGCGACATCGCGATCCTCTCTCGCGCGCTGATCCACGACTTCCCCGAGGACTATGCGATCTCGGCAGTGAAGGAGTTCGAGTGGAACGGCATCAAGCAGCACAACCGCAACCTGCTCCTGTGGCGCGACAACACCGTTGACGGCATCAAGACGGGCCACACGGCCGCGGCCGGCTACTGCCTCGCCGCCTCGGCGAAGCAGGGCGACGCCCGCATGATCGCCATCGTCATGGGCGCCACCAGCGAGAAGGGCCGCGCCGATGCCGCGCTGGCGCTGCTCAACTATGGCTTCCGTTTCTATGAGTCGCACAAGCTCTACGAGGCCAACAAGCCGCTGGCCACGCCGAAGCTGTGGAAGGGCGCCGAGAGCACTATTCCGCTGGGCCTCACCGAAGACGCCATGGTCTCAGTCAAGCGCGGCGATTACGACAAGCTCAAGGCGAACCTCGACATCCCGGCCACGCTGATCGCCCCGTTCAAGAAGGGCCAGCAGGTCGGCACCCTGCGTGTCACGCTCGACGGCCAGCCGGTGCTCACCAAGCCGCTGGTGGCCCTGAACGATGCGCCCGAGGGCGGGTTCTTCTCGCGCCTCTGGGACACGATCCTGCTGTGGTTCCACAGCGACGACAGCGACAAGAAGTAAGAGGGCATCGGTCATGCGCGAGATCGACTTCAGCGAAGCGCAGAAGGAAGGGAAGGGCTTCCAGTTCCCGGGCGAGTTCGAGATCACCGCGATCGGCAACGCCAACGCGGGCCTCGACAAGCACGTGCCGGCGCTCCTGCACGCCATCGGGGTGGAAGTCCTCCACGAGACGTTGTCGACCAAGCTCACCCCCGCCGGCAACTATCAGTCGGTGACGGTGAGCTTCGTCGCCGTCACCCGGGAGAAGTACCTCGAGGCGCACAGCACCCTGCGAGCGGACGAGAACATCCGTTTCACGATGTGAGGATTTCGCCGCTCCCGTAGCAGCCGCTCGCTGTAGGAGCCGCTATAGCGGCGAGAGCCCACGGAGCCACAAAGCGGCGAGGCAGGTTCCTCGCCGCTATAGCGGCTCCTACACGGGCTGGCTGGGCGTCAACTCTTGTATCGTGTGGTCCACGCCCACAACTCGCCCTCATCCCCTCCGATCCCCGTCCCCCATGACCCTCCCCCTCAACGTCCGCCGGCTGGGGCGTGTCCCCTACGAATCCACCTGGAAGGCCATGAGCGCCTTCACCGACAACCGCACCGACGACACCGTCGACGAGCTGTGGCTGCTGGAGCACGACCCGGTGTTCACGCTGGGGCAGGCGGGGTTGGAGGAGCACGTGCTGTTCGCGGGCGACATCCCTGTGGTCCGGGTGGATCGCGGCGGTCAGGTCACCTACCACGGCCCGGGCCAGATCGTGGCCTATCCGATGATCGACCTTCGGCGGGTGGGCGTGGGCGTGCGCGAGCTGGTCAACAAGATCGAGCAGGCCATCATCGACACCCTGGGCGAATGGAACATCGGGGCCGAGCGCCGCGACGGCGCCCCCGGCGTCTACGTGGCCGACGCCAAGGTGGCCGCCCTGGGCCTGCGCATCCGCCGCGGCTGCAGCTTCCACGGTCTGGCCTTCAACGTGGACATGGACCTCGAGCCCTATCACCGCATCAATCCCTGCGGGTACAAGGGTTTGGAGGTCACCCAGGTGCTAGACTTAGGCGGTCCGTCACGGTTGGCGGACGTGGAAGACGTCCTGGTACAGGAATTCTGCAAGCAGTTCGGTTTCCACGCCGTACCCGCCGATCCCACCCTTCCCGAACTCCCCGCGCGCCTTGCGGTCTGAGGCTGTAGCCCCTATGAGCCAGACTTCCGCTTCCCCCTCCCGCAGCATTCCCATCGCCGTCGTCGACAAGCCCGGCGAGAAGATGCTCGGCAACGACAAGATCGGGCTTAACCGCGCGAGCTTCGACGCCACGCAGCCCGCGCTGCGCAAGCCCGGCTGGATCCGCGTGCGCCTGCCGCAGGGCAACGCCGTGCAGCAGCTGAAGGCGCGCCTGCGCGAGAACTCGCTGGTCACGGTGTGCGAGGAAGCCTCCTGCCCGAACATCCACGAGTGCTTCTCCAAGGGCACCGCCACTTTCATGATCCTCGGCGAGGTCTGCACCCGCCGCTGCTCGTTCTGCGACGTGGCCCACGGCCGTCCGCTGCCGCCGGATCCGCTGGAGCCGGCGCGCCTTGCCGAGACCATCCGCGACATGCGCCTGCGCTACGTGGTGATCACCTCGGTGGATCGCGACGACCTGCGCGACGGTGGCGCCGAGCATTTCGCTTCGTGCATCCGCGCCGTCCGCCACGCCAGCCCGGACATCCGCATCGAGATCCTCACGCCCGACTTCCGCGGCAAGGGCCGCATGGAGCGCGCGCTGGACGTCCTGAAGGATTTCCCGCCGGACGTCTTCAACCACAACCTGGAAACGGTCCCGCACCTGTACCGCGAGGTCCGTCCCGGTGCCGATTACCAGTGGTCGCTCGACCTGCTGAAGAACTTCAAGGCGCAGCACCCGTCGGTGCCGACCAAGTCCGGCATCATGCTGGGCCTGGGCGAGACGATGGAGCAGGTGCTGGAGACCATGCGGGATCTACGCGCCCATAACGTCGACATGATCACCATCGGGCAGTACCTGCAGCCGACGGCGCACCACCATCCGGTGGTCCGTTACTGGACGCCGGACGAATTCGACGCGCTGCGTATCGCTGGCGAAGAGATGGGCTTCTCCCATGTCGCTTCCGGCCCGTTGGTGCGATCCTCCTACCATGCCGACCTGATGGCTCACGCCGCCGGCGTCGTCGAATAAACGCCCAACATACCGAGGCTCCGACTACATGACTCTTCGCCCCGCGATCGCCCTCCTGCTGGCCTTGTCGGCCGCGGGCGTCCAGGCACAGGCCGCTGCCCCGCAGCAGCAGCCCGACACGACCGCGCCGGCGACGAAGTCCGCCCCGCAGCCGAAGGACGCCTCGGAAGCCGCCACCTCGCCGCAGCCGCAGCGCAAGGAGTCGAGCCTTCCGTTGAAGCCGACCCAGGCCGAGGCGCAGGCGTCGCAGCTGTCCGCGCGGTTCCTCACCCGCTTCCATTACCAGGCCCAGCCGCTCGACGACGCCATGTCGGCCAAGATCTACAAGGCCTACATGGATTCGCTCGACAGCGAGAAAGTGTTCTTCACCCAGGAAGACCTCGCGAAGTTCGACCCGCTGAAGACGCAGCTCGACGACGCCATCTGGAACCAGGACCTCAGCGGTCCGTTCTCGGTGTTCAACCTGTACATCACGCGCGCCGTCGATCGCATGAACTACGCGCGCAGCCTGCTGAAGAAGGGCTTCGACTTCAGCGGTAACGACAGCTTCAACTTCGACCGCAAGAAGGCCGAGGCGCCGAAGAACCAGGCCGAGCTCGACGACGTGTGGCGCAAGCGCACGATGAACGACTGGCTGCGCCTCAAGCTCGCCGGCAAGAGCGACGACGACATTCGCAAGACGCTCGACAAGCGCTACGCCACGTACATCACGCGCGTGCGCCAGCTCGACGACGAGGACGCCACGCAGGCCTTCATGACCGCGTACGCGAACTCCACCGATCCCCACACCGACTACCTCGGTCCCCGTGCCGCGGACGCGTTCGACATCGCGATGCGCCTGTCGCTCGAAGGCATCGGCGCGGTGCTGCAGGCGCGCGACGACTACACCACCATCCGCGAGCTCGTCCCGGGCGGCCCGGCGATGAAGTCCGGCAAGATGAAGCCCGGTGACCGCATCGTCGCCATCGGCCAGGGCGAGACCGGCCCCATGGTCGACGTGGTCGGCTGGCGCCAGGACGACGTGGTGAAGCTGATCCGCGGCAAGAAGGACACCACCGTTCGCCTCGAAGTCCTCCCGGCCGATGCCGGCGTGGACGGCAAGCACGAGGTCATCACCCTCGTGCGCAAGAAGGTCACGATGGAGGAGCAGGCCGCCAAGTCGAAGGTCATCGACGTGAAGGACGGCGACGTCACGCGCAAGATCGGCGTGATCGAACTGCCCACGTTCTACCAGGACTTCGGCGCCCGCCGTAACGGCGACGCCAACTTCAAGAGCGCCACCCGTGACGTCTCCAAGCTGCTTACCGAGCTGAAGGCGCAGAAGGTCGAAGGCGTCATCATGGACCTGCGCAACAACGGCGGCGGTTCGCTCAACGAAGCCACCGAGCTCACCGGCCTGTTCATCGACACCGGTCCGGTCGTGCAGGTGCGCGACGCGCGCGGTCAGGTCGACGCCCAGGGCGACGACGCGCCGGGCATGGCGTGGGACGGCCCAATGGCGGTGCTGGTCAACCGCGGTTCGGCCTCGGCCTCCGAGATCTTCGCGGCGGCCATCCAGGATTACGGCCGCGGCCTCATCATCGGCGAGCCCACCTTCGGCAAGGGCACCGTGCAGAACCTGGTGGACCTCGACCGCTTCGGCAAGGCCACGACGGGCGAGGACGCCAAGTACGGCGAGCTCAAGATGACCATCGCCGAGTTCATCCGCATCAACGGCGACAGCACGCAGTTGCGCGGCGTCACGCCCGACGTGCAGTTCCCGCAGAACGGCGATGCGAAGGAATTCGGCGAGTCCACCTACGACAACGCGCTGCCGTGGCGGCACATCGATCCGGCCGACTACAAGCCGGTTGCCGATCTCAAGCCGATCATCGGCCCGCTCAACGAGAAGCATAAGGCGCGCGTGGCGAACTCGCCGGCGTGGAAGCTGATGCTCGACGAGTTGGCGCAGTACCAGAAGCTGCGCGACAAGACCGACATCTCGCTCAACTTCGCCGCTCGCCAGGCGGAGCGCAAACAGTACGAAGCCACGCAGACGGACTTCCGCAACCGCCGAAAGGCGATCTTCGGCGGCGACGGCAGCCCGGCGGAACTCGGCGACACGGGTGACACGTCCGACGACGGCCTGAATCCCAACGAGCGCAGCATCAAGTCGGAGATCAAGCAGGAAGCCGAGGCCAAGAAGGCCAAGGACACGCCGCTCGACGAAGCCGCGCACATCGTCGGCGACGAAGTGGCGATGATCAAGACGGACGCCAAGCTTGCCGCGGAAGTGCTGCCGTATGGCGGCCGCAAGATCGACGCACCGCAAACGGCACAGGTGCCGGCCAAACCCACGGGCGACAGCACCCCGTAAGCGTCCGCTGGAAGGGACGGAAGAGACCTCCCGATCTGGGAGGTCTCTTGCTATCTGGCAGGAGCAACGAGCATTGGCCCCTCCGTTTTCACGGAGTTCCTGCTAGCCTCGGTGCGGATTTTTCCACCGCACAAGGGCAGGGAACATGATCGATTTCCTCGACCGCCTCGGCGTCGACCACGCGATGCGCGCGCTGATCCTCACCTACGCTATCCGCATCGGACTTGCCGTCCTGCTGCTGGTGCTCGGCTTCTGGATCGCCGCACGCCTCGCCAACTTCGGACGCCGCGCCCTCGAGCGCGCCCGCGTCGACGTCACCCTCGCGCTCTTCCTTCGCAACATCATCTACGGCGTGTTGCTGGCGCTGCTCTTCATCCAGGTGCTGGGAACCATGGGCGTGCCGACGGCGTCCTTCATCGCCGCCATCGGTGCCGCCGGCCTCGCGATCGGCCTGGCGCTCAACAGCTCGCTGTCCAACCTCGCCTGGGGCGTGCTGCTGATCCTGTTCCGTCCGTTCCGCGTGGGCGACTTCGTCACCGTTGGCGGTGTCGACGGAACGGTCGAAAGCGTGAACCTCATGCACACCTACCTGATCACGCCCGACAACCGCCAGGCCGTGGTGCCGAACGCGAAGGTGGGCGGCGACGCGATCATCAACTACAACGTGCGCGGCACCCGTCGTTTCGAGATCAAGGTCGGCATCGGCTACGGCGACGACATCGGCAAGGCCATGCAGGTGGTGCAGGACCTGTTCGGCGCCGACACGCGAATCCTCAAGGACCCGGCTCCCGGCGTCTGGACCGAGGGCCTTGGCGACTCCAGCGTGAACCTCGTGATCCGCGGCTGGACCGCCGTGCCCGACATGTGGGAAGCGCAGACCACGATGCTCCGCCGCATCAAGGAGCGTTTCGACGAGGAAGGCATCACCATTCCGTATCCGCAGAGCGAGATCCGGCTGGTGGGGCCCGCGGCGGGAGAGGAAAAGAATCCGCTCGATCCGGCCGCCCCATAGCGATCGCCCGGTGGGACCGACATCCGCGACGCATGAGGATCATGGAGTCCGTGCGCGCCCCCAACGCCAGAACCCCCCGCGCAAACCAGAAATCCATCCCAAACGACCGTTTTAATCGTGGAAAACGGGTCCGGCCGCGCTCCTGAGGGATTACAATCGTCCGGTTGCGCCGCAGCACGGGCGCCCCCATTCCCCCGCCAGCGGGTTCGTCAGCCCGTAAGCGCCTGTTTTTAGGAGGTTCCATGGCCGACGTCAAAGAAGCCCGCATTCCCGATATCGGTGGCAAGCCGGTGCCGATCATCGAAATCATGGTCAAGGTCGGCGATCGCGTCGAGAAAGACCAGAGCCTCGTGACGCTCGAGTCCGACAAGGCCACGATGGAAGTGCCGGCGCCGTTTGCCGGCGTCATCAAGGAGCTGAAGGTCAAGGTCGGCGACGAAGTGGACGAGGGCGCCGTGATCGCGCTGGTGGAAGCCGAGGGCGACGCCCCGGCCGCCGCCGCGCCGAAGAGCGAAGCGCCGAAGGCCGCCGCTCCGCAGGCCGCCGCTCCGGCTCCGGCCCCCGCGCCCGCCGCCGCGAAGGCCCCCTCGGCCTCGAAGTCCTCCGGCCCGGTCGACGTGAAGGTGCCGGACATTGGCGGCAAGCCCGTGCCGATCATCGAGATCATGGTCAAGGCCGGCGATCGCGTCGAGAAAGACCAGAGCCTCATGACGCTCGAGTCCGACAAGGCCACGATGGATATCCCGGCGCCGTCCGCGGGCATCATCAAGGAACTGAAGGTCAAGGTCGGTGACGAGGTCAACGATGGCCACGTCATCGCCATCCTCGAAGGCGAGGGCGGCGAAGCCGCGTCCGACGACGCGCAGCCGGCGCCTTCCGCTGACAAGCCCGGCATCGCCGAGGCACCGGCGCCGGCGCCGCAGCGTGAAGCCGCCCCGGCGCCCGCCGCTGCCGACGCCCCCGTCGGTGGCGCGCCGCGCACGCCGCCGGTGGCCTTCGACGCAAGCGTCATCATGCCGGCCAATGCCCCGTACGCCAGCCCTGCCGTCCGCGCGTTCGCGCGCGAACTCGGCGTCGATGTCGCCCAGGTGAAGGGCAGCGGCCGTGGTGGTCGTATCCAGCGCGAAGACATCAGCAACTACGTGAAGCAGGTGATGACCTCCGGTGCGACGCCGTCCGCGGGTGGCACGGTCGCCGCCGGTGGCGGCCTCAACCTGCTGCCGTGGCCGAAGGTCGACTTCTCGAAGTTCGGCGAGGTGGAAGAAAAGCCGCTTGGCCGCATTCCGAAGATCTCGGCCGCGAACCTCTCGCGCAACTGGGCGATGATTCCGCACGTCACGCAGTTCGAAGACGCTGACATCACCGAGCTGGAAGCCTTCCGCAAGAAGCTCGGCGAAGAGAACAAGGACCTCAAGATCACCCCGCTGGTCTTCCAGATCAAGGCGGTGGTCGCGGCGTTGAAGAAGTTCCCGACCTTCAACGCCTCGCTCGACGCGTCGGGCGAGAAGCTCACGCTCAAGAAGTACTTCCACATCGGCATCGCCGTGGACACGCCGGACGGCCTGGTCGTCCCGGTCATCCGCGACGCGGACAAGAAGGGCCTGCTCGAGCTCGCCGCCGAACTGGCCGAGATCTCGAAGAAGGCGCGCGACAAGAAGCTCACCGCCAACGACATGTCCGGCGGCTGCTTCTCGATCTCCTCGCTCGGCGGCATCGGTGGCACGGCGTTCACGCCGATCATCAACGCACCGGAAGTGGCGATCCTCGGCGTGTCGAAGGCGCAGATGAAGCCCGTCTGGAACGGCAAGGAATTCGCGCCGCGCCTGATGCTGCCGTTGTCGCTGTCGTACGACCACCGCGTCATCGACGGCGCCCTGGCCGCGCGCTTCGCCGTGTACCTCGCCACCCAGCTCGGCGACATCCGTCGCCTGTTGCTCTGACGGAGGCCGGCACGCATGGCTAACACGATCGAACTGAAGGTCCCCGATCTCGGCGGCTCGCACGACGTGCCCGTCATCGAGATCCTGGTGAAGGTCGGCGACAGCGTCGCCAAGGACCAGAGCCTCATCACGTTGGAATCCGACAAGGCCACGATGGACGTGCCCGCCTCGCAGGCAGGCACCATCGTCGAGCTGAAGCTCAAGGTCGGCGACGAGGTCAACGACGGCACCATCATCGCCCTGATCGAGGCCGAGGGTACCGCCGAGGCACCGGCGGCCGAGAAGGTCGTCGGCCAGTCGGTAACGAAGGAAGCGCCGCCGCCGGCACCGCCGTCGCCCGCACCGGCACCGCCGAAGCAGGCCGCCGCGGCGCCTGCGCCGGCCGCCGCGACCGACTCCGGCCGCAAGGCCGACATCGAATGCGAACTGGTCGTGCTTGGCTCCGGCCCGGGCGGCTACACGGCTGCCTTCCGCGGCGCGGACATCGGCCTGGATACCGTCCTCGTCGAGCGTTTCGAATCGCTCGGCGGCGTCTGCCTCAACGTGGGCTGCATTCCGTCGAAGGCGCTGCTGCACGCGGCCGCCGTCATCGACGAGGCCGCCCACATGGAAGCGCACGGCATCACGTTCGGCAAGCCGACCATCGACCTCGACAAGCTGCGCACGTTCAAGGACAAGGTGGTCGGCAAGCTCACCGGTGGGCTCGCGCAGATGGCGAAGGCGCGCAAGGTGCGCACCGTCACTGGCGTCGGCAGCTTCGTCTCGCCGAACGAAATGGAAGTCCAGACGGCCGAGGGCACCAAGCTCATCCGCTTCCGCAACGCGATCATCGCCGCTGGCTCGCAGCCGGTGAAGCTGCCGTCGTTCCCTTGGGACGACGAGCGCATCATCACGTCCACGGGCGCGCTCGAGCTGCGCGACGTGCCGAAGAAGCTGCTCGTCGTCGGCGGCGGCATCATCGGCCTGGAGATGGCCACGGTGTACGCGGGCCTGGGCTCCGAAGTCACCGTCGTCGAACTCGCCGAGCAGCTCATGCCCGGTGCCGACGCCGACCTGATCAAGCCGCTGCAGACGCGCATCGCCAAGCGCTACAAGGGTATCCACCTCAAGACGAAGGTGGTGGAGGCCAAGGCCACGAAGAAGGGCATCGAGGTTTCCTTCGAGGGCGAGAGCATTCCAGAGACGAAGGTCTTCGACCGCGTCCTGGTTTCCATCGGGCGCGTGCCGAACGGCGGCAAGGTCGGCGCGGAAAAGGCTGGTGTGGAAGTCACCGAGCGCGGCTTCATCCCCGTCGATCGCCAGATGCGCACGAACGTGAAGCACATCTTCGCCATCGGCGACCTGGTGGGCCAGCCGATGCTGGCGCACAAGGCCACGCACGAGGCCAAGGTGGCGGCCGAGGCCGCGGCGGGCGAGAAGAGCTTCTTCGACGCGCGCGTGATTCCGTCGGTGGCCTACACCGATCCGGAAATCGCCTGGGTCGGCGTCACCGAGCGCGAGGCGAAGGAAAAGGGCCTGAAGATCGGCGTGGGCAAGTTCCCCTGGGCCGCCTCCGGCCGCGCCATCGGCATCGACCGCACCGAAGGCTTCACCAAGCTCCTGTTCGACGAGGAAACCCACCGCATCGTCGGCGCCGGCATCGTCGGCCCGCACGCGGGTGACCTCATCTCCGAACTCGCGCTGGCCATCGAGATGGGCGCGGAAGCCGGCGACATCGGCCGCACCGTCCATCCGCACCCCACGCTCGGCGAATCCGTCGGCATGGCCGCCGAGGTGTACGAAGGCACGATCACGGACTTGTACATTCCGAAGAAGAAGTAAGACCTACGTCCACGCTGCCGGATGACCGGCAGCGTGGACGATCTTGGCGGGGCATCGTGGGTGGATGTCCGAACCGCCCCACACGCATCGCCTCCGCCTCGCCAGGGTTTCCGAGCCCGGCAGGATCTACCTCATCACGACGACGACGTGGAACCGGGTTCCGTTGTTCCGCGAACACGGCTATGCGCGATCCGTTGCACGCGTTTGCCAGTCGCCGAAAACATGGCGGGGTGCGACGTGCCTTGCCTGGGTACTGATGCCCGACCACTGGCACGGTCTGGTGGAACTGCACGAGGGCGATCTCTCCAAAACGGTCGGGCGCTTCAAGTCCATGGCCGTCAAAGCGATGAAGAAGCATCGCGACAGGGAATACCCTGTCTGGCAGAAGACCTTCCACGACAGCTGCCTGCGCAGGGGCGACGACGTAAAGGCCGCGGCCCGGTACCTGGTAGCGAACCCGCTCCGCGCCGGCCTCGTCGAAAACATCGGCGACTACCCCTACTGGAACGCCGTCTGGCTCTGACCGCCTGAAGAGCCGCTGCTCGGTGCCCGCGTTCCTGTTCCTGGTGCCCGGTGGGAGCCGACCCTGTCGGCGATGGGTGCTCGCCTCAGGGGTTCAAGCGATGCTGGAACGGCGCCGCCACAGGTAATAAACCGGGACGCCAATCGCGATGATCAACAGGCTCATGCCGGCATCACCCGGCGCGGCGATGGCCGTCGCCGCGATCACGCAAAGCACCGTCGTCGTAAAGATCAACGGCAGCCACGGATACCCAGGCACCAGGTATGGCGATGGTTCCGACTTCAATTTCTTGCGATACCAGAAGATCGTCGCGATGCCGAAGGCGTGCGACAACCACTCGCCCACCGTCGTGTAATTCAGGAGCGCGTTGAAGCTCCCGGAGAGAATCAGCACGATGGCCCAGGCACCGAGGGCGACAAGGGCGAACTGCGGCGCACCCGTCCGCGGTTCGATCCGCGCGATGGGGCGGAAGAACATGCCGTCCGCGCTCATTACCTGCAACACACGCGCACCGCCGGCAATGGCAATGCTGCAATAGCCGAAGGTGGAGCAGGCAATGCCGATGGCGATGATCGTGGCACCGGACTCGCCGAAGACACGGCGCATGAGGTCGGCGGCGGGCGCGGTACTGGCGGCCAGACCCGCATGGCCGAGGCCCGCCATGTAGGCGATGTTCACCAGCACGTAGCAGATGACGACGCTGACCATGCCGAGGCCGAGCGCGCGAGGCAGTGTTCGCTGTGGTTCCCGAACTTCGCCGGCCAGATCGTTCAGGTAATGGAAACCACCGTAAGCAAAGAGCGCAGGAAGGAGTGCCCCGACGATAGTGGTCGTTGGCACGTCGTGCGTGGGGTCCGCGGCGAACGCGAGGCCAAGATGGCCCTGCGCCAGGAACAAGCCGACCACGATGAGGAGCGCCACCGCGCCGAGCTTCAGCACGGTGAAGGTGTTTTGCACCCACGCGCCAGCGCGGATGCCGAAGAGGTTGACCGCGACGATGAAGCTGATTGCGCCGACCGCAAGCGGTTTCACCCATTCGTGCGGAAGACCCATCGCGCGGCAGGCATAGTCGGCGAAGGTCGTGGCGACGGCGGCGACGCTGCCGGGATAATTGATGAGCGCCATGGTCCAGCCGAACAGGAAGGCCGGCAGCTGGCCGAAGGCCTCGCGCAGATAGACGTAGGTACCGCCTGCCTGGGGACGCCTGGCACCAAGTTCCGCGTAACAGAGCACGCCAGCCAGCGTGAGCATGCCGCCGAGCGTCCACAGCACGATGACTTCGGTGCCGGAACTGGTGAGCTGCGCGACCGTGGCCGGCGTGCGGAAGATGCCCGCGCCGATGACACCGCCGATGACGATCATCGCGGCATCCCAGATGCCTAGGCGACGGAGGTAGTGGGCTGGCTGAGGGGCTGGCATCCGGCGACGATGCCATAACCGGAAGCCCGAGGCGATATGGCTACAGTCACCGGTGGCAGGTTGCCGCGAGCACCCATCGCCGACAGGGTCGGCTCCCACCGGGCCGTCGCCGCGCGGACCGAATGAGGGAAGGGGGCGTTCACGTGGGGCGTGGCAGATTTCGGTGATGCGAATCATCACTGCGATCATTTTTTCCACCCTCGCGATCGCGGCCGAAGGGCAAACCGTGGACCCCGTCCATCCGGGTAACGCCCTGCGGATCGCGGCCACCGATGCCACGTTCGACCCCACCGTGCGTAAGGCAGCGGATGGCGAGGAGCTGGTGGCGGTGACGTTCAAGCCCGCTGCCAGACCGTCGCTCTCGCTGGCGCCGAAGCAGGGCACCTGGTCGTGGCCCGTGAACGGCAGCATGCGCCTGCGGGTGCAGAACGGGATGCCGTGGCCGGTCACGCTCATCGTCGATGTCGCCTCGGGCGGAAAGCACCTCACGACGACGGTGGGGCTGCCACCGGGGCCGCCGATGACGTTGTCGCTTCCGTTGCAGGCGACGTCGCCGCGGGCCTTCGGCATGCAGGTTGGGCCGCCCATGCCGTTCCAGGACGGCGGCACGCTACGGCTCGTCGCCACCAACGCCGAAGGTGCCGTCGAGGCGAAGGCCGTGTCTTCCGTGACGCTGTCGATGCCGCAACCGGGGGCGGCGCAGACGATACTTATCGGCAAGCTCGACGCCGTGCCGGACGACGACCTGCGGCGTGCCTACACCGGCATCGTCGACCGTTACGGGCAATACACCCGGGGTACCTGGCCGGAGAAGATCGCCGATGACGCGGCGCTCAAGGCAAAGGCCAGCAGTGCGCCGGCCAAGCCGCAGGCCGGAACCCTCGATCCCTACGGCGGCCGCACCGACCTTCCCGCCATGCAAGCCACCGGCTGGTTCCATACGCAGAAGAAAGACGGCCGCTGGTGGCTGGTGACACCGGAAGGCCACGCATTCTTCTCGCTCGGCGTAAACGCCGTGAACCTCACCGACGGGCGCACTTACGTGCAGGGCAGGGAGTTCATGTTCGCCGACCCTGCCGCGGCGAACGGAACGTTCGGCGGCGTGGCCGACAGCCGCAGCGACCAGGGCTCGCAGCGGGACAACGCCATGAATCACGGCCGCTGGTGGGACGTGTACGCGAACAACGTCGCGCGATCGCTAACAGGCGGAAACGTCGACCGTGACATCGGCGCCGCATGGCGCAAGCGCACCATCGCCCGTTTGACGTCCTGGCGCTTCAACACCCTGGGCAACTGGAGCGACCCCGCCTTCGCGACACCCAAGGAACCCGCACCCCCTGTAGGAGCCGCTACAGCGGCGAGCCGACCCGCCTCGGCTCGCATGGCCTACACCGTCCCCATCCTGATAACCGGCGACTTCAACGACGTCAGCACCGGATTCGACTATTGGGGTCGCATGCCCGATCCCTTCGACCCACGCTTCATCGCGTCGACCGAAATCGCCGTGACGAAAGCCACGAAAGGCGTGCGCGACGACCCCTGGCTGCTCGGCTACTTCGCCGACAACGAACTTGCATGGGCTGGCAGGGGCCCGCAAGGCCGCTGGGCGTTGGCGACGGGGACGCTGCAACAGGGTCCGGATAGTCCCGCGAAACAAGCCTTCCTCGCCTACCTGAAGAAGACCCACGGCGACGCCGCGAGCTTCGCGAAAGCATGGGGCGTGCAGGCGACGGACTGGGCCCAAGTGGCCGCGCAGGGCTTCAAGGCACCGGACCCGAACGAAGCCCATCCCGCCATCGCCAGCGACTACATCGCCTTCCTGAAGCTGTACGCCGATCAGTACTTCCGCACCGTCGCCGAGACGCTGAAGAAAGCCGACCCGCACCACCTCTTCCTCGGCGGCCGTCTGGCCGTCCGAACGCCGGAAGTCGAAGAGGCCAGCGCGACGTACGCCGACGTCACCAGCATCAACACGTACACCGATCTTCCCGAGCACGGCTTCGACATCGCCGCCTTCAGGAAGCTGGACAAACCCGTGTTGATCACCGAGTTCCACTTCGGGTCGGCGGACCGGGGCCCGTTCGGCAGTGGCGTGGCCGCGGTGGCCAGCGAGGAAGAGCGCGGCAAGGCGTACGCACGCTTCGTCGACGCGGCGGCGTCGTCCGGGATCATCGTCGGCACGCACTGGTTCCAGTACGTGGATCAGCCGGTGACGGGGCGCATCCTCGATGGCGAGAACGCGCATATCGGGCTGGTCGGCATCACCGACATCCCGTTCGAGAGCTTTACCCGCGCAGTAACCGACACCAACGCGCGCGCGGGCGGCGGATCAGGCGGCGGGCACTAAGGGCACGCCGCGATGGCCGCCACTTTTCGTGTCGCGGCCCAGCGCGAAGGCGATAGGCTCGGCGATGCCGAAGAAGGTGCTGAGCGCCACGTTCTGGTTCACCGCGTAGCTCATGGAGAAGGCGATGCTGAAGTGCGTCGCCGCGAACTTGATCTGACGAGCCATGGCCGGTTCTCCCAATACGAATGAATCTCATTATGGGGGCGGCGGGCCACAAGTCCAACTGGTCCTGCGAATGGCGCCGATAGGGCGCTCCTATCGACGAATGGCCGTGCCGACGACCATCGCCACGACCATCACCAGCGCCACGGCCATGCACGCGCTGGTGGGTTTCACCCGGCGCGCGTCCACGCGCGGCACCATCCACCAGACCAGGCCGGCACCCAGCAGCATGTCGACCACCAGCGAGGCGCGCATCCAGGGCAGGGTGAAGATCGACTGGCCGGGCGCCTGCCCGTGCTGGGAGGCGATGACCAGGCCACCGGTCAACACGGCGGCGAGGGTCCAGACGAGGCTGGCCAGGTAGGCCCGGTTGAAGACCACCGGCGTCTTCTCCAGCCAGCGCAGGGCCAGCCACACGATCAGCGCGGGAACGACGGCGACGGCGCTGGAATAGATCACCCACCAGATGGCGGCGGAAAACAGGGTCAGGAGCGATTGGGTCACGGCGTGTCCGTCAGTACGACACGCCGAAGCGGCCGAGGGCCTTGCTCATCAGCCACGCGGGGCCGATCAGCAGGTATTGGAGGTCGGTGAAGAACGAGGGGCGGCGGCCTTCGATCTTGTGGCCGACGAACTGGCCGATCCACGCCACCACGAAGACGCCGATCGCGAGCTTCATCAGCCCGGTGGAACCGATGCTGCGATAGATCATGTCGGTGACGAAGGCCAATGCGACGAAGGCCCCTGCCATCGCCAGCCCGATCGTCCGCGACAGGCGGTAGTAGTAGAAGCAGAAGGCCAGGAACATCGCCAGCACGGCCCACAGGCCCGGCTTGCCCAGCCATTGCGGCACGGGGACCAGCCAGACGAAGGCGACCACCGTCCAGGTGATCGCTGGCACGCAGATCCAGTGGATCAGCTGGTTCGTTGGGTTCTGGTGGTCGCGGCTGTAGTTGCCGAACCAGGTGGCTGCGTCGCGCATGGCTGTCCCCTCCGTGCTGCCTCGATGCGGCAAGCTTAGTCCAGGCGGATGCCGGCGAGCTTGTCGAGCGCTTCGGCGTACTTCGCCGCGGTACCCGCGATCACCGTTTCCGGCACCTTCGGCGCGGGCGGCGCCTTGTTCCAGCCGATGTCCAGAAGGTAGTCGCGCACGAACTGCTTGTCGTAGCTGGGCGGGCTGATGCCCACGGCGTATTCGTCGGCCGGCCAGAAGCGCGAGGAGTCCGGGGTGAGCATCTCGTCCATGATGTGCAGCACGCCGTTTTCGTCGGTGCCGAACTCGAACTTGGTGTCCGCGACGATGATCCCGCGCTCGGCGGCGTAAGCCGCGGCGAAGGCGTAAATCTTCAGCGTGGCGTCCCGGACCGCGTTGGCGAGGTCGTCGCCCACCGCCGCGACGACGGCGTCGAAGCTCACGTTCTCGTCGTGGTCGCCGACGGCGGCCTTGGTCGACGGGGTGAAGATGGGCTCCGGCAGCTTCTCCGCCTGACGCAGGCCGGGCGGTAGCGTGATGCCGCAGAGCGCGCCGGTGGCCTGGTAGTCCTTCCAGCCGGAACCGATGAGGTAACCGCGGGCGATCGCTTCCACCGGCACGGGCTTCAGGCGCTTCGTGACCACGGCGCGCTTCGCGTAGAGCGCCGCGTCCACGCCTGGCGGCAGCACCGAGGCAACGTCCTCGCCGGTGAGGTGGTTCGGCATGATGTGCGCCGTCTTCGCGAACCAGAAGTTGGAAATCTGGGTCAGCATCTCGCCCTTGCCGGGGATGGGGTCAGGCAGTACCACGTCGAACGCCGAGAGCCGGTCGGTCGCCACCATCAGCAGACGGTTACCCGGGAGGGCATAGACGTCGCGGACCTTGCCGCGATGGACGAGCTCCAGCCCGGGCAGGTCGGATTGCGAAAGGGTGGTGGGCACGGCAAGGCTCCGGTGGGGGCGGTGAGCCTGCCATTGTACCGGTGCGCCTTCCGCTCGGTGGACGGTGGCTCGGTGGGAGCCGACCCTGTCGGCGACGGGTGCTCGCGGAAGAGGTCACTGCCGATCGGCCTGCTAGAATCCTGGGTTACCGCCCCCATAGCCTCGCCATGCGAATCCTTACGACCGCGGCATTAGCCCTGGCCCTCTCCGCCCCTGTCCTTGCCGACCCGCCCGCCAAGCCGGCGCGGCTTGGTCTTTGCGCGGCCTGCCATGGCGAAAACGGCAGCGCGAGGATTCCCGGCGCACCCAACCTGGCGGGGCAGAAGCTCGACTACCTGCGCGAAGCGTTGCGCCAATACCGCGACGGTCGCCGCGACATCCCCGTGATGCGCGCCGCGACCGGCCCCCTCACCGATGCGGAGCTCGACCAGCTGGCCGAGTGGTACTCCGCGCAGACCCCTTCCAGGGCCGCTCAATGAATTTCACTGCCACCCTCATCGGCGCCGTGCTCGGCATGTGGATCACCCACAACCTGCTCGGCGCCATCGTCGGCGGCGCGCTGGGCTTCATGTTCGATGCCAGCCGCCAACAGCAGCGCCGCCGCACGCCGGCGCAGGGCGGGTACATCGCGCCGCTGTTCGCCCTCATCGGTGCCGTCGCGAAAGCCGACGGCCGCGTGTCGGAGGCGGAGATCGCCATCGCCGAGCGCCTGATGGCGCGCATGGGCCTGGACCAGGACGACCGCCGCACGGCCATCGACGCGTTCAACCAGGGCAAGCAGCCCGAATTCGACGCCACCGCGGTGATCGACGAGCTGCGGCACTGGGTCGGCCACCGCCGCGACCACGCGTTCCCGGTGATCGACGTGGTGATCGAGACGGTGCTGGCCGAGGGCAATCCCTCGCCCGAGAAAATGGCCCTGTTGCGCCAGCTCGCCTTCGCCCTGCGCGTCAGCGACATGGAACTCATGGCGCTGATGGCGATGAAGGGCTACGCGTGGAACGCCGGTGCCGGCGGCCGTGCCCATGGCGGACGCGCGAACGGCGGCGGCTACGTGCCTCCGCAGCGGAATACGCAGGGTCCCGATCCCTACGCGATCCTCGGCATCCAGCGCGACGCGGATGACCGGGCGATCAAGCGCGCCTACCGCAAGCTGATATCCGAACACCACCCCGACCGCCTGGGCGACCTCCCCGAGGACATGCGCCGCCGCGCCGAATCGCGCGCAAGCGAGATCAACGCGGCCTATGAGCGGATCAAGGCGGAGAGGGGTTTCACATAACACACAGTAACCTTCCCATGCGGCAGGTCCCGTCGCCGCTATAGCGGCTCCTACAGAGAACGGTTATTCCCATGGCCAAGCAATCCCCCGTCATCGCCCCGTCCATCCTTTCGGCCGACTTCGCCCGCCTGGGCGAGGACACGCGCAAGGTCCTCGATGCCGGGGCGCAGTGGGTGCACTTCGACGTCATGGACAACCACTACGTGCCCAACCTCACCATCGGTCCGATGGTGCTGAAGGCGCTGCGCAACTACGGGATCGCGGAGCACATCGACGTGCACCTGATGGTCAAGCCGGTGGACCGCATCGTGCCGGACTTCGCCAAGGCCGGGGCGCGCAGCATCAGCTTCCATCCGGAAGCCACCGAGCACGTCGACCGCACCATCCAGCTCATCAAGGACGAGGGTTGCGAAGCCGGCCTGGTGTTCAATCCCGCCACGCCGCTGTCCTGGCTGGACTACGTGATGGACAAGATCGACATGGTGCTGATCATGTCGGTGAACCCAGGCTTCGGCGGGCAGAAGTTCATCCCCTCCGCCCTGGACAAGATCCGCCACGTGCGCGAGCGCATCGACGCCAGCGGCCGCGCCATCCGCCTGGAAGTGGACGGGGGCGTCACCCCGGACAATATCGGCCGGATCGCCGCCGCGGGCGCCGACACCTTCGTTGCCGGCTCGGCCATCTTCAACGCCCCGGACTATGCCGACGTGATCCGGCGCATGCACGCGGCCATCGAGGGCCCATGATGGTGCGTGAAATCAATTTCACGCACCAATAGCAAACTCAGTGGTACGGTAAAGGTGCTCGCCGGGAGTCGTAGGGCCGGCCGGGCATGGGGCGCCGTTCGCGGACCGTGACGACGACTCAGGGGAGGACTCCAGAACACGGTCCTGCTGCCACGTGTACCGGGGGGTACCGTCAGACAACAGTCGGAGTCGATCATGAAATCCCTGACATCGCTTGTTCTGTCCCTCGCGGCCCTCGCCGCCGCGCCCCTCGCCATTGCTGGCGAAAAACCCCAACCCCTGCCCGACCAGCAGAACGCCGTCTCGCGTTCGTTGATGCCTTGCCCCGGTGGCCTCGAACGCTTCCTGCCGGGCGATTACTACTTCTGTTCGGCCGCCCGCAGCTATTGGAGCGGCCATGACGGGCTCGCTCGCCAGAGCCTGCTCAATGCGGCGAGCTGGGGAAGCAAACCAGCGCAGTACGCACTCGGCGTCATGTACTTCAACGGCGACCATGCCCAGAAGAACCGCCCGCTGGGCCTGGCGTGGCTAGCCCTCGCTGCCGAGCGGCACGATCCGGCCTATGAGCCGGCCCTGGTGTCCGCGTACCAGCAGGTGACCCCGGAGGAACTGGCCCAGGCCAACGCGTACTGGAAGGACATGAAGGGTACGTACGCCGACGCCGTCGCGGCACCGCGCGCGGAACGGCGTTTCGACCGCGAGTACCAGCAGATCGCGTGGGCCGTGAATTTCGGCGGCAGCGTCTTCATCGACGGCGTGACGCTTCCGTACGGCTACGCGGGTATACCCGGTGGTGCGCCGCTGCAGAGCGGCTTCTCGTTGGGTCGCATGCTGCAGACCCAGAAGGCGATGTATTTCTACGGTTACAACAGCCACGTGTTCGTGGGTGACGCGGAACTCGTTCCGATCAATGAAGTAGCGTCGCGCACGTCGAACTGATGTCACGCACCCGCATCGCTCGCTTCGGCGGGCGATGCGGCTTACAAGGAGCGACATATGCGGTTTGCCAGGATCCTCGTTTTCGGCTTGTTCTGTGTCTCGACCGCCGTCGCCGCGCGCGATCAGGTGCCCTCAAATCCGCGAGAGGTGATCAAGAGCACGGTGCGCTCCTGCGCGACCGGTCTCGAACGCCTTCTCCCTGGCGACTACTACTTCTGCGCGGCAGTGCGCGACTACGGCCAGGGCCACGATGGACTTGCCGCGGAGCGCTTGCGGGATGCCGCCTACTGGGCGAGCAAACCCGCGCAATATGTCCTGGGGCTCATGTACATCAACGGGGAGCGCGGTCCGGTGAACCGTCCCCTCGGCATCGCCTGGCTGGCGCTCGCCGCGGAACGGCACGAGCCACGTTTCGAAAGCGCCTTCACCCAAGCCTATCTCGGTAGTTCGGCAGAGGAGCGCTCCCAGGCCGACGCGTACTGGCGAGACTTGCGCAACCAGTACGCCGACTCCGTCGCAGGGCGCCGTGCGCACCGGCGTTACCTCGCCGAGACACGCATGATCGATGCCGCGACCGCCGTGGGTGGCTCCGTCTTCATCGCCGGCTTGTCGCCGCCCAATGGCGATTCCGCCGGTCAGTTCGGAGCCGACGGGGATGCCAACCGCGTGGGTGGCGGGTCGAGTTTCAGCATGAACCGCTTGCTGGCGCGCGCCGGCGACGACTTCTTCCGCGGCATGGCCGGTACGGTCACCGTGGGCGAAGTGCAGACGGACCTCGTGCCGATCGGGCAGGTGGCGTCGCAGGTCGCGGCTCCGCGATAAGGTACGGAAAAAGCTCCCCCGTCCATGCGGATGGGGGAGTGAAGGAGGCTCCCGGGGGGGAGAGCTCAGGGGAAACGGTTAAACGGGTTGCCAGTTCGGGTCGGGTTCCACCGGCCCGGCGACCGGCGCGCTTCCCTGCGCGCCGGCCGCGCCAAGGCCTTCCATGGCCGGTTCCACGAAGTCGTCGAAGAGATCCATGGCGTTCTCCCGTCAGTGCATGCCGAACAGCAGGCCCAGGAGCAGCGCGCCCAGGGCGAGCGCCACGCGCAGCGGCTCGAAGTCGCGTTCCAGTTCGGTGTTGTCGGCGTCGGGTTTGGTCTTCATGGTTTCTCCTCCGGCGCCGGATGGCGCGCCGTCATGCACATTGGAATGCCGCACGCGGCGGACGGAGCGCCTTGTTCGAGGCAATCCGCGGATCGTTTATGGCAAAGGAAGGGCAAAGGCTTCGTGCACGGCCGGGGGTGTCGATCCAGGGCGTGCGGACGGCGTTAAGGAAGGCGAAACGCGGGCAATCGTTGCCCGGGTCTTGCGGCGGGGGCGGGCGCATAGCACGCTGCGCACGCCGATCCCTCTCATGGAATGCCCATGGCCCGCAGTATCGCCATCGTCGAAGACGAACCCCTCATCCGCGCCAACTACGTGGAGGCGCTGAATCGTTTCGGTTATGAAACGCGGGGCTATGGCTCTCGCGGCGACGCCTCCATGGCGTTCGCCATGCGCCTGCCGGAGCTGGTGATCATCGACATCGGCCTGGGCGACGAGCCCGAAGGCGGCTTCGACCTCTGCCGCGAACTGCGTGCCAAGTCGGCGACGCTGCCGATCATCTTCCTCACGGCGCGCGATTCCGATTTCGACGTGATCTCGGGCCTGCGCCTCGGCGCCGACGATTACTTGTCCAAGGACACCAGCCTGCACCAGCTCGCCGCGCGCATCGCGGCGCTGTTCCGCCGCATCGAGTCGCTGAAGACCCCTGCCGCGAGCGAGACGGTGATCGAGCACGGGCCGCTGAAGCTGGAATCCGAGCGCATGCGCGTGCAGTGGAACGGCATCGAGATCCCGCTTACCGTCACGGAATTCTGGATGGTGCACACGCTGGTGCGTTTTCCCGGCCACGTGAAGAATCGCGACCAGCTCATGCGCGAAGCCGAGCTGGTGGTGGACGACGCGACCATCACCTCGCACATCAAGCGCATCCGCAAGAAGTTCGTGGCGCTGGCGCCGGACTTCGATGCGATCGAAACGGTGCACGGGGTGGGCTACCGCTGGACGCCTTGAACAGCCTCGCCGCTATAGCGGCGAGAGCACGCCGCGACAGCCCATGACCCTCCGCCAGAAACTCCTCCTCGTCGCCCTTTGCACCCTGGCGCTTCCTGTCGCCGGGTGGCTTTACGTGCGACAGATGGAGACGCTGTTGCGCGAGGGCCAGGCGCAGGCACTGGTGGCTTCCGCGCGGGCGATGGCACGCAGCCTCGTCGTGGTCGACGCGCCGTTGCCGCCGGCGGGGCCTGCCTGGTACGTGCAGCGCACGCCGGTGCCGATCACGATCGACGGTTACGGCGACGACTGGGCGTCGCTCAGCCCGTGGGCGCAGTCCTTCGGCAACAACGCCAAGGTGATGCTCGCGGAAGACGACCACTGGCTGTACTTCAGCGTCGAAGTGCGCGCACCGCAGCGTCATCGCGCGGACGCGGGCGACCGGCTCGTGCTCAGCGCCGACCACCTTATCGTTTCCATCGCGAGCGGCGAGGATGCGCAGCGCTACGTGCTCGCCAGTGCCGCGCCCGGCCCCACCACGGCCATCGCGCTCGATGCGGAAGCCGGCGTGCTTCCCGATCGCATCAATGCACAGTGGCAGGAAGATGGCGGCGGTTTCCGCGCCGAGTTTCGCCTGCCTCGCGGGTTGCGGCTGGATCGCTTCGGGCTTGGCGTGCACATCGCCGCCGCGGGCGACAACGAACCGCTCAGCGCCGAGAACCGGCCGCTGATCGAGTTCTCCGCGTCGCTCTCGCAGGAACTGGCGCGCCTCGCGCCGGACGGCGTGCGCGTGCGGATGCTTTCGCCCGAGGCGTGGCTCGTCGCGCAGAGCGGGAGGCTTGACCTGCCGGACCTCCCGGCGTCGGAACGTCCGGGCTGGTTCGCGTCGCTGGTTTATCGATCGCTCCTGGCAACGCGGTTCGCCGCCGAAAGCGCCTGGGCGGAAGACGCGCCACGCATCGAGCTGCCGGAAGTGCGCGCGGCCCTCCAGGGCAAGCCGGCCACGGCGTGGCGCGCGGGCGAGTCGCGCGGGAGCGTGGTGCTCGCGGTGGCGATGCCGGTGCAGATGCGCGGCAAGTTGCATGGCGTGGTGTTGCTGGAACAGCCGAGTCGCGCGGTCCCGCTGCTGGCGAACCGTGCGCTGTTCGGCCTGTTGCTCACGAGCTTCGCCGTGCTGCTCGTCGCGGGCGGCGTGCTGTTGCTGTTCGCCACGCGACTCACGTTTCGCCTGCGCCGCCTGCGCAACGCCGCGGAGCGTGCGCAGGCCAACGACGGGAAACTCGACGGTCCGTTCCCGCTCACCGACGCCGCCGACGAACTCGGCGACCTCGCGCGCAGCTTCGAGCGCCTGTTCGACGTCATCGGTGGCTATACCGACTACCTGCGCACGCTGGCATCGAAGCTCTCGCACGAGCTCAACACGCCGCTGGCGATCGTCAAGTCGTCGCTGGACAACCTCGACCACGCGGGACTGCCTGCGGAAGCCGAGCCTTACCTTGCGCGCGCCCGGGACGGTGTCGCCAGGCTCGGCGCCCTCGTACGTGCCATGAGCGAGGCGAGTCGCATGGAGCGCGCCATCGCCTCCGCAGAGGCCGAGGACGTGAACCTCGCCGACATCGTGCGCGGCTGTGCGGAAGGTTACCGGGCGCTGGCAGGGGACCGTCGCCTCGACGCCGAGTTGCCGTCCACGCCGGTGTTCATGCACGTATCGCCGGAGCTCATCGCGCAGGCGCTGGACAAGTTGTTCGACAACGCGCTGTCGTTTACGCCGCCGGATGGATGGATGCGCATCGCGCTCCGGCCCACCGCCGAGGGCGCGGACATCGAGCTGGCCAACCAGGGGCCGCCGCTCCCGGCCGCGATGCAGGGCCGCTTGTTCGACTCGCTGGTCAGCCTCCGCGACAAGGCGACGCCCGGCGACGCGCCCCACCTGGGCCTCGGCCTCTACGTCGTGCGCCTCGTCGCCGAACGCCACCAGGGCAGCGCCAGCGCCCGCAACCTCGACGACGGCGTGGCCTTCACCCTGCACCTCAAGGGGCTGCCGCGCCAGCGGTTGGCCTGAGGCGGCCCCATCGACAGAACTTGCGAGATCGTCCCGGCCAACATCCCCTACAATCGACGATCACCCCAACATCCCCTCGCCCCATGATCACCCGCGAACAGTTCGACGCTTACGCCGCGCAGGGTCACACGCGCATCCCGCTGGTGCGCGAGGTCTTTTCGGACCTCGACACGCCGCTGTCCGTGTACCTCAAGCTGGCCGATGGCCCGTACACCTTCCTGTTCGAGTCGGTCGAGGGCGGGGCGACCTGGGGGCGCCATTCGATCATCGGCCTGCCGGCCCGCCGCGTGTACCGCCTGCGGGGGCACGAGCTGGAAGTGGAGGAGAGCGGCGAGGTCGTCGAACGGCGCCACCTCGACGACCCGCTCGCCGAGATCGAAACGCTGCGCAAGCAGTACGACGTGCCGAAGCTGCCCGGTCTTCCCGACTTCACCGGCGGGCTCGTCGGTTACTTCGGTTTCGAGACCATCGGCTACATCGAGCAGCGCCTCGCGCAGTGGGACAAGAAGGACGAGCTCGGCACGCCCGACGTACTGCTGATGCTGGCCGACGAAGTGGCCGTGTTCGACAACCTCAAGGGGCGGCTCTACCTCATCGTCCACGCCGATCCGTCGCGACCACAGGCGTACGC
Organism: Luteibacter sp. NPDC031894; assembly: GCF_050273135.1. NCBI lineage: Bacteria > Pseudomonadati > Pseudomonadota > Gammaproteobacteria > Lysobacterales > Rhodanobacteraceae > Luteibacter > Luteibacter sp. NPDC031894. The sequence goes on along the minus strand of NZ_JBNNMV010000007.1, from coordinate 167,105 downwards.
GGAGGCCTCGCGCCGCCTCGACACACTGGCCTTCCGCCTGCGCCAGGGCGGCGTGTCGTATCCGCAGTTGCTGCGGCCCGAGGCACTCGACGAATCGGACTTCAAGTCCTCGTTCACCCGCGAGGAATACGAGGCGATGGTCCGCAAGGCGCAGGAATACATCCGCGCCGGCGACATCTTCCAGGTCGTGCCGTCGCAGCGCCTCAGCATCGGTTTCAACGCGCGGCCGGTGGACGTGTACCGCGCGCTGCGCGCGACGAATCCCTCGCCGTACATGTTCTTCATCGACATCGGCCCCACGCAGATCGTCGGCTCCTCGCCAGAGATCCTCGTGCGCCTGAAGAACGGCCGCGTGGTACTGCGCCCGATCGCCGGCACGCGCCGGCGCGGCAAGGACGAGGCGGAAGACGTCGCGCTCGAAACCGAGTTGCTGGCCGATCCGAAGGAGCGTGCCGAGCACCTCATGCTGATCGACCTCGGCCGCAACGACGTGGGCCGCGTCAGCCAGACGGGCACGGTCGAACTCGCGGAATCGTTCGTCGTAGAGCGCTACTCGCACGTGATGCACATCGTGTCGCAGGTGGAAGGCGATATCCGCGGCGACCTGTCCTACATGGACGTGATCAAGGCCACGTTCCCCGCCGGCACGGTCAGTGGCGCGCCGAAGATCCGCGCGCTGGAGATCATCCAGGAGCTGGAGCCGTTCAAGCGCAACATCTACGCGGGCGCGATCGGCTGGCTCGGCTGGTGGGGCGACGCGGACACCGCGATCGCCATTCGCACGGCCGTCATCCAGGACGGCCGCCTCCACGTGCAGGCCGGCGGCGGCGTCGTTTACGACTCCGATCCCGCGGCCGAGTGGGAAGAAACCATGAACAAGGGTCGCGCACTGTTCCGTGCCGTGGCCCAGGCCGCGAAGGGCCTCTGAATGAACAGCCGTACGATCATCGCCGCGACGTCGTTCGCGGTACTCGCGGCCACCGCGCAGGCGCGCGAGCCGTGGAGTGACGACGTGGCGTCGCGCACGCAGGCGCTGGCGCTACTGCAATCGCTCAATGCCGATTTGCTCAGCCACCCGAGTGCCACGCTGACGCTGGAACGCTGGTGTGGCGGCCACGCGCTGGCGCCGGAGGCGAAGATCCTCGCTCGCCGCGTGAAGGGGCAGGACAAGCCGTTGCCGGAAGCGGAGCGCGCCACGCTGGGGATCGGTGCCGACGAGCCGGTGCGCTACCGTCGCGTGCAGCTCGCCTGCGGGACGCACGTTCTGTCCGAAGCGGATAACTGGTACGTCCCGTCGCGTCTCACACCGGAAATGAACCGGATCCTCGACAGCACGGACCAGCCGTTCGGCAAGGTCGTGCAGGCCCTGCATTTCCGCCGCCAGACCCTCAGCGCCGACCTGCTCTGGTCGCCCCTGCCGGTCGGCTGGGAAATGGACGCGCCGCTGCCGCCGCCGCACAAGGGGCCGCTGGCGATCCCGCACGAGGTGCTGCGCCACCGGGCGGTGCTTTATACCGGGGCGAACCGGCCTTTCAGCCTCGTTGTAGAGACTTACACCTCTGAAGTCCTCGCCTTCGGGCGGCGCTGATCGCCGTTAGCCCCGGCCAAGCCGCTTATCCCTTCCGGCCGACTTGGCACCGGGTGCCGGGAGCCGGAAGCTGGGGTCCGTCCCCATGACGGAGGAGGGACCATGTCCACGGTGCCTGCAAACGTACGAAAGTTGGCCCCGACCGGCGTTCCCGGAACGAACGCGCTCGGCTCGCTGTTGAGCATCAGCAACGCCCCGCGGCTCGGCCCGCAGCCGAACTCGCTGGATAACGCCGTGAGTTGCGCCACCCATTGGGTTCGCATGTCGGACGGTCGACGCGCGGACGCCATGTGGCTCGAAGCCGGCGCGATGATGCAGAAGATGGTTCCGCGCGCGGAATGGGTGCGCTACCTGCGCAAGATCCGCCTCGATCGCGGGCAGCTCGTCGGCCGCGAATGGTTCGAGGTGACGCGCGTGCGCGACCCTGTCGGCCTGCCCGCCGGCGATTACCTCAACGTGATCTTCGTCTCGCATTACACGCGGGCGGTGCTCTTCGAGACCGTTTCACTGGCGCCCGGCGGTCCGGGGAGCCTGAACTGGCTCCCCGTCGGCTATGTGATCCGCCCGGTGCAGCGAGAGATTACGTTTACGCAGTGAGGTCCTGCGCTCGCGGAGAACCGGGATGACTTACTTGAGCGCCTCGTCCAGCGCCTTATAGAAACGCTCGGGCGCCTCGATCATCGGCGAGTGCGCCAGGCCCTCCAACGGGATCAGCTTCGCGCCGGGAATGCGCGCAGCGGCTTCCTTGCCCAGCGCCGGATAATCGCCGAGCTTCGCTGCAACGTCGGGAGGTGCGCCTTCGGCGAGGGCCGTCGTGTCGCGTTGCCCGATGATCAGCACCGTCGGCACCTTGATGAGCGGGAACTCGTAGACCACCGGCTGCGTCATCACCATGTCGTAGGTGAGCGCGCCGGCCCATGCCGAGGTCTCCTTGCCGTCGCCTTCGTACTGGCCGGCTTGCATCAGCGCCCAGCGGTCGTAGTCGGGCTTCCACTTGCCGTCGTAGTAGTGCGCCAGCTGGTAGCGTTTGATGCCGGCGTACGAGGTCTTCAGTTCGCGCGCATACCACGCGTCGACGCTCTGCCAGGGCACGCCCTTGGCCTTCCAATCTTCCAGGCCGATAGGGTTCACCAGTACGAGCTTTTCCACACCCTGCGGATACATCAGCGCGTAGCGCGAACCCACCATGCCGCCCATCGAATGCGCGATGACGGTGACCTTGTCGACGCCGAGGCTCGCCAGAAGGTCGTGCGTGTTGGCGGCGAGCTGCTGGAAGCTGTACTGGAACGTGTGCGGCTTGGACGATTTGCAGAAGCCGATCTGGTCGGGAATCACCACGCGGTAGCCTTCGGCGCGCAGGTGTTCCGCCGTGGCCGCCCAGTAGGGACCGCAGAAATTCTTGCCGTGCAGCAGCACCGCCGTGCGGCCGTTGGCGTGCTCCGGCTTCAGGTCCATGTAGGCCATCTGCAGGGATTGGCCCTGGTTTTTCACGGGGAACAGGGTGACGGGGTAGGGGTACTCGAAGTGCTCGAGTCGGGCGCCGAGCGCTTCGACTTTCGGGGCATCGTCGGCGGATGCCGGCAGCGCGAAGGTCGACAGTGCGAGGACGAGAAGAAGCGCTGGGGTGAGGGGCTGGCGCATCACGAACTCCATGTAACGGGGGATGCGGCAAGGCTATCCGAGCCCACGTTAAACCGGGCGCAAGCAACTTGCTGCGCTGGCTACAGCACGGGAGGGCGGGGCTGAGGAAATCCGGGGTACGTGCCGATAGCCATGGAGGAGGCCGATGCCATACTTGGCCTTACGTGCACGCAGGGAGTAAACCATGACCGACTTCGACGCGCCGACCCGGCCTTACACGCGCCCGCCCATGACTCGCGGCGTCGATCCGCAGCGGATGAACTGGCTGTGGCAGTTGATTCTCCAGGCGACCGACCTGGATCCGACCGATGTTCGCGACGCGTTGAATGCGAGCGGCGTGGCTGTCACCGAGAAGCGCATGTCGAGTTGGCAGGTGACCGACAGTGACGAGAATTATTTTCCGCTGACGATTGCGGAGTTGGAGCGGAACCTGCGCTCGGTGGTGGCTTGGAAGGCGAAGCGGGAGCAGGGCACCGATGATCCTGGCGGTGACGCTGCGGACTGAGGGCCTCCATCGCCGACAGGGTCGGCTCCCACCGAGCAGGCTTCTGGCAGGCCCCACCTATGGATACTGTCGAGCAGGCTGCTACCGAACGGAGCAGGTCTTACCCGGATTTCAGGAATAGCGTTCCGACAGGAAGCGGAAGAAGGCGCGGAGGCCTTGGGCTTCGCCACCGCGGGGGTGCCCGGGGCGGTCGCCGTCGTTCCACGCGTAGGTGTCCATGTGCATCCAGTTCTGGTTGTCGGGGACGAAGCGTTCGAGGTACAGCGCGGCGGTGATCGCACCGGCATGGCGTGACGGGCCCGCGTTGGCGAAGTCCGCCACGTACGACTCCAGCATGCGGCGGTACGGGCGCCACAGCGGCAGGCGCCACAGGGGGTCGTGCACCAGTTCCGCGGAGCCGATGACGTGGTCGGCGAGCTGGTCACGGTTGGTGAACAGCGCCGGCAGCTCCGGGCCGAGCGCCACGCGGGCGGCACCGGTGAGGGTGGCGAAGTCCACGATCAGGTCGGGCACCTGCTCGACGGCCAGGGCGAGTGCATCACACAGCACAAGGCGACCTTCGGCATCGGTGTTATCCACCTCCACCGTGTGGCCCGCACGCGTCCGAATTACTTCGCCGGGACGCATGGCGTTGCCGGCGATGGCGTTCTCCACGGCCGGCACCAGCAGCGTCAGCCGCACCGGGAGTTTCGCCTTCATGACGAGGCCGGCCAGCGCGATCGCATGCGCCGCGCCGCCCATGTCCTTCTTCATCCAGCGCATGCCGTCGGCCGGCTTGATGTCGAGGCCGCCGGTGTCGAAGCACACGCCCTTGCCGACGATCACCAGTTTCGGGTTCGAGTTCTTGCCCCAGGTCAGTTCGATGAGGCGCGGCGGTCGATGGCTGGCGCGGCCCACGGCGTGGATGGTGGGGAAGTTGCCTTCCAGCAGCTCGTCGCCCACCCACTCACGCACCGTGGCCTTGTGCAGGTCGGCGTGGGCACGGATGGCTTGCGAGAGCTGCTCGGGACCCATGTCTTCCGTGGGCGTGTTCACCAAGTCGCGCACTTCGGTCGTGGCGTCGACGATCGGCTGCAGGGAACGAAGCAGGGCGGGGGTCACGACGAGCTGCGCCGGCTTGCGCTCGCGCGAGCGATAACGGTCGAAGCGGTACGCGCCCAGGGCCCAGCCGAGCACCGCGAGCTCGCGATCCTCGAAAACGCCTTCCGACGAGAGTTCGTAGATGCCTTCCGGCAGCCGGTACGGAAGGCCGCCCAGCGCAGCCGTCGGGTTGTGTCGATCGACGCCGACGAGCACGAGTGCGATCTCGCCCGACGAACCCGGCAATACCGCCAGTGCGCCCGGTTTCGGCCGGAACCCGGTGGAGGCCAGCCACTGGCGCTGCGCCGCATCCAGGCGCGCCTCGGTGGCAGCCATGCTGCCTGCATCGACGGTTTCGATGGGGACGGCGCGTTTTCCGGATTTGCGATCGATCAGCGGTGACATCAGGCCTCCCGTGCCTCGCGGTCGCAGGCGACCGCGTCAAAGGGTTCTTGCTATCGGTGAACCACCATTCTAGCTGCCCTCTGCGACTGACGCGTCAATCCAGTCGGCAAGGTGGGTCATGTCGGGGAATTCGTAGTCCGGCGCGGGGCCGTGCGACCAGCGCTCGCCCGTGCGGTTGAGCCACGCCGTCTTCATTCCGGCCTTGCGCGCGCCCACCACGTCGAGCAGCGGATCGTCGCCCACGTGGAGGATGTCGGCGGGCGCGAGGTCCAGGGCCTCGGCGGCGGCGAGGAAGATCTGCGGGTCCGGCTTCGCCACGCCCACGCCGCTGGCGTTGAGGCGCGTGTGGAAGAGGTGGTGGAGGCCGATCACTTCCAGGTCGGCATTGCCGTTGGAGATGCTGACCAGCGGCACGCGAGCGGCGATGCGCTCGAGCGCGGGCAGGGTGTCCGGGTAGAGCTCCACGGCGTTGCGCGCCGCGAAATAGATGCGCCACAGCTCGTCCACCGGCGCGTCGTCGATGCCGCAGGCGGCGAAGGCATGGCGGATGGTCAGGCGCCGTTGCGCGCTGAAGTCGTGCGAGAGGTGGGTGTTTTCCTGCGCGATCTTCTCGCGCAGCTCGCGCATGGCCTCGATGGGCCATGCGTCCGCTACATCGGGATGGTGTTGCCGGAGCCAGCGGTTCACGCAGTGCTCGGCCTCGATCAGGGCCGGGAGCACCGGCCAGAGGGTGTCGTCGAGATCGAGGGAGACTGCGCGAACCGTCACGGCTCAGCGCGCGCTGACTTTGAGCACCTGGCCGAGCCGGACGTTGTTGTCCTTCAGGCCATTCATGGCGCGCAGCTTGTTGACGTCGACCGCGTTCTTCTTCGCGATGGAGTAGAGCGTGTCGCCCGCCGCCACCTTGTAGGTACGCGTGGCGGCCGGCTTCTCGGCGGCCCTCGCCGGCTTGGCGGCCGGCTTGGCTTCCGCGACCTTCGGCGTGGCGATGGCGGTCGACTTCTCCGACGCATCGGCGGGCTTGCTGGCGGCCTTGGCGACGACCTTTCCACGCACGGTGACGGCATCGGCGCGCACCTTGGCGAAACGGCCGCCGATCTTCGCGTTATCCGACACGGTGAAGGCTTCCGAGCGCACGCCCGCGAAGCCCATGTGCGCCGTGGTGCTGACGCTGGCGACCACGCGCGCGAACTGCGACGGCTCGGCGGTGGTAGCGGCGACGGAGCCCTTGGTGGTCTTCGCGGCCTTGGCGCCCTTGCCGGCGACCTGGGCCTTGGCGAGCGCGGTTTCCTTCGCGGTGTCGACCGGCTTCGGCGCGGCGGCGACGGCGGTCGGCGTGGTCATCGGCTGGCCGACATTGGCACGCGTGCCCACCGTGGACGCGATGGCGGCGCGACGCGCGGCATCCTTCGAGGCCAGCGCGGCACCGTCGGCGTACGGCACGAGGCTGTGCGAACGGAGCAGCGAACTGCCCTGGCTGGAGGTGACGAAGGAAATGAAATCCTTCACCTCGGCCGCCTTCGGGCCGCTGTCGTTGGTGACCAGGTAGAGCTCGGTGTACAGCGGGTAGGCGCCGCTGCCGACCGTGGACATCGACGGCGCGACGCCATCGATGGAAAGGATCTTCACCTTCTTGTTCGCCGATGCACCGGCGAGCGTGCTGGCGCCCAGGCCCTGCTTGTCGAGGGTGACGCCCTCTTCGAGCTTCGCCACGTTGACGTACAGGCGCGGCGCGGCCACCGGCTGGTTGCCGCGTCCGAAGAGCAGGCGACGCATGCTGTATTCCACGCCGTCGGCCGGGCTGGCCACCGCGTAGAGATTGATCGGGGCATCGTTGCCGCCGAGTTCCTTCCAGTTGGTGATGTGCCCCATGTAGATCTCATGGAGCTGCTTCAGCGTGATGTTGCTGACCGGATTGGACGGGTAGGTGACCATCACCAGGGCGTCCCATGCCACCGGCGTGAAGGTGAGCGACTGCTCGGCGGCACCGACCGCGGGGCGGGCCGAACCGGCGAGGTCGGCGGTGCCCTTCACGACGGCGTCGATGCCGGACGCCGTATTGAACGGCTGCAGTTCGATCTTGCCCTTGCCGGCCTTTTCCCAGGCCTTGGCAACGTCGGTGACCACGCCGCGCGCGGTCGTGATGTCGCCGCGCCAGACGAGCTGCGGGCCGGCGGCGAGGACGGTGGCGGAGGCACTAAGGCCGATCAGCGTGGCGGTGAACAGTCGCGCGAAACGAAGAGACATGGACGGCTGGGACCTCGGGACGGGGCTAATAGGCAAGCAAGCCGCAATTGTGGGGCATCCCGCCGCCGCGCGCAGCATTGACATCATTCAGCATCCTGCCGTCGGGAAACGGAACGTAGGCTGTAGGGGCGGCGATGGGGGTCACAGCACCGCGTAATACACCGCGTCGTCTCGGACCACCGTGAGCAGCAGCTGCCGCCCGCCCAGCGAGCCGGTGGTCGGCAGGCTCTTCACTCCGGTGATTCGCCGCTGCGCGATCGCCACGACGATATCGCCATCCGCCAGCCCCGCGGACGCCGCCGCGGAACCGCGCTTCACCCCATTCAGCACCACGCCGTAAAGCCCCTGTGCCTTCTGCTCCGGCGACAGGTCGCTCAAGGTGACGCCCGCCAACCGCCGGTCCACCTTCGCGCCATCCAGCGTCGCCAGCTTCTCCGCGGCCACCGTCGCCTCGACATCCCGCGCCGCGCCGTCGCGCCGCACCGTGAGCTTCACCTTCGCCCCGAGCGGCAGCAGCCCCTCGGCATTGCGCAGGTCCTGCGCCGCGCGCACCGGCTTGCCGTTCACGGCAATCAGCACGTCGCCCGGCTGCAAGCCCGCGCCTTCCGCCGGGGAATCCTCGTTGATCCGTGTCACCACCGCGCCGTTGGTGTCCTTCAGTCCCAGCGCCTTCGCGATGCGCGGCGTGATGTCCTGCACCTCCACGCCGAGGTTGCCGCGGCGGACCTTGCCGTAGGCGAGCAGTTGCTTCATCACGCCCGTCGCGAGGTCGGTGGGTATGGCGAAGCCGATGCCCACGTTGCCGCCCGAGGGCGTGAAGATCATCGAGTTGATGCCCACCAGCTCGCCGCGCAGGTTCACCAGTGCGCCGCCGGAGTTGCCGGGGTTGATCGAGGCGTCGGTCTGGATGAAGTTCTGGATGCCCTTACCCAGGCCGGAACGACCGAGTGCCGACACCATGCCGGACGTCGCCGTCTGCCCCAGCCCGAACGGATCGCCCACGGCCACCACGAAGTCGCCCACGCGCAGCTGCGATGAATCGGCGATCGGCAGCGCCTGCAAACGCTCGGCCGGGATCTGCAGCACCGCCACATCGGTGTCCGGATCGCTGCCGATCAGCTTCGCCTTCAGGTCGCGGCCGTCCTGCAAGGTGACGGTGATATCGTCCGCGCCCCCGACGACATGGTTGTTGGTGAGCACGTAGCCCTTGGCCGCATCGATCACCACGCCCGAGCCCAGGCTCTGCTCCACGCGCTCGCGCGGCATGCCACCGCCGCCGAACAGCTGGCGGAACAGTGGGTCGTCGAAATACGGGTCGCGCACGCGGACGTGCGTCTTCGTCGAGATGTTCACCACCGCCGGCGTCACCTTCGCGAGCATCGGCGCCAGCGAAGGCATCGGCTGACCGTCGACGGCCGGGGGAAGGGACGCGAAGGCGGGCGATGCCAGGGCCATGGCGAGGGCAGCCCCGAGGCTGAGAACGGTGGTTTGCCGGTAACGCTTGGCAGGCATGGGAAAACTCCTTGGCTGGTGTGCTCCGGGCACATGGATCGGCGCTTCGACAACAACCCGCCGCGCGGGTTTCAGTCCTTGAGACGCACGTCGCGGATACTTTACATCGACCCCTTGCCGGTTTAAGGTTCACTTCGGCCGCAACCACAACATCTTGTGTTCCGTCGTTCGCTACTTACCAAGTGCTGGTGCTGCGGATAGTCAGGTTCAAGCTTCAAACCATCGTCGGCAAAGGCTTTTTTCGGAGCCCGACGGAGGAAGCCCAAGGATGGTCGACAGGTGTCTCCGGGGGGAGGGACCGTCGACGGTGTTGCGCCGACGCAAAGCCACATAAGAAAGGCCCGACAAAGGCCAAGACTCGAGGACGACACACACATGAGCACTGCACGTGCGCAAGCCATGGGGCTTGAGACCGCGGCCATTCCGCTTCAGCCCGCCTCGTATGACATCTGGGACAAGAAGTACCGTCTGAAGGCCAAGACGGGCGAGCCCGTGGACGGCTCCGTCGACGAGACCTACAAGCGCGTGGCGCGCGCGCTCTCCGACGTGGAAGCCACCGACGAGCTGCGCAGCCACTGGTTCGAGCGTTTCCTCTGGGCCCTGCGCCGCGGTGCGATCCCCGCCGGCCGCATCACGTCCAACGCCGGCGCGCTGGAACACAAGCCCGCCACCTCCACGATCAACTGCACCGTGTCGGGCACCATCCACGACTCGATGGACGACATCCTCGAGAAGGTGCACGAGGCGGGCCTCACGCTGAAGGCCGGCTGCGGCATCGGCTACGAGTTCTCGACGCTGCGCCCGCGCGGCGCGTACGTGTCCGGCGCCGGCGCCCACACGTCGGGCCCGCTGTCGTTCATGGATATCTACGACAAGATGTGCTTCACCGTCTCGTCCGCCGGCGGTCGCCGCGGCGCGCAGATGGGCACCTTCGACATCGCGCATCCGGACGCCAAGGAATTCATCCGCGCCAAGCGCGAGGACGGCCGCCTGCGCCAGTTCAACCTGTCGCTGCTGATCACCGACGGCTTCATGGACGCCGTGGAAAACGACGAGGACTGGCCGACCGTCTTCCCGATCCACGTTAAGGAACAGGGCGAGATCGACCTGACCGACGCTTCCAAGGTCGTCTGGCGCGAGTGGCCCACGCGGGAAAATTACGTCACCCGCGAAGACGGCCTGGTGGCCTGCAAGATCTACGGCCACATCCGCGCCCGCCACCTGTGGGACATGATCATGGTCTCGACGTATGACTACGCCGAGCCCGGTTTCATCCTCATCGACCGCGTCAACGAGATGAACAACAACTGGTGGTGCGAGCACATCCGCGCCACCAACCCCTGCGGCGAGCAGCCCCTGCCGCCGTATGGCTCGTGCCTGCTGGGCTCGGTGAACCTCACCACCTTCGTGCGCGACCCGTTCGGCCCGAAGGCCCGCTTCGAGTGGGACGAGTACCGCGAAGTGGTGCGCGTGTTCACCCGCATGCTCGACAACGTCGTGGAGATCAACGGCCTGCCGCTGCCGCAGCAGCGCGAGGAGATCCTCTCCAAGCGTCGCCACGGCATGGGCTTCCTCGGCCTGGGTTCCACCCTCACCATGCTGAAGATGCGCTACGGCGCCGCCGAAGCCGTGGCCTTCACCGAGGAAGTGTCCCGCGAGATGGCCGTGGCCGGCTGGGAAGTGGCCCTCGAGCTCGCCAAGGAAAAGGGCCCGGCGCCCGTCCTGTCGCGTGAGTACGAAGTCACCGGCGACATGCTGCGCAAGCGCCCGGAGATGGTGAAGGACGGCTGGAAGGTCGGCCAGGCCATCAAGGGCAGCGTGCTGCACGCCAAGTACTCGCGCTACATGCAGCGCGTGGCCGAGGTGGCCCCGAACCTGGTCGCCGCCCTGGCCGAGACCGGCGCGCGCTTCACCCACCACTCGTCCATCGCGCCCACCGGCACCATTTCACTGAGCCTGGCCAACAATGCCTCCAACGGCATCGAGCCCAGCTTCGCGCACCACTACTCGCGCAACGTGATCCGCGAGGGCAAGAAGTCGAAGGAGAAGGTCGAGGTCTTCAGCTACGAGCTGCTGGCCTACCGCGCCCTCATCAACGGCGACGCCCTGCCGTTCTCCGACGACCCGAAGACCCGCCTGCCGGAGTACTTCGTCTCGGCCGACGACATCAGCCCGAAGGAGCACGTGGACATCCAGGCCGCGTCGCAGAAGTGGATCGACTCCTCCATCTCCAAGACAGCCAACGTCCCCACGGACTACCCGTACGAAGACTTCAAGGACATCTATTTCTACGCGTACAAGCAGGGTCTGAAGGGGTGCACCACCTTCCGTTTCAACCCGGCCGCGTTCCAGGGTGTGCTGGTCAAGGAAACCGATCTCGAGAACACCCTCTATCGCTTCGAATTGGAAGACGGTAGCGTTGTCGAACTGAAGGGTAACGACGAGGTCGAGTACGACGGTGAAATGCACACCGCCGCGAACCTCTTCGATGCCTTGAAGGAAGGCTACTACGGCAAGTTCTGACCCCGCGGAGAGGGAAAAAGTATGTCGATCGAGAACGAGACCATCGAGGGCGAACTGCCCTCGACCGATACCAATGATTCAGACACCACGCCGGACACCGACGCCACCACGGCCGACGTGACCCCGGCGCCGGCGGTCGCCAAGAAGGTCGTCAAGCGCAAGCCTGTCGCCCGCAAGGTGATCGACCCGATGCCTGCACCGGGCGCCAACGCTCCGGTGGAAGACGAGACCAGCAAGCCCGCCATGCGCACCACGCGCGCGGTGAAGGCGCCGAAGAAGGCTGCTGCACAGAGCAGCGGTTCCGCTGAGTCGACCGAGACCACGGCCATGCCGGCGGCCCCGGCGGCGAAGAAGGCTGCCAAGCGTGCACCGGCGAAGAAGGCCGCTGCCGCGAAGAAGGGCACGGCGAAGACCGCCGTCGCCAAGAAGGGTGCCGCCAAGAAGGCTTCGGCCAAGAAGGCGACTGCGAAGAAGGCGACCGCCAAGAAGTCGGCTGCCAAGAAGGCCGTCGGCAAGAAGGCTGCCGTGAAGAAGACGGCTGCCAAGAAGGCCGCGACGAAGAAGGTCGCCGGCAAGAAGGCGGCTGCCAAGAAGTCCGTCGCCAAGAAGTCGGCTGTGAAGAAGGCTTCGGCCAAGAAGGTCGCGTCGAAGAAGTCGGCTGCAAAGAAGGCGACGCGCAAGTCGGCCGTCAAGAAGTCGGCTGGCCGCAAGGTCGCCGCGAAGAAGGTCGCCCGCAAGGGCGCGGCGAAGAAGACCAGCGCTCGCAAGGGTGCCGGCCGCGTCGCGAAGAAGGTCGCTCGCAAGAGCGCCGGTCGCGTCGCCGCGAAGAAGGCTACCCGCAAGTCCGCGGGCCGCGTTGCTACGAAGAAGACGGCCCGCAAGGCCGCCGGCAAGACGACCGCCCGCAAGGCGGTTGGTAAGAAAACCGCCTCCAAGGCGGCAAAGAGGTCCACTGCCAGCAAGACCGGCCGTACGTCGGCGCGCAAGTCCGCCGGCCGTGGCCGTCGCAAGTAAGTAGTACCCCATCCGGCCCGGCGTCCGCGCCGGGCCGGATATCCAAGAGAGAAGAGTCATGGCGATCAAGATCGAAAAGAAGATCAAGGGCTACAACGTCGTTAAGCCCGAGGACAAGGCCGCAGCGGCCCCCGCCCCCGCGCCGGTGAAAGACACCGCGCCCGTGGCCGAGGTCATCCAGATGCACGAAAGCCTGGAGCGCCCGGAGACCCTCGTCGGCAACACGTACAAGATCAAGTCGCCGCTCTTCGAGCACGCGCTGTACGTGACCATCAACGACATCGTCCTGAACGCCGGCACCCCGCACGAACAGCGCCGTCCCTTCGAGCTCTTCATCAACTCGAAGAACATGGACCACTTCCAGTGGATCGTGGCGCTCACCCGCATCCTGTCCGCCGTCTTCCGCAAGGGTGGCGACGTGACCTTCATCGTCGAAGAGCTCAAGGCCGTCTTCGACCCCCGCGGCGGCTACTTCAAGGCCGGCGGCATCTACATGCCCAGCATCGTCGCCGAGATCGGCGGCGTGATCGAACAGCACATGAAGTCGATCGGGCTGATCCACGATCCCGAAATGAGCGACGCGACGCGCCAGCTGATTGCTGAGAAGCGCGCGGCTTATGAGAAGGCTGCTGCGAAGCCTGCTGCTTCGACGCCCGCCAGCTCCAGCTCGGTGGGAGCCGACCCTGTCGGTGATAGCCAGAGTGCCTCGAGCTCCACGAATGCCTCAGGCTTCCCGCCTGGCGCTACGCTTTGCGTGAAGTGCAATACGCAGGCGTTGGTGCTGATGGATGGGTGCCAGACTTGTTTGAATTGTGGGTATTCGAAGTGCGGGTGAGAGCAGGCCGCGCAAGTTATTTACTGCCCCCAGCGCAGAGGCAGGATCAAGACACCGGACTGTTGCTCCTCAGCCAGTGATAAGTGTGCGCCGGATGTGGGCCAGGTCACCGGCAACTGCCGCGAGTTAAGTGCGCCATTCAAGCCGATTCGCGCCAGTCGTCACTGTGAAGTCGGTTCACCGGCGCCCTAAGCTATGCGAATGCCCATTTCATCCTTCGCAATCAGGCGCTCCGGCACCTCCAGCACCAGACTTTGGCGCCGATGATAAAGATGATGAATTAGGCTTTCGACAATTCGCGCCCTCGGGGAACGTCGAACTGCAGCGGGAAATCATCGCGAGATTTCAGCATTCGATTCGGGTGCTAGCCGTCGAAGACTTCCAGCGCAGATACGATCTGGTTGCCGATGGCATAGCCGGTCCGCTCACCATGGCCACCTTGCAGCACGCGATAGAGACCGAGCTGCGGTCCATCGGACAGCCGGATGCCCCCTACCTCCGGTCGGAGCAATCCACCGAGTCGCTCTCGGCGTATCGAACGCTGTCACCCGAGCCCGTAGCCTCTCCCGTCATGCCGGTGCTTCGTCTGGACGACCCCGCCCATCCCGACAACGGTCTTTACCAAGAGGCGCAGGCGTATGTGCACAATCTGGACCGCCAGTATGCGAAAGAGCCTGACCAGTACAGCGACAATTTGAGCGCCGCTCTGGTAGTCGCCGCTCGGTCCGAGGGGCTTTGCCGTATTGACGGTATCGAACTAACCAAGAACGCCTCGCACCTGTCCGCTGTCCAGTCGTCGCTCGGCGAGCCGGACAAGCGCGCCGAGGTTCCCATCATGGCGTCTTTGAACCTGCCGATGGAACGCAGTTCCGATCGATGGCCTGATGCCATGCAGGCGTATGAGATGCTCGAGGAGGCTTCGCGTGAGCAGGTCCGTGTGCAGCCCATCGCTGCGATGCCTGAGGTGTCGACGAACAGGTACGCCGACCCTGTGGCAGCCGGGCATGGTCGAAAGGATCCACGTCATCCGGAGAGCGCGAACCACGAGCTCTACAACGAGCTTCAGCGTAGGGTCCCCGATGCCTCGGAAGATCGTCTTCTCCAGTTCACGGCGGCCTGTCATGAAAGCCAGATCACGGCGGACAACTTAGTCGAAGCCCGACTGGACGAGGACAGGGGCACACTCACGTTCATTGGCACCGGGCCGCTCACCAGGCCCGCCCGGATCGATCTGGACAGCGCGCCGCCTTATCCCGAACAGGCCATTGCCCAGATCCAGCAAAACGACCAGCAGCAGGCACAGGTCATGGAAGAGGTTCGGATGCAGCAGGCTCAGATGAGCATGGGGCATTCGCGGTGATCTTCGGCCTTTGCACGGGGGTCTTAATCCTGCTCGTGCGACAGCTCGAGACGGTTCGCGAGCCGCGCCTAGGAATCCTTCAGATCAGCAGTTCGACCCGGCAGTACGCCTTAACAATCAACGTTGCTATATTCCCCACAACCAACGGGAGATACGCCTTTGTCCACGCCAAACACTTCCTGGACCGCGCCGGTCGAGAAGGCGGGGACATCGTGCTGGTGCCGGACGCTTCCGTAACCCGGCCACGCTGAGCTCGCCTCTCGATGCGAATGCCCGTCACGGGCAACTTCCCATGAGAGACACACATGATCATCCAAGCCAACGCGGCCGATTTCGCCGCGCTCCTTAGCTCGCGTGCTCCACGCGGCCTCCGACTCGTTCCCGACAGCGTCATCGCTCCTCTGGAGGTGTTGCAGATGCTGGGCGACCTTGCAGCCCGGATAGCCCTCTCGTTCGAACCCTCCGCCTGGCTAGTGGTGGAGAACGACGAAGTGGTGGGGTTGTGTTCCGCGGTGCGCGTACCGACCGATGGTGAACTTCACATCGGGTATGGCGTGGCGCCGTCCCGGCAGGGCGGTGGCGCGGCCACGGGTGCGATCGCTTCGCTGGTCGCATGGGCGCGAATGGACAGGCGCGTCGAGCGGATCACGGCGAATACCGCCGTGGATAACATCCCCTCGCAGAAGGTACTGGAGCGGAATTGCTTCGGGCGTATCGGCAATGACATAGATCCCGATGACGGCCCGGTTATCTGCTGGGAGCTTCGCCTGACGTAACGAGGTGGCAAGTGTCGGGGCAGCCCGGCACTTGCCGCTTGCGCCGAGGCTCGTACCTGTTACTACATCCCCGCTGCATCAAGCATCGGATTACCGCTCTTTCCTGGAACGCCACCGGACTTGTACGCTTTGAGTAGCAACCCATTCTTGCCGAACTCAAAGACGGTACTTTCACTGACATTAGGTGCGAACGGCATCGCCGTGATACGGGTATATGGATAAGTCCAAACCTCGTTGCCCAGTACTTCCGACTTTTGCGGCGGATGACCCAGTACCGCAATCACGTCCTCACGGCGTGTCTTCCCTGTCTTGAACGACTTCAAAGTCTCCTGCGTGACCTCGGCCCCTGATGTTGCATCCAGCTTCGACATCACACTGCAGCCACTGATCATCAGGGTGACCGCCGCGGCGACGGCAACCATGTTGGACTTCTTCACGACGACTCCTTGTGTGGAAAGCGTGGCGGTCCGACCGGATCGCCACAAAACGGTGGACGTTATCAGCCACCGTTACGAGTCATCAATGGAAGAAATGCCCAAAATAAGGGCGATGTTACGAGGCTCCCCGATCCTCCGAAAGAAGATCCTCCATCCTCACCGGCAACCGCCGAATACGACGCCCCGTGGCGTGGTAAACGGCGTTGGCGATCGCCGCGTTCACCCCCACGATGCCGATCTCGCCGATGCCCTTGATGCCGAGCGCATTCGTCGCCTGGTCGTCTTCGGGGAGCATGATGACTTCCACGCGGCCTACGTCGGCGTTGACGGGGATGTGGTATTCCGAGAGGTTGTCGTTGGTGTAGCGTGCCACGCGCTCGTCGACGTCCGTCTTCTCGAGCAGCCCCGCGCCGATGCCCCAGACCAGGCCGCCCATGAACTGGCTGTACGCGGTGAGCGGGTTGACGATGCGTCCGCAGGCGAAGACGCCGAGCATGCGTTCGATGCGAATTTCGCGCGTGCGGCGGTGCACGCGTACTTCGACGAACTGCGCGCCGAAGGAGTACGACGTCACGTCCTTCCTCCCGTGGCCGCGTTCGATGGACATTTGGCCGGAATGAAGCTTCTTCATGGCATCGTCGGGCAGCGATGCCGGGGTGTGCTCCGCATACGCTTCCATGGAGCCACTACGGATCAACTGGTCGCATGCCTTTCGCACCGCATGGCTGATCGTGGCCGTGTGGCTGGAACCCGCCGCGAGTCCCGCCGGTGGCAGGTCGGTGTCGCCCATCTCCACGGACACACGCGACGGATCGATGCCGAGCGCCTCGCCGGCGATCATGGCGACGACGGTGTATGCGCCCGTGCCGATGTCGTGCCCTGCGATCTGCACGCGCACGCTGCCGTCTGACTGCCGCGTCACGCGCGCCGCGGCGGGTGCGATATTCGCGGGGTAGGCGGCCGCGGCGCAGCCAAAACCATGCTCCCATTCCGCGTCGCCCATGGAACCCGGCCGCGGGTCGCGCGCGTTCCAACGAAAATGCTGCGCCCCCTGCTCGAAACAGGCCATGAGCTGCCGACCGGACCAGGGAAGCCCCGACACCGGGTCCGCCGTCGGTTCGTTGCGCCGGCGCAACTCGATGGGGTCGAGGCCCAGCTTCTCTGCAAGTTCGTCCATGGCGCACTCCAGCGCGAACATGTACGGCGTCTCGGGCGGTGCGCGCATGAAGCCTGGCGTGTTCCGGTCCGTGTGCACCACGTTTACCCGCGTGCGGATGTTCGGGCACGCATACATGCGTGCGGTGGTCTCGGTGCCGGAAACGTTGTAGTCGCTCGGCCGGCTGGTGAGTTCCCAGCCTTCATGGCATAGGCTGACCAGGCGCCCGTCCGCGTCAGCGGCAAGCCGCATGTGGTGTCGTGTCGGCGCGCGATAAGTGACGATGGTGAAGCCCTGGCCGCGTGTCGGCACCAGTTTCACCGCACGGCCAAGTCGATGGGCGGCGATCGCGACCCACGCCGTGCGTGCCGTGGCGCCACCCTTGCTGCCGAACGCGCCGCCGATGAAGCGCGATAACACCCTGACTTGCGCCTGGTCGATGCCGAGTTGCTTCGCCACTGACGCGCGCAGGCCGTACACGAACTGGCTCGGCTCCCAGATGGTGAGCGTGTCGCCGTCCCAGGCGCAGGTGGTGGTAAACAATTCGATGGGATTGTGGTGTTGGGTCGGCGTTTCGTACCACGCGTCGATGGTCGCGGTGGCGCGGGAGAATCCGCTGTCGATGTCACCGACGTCGGCGTCCTTGTGCTCGCTCGGTTGGCGGGGCATGTACCCCGCGCCAGGGCTGTCGAAGCTCGCCGACGGTGCTTCGACGTCGTACACCACGATCACCTTTCGTGCCGCTTCACGCGCGGCCCCGTACGTGTCGGCCACCACCATGGCGACGATCTGGCCGTCGTGCCAGACACGGTCGCTCTCCATCGTGGTGGTGCTGCCACCGGCGCCTTGCGGCGGAGGCGGCGTCGCTTCCGATCCCACGTTCTCGTGCGTCAGCACGTCGCGTACCCCATCGACGGCGAGGGCTTGCGTCGTATCGACACGGGTGACCTTCCCCCGGGCGATGCGGCTCGTCACCAAATAGGCATAGGCCGCATTCTCGACGGGCTCGTCCGAGGGATAACGGGCGGCCCCCGTAACCTTCGCCAGCCCGTCGATACGCACTTGGCCGTTCGTTGACAGGTTCATGCGCCGTGCCGCTCCGCTGCCTGCAGGAGCGCGCGCACCAGGGTGCGGCGTCCCAGTTCGGGTTTGCGCGCGCGGTCCCCATCGGCATGTGCTTTGGAGAATGCGAGGCGCGCCGCCTTGGTGGCGGACTCTTCGTCGAGATGTCGTCCCTCCAGCCAATGTTCGGCGTCGCGCGCACGCCACGGTCGTGTGGCCATGCCGCCGATGCCGATACCCACACTTCGCACGGTTACGTCGTCATCGAGATCGAGGGCCACGGCTGCCGAGGCCAGCGCGAAATCGTAGGATGCCCGGTCGCGCACTTTTACATACACGGAGCGGCGGGCACGCGCGCTGGCGGGAACGAGGAAACGTACGATCAGTTCGCCGGGACGAAGCCAGGTTTCCACATGTGGCGTGTCGCCGGGCAGACGATGCAGTTCCGCGACGGGAAGGGTTCGCGTCATGCCTTCGGCATCGACGGTTTCCAGTTCGGCGTCGAGCGCCACCAAGGCGATGGCCAGGTCGCCTGGATAGTTGGCGATGCAGTGCTCGCTGGTACCCAATACGGCGAGGCGCCGGTCGTTACCGCCGATCGCGGCGCAACCGCTGCCGGGGGTGCGCTTGTTGCACGCGAGCCAGCGAACGTCGCGGAAGTACGGGCAGCGCGTGCGTTGCAATACGTTGCCGCCCATCGTGGCCATGTTGCGCAATTGCGGGCTCGCCGCCAGCAGCAGCGACTCGGCCAGGGCCGGGTAGTCGCGTGCGACGTCGGCATGCGCGGCCACGTCGGCCATCGTCGCGAGGGCGCCGATGGTGAGACCGGCGTCGGAGGCGTCGATCTCGCGCAGTCCCTCGATGGCGTCGAGCGGCACGAGGCGGGCCGGTCGCATCACGTCGATCTTCATCAGGTCGAGGACCGTGGTGCCACCCGCGAGGAACTCCACGGGCGCCGTGGCGGATGGCACCTCGTCGCCGGGATAACGCCCTCGCTGCAGGATGTCCTGCAGGGTGCCGGCCTGCTCGAGTACGAAGGGACGCATGCGTCAGGCCCCTGCCGCTTTCCGCGTCGCGTCCGCCGCACCGAGCACGGCCTCCACGATGCGCGGGTACGCGCCGCAGCGGCACAGGTTGCCGCTCATGAATTCCTTGACGTCGTCCTCGTTCGACGCGTGGCCTTCCAGCACGCAGGCCACCGCGCTCACGATCTGCCCCGGTGTGCAGTAACCGCACTGGAATGCGTCGCAGTCGAGGAAGGCACGCTGCATGGGATGCAGCTCGCCGCCGCGCGCCAGCCCTTCGATGGTGGTGACCTCGCCCCGGACGGTCGCCGCGAGCACCAGGCACGAGAGCACGCGGCGACCGTCGATCAGCACGGTGCAGGCACCACACTGGCCTTGATCGCATCCCTTCTTGGTACCGGTAAGGCCCAGCGACTCCCGCAGCGCGTCCAGCAGGGTGGTGCGGTTGTCCAGCGAGAGAGACTCGCGCCGGCCGTTCACTGAGAGCAGGACATCCATCGCATGGCCCCGGCAGAAAGTCCGAACCTAGCCATGGCCCGGTGCAGGCTGCGTTCCCCGGGTGCGAGAAGACTGTAGATTTTCCTGAATGGCCTTACGGGGCGCGGCTTGGACATGGTTGCCACGGGCGCAACACCCCGCACACCCGGATTCGCCTAGTCAGCGCCTGGCGGGGCCTCTAGATTCACGGGTAGCCAGCCACGCCAGCCCGGAGCCCGCCATGACCGACGATTCCGCCACCCTCGGTCCGGACCTTGCGCAGGGTGTCGATGCCGCGGCCATTCCCGACGACGGGGTCTTTCCCGGGCACGTGGACGGTGAGGCCGTCATGCTCGCCCGGACCAGCGCCGGCCTCGTCGCCATGGCGGCCACGTGCAGTCACTACAGCGGCCCGCTTCACGAGGGCCTGCGCGTAGGCGATGCGATCCATTGTCCCTGGCACCACGCCTGTTTCGACCTGCGTACCGGCCGGGCCACCCGGGCGCCCGCATTGGCGCCTGTCGCGTGCTGGCGAGTGGAGGAGGTGGACGGGAAGGTGTTCGTTCGCGAGCGCATGGAGACGCCGACGCCCTCCTGCCCGGAGCCGCGCGGTGACTCGCGCATGGTCATCGTCGGTGGTGGCGCGGCGGGATTCGCGGCCGCGCAGCGCCTGCGATCCCTCGGTTTCGGCGGCACGATCACCGTGCTCAGCGCGGACGCGAGCGCGCCTTACGATCGCCCGAATGTCTCCAAGGATTACCTCGCCGGCACCGCGGAGCCCGAGTGGATGCCGTTGAAGGACGAGTCCGTCTACAAGGACCTCGGCATCGATGTGCGGCTGGAGACACGCGTGACGGCCATCGACGCGAAGGCGCGCACGGTCACCCTTGCGTCGGGCGAGACCCTTCCGTACGAAAAGCTGCTCCTTGCCACAGGCGCCGAGCCGATCAAACCTTCCGCGCCGGGTTTCGACGGACCGCACGTGCACACCCTGCGTACGATGAAGGACGCCGATCGTGTCCTGGCCGACCTCGGCCCGTCCGAGGTCGTCGCCGTGATCGGTAGCAGTTTCATCGGGATGGAAGTCGCCGCGTCATTGCGCAACCGCGATCTCATCGTGCACGTCATCGGGCCGGAGCCAGTGCCGCTGGCGAGCAAGCTCGGGCCGCAGATCGGGGCGCTGATCAAGGTGCTGCACGAGACCAACGGCGTCCACTTCCACCTTGGCCGGCGCGCACTGGCCTACCAGGATGGCGGTGTGCTGCTGGATGACGGCAGCGTGGTCGCGGCGTCCCGCGTTGTGCTCGGCATCGGCGTGAGCCCGCGTCTGGAGCTTGCCCAAAGCGCCGGACTGGAGGTCGACCGTGGGGTGCTCGTGGACGCCTCCATGCGCAGCTCCGACCCCGCCATTTTCGCCGCCGGCGACATCGCGCGTTTCCCGGGTGCGTCGGGCGAGTCGATGCGCATCGAGCACTGGGTGGTCGCCGAACGGCAGGGGCAGGTGGCCGCGGCCGCGATGCTGGGCGAGGCGGATGCGTATGAAGAGGCACCGTTCTTCTGGAGCGTCCATTACGACGTGACGATCCGCTATGTCGGCCATGCCGAGTCGTGGGACGCGATCGAAGAGATCGGCTCCGTGGCGGCGCGGGACGCGGAGGTGCGTTATGTGAAGGACGGGAAGGTGGTCGCCGTTGCAACGATCGGCCGTGACCTGGACTCGTTGAGGGCGGCGGAGAGGGTGCCGTTCTTGCGGTAGTGCCCCCGTGACGCGGGCGAAGGGGAACGGGGGTAAGATGCGCCCGTTGCGCCGGCCCGGCCGGGAGGCGCTGTCCTCAGGGGTCCCAAGATGAATCGCATTTTCCGTCTCGTGTGGAACGGCGCGCTGCGCGTCGTTCAGGTGGCTTCCGAGTTGTCGTCTTCACGGAGCGGCATGGCGGTGGGAGCGGCGCCGACGGTGCCTCGGCGCCGGACACTATGGACGGCCATGGCGGCCCTGGGACTCTGCGCGGCCGCATCGCCGGCCTTTGCCCAGGTATGCACCCCTTCGGACAGCACCGCATGCAGCGCCCAGGGCGGTGTGTCTTTCAGCGATCGTACGGGCAGGGGTGGCGCGGGTAACGGCCAGGGCGGCTGGAGCGTGATCCTCAACGACACGACCTTCACTCCCTCCCCCGGCGGCCTTCCCGCGAGCGGCGTGGGTGGCGCGGGCGCGGACGGATTCAGGGACGGCTTCCCAGAGGGCGCGGGCGGTGCCGGAGGGGTGGCAGGCGTGGAGACTGCTGGAGCGATCACTGCGGGCCGTGGTGGTGACGGTGGGCAAAGTATCGCTGCCGCAGGCGGCGGTGGCGGTGGCGGCACTGGCCTGTACACGGCCGCGGCTGGCGTCAGCATCAATGCCAATGTCGTCGTTACGGGTGGCCAAGGTGGAACCGGCGGCGCGGCGACGACCGATAGCGGCGCGGGCGGCGGTGGCGGCGGCGGCGGTGGCGCGGGCTTCATCGCCACGGCCGGTAATTTCACCCTGACGCTCGACGCCGGTACCAAGGTGTTCGGAGGCGCGGGAGGCGCCGGCGGATCGGGCGACACCGACTTCCAGGCATTTGGAGGTGGCGGTGGCGGCGGCGGTGACGGCGTCCTGCTGTTCGGCAGCAATACGCTGGTGACCAATACCGGGGGCACCATCACAGGCGGCGCTGGCGGCGCGGGTGGCGTGGCGCAGACCCCAGGCATCGCCGGCGAGGCGGGCGCGGGTATTCGTGCCCTTGCTGGCGGCCTGAGGGTCACAAACACCGGCACGATCAGTGGCGGCGCCGGGACCGGGGATGGCCTGGCGGGCATCGGCATCATCACGCAGGGCGCGGGCAGCATCCAGAACGCCGGTACCATCGAAGGCGGCTCCGGCTCCGGCGGCGCACGTGCTTCGGCCATCCTCTTTAATGGCGCCAACAACGTGCTGTCGTTGCTGACGGGTTCCGTTATCACGGGCGCCGTCGAAGTCGCCGATGCGTCGAACGCGCACGTGATCGCCGTCAACGACGCGTCGGTCGGCACCGTGCAACTCGATGGCAGCACGGCGACCGTCGATCTTTCGCCGGGTGCCGCCACGGCGCAGAACCTGACGATCGGAAACATCACCGGCACAGGCACCGTCACGAGTACGAGTGGCGGGGGGAACCTCAGCCTTCAGGGCGTCAATATCGACGGCTCCCTCAACCTGTCCCATCCGGGCAGCACGACGCTCGCCGGGACGCTGCACACGACCGGCTCGCAGCGCTACGGCACGCCGGTGGCGCTCGCCGCCGACACGACCGTCATCAGTGACAGTGGAACGACGACCTTTGCCGGCACCATCGACGGCGCACACGACTTGAACGTGCTGGCCAACGGAACACTCCTGTTCTCTGATGTCCTCGGGGGAGCCACGCAGCTGCAGGCATTCACTGCGTCGGCGCCGGCGATGGCTATCGGCGCCGTTAACGCGGCATCGATGGACTTGACTATTGGATCGTCGATCAGCCAGACCGGTGCCTTCAACGTGAGCGGTAACAGCCGCTTCCAGTCGAACGGCGACATCACGCTCAGTAATGCCGGCAATGCGTTCGGGGGCAGCGTGACACTGTCGGGCCAGAACGTGGATGTGATGGCCAGCGCGGACCTCAATGTCGCCTCCGTGGTGGGGAACGGCAACGTCACGCTGCATAGCGAAGGCTTGCTCACCCTCCCGACAATCGTGAGCTCACCCGCCGTGCTCGACCTCTACTCGGGTTTCGGAAGTGTCACGGCGCACGAATTGTCTGCCAGCACCATCAACCTCCATACCGGCGGTGCCCTCACGCTCACGGGCGACGTCACCGCACTGTCATCCTTCAACCTGGAGGCGGCGTCCGCGATACAGGCGGCCGGTGCCATCACGGCCAGTGCCTTCTCCGGCACGATCGGCGGGAACCTGTCGCTGACGAGCGCGGCGAACAACATCATAGCGATCGGCGACCTCCAGGTCGGAGGCGACGCCTCGTTGACCAGCAGCATCCCCATGGGCATCACGGGCGTCCTCCATGCCGGCAGCCTGACGCTCAATGGCCCGAACACGACCCTCACCGGCACGATCCAGACCGATCTCTACACGAACCTCGCCGGCGGCTCGATCCTGTCCGTGGGCAATGGAGGCACGACGGGCACGCTCGATTCGGACATCGCAGCCAATGGCACGCTCGTCTTCAACCGCAGCGATGACGTCGCGTTCGACGGCGCGCTGGGCGGTAGCGGACAGCTCGTGAAGCTGGGTGCCGGCAGGTTGCTCTTCGATGGCGCCGGCGCGCCCTTCCTCGGCAGCACGCAGGTGCAGGCGGGCGGATTGGTCGTCGGTACGACGGCGGGCAGTGCGGCTGACCTGGCGGGCGACGTCACCGTATCGAGCGGCGCCTCCCTTGGCGGCCACGGCACGATCGGCGGCGACGTGCTGATGAACACGGGGTCCACCCTTTCCCCCGGCAATTCCGTCGGCACCCTCACCGTGGGCGGCGACCTGACGATGAGCCAGGGCACGACGTTCGATGCGGAATTCGGTGCGGCCGGTGCGGGCGACAAGGTGATCGTCGGCGGTAACCTCCTGCTCAACGACGTCACGCTCAACGTTTCCGATGCCGGCGGCATGGGTCCTGGCGTCTACAACCTCTTCGACTACGACGGCACGCTCTCGTTGGTCAATGGCGGCATGACGCTCGGCACGACGCCGAACGGGCACCTCCTGACACTGCAATACCTGATCGGCGACAAGCGCATCAACCTGGTCGATTACTCGAACGTCACCTTGCAGTACTGGAACGCGAACGGGCTTGCGAGCCCGGCGCAGATGGGTGGCGGTGATGGGACGTGGTCGCGCACGTCGGCGACCTGGACCGACGGCCAGGGCAGCGTCACTGCTCCGATGAATCCGCAGCCCGGCTTCGCCATTTTCGGTGGTGCGCCAGGCACGGTCACCATCGACAACACAGGCGGTGCGGTCAGTGCCACGGGCATGCAGTTCCTGAGCGACGGGTATCGCATCACCGGCGGTCCCTTGGACCTCGTAGCCTCGGGCGGCCCGGTGATCGTACGCGTGGGCGACGGATCGCAAGCGGGCAGGGACTATGTCGCCACGATCGATTCAGTCCTGACGGGTGTACAGGGCCTGACGAAGACGGATGCCGGCACGCTCGTGTTGAACGGTGCCAACACGTTCGCCGGCGGCGTGGCCATCCACGGCGGCACGCTCTCGGTGAGCGACGACCGGAACCTTGGCGACGCCGCCAACGATGTCAACCTGGGCGGCGGCGAATTGCGGATCACGGGAACAGGCTACACGTCGACCGATCGTCCGTTGACGCTGCAGACGGGCGGCGGAATCGACATCGACGATGCCTCCAACGTCTTCACCTGGAACGGGCCGATCAGGGGGCCGGGCACCTGGGAAAAGACGGGTGCGGGCACGCTGGTGCTCAACCATGCGAACAACTACGGCGGCTTGACCTGGCTCGCCGACGGCACGCTGCGCCTGGGCGACAGCGGTGCCATCGCCGCGGGCGATCTGGTGTTGAGCGGCGGCACGCTGGAGCTCGCCAAGGACGGCCTGTCGTTCGCCAATGCCGTGCGGCTGGCGGGCGCCGCGACCGTCGATGTGGACGCAGGTGATACGGCGACGCTGGCTGGCAGTATCTCCGACAGCGCGCTACCGGGCACAACCGGTGCGCCGGTGGCGGGCTCGCTGACCAAGACCGGCGCCGGCACGCTGGTGCTGCTCGGTACGGCGGCCAACACGGGCGCCACGACGGTCGCCGAGGGCGTCTTGCACGTCGGCGATGGCGGTACGCGCGGCACCTTGTCGAACACCATCGCCGACAATGCGACCCTCGTTCTCGACCGTTCCGACGCGGTGGACTACGCAGGCATACTTTCGGGCACCGGCACGTTCCACAAGCTGGGTGGCAACGATCTGCACCTGACCGGCGACAGCAGTGCGTTCGCGGGAACGACGACCATCGACGGTGGCACCCTGCAACTCGATGGATCCCTCGGCGGCTCGCTCGCCATGGCGAGCGGGTCCGTGCTCAGCGGTACCGGCAAAGCCGGCTCGGCATCGCTCGCGTCCGGAAGCGAACTCTCACCGGGTGGCAGCGGTGCCATCGGCACGCTGTCGTTCGGGGGCGACCTGCAGATGGCGTCTGGCGTCCGCTACACGGTCGATGTCTCGGATGCGGGACAAGGCGATTCGGTGGCGGTCGACGGCAAGGCCATGTTGCATGGCGGTTCCGTCGTCAGCCTGGGCACGGGTGGCCATTGGAATACGCTCACGACGTACACGATCCTCTCGGCGCGCGGCGGCGTCGACGGCACGTTCGCGGATGTTTCCTCGGACCTGGCCTTCCTCACGCCTTCGTTGGCCTATGCCGCGACTGCCGTGAACCTCACGCTCACCCGCAACAATGTCGACTTCGCGGAAGTGGCCGCCACGCGCAACCAGCGCGCGACCGCGGGCGCCCTGCAGTCGTTGGGCCTGGGCGCGCCGCTTTATGACGCCTTCCTGCAACTGGACGCCGCCGGCGCACGCCGTGGCTTCGACGCGCTGTCCGGCGAGATCCACGCCAACCTGCGCGGGGCGCTCACCGACGACGACCGCTACCAGCGCGACGCGATCAACCAGCATCTCCTCACGCAGTACGCGGACGGAACGGGCGAGGCGACGACGGCATGGGCATCGACGTGGGGCCATTGGGGCAACCATGACGGCGACGGCAACGCCGCGCGCCTGAGCGCGAACGGCAGCGGTGTGCTCGTTGGTGCCGATACCGGCGTCGGCAGCGACACGCGCCTCGGCTTCGCGCTCGGCACGGGTCATGTTTCCGCGTCGGCCCGCGCCGATTCGGCCAGTGGCGACACGCGCACGGCCGGCCTGTACGGCAGCGGCCACTACGGCAACGTGCTCCTGCAGGCCGGTGCGCTCTACAGTCATCGCGACATCGACACGCATCGCTCCCTGGACGAAGGCGACTTCCAGGATCGTCTCAACGGAAACCTGCGTGCGCGGTCGGCGCAAGTTTTCGTCGAAGGCGCGTATGAGTTCCGCTTCGACCGCGCCTCGCTGGCGCCGTACCTCAACCTCGCCCGGCAGGAACTGCGCACGGGCGGCCTGCATGAGCGCGGTGGCGACGCCGCGCTGGACGTGATGGGCGACAAGAGCGCGCAGACCTTCGGCACGGTGGGGCTGCGCGGTCGCTGGGACCTCTCCGCGGAAGGTGGCATCGGCCTCTTCGGCAGCGTCGGTTGGCAACATGCGTGGGGCGATACCGAGACGCTGAGCCGCCAGCGGTTCGCCAGCGGCGGCGATGCGTTCCAGGTGGCCGGCACGCCGATCGCGGAGAACGCCGGCGTCGCCACGTTCGGTCTGCGCTTCAAGCCCGCGGCATCGGTCACGATCGATGCCTCGTACTCGGGCCAGTTCGCGAACGATGCCAAGGACCAGTCCGCGAGATTGAGCTTGAACTGGGCGTTCTAGTTGGCCGGATTGTCGACGCGGGACGCGTTGTAGATGAAGCCCGACAACGGCAGCAACTGGCTCAGGACACGGTTCCATTTGGTGACGCCGGAGGCCCCGACGAAGACGACGTCGCCGGCCTCCACGGGGAAAGCATCTGCCAGCCCGAACGCGGCCGGCGAGCGTGCCTCGAGGTGGAACACCTGCGTCGGCGTCTGCGACAGATTCTTCGAGCCGCGAATGACGTACACCTCGTTCGCATTCGCCGTGACGGGACTGAGTCCGCCCGCGCGGCCGATGGCCTGGGTCAGGCTGATGTGCGCCGTGCGGAACGACAGCGCCGCGGGTCGCATCACCTCGCCCACCACGTAGACCTCGTGGTTGTCGTTGAACGGCAGGTAGATGCGGTCGCCCGGTTGCAGCCATATCACCGGCAGCGGTTGCCCGGAGGTGCCGCTCGCGTCGATGCGGTATGTCTTGCCGTTCCGGGTCAGGGTGAGGCCGGAGAGGTCGGCGAGTGCGGGATCCACGCCCGCCGTGCCCATGGCCTCGCCCAGCGTCAGCGGCACCGCGCCGATCACGGCCGGATCGGTGCGGCGGAACGCGCCCTCGAGCGAGATGCGCTGGCTGGCGTACTGCACGACGGTCACGTCGACCTGTGGCTCCTTCACGTAATCCGTGAGTGCCTTCGAAAGCTCGTCGCGTAGCTGCGGCACCGTTTTTCCCGAGGCACGCACCACGCCGACATGGGGGAAGTAGAACGTGCCATCCGTGCCCACCGGACGGCCATTTGCCACCGTCTGCTGTTGCGTGCCCGCGGGGGATGTGAGTTCCGGATGGTTCCACACGGTGATGTAGAGCGTGTCGCCCGGACCGATGGTGTAGTCGACCGGTTTGGTCTCGCCGAAGTCCGCGGGGACCGTCGCGTCCTGTTGCGTCGACGTGACGAGTTCGTACGTGATGGGAACGAAAGTGACGTGAGGATCGCCCTTGAGTTCGCCGACGTCCATGCGTTGGCCGGGGACGATGGCGCAGGCGCTGAAGGCCATGCAGCAGACGACGAGCAGGACGAGGCGATGCATCGGCAGGGCTCCTTGGAAGCTGGCGCTGACCGCCCTGCCGGCGGGCCCTCGGTAAGCGAGGGTGCGGAAGTTAAGCCACGCGCCGCGTGATGCACGCGTCAAGGAAATTTCGGCGCGTTCTCACGTTCCGTCGTTCACCACGCGATCACGAATGGACGTTTGCCTTCGCCGTTCGCACGTGCGTATGCTCCTCTCCGCTACATCAGTGCCCGGATCAGGCAGGGTTCCGCGGCTCGTTCTTCTTCTCGCTAGACGAGGGAGCGAACCGTGTTCAACAACTTGCCCATTTCCGCCGCGCCGCGCGTGCAGGCGTATGTCGACGTGCAGAATCCGCCGCGCCAGGACGACATCGACCTTCGCGCGTTGCTGCGTACGGTGCACGATCATCGCTGGATGGTGATCGGATTCGCCGCGGCGTTCGCCTTCGCCGCGTTGCTCTATTCGACCTTCGCGTCTCCCGTTTACGAAGCCAACGCCGTCATCCAGGTGGGCCAGGGCATGCCCGCCGTCGATGACGTCGCAAAAATGCTGGACGCGTCCGGCTCGCGCGCCTCCACCGAGATTCCCCTGCTGACTTCGCGCAGCGTCATCAACCGGGCGGTCATTGAGCTCGGTCTGCTCACGGAGGTGCGCCCGCAACGTTTTCCGCTGGTCGGTGGATGGCTCGCGCGGCGTTTCCGAACGGCGAATCCGAGTCTCGTCTCGGAACCCTGGCTGGGCATGCCGCAGTACGACTGGGGTGGGTCGCAGCTGGCGATCGCGCGTCTCGACGTGCCGCCGGCGCTACTCGACCAGCGCATGGAGCTCGTCGTCGGTGAAGGCGGAACGTACCGTTTGCTCGGCGACGACGGGGACACGCTCCTGTCTGGACGCATCGGCGCAATCGCGAACGGTCACAACGTGTCGCTTCTCGTCGATCGGCTTCGTGCGAACCCGGGTGCGCGTTTCGACGTGGTTCGCCATGCGCCGCTGACGACGGTGGGCCAGATCCAGGCGAACCTGGTCGCGACGGAGCAGGGCAAGGATTCGGGCATCATTTCGCTGACCTATCGCGCTATCGATCCCGTCGCCGCGACGGCGCTGCTAGATCGCATCACGCGCGGGTACCTGCGGCAGAACGTCCAGCGGAACACGGCGGAAGCCACGAGCAGCCTGGAAGTCGTGCAACGGCAGTTGCCGCGTGCGAAGGCGGACCTCGATCGTACGAGCCGCGCGTTGAACGATTACCAGAGTCGGACAGGGGCGATCGACACCAACCTGCAGGCGGGCAGCCTGCTCAATGAAACCGCCACGCTCGAAACGAGCATCCAGCAACTGCGCCTGCAACGCGTCGACGCCGACCAGCGCTTCGCCTCGGGCCATCCCGTGATGCGGGCCCTCGACACGCAGCTCGGCATCCTCGAAGGGCGGAAGGCCGCGCTGGCGCGAAAGATGAAACAGCTGCCCGCGTCGCAGCAGGAGCTGCCACGGCTGACGCGGGACGTGCAGGAAAGCGAGCAGGCGTATGCGAACCTCCTGCACCAGTCCCAGCAGTTGGAGGCGGTGCGCGAATCCGCCATCGGCGATGCGCGTCTCATCGATCCTGCCGCGGTGGACGTTTCCCGTCCGGTGTGGCCGTTGCCGCTGTTGCTTATCCCGGGCGCGATCTTGCTGGGGGCTGTCGCCGGGCTGGCCTTCGTGTTCCTGCGCCAGTTGCTCCGCCGTGCCATCGAAGACGAAGCGGAGATCGAGGAACTCGGTTTGCCTGTATTCGCCTGCATCCCCTGGAGCCGCGCCGGTCGCGCGGTTTCGACGCGACGGCTGACACGCGATGCGCGCACACCCGCGCTGCTCCTCGCCAATCGTCCGAGGGAAGTGGCGGTGGAGGCGCTGCGGGGCCTGCGTACCTGCCTCGACGCCACGCGCCTCGACGCGCCAAACAACGTCTTGCTGGTGACCAGCGCGTGGACGGGCAGCGGCAAGAGTTTCGTCAGCGCGAACCTGGCGACGGTCATCGCCAATGCGGGCCAGGAGGTACTGCTCGTCGACGGCGACATGCGTGGTGGCGAGCTGCATGAGAGCCTGAGCAGCGGCGCGGGCCCGGGACTCTCGGAATTGATCCGCGGTGATACGACCATCGAGGATGCGGTGAGGCCGGTGCCCGGGGTGGGGCGGCTCATGTTCATTCCGCGCGGCGCGCTGCCGCCGAATCCGTCGGAGCTGCTCATGCACGAGCGCTTCGTGACGCTCCTGGCCGAGCTTGGTGCGCGCTATGGCACGGTCGTCATTGACGCACCGCCGGCCCTGGCTTTCACCGATGCCACGCTCATCGGCAAGCATGCGGGCACGACGCTGCTGGTGGTCCGTTACGGTGTGGATCAGCCGCGCGATGTCACGGCCGTCTGGCAGCGGCTGGCCCAGGGGCGGGCGACCGTGCGCGGCGCGATCTTCAACGCCGTGGACCGGCCACGGCGCCGCGATGAAACGGACACGCGGTACAACTATCCCCTGGCGCAGGCGTGACCGTGCGTCCATCCATCGACACCCTGCGCGCACCGTGGGCGCTGTTGCCACCGGCGTGGCGGAAGGCCGCCGCTGGGATTTCCTTGCTGTGGATGGCGACCGCGTTGGGCGCCGTACTGACCTTCCTCGTCCAGGTATTGCTGGCGCGACGGCTCGGCCCCGTGGATTTCGGCCGTTTCATCGCCGCGCTCGCGACGGTCACCATGGTCGCGCCGATGGCGGGCTTCGGCCTGCCACAGTTGTGGCTACGCCTGTATGGCGCGGAAGGGTGGCAGGCGAGGCGATGGTTGCTGCCTTCGCTGCGCTTCGTCGTGTGGACGACGTTGGCCGCCTGCGTCGCGGCCATCGCATGGTCGGCGGCGGGTGCGCCGGAAGGGACGGCGGCGCTGGTCTGGTGGTTGTTGCCGGCCATTCCTTGCACGCTCGTCGTCGGCTTGGTGTCGAGCAAGTTACGCCTCGAGGAAGACGATCGGGGGCTCGCGGCGTGGCAACTCGCCTTGCCCGCCTCGCGCATCGCATTCGTGCTCGCGGTATGGCCGTGGCACACGTTCGGCGCCGTCACCGCCGCGGCCGGATTCGGCCTGGTGGGCATGGCCGTGGCGGTAGCGGGCATGCCGGCGCTGGCGGCGATGCGCCGGGGCGAATTCAACTTGCGTGGCCATGCACCCCGGGAGGACCGTGCCGGTGACCACCGGGATGCGTCGATACGCGCCGTGTGGCGCATGGGCTGGGCCTATGGGCTCTCCGCCCTGTTGTATCCCGTGTTCTTCCAGGTCGGCACGGTGATGCTCGACCGCATGGCGGGACCGCGGGAGGCCGGACTGTTCGGCATCGGGCTCGGCGTCATGACCGCCGTCTACCTCCTGCCCGCCACCGTCTACCAGAAATACCTGCTGTCGCGGTTGCACCGCTGGGCGGTGCATGACCCGGAGAAATTCCGCCGCGTGCATCGCCACGGCGCGTGGATCATGCTGGTGGCGGGTCTGGTTTGCGGCGCGCTGGTAGCCGGACTCGCGCACCTGTTCGTGCAGGCGGCCTTCGGTCCGGCCTTCGTCGGTGCCGCCGCGGTGATCGTCGTGCTTTCGATCTGTGCGCCGCTGCGCTTCCTCTCCGTCGCCATCGCCTCGGCATTGCTCGACGAACGGCAGGCGCGCCTTCGCGTGCTGATGATGGGTGGCAGCGCCGCCGCCGTGGTGCTCCTCAACCTGCTCCTCATCCCGCGTTACCAGGCACTGGGCACGGCGTTCGCCACGGTGGGCGGCGAAATCGTGCTGCTGGTCTCGTCGTGGTTCGCGGTTCGCCGCTCCGTGCCCGTGCTGTCGGCGGTGCGCCCATGAACCGGCCGCAGCGTCTCATTCGCTTGCTTCGTCCCTGGCGGCATCTCGCGGGAGCGCTCGAGGGTTTTGCTTATGACGCATGGCGCTACGCGCGATACGGCGGCTGGTCCGGTCCGCGCGAGCCCGAGCGACACGAGTTCCGCACCGTGAAGACGTACCACCGGCTCGAGAAGAGCCTCGCCTTCGCCCAGCGTCGGGCGGGAGCCGGATGGGCCGCGGCGGACGACCTGGTGTCCCTGCTGCAGCGTGCCCCAAGCGAGGCCGCACCGGCGGGCATGCATGCGGCGGTGGGTGTGAAGGTGTTGCACGATTTCAGGGCGGCCGCGGGCGACCCACCCACGGCATCGCGGGTCCCGGCGTTCGTCGACGCCGTACCCCCGCGCACGACGCGCGGCGGTGCGCTGTCCACCAGCGCCGATTACATCCGGCAGGGTCGTCTGGACGATCCCGAGCGGTTCTTCGAGAGCCGCCACTCCGTGCGCGACTTCAGCGATGCACGCGTGGAGGCGGGCGCCGTGGAGCGCGCCATCGCGCTGGCGATGCGGTCGCCGTCGGTGTGCAACCGGCAGGCGTGGCATGTTTACCGCACGCAGCGCCGGGAAACGATCGATCGCATCCTCGCCAGACAGGACGGCAACGCGGGATTCGGGCATACGGTGCCGTGCCTGCTGGTGCTGACGGCCGACCTGCGCGCCTTCGACACGCTGGGCGAGCGCTACCAGCACTGGATCGACGGCGGCATGTTCGCTATGGCGCTGGTGATGGCCCTGCACTCGCTCGGCTTGGCCACGTGCTGCCTCAACTGGAGCCGCGGACCGCGCGACGACCGGGCGCTGCGCCGCGCGATGCCGCTGGCGCCGCACCATACGGTGATCATGATGCTGGCCGTCGGCCATCCCAGCGACACACTGAAAGTCTGCTATTCCGCGCGTCGCGCGCCGCGCGACATCCTCACCGACCTCGACGGAGGGCCGTGATGCGCATCTACCTTTCCGGCCAGCGGACGTTCGGGAATCGCGGATGCGAAGCCATCGTCCGCGCCACGGTGGCGCTGATGCGCGAGCACGTGCCGTCAGCGGAATTCCTCGTTCCAAGCACGGACCCGGCGCGCGACGGCCGGCAATGGCCCGGCGCGGCGGAGCAGGGCGTGCATTTCATCCGCGCGTGGCAACCACGGCATGGCCGCTGGTGGGTACGGCTGCAGCGGTTGCCGGTCCCCATGCTCAAGCGCGCCCGATGGCCTGTGCCGCCGCCGGCATGGTTACGGCGGCAGCTGGAATCCGTCGATGCGGTGCTCGCCATCGGCGGCGACAACTACTCCCTCGATTACCAGCTGCCGACGCCGGTGATGGCCGTGGATGCCTGGGCCATGGACATGGAGCGCCCGGTGGCGTTGTGGGGCGCCTCGGTCGGCCCGTTCGATCGCGAGCCCCATTTCATCGACACGGTCGCGGTCCACCTTGCGCGCATGCACCTGCTCGCCGTCCGCGAATCGATCAGCGAGGCCTATCTGCAGGACACGATGCGCATGGACCGTGTCACGCGCATGGCCGACCCGGCGTTCGCGCTGTCGCCGGATGCGAACGATGTGCCGCAGCAAAGGCCGGCGCCCGGTGGAACGCTGGGTTTCAACCTGAGCCCCTTGCTCGAGCGATATCGGCGGGACGGCGGCGACCTTCGCCGCGAAGCGTCGGCCTTCCTGCGCCACGCCGTGCGGGAACGGGGGATGGACGTCTTGCTCATCCCACACGTCGACGGCCTGCGCACGGCCGAAGATGGCGATCGTGCTTACCTCGCGGGACTGCTTGCCACGCTCGACGATCTCGGCCACGCGGTGCGGATGCTGCCGCAAGGACTCAATGCGCCACAAACGAAGGCCGCCATCTCGCAAACGCGCTTCTTCATCGGCGCGCGCACGCACGCGGCGATCGCCGCGCTGTCCAGCGGCGTGCCCACCGTGTCGATCGCCTACAGCGTCAAGGCGCGGGGCATCCATCGCGACCTCCTGGGCGACGAACAGGAGGTGTTGGACGCCCAGGACGTCGACGAGGTCTCGTTGCGCGCGGCACTCGACGGCCTGGAGGCGGGCGAGGAACGCATGCGGTCACGCCTGGCGATGCGCGCGGCCCATGCGCGCGACGAAGCACGGCGAGCCGCCGGCAGGGTAGCCGTTGAACTCGGATTGACGGGGAGGGCGGCATGAACAAGGCCTGCGCGCCCGTCAGCACGATCGTCCCGTGCTACCGCTGCGCCGACACCATCGATGCCGCCGTGGCGTCGATCTCGGCCCAGCGCTTGCGTCCGGCGGAAGTGCTGCTGGTCGACGACGGCAGCAGGGACGGCACGCTGGAGTACCTGCACGCCGTGGCGCGCCGGCACGAGCCGGGATGGATCCGCGTGCTGGGTTCCGACATGAACGCCGGTCCCGCAGCCGCCCGAAACCTCGCATGGCGCCATGCCGCGCAGCCCTGCATCGCCTTCCTGGATGCCGATGACACGTGGCATCCGCAGAAACTCGCCGTGCAGATGGGTGTGCTGGAGGAGCAGCCCGACCTCGCCTTGCTGGCCCACCGTATGAACGTGCAGGAGCGCGGCGCGCCTCCGCCGCCCCAGCGTTATCCGTTGAGGGTGCGCGTGGTGCAACCGCATCTCCTGCAATGGCGGAGCCCCTTCCAGACGCCGTCGATCGTGCTTCGCCGTGACGTTCCCTTTCGCTTCAACGAGAACTTCCGGCGGTCGGAGGATTTCCTGCTCTGGGCGCAGATCCTGTTGTCCGGTTACCGCTGCGCCAAGATCGAGCACGTGCTCGGATCGCTGCATAAACCGGCCTTCGGTGCGAGTGGACTCAGTGGCGACTTGCGGGCCATGTACGCCGCGGGTCGTCGCGCGCGCGCGGAGCTGTACCGCGAGGGTTTCCTGGGCTGGTGGCACTACCGCTCGGCCGATTTGCTCGCCAACGCGCGGTATGCGCGCAGGCGGGTCATCACGCGCATGCGGGAGCGGACCCACCGTGCGTCGTGGGCGCGGAGGGAGGTGCATCGTGAATAGCGTGGTCCTTCCTTCCCGACGCATCGCGGCCGCGAACGCATGGGTCGTCCTTGGCGGGTCCGCCCTGGTCCTGGCGGGCTTGGTCGCGCTTTGCAGCGTGGCCTGGCGCGCGCCGTGGCAGGGTACGGATACACCGATCTACGCCGCCTGGTACCTCTCGCTGCGCAGCGGCGTCGTCGTGACACGTTTCGAGCCGCTCTTCGTGCTGGCATCGCGCCTGTCGAGCGCCGGGGGCCTCGGCGTGTCGGCATGGCAGGGCTTGCTGTTCCTGCTCCTCGCCGGCGGCGGTGCGGTGGCAACGCGGGCCTATGCGCGGGACCTCGGGTCCACCGCAAACAAACTGCTGCCGGCGGCGACGATGTTCCTGCTGCTGTCGCCGGTGTTCGTCAACGCATCCATCAACGCGACGCGCCAAGGGCTCGCGGCATTTCCCATCATCGCCGCGCTGCTGGCGTTCCAGGGGCGACGCTGGGTGGCCTTCGTCGTGTGGTCCGCCGTGGCGACCGGGTTTCATTACTCGGCGTTGCTTTACATCGCACTGGCGCCGGTGCTGCTCTTGCCGCCCCGGTGGTTGCAGGGCGTGGCCGCGCTGGCCTTCGCCGCCTACGCCGCCGGCTTGACCATGATCGCGACGCGGATCCTCTCGCCCTCGGCGTACGCCGCGGTCATGGCGTATGGCCCGTACGCTGTCTACCGCGCCGGCGTGCGCCTCGATTTCGCGGTCTTCACGCTGTTCTGGTACGGGCTGCCGATGCTCGTCGCGCGTTCCGTGCGCGAGCCGTGGGCCGGGCGCATCGTGGATCTGCAAGGCGTCTACCTGGTGCTGGTGTTGCCTTTCCTGTTGGTCGGCTGGGGCAATTACTCGAACCGGTTCCTGTTACCCGCATGGCTGTTCGCCTCGCTGGTGGTGGCCGCCCTGTGCGTCCATTCGCGTCTTCCCCTGTTGCGCCACCCCGTGGTCATCGGGCTGGGACTGCTCATGAGCGCCGGCGTGTTCGCGTTCTACATAAGCCAAGGGGTG
Source organism: Luteibacter sp. NPDC031894 (assembly GCF_050273135.1). Taxonomy (NCBI): domain Bacteria; kingdom Pseudomonadati; phylum Pseudomonadota; class Gammaproteobacteria; order Lysobacterales; family Rhodanobacteraceae; genus Luteibacter; species Luteibacter sp. NPDC031894. Next base: position 130,962 of record NZ_JBNNMV010000007.1, on the reverse strand, counting down.
GCGCTATGAACGTGCCGGCGGACGGCTCGGCAAAGCGTGGCGTGCAGGTGCGGCTTGCGCCCGGCACGCGGCGACCCGACTTCAGTAGCCTCGTGCAGAGCACGGGTGCGATCGACATGGCCTCCATCGCGGACCTGCTGCGCAACGCCTTCGTTTACCCGCCGCATTCGATCTACGAGGACGTGAAGGTGGCGATCACCGCCGGTTTCGACGATGCCTCGGACCTGCACGGCGAGGTTCGTTTCCGGTTTCCGTACCTGGCCCTGGCCGCGGTGGTGTCGGACGTGGACGATGCGGCACTGGTCGCGCGTTACCACGCACTGCTGGCCGAAGCGGCCGCGACCTCGACGGCCCGCATGGCGTCGCCCTGGTTGCTGCAAAGTGGGGGCAAGGATTCGACCTCCATGGCCATCGCCTTGGCCGAAGCCCGTCCGGACGCGACCTGCATCACGTACCGTGGAGGCAGCGAGGAAGACGAACTGGACTCCGCTCGCTTCGTCGCGCGCCACCTCGGACTGCGGCACGAGTGCCTGGTATGCGATGCGCCACGAGCCTACGATCGCTACCTCGCGATGGTCCCGCGCATGCCGTTGCTCACCGCGGACTTCGCCTTGCTGTCCTACGCGGACCTGGTCGCGCACGTGGGGTCGAATAGCGGCGACGGCATCGTCGATGCGACGGGATCGGACTCGTACTTCGGCATGCACGCGCACCTGCGTCATCGCATGCTGGCGCTGCTGGCGCGAGGCATGCGGGTGCCGCGTGGACTTGCCGACTGGCAGCCGCTCACGCAGTGGTTCCGGTTGAGCTACGCGCTGGGTACCTTGCAGATGAACGCCTTCGAGCGGCTGTTCCCGGGGTCGCGTTTCAGCGACGGCGAAGTCGACGGCTTGCTCGGTACGCCGGGGCCCGTGCTGGCTTCGCGCCACCGCCTCGAGCTGTTCCGTCCTGAGATTGCCGCGGCCACGCGGCTCGCGACACGGCGCGGCCTCGCCGCGACGATCGTCGAGGCGGCCAGCTTCGGCAAAGGCATGTTCGTCACCGCGGCGACGGGCATGGATGTGGCATACCCGTATTGCGATCCCGCCATCTCCGGGTTCGTCCTGCGCGAAGTGCCACCCGCGTGGCGGATGGGACCGAACGGCCAGAACAAGCGCCTGGTCCGCGCGCATATCGCGCGCTACTTCGAGCGGCTTCCCTACGTTCGCGCCAAGGGTTGCTTCCGCTTCGACGTGAGGCAACTCGCCCACGCGCGTTTCGACCAGGTGCATGCATTCTCGGTCGCCTGCGCGGACGTCGTCCCCGGTGCCACGGCATGGCTGGAGGGCCATCGCCGCCGGCTCGACAACAAGTACCACGCGTCCAAGTTTTACCTGTTGGCGGTCGTATTGCCTTGGGTATACAGCCGGTTGCACCCCGCGGATCGCTAGGAGTGACGCGATGCCGGGTCCGAACACACGCGTCTCGACCCACCGTCGCCGCTTCCTGATGGGTGCCGCATCGGTCCTTGCGGGTGCGGCGATTCCTGCGGTGCGCATGGCGCAGGCCATGGATGCCCGATCGTTCGGTGCGCGCGGCGACGGTCGGGCAGACGACACCCAGGCCCTGCAGGCCGTGCTCGACGCGGCGCGCACAGGCGTCGTGGTGCACATTCCAGCCGGGGTCTATCGTATCGACGCACTGCGCTCATTGCGTCCCCGACCGGGGTCGTCCATCGTGCTCGACGACGGTGCCGTCCTCCAGGCACTTCCCGACAACGCGCCGCGTTCCGCCATCATCGACCTGACCAGCGTGAGCGACGTCTCGATCCGCGGCGGGCGGCTGGTGGGGAACCGTGGCACGCACGGCGGCGGGGGCGAATGGGGGCATGGCATACGCATCGTGTCGTCGAGCCGCATCGCGCTGGCGGATATCGCCATTGCCGAGTGCTGGGGCGACGGCGTCTACGTCGGGGCGCTGGGAAAGGCGGGGGAGGCCAGGCCGAGCCAGGACATCCGGCTGCAGCGGGTGACGTGCAGCCACAACCGCCGGCAAGGCCTTTCGATCACCGTGGCGAGCGACGTGGTCGTCGACGCCTGTACGTTCACGGACACTCGCGGCACGGCGCCTTCGTCCGGCATCGACATCGAGCCACAACGACAAGGCGCGGCACGCGGCATCCGCGTGTTGCGCAGCACGCTGTCACGGAATGACGGATGCGGCATCGAGTGTAGCGGCGACGTGCACGACCTGGCGATCGTCGACTGCGTCATCGAAGGCAATCGCACGCACGGCGTCCTCGCGCGTGGCGTGACGGGCATCGATATTCGCGGCTGCACCATACGTCGGCAGGGCAGGCAAGGGCTGGTGCTGGCGCGCAACGTGCGCGACGCCACGCTCGGCACGAACGACGTCAGCGACAACGGCACGCAGTGGCGCGCCACGCCAAGCGGCACGGACCCGCGACTGAACGTGAAGATCGACCTTCCCCGGAGTCCATCGTGAAAATCATGCTCTTCGCCAATACGGCGTGGTACCTCTACAACTTCCGGCTCGGCACGGCGCTACGCTTGCACGAGCTCGGCCACGACGTGCTGCTCGCGTCCCCACCGGACGCCTACGCAGAACGATTCGCGGACCACGGCCTGCGCTGGCGGGAAGTACCGATGTGTCGCGGGCACCTCGATCCGCTGCGGGAAGCGCGGACGGTTCGCGCCACGGTGTCCGCGCTTCGCGACGAGCAGCCCGACGTCTTGCACAACTTCACGCTCCGCTGCGCCGTCTATGGTTCGTTCGCCGCGCGGATTGCGGGTGTTCCGTCCGTCGTGAATGCCATCACCGGCATGGGCTATGTCTACGCCGGTGACGACGCGCTGGCGCATGCCCTCCGGCCCGTGCTGACCTTCCTGATGCGACGGACGCTGGATCGCCGTTCCTCCCTGCTGGTCCTGCAGAACCCGGACGATGCCGCGGCGGTGGCGCGCGCGGGACTCGTCGATCCGTTGCGTATCCGGGTGATCCGCGGTTCCGGTGTCGACACCGGCCGGTTCCACCCGGTGCCGCATCCGGAGGGACGCCTGCGTGTGGTGCTGGCCTCGCGGCTGCTCAGGGAAAAAGGCGTCGAGGAGTTCGTGGAGGCGGCGCGATTGCTGAAACGCGCCGGCCGCGACATCGACTTCGTACTCTCTGGTGCGCCCGATCCGGGCAATCCCCATTCCATCTCGCCGGAGCGCGTGGCCTCGTGGAACCATGAAGGCGTCGTTCGCTGGGTGGGGCATGTGGATGACATGGCGTCGCTGCTCGCCACTGCCGACGTGATGGTGTTGCCGAGTTACTACGGCGAAGGCGTGCCCCGCTCGCTCATCGAGGGGGCCGCCGCGGGCCTCGCGATCGTGACGACGAACAGGCCCGGCTGCCGCGAGGTCGTCGCGACGGACGGCGTGGATGGCCTGCATGTGCCTTGCAAGGACGCGGTGGCACTGGCCGATGCCATCGTCAGGCTGGATGCGGACCGGTCGCTGTTACACCGCCTGGCGACGCGCGCCCGCGCAAACGCGGTGGCGCACTTCGACCAGTCGATCGTCATCGACCAGACCTTGCGCGTGTATGGCGAACTGGTGGGATGCCAGCAGCTGGGCGCAGCGATGGTCACTCCGGCTCGAGTGGCCGGAGGATCGGTGCATTGACCTGTCGCGTCTGCGCCCTGCGCGCGAGGGCCCTGCAAGCGAGTTTCCTCGCGCCCACGTAGGCCAGGGCGGATGCCGCGAGCGCCAGCAGGCTGCTTCCCGGCGCAAGGTGCCGCAGCGCATAGCCGGTCGCTGCGAACGCGCTGGCCAGCACGACGAGGACAAGCAAGGTTTGCCGCGGCCCCAGCCCGGCGGCCAGGAGGAGGTGATGGATATGGCTCCGGTCGGCGGCGAATGGCGAGCGACCGCTGCGCATGCGCCGGTACACCACCGCGAGGGTATCGAATGCGGGAAGGGCGACGCACCACGCGGCCGCAGGCAGGGAGACGTCGCGGGGCGTCGCCTGGCTCACGGCGATAAGTGCCCACGCGATGAGGTAGCCGATCAGCATGCTGCCCGCGTCGCCAAGGAAAATGCGTTGCCGGAAGACGCCGAGATTGGCGAGCAGGAACGGGAGGATGCCCGCGGCGAGCACGAGCAGGATATGGACCATCGCGACATTGCCATCGGCGTAGACGATCATCGCGCCGATGGCCACGAGCGCGAGCGCCGCGGCCAGCCCATCGATGCCGTCGAGCATGTTGAAGGCGTTCACCAGGCCGACCACCGCGATGATGGTCAATGGCACACCGAGATCGCCGGTGTGCACCACCGCGTCGCCGACGCGACCCAGGCAGGCGATATGGGGCGCGCCGGCGACGATCATCCAGGCGGCGGCGCAGACTTCCAGGGCGAGCCGCGATCGCGCACCCATGCCGAAGCGATCGTCGACTGCGCCGGCCAACGAAAGGATGGCCGCCGTCGCCACGAGGTGGAGTTGCAGGCCCAGCGGAATGCTAAGCAGGGGCAGGCTGGCGAGGAGCCCCGTCAGGATGGCGAGACCGCCGATCAGTGGAATCTCACCGGCATGCGTTTTCCGGCCGCCCGGACGATCCACCATGCCACAGGGGCCGGCGAGGCGGCACATGATCACGATCATCGACGCGGTGACGGTGGCGGAGACCGCGCACGCCAACACAAGTCGTGGCTCCAACATGCGGCAGACTCCTCGTTGCGACGTCCACGCCTCCCTGTTCAGGAAGTCATGATCGGGCCGTTGCGCCTGCCGCGCGCGGGTTGGGATGCAAAGCTGGCGCGAGGATGCCTGTCGAATCGTGCAAGCGGAGTACATTGGCCGGTAGCCAAAAAAGACGTTTGTGAAGGATTGCTTTGGTTTAGCAGAGCTATCGCGCCGAGAGGCTGAAGTCGTGGTGCGCGACGTGGAAGTGCGTCTCCATGGGCGCGCCATCCGGTGCCATACCGGGTGGGCGTTCCTCAAAAGCGACCACGAGCGAATCTTTCACACCGAAAACGGCGTCTGAATCGAGATAGGGATCGTCTTCGACGAAGACATGGGTGACCACCGGTGCATGGCCCGGCGCCGACACGATGAAATGGATATGCGCGGGACGCCACGGATGACGCCCGAGGGCACGCAGCATCTCGCCGACCGGTCCGTCGTCCGGGATGGCGTAGCTCACCGGCATGACGGTCCGGAAACGGTACCGGCCGTCGGCGGCGGTGTGAAAGACGGCCCTTAGCTGCATCGATGGTTGCTCCGGGTCCTGCACGTCGTAGAGACGGTCGGGCCGCACCTGCCACACATCGAGGCGCGCGCCTGCGATGGGCTTCCCGTTACCGTCCAGCACTCGGCCTTCGACGAAGGCGGGGGAGCCGCCGTCGACGCCCTCGGCGAGGTTCGCCCCCATGGGCAACGCCGGCGCGCCGTGGACGTGGAAGGGACCCAGCACGGTGCTTTCGGTGACGTTGCCGGGGCGGCGATGATTGATCGCATCGACGAGCATCGAGACGCCGAGCGTGTCGGAGAGGAGGATGAACTCCTGGCGGTTCGCGTCGCAAGTGTGACCGGTACGCGTCAGGAATTCGATTCCCTTCAGCCACTCCGCTTCCGACGGCTCGATCTCCCTGACGAACGCGTGCAGATGGCGGATCAACGCGTTTGCGACGTCCCGTGTGCGCGGATCGACGCTCGTATCGGTGGCGGCAAGCACCGCGTGTGTGAGGCTCTCTTCGGTCAATTGACGCATCGCACGGTTCCTTCGGGGCGGAACCATCATCATGCGCGACCCCCGGGGCTCGCCGCTTGTTCTTTACAAGCATCCGGGGCACGGATGAGCCACCATTCGCCAGGAACTGCGGAGACCGTCATGTTGATTCGTATGCTCATCGCCGCAGGCTGCCTGTTGTCCGCCGTGGTGGCAGCGGAGGTTCGGGCCCAGGTGCGCGCACCTGCTCCAACGGCCCCGAAAGCCAGCCATGACGTCGCCGATATGCGAATTCCCGACAGCAAGCTCGCTCGCGATGCCGCCGACCTCGTCCGTCGTGCAGAGGGCGAGTTCCTTTATGAGCATTCGGTGCGCGTTTACTACTGGGCGGCCCTGGCGGGAAAGCGGAAGGGCCTCAGTGTGGATCCCGAGCTTCTTTACGTCGCCGCCATGTTCCACGATTACGGCCTGACGGCTCGTTACGGCACGAGCCACTCGCGCTTCGAGGTGGACGGCGCGGATGCCGCGCGCGACTTCCTGCGCAAGCACGGCGCATCGGAGGCGGAGAGCCAGAACATCTGGCTGGCGATCGCGTTGCACACCACCAATGGCATTTCGCCGCATTTGTTCCCCGTCGCGACGCTCCTCGCCGAGGGCGCGAACATGGACCTCGTGGGTGCAGGCTATGACGGCTTCACGGCGGCCGAACGCAGCGCCGTCGAGGCGGCGCATCCGCATCCGCCGGGCTTCGCGGAAGATTTCATGCAAGCCGTCTACGACGGCATGAAGCACCGTCCCGAAGCGACCCAGGGCACCGGCCTCGCCGATATCATGGCGTACAAGGACCCGACGTTCGTCCGCCGGGACTTCAGCAGCCTGATGCTGAAGTCACCATGGGCAAACGGGAAATAGTCTTTCCGTAGAATGTCCCTCGATCGCCGGGAGGCCGGCAGCATGGAGGTACGCGCGTGAGGAAGACGATGGGATGGATGGTGGGAGCACCGCTGTTGCTGACGGCCGGGATGGCTTGCGCGGCGGGGTTCGACTGCGGCAAGGCATCGAATGCCGTGGAAAAGGCGATCTGCGCCTCGCCGAAGGTGTCGGCACTGGACGGTCAGTTGGGCGAGGCTTTTCGCACCGCGCTGAAAAACCACCCCGACAAGAGCATCGCCTTGAAGCTCGACCAGCTTCATTGGCTCGCGGATCGGGACGCGGCGATCGCCGATTTCCTGCGTGACAACCCCGGCAAGCCCCTGGCCGCCACCGTCGGCCAGTACCCGGCGCGGATCGATTTCCTGCACGGCCTCGACGCGAAGGCGCCGGAGCCGCTGGACGCGGTGCAGGGCGCGCTGTCGCATCTTCCGGCAGGTTCCTCCGACGTCCTCGCCGACCTCGGCAAGGCGGGCCTGCCCGTCACCGTGGCGACGGACGTTCCGCTCGACGACGCCAAAGCGTTCCCGTTCGAGCCGGACGCCGGTATGCGCAAGGCCCTCGGCGCGCTGGACGCCTCGTCGGGCTACCGTCAGTTGGCCGGCATGCCGGTGAGCTCGTTGTTTTCCGTGGGCGGCACGGCGCATTGCTGGACGGAGGCGCCCTTTCGCATCGAAGGCAAGAAGGCGATCGCGGTCGTCGTGCCGAGCGCGTGGGATGGCGACTGCATGACGATGCACGGCATGGCCCGCATTGGCGACGACATCGTCGCGACCGTGCTGACCAATCCGTCGGCGGACGAGATGAACCTCGAAACCAGCCGTTGGGATGGCGGGAAGTTCGGTCCCGATGCGCAGCTCACGCTGCGGTTCGATCACGCGCTGAGCCCGCTCGGCAGCGCCTGCGCGCCGAAACAGTCACCCTGCGACGACTTCACGACGGCGGCCATGGCGGCCGTGGCGCGCTATGACCGCAGCCCAGTGCCCGGCACATTGGATCGCTCCCTGAAGGGCGCGGCCAAAACGGACTTCGATGCCATGGCCGCCGCCGCCCGGGCGCCGTCGGGCATCGTACCGAAGGGCGGGTCCGCCACCTATGCGGACCTGCCTGATTTCGGAGCGGGATTCGCGGATGGCGAGATGGCCGGGTATGGGCCCGAGGCCAGCCTGTTCCCGATCGATTTCCGGGGAGAGACGTTGCTCGGTGTCATCGGGCACGGCCATGTCGGCTGGCGCATCAACGACGACTGGCTGATTTCGGCTTGGCGTCTGACCGGCGGAAAGCTGGAGCCCGTGGCCTCGGTGTACGTGAAGGTCAAGCGCGGCTCGCTGCTGTTGTCGGCGGTGGTTCCGCCGCCGCCGCCGGAAGCGCGCTGAGCGCATTGCGGCACTGCCGAATCGCTGGCCGCCCCATCATGGGGCGGCCTTTCCATCTCCATTCCGGAAGAACGCTGCGAGGTCAGGCCTTGCGGCGGCGCAGCGCGTAACCGATACCGAGGATGGCGAACCACACCGGGCTGGCGATCAAGGCCTGGCGTGTGTCGCTTTCCAGCGCCAGCAAGACCAGCACGAAAGCGAAGAAGACGAGGCACGCCCAGCACATGAACACGCCGCCGGGCATCTTGTAGCTCGACACCGCATGCAGCTCGGGTCGGTTTTTCCGGTACGCCATATAAGCCACCAGGATCAACGACCAGACGAACATGAAGAGGATGGCCGCCAGCGTCGTCACCAGGGTGAAGGCTGTGACGAGGTTGGGGATCACGTACACGAGCATCGCGCCGGCGAGCAGGCAGATGCAGGAGAAGAACAGTCCGCGCGACGGTACGGCCGCTTTCGACAGCTGGTGGAAGCCCTTGGGCGCGTGGTCTTCTTCGGCCAGGCCGTAAAGCATGCGGCTGGTGGAGAAGATGCCGCTGTTGGCCGACGAGGTGGCCGAGGTGAGCACGACGAAGTTGATGAGGCTGGCGGCGGCCGGGATGCCAGCGAGCACGAACAGCTCCACGAAGGGGCTCTTGCCCGGCAGCACCTGCCGCCACGGCGTCACCGACATGATCACGACGAGCGAGAGCACGTAGAACAGGATGATGCGCACGGGGATCGAGTTGATCGCCTTGGGCAGGTTGCGTTCCGGGTCCGCCGTTTCGGCCGCGGTGGTGCCGACCAGCTCGATGCCGACGAAGGCGAACACGGCGATCTGGAAACCGGCGAAGAAGCCACCGATGCCCATGGGAAACATGCCGCCGTCGTTCCACAGGTTGGCGAGCGAAGCCACGTGCCCGTCCGGCGAACGGAACGCCCACGCCACCATGCCGAAGCCGGTGACGATGAGCGCGCAGATCGCAACGATCTTGATCAGGGCGAACCAGAACTCCAGCTCACCGAACAGTCGCACGGTGGTGAGGTTCAGGGTCAGGAGCAGGGCGACACACAGCAATGCCGGTATCCACGGCGCAAGGCCGGGAAACCAGAACTGCGCATACGAGGCGATGGCGATCACGTCGGCGATCGCGGTGATGATCCAGCAGAACCAGTACGTCCAGCCGCAGAAGAAGCCCGCCCATGGCCCGAGCAGGTCGGTGGAGAAGTCGATGAATGACTTGTAGTTGAGGTTGGAGAGCAGCAGCTCGCCCATCGCCCGCATCACGAAGAACAGCATCACGCCGATGATCAGGTACACCAGCAGGATCGACGGCCCGGCGAGGCTGATGGTCTTGCCCGATCCCATGAAGAGGCCGGTGCCGATGGCTCCGCCGATGGCGATCAGTTGCAGGTGGCGATTCGACAGGCTACGCCTGAGGTGCTCGGGGGACTGCTCCTGCGAATGCGACATCGGGATGCTCGGTCGGGACGGAAGCCGGAACCATACGGGTCGCGCGGGGTGGCGGCAAGGCACGAACCTAGCGTCGGCACGCGGGCTTCGCAAAAACGTGCTGCACTTGCCAACCGCCCCAGTCGGCGACGGTGCCGATGGTGAAACAGGGCCCGAGGGCGTCGCGCGGGAGTTGCAGCAGGTCGCCGTCCACGATGTAGCGGCGGTAGAGCGGGCCGATGTCGCCGGCGCCGATGGCGGCGGTGGCGTCGACGAGCGCCGCGCCGGGGTCCCCCGTCGGCTCACCCATCCGGGCCAGCGCATCCTCCAGAGATCTCCTTCCGCCGGTGACTGCGCGGATGTGCGCGTCGAGGAGCCAGGCGAGCAGTTCGCCCCGGCGCGCGACCAGGTCCCGCATGTCGCGCGAGCTTGCGTAGAGCTCCGCGACCTGGCTTCCTGGCGCGCGCCGGAGCGGTGAGTTGCCATAGCTCGTCGTCGCGTCGTTGAGCATGTAGGCGAGCGCGGGCGGCGGCAGATGGCCCTTGTCGTACAGCTTGCGGATGATTCGGAAGGCGGCGACGCCCTGGGTGTACCAAGCGAGGGAGGCCTCCTCCGGTGCGTGCCGCGGCAACGCGGCGGACGCGATGAGCCATGGCATCCACGCGTCGTCCTCGGAACCCGCCATGAGGTAAGCCGTCCCTCCGATGGTCGAGGAGACCATCCCCGCGCCCGTACCGGTGCCGTCGACATCCACGATGTTGAGCGTGTAGTCGTGGCGCGACGCGGGTGGCGTCACGTTCGACACCACGTTGGCGACGTCGCGCGCGATCCGCGCCACGTCGCGCGAGCCGTCCAGCGTCGTGATCGTGACGGTCGCGTCGCCCATGCGCCGGGTGGCGCTGCGGGCATGGCGCGCGGCCAGGAATGTTCCGCCCGCGACCTGTTCGAGGTCTTGCATGCCCTGCACCAGTGAGGTCGATACCACCCAACCGTGGGGTGCCTGCCAATGCACCTCGACAGGGCGCTTCGCAGGGCCTTCGGGCAGTGCGAACAACACATTGCCCGCCGCCGCCAGGGCGTCGGAGCGCACGAGCACCGATTGGCCCGTGTCCCAGTCGAGTGTCCGGGACGCACCCGCCAGCTGGCTCTGCCACGCCAGCACCACGTTGCCTTCGGGCGCGGTGCGGACGATCCAGCGTCCCGGAACGGACGTGTCCAGGGTGCCATGTTCGACACCCACGCCGGTCGCTTGCCGGGAGGGAACGGCGACATCGACGATGCCGTCGGGACCGGCCCGGGTCGACAGACGAACATCGACGTTCGCCAGGGTGTCGCCCTGCATGTGGAAGGCGAGGTCGTAACGCAAGGGCGTGACATCCCCGGCGGTGGCGACGGTGGCGAAGGCGGACAGGACCGCCAGGAAAAAAGAATATCGGGTACGGTTGCCTGCCATTGCCGCTCCTTGGTGGTCGGGGACGTCCTTGCAATCGCCAGGCCAGCAGGACGGCACAGGGCAGCACTCGCCTCCCGAACATCCCATGGGTCCCGTGCGGTGTCCTCGGACGCACGGCGGACACCGCGGACACGGGCGTCTATGTACTATCGCCGCATGCTTCCCACGACCACCCAACGGAGTCCCGCATGATCGACCGCGACCGCCAGGCACTCATCGAGGCCTACATCGACGCGTACAACCGTTTCGACATCGACGGCATGCTCGCCACCCTGTCGGACGACGTCCGCTTCGAGCACCACTCCGGCGGCGAACTGGGCGTGGCGACGGACGGCAAGGGAGACTTCGAGAAGCTGGCGCGCGTCGGCGCGGCGATGTTCGCGGCGCGGCGACAGAGCATCGTGGCGGTGGAAGCCGTGGGCGACACGCTCGTGGCGACGATCGACTTCCATGGCGAGGTCGCCGAGGACATTCCCGAAGGGCCCCGCGCAGGCACGGTCATCGAGATGCGGGGACGTTCGGAGTTCGATTTCTCGGGCGGCAGGATCTGCCGCGTGGTCGACAAGGCCTGACGCGGCACCTTCAGGCGATCGCGCGTCCCACGGCGGCGAGCAGGGTCTTCCGGTCGTAGGGCTTGGGCAGGTAGTCCATGGCGTCGGTCAGCCAGGCGTGCTGCTCCCGCATCTCGCCCGAGGTCACCAGGACGTGCATGTCGGCGTGTCGCTCGGCGAGGTCCCGCCCGCTGACCGTGCCCGGCATGCGCACGTCGGTGAACAGCACATCGGCCCGGTGCGCCTGCAGCCATCGATCGGCGGCGTCGCCGTCTGGCATGGCATGGACTTCGTGGCCCGCGTCTTCGAGGATCATCGCGGTGAGTTCGCGAATCGCGTCATCATCCTCGACGAGGAGTACGACGAGGGGACGATCGGTGGCCATGGAATCCGCTCTCGAGGGTAGTGCGCGACGCAGATACGCCGCCGCGCGTGAAGGCTTCGTCAACAAAAATGTCGGGCTTCGACACTATTCCATTGTGCCGTGCGTCAACGCATCATAACGGTTTTCAGGGGGATGCCCATGACGACTCTGACCCAGCGCACGATCGATGTCATTCGCAAAAACGAAGCCGACCTGCAGGCGAATTGGACGGCCAGCCTGGAAGCCACGGGCGCGTCGCGCGACGCGCGCGTCACGGCCATCGACATCGACAACCAGACGCGCGAGTTCATCCGCCTGCTCGCCAGCAACGCCCGCGTCGGGGACACCTCGATCTCGGGCAACGACTGGAGCGAGACCCGCACGTTCCTCGAGCGCCTGTCGCGCAGTCGCGCGCTGCAGGGCTTCGATTCGCAGGCCACGGCCAGCTTCATCTTCTCGCTGAAGCGCCCGCTGTTCGACCTGCTCCAGGTCGAGTACGCCGCCGACCCGAACGAGCTCGTCGCCCAGATGTGGGCGATCTCGGAACTGCTCGACGCGCTGGGCATGCACACGATCCGCACGTTCCAGAAGTCGCGCGAGGAAGTGATCGCGCGCCAGCAGGAGGAACTGCTGGAGCTCTCGACTCCGGTCGTGAAGCTGTGGGACGGCGTGCTCGCCCTGCCCATGATCGGGACGCTCGACTCGCAGCGTACCCAGGTGGTCATGGAGTCGCTGCTGCAGCGGATCGTCGAAACGGGGGCGGAGATCGCCATCATCGACATCACCGGCGTGCCGACGGTCGACACCCTCGTGGCCCAGCACCTGCTGAAGACGGTGACGGCCATCCGGTTGATGGGTGCCGATGCGATCATCAGCGGCGTGCGCCCGCAGATCGCCCAGACCATCGTCCATCTCGGCCTCGACCTGCAGGGCATCGTCACCAAGTCGAACCTCGCCGACGCGCTGGCGCTCGCGCTGAAGCGTTCCGGCTTCACGGTCAGCAAGGTCTGACGACGCCATGGATCGCATCCCTATCCTGCGCATGGGCGAGTTTCTCCTCGTCACCATCCAGGTCGACATGCACGACCAGCTCGCGCTGACCCTGCAGGACGATCTGTCCGAAAGCATCAACCGGCACGGATCAAAAGGCGTCCTCATCGACATCTCGGCGCTCGACATCGTCGACTCCTTCATCGGCCGCATGATCGGCACCATTTCCAGCCTGTCCAAGATCATGGACGCGGAGACGGTGCTGGTGGGCATGCAGCCGGCCGTCGCCATCACCCTGGTCGAGCTCGGCCTGACCCTTCCCGGAGTGAGCACCGCGCTGAACGTCGAGCGCGGCATGAGCCTGCTGCGCGAACGCGTGCACGCGCGATGAGCGCCGTCATGGACGGCACACAGGCGGTGCGGGTCGAGCAGGATGTCGTGCTGGCACGGCAGACGGCACGCAAGCTGGCCATCGAGTGCGGCCTGCGCCTGGTCGACCAGACCAAGCTGATCACGGCGGCCAGCGAGCTGGCCCGCAACGCCGTCATCTATGGGGGCGGTGGGCATATGGATTGGGAGATCCTCGAAGACGGCCCGCGTCGAGGGCTGCGCCTCGTGTTTCGCGACGAAGGCCCCGGCATCCCCGACGTGAAGCTGGCGATGACCGACGGCTGGACGTCCGGCCACGGCCTCGGCCTCGGCCTCACCGGTGCAAAGCGGCTCGTCGATGAGTTCTCCCTGGAGAGTGCGCCGGGCGCGGGTACCCGAGTAACGATCTGCAAATGGACCTGACGTTCGTCGGCACCCATAGCCGTATCGTTACGATCGAGGAGCCGACCCAGGTCGGGCAGGCCCGGCGCATCGCCCAGCAGGCGGCCGCCGATGCGGGATTCGATGCCACCGATAGCGGCCGCGTCGGCCTGGTCGCCACGGAACTCGCCACGAACGTGCTGAAGCACGCGAAGGTCGGGGAAATCCATGTGGCGGTGGTGCCAGGCAACGGCACGATGGGGGTCGAGGTGGTGGCCGTGGATCGTGGCCCGGGCTTCAACCTGGCCGAATGCCTCGCCGATGGCTTTTCCACGGGGGGGACGCGCGGCGAAGGCCTGGGTGCCGTCTCGCGCCAGTCCGATGTCATGGACATGTACGCCGACGCGCGAGGCGCGGTGGTGATGGCGCGCCTGTACCCCAAAGGCTTCGGCACGGCCGACATCCGTCTCGGCGCCACCCAGCAGCGCATGGATGGCGAGTCGGTTTGCGGCGATGGTTGGGCGGTGGCCGTGCAAGGAGACAAGGCCTCGGTCCTGGTGGTCGATGGACTGGGCCATGGCCTCTCGGCCCATGACGCCGCGCTGGCCGGCACCGCGGCTTTCGTGGCGCAGGCCTTCGACGATCCGGTGTCGCTGCTGGCGACGCTGCACGCGGCCATGAATGGGACGCGCGGCGGCGCGGTCGCCGTGGCGCAATTCGACGGAGCGAGCGGATCCCTGCGCTATACCGGCATCGGCAACATCGCGGGCAGCCTGGCCACGCTCGAGGGCTCTCGCGGACTGGCGTCGCATCCCGGGATCGTGGGCGTGCAGGCGCGTCGCGCGCAGCCCTTCGACTTCCCCGATGCGAAGGGCAAGTTGATGCTGATGTACAGCGATGGCCTGATCTCGCGCTGGAACCTTCGTGACTACCCCGGGGTGGCGTCGCGCCACCCGGCCGTGGTGACGGCCCTGCTGCACCGGGACTTCAATCGCGGACGCGATGACGTCACCATCGTCGCCATGCACCTTGGAACCGACCCATGACCGAGAACGACGACGTCGAGCGGCTGCAGGCGGAGAACGCGGGCCTCCGCGCGGAGCTGGAAGAGACCAACCAGGGCGTGCTCGCGCTCTACGCCGAACTGGACAAGCAGGCCGAGCAATTGCGCCAGGCCTCGGAACTCAAGAGCCGGTTCCTGTCCTACATGAGCCACGAGTTCCGCACGCCGCTGGGCTCGATCCTCAGCATCGCGCGCCTGCTTACCGATGAACTGGACGGCGCGCTGGCGCCCGAGCAGCACAAGCAGGTGGCGTTCGTCGCCAGCGCCGCGCGCGAGCTCAGCGACATGGTGGACGACCTGCTCGACCTGGCCAAGGTCGAGGCCGGACGCATCACCATCTCGCCCGCGTGGTTCGAGCTGATGGACCTGTTCGCCGCCCTGCGCGGCATGTTCCGGCCGATCATGGACGCCACCGAGGCCGACCTGATCTTCGAGGAGCCGGAGAACATGCCCCGGCTCTACACCGACGACAAGAAACTTGCCCAGATCCTGCGCAACTTCATCTCCAACGCGATGAAGTTCACGCCGCGCGGGGAGATCCGGGTGTCAGCGCACCTGGAGGGCGACGACCACGTCCGCTTCGCCGTCAGCGACACCGGGATCGGTATTCCCGCCGAACTCCAGGGCTCGCTGTTCGAGGATTTCACCCAGGTCGACTCGCCCTTGCAGAAGCGCCTCCGCGGCACCGGGCTGGGCCTTTCGCTGTGCCGCCAGTTCGCGCACCTGCTGGGCGGCGAGGTCGGCGTGACCAGCACGCCCGGTGCCGGCTCGGTGTTCCACGTGGTGCTGCCCCTGACGTTGCCGATGGATGCTGTGCATGCCGCGGATTAATCGCCTCCTGATCGTCGACGACAACGCCGCCACCCGGTACGCCATGCGCCGGACCGTGGAGCGCCACGGCTACCAGGCGATGGAGGCCGGCACCGGATCGGAGGGCCTGGCGCTACTGGCGGAACAGGAGTTCGCCGCGGTCATCCTGGACGTGAACCTGCCGGACATGAGCGGCTTCGACATCGTGCGGCAGTTGCGCGACGCGCCGGAGACCATGTTGCTGCCGGTGGTGCACGTGTCGGCCGCATCCATCGACACCGGCGACCTCATTACCGGGCTGGAGAACGGCGCCGACGCCTACCTCATCCACCCCGTGGACCCGGACGTGCTGCTGGCGACGCTGCGCACCCTGATCCGCGTGCGCGACACCGAGGATGCGCTGCGCGCCGCCGAGGCCCGTTTCCGCGAGATATTCACCAACATCGCGGCGCCCATCGCCGTGGTGGACGGCGAACTGCAAATCGTGGATTGCAACCAGGCCTTCGAGCGGCTGCTCGACGACGCCGGGTGCCATGGCAGGCTCGACGCATGCTTCGAGCCGGGGCAGGACGCCATCCTCGACGAGATGCGCGGGAACCTGGCGGGCAAGCAACGCTGGCGCGGCATCCTCTGCATGCGCTCGCGGGCGGGCACGCGGGAGACCGAATGGCGCGTCACGCCGTATCGCGACGAGGCGGGACTGGTCTTCGTGGACGACGTGACCGAGCAGCGCCGACGCGAGCGCGACCAGCTGGAGAAGATCGACAGCGCGCACAGCCAGCTGGCGATCGAGATCGCGGAGCGCGAGCGAACCGAGTCGCAGTTGCTCCAGGCGCAGAAGATGGACGCGCTGGGCAAGCTCACCGGCGGCATCGCCCACGACTTCAACAACCTCCTCACCAGCATCATCACCGGCATCGACCTCATCAATCGCCAGCTCGAGGCGGGACAGCCGGAAAAGCTCAGGCGCTTCGCCGATGCCGCGCTCGGATCCGCGCGCCGCGCTGCCGCGCTCACGCACCGCCTGCTCGCCTTCGCGCGACAGCAGCCCCTGGATGCGAAGGCGACGGACGTGAACCGGTGCATCCGTTCGCTCGACGACATGTTGCGCCGGACGCTCGGCGAGCGCGTCTTGCTGGACCTCGACCTCGCATCGTCGCCCATGGTGGCGGACGTGGACGCGAACCAGCTCGAGAACGCGGTGATCAACCTCGTCATCAACGCGCGCGACGCCATGCCCGAAGGTGGGATCATTCGGGTCAGCACGCGGCGGCAGCGGATCGCACGGGATGCATCGCTGGGCGAAGGCGACTACGTCGAACTGACGGTCTCGGACAATGGCTCGGGCATCGATCCGGCCACGCTGGAGAAGGTGTTCGAGCCCTTCTTCACCACCAAGCCGATGGGGCAGGGCACGGGGCTGGGCCTGTCCATGATCTACGGCTTCGCCCGCCAGTCCGGCGGCGAAGCGCGCATCCGGAGCACGGTCGGACGGGGCACGGACGTGTCGCTCTTCCTGCCGGCCAGCCAGCGCGAAGTGGAGGTGGCCGGGTCCCTCCCGGACGTCCTGGCCAACGGCCAGGGCGAGCGCATCCTGCTGGTGGAAGATACCGCGCCCTTACGCAACCTCGCCGCGGAACTGCTTACCCAGGCCGGCTATGCCTGCGTCGCCACCGGTGACACGGAATACGCCCTGCGCATGCTCCGCGGCGACGACCCCATCGACCTGCTGCTGACCGACATCGGCATGCCGGGCATGGATGGCCGCGAACTGGCCGAGGCCGCGCGCGCCTGGCGCCCCGCCTTGCCGGTGTTGTTCATGACCGGCTACGCGGAGAACGCGATGGAGCGCTCGCGCTTCCTCGGCCAGGGCATGGACATGATCGCCAAGCCGTTCGAGAGCGACGTGTTGCTGGGCCGCGTGCGCGCGATGTTGGACTGAGCGACCGCGCTCAGAATCCTTCCAACACGATCTTGCCCTTCGCCTTGTGGCTCTCGATGAGCTTGTGCGCGCGGCGCAAATTTTCCGCGGTGATCGTGCCGAAGTGTTCGCCCAGCGTGGTGCGCAGGGTGCCGTCGTCGATGAGGTCCGCCACGCGGTCGAGGATGTCGTGCTGCCGCGCCATGTCGGGCGTCTGGTAGGTCGAGCGCGTGAACATCGACTCCCAGTGCAGCGAGATCGCCTTGCGCTTCAGCTTCGTGGCATCCAGTGACTTCGGATCGTCGATGAGGCCGAACTGGCCCTGCGGCTTCAGGATCTCCACGATCTGCTCGTAATACTCGTCCGTGTGCGTCAGGCTGATCACGTGGTCGACTTGCGCGACACCAAGAGCCTCGAGCTGGGGCGCCAGGGGCTTGCCGTGGTCGATCACGTCGTGCGCCCCGAGCTCGCGGACCCATGCGACCGTTTCCGGCCGAGAGGCCGTGCCAATGATCCTGAGCTTCGTCAGCTTGCGCGCAAGCTGGACCAGGATCGATCCGACGCCACCGCCCGCGCCGATGACGAGCAGGGCCTCGCCCTCGTTGCCGCCTTCGACGATCTTCAGTCGATCGAACAACAGCTCCCATGCGGTCAGCGTCGTGAGCGGCAGCGCCGCGGCGTGCGCGTCGTCGAGCGAGCGTGGCTTGCGGCCGACGATGCGCTCGTCCACCAGCTGGAACTGGGCGTTGCTGCCGGGGCGAACGAGCGAACCCGCGTAATAGACCGCGTCGCCTTCCTTGAACAACGTGACGCCGTCGCCCACCGCCGTGACCGTGCCGACGGCGTCGAAGCCGAGCACGCGCGGCTCCGTCGTGGGCATGCCGTTGCGCACCTTGGTATCCACGGGATTCACCGACACCGCCTTCACGGCGACGAGCAGGTCGCGACCTGCCGGCACGGGTTGCGGCAGCTCCATCTCGACCAGCGACTCCGGATCGTCTATGGGCAGGCCGTGGCGGGTGTAGACGATGGCTTTCATGCAGCGGTCTCCGTGGGGAATCGTGGCATGGTCCTCCCTTCGGGCATGCCTGGAAACCGCTCCCGCACGGGATCAGTTTCGCCACCGCGTTGAAAATCGCACGACATTCGCGTCGCGACGACGGGGAGTGCACCCGGTCCTGTCGAAGCTTCCGAGGCCTCGATCACTACTGCGGGACATCGATCATGACTGACGACTTTTCCCCCTCGCGCCGTCGCATCGTCCAGAACGCATCCCTCGGCGTCGCCGCCGCGGCCCTCGCCGGCACCCCCACTTTCGCCGCCACGGGTGCGGCAACGAGCACCGGGTCGGGCGGTGTGCGCGGC
Organism: Luteibacter sp. NPDC031894; assembly: GCF_050273135.1. NCBI lineage: Bacteria > Pseudomonadati > Pseudomonadota > Gammaproteobacteria > Lysobacterales > Rhodanobacteraceae > Luteibacter > Luteibacter sp. NPDC031894. The sequence goes on along the minus strand of NZ_JBNNMV010000007.1, from coordinate 112,244 downwards.
ATGGGCGATCCGCGCCAGGGTTTTCCGCATCCGCCCTTCGCGGTCCAGAGCCAGCCGTGGCCGGGCCTGGCCGGAAAGATGAACCCACGGCCCGACCACGGTGAGACCAGCTACAAGGGCAGCGGCCGCCTGGCGGGTCGCAAGGCGCTGATCACCGGCGGCGATTCCGGCATCGGTCGCGCCGTCGCCATCGCTTACGCGCGCGAGGGTGCCGACGTGGCGATCAGCTACCTGCCGGCGGAAGAGGAGGATGCGAAGGAAGTGATCGAACTCATTCGCAAGGCCGGCCGCAAGGGCGTCGCCTTGCCGGGCGACATTCGCGAGGAAGCGTGGTGCACGCAGATGGTGCAGAAGGCCGTGCAGGAACTCGGCGGCCTCGACATCCTGGTGAACAACGCCGCCCGGCAACATAGCTTCGACTCGATCACCGACATTTCCACCGAAGACTTCGACTGGACGGTGAAGACGAACCTTTATGCCATGTTCTGGATCACCAAGGCCGCCGTGCCGCACCTGCCGCCCGGCGCCGCCATCGTCAACACGACCTCGGTCAATGCGTACAACCCCTCGGAGAACCTGCTGGACTACGCCATGACCAAGGGCGGGATCATGATCTTCACCAAGGGCCTGGCGAAGCAGCTGATCAAGAAAGGCATCCGCGTGAACGGCGTGGCGCCGGGGCCGTTCTGGACCCCGCTGCAGGTCTCGGGTGGCCAGACGCCGGACAAGCTGAAGAAGTTCGGCGGCGACAGCCCCATGGGCCGCCCGGGCCAGCCCGCGGAGATCGCGCCGATCTACGTGCAACTGGCCTCCACCGAAGCCAGCTACGAGACCGGCCAGATCTTCGGCGCCTCCGGCGGCGCCGGTAACCCCTGACCGCTCCCGGACCCCTGTCCAAAAAGCCGATATCTTCCGCGGCCGCTTCCCCCTATGATCCGGCCCCACGATCGACAGGCGTTTGCAGGGGAACGGGATGTCGCAGGGGAGATCGGGCGCGCTCGGCGACCATCGGTTCGTCGCGGAGATGGATGCCTTGCAGAAATTCGGCCGCCTGGAGAAGGCGGCGCAGCTGGGTGACGTCCGCGCGCAGGGCCAGGTGGCGCACATGTATGCCGTGGGCGAGCACGTGGCCCAGGATCACCATCGCGCCGCCCAGTGGTTCCGGCGCGCCGCCGAGCAGGGTGATCTCGAAAGCCAGTGCCGGCTCGCCGCGCACCATGCGGAAGGGCTGGGCGTGCCGCGCGACCCGTTCGAGGCCGCGGGCTGGTATCGCCGCGCGGCGGAGGCGGGCTCGGCGGACGCGCAATGCGCCCTGGGTACCCTCCACGCACGCGGCCATGGCGTTGCTACCGATCGCCAGGAAGCCCTGCGCTGGTGGACCCTGGCGGCTGACCAGGGGCACGTGCAGGCCTGCGTGAACCTCGGCGTTTCGCACTATTTCGGCCGCGGCGTGCCACGCGATGCCGAACTGGCCTTCACCTATTACGCGAGAGCGGTGGAACGCGGCGAGCCCGACGCGCCCGGCTACGCGGACGCACTGTGCAGCCTCGCCCATATGTATTGCGACGGCATCGGTGTGCCTCGGGACACCGTGGCGGGCGAGCATCATTACCGCCGGGCCGCCGAGCTCGGCAACGGCACAGCGCAGTTCGCCCTCGGCAAGCTGCATCTCGAAGCCAGCGCGCTACCGGAAGATCGCGAGCATGCACGCCACTGGTTCGCCCGTGCCGCGGAGCAAGGCGACAGCGAGGCACGCCGGCTGCTGGACGGACTGGATATGGCGCCGGACCCGCACGAACCGGCGTCGGACCGCCTGACCCGGCTCGGACCGCAGGACGCCGCCGGGCAGTTCCTGCTCGGCCAGCGCCTGGCCGCCGGCGACGGCCTGGCCCGCAACGACCGCGAGGCTGTCCGTTGGCTGGCGCTCGCGGCGGAGCGCGCGCATGCCCCGGCGCAGTACGCGCTGGCGCGGATGCTCGACGAGGGACGCGGCGTGCCGCGTAACGTGACCGAAGTCGTCCGCCTCCTGCGGCACGCCGCCAGCGCCGGCCACGCCGACGCGCAATTCGAACTGGGCCAGTTCCACGAGCGCGGCGAAGGCGTCCCGCGTAACCCGTCGATCGCCCGCGCGTGGTATCGCAAGGCGGCGGCGCGCGGGCATTTGAGGGCGTTGCGCAAGTTGGAGAAGCGCGCCTGGTGGCGATTCAGGTAAGCGCCGCCAACGACCGCCAAAGTCCCCTGAGCCCTCACCAGAAATGACTGAGCCCAGGGCCGAAGCGCCTGGGCTCTGCGAGGGAAGATGCGGAAGGGGTGTCATGCCCTCCTTCCCTGCCTGGTTGCCACCCGAAAGGGTCTGACCTAGGTCTTCGAGGGTCCGTGTGTTCTGGACTTGGCATAGTTTGACCAGAGAATGCACGAATTTCAAGTTTGGAAATCAACGGCTTATGAGGGTGCTCGTGACGATTACCCGCTCTCCGGCGTTTCCAGGGGCAATTTCTCGGCTCTCTCAATTGCTGTCTTTAATTCGCACCCGGCGGAGCGGATGGCTTGGCCATACGTCCATAGATTGCTCCGGATTCCGAACACGGCAGCGACCGCTTTCTTCAGCTTGACCATCGTCTCTATGTCCACGTACGTGTCGTAGTAGACATCGCGTCCGTCGCGCTTCGGCCCCTTGTAGCGGTTCAATCGACTCCAACCCACCGTGACGACCATGTCGCACTTCGCCCAACGAGTCCCCTCTCTATGTCGGGCGGGCGCAGGGATGCATTCCAGCGGAATCTCAACGTGCCAAGGCTCGATTTCCCTTGGCGGCGTCATGCTGATCGGCACGACATGTAGCAGCTTCCCCCGTCGCTGATGCTGAGGCGACAGAACCACCACCGCGCGGGTCTTCACCATATTTCCGTCACTGGCAAGTTCCAGCTCATGCGCATTGAATTCGCACATGAGGATGGCGCCGTTGCGTGGGCTGCCATTAATGGCCATCAAGGCCTCCGTGCTCCTGGGCTGTCCTCGAAGTATAAATCGACAGTGCGGAGCGAGCGGCCATGCCAACGTCTCGTTTGCGGCTCCCTACTCAGCAAGTTCCTGCGCCCGTGACTTCCGGCGCTTCCCCCATCGCTTCGGCCCGGCGACCATCGGCGGATCGACCGCCGCCGGATGTCCGGCGGGGTGTGAACCAAGGGCCTAACATGCGTACACCTCTCGTCAGCGCGATCGCCTTCGCGCTCGCCGGTCTTTCCGCCGCCGCCGTTGCCGCGCCTGCCGCGGACGCCAGCCAGCTCGCCACGACCCAGCTGCCGCGCAGCGTGCGTCCGACGCATTACGACGTGTCCGTGGTTCCGCATGCCGAGAGGCTCGCTTTCGACGGCAAGGTGTCCATCGCCATCGACGTGCTCGAGCCCACCGCGGCCGTCACGCTCAACGCGATCGACATGACCTTCGCCGACGTGACCCTCGTCCCGGCGAAGGGCAAGGCGAAGTTCGCCGCGCCGAAGGTCTCCATCGACAATGACGCGCAGACCGCGACCTTCACCTTCGACCACGCCATTCCCGCGGGCTCGTACACCTTGTCGATGTCATACACCGGCAAGATCGGCACGCAGGCCAACGGCCTGTTCGCGATCGATTACGACACCAAGGCGGACGGCAGGAAGCGCGCGCTCTACACGCAGTTCGAGAACTCAGACGCCCGTCGCTTCATCCCGTCGTGGGACGAGCCGGCCTATAAGGCCACCTTCACGCTGAAGGCCACCGTGCCCAGCAATGAGATGGCCGTGAGCAACATGCCGGCGGCCTCGAAGAAGGACCTCGGCAACGGCCTCACCCAGGTCAGCTTCCAGCCGTCGCCGAAGATGTCCACCTACCTGCTGTTCTTCGGACTGGGCGAGTTCGATCGCGCCACGACGAAGAGCGACGGCGTGGAAATCGGCGTGATCACGCAAAAGGGCCTCACCTCGCAGGCGCAGTTCACGCTGGACTCGGGCAAGGCCGTGCTGCAGGAGTACAACGCGTACTTCGGCGTGCCGTATCCCTTGCCGAAGCTCGACAACATCGCGTCGCCGGGCCAGAGCCAGTTCTTCGCCGCCATGGAGAACTGGGGCGCGATCTACACCTTCGAATACGCACTGCTGCTCGACCCGTCCATCTCGACGCAGTCGGACAAGCAGGAAGTGTTCAACACCGCCGCGCACGAGATGGCGCACCAGTGGTTCGGCGACCTGGTGACCATGCGCTGGTGGGACGACCTGTGGCTCAACGAGGGCTTCGCCTCGTGGCTGGCCTCGCGCACCACGGAACGGCTGCATCCGGAATGGCATACCAACCTCGAAGCGGTGCTGACCCGCGAGGGCGCCATGGCGCGCGATGCCGTCGCCACTACGCATCCGGTGGTGCAGCACGTGGAAACGGTCGAGCAGGCCAGCCAGGCGTTCGATTCCATCACGTACGCAAAGGGCGAGTCGGTCATCCGCATGCTCGAGGCCTATGTCGGCGCCGACACCTGGCAGAAGGGCGTGCAGGCGTACATCAAGGCGCACAAGTACTCGAACACCGTCTCTGACGACCTCTGGAAGGAAATCGACGCGGCCGCCGGCAAGCCGGTCAGCACGGTGGCGCATGACTTCACCCTGCAGCCGGGCATCCCGCTGGTGCGCGTGGAGTCGGCGTCCTGCGCCAACGGCTCGACCACCCTCAAGCTCTCGCAGGGCGAATTCACGCGCGATCGTCCCGAAAAGAAGGCGCTTGCGTGGCACGTGCCGGTCATCGCGAAGACGATCGGCGGTGCGACCTCGTCCACGCTGCTCACGGACGGCGCCGGCACGCTCACCGTCGCCGGTTGCACGCCGGTCCTGGTGAATGCGGGGCAGAGCGGCTACTACCGCACGCTGTATGCCCCGGCACAGATGAAGGCGCTGCAGGGCGCGTTCGCGAAGCTCGACCCGATCGACCAGCTCGGCCTGACCGCCGACGTGTGGGCGCTTGGCATGGCCGGCCTGCAGCCGGCGTCCGACGTGCTCGACCTGGTGAAGGTCGTGCCGATGGACGCCTCGCCGCTCCTGTGGGAAGACGTCGCCGGCGACATGACCACGCTGGACGAGTACTACCAGGGTGATGCGAAGCGCCAGGCCACGCTGCGCAAGTACGCCATCGCGCGGCTGGCACCCAAGTTCGCGCAGGTGGGTTGGGAAGCGAAGGCGGGCGAGGAAGCGCCGGTAGCGATCCTGCGCGCCACCCTGATCCGCACGCTGGCACACCTGGGCGATGCGAAGGTCATCGCCGAGGCACGCCATCGCTACGAGACGAATGCGATGCCGGCCGAACTGCGCAAGACCATTCTTGCCGTGGTGGCGTCGCGCGCCGACGCGGCGACCTGGGACAAGCTGCACGCGGAAGCGAAGGCGGAGAAGACCCCGCTGGTGAAGGACAGGCTATACGCCCTGCTGGCCACGCCGGAAGACGAGGCACTGGCGAAGCGAGCGCTGGAACTCGCCCTGACCGACGAACCGGGCGCGACGAACAGCGCGGCGATGATTTCCGCCGTGTCCCGCGCGCATCCGGAGCTGGCGTTCGACTTCGCCGTGGCGCACAAGGACACCGTCGACCATTTCGTCGATTCGACCTCGACGGCCCGCTATTACCCGAGGCTCGCCAGCGGGTCGATGGACGTTGCCATGATCGACAAGGTCAAGGCGTTCGCCGACAAGTACATCGCCCCGACCTCGCGCCGCGACGCGGAAACCAGCATGGCCAACATCACGTACCGCGTCATGGTGCGCAAGGAACGCCTGCCCGCGGTGGATGCCTGGCTGAAGAAGAACGGCTGATGATCGTCATGGCTGCGCCGGTGGACGTTCCGACGTCCACCGTGCGCATCGTCCGCACCTATCCGCATGACCGACAGGCCTTCACCGAAGGCCTGTATTACGAGGACGGGTACCTCTTCGAAAGCACTGGCGGCTATGTCGACGCCGGCATGCGCAAGGTGCGCCTGGACACCGGCGAGGTGGTGCAGCGGCGGGAGGTGCCGCGACAGGTCTTCGGCGAGGGCATCGTCGCCAGCGGCGGCAAGATCCTGCAACTGTCCTGGCAGGCGGGCGTCGGTTTCCTGTACGACAGGATGACGTTCGCGCTGCTCGGCGAGATACGGTATCCCGGCGAAGGCTGGGCGCTGACGCGCAACGCCTCGCACCTCTTCATGAGCGACGGCTCGCCGCGCATACGCGTCCTCGACCCCGAGACATTCGCGCAGACGGGGTCGATCGACGTGACGGTGAACGGGAAACCGCTGCAGCAGATCAACGAGCTGGAGTGGGTGAAGGGCGAGATCTACGCCAATGTCTGGCAGACCTCGCGCATCGCGCGCATCGATCCATCGACCGGCCATGTCGTCGGGTGGATCGAGCTGGGCAACCTGGTCCGCCTGCAGCACGTGGACAACCCCGCCGACGACGTACTCAACGGCATCGCCTACGACGCGGCACACGACCGGCTGTTCGTGACGGGCAAGCGTTGGGATGCGGTTTACGAGATTCGGGTGTTGCTTCAGTTCGAGGCCGCGCAGGCCGCTACGAGGGCGTCGCGGAAGCAGGATGCATCCACCAGTCGCGCCGCCAGCGTGCCCTTGAAGACGTCGCCCGATCCACAGGTCGGGACGCGGTAGAGGTCCGCTTCGTCGCCATGCCTGTCGCTCCCGTGCGACACGAGGCAGCTGCGGTCGAGGGAGACCACCACCGTGCCGGCGCAAAGACGGCGGGCGAGAGCGTTGATCGTGGTGTCGTCCATGCCGGTTACCGCCTGTGCGGTGATGTCGATCGACAGGAAGCGGCCGCAGACGCGGGCGAACTCGTGCACGTCCAGCAGCAGGACGTCGGTGCTGGCAAATTCCCGCACCGACAGTCCGGGCGGCAGCGGGCCAGGGTCGAGCACGCGCAGGAGGCGCTTCGCGCCGGCCAGCTCGAGCGTGGCCGCCACGGCGTCGATGTTCGCCTCGGTGGAGGCGAGCAACACCGTCGCGGTGTCGAACAGGTCGGCCTGCGCGGCGACGAACGCCGCGTCGAGGTGGTCGTTCGCTCCGGAAGACAGCACCGATAGTGCCTGTCCCTTCGCGTCCACGACGATGGCGGTGCGACCGGTGCGAACGCCGGACACTACCTGCCAGCGAGCCACCACGTTGGCGGGCAGGCCGGACGGATCGATGGTGTCGTCCCCGATGGCGGCGACGAGACCGGCGGGCACGCCGGCGCGCGCGGCGGCGACGGCCTGGTGGAATGCCTTGCCGCCGGGGCTGCGCTCGAACTGATCGGCGTAGACCGGTTCGCCGGCGCGCGGAAGGCGTGGCGTGCGCCAGCGCTCTTCCTCGCTATAACCGCCGACGACCAGCAGGCGTACGCCGGCCATGCCTCAGAATTGCTCGAGCACGCCGGCGATGGTCGCCGTCATGAACGTGGCGATGGAGCCGCCGAGCACGGCGCGGAGGCCGAGGCGGGCGAGGTCGCCGCGACGGTTCGGCGCCAGGCCGCCAATGCCGCCGATCTGGATGGCGATGGAGGAGAAATTGGCGAAGCCGCACAGCGCGTACGTGGCGATCAGGCGGCTCTGCGGCAGCAGTTCGTCGAGGTGGCGCGCGAGGTCCGCGTAGGCCACGAATTCGTTGATGACCACCTTCTGTCCGATGAAGCTGCCGACCAGGGTGGCGTCCTGCCAGGGCACGCCGATGAGCCAGGCCACCGGGGCAAGGATCCAGCCGAAGATCGTCTCGAGGCTGAGCGTCACCGGATGGCCCATGTTGGCCGACAGCCATGCATTGACGCTGTGCTCGCCGCCGAGGGTGCCGACCCACTGCACCGGACCGTTGATCAGTGCGATCAGCGCAATGAAGGCCAGTAGCATCGCGCCGACGTTCATCGCCAGCTTGAGGCCGTCGCCCGCGCCGGTGGCCGCCGCGTCGATGACGTTGGCCGTGGTCTTCTCGACCTCGATCTTGACGGTGCCGCGGGTGAGCGGCTCCTGCGTCTCGGGCACGAGGATCTTGGCGAGCACCATCGTGGCCGGGGCGGCCATCACGCTCGCCGTGAGCAGGTGCTTGGCGTAGAACATGCGCTGCGCGGGATCGTCGCCGCCGAGCATCGCCACGTAGGCGGCCATCACCGAACCGGCGATGTGCGCCATGCCGCCGATCATGACGGTCATGAGTTCGGCCTGGGTCATCCGCTCGATATAAGGCTTGATGGTGAGCGGGGCCTCGGTCTGGCCGATGAACACGCTGGCGCAGACGCTGGTGGTCTCCGCGCCGGACACGCGCATCACCTTGGTGATCACCCACGCCATGCCCTTCACGATCTGCTGCATCACGCCGAGGTGGTAGAGCACGCCGGTGAGCGCGGCGAAGAAGACGATGGTGGGCAGGACCTTCACCGCGAAGATCACGCCGAACTTCTCGCTGTCGAGCAGGCTGCCGAAGATGAAGCGCGAGCCGACGTCGACGTAATCGAGCAGGCGCACGAAACCGGTGGCGATGGCGTCGAAGACGTCGCGGCCGAGCGGTACCTTCAATACGACGGCGGCGAAGGCGATCTGCAGGAGCACGCCGGTGGCGACGAGCTTCCAGTCGACCACACGCTTGTTGTTGGAGAAACAGAAGGCGATGCCGACGAGCACCACCAAACCGAACAGGCCAAAGAGAACGTGGCCCAGCAGACCCAGCATCGTGACTTACCCCTTGGAAGGCCGGGGGTAGCCCCGTGACCGCTTTGAAAAACGCGAGGTTACGGGAGGAGGCCTTGTGGGGCAAGGCAGGATGCGGAAAGCTGTGGTCATGAACCTCTTCCTCACCATCGCCCTCGTGCAGATCGTCGCCCTGGTTACGCCCGGCCCCGACTTCTTCTTCGTGTCCCAGCTCGCCGCCAGCCGCTCGCGGCGCGAAGCGTTCGCGGGCGTGGTCGGCATCGGACTGGGCGTCGCGGTGTGGGCGGCGCTGGCCCTGCTGGGCCTGCACCTCCTCCTGCGGCAGCTGGCCTGGCTGGAGCGCGGCATCGCCATTGCCGGCGGCGTCTACCTCTGCTGGATGGGATTCCAGATGCTCCGGGCGTCCTGGAAGGCAAAGCCGGATGCCGCCGTGCCCGTAGTCGACGTGCGTGGCTCCAGCCCCTGGCGGGCATTGCTCCGCGGCCTGGCGACCAACCTGGCCAACCCGAAGGCGGCCATCTACTTCGCCTCGATCTTCTCGGCTTTCGTCGGTGAAGGCATGTCGGCGGGCGCGCGCTGGGGCCTCTGGGCCATGGTCACGCTGGAGACCATGCTGTGGTTCTCCGTGGTGGCGGGGATTTTCGCCCTGCCGGCCATGCGCCGGGGCTACGTGCGCGCCAGCCGCTGGATCGACGGCGGTGCCGGCGCGATCTTCGCCCTGTTCGGGCTGCACCTGATCTTCGGCCGCCGCTCGGCCTGACGACGGGCGCTAAGGCAGCTGGCCCTTGTCCAGGTTGCGGGTGACCTGGGCGAGGCTCTCGGCGAGTACCGCCGGCTGGTCCACGCCCTCGAGGGCGGCCCGTGCGAGGTCGGCCACCAGGGCCCGCACCCGCTCGGCCATCCGCTTGCCGGCCGTGGTCAGCACGATGTCGACCAGTCGGCGGTCATGCTCGTTGCGCTCGCGCAGCATCAGCCCGCGCTCGATGCCCGCGTCCACCGCATGGGTGACCGTGCTGGCATTGACGCCGCAGGCGGTGGCGAGTTCGGTGGAGATCATGCTGCCGCGAAGGGCGAGCAGGAGCAGCATGTCGCTTTGCAGCGCGGTGAGACCGAACTCCCGCTGGGCACGCCGGCCCACGGCGTCGCGCAGGCGCGACCCGGCCAGCATGAGGTCGCGTCCCAGCCCGAGGGCGGAAGCCGTGTTGTCGTCGTTACCCATGCTCAGTCCGCCGCGCGTCGCCAGGCTCCCGGCGGCATGCCGACGGTACGGGTAAACACACGGGTAAAGTGGCTTTGTTCGGCAAATCCGCACGCCAGGGCGATATCCGCCAGCGACAGCGTCGTGTCGCGCAGGAGCTCCCGGGCACGGTCGATGCGCCGGTCCAGCAGCCAGCGGTGCGGCGGCTTGCCCATGCTGCGGCGGAAGGCGCGGGAAAAATGGTTGACGGAGAGCCCGCAGGCCTCCGCCACGGCCGCCACCGGGAACGACTGGTCCAGCCGCTCGTCCATATAGGCGATGGCGCGGCGTTCCTGCCAGGTGGCGAGCCCGCCGCGCGGCGTGGCGCCGTCATCGCGCGGCGCCGGGCAGCCGAGGATGGCCCGGAGGGCCAGGGCCACGTGGGCGAGCAACGGGGTGTTGGGCGCCTCCGCGCGGAGGCTTTCGAACAGCACCTGGGCCAGTGAACGCACGGCCGGCGGGTGCTCGGCCTCGACATCGCCGGCCGCCTGCCGACGGAACAGGATCGCGCCGGCACCCTCGGCGTCGGCCGCGCAGGCCGCCCGGTAGACCAGGAGCAGGTCGTTGGCCGCGTTGTCGAGCGGAATCTCGGTCAGCTGCGCCCTTCCGCGGAGGTCTTCCACGAGGCTGCTGTTCCCCCGGCGGTCGCCTCGGTCGATGGCGGCGGAGCGCTGGGACAGGTCGACGATCACCGTGGGAAAGTGGGCACGGTGGCTGCTGCAGGCGGGTTCGGCGCGGTACATGGGGCCGATCCTTTCGCGGTATCGGAGGAGGATCGAAGCATTGCGCATGCAAGGATCGTCACCTACCCCCTTAAGAGGTAGCGGCCTCACATCTCGTCGATTTCCTTTCGGTCGAGGATGTAGCCCAACCCGCCTTCGCGGAACCAGCGGTAGCCGTAAGGCTCCAGGATGATCCGGTGGCGGCCTTTCTCCTCCGGCTCGCTGTGGTCGTCCGACAAGAGGTTGGTCAGGCGATCCGGGCCTTCGAAGGCCGCCTCGGTCGGTGCGTCGGCGAGGTTGTGCAGGAAAAGCACCGCATTGCCCCGCCACGTGTAGCGCAGCATCAGCACCGCGTTGTCGTCGAGGGGCAGCACCTCGAAGTCGCCCCAGGAGACCTCGGGTATCTCCTTGCGCATGCGGATGATCCGCTCCATCCAGTTGAGCAGCGATCCCGGATCGCGCCGCTGCTGCGCGACGTTGACGTGGGAGTATCCGAAGGGTCCCTCGGAGATCACCGTCTTGCCGCCGCTGCGGACCCGGGTGAAGCCGGCGAAGGCTTCCGTGGACCATTGCATCGGCGTCCGCGCGCCCTCCCGTTCGGGAAGCGAGAGGTCGTCGCCCATGCCGATCTCGTCGCCGTACCGGAGCACCGGCGTACCGGGCAGGGTGAAGAGCAGGCTGTAGGCCAGTTCGAGGCGGCGCCGGTCGTTGCGCAGCATCGGCGCGAGGCGCCGGCGGATGCCTCGGTCGTAAAGCTGCATGTCCTTCTCGGGGCCGAACTCGGCGAAGACACGCTCACGCTGCGCCGGCGTCAGGCGGCCCAGGTCGAGCTCGTCGTGGTTGCGCAGGAACTGCGCCCATTGCGCCGTCGCCGGTCGCGGCCGGGTCTTTTGCAAGGCGCCGGCCAACGAGCGCACGTCGCTGGAGGCCAGCGCATGGAACAGGTGCTGGTTCACCTGGAAGTTGAACATCATCTGCAGGCGGTCGCCGTCGTCGCCGAAATACTCCATGTCGTCGCGCGGCAACACGTTCGCCTCGCCGAGGATCACCGCATCGCCCTGGCGCCACTGGAGTAGCTCACGGAAGCTGCGCAGCATGTCGAACTGTTCCTTCGGACGCTTCACGTCCGCGCCCTTGGTCGAGATGACGAAAGGCACGGCGTCCATGCGGAATCCGGATACGCCGAGTTGTGTCCAGAAGCCCATGATCTTCAGGATTTCCGCCTGCACGTAAGGGTTGGATGTGTCGAGGTCCGGCTGGAAGTCGTAGAAGCGATGGAAGTACCAGGCCTTCGCGGTCTTCTCGTAGGTCCAGGTGCTTTTCTGCACGCCCGGGAAAACCATGCCTTCGTTCGCGTTGTCCGGCCGCGTCTTCGCCCAGACGTACCAGTCGCGGTACTTCGATGACGGGTCGCGACAGGCTTCGCGGAACCAGGGGTGGCGGTTGGAGGTATGGTTCACCACCAGGTCGATCAGCACGCGCATGCCGCGCTGGCGCGCCGCGTGGGTGAACTCGACGAAGTCGCCCAGGGTGCCGTAGCGGGGATCGACGTTGTAGTACTCGGCGATGTCGTAGCCACCGTCCTTGCCCGGCGAGGTCTGGAACGGCATGAGCCATAGCGCTGTCACGCCCAGTCCCTGCAGGTAGGCCAGGCGCCGGCCGAGCCCCTGGAAATCGCCGACGCCATCGCCGTTGGAGTCCTGGAAGGATCCGACAGAGAGGCAATAGACGATGGCGTTCTTGTACCAGAGGTCGTTGATCATGACGGCATCCGGAGCTGTGTGGTGCAGAGAGGCTAGGCGAGAGCGTGTGAAGGCATTTCGTACACGCGGGGCAGGCGAGGCTAGCGGGCACTTCCACAGGTTGCAGAGGAGAGGTCGTGGAACGTTCGTGGTGGCGCGATGGCGTCGTGTACCAGGTCTACCCACGCTCGTTCGCCGACGCGAACGGCGATGGGATCGGCGACCTCGCCGGCATTCGCTGCAAACTGGCCTACCTGGCCGACCTCGGCGTCGACGCGCTGTGGATCTCGCCGATCTACCCCTCGCCCATGGCCGACTTCGGCTACGACGTCAGCGACTATCGAGGCATCGACCCGCTGTTCGGGGATATCGCCGGCATGGACGCGCTGATCGCCGATGCCCACGCACTGGGACTGAAGGTCATCCTCGACTTCGTGCCCAACCACAGTTCGGACGAGCATCCCTGGTTCCGGGAAAGCCGCCGGTCGCGCGACAGCGTCTTTCGCGACTGGTACATCTGGCGCGATCCGGCGCCGGACGGCGGGCCGCCGAACAACTGGTTGTCGAACTTCGGCGGGAGCGCCTGGACGTTCGATCCGTCGACAGCGCAGTACTACCTGCACCTGTTCCTCGACAAGCAACCCGACCTCAACTGGCGCCATCCGGTGCTGCGCGAGGCGATGTACGAATCGATGCGCTTCTGGATGCGTCGCGGCATCGACGGCTTTCGCGTCGATGTCATCTACCACGTGCTGAAGGACGCGGCCTTCCGCGACAATCCTCCCAATCCCGCGTTCCGCGAAGGCATCGATGCGGAGGCGCATCGCTTCCTCCCGCTGCACACGGCGGACCTGCCGGAGACGCAGGGTATCGTCGCCGCCATGCGTTCGGTGGTGGACGAGTTCCCGGATCGCGTCCTGATCGGCGAGCTTTACCTGCCGCTCGAGCGCATCGTCGCCTACTACGGCGAGAACCTCACCGGGGCGCACCTGCCGTTCAATTTCCTGCTCATCGGCACGGATTGGGACGCGCCGACCATCGCTGGCCTGATCAAGCGTTACGAGGCGGCCCTGCCGGTGGGCGGATGGCCGAACTGGGTACTGGGCAACCACGACAAGCCGCGCATCGCGTCGCGGATCGGCGCGGCGCAGGCGCGTGTCGCGGCCATCCTCTTGTTGACCCTGCGTGGGACGCCGACGATGTACTACGGCGACGAGATCGGCATGCACGACGTACCGATCCCGTTCGAGGAAGTGCGCGATCCCTTCGAGCTCAACGAACCGCACAAGGGCCTCGGCCGGGATCCGCAGCGGACGCCCATGCGCTGGTTCCCCTGCGCCGGGGCCGGCTTCACGCGGGGCAAGCCGTGGCTGCGCCTCGGGGACGACGTGGCCACGTGCAACGTGGCGACGCAAGCGGACGATCCTGGCTCGATGCTGTCGTTGTACAAGGCGTTGCTGCGCCTCCGGAAGGAGACGCCGGCGCTGTGCCGGGGCGACATCAACGTACTAGCCGCAAGCGACGCCGTACTTGCGTACGCGCGCATTGGCGAAGGGCAAAGGTGCGTGGTGATCCTCAACTTCACCGACGCCCCGGCACCGTTGCCCGCTCCGGAACCGGAAGGTGCCGTCGTCCTCTCCACGCACGGCGACGACACCCGCGGCATATTGCGCGCCAATGAGGCGAGAATTTACGAGGGATGAGCCTTCCCACAACCTCACAACAACCAGCGAAGGAGGGCCGCGACGGCGATGACCACGGCTGCCACCATGACGACGTGGCGCAGGTAGGCGCCACCCGATACGCCGCCGTCATAACTCGCGTCGTCATAGTCGTGCGACGCGTCGCGCGGATGGCGAACGAAGGGCAGGCGAAGGCGTTTGCGGCGTTTGGGTGACATGTCCGATGCTGGCGCTAAGAGCGTATGCCCTGGGTAGAGAGAGCGGGGCGCGCCGTCATGAGGCTACCCTGGACGTGTTCTTCAGTGCTTCCAGGATCTCCGGTCCGCGGACGTCGATGTGGTCCAGGTTGTTCACGTAGAAACGCACGAACGGGGCTTCCGCGTCCTTGGGCATCCACGGTTTCGCCCAGACGAACGCCACGCAGTAACCGTCCGACTCCGCGATGAGCTTGTCCAGCCGTGCGCGCAGCAGCTTGCGCACGGGGTAGGCGTCGATGTCCTTTGTCGTGAGGGTGATGGTCGGACGCAGCTCCGCGTCGCCATGGCGAAAGGGCCGCGAGAAGCGCAGGTAATAGCCGCCTTCCTTCGTCGCGCGGATGGACGCGGTGCCCCACCACACGGCGCGGGTGCCGAGCAGGTCGGCCACCTTCTGCCGGTAGATGTTCCGGAACAGCGCTTCATAGGTCGTGGTGTCGCCGCCGATCTCCACGGCGGCCTGGTCCAGGTCCTTGTCGCGGCGGTGCTCCAGGAACTTCTGCACCAGCGAGGACAGGCGGTAATAGTGGCTCGCTCGCGGTGCGAGGCCCCCGGTGGGCGATGTCCGGACGCGACGCGCGGGCGTCGTGGCGGTCGCGGGCGACGCCGTACCCGCGCCGGCGCGGAAATGTCCCTCCGGCCGCTCGGCCTCGAACACGTCCGCCTGCTTCGCCGCCTTCGCTTCCCCGCGCCCGTGTGCCACTTCGCAGCTTTCTGCGTGGTCTTCGAGGCGGTACGAGCGGAAGTACGGCCGGATGCGCAGGTTCTGCTCCGGCTTGTCGAGGCAGGCGCAGATCAGCGGCGCCGAGCAACCCGTACCGACGCAGGTAAAGCGGGCGTCGCGTGCGAGCAGGTCGGCCCAGAAGAGCTCATAGGCGCGCTCGGCGGTAAGGCGTTCATCGCGGTCGGGGAGGGTGGCTTCTTCGATCGACACGTCGTGGCCCGGGCTGGTTTCCGCAGACTGTACCGCGACGCCGGCCCGGTGGCAGGAACGGCGCGCGTCGTGCAGGCCCCACACACGTGGCTTCGACGGCAGGGTTCCTACATTGACGGTTTCCCCGGCGGAGTACGCGACCATGGCCAAGGTGCTTGTCCTTTACTACTCGACCTACGGTCATATCGAGAAGATGGCCGAGGCGGTCGCCGATGGAGCCCGTGACGCGGGCGCTACCGTCGACATCAGGCGCGTCCCGGAACTGGTCCCCGAGGAGACGGCGAGGAAAGCCAACTTCAAGCTCGACCAGCCCGCACCGGTGGCACAGGTGGACGACCTGCCCAACTACGACGCCATCATCATCGGCACGGGCACGCGTTACGGGCGCATGAGCTCGCAGATGGCCAACTTCCTCGACCAGACCGGCCCGCTGTGGGCCCGCGGCGCGCTCAACGGCAAGGTCGGGGGCGCCTTCGCCTCGACCGCGACCCAGCACGGCGGCCAGGAAACCACGCTGTTTTCGATCATCACCAACCTGATCCACCTGGGCATGATCCCCGTGGGTCTGCCTTACTCCTTCCAGGGGCAGTCCCGGCTCGACGAGGTCACCGGTGGCACCCCTTACGGCGCGACCACCATCGCCGCCAGCGACGGCTCCCGCCAGCCCAGCGGTACCGAACTCGCCGGCGCACGCTTCCAGGGCAAACACATCGCCGAGATAGCTACCCGCTTGTTCGGCTAGGCCTCCTGCCAGCGCGAGCGCCGCCACTGGCTGGGGCTCTGTCCGACCAGGCGGCGGAACAGGTTGCACAGGTGGGCCTGGTCGGAAAGCCCGCAAGCGAGGGCGATCTGGCTCAGGGGTTCGCGGGTCTGCAACATCAGGGTCTGGGCGCGCTCGACGCGCCGGGCCATGATGTAGGCATGCGGCGGATCGCCGAAGCTGTCCTTGAAGGCCCGGCAGAAATAGCTGCTGGACAGGCCGGCGATGGCGGCGAGCTGGTCGATGGTGATCGAATAGCCGAGGTTCTCCTCGACGTGCGCGGCGACCCTGCGGGCCTGCCAGGGGGCCAATCCGGCACCCACGCGGCGGCGCGGAAGCGGCGGCGGCATGGCGGGAGCCTGTTCGCGCTCGAGGAGGGCGGCTACCCTTGCCACGCAGGCGCGGGTGGTGGCGAGGTCGGTCTCGGCGGCGGTCAGCGCCTTTTCGAGCAGGCGGGTAACGTTTCCATCCTCTTCCGTGACGGGAAGGGAAAACGGCGGCATGCCATGCACGACCCCGGGGGAATTCAGTTCGATGCGCATCTGCGTCTGCTCCGTGGCT
Organism: Luteibacter sp. NPDC031894; assembly: GCF_050273135.1. Lineage (NCBI taxonomy): Bacteria > Pseudomonadati > Pseudomonadota > Gammaproteobacteria > Lysobacterales > Rhodanobacteraceae > Luteibacter > Luteibacter sp. NPDC031894. The sequence goes on along the minus strand of NZ_JBNNMV010000007.1, from coordinate 95,664 downwards.
GCTGGTGATGGGCGGGACTGCCCAGGACGAGGAGCCTATGCGCGATGCGGAGCGGGCTGAATTCTACATTCGGTCGGGGCGGTCCATACCAAAGGGTTAGTCGGTGCCACGTGGATTTCTTGTAGCGTCCGTACCGTAACGGTCAAAAACCATCACCGGCGTGCAAGACGCGTGCACCGGGTTCCGAAACACTCCACGCTCATTCTGTACAAGACATCGACTTCGACTCGCCCGATGGCACGATTCCGACCCCTGCAAAGCCAAGCCTACGCCCCCGAGACGCGTCCTCGGCGACTGGTGGCGGGCGTGTTGATGGCCGCCGGTGGGTTGCTGGCGCTGGGTGTTTTCCTCGTGGATACGTTCACGCCGCTGCAAAGCGCGGTCGCGGTGGTCTACGTGGTGGTCATCCTTCTGGTGGCGGCAAGCGGAAGCCGGCGCGCGATCGTCGGTGCAACGGTGGGGTGCATGCTGCTCACCGCCGTCGCCTATGGGCGCGGCCATGGTGTTCCTGTCATGGATGCTTCGCTGCTGCGCTGCGCCGTCAGCCTCGGCGCCATCGCCATCACCGGCGTGCTCGCCCTGCGCAACCGCGAGCGCATGCTCACGATCGCCGGGCAGGCCCGCCTGATCGAGCTCACCCACGATTCGATCTTCGTCCGCGACACGGACGACGTCATCGTGCTGTGGAACGGCGGCGCCGAGCAGCTCTATGGCTGGACGGCACAGGAAGCGCTGGGGCGGCGGGCGAGCGACCTCCTCGGTACGGCCTTCCCCGGCGACCATGTCGAGGCGGAGGCCGAGCTCTTCGGCACAGGCCGCTGGGAGGGCGAAGTCTTCCAGCGCCATCGCGACGATCGGATCGTCATCGTCGAGGCGCGTTGCGCGCTGTTGCGCGACGAGTACGGAAAGCCTCGCGCGATCCTCGAGGCCGGTACGGACGTCACGGGTCGCCGGGCCGCCGCGGCCGCGCTGGCGGAAAGCGAACGTCGTTATCGCAGCATGTTCGAAAACTCGCGCTTCTGCTTCTGGGAACAGGATTACTCGCTGGTGATGGAGCGTGTGCGCACCCTGCGCGAGGCGGGCGTGACCGACCTGACCGCGTACCTCGAGGCGCATCCGGAGTTCGTCAGCGAGGCGACCGCCCTCACGCCGATCGTCGACGTGAACCAGGCGACGGTGCGGATGCTGGGCGCGCGGCGGCGCGAGGAACTCATCGGCCCCCTGGCCCGCGTGCTCGCGCCGTCGAAGCGCACCTTCGCGCGGGTGCTCGCGACGATCGAAGGGGGCGGCGTCGCCGAGGGTGAAACGCAGCTCATGAACCTGGACGGCGAGCGGCTCACGGTGCTCTTCGCGCTCAACATGCCGCTGGGACCCACGCGCTACGATCGCGTCCTCATCAGCGTGGTGGACATCACAGACCGCAAGCGCGCGGAGCGCGCCTTGATCGCGGTGCAGGCGGAACTGGCCCAGGCGGCCCGCGTCACCGCACTGGGCGAGATGAGCGCGTCGATCGCGCACGAGGTGAACCAGCCGCTGGCGGCCATCGTGACGCACGGCGAGGCGAGTCTGCGCTGGCTGCGCCGCCCCGACCCGGACCTCGATGAGGCGTGCGACGGCATCGAGCGCGTGGTGCGCGATGCGCGCCGGGCGAGCGAAGTGGTGCATCGCGTGCGCAGCCTCGCGAGCAAGGAGCCTCGCCAGCACGTCCGCGTCGACTTCGCGTCACTGGTCGACGAATGCGCGCAACTGCTCGACGGGGAACTCGTGCAGCATCGCATCGCGTTGTCCGTGGACATCGGTCGCGACACCCCCATGCCCCGTGGCGATCGCGTGCAGTTGCAACAGGTCGTCGTGAACCTCATGGCGAACGCGATCCGGGCCATGTCCGACGCCCCCCATGCGCGGCGCCTGTACATACGCGCATGCGCCGACGCCATCGACGGCCTGCTGGTCGAGGTGGAAGACAACGGCACGGGCATTCCCGAGCACATCGCCCCGCAGTTGTTCGATGCCTTCGTCACCACCCGCGGCGATGGGATGGGCATGGGCCTGGCTATCTGCCGCTCGACGGTGGAATCGCATGGTGGCCGCCTATGGGCGACGAACCGCCCCGGCGGGGGCGCGACCTTCCACTTCACGCTGCCCGTCGCGATGGCGGTGGAGGCGCGGGCATGACGCGCGCCATCGCCTCCAGTCCGGCGCTCGCGCCGACCGTGTGCGTCGTGGACGACGACGCTTCGATTCGCGACGCCCTGTCCTCGTTGTTCCGCTCCGTCGGCCTGGCCGTGGCCACCTTCGGAAGCGCCGCCGATTTCCTCGCCCGCGAACGCGCGGACGCTCCGGGTTGCCTCGTGCTCGACGTACGCCTGCCGGGTGTCAGCGGCCTGGACTTCCAGGCGCAGCTTGCCGCGATGGACAACCGCCTGCCGATCATCTTCATGACCGGGCATGGCGACATTCCGATGTCGGTGCGCGCGATGAAGGCCGGCGCCGTGGATTTCCTCGCGAAACCCTTCCGCGACCAGGACATGCTGGACGCCGTGTCCAGCGCGATCGAGCGCGATGCCGCCAACCGGCGCGACGCCTTGGCCCTCGACGCCTTGCGCGGCGCCTATGCCTCGCTCACGCCACGCGAGCGCGAAGTGATGGCGCACGTGACGAACGGCCTCATGAACAAGCAGGTGGGGGCGCTGCTCGGCTTGTCGGAAATCACCGTGAAGATCCATCGCGGCAACGTCATGCGCAAGATGCGGGCGAAGTCGCTGGCGGAACTGGTAAAGCAGGCCGAAGCGCTGGCCATCCGCCCTTGAGCCGCGTCCCGGCGCCGCCGCACACTTCCGTATGATTCCCAATCGTCATGCGGCAGTGCACTGTAGGCATTGGCAGGGTCGGGCACGTGTCGGGCGAGGAAGTAACGTTGGCCGCTAACAGGATCGTGGCGATCGTGGATGACGACGAGGCCGTGCGAACGGCCACGGTGAGCCTTGTGCGCTCGCTCGGACACGACGTCCGTAGTTTCGCCTCGGCGGAGGATTTCCTGCGCCATGGTGACGACGAGGGCATCGATTGCCTCGTGACCGATGTGCACATGCCCGGTATCGACGGTACCGCGCTGCATCGTCACCTGATCGCGCGCGGTCGCACGTATCCCGTGGTGTTCATGACGGGTTATCCGGACGACGCGATGCGCGACAGCGTGATGGCGGCTGGCGCGTTCTGTTATCTCGGCAAACCTTTCAGCGGTGACGAACTGGTCGCGTGCCTGGAGCGGGCGCTGGAAGAACGCTAGCGGAAGATCGCGCCATTCGTCGTGGCGGTTTGCTACGCTCCGCGCCCATGACCCTCATCCTCTTCCTCGTCCTCCTGGTCGTCGGCCTCGTCCTCTTCGCCCGGCACCGCCGGCGAGGCGCGTGGACGTTTTCGATCCTCGCCCTTGCCTGGTTGTTCTTCGCGGGTTGCGGTCCACTCACCGGCCTTCTGCTCGGTCCCCTGCAAGCCGGCTTCACGCCGGACGTCGCGCACTGGGGACAGCGCAATGCCATCGTGCTGCTCGGCGCCGGCACCGTGCTCGGCAGCGAAGGCGCCGTCGAGCCGAGCCTTTACGCCAACGGCCGTATCCTCCGCGCTGCGCAGCTCTACCATGCATGCAAGGAGACGGGCGCGGAGTGCAAGCTCGAGGTCAGCGGCGGCGACGCGATGAAGCTGAAGCAGCCGGAGGCCGACGTCTATGCCCTCTCGCTCGACCGGCTCGGCGTGCCGCGCGGCGACCTCATCCTGGAAGGCCGCAGCATGAATACCTTCCAAAATGCACAGTTCAGCAGGCCGCTGCTCACGGCCTACGGCGCGGACAAGATCGTGCTGGTGTCCTCGGCCGTGCACCTGAAGCGTGTCGCGCTTTATTTCGCCCACTTCGGCTTACGCGGCGAAGCGGTACGAGGCGACTACGTCAGGGCGCGATACGACTGGCTGCCCACGTCGGAGAACCTGTCCTTCGCGGACTTCGCCATCCACGAGTACCTGGGCGTGGCGCGCTACCACCTCTACAACGGGATGGGCTGGAACGTGCCGAAAGTTCCTGAAGAAAGCGTGACCACGCAGACACATACGTAACAATTAGCCGCTTATGCTGTGCCACCGTCCAGCACGGACCCGACGACCCAGGAGTTACCCGTGAAGTCTCGTTACCTACTCGCCGCCCTGATTGCCGCCGCCTCCGTCGCGCCGGTAGCCACCTATGCGCAGACCGCCGCGCCGGCTCAGGATGCTCCCAATCCGGCCTCCCAGATCCCGGCGGCGGACAAGCAGGCCATCCAGAGCTACAACCTCAACGATGACGTGTTCAACCGCATCGTGAAGGTGTCGCAGGAAGCCAAGCAGCAGGGCATCCGTCCGAAGGACGCGAAGACCGATTTCTCGAAGATCCACTCGCTCGACGACCTGGCGGCGCAGGTTACCGCGGCCGACCCGCGCATCGAGCCGCTGCTCAAGAAGTACAACTTCACCCCGCGCGATTTCCTGCTGGCGAACCTGGCCGTGACCAACGCCGCCATCGCCTCGGAAGCCAAGAAGAATCCACAGATGGCTGCTTACGTCGACCAGTCGAAGGTCAACCAGAAGAACGTGGCCTTCTACGAGTCGCACAAGGACCAGATCAACGCCTTGATGGCGCAGGACGACGGCGGCGACGGCCGCTAAGCGTTCAGGTGGACCGCATGTAGGCTTCCATGACGCCGAGGGCTTCCGCGCAGTCCGCGCGGCCGAAGCCCAGACGGAAGCGGTCCGCTGGCGTGTCCGCGAGGGCCGACCGGTAGTTGGATGCCGGTAGCAGGAGCACGCCGCTTCGCTCGACGAGGTTCGCAGCGAACGCATCCACGCCTTCCGCGCCCATGTAGCGCGGATAGGCGATGCAGCCACCGTCCGGCCGGTGCCACTGGAACCGGTCGGGCCAGCGGGCGAAGAAGCCGTCCAGCAGTGCGAGGTTGCCATCGAGCCGCTCGCGATGCGCGGCCAGGATGGTGTCGCGCGCCTTGAGCGCAATGAGCGCGAGTTGCTCCGACGGCGCCGCGTTGCAGATCGACAGGTAGTGCTTGTAGCGCTCCATGCGTTGCAGGAGGTCGCGGTCGGCGCACGCGATCCACCCGATGCGCAGGCCGGGCAGGCCATACGCCTTCGACATCACATTGAGCGATATCCCGCGCTCGTACTCGTCCGCGGCGTTCGGCAGGTGGACCGTGCCGGTCGCGCCGAGGAGACGATAGACCTCGTCGCTGAAAAGCCAGATGCCGTGCTTGCGACACAGCGCCACGAGCGCGTCGAAACGATCGCGTTCGAGGATCTTGCCGGTCGGGTTGTGGGGAAAGTTGATCGACACCACGCGTGTGTTTGGCCGGATCGCCGCGGCCACGGCGTCGATGTCCAGGGACCACCGGTCGTCGGGATCGAGCGCAACGCCGGTCACGTCGCAGATGGAGAGCGGGACCGTCTCGGCCGACTGGTAGTTCGGCGTCACGACGATGGCGTGGTCGCCGGGCTCGAGCAACACCCGCATGGCGATATAAATGGCTTCTTCCGCACCGGCGAAGCAAAGCACATCCTCCGCGGACCGCCTTTCATACGTGCTCGCTATCGCTTCCCGCAGCGCCGGTGCGCCATAAGTCTGCGTATATCCCAGGTGCAGCTCGTCGAAGGCGTCGCGATCGTCGGGTTCCGCAAGGACGAGCAAGCCCGAGAGGCTCATGCTCTGCGCGTCGGAGGCGGCGAGGTTGTAGCGCGCCGCGAACTCCCAGCGCGAGAAGTAGGTTTCGAGGCGAAAATCGGGGAGGGAGGTCATGGTGTGGTCTGTAGCGTGTGTACTATGTGCCGCATCTAAGCACTGCTGTCCGAGCCTGTCGATGACCTCCCTGCGTTCCACTCCCTGGTTGCCGGCGCTGGCCGTGCTCGGCTCCGTGACGTCGTTGAGTATCGGCACGTCCTTCGCGAAGAAGCTGTTTCCGCTGATCGGGGCGGAAGGGACGTCGGCGCTGCGCGTCGGGTTCTCCGCCCTGATCCTGTTGCTGGTATGGCGGCCATGGCGGTGGCCGCTCAGCCGCCAGGACGCGGGCTCGGTGATCCGCTACGGGCTGACGCTTGGCACGATGAACCTGTTGTTCTACCTCGCTTTGCGCACCATCCCTTTCGGCATCGCGGTGGCGATCGAGTTCAGCGGACCGCTGGCCGTGGCGATGTGGTCGTCGCGTCGTCCGATCGATTTCCTCTGGCTGGCCTCGGCCATTGCCGGTCTCGCGATGATCCTGCCCATCGGACGCGGCAGCACGCTGGATCCGACCGGCGTCCTGCTCGCCTTGGGCGCTGCCGTCTGCTGGGCGCTGTATATCGTGTTCGGCAAGCGTGCCGGGCACCTGCACGCAGGACATTCCGTGTCGCTGGGCCTTGTGGCGGCCAGCCTCGTGGTGGTGCCCTATGGCGTGGCGCATGCCGGCATGACGTTGCTCGACCCCGCCATCCTCGCCGCCGGGCTCGGCGTCGCCATCGTCTCCAGCGCGATTCCGATGTCACTAGAAATGATGGCGATGAAACGACTGCCGAGCGAGACCTTCGGAATCATGGTGAGCCTGGAACCCGCCGTTGCCTCGCTGCTGGCGATGCTGCTGCTGGGCGAGCACCTGACGTCGTTCCAGTGGCTGGCCATCGGGTTCATCGTTCTCGCCTCCATCGGAAGCACGGTGACCGCGCGGCGAGCGCGGCCGGAAGCCGTGGAGCTGGCGGGATAAGAGCGCAAAACAGGCACGCAGCGAATGGGAACCCGTCGCCTTGGTTACCAGGTCTTCCTGACGCCTAGCGTGCCCGCGACGCGGCGGTACCGGTGCACGCCGAACCGGGTTTCCACGTCGCCCCACAGGCGCCATCCGTCGTTGCGCAGCATGCTGAGGCCGAGCTTCAAGGCATACGCATTGCGCGGCACACCGCCGGCGAAAGGCTGGCCGTCGAACTGCGTGGCATCGAGCCTGCCGAGACGGCGTAGCCAGCTGGCCGTGAGGTAAGGCGAGGCGACATGCCCGCCCGGCGTCTGCCAGCGCGCAGCCGCGCGCATGCCAGCCCGGGCCGTGCTGCCGCTGGCGTGCAGGGGATTCACACGCGTGCCGTTGGCCTCCGTGTGCGCGCCGCCGCGCAACCGCGTGGCGGTGATCTGCGCCTGCGGCTCGAGATAGATGTCCGTGTCGCGATTGAGCACCTTGCGCCAGCGGTGCCCGGCTTCGACGCTGGTGGTGAGTGTGCCGCTGCCGTAGCGTTCGCTGGCGAGCGCGGTGCCCTCGACGCGCTGGTTGAAGTGCGCGTATTGGGCCCAGCCGCGAAGGTAGGTGCCGGCGGCGGTGCGCAGGCCCCCGTAGATACCTCCCGCCGCGCCCTTGACGCGCCCACGCGCCGAATAGCGGGTGAGCAGGGAGGTGCCGCGCGTGTCCGCGTTGCCCAAGGCGGCCATCACGCCGACGTGGGTTTCCATCGCTCCGTCGCCTTGAAGCAGGTCGGTGCCGATGGTGAGTTCGTTCGTGGCGGTCGTGGTCGTCACCTGGCGCCCGAGGTCGAACGCGGTATGTCGACGCTCGAATCGCGCCCACGGACGGCCGCGCGAGCTATCGGGCTCGTCATCCCTGCCGGCGCCAGGGCCTGCCTGGAACATGTCGAGCGCCGCCACCTGGTTGGCGCGGTAGGTACCTGTTTCCGGCCTGAGCACCGGGGGCGGTACGGGCGGGTCGACGGGGTCGATCGGCTCGATCGGGTCCTTGCCTTCCTCGGGATCCAGGATCGGGTCGGGCGGCAGGGAAGAACGCAGGTACCAACCGCCATCGGATGGCTCGCTGAGGGAGCCCTGGTGCAGGAAGTACTCGTGGGCGCCGGCCACCGCGCGACCGGATAGGGCGAACCGGCCGTCGGAGCGGCCGTCGACGCGGACGAGTCGTACGCCGTCCACCGTGTGGTCGCCTCGGCCGTCCAGGGCATCCACGGCGATGAAACTCGTCCCCGAGGTATTGCCCATGACGTGGATACGGTCGCTGGGCGAGCTGTCGTCGCCGAGCCGGGTGCGCATCCGGAACAAGCCTTCGTTGCCTTCGTAGTCGCCCGCGATGGTCAGCGTGCCGAACGTGGCAGCCGTGGCAGGTGCGAATGCGACGACGCCGTGGTCGTTGCGGAGCGATCCGACGTGGCTGTCGCCCGTGACGACCCATGTGCCGCCGGAAGCGAGCGAGAGGTCGCGCACGATGGACGACGCGCCCGACCAGGTGGCGCCGGCAAGGGCGGAGAGCGACAGCCTCGTTTCATCGGGCTGTTCGACGGCCGTTTGGGACAGCCGGATATCGCCGATCGCCACTGCCTTGTCCTCGATCGTCAGCGTGAACGCTTTCGTTGAAGCCGGGTCGACCTCGGCAAAGGCCCCGTCCCCACCCCGTAGCACGGCGCCACCACCGATGCGGATAGTGCCGGGATCGTGCAACCCCAGCGCTGCCGCCTGCGCACTGCTTAGGCTTCCACCGTCGATCGAAAGGTTCCCGCCGCCCTGGATGATGGCGCCATACGCGCCTTTTCCTGTCGTTGAAACCGCGCTACCCCGAGTGGCGAGATCCGCGGCGGTAACCAGCATGCCGTGCGCGTTGTCGCCAGTGGTAGTGACGGTGGAGTCGATCAATGTGACCCGACCGCCCGTGGAAGCCACGGCGCCATAGCCAAAGGCACCGTTCGTGTCGATGCGTGAATCGCGTACGTCGATCTGCGGCGTCTTCCCAGGAATGTCGCCTCCTTGGGCCAGCACGCCGTAGGCGTTGTACCCGTACGTGACCACGTCGGTATCCTGCAGGCTGACGTATGAGCCGCGATCGACGAGACCGTGGGAGTTGCGGGCGAGGGTTTCAATGAGGGACCCGCGAACCGCGAGGGGGGCACCGTCATGGACGCTGACAGCCACCGAGTTGGCGCCTTCAGTGCGGAGACGGCTGTTGCCGGTGATTATTACCAGGCCGCTTCCCGTGTTCGCATTGATGGCGTTCGCAAGTGATCCGCGCGTCGTTACGTCCGTTCGCACGACTGTGGCGGTGGCGTCGAGCGCACCATGGATGGAGATACCATGGCTGCCGCGGCCGTTAGTCTCGATCGTTGCGCCGTCAGCCTCCATGGATGAGCCATGCTTGATGAGCAAGCCATCGGCGGCCTCGCCGTGCGTGACGACAGTACTCTTGTCCAGAGAGAACGACCCCCCGCTCTCGGCTTCGATCCCTACGGCGTTATAGCCTGACGTCTCAATGGCGCTCTCACGGAACTTGCCGCTGGCGTCGGTGAAAAGTGCTCCTCTCGCCCCGGCGCCCTCGGTGGCGATCCGGACATCATGCAGAAGAAGGGCGCCGCTGCCGGTGCCGTCAGCATGTACGCCCCGAGCGCCGTTGCCTGTGGTGTGCAGGGTGCCGCCGACCAACTCAACGAAGCTGTTCGGGCCGGTGACTTCGACCGCATGGCTTTGCTTGCCCGAGGTGTCGATCTCGATGTTCCTGCTGAAAGCACGCCCGGCGTTAAGCGTTTTCAGTCCGATGACGGAGTCCCCGGTGAACGTGTAGGGACCCGAGGGGATCGTCCGGATCTCACCATCGACGACAATGGGAACGGAATCCGCGGCGGCCATAGGGGGCAGGGCGGCCATGACGAGGGCCGTGAGATACCGTCGGGGGAGGGGGGTGGCGGGTTTCAAAGCGAGTCGCTCCTTGTCTGGCTGTCGGACGGGATGCCAACAGCAACTTCCAGATGACAGGGTAGGGACTGGCTTCAGGTGGGGGAACGCGATTATTCTGAAAATGTCTGCGAACGCGTCTGCGCTGCGCCGCTGGACATCCACGCTTCATAATTGTCGTCGCACCCTAGACGGGACCATCTTCGGGGGGAAACGTCGGGGATGCGAGATTAAGCACCATACATAACGAATGAGGAGCCCAGCATCATGAAGGTTATTTCGATTACTGCCCTGGCTTTCGTAGCCGCCGCCCTGCTAGCCGGCTGCAACAAGTCGGACGACAACGCCACTCCGGCCTCGCCGTCGGCTGCTTCGACCGCCGCCGCTCCGGCCGCCGCCCCGACCACCACGCCGCCGGCTGCCAGCACCGCCGCCTCCCCGGCCATGACCCCGCCGGCCACCACCGGCACCGCTGCTCCGGCTCCGGCCTCGACGGCCGCGGGTCACTAAGCCGCGCCTCCGGCCGCTCTTTCCGAGCGGTCAGGGGAAAGGAAACGCCGCTGCGCTTCGCAGCGGCGTTTTTTTTGCCACAAGCATGCGACGTGCCATGGCATCCATGACTAGTGGCACGCGTGGCCCTTCCGTTCAGGATCGGGCACGCTTACGGGGTTCCGTTCGTCCCACTGCCACAGGAATCCCCATGCCACATCGTCCCATGTTGCTGCCGATGCTCGCCCTGTCCCTGGCTGTCGCCTCCTCCTTCGTCGCCGCGCAGACCGCGCCGATGACGCCGGACATCCCGGCCAAGTTCGAGGTGCCGACGACGGCCAACGATTACGTGAAGCGCGTCGTCGAGATCCCGATGCGGGATGGCGTGAAGCTGCATACGGTCATCGTCATTCCGAAGAACGCGAAGCACGCACCGATCCTCCTCACCCGCACGCCCTACAACGCCGATGGACGCGCCTCGCGCGCCGATGCGTCGACCATGCGCGATCTGCTGCCGATGGGCGACGAGGTGTTCGTCGACGCCGGCTATATCCGCGTCTTCCAGGACATCCGCGGTAAGTACGGTTCCGAAGGCGATTACGTGATGACCCGCCCCCTGCGCGGTCCGCTCAACGACTCGAAGGTGGACCACTCCACCGACGCGTACGACACCATCGACTGGCTGACGAAGAACCTGCCGGAGTCGAACGGAAGGGTAGGCATGCTCGGCTCGTCGTACGAGGGCTTTACCGTGGTCATGGCGCTGGTGAACCCGCACCCGGCGCTCAAGGTGGCGGCCCCGGAAAGTCCCATGGTCGATGGCTGGATGGGCGACGACTGGTTCCATTACGGCGCCTTCCGCCAGACCAACTTCGACTACATCGCCGGCCAGAACGCGAAGCGCGGCAAGGGCGCCACCATTCCGCGGCTGGGGTACGACGACTACACCAACTTCCTTGCCGCCGGATCGGCCGGGGACTATGCGCGCGCCAACGGCTTCGACCAGCTGCCGTACTGGCGCAAGATCAGCGAACATCCGGCCTACGACGCGTACTGGCAGGAACAGGCGCTGGACAAGGTCATGGCAAAGCAGCCGCTGAAGGTGCCGACCATGTGGCTGCAGGGCCTGTGGGACCAGGAAGACATGTGGGGCGCCATCCATAGCTACGAAGCCGTGGAACCGAAGGACAAGGGCAACGACAAGAACTTCCTGGTGATGGGCCCGTGGCGCCATAGCCAGGTGAACTACGACGCCTCGTCGTTGGGCGCGCTGCAGTGGGACGGCGACACCGCGCTGCAGTTCCGCCGCGACGTGCTGCTGCCGTTCTTCAACCAGTACCTCGTGGACGGTGCGCCCAAGGCCAACACGCCGCCCGTCTTCATCTACAACACCGGCGAGAACCACTGGGACCGCTTCAAATCCTGGCCACAGGCGAAGAAGACGCGTCCGCTGTACCTGGCCGCCAACGGCAAGTTGTCGTTTGACGCGCCGGCGGCGACCGAGGCCAAGTACGACGAGTACGTCTCGGATCCGGCGAAGCCGGTGCCGTACCTGCCCCGTCCGGTGAGCTTCGCCGATCACAAGGCCTGGACCACCTGGCTGGTGCACGACCAGCGCTTCGTCGATGGCCGCCCGGACATCGTGACCTACATGACCGAGCCCCTTACCGCGCCGCTGAAGGTGGCTGGCGCGCCGCAGGTGAACCTGTATGCCTCGACCAGCGGAACGGACAGCGACTGGGTGGTGAAGCTGATCGACGTCTACCCGGAGACGGACGCCAGCCATCCGGAAATGGGAGGCTACGAGCTGCCGGTATCGATGGACATCTTCCGCGGCCGTTATCGCGAGGGTTTCGCCGAAGGCAAGGCACTGACCCCGAACACCCCGCTGCAGTACCGCTTCGGCCTGCCGACGGTGAACCATACCTTCGAGCCGGGACACCGGGTGATGGTGCAGGTGCAGTCCTCGTGGTTCCCGCTGTACGACCGGAACCCGCAAACCTTCGTGCCGAACATCTTCTTCGCCAAGCCGTCCGACTACCGGAAGGCGACGCAGCAGGTGTGGCACACGGCCGGCACGGCCAGCGCGATCGACCTGCCGGTGGTGGACGCGAAGTAGCCGGGGCCTCCCTGTAGGAGCCGCTATGGCGGCTCCTACAAGGCGGCATTTTGCAATCCCTCCACGCGCGCGACCGTATCCTCGCGGGACCTACGCGCCGAGGACTGCACCATGGCCCGCCCGATCTGGACTGGAACGCTATCGTTCGGTCTGCTTAACGTTCCCATCCGGCTGATGTCCGGCGAGCGTCGCAACGACCTGCATTTCCGCATGCTGGACCAGCGTAACAACACGCCGGTCCGCTACGAGCGCGTCAACGCGGAAACCGGTGAAGAGGTGCCCTGGAAGGAAATCGTCAAGGCCTTCGAATACCAGAAGGGCAGTTACGTGGTCCTCGAGGAAGAGGACATCCGCAACGCCGCGAGCGACGCGCATGAAACCGTCGAGATCGACACCTTTGTCGATGGCAAGGACATCTCCCCCGCCTACTACGAGAAGCCCTATGTACTGCTTCCGGCGAAGAAGGCCGAGAAGGGCTACGTGCTTCTCCGCGAGACGTTGAAGAAAACGGGCAAGGTCGGCATCGCCCGCGTGGTCATCCGCACGAAGGAGTACCTCGCCGCGGTGATGCCGCAGGACGATGCGCTGATCCTCAACCTCCTGCGTTACAAGGCCGAGGTGGTCGACGTATCCGATTTCGAGTTGCCGGCCAAGTCCGCGTCCGAATACCGCATATCGCCGCGGGAGATGGAGATGGCCACGGACCTCATCGAATCCATGTCGGGCAAGTGGAAGCCGGAGGACTACCACGACGAGTTCCGCGCCAAGCTGCGCGACGCCATCGAGAAGCGGCTGAAGAGCAAGGGTGTCACGGCGACCGTCGAGGAAGAGGAGCGCACGCCGGAGAACGCCACGACCAACGTGGTCGACTTCATGGCGCTACTGAAGAAGAGCATCGGGGCGAAGACGCGCACGCCGGCGGCGAAGGACACGCCGACGCGCAAGACCGCCGCGAAGAAGGCCCCCGCGAAGAAAGCCCCGGCGAAGAAGACCAGCGCGAAGAAGGCCACGAAGAAAACCGCCAGCCGCAAGGCCCCGGCCAAGCGTCGGGCGGGCTGACCCGTGGCCGGGCTGGTCGTCGGCGGCGTCACCATCACCCATCCGGAACGCCCGGTGTTCGGCGACGGTGGACCGACCAAGGGAGAGGTCGCGGCGTATTACGACGCGGTGGGCCGGTGGTTGCTTCCCGAGTTGCGCGACCGCCCGCTGTCGCTGGTGCGCTGTCCGCAGGGCTCGACGGGGCCGTGCTTCTTCCAGAAGCACCATGCCGACACACTGGGCGCGCATGTCCATCCGGTCACGCTGGAGGAAAAGGGCGGCGACGATGCGGAATACATCTATGTGGACGACGTGCGCGGTGTCCTCGAGCTCGTGCAGATGAACACCCTCGAGTTCCACCCGTGGGGTGCGCGTGCCGATGCACCGGACAAGCCCGACCGGATGATCTTCGACCTCGATCCGGCGAAAGGCGTGGAATGGAAGGCCGTTGTCGCGGGCGCACGCGCGATCCGCGACCGTCTTTCCGAGGTGGGACTGGAGAGCTTCGTGCGCTCGTCCGGCGGGAAGGGGTTGCACGTCGTGGCGCCGTTCCGGCGCGGGCCGTCCTGGGAGAAGGTCAAGGCCTTCTGCGAGGGCGTCGCGGACGCGCTGGTCGCTGAGAAGCCAAAGCTCTACATCGCGGAGGCGAGCAAGGCCAAGCGCGAAGGCCTGATCTTCATCGACTGGCTGCGCAACACCCGCGGCGCCACGAGCGTCACGGGCTGGTCGTTACGCGCGCGTCCCGGAGCGCCAGTGGCCATGCCCCTGGCGTGGGACGAGATCGCGCGCCTCAAGAGCGGCGGGGCGTTTGACTTGACGAAGGCGCTGAAGCGGGCGAAGACCCTCGAGCACGATCCATGGGAAGGCATCGGCACGTTGAAGCAGGTCTTGCCCTAGCCGTCAGCCCTGCATCCGCCGGAGCGACGCCATCGCTTCGTAGCACGCGCCCATCGTGTGGTAGTCCGTCTTGCCGGCGGGGCTCTTCTCGTCGTCGTACTTCTCGTTGTTGCGCTTGAGGATGCGGTACCACGCGCCGTACGTGTGATCGACGAGGTGTTCCCAGCTGTAGGCCCAGATCTTTTCGTACCACTCGTCGTACTTCGCTTCGCCGGTGGTCTCGAACAGCAGCTGTGCCGCCGCGAGTGACTCCGCCTGCACCCAGAAGTACTTGTCGTCGTCGCAGACCTCGCCTTCCGGGGCGAAGCCGTAGGCGATGCCGCCGTATTCCTTGTCCCAGGCCTTGTCCAGCGCCTCGTCGAACAGGTGCTTCGCCGTCGGCACCAGCCAGCCGGCATGGCGCGGCGTGCCCTTGGTGTAGCGCTCGAGCATGAGCAGCAGCTTGGCCCACTCGGTCTGGTGACCGGGCTGGAAACCCCAGGGGCGGAACAAGTGCTTGGGATTGTCGAGGTTGTATTCCCAGTCGATCGACCAGTCCTCGTGGTAGTGCTCCCAGACCAGCTTCTGCGGCGTGAGGCCTGCCTGGCGCTGCGTCATGTTGTTCGCCAGCAGCATGGCGCGGTCGAGGTAGCGGTCGTCCTTCGTGGCTTCCCACGCGGCGATCATGGCCTCGGTCATGTGCATGTTGGCGTTCTGGCCGCGATAGCCGGTGAAGTGCCAGTCCTTGTCCGCCTCGTCGCGGTACAGGCCGCGGGTCGGTTCCCAATAGCGCTGCTCGAGGAGGTTCCAGATCTCGTCCTGCCACGCACGCGCTTCGTCGAAGCCGACCTTCACGCCGCAGGAATACGCGAGCAGCATGAAGGCCAGGCCGTAGCAGTGGTTCATCTGGTCGTCGGGCTTGCCGTCGGCAATCGTCCACGCATAGCCGCCGGTGGCCGGATTGCGGTGGACCTCGCGCAGGTACTTCAGCCCGTGCATGGCCAGGTCCTTGTCCTCGGGCTTCTTGAACTCGAGGTAGGCCATCGCGTGGTTGAAAACGAAGCGCGTGCTGGAGACGAGGTGGCGATGGCTACGGTCGTAGACCGTGCCGTCGTCCTTGAAGTACTGGAAGAAGCCGCCGGCCGGATCGACCTCGTTCGGCTTGTAGAACGCCATCGTCTTCGCGACATGGTCGCGCAGCACGTTCACGTCATGGAAATCGGGGAGGGGGACGGTCGTCATGCGTGCATCTCCATGAAGGCCTTTACTTCGGCCTGGTCGGGAATGGCGGTGAACGAGCCCTTGCGTGTCGCGGTGATCGCGCCGGCGGCGGCCGCGAAGCGGATCAGGCTGACCAGGCGGGCTTCGTCCTCGATGAGCGCGTCGAAGCGCTCCGGCGTGACGCCCTCGGCGGCCAGGCGCGCCAGCAGGCCGCCCACGAAGGCGTCGCCGGCCGCGGTCGTGTCGACGGCGTCCACGCGATAGCCCTGCAAGGTGCCGCGCGCGGCGCGCGTGAACCAGTGCATGGGTTCCGCGCCGTCGGTCACCAGCAACAGGCGGGCCTTGCCGCGCCACAGACGCTCGAGCACGGCGTCGTCGGAGCCGGCGCCCGCGTGGATGAAGGCGAACTCTTCCGCGCTCAGCTTGATGACGTCGGCTTCGTGCAAGGCTTCCCACAAACGCGGCAGGGGCGCCTCGTCCCGCGGCCACAGGGCCGGGCGAAGGTTCATGTCGAAACTGACCAGCGCACCCGCGGCACGCGCGCGGCGCATGCCCTCCACGGTGGTCGCGGCGATCGCGGCCTCGGTGAGCGAGTTGGAGCAGACGTGGAAGATCGCGAGGCGGTCGAAGGCCTCGCGCCGGAAATGTTCGGGACGGAACAGCAGGTCCGCGGCAGGAGGCCGATAGAAGCTGAAGCTGCGGTCCCCCTTGTCGTCGTGGGCGACGAAGGCCAGGGCCGTGCGTGCCTCGTCGGTACGAGCGACGTCTTCCGTGCCGACACCGAGCTCGGTGAGGCTCTTCAGCAGGAAGTCGCCGAACATGTCGCGAGCGAGCATGCCGGCAAACCGGGCGTGTCCGCCCAAGCGTGCCGCGGCGACCGCGACATTGGCCGGCGCGCCGCCGGCAAAGGGAACGAAGGCGGGAGGCTGACCGGCGCCGCCCTGGGGCTGTGCGTGGAAATCGATCAGCGCCTCGCCGAAGCAGAGGATGGAAGACATGCTACGGCCTGTCCTTGGGGGCGGAGTAAAGGGGAAACACGACGGCCGGCATGGGAGCCGGCCGTCGCGTGCGAGCGGTCAGCGCGTGGCGACCGGCAGGCTGCGGATCTTCGAGCCGCTGAGACCGTAGAACACGATATACGCGTAGCAGATCAGCGGAATGAAGAAGGCATGCTGCACGCCGATCTGGTCCGCGATGATGCCCTGGATCCAGGGAATCAGCGCACCGCCGACGATGGCCATGATCAGCAGGCTGGACGCCTTGCCGGTCAGCGGACCCATGCGTTCGATGCCCAGCGAGAAGATCGTCGGGAACATGATCGAATTGAACAGGCCGATGGCGACGATGCTGTACACAGCGACCGTACCCGTCGTGCTCATGGTGGTGATGACCAGGAGGCCGTTGATGACGGCGAACACGGCCAGCAGCATGCGTGGCGAGAATTTCGCCAGCAGCGCCGAGCCGATGAACCGGCCGACCATCGCGCCGCCCCAGTAGAACGCCACGTGGCTGGCGGCGACTTCACCCGACATATTGCCGATTTCGGGCAGTTCCAGGTAATTGATCATGAAGCTGCCGATGGCGACCTCGCCACCCACGTAGAAGAAGATGGCCAGCACGCCGAAGAACACGTGCGGCGTCTTGAACGCGTCCATCAGCGAGTGCTGGCTGTCGTCGGCCTTCTCGGTGGTTTCCTCGAGGGCGGGCAGGTTGAACAGGTACACGCCGATGGCGAGCAGCACCAGCACCACCGCCAGGCCGATGTACGGGCCCTGCACGGTGCCGGCCTCGTGGGCGCGGTAGGTGATCTGTTCCGCCGCGCTCATCTTCGCGATGTCGGCGCTGCTCTTCACCGCATTCGAGAGAATGAGGAAGCCGCCGAAGAACGGCGCGAGGAACGTACCGAAGGAGTTCAGCGCCTGCGCCAGGGTGAGGCGGCTGGAGCTCGTCTTCTCGGGCCCGAGCAGGGCCACATAGGCGTTGGCGGCCACCTGCAGCACCGTGATGCCGGTCGCGAGGATGAACAACGCGCCGAGGAAGAAGCCGTAGACGCGCATGCCGGCGGCGGGCCAGAACAGCGCGGCGCCGATGCCGGCGATGATCAGGCCGGCGACGATGCCCTTCTTATAGCCGAGCTTGGCGACGAGCCTGCCGGCGGGCAGCGACATGATGAAGTACGCGCCGAAGAACGTGAACTGGATCAGCAGTGCCTGCGCGTAGTTCAGCTCGAACACGGCCTTCAGGTGCGGGATGAGGATGTCGTTCAGGCAGGTCAGGAACCCCCACATGAAGAAGATCGTCGTCATCACGCCAAGGGCGAGGGGGAAATAGGTATAGCGGGTGTCGCCGGGTGTCGCGGCGGACGGCGATGCGGGCGATGGCGTGTAACCGGTGGCCATGGGGCGCTCCATTTTCGGGTTCAGGGGGAGGACGGTGGGCAGCTGCTTTCGCGTACGACGAGCCGTACAGGCGCGATCGTATACGCAGCTTCCGTCTCGGGATTGCCAAGTCTTTCGAGGATGAGTTCGGCGCTGCGCCGTCCCAGGCCGCGCGGATCGACCGCGACGGTGGTGAGGGGCGGCACGCAGACCGAAGCTTCTGCGACGTCGTCGAAGCCGGTCAGGGCGAAATCTTCGCCCGGACGACGGCCTCGCTTGGTCAGGCCAAGCATAAGCCCCAGCGCCACGGCGTCGTTGTAGCAAACCGCCGCCGTCGGCGCTGGGTCGCGCGCGAACAGCGCGCCGGTCTGGCGAGCTGCTTCCAGGCGCGTCGGCGCACTCTCGATAAGCCAGGCTGGATCGACCTTCAGGCCGGCATCGCGCATCGCCCCCGCATAGCCCCGGCGGCGTTGTTCCACCGAGCTCGAATCGCGGTGGCCACCGAAGAAGGCAATGCGCTGGTGGCCAAGTTCTATGAGATGTTCCGTAGCGAGGCGGGCGCCGTGCTCGTTGTCCATCTCGAGGGTGTCCCAACGGTGCGTGCCGTCGTCGTCGGGGAGTTCGCGGTTGAACACCAGCAGGGGCGTATGCACGCCGACGGCAGCGAGCACCTGCTCGCCCTCGCTGCCCTCGGCCGGCGACAGGATGATGCCGGCCGGGCCGTGTTCCACCAGCGAGTTCAGCACGGCCTGCTGCCGGACCGGGGATTCGCCGGTGTTGCCGAGCAGGGTGACGTAGCCCGCGCTGGCCAGGGCCTCGTCCGCGCCGGCCGCGAATTCCGCGAAGAAGGGGTTGCCCAGGTCGTTGATGACCAGGCCGATGCTCGAGGAGGTGCGCCGGCGCAGGTTGGCCGCCGCCCGGTTGTATACGTAGCCCTGGCGCTTGAGCTCGGCCTCCACGCGAGCGCGGGTGGCGGAGTTCACCAGCGGGCTGCCGCGCAGCACCAGCGAGACGGTGGCCCGCGAGACGTCGCAGCCCTGTGCGATATCGGCGAGCGTCACCTTGCGGCGCTGCGGGGTATTCCTCGACATCGGAACTCCTTCAAACGATCTAAACCCGGCGATCATCGCGCGGGGGGCTCAGGGATGCATCACGCACTGCAACATGCGCGATAGCGCTATCTTTGCTACGTTCGACGCGTTTGTCACGA
The DNA here is from genome assembly GCF_050273135.1 of Luteibacter sp. NPDC031894. Classification (NCBI taxonomy): domain Bacteria; kingdom Pseudomonadati; phylum Pseudomonadota; class Gammaproteobacteria; order Lysobacterales; family Rhodanobacteraceae; genus Luteibacter; species Luteibacter sp. NPDC031894. The sequence goes on along the minus strand of NZ_JBNNMV010000007.1, from coordinate 76,621 downwards.
TCCAAATAACCTGGGGTACCCACGATGTCCAGAACCACCCGCCTGCGCCGCGGCCTGATGGCTGCCGCCCTGACCCTCGCCCTGCCGGCCCTGGCCGCCGCGGCCCCTGGCGGCAAGGCCAATGGCGCCTTCGCGGCGGTGGATCCGATGATCGGAACGGGTGGCGACGGCCACACCTTCCCGGGCGCCACGGTGCCGTTCGGCATGATCCAGCTGTCGCCGGACACGGCCATGCCGGACTTCAAGCACGCGTACAAGTGGGCCGCCGGCTACCAATACGGCGATTCGAGCATCCTGGGCTTCTCCCATACGCATTTCTCCGGCAGCGGCCATTCCGACCTGGGCGACGTGCTCGTCATGCCCATCGCCGGCGATGTGAAGCTGGACCCCGGTTCCCCCGACCAGCCCGGTAGCGGCTATCGCTCGCGCTTCGACCATAAGAGCGAGAAAGCCGAGGCAGGGTACTACGCCGTCACGTTGGCCGACTATGGCGTCCGGGCCGAGCTGACCGCCGGCAGCCGGGTGGGCTGGCATCGTTACACCTTCCCGAAGGGCAAGCCGGCCCACCTGCTGCTCGACCTCCGTCCCAGCATCTATGACTACGACGGCAAGGTGCTCTGGTCCTCGCTGCGCGTCCGCGACGACGGCACGGTGACCGGTGGCCGCACCACCCGTGGCTGGGCACCGGGCCGCCAGCTGTATTTCGCCATGCGCTTCAACCAGCCGCTGTCCTCCCGGAGCCTCAAGAACCGCGAGAAGGACGTGCCTTACAAGGGCTTCTCCGGCCCGGGCAACCGCGCCGAGGACGTCGACGCCATCAGCGGGCGGGCCCTCGAAGGCGTGTTCGACTTCGGCGACCTCGCCAAGCCGTTGATCGTGAAGGTCGCCGTGTCGTCCGTCAGCGAGGACAACGCCGTGGCCAACCTGGATAAGGACGGCGCCGGTTTCGACTTCGACGCCCGCCGCGCGGAAGCCCGCCAGGCCTGGGAGAAGGCGCTTTCCTCGGTCGACGTGCAGGCCCCCGCCCAGACCCGGAAGACGTTCTATACGGCGCTGTACCACGCCATGATCGCGCCCGGCCTGTCGATGGACGTCAACGGCCAGTACCGCGGGCCGGACAACCAGGTCCATACGGCCAAGGGCTTCGACTTCTACTCGACCTGGTCGCTGTGGGACGTCTACCGGGCCCAGCAGCCGCTGATGACCCTGCTCGAGCCGGAAAAGAGCAATGACTTCGTCAGCTCGCTGGTCGCCGCGCAGCAGGCCAGCCCCTTCGGCATCCTGCCGGTGTGGGCATACCAGGGCATGGAGACGTGGTGCATGATCGGCTACCACGCGGTGCCGGTGATCGCCGACGCTTATATGAAGGGCATTCGCGGCTACGACGCGGACGCCGCGCTCAAGGCCATGGTCGCCAGTGCCACCTACGGTCCGTACGGCGGCCTCGACGATTACATGAAGCTCGGCTACGTGCCGATCGACCGCCAGCCGGAAGCCGCCTCCAAGACCGTCGAGTACGCCTTCGACGATTGGTCTCTGGCCCAGATGGCCAAGGCCATGGGCAAGGACGATATCGCCGCGAGCTTCATGAAGCGCGCCGGCAACTGGAAGAACAGCTTCGACACGAAGACCGGCTTCCTCCGCGCGCGGAAGAGCGATGGCAACTACCGCGAGCCGTTCGACCCGTCGTCGGCCGGTTACGGTAGCGACTACACGGAAGGCAACGCCTGGCAGTACTCCTGGTACGTGCCGCAGGATGTCGCGGGCCTCATGACCGCGCTCGGCGGCAAGGACGCGTTCGTGAAGAAGCTCGACCAGGTGTTCGATGCCAAGGTGGACCCGAAGTCGTTCGCCCACGTCGAGGACATCACCGGCCTGATCGGCTGGTACGCGCACGGCAACGAACCCAGCCATCAGGTCGCCTACCTGTACAACTATGCCGGCCAGCCCTGGAAGACCCAGGAGCGCCTGGTGAAGATCATGGAGACGCAGTACACCCCGACGCCCACCGGCCTCGTCGGCAACGACGACCTGGGCCAGATGTCGGCGTGGTACATCTTCACCTCGCTCGGCTTCTATCCGGTCGCGCCGGGCAGCAACCAGTACGTGATCGGCCGGCCCTTCGTCGAAAAGGCCACGCTGAACCTCGCGGGCGGCAAGACGTTCACCGTCTCCGCCGACCACCTCGATGCAAAGCATCCGTACGTGGGCAAGGTCACGCTCAACGGCAAGCCGCTCGATCGCACCTTCATCCGCCACGAGGAGATCGTGGCCGGCGGCGAGCTGCATTTCTCGATGCAGGAAACGCCGGCGAAGGATTGGGGCAGCAGCGCGGGCGCGCAGCCGTACTCCATGAGCGACGCCGCGCACTGAGTACGTGATTGCCGTCACGGGTCCTTCACGACCGTTTCGGCATTAAGCACGCCTCCATCAGGACGGGTGCGCCTTCTTTTCTCGCCATGCGGGGGAAGAGGGCGTGCCCGTCCTCGTCTACAATGAGCACCCTTCCTTGGCAGGAGTCGTCGCGGGGATGACGAAGGCATGATCGAACGTATCGGACTGCGCTGGCGCCTCGTGGGCCTGCTCGCTGCCGTGCTCGTGATCGTCGCGCTGCCGTACATCGTCACGCGCTCGAGTTCCGAGGACGCACTGAACTCGCGGGATTGGGTCACCCATACCGCCGAGGTCAAGGCGAACGTCTACCAGCTCGCCGAAACCTTGCGTAACAGCGAGGCCGCCATCTACGCCCGGCTGGCCGGCGCGGCGGACAGCGAAGGGCTGGACGAACGCGCCCGGGCGCCGCGGAAAGTCGTTCCCGGGATCGTGGCCGCGCTGCGCGAGATGACCCGCGACAACCCGGAGCAGGTGGCGCGTCTTGGTGCACTCGAATCCATCGCCAATGGCCGTATGGCGTTGAGCGACCAGGCGCTGCAGCGCCTCCAGGCGGGCGATCGCAGCGGCGCCCTGGCCTCGATGGAAGATGCGCGCCAGCTTTTCCCCATACGCACGCAGATCCAGACGGTACTGGCTGAGGAATCGAAGCTCCTCGACAAGCGTCGCGACCAGGCCCGCAGGCTGGCGAACGACAACCGCGTGGTGCTCCTGGTCGCGGCGCTCGCGCAGATCGCCTTGCTCGGTATCGTGGTGGTCGTTTCCGAACGCCAGATCGCCATCCGCCTGGCCGCCGAGTCGCGCGTGGCCGGTGCCGTGAAGCGCTCCCAGCTCATCGTCCAGGCAGTGCGCGAGCCGATCGCCATGCTCGACCGCCAGCTGCGCACGCTGCTGGTCAACACGGCCTTCGCGGAGCTCTATGGCTTCGACCCGGAAGGCGACCAGAAGCTTCCGCTCGACCAGATCGGAGAGGGCGCCTGGACCGACACCGCCCTCCTGCAGCGCCTCGCGGATGTGATCACGCGCGACCGCGAGTTGTGGGATTACGAGCTCACCCAGCGCACGGTGGACGGCATCGATCGGTTCGTCGTCATCAATGCCCGCCGCATCGAGCAGCCCGACAGCAACGATCCGGCCCTCCTGCTGACGGTGAGCGACATCACCGCGCGCGCGCTCGTGGAGCAGAAGGTCAGTGAGCTGAACCGCCAGCTGGAAGGGAAGGTGGAGCAGATCTCCGACGTGAACCGGGAGCTGGAAGCCTTCAGCTATTCCGTGTCGCACGACCTGCGCGCGCCGCTGCGGCACATTTCCGGATTCGCCGGCAAACTCGAGTCGCAGTTGGGCGACAAGGCCGACGACCGCGTGCGGCACTACATCGACGTGATCAGCAGTTCCTCGCGGCGCATGGCCCAGCTGATCGACGACCTGCTCGTGTTCTCCCGCCTGGGACGCGGGGCCCTGCGCCTGCAGACGGTGGATATGCAGTCCCTGGTGGACGAAGCACGCGCGCTGGTGCTGACCGATGCGCGGGACCGCCGCATCGACTGGCGGATCGCGCCCATGCCCATCGTGATCGGCGACGAGAACATGCTGCGCACGGTGTGGCAGAACCTGCTCGGCAACGCCGTGAAGTACACGGGCAACCGTGAAGTCGCCACCATCGAGGTGAGCGTCGACCGCCTCCCGGCCGGCGACTACGAATTCAGCGTGCGCGACAACGGTGCCGGTTTCGACATGCAGTACGCGGCCAAGTTGTTCGGCGTGTTCCAGCGCCTGCACCGCGCTTCCGAGTTTCCCGGCAACGGCATCGGCCTTGCCAATGTGAGACGCATCATCGCGCGCCATGGAGGGCGTACCTGGGCCGAGGGCGAAACCGGCGTCGGCGCCACTTTCCATTTCTCTTTACCGGCCGCGGACCTTCCGGGCGCCAGAACGGGTGACACATGAACCAGCGCGACCTGCGCACGATCCTCCTCGTCGAAGACTCGATGGCCGATGCCGAGATGGCCATCGACGCCCTGCGCGAGGCCAAACTCGCCAACCCGATCGTCCACCTCGAGGACGGCGTGGACTGCCTCGACTGGCTCCATCGCCGTGGGCCTTACGCCGACCGCGTCGAAGGCGACCCGGCGGTGATCCTGCTCGACATCAAGATGCCGCGCATGGATGGTCTGGAAGTCCTCAAGCAGCTGCGCACGGAAGAGCGCTGGAAGCGCCTGCCGGTGGTGATCCTGTCGTCGTCGCGCGAGGAAAGCGACCTGGCCCGCAGCTGGGACCTCGGCGTGAACGCGTACGTCCTCAAGCCGGTGGATGTGCAGCAGTTCTTCACCGCGGTCCAGACGCTCGGCCATTTCTGGGCTGTGCTCAACCAGCGCCCCGAAGGCGAATGACGGAGCCTGGTCGCAAGCCATGACTGACATGGGCGGACAATCCCAAAAGGTCCGGATCCTCCAGGTGGAGGACAACGCGTTCGACGCGGAACTGGTCCTGGGTGAACTCGAGCAGGACGGCATCGAATACGACGTGAGGTTGGTCGACCACGAGGAGGCGTACGTCGCCGCCCTCGATGGCTTCGCCCCCGACATCGTGCTATCGGACCTCAGCCTGCCTGTCTTCAGCGGTGAGCGCGCGCTGCAGATCCTGCGCGAGCGTTCTTCCGACATACCCTTCATCTTCATATCGGCGACGCTCGGCGAGGAAGCCGCGATCGAAGCGCTGCGCAATGGCGCGACCGATTACATCCTGAAGCACAACACGGCGCGTCTCGCCAGCGCGGTGCGACGTGCGCTGCGCGAAGCCGAAGAGCAACGCGCGCGCGTGCGCGCCGAGCAGGAGCTCATTCGCGCCCAGCGCTTCGAGAGCCTCGCACTCCTCGCCGGCGGCCTGAGCCACGACCTGCGCAATCTCCTGCAACCGTTGCTGCTGGCCGGCGACACGCTGGAAGACTACGCGGACGACCCGCGCCTCGCCCGCCTCGGCACGCTCGTCCGCGACTGCGGCCGCCGCGGACTGGAGATGGTGTCCTCGATGCTCTCCTTCGCGCGCGGTGCGCGACGTGCCGAGCAGGTAAAGCTGGGCGCGCTGCTCGAAGCGTTGAACCTCCTGTTGCAGGGGAGCGTGCCCCGCACGGTGAAGATGGAAGTCGACATCTTCGATCGCGACGTGGCCTTCGAGGGCAACCACACCGAGCTGCAGCAGTGCCTGTTGAACCTGTGCCTCAACGCCATCCAGGCCATGCCGGACGGGGGGACGCTGCGCATCGAGACCGACCTGGTCAGCCTGCCCGAAGACTTCTTCGTCGACGTCGAGCCGGCCGCGCCGGGACGCTACCTCCGCCTGTCGGTCATCGATACCGGCGAAGGGATGAGTCCCGATGTCCTGCAGCGGCTCTTCGAACCATTCTTCACGACCAAGGCCGCCGGTACCGGCTTGGGCCTGCTCTCGTGCAAGCGCATCGTCGCCAGCCATGGCGGCCTCATGCGCGTGCGCAGCCAGGTGGGCGAAGGCACGGCATTCCATCTCTACCTGCCGTTGAACGCGGAAGACGCCGACCACGTCGAGCCGCAGGTGATGGACGCCAGCTTGCAAGGCGAGGCCGAGCGTGTGCTCGTCGTGGTCGAGGAAGCGGTGCAGCTCTCGCTGCTGGTCGATACCCTCGACGCTTACGGCTACCAGGCAGGTGCAAGCCAGAGCGGCACCGCGGCGCTGCAGTGGATCGAGGCTCACGGCATCCCCGACCTGGTCGTGATGGATGCGGACATGAACCTCTTCACCGGCGTGCGTACACTCGCCGCGTTGCTCGAGCACGGATACACCGGCGCGGTGCTGTTGCTGGCGCGACCGGATTCGCCGCCGAACTTCGACGAGCTACCGCAGCTGGATCATCTGTATGTGATCGAGAAGCCCGTGCAGTCGCGGGGGTTGTTGCGGAAGGTGCGCGAGGCGTTGGATGCGAGTGAAGCGAGTCGTTGACCTTGTCATGTCACATCGCCGTTCCTAGGAGTTGCCCCTTGTTGACATCTTTCTCACCCGACCGCTAGATTTCGTGAGCGTCGGCACGCGTCGACGCACGGGGGACAGGGAATGGGTTTTGATGTGCAGGGCGCGGCCGCTGGCTGCGTGCGTTTCCATGGGCGCGCGTCGCTCCCCCTAGCCGCCTTCGTGGCCTCGTTTTTTCTCCCGGTCCTGGCTGCCCATGCGCAGTCCGAGCCGGTGTCCAGCCCGGGGGATGAGTACAAGAAGCTCATCAAGGTGAGCGAAGACATCCAGCCGCTGGGCGAGACGCCACTGTCGTCCGCCGGGAAACAAGCCTATACAGATGCGCTCATAGAAGCCATAGACCGGTACCAGAACGCAGTTAGAGAACATAAGAACGATGATCCGCGCTCTCGCTGGCTAGTCTGGCCTGGGGAAGGCTACAGACTTCGTGCAATTGATGATGAGTCGGTGTCGCTGCTCGCCTTGAGGGATTCTCAGCAGTCAACGCCTTCGTTTCATATCGCGGTAGGAAGGTTCGCTCTGCCTTGTAATGAGGCGATAAAGGAGGGGCGGCAATCAATCCGAGTTGGAGACTGGTCCGCATCCTTTGAGGGTCACTGTATAAGCGGGGTCACCGTATTCAGGCCAGTTAAGGTTTCTGATGAGGCGCGGTTGGCGCGCACCATCGCAACGGGACGTCAACTCATTTTGATAAGTGGCGGCACGACCTGGGCGTTCGATTTATCAGGTGTCCCGGTTCTTAACGCCAAGATTGCGGCGGAAGCCGCTGGCTCGCATTCTGACGAGTAATGCGCTGTGGCAGCATCAGTGCGACGGCATCGGTGCCAGGGGGGGGATGAGTTCGCACTTCCGAGAAGCGGGCGCTATGAGGCATCTGCGAACGCGAGAACGGTCGCTACTAAAGCATTTGATGCAAAAAGGCGGGATCGGGTCGGCTGACGAGCAATGGCTCGACGCCGTGGTCGTGGCCGATCTCGACGACGGCGGCATGGGAAGCTTCCGGATACTGGAGCCGTCGAGCCGCGGTTATGACCGCGTCTTGAGCGAAGTAGAGTTCAACGACGTCGACGGGACGAAGGTCTTGGCATCGCTGTACGTAGACGCGGACGCGGCACCCTGCGAGGTGGACGTGTGGAAGGTGGATTTCTCCCCGTTGAGGACCCTTCCCATGTTCGACGATCGGGAGTCCTCATGATTGAAGAGCAAGGCAATGTTCCCCCTGCCACGGCGTCCTGGCTGCTCGTCGCAGGCCACGTGGACAAGTTGATGGCGCTTGCCGGCATGGTGGGCATGCCTTCACTAGTGAAGATTGACGGACTTCGAGAGGATGGCAGGATCTATACGGTCTTACTGGACGGCACGGCGGATGCGGGGTGTCGCACCTAGGAACTTCTCCCCGTTGACTTCGCAAGCGGGCCCTCGCTAGATTGCGCGAGCGCCGCAATGGCACACAGGGGGGCACGCGATGTCCATGATTGGCTGCTTTGAGCGGGTCAGTGTGTCCCGTGCCCAGCGTTTGCTGATTGATCCAGCGGATCAGGCCGCGAAGCGATCGAACGCTGCCTCGCTCAAAGGTGAGTGACGGATCATGAGGAGGTGGCAGGCGACGGTCTTTTCAAGCATCCTGCTGACCGCGCGGATCGCGTCGGCTGCGCCTGAGGATTGCCCGACACCTGCGGCGCTGCGATATAGCCCGTCCGCGTGGGCTCGTGAGGTCATACTGAGTGACCGATCTGAAGCGTTTCGCTATCCCGGGAGCGCGAGCGTCAACGCGGTTGTATCCGGGTACGACGATATCGTCGTAAGACTGTTGAGTGATCCCGTTCGACGAAAGCGGGAAGGAGCCGATGCCTTACTCGCGGCGATCCAGACCCCCGATCCGCACATGGTGGGATTGATCCTGGCGCTCGGAGTCGACCCTAATGAGGTGCACGGCGGAGGAGCTGGCGCCTTGGCCTACGCGGTAACAGCTGGCGAAAACCGAACGATCTGTCTGCTAGCCGACTACGGTGTTCGCACCTCTGCCGGGATCGCGCCTAGTGTGCCGCTATTGGCGGCGCTCGCGATGGGGAACCTCGATGCCGCACAGCTACTGCGGTTCCTCGGTTATGAGCCTGGCGAGACAGAGCGGAGTCGATTGAAAGCGCTGGCGTCGAAGCGTGGGATGAGCGCGTTGTGGGAAGGCGTTATGCAGCTCGGCAGGGATGAACAGCAGGCGATAAAACTCTGTCATCGTTTGAATGCCGTGCCATCGGCCCCGACGCGGATCGACTAGCCACCGGGAAGAGTGAGATACCAGGATTCTCATGCGTTCGGACGTCGAGCGACAACTAGCCCGGTTCGGGCAGATATCACAAGCCGCTGTCCCCGCAGTGGTCGCCCTTCTGGAAAAGGGCTATGACTTGGTCGGCGCCACCTACGGCGGTGCCGATATACCGCCGGGTGAGAATCCACCAGACTGGTTTCGCTTCATGATGGAAGTTGCCCGCTGCCGATATGGCAGCGCATTTGCGGGAAGTGAACCTCCCCGCGTGTTTGGTCTTGGGCAGAGTTCCATTGAGGCCCGGCTAGCGCCCCTTGGACTTTCTCTTGAAGAGCTCACGAAGCCGGTGAAGGCTCCTGACGTCGAGGGAAAGATCAATACTCAGCCGTGGCTTTGGGGCTACAGTGAGGACAGGCGCAGAAGGCTTCTGTCACAGCGGCAACAAGTTGAGGCTCTAACTTCTCAAGCGCACGGTAGGCATCTGGGGGGGACATCGAATCAGTTGTTGGACGCTGTGGAGATTGAAAGCCGATTCGCAACAGTGGCCGGTGAATTTGGGTTCCGCGTAATTGAAGCGGCGTTCAATTTCAGTACGCTCCTGTACCGACCTACTGACACCGGCATGGGAATTTACCTCGGCGTCAAGGTGCACACCGACAGAAGAATTCCTTACCCTGCCTCCAATTCGCTGGAGGTCATGCCAGATGTCGACTACATCGGTTTGGATTCCTGGTTCGCTCCCTCTTACGAGAGTGGCTGGTTGTTCAAGTCACTTTCTTTGCTCGGGGTCGGTGGCACATATACAACGGGATATGACGGTGCAACCTTTGAGCTTTGCGTGGGTGCGCAGGAGACGTTTCTCCAAGCGGTCCTGCCCACCATTGTTTCTGTCAGCGACCGTGGCACTGAAGCCTGATGAGTGACGTGCAGAGTGCATAGAGGAAGGAGGGAGTGCGATGTCAATGATTGGACGCTTTGAGCGAATTGATGAGGACCGTGCCGAACGTTTGAGCGTCGATCCCGCGGAACAGGCCGCCTTCTTCGAGAGGGGAGGCGAACCAGGCCCGGAGATGCTGGATGTGGACAAGGCGTGGCACGCCATCCATTTTTCGCTTACGGGCGAGGCATGGCCGAACGAGGATCTGCTCTCCATGGCGATATTCGGTGGCGAGCCCTTTGGCGATGACCTTGGATATGGCCCGCCTCGCATGCTGCACACCGCAGACGTGAGATCAGTGGCCGAGGCGCTCGCCGCAGTGGATCCACCGACGATCGCTTCCCAGCTGGACATGGCGCGCCTCGAATCGGCAGAGGTATACCCGGGCGCCTGGCTGAGGGAAGAGGCGAGCAATCGCGACTATATCGCTCACCATCTGCAGCGACTTCGCGCGTTCTACAGCGAGGCCGCTGTCCGGAACGAGGCAGTGATCCTCTGGCTCGCTTGATGCTCGCGTTTGAACAAGCGGAAACTAATCGATCCCTAGCTTCTTCAACTTGTACCGCAGCGCCCGAAACGTAATCCCCAGCTTCTTCGCCGTCGCCGTCTTGTTATACCGCGACTCTTCCAGCGCCTTGATGATCGTGTCGCGCTCGATGTTCGAGATGTAGTCCTCGAGCGAGCCATCCGCACCGGCGACACCGCGCGCGGCCGGCTGCGCGACAGTGGCCGAAGCCACGGTTTCCATCGCGACGGCCGTTACCGGCGTGACATTGCGCTGTGGCAGCATCAGGTCGTCGGCCTCGATCGTGTCGCCTTCGCACATGGCCATGGCACGCTCGAGGATGTTCTCCAGTTCGCGCACATTGCCGGGGAAGTGGTAGGCCTCCAGCGCTGCCAGCGCGTCAGGCTTGAGCTTGCCCGGCGCACCGCCGGATTCGGTGGCAAGCTGGCGCAGGATGAAGTCCGCGAGACGAGGCACATCGCCACGGCGCTCGCGCAGCGGAGGCACGCGCAGTTCGATGACATTGATGCGATAGAACAAGTCCTGTCGGAACAGGCCCTGCTCGACGAGGGCGGCGAGGTTCTTGTGCGTGGCCGAGAGGATGCGCACGTCCACCGGGATCTCGTCGCGACCGCCGATCGGGCGTACGGCCTTTTCCTGGATCGCGCGCAGCAGCTTCACCTGCATGTGCAGGGGCAGTTCGGCGACTTCGTCGAGGAAGAGGGTGCCGCCCTGGGCGGCCTGGAAGAGGCCTTCCTTGTCCGCGTGCGCCCCGGTGAAGCTGCCCTTGCGATGGCCGAAGAACTCGCTCTCCATCAGTTCGGACGGAATGGCGCCGCAGTTCACCGGCACGAAGGCGCCGGCGGAACGCGGGCCCATTTCATGGATGAGCCGCGCGACGAGTTCCTTGCCCACGCCGGACTCGCCGGCGATGTAGACCGGTGCCTGGTTGCGGGCGAGCTTGGCGATCTTGCCGCGTACCTCGGTCATTGCCACTGATTCGCCGATCAGGCGATCCGCACCGGGCGAGCTCTTGTTTCCCGCTTCCGCCTTGCGTTCCTCGGACAGCCGCAGCGCGGTGCGGACGAGGCGTCGCAGGAGCTGGATGTCGACGGGCTTTGAGACGAAGTCGAAGGCGCCGGCCTTGAGCGCGTTGACCGCGGCGTCGACGTTGCCGTACGCCGTGATCATCGCCACCGGCATGTCCGGGAAGCTGGCGGCGATCAGCTCGATGATCTCCTGGCCACTGCCGTCCGGCAGCCGCATGTCGGTGAAGCACAGGTCGTAGCGCCGGGCGGCCAGTGCGCTCCGCGCTTCGGTGACGCTCCCCACGGCGTCGACGTCGAGTTCCATTCGACCGAGAGTGATGGTCAGCAACTCGCGGATGTCCCGCTCGTCGTCAATGACCAGTACGGTCTGCTTGCTCATTAGGTCCGAAAGTTTCGGTGAATGGTCCAAATGTAACCGCCCGGGCGAGATACGCAAAGGGCGCCTTTCACGCGCGGACCGCCACGGGAGCCGCGGCGGCGGTCCGCGCGGGTGGCGTGAGGCTGATCCGGAAGCAGCTGCCGCCGCCGGCCACGCGCACGTACTCGAGGGCCGCCTGGTTCGCTTCCGCCATCTGGCGCGCGAGGTAAAGGCCCAGTCCCGTGCCGTATTCGTGTGTCGTGAAGAACGGCTCGAAGATCTGCGCCGCCACCTTCGGCGGGATACCCGGGCCCCGGTCGATCACTTCGAGGATCGGGATGCCGGCCTCGGAATGCCTCGCCACCAGCATCACGCGGGCGGGCTCCCCGGGCAGCCGGCCGTAGCGCAGGGCGTTCTGCACGAGGTTCCAGATCACCTGCTGGAGGTGCTGCGGGTCGGCCACCGCGGCCACGGGCTCGCTGCCGGACACGGCGCGGAGGATGTCCGAGCCCAGGTCGTTGCCCTGACGGTATTCGGTGACGAAGTGGTGCACCCATTGGCCGAGGTCGAGGGTCTCCGGCCTCGAGCGCTCGCGGCGTGACAGCTGCAGGATGTTCTCGATGATCTCGTTGAGCCGCGAACAATGGTTGTTGATGATCTCGACCATGCGTATGTCGGTATCGTTCATGTCCGTGGATTCGGCCAGCAGCTGCGCGGAGTAGTGGATCGCGGCGAGCGGGTTGCGGATCTCGTGGGCGATCGACGCCGAGAGACGGCCCAGCGAACTCAGCGTCAGCTCTTCCGCGCGGCGCGACACCAGCGACGTGTCGTCGAGGAAGATCAGGACGTGGGAGTCGTCGTTGGGCGCGAGGCGCGTGAAGCGCGGCACCACTTCGGGCGTGCCGTCGGCCAGCATGGTCGCACTCTCGTCCAGCTTGCCGGATGCGCGCCAGTGGTACAGGCGTCGCGAGAGTTCGGGGGCGAGGCTGCCGAGGTCGCGCTGGTCGGCCGAGGGGTTGCCCATCAGCATCCAGGCGGACTCGTTGAGCTGGTGGATGCGATTGCCCTCGTCCACCAGCAGCACGCCGGTTTTCATGCGCCGGATGATGAGCTCGTTCACCTGGGAAAGGTTGGCGAGGTCGATGCCGCGCTGTTCCGCCAGGGCCTCGGAGGCGCGAATGTTGCGGCCGAGGACATAGCAAAGCGAGGCGCAGGCGAAGTAGGCCGCGCCGAACAGGCCATATTCGGCGAACTCCCGATCCGTCGGATCCGTGCCGGTCAGGTCGAACACCGAGTGGCCCAGCATCCCGAGCGTCGCGAGCGCGGCGAAGAACATCGACAGCCGGAACGGCAGGAGCAATGCGCCCGTGGCGATGTTCACGGCCAGCATCATGGCCACGCCCATGCGCACGTCGTGCATGAGCACGAGGGCCAGCAGTGCCGCGGCGACGTCCAGGGTGAGGCCGATCGACACCACCAGCACGGGCCTCCGCAGGCTGGGGCGTGTTCGCGCCACCATGACCAGGGCCGCCAGCAGGTAGGCGAGGGCGAACACCCTGGCGATGACCGGCTCCGGCAGGACCGGCCAGTTCATGTGCTCGGGGCGGAAGGCGAGCGCGGTGTAAACCGCGGCCTGGCCTAGTCGGAAGTAATTGAAAAAGAAGAGTTCGTGGCGCGCGGTGGACTGGTTCGCGCTGACTCGGGCGGCAATCGTCGACGCGGGCGTGGACACCTGGATGCTTCTCCGCCGTGGGCCCCCCGGGGCCGACATGAGGCCCCAGTATAGGGGCGCCGGCCATGGCGGCAAGCCGCGCCGGAGGGCCGTGCGCGGGCGAATGGCCCCGCGCCCCTTTCCATCCGGGGCGCCTTCCGGGAAAATACGCGGCCGTATTGCGACATTTGTGACGCGATCGATCCCCCCTCCCCGTGCGGGCCCCACGGCCGGCGCGCTTTCACACGTTTTCTCCCGTTCGCTCGAGGTATCGAATGAATTTCCACGAGTACCAGGCTAAAGAACTGTTCGCCAAGTACGGCATCGCCGTACCGCCGGGCAAGATTGCCAACTCTCCCGACGCCGCCGTCGATGCCGCCAAGCACCTTGGCGGCACGCAGTGGATGGTGAAGGCCCAGATCCATGCCGGCGGCCGCGGCAAGGCCGGCGGCGTCAAGTTCTGCCGTAGCCTGGACGACGTCCGCGGCGCCGCCAAGGGCATGCTCGGCACGAACATGGAAACCTACCAGTCCGCCGGCCGCGCGCTGCCGGTGAACCTGGTCCTGGTCACCGACGCGACCGACATCGCGAAGGAACTGTACCTGTCGATCCTCACCGATCGCGACACCAAGTCGATCTCGTTCATCGCCTCCAAGCACGGCGGCGTGGACATCGAGCAGGTGGCGCACGACACGCCGGAAGACATCCACACCATCGTGGTGGATTACGTCGAAGGCCTGCAGCCGTACCAGTGCCGCGACCTCGGGTTCAAGATGGACCTGAATCCGAAGCAGGTGACCCAGCTCGTCAAGATCATGATGGGCCTGTACAAGCTCTTCAACGAGAAGGACCTCGCCCTCGTCGAGCTGAACCCGCTGGCGATCCTTGCCGACGGCAACCTCGCCGCCCTCGACGGCAAGGTCAACTCCGACGACAACGCCGAGTTCCGCCACGCCGACCTCGCCGCCATGCGCGACCTGACGCAGGAAGACGCCGCCGAAGCGGCCGCCGTCCAGCACAACCTCAACTACGTCACGATGGACGGCACGATCGGCTGCATGGTCAACGGTGCCGGCCTCGCGATGGCCACGATGGACGTGATCAAGCTGGCAGGCGGCGAGCCGGCCAACTTCCTCGACGTCGGCGGCGGTGCCACCAAGGAACGCGTCACCGAGGCGTTCAAGCTCATCCTCTCGTCGGACAAGGTGAAGGCCATCCTGGTCAACATCTTCGGCGGCATCGTGCGTTGCGACCTGATTGCCGAAGGCATCATCGCGGCCGTGAAGGAAGTGGGCCTGAAGATTCCGGTGGTCGTGCGCCTGCAGGGCACCAATGTCGAGAAGGGCCGCGAACTGCTGGCCAACTCGGGCCTGGCGATCACGCCGGCCGACGATCTCAACGATGCGGCCCAAAAGGCCGTGGCCGCCGCGGCCTGAGGAGCGAAAGCAACATGAGCGTCCTGATCAACAAGAACACCAAGGTCCTCGTCCAGGGTTTCACCGGACAGCAGGGCACCTTCCACGCCGAACAGGCGATCGACTACGGCACCAAGGTCGTCGGTGGCGTCACCCCGGGCAAGGGCGGCTCCGAGCACATCGGTCTGCCGGTCTTCAACACCGTGCGTGACGCCGTCGACCAGACGGGCGCCGACGCGTCGGTGATCTTCGTGCCGCCTCCGTTCGCGGCCGACTCGATCCTCGAAGCCATCGACGGTGGCATCAAGGTCATCGTGGCGATCACCGAGGGCATCCCGGTGCTCGACATGATGCGCGTGAAGAACGTGCTGAAGTCGCACCCGGACGTCGTGCTGGTCGGTCCGAACTGCCCGGGCGTCATCACGCCGGGCGAGTGCAAGATCGGCATCATGCCGGGCCACATCCACAAGCCGGGCAAGGTCGGCATCGTTTCGCGATCGGGCACCCTGACGTATGAAGCGGTGTTCCAGACCACGAACGAAGGCCTGGGCCAGTCGACCTGCATCGGCATCGGCGGCGACCCGATCAACGGTCTCAGCTTCATCGACTGCCTGAAGCTCTTCCAGGACGACCCGCAGACCGAAGGCATCATCATGGTCGGCGAGATCGGCGGCAGCGCCGAGGAAGACGCCGCCGAGTTCATCGGCCAGTACGTGAAGAAGCCGGTCGTCTCCTTCATCGCGGGCGCCTCGGCTCCTCCGGGCAAGCGCATGGGCCACGCCGGCGCCATCATCTCCGGCGGCAAGGGCACCGCGGCGGCGAAGTTCGCCGCGCTGGAGAAGGCGGGCGTGACCACGGTCAAGTCCCCGGCCGACCTCGGCAAGACGCTTGCGGGTTTGATGAAGTAAGACCTCGCGCACCTCGGTGCACGACAGGAGCCGCGGCCGAAAGGCCGCGGCTTTCTTTTTGTCGTGAAGACATCTAGACGTCCAAACGCTTGACATGGCCATATGGCACCGTGCTACGGTTGCGCACCGCAGCAAAAAACGAGGGGTCGTCATGCGTCACCCTGAACTCGTTAATCCCGGCTCCACGCGCGTGCGCCTCGCCGCCGTGCGATGTTGTTGTCGCCGCTGATCCAGCGGCCTCGGCGCTGACCGGCATGGCCGCCTAAGCGCTACTGCGTTTCCGATCCGAACCATCCACGCCTCGCAGGCGTAACGGGCGAGTTCGCCCGTGCACCGGCAAGCCGCTGCGATCGACCCATCGCCCTCGCAAGGGGAAGGCGATGCGGCCGGGCTTGCCCTTCCATCCACGATCAAGGGTTTTCATGAACAAGTTGTCGTTGCAGCGGTCGCTGTTGGCCGCCGCGGTGTTTTCCGCGTTCTCAGGGGCCGTGCTGGCGCAGTCCACCACGGGGTCGATCTATGGCCAGGTGCAGGCGGCCGAGGGCGATGTCGTCCGCGTCGTGAACGACACGGGCCTCACTCGCGACGTGCCCATCGACGCGCGCGGTCGCTATTCGGTGGCGCAGCTGCCGCTGGGCACTTACACCGTGTCCGTCATCCACGGCGGTGCGCCGGTGCAGAGCCGGGAGAACGTGGCCCTGCGCGTCGGCTCCGGTGTCGAAGTGTCGTTCGTGCAGCAGTCCGTGCAGGATCTCGGTGGCGTCAACGTTTCCGCGAACGCCTTGCCGGCGATCGACGTATCCACGGTCGACTCGCGAACGGTAGTGACATCGCAGCAGCTGGCAAGGCTGCCGCTGGGCCGGAGTTCGGAAGCGATCGCGCTGCTGGCACCGGGCGCCGTGAACAACAGCGGCAGCTACACGAGTGCCACGGGCAACTCGCTGGTCTCCTTCGGTGGTTCCGCGGCGAGCGAGAACGCGTACTACGTCAACGGCTTCAACACCACCGATCCGCTGCGGGGCTTCGGCGGCATTTCATTGCCCTATGGGGCCATCGAGCAGCAGGAGGTGTACACGGGCGGGTACAGCGCGCAGTACGGTCGCTCGGATGGCGGCGTCATCAACGTTGTCGGCAAGCGCGGCACGAACGAATGGCATGCGGGCGCGCAGTTGATCTGGGAGCCGAACGGTCTCCGTGCGCGCGAGAAGGACAGCTACTACACCAACGGCCTGCCGCCGCAGCCGAAGGCCGGCAACCTCTACGCGCCGAACCGCGCCAACAGCGTAACGTCCACGACGGCCAGTCTTTATGCAGGCGGTCCGCTCATCAAGGACAAGCTGTTCCTCTTCGCTGCCGCGGAGGTGGAACGGCAGACCGGCAACGCCGTGAGTAACGTAACGCTGCCGCAATCGCCCGACCGCGACTATAGGTATCAACTGCCGCGCTGGTACGCCAAGCTGGATTGGAACATCACCGATGCGAACATCCTCGAACTGACCGGTGCCTCGGACAAGTCCGAGCGCTCGGGCACGATCTACGACTACGATTACGCGGACCGCCAGCGTGGCGAGCGGCTCTCCGGCGCCAACGACGAAAAGTTCGGTGGCGATGTGTACACGGCCAAGTACACCGGCTACCTCACCGACAATCTCACGATCAGCGCGCAGTACGGCAAGATGCGCACCGTAAACTACGTCGTGCCCTCGGGTTACAACGCCGATGCGGTGTACATCGCCGGGCAGGACTTCCAGAACCCCGCCTATACCGGTGGGGTGGCCCGCGAGAACGGACAGACCGTCGCATCGCTGGCAAACCCCAACCGCGGCAACGAAACGACGAACACGCGCTTCGACATCCATTACACCCTCGGCGACCACACGATCACCGCCGGCATCGACAACCAGCAAGCCCGCGCGCGCGACCAGGGTACGTCGAGCTCCGGTCCCGGCTACATCTGGACCTACAACCAGAGCGCACCAGGCCTTCCGATCTCCACCGGCCTCGGCGTGGATGCGCCCGGAAACTATCCCGGTGGCGAGGAGGGCTACTACGTGGTGCGCGGCGTATCGTCCAGCCTCGCCACCGTGCGTTCGAGCCAGCGTGCCCAATACATCGAGGACGCATGGCAGGTCAGCGACCGTTGGTTGCTCACGCTGGGGCTTCGCAACGACCAATTCTCCAACTACAACGCCGACAGCCAGGTCTACATCAAGCAGACGTCGCCGCAATGGGCGCCGCGGCTCGGTTTCAGCTGGGACGTGAATGGCGACTCGACCTTCAAGGTCTACGGTAACGCCGGTCGCTACTACCTCGGGCTTCCGCTCAATCCCGCGCTCAACGCAGCGGGTGGTGCGTTGTCGACGTCGCAGTACTTCACGTATACCGGCATTGCCGGCGATGGCCAGCCCACGGGCCTCACGGCGATCGCACCCGGTGTCCCCGTCTCGTCGAACAACTACTTCGGCCAGCTTCCCGATCCCAAGACGGTCGCCGCCAAGGGCATGAAGGCGGAGAACCAGGACGAATACATCCTCGGCTTCACGAAGACCTTCGGCAGCGACTGGGTCTATGGCGCCAAGCTGACCTACCGGAAGCTGCGCAATGCGATCGACGACTACTGCGACATCGACCGCATCGTCGCGAAGGGGCAATCGCTCGGGTTGGATATCGACACCAACCAGGTCAACAGCTGCTACCTCTTCAACCCGGGACAGGCCAATACGTTCACCCTGCTCGATGCATCCGGCAACCATGTCGAGGTGCCGGTCAGCAACAAGGAGCTGGGATTCCAGGGGCTGAAGCGCAAGTACTACAGCCTGGAGCTCTTGCTGGAGCATCCGTTCGACGGCACGTGGTACGCGCGGGCGAGCTATGTGTTCTCGCGTAGCTACGGCAATACGGAGGGGCAACTTCGCTCCGACCTCAACCAGACTGCGGCGTCGACCAGCGAGGACTGGGACAACGCGGAAGTGATGGAACATAACAACGGCCCGCAGAGCAACGACCACACGCACCAGTTCAAGGTGTTCGGCTATTGGCAGATCGCGCCGGAGTGGCTGGCGTCGGCGAACGTGAGCCTCGTGTCGGGCACGCCGCGGCATTGCCTCGGGTATTACGGCCCCGATCATTCCGACCCCGCCGGCTATGGGAGCAATTACCACTACTGCGATGGCGAACCGTCGCCCCCGGGCGAGCAGGGACGCTTGCCGTGGATTCGCCAGATCGACCTCGGCCTGACGTGGCGGCCCTCGTTTGGCGACGGGAAGCTGGCGTTCAATGCGAACGTCTTCAACCTGCTCAACGAGCGGCGCGCGTTGCAGAAGTACCCGTACTCGGAAGCGGGCCCAGGCTTGCCCGAACCCGCGTACGGCGTGATCACCGCGCGGCAGGAGCCGCGCTATGGTCGCCTGAGCGTGTCGTACGACTTCTGAGGTAACAGGGCGCCAGACCCAGGCCAGGATGGCCCGCGGGAGAACCTAAGCTTGCGCTGGGGTTGCGGAAAGGGGCGGGAAAGAACCCGGGATTACGGTGCACGTCGAACCTTCCGACGTGCACTCCGATGACCCTGCCTCAATGGACCGTGCTTTGCGACTTCGACGGCACGATCTCCGTGGAAGACGTGATCGACTCCCTGCTGGACCGCTACGGGCGGCCCGGTTGGGAAACGCTCGAGAACGACTGGCGCGCCGGCCGCATCGGCTCGCGCGCCTGCATGAGCGGGCAAGTGGCACTGCTCGACATGAGCGCGACCGAACTCGATGCGCACCTTGCCGAGGTGCGCATCGACCATGCCTTTCCCGCCTTCGTGGCGAAGGCCCGCGACCTTGACGTGCCCATTCATGTGGTGAGCGACGGCCTGGACCTTGCGATCCGCCGCATCCTCGACCGTCACGGCCTCGGCGACCTGCCGGTATGGGCAACCATCTCTCGCCCGGCCCCGCCGGGAAGCGCTGGACGCTGGCGTCGCCACACGCCGCGCCGGGCTGCGCCAGCGGTACCTGCAAATGCACGGCAGTGGCCCGCCACCGCGCGGACGGTGCGCGACGGACGCTATTGATCGGCGACGGCGCATCGGACTTCTGTGCCGCCGATCGCGTCGATTTCGTCTTCGCCAAACATCGCCTGATCGAGCACTGCCGTGCCGCCGGTATCCCGTATTTCCCCATTACCGGATTCGAGGAAGCGCTGGCCCTGCTGCCGGCCCTCATCGCAGGCGAACTCGTCGGCCTCCCGACGCCTCCTGTTTCCGCAAACGCCGCCGCCTGACCCCCGGAAGAGCCACCCATGACCCTCCTCGAAAAACACATCGCCGTGACCGTCGACGACGCGCAGCTGCTCGCCGACGAGGCGCGGTACAGCTCGTTTGGCGACACGGTGCACTATGTCGACCCGCCGAAAATCTTCCGCCGCTGCGAAGGCAGCTGGATGTACGACAGCGCGGAGGTGCCGTTCCTCGACCTGCAGATGTGGTATTCCGCGGTCAACTTCGGTTACGGCAATCCCCGCCTCATCGACGTGCTCAAGCACCAGCTCGACACCTTGCCGCAGGTGGCGAGCCAGTACCTCCACCCGACCCGCATCGAGTTGGCCAAGACGATCGCGCTCGACGTGGAAGGCAAGTTCGGTTGCAAGGGGCGCGTGCACTTCAACGTGGGCGGTGCACAGGCGATCGAGGATTCGCTGAAGATCGTGCGCAATGTCAGGCAGGGCAAGAGCCTGATGTTCGCCTTCGAAGGCGGATACCACGGTCGAACCCTGGGTGCATCGTCCATCACCTCCAGTTACCGCTATCGCCGCCGCTTCGGGCATTTCGGCGAGCGCGCCATGTTCATTCCGTTCCCGTATCCGTTCCGCCGTCCGAAGGGCATGACGCCGGAGGACTATTCCGACGCTTGCGTGCGCCAGTTCGCGCGGCTTTTCGAAACCGAATACAACGGCGTATGGGACCCGAAAGTGGGGCAGGCCGAATACGCGGCCTTCTACGTGGAGCCGATCCAGGGCACCGGCGGCTACGTGATCCCCCCGGCGAATTTCTTCCGCGACCTCAAGAAGGTGCTGGACCAATACGGCATCCTGATGGTGGTGGACGAGATCCAGATGGGGTTCTGGCGCACCGGCAAGCTGTGGTCCATCGAGCATTTCGGCGTGACGCCGGACGTGCTGGTGTTCGGCAAGGCGTTGACCAACGGACTCAATCCCCTCTCGGGCCTGTGGGCACGCGAGGAACTGATCAATCCCACGATCTTCCCGCCGGGTTCCACGCACTCCACGTTCAATTCGAATCCGCTCGGGACGGCGCTGGGTCTCGAGGTCATCCGGATGGGTTACGAACTGGACTACGCCACCAGCGTGCCTGCCAAGGGCGCCCATTTCCTCGACGGCCTGCGCGACCTGCAGAAGCGCCACAAGGAAATCGGTGACGTCGACGGCCTGGGCCTGGCCTTGCGTGCGGAGATTTGCATGGAGGACGGTTTCACGCCCAACAAGGAACTGCTGGATCGGATGGTGGATATCGGTTTGGCCGGGGACCTCGAGCACAACGGAAAGAAGGTCGGCCTCGTGCTCGACGTGGGCGGCTGGTACAAGAACGTCATCACGCTCGCCCCGTCGCTGGACATCACCCATGAGGAGATCGATCTGGCGATCTCGCTGCTTGACCAGTTGCTGACCCGCGCGAAGCGTCGCTGAGCATGCCGGTGGCGGTGACGTCCCGTGACCGCCTCCTTGCCGGACAAGGCGAGCTGCCTGCCTGCACCGCCCTCGAACCCGCGGTGCTGGTGGAGCATTTCCTGGCACATCCGCCCGCCGGGTTCACGGCACGCCGCTCGCCGTCGGGTCTTCCGACCTTCCTCGCGCCCTTCGACCTGCTGACCACCGCCGATGACGCGTTGCGCCAGCGGGTCGTCGCGTTGCCGTTGTATCGGCGTTGGGGCCGCCTCCTGCGTTGGCGCACCCGCTTCGTGGGTTGCACCGTGACCGAGTACACACCCTTGCCGGCGCGCGGGGACCCGGATGCGCTCGTCGAGGAACTGCTCGCCCTGCACGGGCGCGAGCGTGCCTTGCTCGTTGTCAAAGACCTGCCGGCGGAATCGCCGCTGCTGGGCGCGGCCGCGAACGCGCGGGCTGCGGATTTCGCCGCCGCGCTTGCGGCACGCGGCTTCGTGCTGCTCGACGGCATGGACCTGGCGTGGCTGCCGGTCGATTTCGACTCGATCGACGACTACCTCGCCCGCTTGTCCGCGGCGCGGCGAAAGAATATCCGGCGCAAGTTGCGGTCCCGCGCCCAGTTGGACGTGGAGGCGGTGCCGACCGGTGCCGACTGTTTCCTCCAGTCGCGCTTGATGGACGAATGTTATGCGCTCTACCGCAACGTGCATGCGCAGAGCGAGATCCAGTTCGACCTGATGGACAGACCCTTGCTTGCGGCCCTGCTGCGCGACGGCGCGACTGCCGGCATCGTCTTCATGTACCGCGCCGATGGGCACCTGATCGGCTGGAACCTCTGCTATGCCTACGCTGGCATGCTTATCGACAAGTACGTCGGCTTCGCGTACCCGCAGGCACGGGAGTACAACCTGTACACGGTCAGCTGGATGCATAACGTGGAATACGCGCGTCAGCGCGGCTTGACCCACTATGTCGCGGGCTGGACGGACCCCGAGGTCAAGTCACAGCTGGGCGCGAGGCTGAGCCGCACCCGACATGCCGTCTACCTGCGCAATCCGTTGCTGCGCGCCTTGTTTCGCCGCATCGCGCATCGCTTCGAGGCTCCGCCGTCTTCCGCGAACGGCGCGGCGCAAAGCGAATGAACACGCCGGTCGTGCTCGACATCGACGGCTCCGTCGGGCCGCTCGCCGGCGGACACGTACTGGCCCTGGCGGACTGGCAGGAAACACTCCGTTTCGGCTGCTCCGTCCGCTCGCTGGCGCGGTTCGACCGCCTGCTCGACGGCCTCCTGCCGCAAGACCACGGCACGGTGATGCTGGGTAGCGGCGACTTCCATCACCTGAGCTGGCCGCTGATTGCGCGCGTGCCTCGCGGGCGGGTCTTCCAGGTGGTGGTGCTGGACAACCATCCGGACAACATGCGTTTTCCCTTCGGCGTGCACTGCGGCTCGTGGGTTCGCCGGGTGGCGCGGTTGCCTCAGGTCAGCCATGTACACGTGGTCGGCATCACCTCGTCCGATATCGCCGCGGCCCATGCCTGGGAGAATTACCGCGGGCCCCTTCGGGCCGGGCGCTTGACCTATTGGAGCGTCGGCGTGGATACCGCGTGGGCCACGCGCGCCGGACTCGGTCATGCGTTCCGCGGGTTCGGCACGGTTGCCGATCTCGTCGAAGCCTTCCGTCGCCTCCAGTTGTCGCATCCGCAACCGGCTTACCTTTCGATCGACAAGGACGTGTTCTCGGAGGAAGTGGTGCGCACCAACTGGGACCAGGGCCAGTTGCGGCTCGACGATGCCCTCGCCCTGATCGACAGCCTGCGTGGCGGGCTGGTGGGAAGCGACATTACCGGCGAAATTTCCGCGTATCGCTACCGTCGCTGGTGGAAGCGCCGGCTGTCGGCCATGGATGCACAACCGGCTTTCGCCGCCCATGACCTGGGCCCGTGGCAGGTGCGGCAGCATGCGCTGAATGCGGTATTGCTCGACGCGATCAGGCGCCGCGCTCGAGCACGCTCTCGATAACGAAGGCAATCCGCTCGAACGTGGCATCGTCGAGCCATGGACTGTTGGTGACGGTGAGCGTGCGCCGCGCGAAGTCACGTGCGTTGGGCATGGGTTCTCGCGGCACCCGGTCCGCCAGGTAGGAATAGTCGGGAAGGGCGTGCACGAACATTCGGCTGACGCCCACGCCGATGCTCCAGAGCCGCTCCAGCACGGCGTCCCTGCGCGCCTCGTCCGCCAGGCGCAACAGCAGGACGGGCCAACTACCTTGCGCCTCCTCGCGGGGCGTGAGCACGTCGAGCCCGGCGATGCGTTGCAAGCGGGCGACACGCCGGCAAGCCAGGGCGCGACGCTCGGCAAGGAAGGCGGGCCAGCGAGCGGCCGCGCGGGTACCGACGCCTTGGCGCCAGTGTCCCACGCGATGTATCGGGATATCCGGACCGAAACGATCGCCAACCGCGCTGACGGGATCGCCCCGCAGCAAATGGCGCCGTAGCGGAAGGCCATACGCGAGGGCGAGTCCGCTGGGGCGATACGCCAGGGCGAGTGCGGCCAGCGCCACGGTACGACGCAGTTCCCACCCGCGGTCATGCGGTGCCATCGCGTCGTGCGTGCGGCGCAGCGCGTCGCGCAACGTGGCGTCGCGTGCTGCCAGCAATCCACCTTCGTAGATCGACAAACCCTTGCCCGCGGCGAGGCTGAAGAAACCCGCGTCGCCGCGGAGGGCGACGCTCTGCCCACGGTCGGATGCTCCCAGCGCCTGAGCGGCGTCCTCGATGACGAACGCGCCTCGCCCCCAGGCGATGTCACACGCCGTGTCGACATCCGCGACGAGTCCGGCCAGGTGGGTCGGGACGACCGCCAGGGTATCGTCGCGGCAGGCCTCTGCCAGCGCATCCGGTGCCATGTCGAAATGCCCGGGCCGGGTATCGCAGAGTCGCAGTTGCAAGCCCAGACGGTGTACCGCTATGGCCACCAGTGGGCAGGTGTACGCCGGCACCACCACGACGCGGCGCCGCGGTGCGCGTTCGCTCAGTGTGCGCAATGCCACCATCAGCGCGACGGTGCCGGAACAGGTCAGCAGGAGGGGTGGCGTACCGAGTTGCGCGGCGGCCGTCTCGGACAAGGCGGCGCGCCCGGGGACCAGGTCGGCGATGCGCAGCGGCAGCCCGGCGGTCGGTGGAAGCTCGTGGAGGACGCGTCGGCGCACGCTGCTCAACTCGGCAGACCGGAGGGTTCCTCCGGAGTGTCGCCCTCCGCCGCGCCAAGACAGAGGATGCCGGCCACGATCAGGGCGGCTCCGGCAAGACGTGCCAGGGTCAGCGGCTCATGCAGCAACCACGCCGACAGCAGCATCACGCTCACCATCTCCAGGTGCGAAGCGGCGAACGCGGGTCCGATCGGTGCGTGCTTGAGCAAGCTCATCCAGGTGAAGAATGCGCCGACATAACCCGCCAGCGCGCCGAAGATCCACGGTTGACCGAAGACGCGCGACAGCCATGCCAGGTCCGCCGCCACCGGCAACGCGTGGATGCCGGCCAGCTTGAAGGAGAGCTGCGCCAGTGTGTCGAACGCCATCAACAGCAGGAAGCCGAACACGTAGAAGCGCCTCATCCACCCGCCCCCACGACGGCCACGCCCATGCTGATCAGGACGATGCCGAGGACACGCAGCGGGGTGAGTTTCTCGTGGAAGAGAAGCCGGCCCGCGAGCGTCACCACCACGATGTTGATCGAGCCGAGCAGTACGCCTTTCGACAATGGCACGAACGACAGGAAGGCGATCCACGCAAGGAACTCCACCACATAACAGCCCATGCCGAGCCACAACCACGGACGGGTGGCCATGTGGCGCCAGCGCGCGAGTCCGTCGCCCGCGTGTGGATCTCCCGCCGCGGCCTTGAAGGACAACTGCCCGACGGTGTCGAACACCATGTTGGCCGCCCACAAGGCGAGGGTCGACGGCGCCATCGTCGTCATCCCGCCAAGGCGGTGGCGCGTCGCGCCGGCGCGATGGTGTTGAAAAAGCGGACGGAATGGTCGATCAACGTGCGCCGCTGCCTGTCGATCGTGATCATGTGGTAGCTATCGTCGAGCAGGAGCAGCTGTGCCGGCGCACTGACCCGTCGGATGACCAGCCTGGCGTTCCTCACGCTCGCGACGTCGTCTTCGCTCGCATGCGCCACCAGGCAGGGGGCGACGACATCGCCGAGTTGCCGGCGCACCTCTTTCGACAACCGGCGAAGGTCAGCCAGCGAATGCCATGGATTGCCAGGAAGCCCCGCGAGCGTGCTGTCCCCGCTGTTCATGGCCGCGCTGACCTGCGCGCGGAGCCGCTCGTCGCGCAGTCCATACGGAGGCTGCTCGATGAACATTCGTTCGCGTGCGATACCGAGGCGCTTGATCAGCGGAAGCACGAAGGACAAGCGCGCCTTCCACGGAATGCTCCAGCCGTCGTAGCGAAACGTGGCGCCGTATACACCGACACCGGCGATGTCGTCCGGCCGCTCCGCGGCGAGTTTCAGCGCGAGCAGCGCTCCCATCGACAGGCCCCCCACGAACAGGTGGTCGACCTTCGCCCGCAGCGCGTCGGCGGCGCGTTCCACGCTCGCGTACCAGTCCCGCCAATCGGTGGCGAGCAGGTCCTCCGCGTCCCCGCAATGGCCCGCCAGCTGCATGCCGTGCACGGTGAAGCCGGCGCGGTTCAAGCCCTTGCCCAGCATGCGCATTTCCGTCGGCGTCCCGGTCAGGCCGTGGATCAGCAGGACGCCGCGACGGTCGCCTTCAAGGAAGAAATCGGTCTGGCGGATCACGTGGCTGTCCAGGATGGGTCATGCGCAAGGCTTGCACGAGCCCGTTTCAACGCCCTTTCGCCGGGACGCGCGACGCGTCCACGCCAAAGCGGACGATGACGCGCTGGCCCACGCGCGGCGCCTGCGAGCCCTCGAGGGCGAGCACGCACTCGGCGCTGCGACTGTTGGCACGGAGTTGGGGATCGTCTTCCAGGGAGGATGGTCCGACCACCGCACCGACACGTACCACGTGGGCTCGCAACGGCGTGGCGTCGGGCGATGCGTCGGCGGTGACCAGCGCCGGCATGCCGGGCCGCACGGCGTCAAGGTACGCCTCGCTCAGGTCGGCCCGCACTATCCGGGGCGCATTCGGCAGCAGCACGAACAAGGGGCCCGACTGCGGGGACACGTTGGCGCCAGGCTGCGCGGCCACGCGCAGCACGTCGGCGTCCGCGGGCGCGCGCAGGGTCAGTTGCGCCAGTGCCAGCCGTGCGCTGGCGAGCGTCTGCGCGGACGCCGCCACGCTCGCCCGAGCGGCACCGCGCTGCGCGGCCAATTCCGCGGCCGTCTCGCGCGCTTCGTCGGTGCCCGGACCGTCGCCGGCACCGGCGCGGTCGGCCTCGGCGAGGCGTCGCGCATGGGACGTCGCGGCGGCCAGCCTGATGTCGAGCAGGGAGAGTTGCGCCTGCGCCTGGTCGAGGCCGGCTTGCGCCGCGGCGATGGCGAGGTGCGCGGGTTGGGGATCGAGGGATGCGAGCGGTTGGCCACGCCGTACGTGCTCACCCTCGCGCACGTCCACCTCGCCAAGGATGCCCTCGCGCGGCATGGCCAGACGGAGCAGGCCACCTTCCACATCGATACGCCCGCGCGCCACCGCCGCATAGGAGGGTTGCGGCGCGGTGGCCGCGACGTCGTCCTGGCGAGTGCACGCGCCGAGCAGGAGGAGGGCCATGAGCATGGCGACGGCCGTGTACCGCAACGGAAAGGAAATCATGGGGAGGACTCTTCGCGGGATGCGGTCGACGTGGCCATTCGGCGGTCGCTCAGGATGTGGCCATCCTCCATGGCAAGTATCCGATCGGCGTGACCGATCAGGCGCGGATCGTGGCTGACGCACAGGACGGTGGTGCCATGGGTGCGCGCGATGCGATGCAGGATGTCGATGATCGTCTGGCCGCTGGCCGCGTCGAGCGCGCTGGTGGGCTCGTCGGCAAACAGCAGTTGCGGTTGCTTCGCCAGTGCACGGGCGATCGCCACGCGCTGCTTCTCGCCGCCGGACAGCTCGGCTGGTTTGAGTGTCATGCGTTGTGCCAGGCCCACTTCTTCGAGCGCGTGGGCGGCGTGCTCGTCCGCCACGCGCGCGGTCATGCCGAGATAGCGCAGGGGCAGCGCCACCTGCTCGCGCGCGGTCAGCGCGGGAAAAAGGTTGAAACCCTGGAACACGAAGCCGGTGTGCAGCAGGCGGAAGCGTTCCAGTGCGCCGCCATCCAGCGAGTGCAGGGCGCTGTCCAGCGCGAGCACGCGTCCGTCGTCAGGTTTCTGCAAGCCGCTGAGGATGGCGAGCAAGGTGCTCTTGCCGCAGCCTGAGGGACCGGCGATCAGCGTCAGTTCGCCCGCACGGATCGATAGCGAGAGGTCGTGCAGGACGCGCGTGGGTACCTTGCCCGAGACGAAGGACTTGCTCACGCCTTCCGCGCGCACGGTGACGTGGCCGGTCTTCATCGAAGGAGGCTCGCCGGGTCGGCCTGGCTCAGGCCGCGGAGCGCGGCGAGGCCGGACAAAGCCGCCAGGCCCATCACGAGTGCCGCGCAGGCGAGGACGACCGGAAGACTCAGCGCCACCGGTACATCTTGCGTCCGGGCGAGCGCGAGGAGCGCCGTACCGAGCACTCCCGCTCCGAGCAGCCCCGCGGCGCCGACCCAGAAGGCCTGCTCGAGCACCACACGGCGGAGTGCGCCGACGCTAACGCCGAGCGCGTTGAGCGTCGCATACTCACGTGCCGAGCCGGCCACTGCACCTGCCAGCGTCTGCCCGGTGATCGCCGCGCCCGCCAGGAAGACCGCGCCGGCGAGGAACAGCACACCGGCACCCGCGCCGGTATCGAGCATCCAATAGAGCGCCGAGCGGCGGGCGAAGGCCGTGGCCGTCCACGCCTCATAGGGTCCGAAGCCTCCGTTGTCCTTCAGGCGACGCGCCACCGCGTCGGCCATCGCCGGCTCGCGCAGGCGGGCGACGAGGTAGGTGGGCCATCCCGCGTCGGTGGCGTCGCTGTCGAGGCGCCGGGCGGTGGCGAGCGAAGTCACCACATTGACGCCGCCGAGTGCGCGCAAGCCGCTGCCGATGCCGACCACCCGCACGGTGTGGCCATTGATGGCGGCGGTCCCGCCGACAGCGACGCCGAGCTTGTCGATATCCGCGCGATCCACGACGACCGCGTCCGGCTCGTCGAGCCGTGCGCGCAGGTCGGGCGACAAGGCATGCGCGAACATCAAACCTTCGGGCCTCGGGTCAATGCCGGAGACGTACACCGATTCACTGCCGCTGTCGGCTGGGCCATGCCAGTCGCCGTCGAGCCGGATGAAGGGCTCGACACGAGCGATGGCCGGGTCCATCAGCAGCCGGCTTTCGATGTTCGGATCGATGGCCCGGCCAAGATCGACGCTACGCGTGCCCGGATAGCCGATCCACACGTCAGCCGCGGAGCCGGTGACGTCGACGCCGGCACTGCCGAAGATGCCGAGGACCAGCGCCGCCTGGAGCAGTTGCAGCAGGCCGGCAAAGCCGACCGCCACCACGGCGGAAAGGAAGCGCCGCCATTCGTGCAGCAGCGTCTTGCGCGCGAGGGCGACCATCAGCCCGGTTCCACGGGCAGCGGTGCGCCACCGAGGGCTTTGAAGAGCGCCACGAAGGCCAGTGCGTGGCTTTCCTTCGCCTGCACGAGCGCCACGGCGACCTGGTCATAGGCGATGTCGCTTTCCGACGCCTGCATGGGATCGGCGAGCCGGTATTCGGCGCGGCGCGCGACGATGCGGCTTGCTTCGTCCATGGCCGCCGCCGCGTCGGCGCACCGGTGTTCGTACTCCGCCTGTCGGCTGAGCCGGCCAAGGGAGGTTTCGACCTCGGCGACCCCCTGCAGCACCGCCTGCCGGTACGCCAGCGCGCTTGCCTCCAGCTCGTGTTCCTTGGCATCCGCCCGGGCCGCGCGCATGCCCCAGTCAAACAGGGGAATGTCGATGATGGGTCCGACCGAAGCGAGCGTATGGCCGTCCGTGCGCGGACCCTGTTGCAGGCTGGTGGACCATGCGAGCGAACCCCCGAGCGCCACGTTCGGGTAACGCTCGGCCTTCGCCAGCCCCGCTTCGCCGGCGGCACGCAACACGTCGGCCTGCGCACGCAGGATCTCCGGGCGGGAACGAAGCAGGTCGGCGGGTGCCGTATCAAGGCGCCAGGCACCGAGCGACGGCATTGGCGCTGCCTGGAACCATGCCGGGTCGGGCTCTGCCCGGCCTAGCAGGGTGGCCAGGCGCTCCGCGTTTTCGTCGATGGCATCGTGCGATTCGACCGGCGCCGCTTCCGCTTGCGCGAGCGCGGCCTCCGCGCGCCGCACGTCCGCTTCGTCCACGAGGCGCAGGCGCTCGCGCGTTCGAAGCATGCCGAGTTCGCGCGCCCGCGCGTCGCGAATCCGCTCCAGCCACTGCGTCTGCTGTTGCGCCGCGCGCAATGCGAGCCAGTCTCGCGTCACTTCCGCGACCAGCGACACGTTCGCCGCGCGCACGTCGGACGCGGCAGCATCCAACTCGCCGCGCGCCACGCGCTGCGCGGCACCGCGTCGGCCGAACAGATCGAGTTCCCACTGCGCATCGAAACCCGCGACGAAGAACGAGGCATTCGCATCGGGGTCGGGGATATCTTCCGTCCGGGCGCTTAACTGGGGCAGGAATCGTGCATCGGCCTCGCCGTGCAGCGCACGGGCGGCGCGGAGGCGCGCCATGGCTTCGCGAGGCAGCAGGCTATGGGCCAGCGCCTCGTCCACCAGCGCGTCGAGTGCGGGATCGTCGAACACATGCCACCATCCATGCAGGTCGGTGGGCGTGCCGGCATCGGCGACGTCGTGACGCCAATGATCCGGCGTCGGCGCGAGAAGGTCGGGCATGGGTGTGCTGGCACAGCCGGCGAACGCCGCGAGCGCGGTCAACAAGGGAACGGCAATCAGGTTACGCATGGCCGCCCCGAACCGCTCGCTATGTCTGGACCGGCGGCATTATCGGGAAAGTACCTTTCGCCACGGTTCCGATCGAGGAAGGATCGCCAATCACGCACCGCGTCGGCGCGCCGGCCCCTGCGGAAAAATCAGGATGCACGCCAGGATGAGGACCACGAGCACGGCCGAGGCCGTGTAACGACTGAAGGCGAGGCCGCCGTGGTCGAGCGGCTTGTCGAGCAAGTCGCCCACCACCGCACCGAGGGGACGGGTCAGCACGAAGGCCGCCCAGAACAGCAGCGTGCGGGACATGCGTGTCCAGAGGTACGCAATGGCGATGAGGGCCAGCAACCCAGCGAAGACCGCCGCGCCGCCGAGATAGCCGAGGCCCATGCTGTCCGCCGTCCAGTCGCCGAGCGCCGTGCCCAGCGTCTGCGAAAACATGATCGTGATCCAGTAGAAGACCTCGCTGTCTGGCGAACGGACGGAATCCACGGCGACCGTGCCGAGGACGCGATACCAGGTGAACAACGACGCAAGCAGCAGCACCAGCAGGATGCTCGAGCCGCCGGCGTATCCGATGCCGATCGAACGGTCGGCGAAGTCCGCCAGCGTGGTTCCGACCGTGGTGGTCGCGATGATGGTGGTCCAGTAGAGGAGCGGCCGGAAGCGGGCAGCACGAATCTGCATCGTCACGGCGACGGCGAATACCAGCGCGAAGATGCCGGTGCTGAGCAAGTAGCCGAGTTGCATCGACATCGACACCGCGTCGCCGCCGGTTTCGCCGAGCGTCGTGGCGAGGATCTTGACGATCCAGAAAGCCAGGGTGACCTCGGGTACCTTGCTTACGATTTCCTTTGCCTGCACCGGCCTTCGCCTCGCGGATGGTTTCCGCCACACTAAGGCGCTCGGCTTAGATCGCCCCTAGGCGCTGCGCAATAACTTGCGCGACTAGGGCAGCAGTCGCGCGGGGCCCAGGAGATCGGCTGTGATGCCCTGGTCCAGCAAGTGCCACGGCATCGGCCGGCCAAGGATCATCGAGGCACATGCTTCCGCCATGGCCGCACTGGTCTGGATGCCGTAGCCGCCTTGCGCAGCGAGCCAGAAGAAGCCTTGTGCGCCGGGTGCGAAACCGCCGACCAGGTCGCCATCGGGGACGAAGCTACGCAGCCCCGCCCACGTGCGCGCGGGCCGGCGGATCGTCATCGTGGTGGCTTCCTCGATGCGATGGATGCCGAGTGCGATGTCGAACTCTTCCGGTTGCACGTCGTGCGGATGCGTGGGATCGGCATTCGCGGCCGAACCGAGGAGCAGGCCGGCGTCGGGCTTGAAATAAAACGTCTCGTCGATGTCCACGACGAACGGCCATGCCGCGCTATCGATGCCTTCCGGTGCCGCGAAGGTGAAAGCGGAGCGACGCCGCGGTTCCAGGCCAATCGGAGCCACGCCTGCCATGGCGGCCAGGACATCGGCCCACGCCCCCGCGGCGTTCACGACGATGGGTGCCTGCCACGTCTCGTTGACGACCCACTCGCCGGCCTCGCGCCGGATCGATCGCACCTCGGTGTCCACGTGCAGTGCGACGCCGTTGGCCTTCGCGCCGCGAAGGAAGCCCTGGTGCAGTTCGTTGACGTCGATATCGGCGGAGTCCGGTTCGAAGAACGCGATGCGCGCCGCCTCCGGACGCAGCACGGGAACCAGGTCCATCACCGCGGAACCGCTCAGCAGCGTGAGCGCCGGGGTGAAGTGCCGCACGGCCTCGAACTCCTCGCGCACACGATCGGCCTGATCGGCGCTGCCGATCACGAGCGCGCTGCGCGGGTGCAGGATCGGATGTCCCGCGAAACCGGACGGGGGACGTTCGAGGAACGGGCGCGTGGCACGGCTCAACGCGCGGACCTGCGGCGAGCCATAGCTCTCGCTGAAATGCGCCGCGGAGCGCCCGGTCGTATGGAACCCGGCAAACGATTCACGCTCGAGCACGACGACGCGTGCATGCGGTGCGAGGAACCACGCCACCGACGCACCGGCAATGCCCGCGCCGACGACGATCACATCCGCGTGCTTCGTGCTCATGCCTTGTCCTTGGAGGATTGCGCCGCGACGACGCTGGTTGCCGCGAGGTCGGCGGTGACGTTGCCGAGCGTGGCGAGGGTGTCGGGCAGCGTGTCCACCGCCAGCATCAACCCCAGCGGACCGATGGGCAAACCCATCGCCTGCGCGACCGGCACATTGGTGGCGATGAAGGTCACCTGGCCCGGCAGGCCCACCGAGCCGAGACTGATCACTACTGCCAGCGCGGCGCCGGCGGCAAGCTGTGCGGCGCCGAGGTCGATGCCGAATGCCCAGGCAATGAAGCTGGCCGACACGATGTATTGCACCGGGCTGGTCAGGCGAAAAAGGGACACTGCCATCGGCAGCACCAGCGAGGTGATAGCGGTGGGATAGCCGAGCCGGCGGTCCGCGCTCTCGATCATCGCGGGCAACGACGCGAGCGACGACTGCGTGCTGGCGGCGACCACCTGCGCCGGCGCGATGGCCGAGGCGAAGCGGACGAAAGGCTCGCGGCCCCATACGCGCGCCACGACGAGCATCAGGGCGGTGACCATCAGGTACACGATGCATTCCACCAGCACGTAGACGCCGAGGGCGCCGAGCATGTGCAGCCCGGCGCGTGCGCAGACGGAGAGGATGAGGGCGAAGACGCCGAAGGGCGCGAGCAGCAGCACCCAGCGCACGACCACGATCATCGCGTCGGCGATCGCGCGGAAGAATTCCACGGCCAGCGCCCGCCGTTCCGCTCCGATGCGGGTCAACGCGAAGCCGAGGAACATCGCGAACACCACCAGCGGTAGCATCGCACTCTGCGCCGCGGCCATGACCGCGTTCGTCGGCACGATGCCGGCGAGCCAGTCGGACCAGCCGATGGGCGAGGTGGCCGGGAGGTTGCCGGTGGCGGCGCCTAGTGCGTTCCGCAGGGAATCGCTGCGCGGGAAGAGCAGGAACAGCTCCGGCGCGGCGATGGCCGCGACGGCGGCGCCCAGGGCGAGCAGGACGAGAAACACCACGATGGCGCGGCGAGCGATGCGCCCTGACGCGGCGGCATCCGTGGCGGTGTTGGCGCCGACGACGACGAGGGACAGCACCAGGGGCACGACCGTCATCTGCAGGGCGCTGAGCCAGAGCTTGCCCAGTGGCTGCACTGCATCGGCCACGCGAACGGCGGCGTCCGGTGTCCAGTGGGCGAGGGCGATGCCAGCCGCCGCGCCGAGCGCCAGGCCGAGGAGGATGCGTTGGGTGGCGGTCATGGGGCCGGCAGGTTCCAGGCTTCGCGCAGGCGCGCGTACTCGTTCTTGGGCAGCAGCACGAAGACCGGCTTCTTGCTGGGGTCGAGCCAGCCGAGCAAGCGCTCCATCGTGGTGTCGGTCATGGCGGTGCAGCCGGCGGTCGACGTCGTGGGTGTTTTCCAAAGGTGGGCGAAGATGCAACTCCCCGCGCCCTTGCGGCCGTCCGGGTTGTGCTCGATGACGAAGCCGATGCGATACGCATGGTCGCCGTTGAAATGCAGGTCGCGGCGCATCGGCTCGGTGGCACCCGCGACAGCCTTCTCGCCGACCGTGTCCGCATCGACGATACGGTTGTAGTACGGCGATCCGTCCACGTCCACGCAGTAGTCGGACGCGGTGAGGCCACGGTAGGGAAGGGCGGTGGGATTGCTGTCCGCATAACCAAAGGCGGGGCCGACACGAAAGACACCGGCGGGGCTGCGGCCATCGCCTTCCTTCTTCACCGGTCCATCGTGCTCCGGCGGATTGAGGCCGACGCCCCAGGCACTGCCGTGCTTGCCGACGGTCACGTCCGCGGCCGGCCCTTCCTGCTTCCAGTGCGCGCCGTCGCGCACGTAGGCGCGCAGGGTACCGTGGTCGACGTCCCAGCCGTCCGTGGTCACGACGATCATCTGCCGCGAGACCGACCAGGCGGCGGGTGTCTCGAAGGCACCGGCGGGAACGATCGCCATGACGGCGGCGAGGCCGAAGAGACGGGCGAGGAGGCTGGGCGACGGCATGGATGGCGCTCCGGTCAGGGTTCGAGCATCTGATGAATGCGGTCGAGGTTTTCCACGAGGCGGGCGTGACGCGCCTCGTCGCCCTCGCAGAGGTGCACGAACACGGTGTCGAGCAACTGTTGCACGCTGGACTGGTAGATCAGGGACTGCACGTAGGATGCATCGTCATGGGCCGCGACCGCGAGCGAGAGATCGGAGAGCGCGCGCAACGGGTTCGACGTATGCCGCGTCACGGTGACCACCCGGCCCCGATGCTCACGGAAATAGCGGGCAAGCTTCACCAGGGCGGGATGCTTCCCGTGCTCCGAGAACACGACAAGGATGTCGCCCGGCGCGGACATCGCCACCTGCGCGGCCATCCGTCCCACGTCCACGTGGCGTATCGCGACGATGCCCAGCAGCGACAGCCGCATGGCGAAGCCCCGCGCATGCAGTTCGTCCTCGCCCACGCCGATGAGGAACACCTTGCCGGCCGCGTCGAGCGCGGCGACGAGTTCGTCCATCGTCCCGGGCTCGTTGAGGAGACGGGTCGCTTCCTCGGCCCGCGCCTTGCGCTGCCAGAGCGCCGCGCCCAGCGTGTCGCCGCCCTCCGCCTCGTTGGGCGGCGCGGTATCGCCGTCCGTGTCCTCGGTGCGGACGATCGCCTCGCCCACGGAGTACTTGAGGTCCGGATAGCCGCGAAAGCCGAGTTTCTGGGTGAACTTCACCACGCTGGACTGGCTGATGCCCAGCGCATTCGCGAGCTGCTGCGACGAGTAGTCGCGCAGCAGGTGGGCGTTCTCGAGGATGAAGTCGGCGATGCGCCGTTCCACCGCCGACATGCGGTCGCGCTCGGAACGGATCTTCACCAGGGGCGACATGGCTGTTCCTTCAGAGGGGTTCGAGGCCGCGGATCTCGCGGATGCCGAGTCCGGGGGCGTCGCTGATGGAGATCTCCGATTCGTTGAAGTTCACGCCGCCGTCGACCGGGTCGTACGCACTGAGCGACGGTCCGTCGAGGTCTACCTTCGTGATGACGTCGGACTTGGCCACCGCCACGTGCACCGCGGCTGCCACGCTGATGCTGGATTCCAGCATGCAGCCGATCATGCACTCGATGCCGTAGAGCCCGGCGATGTCGGCGATGCGGATGGCGTTGGAGATGCCGCCCGTCTTCATCAGCTTGATGTTGATGATGTCGGCGGCACGCATGCGGATGAGGTCCATCACCTCCGCCGGCCCGAAGACGCTCTCGTCGGCCATGATCGGCGTGTGCACGCGCTCGGTGACGTAGCGCATGCCTTCGAGGTCGCGGGCCTTCACCGGCTGTTCCACCAGCTCGAGGCGCACGCCCGCGTCTTCCAGCGCGTGCAGCGCGTACACGGCTTCCTTGGCCGTCCAGCCCTGGTTCGCGTCCAGCCGCAGCAGGGCGCGGTCTTCCACGGCGGCGTAGATGGCACGGACGCGCTCGATGTCAACGCCGATGTCCTTGCCCACCTTGATCTTGAGGGACTCGAAGCCCCTTTCCACCGCCGCGACCGAGTCGGCCACCATCTTGTCGATATAGTCGACGCTGATCGTGATGTCGGTGGTGATGACCGGATCGCCGCCGCCGAGCAGCTTGTACAGGGGCGCGTTGTAGAGCTGGCCCCATAGGTCGTAGACGGCGATCTCCACCGCCGCCTTCGCGCTGGTGTTCTTCTCCATCGTGCCCTGGATCAGCTTCGTGATCCGGTTGAGGTCGGCGATGTCCTGGCCGATGAGGCGCGGTGCGATGTAGTGGCGGATGGCGTCGACGATGGAGCCGTGCGTGTCGCCCGTGATGACCGCGGTGGCCGGTGCCTCGCCATAGCCCACGCGGCCATCGTCGGTGTGCACCATCACCACGATGTCTTCGACCTTGTCGACGGTACGCAGTGCCGTCTTGAACGGGGTCTTCAGCGGCACACGGAGCATGCCGAAGCGGATGTCGGTGATTTTCATGGAGCCTCTTGGGCGAATTAGCGGATGCGGACGATGCTGGTCATGATGTCGACGAACGTCTTGTCGCGACTGGACATCATCGGCAGGAGCGGCGTGACCGACACTTCGTTGAGCTTGATCCGGCGCAGGCTGCCGTCGGCTTGCCGGTAGCTCATGCCTCCGACGTCATGGATGACATAGGGCTGGCCGTCGATCTTGCCGATGACCATCATCACGTGGCCCGGGATGTAAACGAGGTCGCCTACCTCCAGCGCCAGCGCGGCCTTCTCGCGCGCCTCGTGGGTGTCCTTGTCGCTGTACACGGTATGGGTGAGGCCGGGGCTGATGCTCTGGTCGCGCGTGTTGCGCGGCATCTGCACGCCCATGCTGCGATAGACGTCGGAGACGAAGCCGCTGCAGTCGCGGCCGTTGTACGCGTGCCCCCAACCGTAGCGTTCGCCCAGGAACTTGAAGGCCTGGCGCACGATGTTCGCGCGGGTGAGCGGCAGGTAGTCCGCGGAGGAATCCTGGTTGCGCTGGAGCAGGGCGGGCTGGAAGGCGAGTGTGCCCTTCGCGTCGCGTACCGGCAGGCTCAGCACCCACGACGCATACGGGCTCTGCCCGTTCACCGGTTGGTCCGGCGGCAGGGACGTGTCCAGCGGCACGCGCGTGCCCATGTCGAGCTGCAATTCGGAGACGGCGGGCGCCTCGGGTGTGTAAACCGTGAGTGGCTTGGCACCCGTGATGACGCGGTAGGGCGCGGCATCGGCATGGGCGAACACCTTGGCCGCGTCGCCGTAAGCGACGTCGTCGGCGTGTAACCACGCCGCGTAGCGCGGACTCACCACGAACACCCACTTGCCGTCCTTGCTGGTATGCACCGTGACCAGCGGATCGCCCGGGAACAGCGTGCTCTCCTGGAAACGGTCGATGTCGGTGTCGTCGGCGTGGCTGAATACGCGCAGGTCGGTGGGGTAGCCGCGCAGCGCGCTGCGCCGGACGGCCATGCCGTACCGGGGCGTCACCTGGGCCGGAATGGCGCCGATCGCCGCGTTTGCCATCACGCCGTCGATCGCCGCGCTCGCCACCGGCTTGCCGTGCACATCGAAGAGCTGTTTCGTGGGCTTGCTGGTCAGCTTCTCGATCCAGCCCTTCACCTGGTCGCGCGGCAGCGCGGACGGCAGGTGGCGGATGTCGTGCATGGACGGGTCGAGCCGGGCGACGCGCTCATTGATAGCCGCGATGGCGTCCCGATCCAGCACCGGCTTGTCGGCGTCGGTGAGCCGACCCACCCAGAACTCGGGCGTGAGCTGCGCGTCGGATACACCGAGTATCCCGGATGGCGGTACCGCCATGTCGGCGGCCAGGGCAGGCGTGCCGCCCGTCGCAAGCGCGAGAAGGGCCGCGAGCAGGGTGGGGCGAAGCAGGTTCATAGCGAGTTCCTTGTCAGGAGGCCAGCGCCGAAAGCACCGCGGCGACGACGAGACCGAATCCAGTCCCGAGGATATATCCGAGCAGCGCGAGCAGGATGCCGACCGGTACCAGCGAGCGTGAATACGTGGCGGCCAGCACCGGCGTCGCCGCCACGCCACCGATATGGGCGAGCGAGGAAATGCCGCAGAGGTACAGGTCGAAGTGGAAGATCCTCGCCGCGATGCACAGGAGCACGGCATGGATCGCGATGACGGTGACCCCGGCGAGCAGGTAGAGCGGCGCCGCGGCAATGCCGGCGAAGCTGCTCTGCGAGGCGAGTACCGCGACCACGCAGATCAACAGGGCGCTCGACACCGCCTGCGCGCCCGGGAGCCGTGCCAGCCGAGTGTGGGCAGCAACGAGGCCCGCGATGGTCGCGATGAGGATGGTCCAGGTCGTCGGTGAAACCATGCTGCCGACCGGCATCCGTGCGCCGAGCACCGCAGAGAGGGTCGAGACGAGCACGGCAAGTCCGAGCCAGAGCAGCACGCTGTCGCCGGTGGCGGGGATCCGTGCTGCCGACTCGGCGACGTTCATGTCGGCGCTGGACGCCGCGCGCGTCCAGCGATTGAAGGCCGGCGCCAGGCGCGCCACGGCGAACAGCACCACCACCCACATCGAGTAGCAGAGGGCGTCGGTGAGCAGGGTGGTCGCCAGCGACGTGTCGGACATGCCGATCGCCTGCTTCACGGCGATCATGTTCGCCGTGCCGCCCATCCAGCTGCCGGACAGCGAGGCGAGCGGCATCCAGCCGGTGCCCGGCATCCAGTGCCGGTACAGCAGGAAAGTGACGATGAACGCGGTGAACAGGCTGATGGAGGTGCAGACGAAGACGCCGAGCACGCGCGGACCCAGGGCGAGGATGGCCCGCAGGTCGCAATTGATCATCAGCAGGAAGAGCAGCGCCGGGACCATCCGCGCCACGAGCGTCGTCTGGGCGAGATGGATCTCGGGTGTCGCGGACCAGAACCCTGCGACGGAGAGCGCCGTGACCGTGAGGTACGTGAGGACGATGGGAGGAAGGATGTCGAAGGCCTTCCAGGCAAA
Organism: Luteibacter sp. NPDC031894; assembly: GCF_050273135.1. Taxonomy (NCBI): domain Bacteria; kingdom Pseudomonadati; phylum Pseudomonadota; class Gammaproteobacteria; order Lysobacterales; family Rhodanobacteraceae; genus Luteibacter; species Luteibacter sp. NPDC031894. The sequence continues at coordinate 37,900 of NZ_JBNNMV010000007.1, read as the reverse complement.
GCGCCTTTCGATCGCCGGCCAGAACCCCGCCGCAAGCAGCATCACGGCCAGATAAGGCCAAACCGACTGGATCACGCGTCCCTCTCCCCGGGTGGTGTCACGACGGTCGTCAGGAATATCTATTCCTAACGAAGTAGCCCGAAGCATAAATTATTGACCGCGCTTTGCAAGCATGTTACACACCCATCACAGCACGTCCACCCACCACGGTTGCATCGGGGATACCGAACGGTGAAAGCGGCTACACGAAACGCGACGATTCGCTCCGCGCTGGCGGCGTGCCTGTTGGCATCGCTACCGGTCGCCATCGTCCATGCCGCTGCCACGCAGGCCGGCTCGGCGTCGACGGCAATGACGGCGCGAGGTACCGGTGGCCTGGTGGAAGCCGACCCTGTCGGCGATGCCCCGTCGAAGCAGATAGACGCGGGCCACTTCAAGGACGCCGAAGCCGCCATCGCGAAAGCGCTCGCACAACCCGGCCTGACCGCCGCGCAACGCAATACCCTCGCATTCCAGCGCGAACGCATGCGCCGCATCCTCATCGACTTCACGCTCGATGCCGAATCGGTGAAGGCGCGCCTGCGCAAGCAGATTCCCGACCTCACCGATGCGGAGTTCGCGCAGTGGGATGCGGCGGGCCTGCTCGAAAAGCAGGTGATCGACGGCCGTACGCTCTATTTCAACCGTTCACCCGGCAACCTCTTCCGCATCAGCGCCGAGGCGCGGGCACGCCGCAAGGTGCAGACGCCGTTTGCCGATGGCCCGAACGAAGTGCTCAACGATCACCATCGCGCCGTGCGCGATGCCGCGCTGGCCAGCCACGGCAGCAGCGTCCTTCCGCGGCGCGAAAGCGTGACGCAGGTGCTCACCGTGAAGGCCGACGCCGTTCCCGCCGGCGAAACCGTGCGTGCGTGGATTCCGTATCCACGGGCGATCAAGGGGCAGCAGGAAGACATCCGCCTCGTTGCCAGCGAGCCCGCCGGCGCGAAGCTGGCACCGGAGGCAACGCTTCAACGCACCGCCTATCTCGAGAAGAAGGCCGTGGCGGGGAAGGCGACCGAATTTTCGATCACCTACGAGTTGACGCTCTACGCCCGCTACGTGGACATCGACCCGGCGAAGGTGACGCGCGCGCCGATCACGCCCGAGCTGGCGCCTTTCGTGGCCGAGCGTGCGCCGCATGTCGTGTTCACCGATGCGATGCGCGCCTATTCGAAACGCGCGGTGGGCAACGAAACCAACCCGTACCGTATCGCGCAGAAACTGTTCGCCGCCGTGGACACGATCCCGTGGGCGGGTGCGCGCGAATACTCCACCATCGCGAATATCGGCGATTACACGCTGCACGCGGGCCACGGCGATTGCGGCGAGCAGACCCTGCTTCTGATCACGCTGCTGCGGCTCAACGGCATTCCGGCCCGCTGGCAGTCTGGCTGGATCTTCTCCGATGGCAAGTACAACAACATCCACGACTGGGGCCAGGTCTACCTTGCCCCGTACGGATGGGTACCGATGGACGTGACCTTCGGCCGCCTGGCGGCCGGGGCGAACGCAAAGCCGGGCGACGACACGCTCGAGTGGTTCTACCTCGGCGGCCTGGACGCCTACCGCATCGCCTTCAACGACGACTACTCGCGGCCGTTCGTGCCAGCGAAGACCTTCTTCCGCTCGGAGACGGTCGACTCGCAACGCGGCGAAGTCGAATGGAAGGGCGGCAACCTGTACTTCGACCAGTGGGATTACGACTTCCGTTGGCATCGTGTCGACTCGCCGGAAGAGGCCGGCGGCACGAAGCACTGACGGGGCATCAGACAACCCGAAACATCATCTTATGGGAGTGGGGAGATGGGGGATATCAAGACGAACCGGCGCGCATTGCGCCACGGCGCCTTGTGCATGGCGATCGGCCTGGGCCTCGCCATGTCCGGCGTCGCCTGGGGTGCGAATACCGATGGCTCGATCGTCGGCCGGACCAAGGCGGGCGCGACGGTGACCGCGCGCGACCCGGCCACCGGGCTGACGCGCACGGTGACGGCTGATGACGCCGGCAATTTCCGCCTGCCGTTCCTCCCCGTTGGCCACTACCAGGTGGACAGCAGCAAGGACGGCAAGCCCGTCGCGACCACCGCCGAAGTGAACGTGAGCCTCGGCAACGCGACCACGGTGAACCTCGTGGAGCGCGGCGCGACCGGTACCACCGAGCTCGAAGGCGTCCAGGTGAGCGCGCCGGTGGTGATCAACGCGGTGGACGTCAGTTCCACGGAAATCGCGACGAACGTCAGCCGCGAAGAAATTCGCCGGCTGCCCGTGGACCAGAACGTGCAGTCCGTCGCGCTGCTGGCGCCCGGCGTGAACAAGGGCAATGCCGGCTTCGGCGGCATCTCCTTCGGCGGTTCGTCGGTGGCCGAGAACTCGTTCTACGTGAACGGCCTCAACGTCACCGACTTCTACAACCGCAACGGCTTCTCCGAAGCGCCGTTCGCCTTCTATCAGGAATTCCAGGTGAAGACCGGCGGCTACTCGGTGGAGTTCGGCCGCACCACGGGCGGCGTGGTGAATGCCGTCACCCGCTCGGGCACCAACGAGTTCAAGGCCGGCGCGGAGATGACCTTCGAGCCGAGCGACTGGCAGGCCACCACGAAGAACCGCTACTGGGACGGCGAGCGCTACATCACTTCGTCCGAGGACCATTACTCGCGCACGAAGATGAACGTGTACGCGTCGGGCCCGATCGTGAAGGACAAGCTGTTCTTCTTCGCGATGTACGAGGCGCGCGGCTACACGCCGCAGAACACGGACAACCAGGGCACGGTGCTCACCCAGAACGACACCGACTCCGGCTTCTGGGGCGCCAAGGTCGACTGGCACATCAACGACAAGAACCTGCTCGAGTTCATGGCCTTCTCGGACAAGGACACGAACGAGGGATCGGTCTACCCGTACGACTACGCGACGCGCACCAAGGGTCAGAAGAGCGACGTCATCACCAGCGACACGGGCGGCAGGAACTGGAACGGCACTTTCACCAGCTACCTGGTCGACAACCTGTCGATGAAGCTGATGTACGGCCGCAACGAGCGCGAGGCCTACACCCGCGGGCTGGCCGATGCCGAGTGCAATCCCGTCCGCATCGACGACAATGCCGACGCCCCGGACGTGCCGTTGGGCTGCAGCTCCAGCACGATGGTCGAGAAGCGCAACGATACGCGCAAGCAAGGCCGAGCGGACTTCGAATGGACCCTCGGCGACCACCTCGTGCGCTTCGGCTATGACCACGAAGTAGATACCTCGCAGTACGACCGGCATTACCCGGGCCCGGGCGCGTACTACTACAACATCGTGCATGCCGACCCCGGATCGACCATCGAGAACGACGGCGTCATGCCGCCCGGCTACGACATGTACGTGCGCCAGCGCCGCTACAACATCAGCGGTACGTTCGAGACCTCGAACAACGCGTATTACGTCGAGGACAACTGGAACATCACGCCCGACTTCCTGCTGAACGTCGGCCTGCGCAGCGATTCCTTCGACAACAAGACGGCCGAAGGCGAGAGCTACATCAAGGTCGACAACATGATCGCTCCGCGCCTGGGCTTCTCCTGGGACCTCAATGGCGACGGGCGGACGAAGATCTTCGGCAACCTGGGCCGGTATTACCTGCCGGTGGCCAACGTGATCAACATCAAGCAGGCCGGCGGCCTGCTCGACGAGCGCACGTTCTACACCTTCGAGGGATACCAGTTCCTCGATCGCAACGGATCGCAATACGCGGTGCCGATCCTCGGCCAGCAGATCGGCGCGGTCGACACGTCGCAGGGCAACGGCACCGTGGGCGACCTGCGTGCCGAAGTCGACAAGAACATGGACCCGGTCTACCAGGACGAGGCCATCCTCGGCTTCCAGCAGATGATCACGGACAAGTGGTCCTGGGGCGTGAGCGGCACGTACCGCAAGCTGCACGACGCGATCGACGACATGGAGATCAGCGCCACGCCGCAGTGCGGTGGCGATGGTTACATCGGTTACGTCATGGGCAATCCCGGCCGGAACGTGACCGTGTATGGCGATACCAACTGCGACGGCACGCCGGACGGCTACATCACCCTCGATACTTCCAAGCAGGGCTGGGCGCTCTACGACGCCTCGGGCAACTACCTCGGCCAGCGCGGCTGGAAGAAGCCGCGCCGCACGTTCGGCTCCCTGGAATTCCAGGTGGACCGCGCCTGGGACGACAAGTGGATGTTCAATGCGTCGTACGTGCTCTCGTGGAGCCGCGGCAACGCCGAAGGTCCGGTGAACTCGGACACCAACTTCGACGACACCGGCCGCACCGAGAACTTCGACGATCCCTGGGTGAACCTGTCAGGCGGCTACCTCCCGAACGACCATCGCCACCAGTTCAAGTTGCGCGGCACGTACGCGATCAGCGACCAGTGGCAGGTCGGTGCAGACGTCACAGCCTTGTCGGGTAGCCCGATCACCGCGTACGGCGTCGGCAATCCGTTCGACAAGACCTCGTACCACAGCTACTTCATCTGCGTGGAGAATTGCGCGGATCCGGTCTCCGAGAACCGTGTGTACGTCGAGTCCGAGCGCGGCGCGAAACGCACGCCGTGGAGCTTCAACCTCAACGCCAGCATCACCTACCTGCTGCCGCTGGACGAGAAGAACAACCTGCGCGTGAAGTTCGCCGTGTACAACCTGCTGAACCAGCAGCGCACGACGGGCGTCGACCAGGACCTGCAGACGTCGATCGGCAGCAACAGCAACACCTACCTCCAGCCGATCCGCTTCCAGCCGCCGCGCTTCGGGCAGTTGACCGTCTCGATCGACTTCTGATGCCTGAGGCAACGCTTTTCGACGGGAGGCAGAATGAAACGAACTTTCGGCCTGGCCCTGTTGTTCTGCGCCACCGCGCAGGCACAGGACCATCCGCTGACCCTCGACACCCATGTCGACATCCCCCTGTCGTACATGCACGACGCGAAGTTCGACGCCGGCAAGGACGGTCCGCTCAAGGTGGACCTGCCGAAGATGCGTCGCGGTGGACTGGACGCCGCCTTCTTCGTCATCTATGTCGAGCAGGGGCCGCTGACCCAGGCGGGTTACGCCAAGGCCGTCGCGCAGGCCGCGCGTAAGTACGACGCCATCGATCTCATGCTGAAGCGTTACCCGGACCAGATCCGGCTGGCGCGCACGCCGGGCGACGTCCGGGCGAACAAGGCGGCGGGGCGGCTCTCCGCGATGGTCGGCATCGAGAACAGCTATTCGCTGGGCCACGACCTGAAGCGGCTGGACGCCGCCTACGCGCGTGGCGCGAGCTACGTCGGCCTGGCGCATGTCGGCAACAATGACCTCTGCGGCAGTTCGCTGCCGAGCAAGGACCTGGGCGACAAGCCCGACAGCAATCTAGGCCTGAGCGATTTCGGGCGCCAGGTGGTGAGGCGGGCGAACGCGCTGGGCATGATGGTGGACATCTCGCATGCCTCGGACGCCTGCGTACGCGACGTGCTGGCCCTCTCCACGGCGCCGATCATCGCGTCGCATTCCTCCGCGCGTGCGATCACCGACCACCCGCGCAACCTGCCCGACGAGCTGTTGAAAGCCATCGCGGACAAGGGCGGTGTCATCCAGGCCGTCGCGTACAAGGAGTTCCTGAAGAAGGATCCGGCGCGCGAGGCCGCCGAGAAGGCCCTCCAGGCGCGTGTGGCACGCGAGGCGGGGGACAAGGCATACGACAGCGAGAAGCACGATTACCTGCCGGCATACACCGAAGGCATGAGGGCGATCCAGCGGGAGCATCCGCTGGCGACGTTGGACGACTTCCTCGACCACATCCAGCACATGGTGAAGGTCGCCGGCATCGACCACGTGGGTATCGCGTCCGACTTCGATGGCGGCGGCGAAATCACGGGGTGGATGGACGCGTCGGAGACGCGCAACGTCACCGCCGGCTTGAAGCGACGCGGCTTCTCCGATGCCGACATCGCGAAGATCTGGAGCGGCAACCTCCTGCGCGTCTGGTCTGCCGACGAGGCGGCTTCGTCCGCATCGCTCGACAAACTGGTGGACGAGGCCGTGGCGCGCTATGACATCCCGGGCATCGCCGTGGGCGTGATCCAGGACGGCAACGTCGTATACACCCGTACGGCGGGTGTGCGGGCAGCGGGGTCGCGGGTCAGGGTCGACAGCCGCACGCTGTTCAAGATCGCCTCCAACAGCAAGGCGATGACCACGGCGCTGATCGCCCGCCTCGTGGCTGCCGGCAAGCTGCACTGGGACGACCCCGTGGTGAAGTACCTGCCGGATTTCCGGATGAACGACCCGTGGGTCACGCGCGAGATCCAGGTGCGCGACCTGCTGATCCACAACAGTGGACTGCGCGAAGGCGCGGGCGACCTGATGTTGTGGCCCGAGCCGAACCATTTCACCCGCAAGGACATCCTCGCGGGGCTGGCGTACCTGAAGCCGGAACACAGTTTCCGTTCGCGTTACGCGTACGACAACCTGCTCTACGTCGTCGCGGGCGAGGTGGCCGCCGCGGCAGGGGGCGCGTCCTACGAGACACTGCTACGCCGCGAGGTGTTCGAGCCGCTCGGCCTGTCCCGTTGCCAGATCGGCAGCTGGTCGCGCGACGGGGTGGGCAACGTCGCCCAGCCACACCGCCATGGCGAGCACGGCAATGACGTCGTGGGTGCCGATCCCGCGACGATCCCCGCGATCACGTCCGCCGCCGCGGGTGGCGTTCGCTGCGACCTCGACGACATGCTGCGCTGGGCCGGCAACTGGCTCGCGCCCGATGCGTCCCAGCTGGCCTGGCTGGACGCGAAACAGCGCGAGCCGCTGTGGTCGATCCAGAACCCGATGCCTGTCGGGCAGCGTCGCAAGACATGGAACGACACCCACCTGTACGGATACGGATACGGCTGGCGCCTTGCCGACGTGGATGGCCAATGGAGTGTGTCGCACACCGGCACGCTCTCGGGCATGTACTCCACGGTCAGCCTGCTACCGGAGCAGCGCAGCGGCTTCGTCATCATGATGAACGGCGGCGGCGAAGATGCGCGCGATACACTAGCCGAGGCCTTGCTGAAACGACTTACCGTGCCAGGCGAGACACACACGGTCGGCGAATACGCGGACCGCATCGCCGCCGAGGCCTCGGCCCCCGGCGCCTCGCGCGCCCCCGATACGTCCTCGCGCGTCACCGCCTCGACCGACGACGCGAAGGCGTTCCTCGGTGTCTGGCGGGACCCCTGGTTCGGTGAGGTGAGCATCTGCCCGGTGAAGGGCGGCGTCGGCTTTGTCGCCTCGCGCTCACCCGCAATGACCGGCGCCCTCCAGCGCGTGGGGACGCGCTACCTCGTACAGTGGAAGGGAGAGCGGATGGATGCCGAGCCGTGGCTCGATCTTTCCGCACCGGACCGCCTGCGTCTCACCAAGGTCGACCCCGATGCCGATTTCAGCAACGACTATGAAGACCTGGATTTCGCTCGCGTGCGCGCTTGCCCTTAGCGTCCACGCCGCCGACGCACCACCGCGCGTCTCGTCCGCGCGCACGATGGCGGAGGCGGGGCTGACGGACATCCGTTCCCTCGTGCCCGACATGGCGGAAACCATCCACTACGCCGGCAGCGACAATTTCACCGGCGCCACCGTGGATGGGTATCGCGCGCCGAAATGCTTCCTCCGCACCGCCGCCGCCGAGGCGCTCGCGCGCGTGGAGCACAACCTGCGCAGGGCCGGCTATCGTCTGCGCCTTTGGGATTGCTACCGCCCGGCGCGGGCGGTGGCCAACTTCGTGCGCTGGGCGGGCGATCTCTCCGACACCAAGACAAAGCCGGCGCATTATCCGCACCTCGAAAAGGACCAGCTACTGGGTGAGTACATCGCCCCCGTGTCCGGCCACAGTCGCGGTGCCACCGTCGACCTCACCCTCATGCGCTGCGATGGCGACCGGTGCGCGGCACTCGACATGGGCACGGACTTCGACTTCTTCGATCCGCGCGCGCATACGGACGATCCCGGCATCGATCCCGCGCAACGCGCCAACCGGCAGCGCCTAGTGCATGCGATGGCGAAGGAAGGCTTCGTCAACTACCCGCAGGAGTGGTGGCATTACTCGCTGCCGTCCGCCGCGGCCGCCGACACCATCTACGACGTTCCCGTGGAGTGAGCATGCGATTCGCCGTCCTCCTTGTCTGTTGCGTCCTCCTGGCGTCATGTGCGGCGGCCCACTCGCCGAACGCCTCCGTCGACAGCCTGATGTCCCGATACGAAGGTGACGGCCCCGGGGCCTCGCTGCTCGTGGTGCGCGACGGCGTGCCGTTGGTGCGGCGCGGCTACGGCTTTGCGGATCTCGAGAACCGTGTGCCGGCGACGCCGCAGACCGACTATCGGCTCGCTTCGGTAAGCAAACAGTTCACCGCCGCGGCGATCCTGCTGCTGGCGCAGGACGGCAAGCTCTCCCTCGACGACCGGGCGAGGCAATGGCTTCCCGCGCTTCCTCCGGCGGCCGACGCCATCACGATCGCCCAACTCCTCAGCCACCAGGGCGGGCTCGTCGACTACGAGGACGTGATGCCGGCGGATACAAGGGTGCCGCTGCGCGACAAGGACGTGCTGGACCTGATGTCGGCCACCGATCATCTGTACTTCGCGCCGGGCACGTCGTACCGCTACAGCAACGGCGGCTACGCGATGCTCGCCCTGATCGTGGAGAAGGCATCGGGCAAGAGGTTCCAGGACTTCCTGCGCGAGCGCATCTTCCTTCCCCTAGGTATGATCCACACGCTCGCCTACGTGAAGGAAGGGCCGGCGGTGCCGCACCGTGCCTTCGGCTACAGCGAGGAAAACGGGCATTGGGTGCGCACCGACCAGAGCATGACCAGCTCGGTGCTCGGCGACGGCGGGATCTATGCGTCCATCGACGACATGGCCCGCTGGGACGCCGCGCTCTACGACGACCGCCTGCTCAGCGAATCATCCCGCGCCGCGGCTTTCACGCCCAAGACGCGGACCGACGATCCGACCGTCGAATACGGGTACGGCTGGCGGATTACCGGCGATTCCGTATGGCACTCGGGCGAGACGATCGGGTTTCGCAACGTGATCGTCCGTTACCCGGACCGTCATTTGACGGTGATCCTGCTGACCAACCGTAATGATCCGGAGCCCTACAGGACGGCGTTGGCGATCGCGCACCTGTACCTGTAGGAACCGCGCGATGGCTTATCATGGCGGTTCCCCGCGACTGCACGGATCCCCCATGTCCACGTTTCGCTTCGCCCTGGCCCAGTTCGACTTTCCCGTGGGCGCCACCGCCGACAATGCCCGGCGCGTGCAGGCCCTGGCCGATGAAGCCCGCGACCGCCTCGGCGCTTCGCTGATCGCCTTTCCGGAACTCACCCTTTCGGGTTATCCACCGGAAGACCTCCTGCAACGCCCGAGCTTCCTCGAAGGGTGCGCGAGGGAGCTCGCCGCGTTGGCCCCACGGATCAAGGGCATTTCCGCCGTCGTCGGCCACCCCGACACGCGTGGCGAGGTGTTCAACGCCGCGACGCTGATCCGCGAGGGCAGGGCCGAGTGGACGTACCACAAGCAGGCGCTGCCGAATTACACGGTGTTCGACGAGAAGCGCTATTTCCAGCACGGCGAGAGCACCCGGGTCTTCACGATCGAAGGCGTTCGCGTGGGCATGCTGATCTGCGAAGACATCTGGGAAGCCGAGCCGGCCGCGCACGCGGCGGAAGCCGGCGCGGAACTGATCCTCGTGATCAACGCCTCGCCCTACGACCGCCGCCAGGCGGCGACGCGCGAGGAACTGCTGCGCCGCCGCGCCACCGAGAACGGCGTGCCGATCGCGTACGTGAACCTCGTCGGCGGACAGGACGACTTGCTGTTCGACGGGCACTCGCTGCTGGTGCAGGCCGACGGCACCATCGTGGCGCGCGCGCCGTCCTTCGAGGAAATGCTTCTCGCCGTGGAATACGACACCGCGACGAAGCGCCTCACGGCGATCGACTGGCCGGCGACGGATAACCGCTCGCCGGAGGCGATCATGTACGCCGGCCTCGTGCGCGGCGTGCACGACTACATCGGGAAGAACGGCTTCACCGGCGTGCTGCTCGGGCTTTCCGGCGGTATCGACTCGGCGCTTACCCTTGCCATCGCGGTCGACGCCCTGGGCAAGGACAAGGTCACCGCGGTGATGATGCCGACGGAATACACCTCCGGCCTGTCCCTGCGCGAAGCAAAGGCCCAGGCAGAGCAGCTCGGCGTGGAATACCACGTGCTGCCGATCGAAGGCATCTATGGCGCCTTCACGGATGCGCTTTCGCCGGTATTCGCCGGCCGTGCGCCCGATATCACAGAGGAAAACCTGCAGTCGCGCACACGCGGCGTGCTGTTGATGGCCATGTCGAACAAGACCGGCAAGCTGCTGCTGTCCACCGGCAACAAGAGCGAGATGGCCGTGGGCTATGCGACCTTGTATGGCGACATGTGCGGCGCCTACGCCCCGCTGAAAGATGTCTACAAGACGGTGGTGTACGCCCTGTCGCGTTGGCGCGCGGCGATCGACGGCGCGATTCCCGCGGCGGTGATCGACCGGCCGCCGTCGGCCGAGCTGCGCCATGAACAGACCGACCAGGATTCGCTGCCGCCCTACGACGTGCTCGACGCGATCCTCGACCTGTTCATCGAAGGCGAGGCATCGGCGGAAGACATCATCGCCGCCGGCTACGACGACGCCACCGTGCGCCGCGTGATCCGCATGGTCTACATCAACGAGTTCAAGCGCCGCCAGGCCGCGCCCGGACCCCGTGTGACCACGAAGGCCTTCGGCCGCGAAAGGCGCTACCCGATCACCTCCGGCTGGCGCTAGGCGGCCGGCAGGTAAGAAAAAGCCGGCTTGCGCCGGCTTTTTCTTTTAGTGGTGTCCCGAGAACGGGATGGCCTTGCGCCAGATCGACGGATGGTGCGGCCAGTTGGCGTCCGTGAGGTACGGGTGGTCCGGATAATTCAGGGCCAGCACCTTGCGGGTCTGATCGGCCAGCGGCTGGCGGTCGAGCGCGATATAGCTGCGGGTGAGGATGGCCAGGGCGTCGGCGGTCTGCGGCGACTGCTGGTAGTGCTCCACCACATACTGGGCGCGATCCGCCGAGGCGATGTACGACTTCGTGCGCAGGTAATACTCGGCGACGTTGATTTCGAACTGGGCCAGCTGGTTGCGCAGGAAGATCATGCGCTGGCGGGCGTCGGTGGCGTAGGCGCTGTTGGGATAGCGACGCGTCAGCTGGCTGAAATCGTCGAATGCCGTGAGGTTGAAGCCCTGGTCCCGACGGGTCGAGGCACTGTCTCCGCGCGACAGGTAGCGCTCGATGAAGCCGGCCGTGCGGTCGAAATTGATCAGACCGCGCAGGTAATAGGCATAATCGGCGTGTGGATGGGTCGGAAACGTCTTGATGAAGCGGTTGATCGTCGAGTAGGCATCATCCGGCTTGTTGTCTTTGTACTGCGCGTAAGCCAGTTCGATCTGCGACTGCTCGTTGATGTCCCCCGACGGGAAGCGCGCGATGAGGCGCTGGTAGGCCTTTTCAGCCGCGGCATAGTCGGAATGCTCCAGCGATTCGTGGGCATTGGCATAGAGCCGGTCGACCGGCATCGTGTCGATCGTCTCCTTCTTGCTGCGGAACATCGAGCAGGCGCTCATCGACAAGGCGAGGACGAGCAGAATGGTGATCTTGGTTGCACGCATTGAGAGAGTTCGGATGCTTGAGCGAAAAGGCATGATAGCCGAAACCGGCCGTGGGCCGGGCGAGGCGCTATGACGACGGTCAGACACGAGGCCACCGTGCCGGTGGCCGCAGCGGGTCGGCGGTTCGACCAGTCGCTGGCCGAGATGTTCCCCGATTACTCCCGATCCCGCCTCACCGGCTGGATCAAGGAGGGTAAGGTCCTGCTGGACGGCGCCCGCGTGGCGCCGCGGCACCTGGTCCGCGGCGGGGAACAGGTGGCGCTGGAGGCCGAGCTGGAGGCCGAGGTCCGTGCCCAGCCCGAGGACATCGCGCTGGACATCCGCTACGAGGACGACGACCTCATGGTGGTCGAGAAGCCCGTGGGCCTGGTGGTCCACCCGGGCGCGGGCAACCCGGCGGGCACGCTGCTCAACGCCCTGCTGCACCACAGCGCAACGCTGGCCGAGCTGCCGCGCGGGGGCATCGTGCATCGCCTCGACAAGGATACGGCGGGCCTGATGGTGGTGGCCAAGAGCATGGCCGCGCACACCGCCCTGGTGGCCATGCTGGCCCGGCACGACGTGCATCGCCAGTATGAAGCGGTGGTGCTCGGCACGATGGTGGCCGGCGGCACCGTGGACCAGCCGATCGGCCGGCACCAGCACGATCGCCTGAAGCAGGGCGTCCGCGACGTCGAGGACGGCGGCAAGGAAGCGGTCACCCATTATCGGGTGCGTGAGCGCTTCCGCGCCCACAGCGTCATCCAATGCAACCTGGAGACCGGCCGTACCCATCAGATTCGCGTGCACATGGCCCATCTGGGCCATCCACTGGTCGGGGACCAGCTCTACGGCAACGGCCTGCGCCTGCCCCGCGGGGCGAGCCAGGAACTCATCGACGCCTTGCGCGGGTTCCGCCGCCAAGCCCTGCACGCCGAGAAACTCGCGTTCGAGCACCCGCTCACCGGGGAATACCTCGAGTTCGACTCGCCGCGTCCGGCCGACCAGGACGCCCTGATCGAGGCGCTGCGCGCCGACACGGCCCTGCACCCGATCGAGGACTGACCATGGGCGACGCCTGGATCGTGCCGGAGTGGACCGCCCCGGCGAACGTCGGGGCCGCGGTGTCGACCCGGCTCGGTCCGGGCTCGTCCGCACCGCCGTATGACACCCTCAACCTCGGCCTGCGCTCCGGCGACGACCCCCTGGCGGTGACCGCGAATCGCGTCAGTCTGGCGCTCGCCCTCGATTTGCCGGGGCCACCCCTGTGGCTGCGCCAGGTGCATGGGACCGCGGTCGTCGATGCCGGCGTGGCAACGGAAGACGAGCCGGTGGCGGATGCGGCCGTGGCCCACGGGCCCGGGAAAGTGCTGGCGATCCTCACGGCCGACTGCCTGCCGGTGCTGTTCGCCAGCGCGGACGGCGGCACGATCGGGGCGGCCCACGCTGGCTGGCGCGGGCTCGCCGCCGGCGTGCTGGAAAACACGGTGGCCCGGATGGACTCGCCACCCGCCTCCGTCATGGCCTGGCTCGGCCCGGCCATCGGCGGCCCGTCGTACGAAGTGGGCGACGAAGTGCGTGCGGCCTTCCTGGCGTCCGATACCGGGGCCGAGACGGCATTCACGCCGACCCGTCCCGGACACTGGCTTTGCGACCTTTACGTCCTGGCCCGGCGCAAGCTCGCCGCGGCGGGCGTGACGCAAGTGAGCGGGGGCGGATTCGATACGTTCCGGGATAAACGGCTCTATTCCTACCGCCGCGACGGTGCGTCCAGCGGACGCTTCGCGTCGCTGGTCTGGACGCGCTAGGGACTCACCGTCATCGGCGACGGTACGTAGATCTCCGGCTTCACCTTCGGCGGTTCCGTCAGCGCGTGCAGGAAGGCATTGCGCCACGTGGTGATGTCGTTGCGTTCGAGCACGTCCATCATCGACTGCCAGCGCATGCGCCGCTCTTTCAGCGGCATCTCCATGGCGCGCTTCAACGCCTCCGATACTTCGTCGAGGTCCGAGGGATTCACCAGCAAGGCCGCGTCCAGCTCCTGCGCCGCGCCCGCGAAGCGTGACAGCACGAGGACGCCCGGGTCCTGCGGATCCTGGCACGCCACGTATTCCTTGGCGACGAGGTTCATGCCGTCGCGAAGCGGCGTGACCAGGCCGACCTTCGCCACCCGGAAGTAGCCGGCCAGCACCTTGTGCGCGAACGACTTGTTCACATAGCGGATCGGCACCCAGTCCGGCTCCGCGTACTGCCCGTTGATATGGCCCGCGCTGCGCTCGAGTTCCCTGCGCAACGAACGGTACTCGGGCACGTCGGAGCGCGATGGCGGCGCGATCTGCAGGAGGGAAACCCGGCCGCGCATTTCCTTGTGGTCGCGCAGCAGGCGGGCGAATCCCTCGAAGCGCTCCGGCAGGCCTTTCGAATAATCGAGTCGATCCACGCCGATGATCAGCGCGCGGTCGTCGATGGACGCCTTCAGCTTCGCCACGGCGCCGCTGTCTTCCGCGCGATGGGCGAGTTCCACCGCCTCGGCGGTGTCGATGCTGATCGGGAAGACGCCGGCCCGGAAGATGCGGCCGTTTGCCGCGCGAATGCGGCCGCCGGTGCGCATCGCGGCGCCGAGCTCGTGCAGGAAATAATCCTCCAGCGCGCGCAGGTCGCGCTGCGTGTGCACGCCCACGAGGTCGTATGCGGCCAGGGGCTCGAGGATCTCGCGATGGCGCGGCAGCGTGATCAGCAGTCCCGCAGCGGGGAGTGGCGTGTGCAGGAAGAAACCGATGCGGTTCTCGACACCCAGTTCGCGCAGCATGCCCGCGAGGGGGATCAGGTGGTAGTCGTGCACCCAGACGATGTCGTCTTTCCGGATGAGTTTGGCCACCCGCTTCGCGAACGCGCGGTTGACCCGCAGGTACCCCTCCAGGTGGTCGCGACGGTAATCCACGAGATCGCCGCGATAATGGAACAGCGGCCACAACGCGCGATTGGCGAAACCGCTGTAGTAGTCGTCATGGTCCGCCTTGGACATGTCGATCGTGGCGTAGCTGATGTGTCCGTCCTGGACCTCGTGCAGATCCTTGCCCGTTTCGGCGGCGATGTTGCCGCTCCATCCGAACCACAGGCCGCCCATTTCCTGCAGCGCCGCGTTCATCGCGGACGCCAATCCCCCCGTCTGTGTCTGCTTCGGCAGCGCGACGCGGTTCGATATGACGACTAATCGACTCATTGTCTCCTTGCGGCTCCTTGCGTCAATGCGGCTTTCACGGAATCGAGCCAAGCATGGACATCGGCCGGGCTAGACAATGTGAACACGGCGCAAGAGGGCGTTCTTGTACCTACACGCACCGACGCGCCCCCGCGTGCATTCACCATGGCGAAGGCGTGCTCGTCCGTCAGGTCGTCGCCGAGGTAGACGGGATGACGGGCCTGGAACGGCGGTGCATCGAGGAAGGCCGCGACCGCCACGCCCTTGTCCATGCCGCGCGGCTTGAATTCGTACACGTAGCTGCCCGGCTGGAGCTCGAAGCCTGGAAAGCGCGCGGCGATGGCCGGCGCGACGCGCTCGAGTTCCGGCGTGTATTCCGGATGCTCGCGACAGTGCAGGGCCACCGACCAGCTCTTGTCCTCGACGCGCACGCTCGGCATGTCGGCTGCGACGGCGTGCACCGTGGCGCGCAGGCGGGCCAGCTCGTCCGCGTCTACGGGGACGGTCACCGTTCGTCCCTCCGCGTCGCGGCGCTCCAGTCCATGCTGCCCCGCGGCGGCCCAGCGGGGGCGGCCGAAGATGCTGTCGAGGCTCGCGATGGCCCGGCCACTAACCAGGGCCAGCGCGCCGCCGAGCGCCTCGTGGATCGCGTCCAGCGTCTCGAGCATGCCGGCCGGGACGACGACGCCCTCTGGATCATCGGCGAAGGCGAGCAGGGTACCGTCCGCGTCGAGGAACAGCGCGGTGGCGGTCGTGACGAGGTCGGCGGGCGGGCGCGGGAGGTCGTTCATCCCCTCAGGATGCATGCCGTACCGTGAAAAAACCGCTGCCTCATGCCGCCGCCGGCCGTTGAAGGGGCGGCGGGGAACCCGCATCTGGTACGCCAGAGAGGCGGTCGCGGGGGAGGGCCCCGGGGCGCGCCGACACTTTCGGAGACAACCACGATGCGAATGGACAGACTCACGTCGCGATTCCAGCAAGCGCTGGCCGACGCCCAGTCGCTGGCCGTCGGCCGCGACCACAACATCCTCGAGCCGGTGCACCTGCTTGCCGCGCTGCTCGACCAGCAGGGCGGATCCACCGCGCCCCTGTTAACCCAGGCCCAGGTCAACGTGCCCGCGCTGCGCCAGCGCCTGGGCGAGATCCTCGATCGCCTGCCGAAGGTCAGCGGCCAGGAAGGCAACATCAGCCTCGGCAACGACCTCAACCGCCTGCTCAACCTCACCGACAAGCTGGCCCAGCAGCGCGGCGACCAGTTCATCGCCAGCGAGCTGTTCGTCCTGGCGGCGCTGGACGATCGCGGTGAGACCGGCGGCGCGCTCAAGGCCGCCGGCGCGACGAAGGAGCGCCTGGAAGCCGCCATCGAGAAGCTGCGTGGTGGCGAAAAGGTGCAGTCGGAGAACGCCGAGGAGCAGCGCCAGGCGCTGGAGAAGTACACCATCGACCTCACCGAGCGGGCCGAAATCGGCAAGCTCGATCCGGTGATCGGCCGCGACGAGGAAATTCGGCGCACGATCCAGGTCCTGCAACGGCGCACGAAGAACAATCCGGTGCTCATCGGTGAACCGGGCGTCGGCAAGACGGCGATCGTCGAGGGGCTCGCGCAGCGCATCGTGAACGGCGAGGTGCCCGAGGGCTTGCGCGACAAGCGCGTGCTCTCGCTCGACATGGGCGCGCTGATCGCCGGCGCGAAGTTCCGCGGCGAGTTCGAGGAACGCCTGAAGGCCGTGCTGAGCGACCTCTCCAAGCAGGAAGGGCGGGTCATCCTCTTCATCGACGAGCTGCACACGATGGTCGGCGCGGGCAAGGCCGACGGCGCGATGGACGCCGGCAACATGCTCAAGCCGGCGCTGGCGCGCGGCGAACTGCATTGCATCGGCGCGACCACGCTCGACGAATACCGCAAGTACGTGGAAAAGGACGCCGCGCTCGAGCGGCGCTTCCAGAAGGTCTTCGTGGGCGAACCCAGCGTCGAGGACACGATCGCGATCCTGCGCGGCCTGAAGGAGCGCTACGCGGTGCACCACGGCGTGGAGATCACCGATCCCGCGATCGTCGCCGCGGCCACCTTGTCAGCACGCTACATCCCCGACCGCCAGTTGCCCGACAAGGCCATCGACCTGATGGATGAGGCGGCGTCGCGCATTCGCATGGAGATCGATTCCAAGCCGGAAGAGCTGGACCGGCTCGAGCGTCGCCTGATCCAGCTGAAGATCCAGCGCGAGATGCTGAAGAAGGAGCAGGACGAGGAATCGAAGCAGCGCCTCGCCGCCCTCGAGGCCGACATCGAGAAGCTCGACCGCGAGTTCTCCGACCTCAACGAGGTGTGGAAGTCGGAGAAGGCCACGCTGCAGGGCGCGACCAAGATCAAGGAGCAGATCGAGCAGGCCCGCCTCGAGCTGGAAGCCGCGCAACGCCGCCAGGACTATGGCGCGATGAGCGAGATCCAATACGGCCGCCTGCCGGCACTGGAAACCCAGCTTGCCGCCGCGCAGAAAGCGGAGAAGCAGGATTTCACGCTGTTGCAGGATCGCGTCACGGCGGAAGAGATCGCCGAGGTCGTGGCTCGCTGGACGGGCATTCCGGTGGCGAAGATGCTCGAAGGCGAGCGCGAGAAGCTGCTGCACATGGAAGAGGCGCTGCATGGCCGCGTCGTGGGCCAGGACGAAGCGGTGCGCGCGGTTTCCGACGCGATCCGCCGTGCACGCGCGGGCCTGTCCGACCCGAACCGTCCCTACGGTTCGTTCCTGTTCCTTGGTCCCACAGGCGTGGGCAAGACGGAATTGTGCAAGGCACTGGCGGATTTCCTCTTCGATACGCAGGACGCCATGGTCCGCATCGACATGAGCGAGTTCATGGAGAAGCACTCCGTGAGCCGTCTCGTCGGCGCGCCGCCGGGGTACGTGGGTTACGAAGAGGGCGGTTACCTCACGGAGGCGGTGCGTCGTCGCCCGTACAGCGTGATCCTGCTGGACGAAGTGGAGAAGGCGCACCCGGATGTCTTCAACATCCTGTTGCAGGTGCTCGACGACGGTCGCCTCACGGACGGCCAGGGTCGCACGGTGGACTTCCGCAATACCGTCATCGTGATGACCTCGAACCTGGGCTCGAACCTCATCCAGGAGCAGGCCGGCGACAGTGAGGCCGACTACCTGCAGATGAAGGCGTCGGTACTCGGCGTCGTGCAGGCGCATTTCCGTCCGGAGTTCATCAACCGCCTGGACGACCTCGTCGTGTTCCGTCCGCTGGACAAGAAACAGATCCGTTCGATCGCGCGCATCCAGCTCGATTACCTGGCCCGTCGCCTCGCCGACCGGCAGCTGTCGCTGGACCTCACCGAGAAGGCGCTCGACCTGCTCGGCAGCGCGGGCTTCGATCCGGTGTACGGCGCACGGCCGCTGAAGCGGGCCATCCAGCAGCAGCTGGAGAATCCGCTGGCGCAGCGCATCCTGCAGGGCGCCTTCTCGCCTGGCCAGACCATCCGCGTGGACTCCGACGGCAACCACCTCACGTTCACGGCGAGCTGAAGGGTAGGAGCCGCCATGGCGGCTCCTACTGGAAATCACCATAATTCCCCGGCTGAAACACCCAGGATGCTTGACCCATGCCCATCTACGAATTCCAGTGCCAGGCCTGCGGCCACCGCTTCGACCGACTGCAGAAGATGTCCGACCCGGACCCCGAGACCTGCCCGAGCTGTGGCGAACCCCGCGTGGGCCGGATGCTGAGCGCGCCGCAGTTCCGCCTCGCCGGCAGCGGCTGGTACGAGACGGATTTCAAGAAGGACGGCGACAAGAAGCGGAACCTCGCCGAAGGATCGTCGGGCGCGCCGGCTCCGGCTCCGGCACCTGCAGCCGCCCCGGCGCCCACGCCGGCCCCGGCATCCGGAACCTCGTCGACAAGCTGATTGTCGCGGGTCGCCACAGGTTCTTTCGATCCGTTCAAACATCGTTGCGGTTTCCTCCGATAAGTTGGCGCCACACACATCGGAGGCAGGGGCATGAAAAGCATTCTGGGACTGGCGGCTGCCGTGGCGCTCGGCGCGGTGGCCTTCGCGGCGCCGCAGGTGGCGCACGCCCAGCGCGGTGGCGACACCGTCAACTGCTACAGCGACAACGGCCGCAGGTCCTACTGCCGGGTTCCCTGGCGCGACGCCCGGCTCGTCCGGCAGGATTCCAAGACGGCGTGCATCCGCGGTCGCACCTGGGACATCGATCGGGGCGGCCTGTGGGTCGACGACGGCTGCCGCGGCATTTTCCAGGAGGCGCGCGGTTGGGGCGGCGGCGGTCGCCCGGACTGGGACGACCATGACGGCCATCGTCCGGGTTGGGGCGGCGGTCCCGGTGGCGGCGACGGCCGCATCGTGTCCTGCGACAGCAACGACAACAAGCGCGTGTTCTGCCATTGGCCGATCGGCCGCGGTGCCCGCCTCGTGGAGCAGACCTCGCAGAGCAATTGCCGCGAGGGCTACAGCTACGGCTTCACCCGCGACGGCATCTGGGCGGATCACGGTTGCCGCGGCAAGTTCGCGATAGGCCGCTGAGAGAGCGGCTTCCGGCCCTATCGGGACCCCGGCTCGTGGTACGATCCGGGGTCTTTTCCCCAGAGTTCCAAGCGCATGCGCACCCACCTTTGTGGACTCATCGACGAGTCGCTGATTGGCCAGGACGTCACCCTCTGCGGGTGGGTCAACACCCTTCGCCTCCAGAGCCATGTGGCCTTCGTCGACCTCCGCGATCATGAGGGCCTCGCCCAGGTGGTGATCGAACGCGACAACGCCGCGGCCTTCGCCGTCGCCGGCGATCTTGGTTACGAATTCGTGGTGAAGGTCACCGGCCAGGTCCGCAAGCGCCTGTCCGCCAACGACAAGCTCAAGACCGGCACGGTCGAGGTCCTGGCGGACAAGGTCGAGATCCTCAACGCGGCGCGCGACCTGCCGTTCGCGCTGCACGAATCGCCCAACGAGGACCTGCGGATGACTTACCGCTACCTCGACCTGCGCCGTCCGGACATGCAGAAGATGATGCGCACGCGCACCGCGCTGGTGCGCGAGCTGCGTCGCTACCTCGACGCGGCGGGTTTCCAGGACATCGAGACGCCGATCCTCACCAAGGCCACGCCCGAGGGCGCGCGCGATTACCTCGTGCCGAGCCGCGTGCATCCGGGACAGTTCTACGCCTTGCCGCAGTCGCCCCAGCTGTTCAAGCAGATCCTGATGGTGGCCGGCTTCGACCGGTACTACCAGATCGCCCGCTGCTTCCGCGACGAAGACCTTCGCGCCGATCGGCAGCCGGAATTCACCCAGCTCGACCTCGAGTTCGCCTTCGTCGAGGAACGCGACGTGCAGGACTTCGTCGAGGACCTGATCCGCCACGTCTTCCGCGAAGTGCGCCACGTGGAACTCGACGCGAGCTTCCCGCGGATGACCTATGAAGAGGCCATGCGGCGCTTCGGTTCCGACAAGCCCGACCTGCGCATCCCGCTCGAGCTCGTGGACATCGCCGACGCGGTGAAGCACGTGGAATTCAAGGTGTTCTCCGGCCCGGCCAACGATCCCGCCGGCCGCGTCGCCGCACTCCGCGTGCCGGGAGCGACGGACCTCTCCCGCAAGGACATCGATGGCCTGACCGAGTACGCCAGCCGGTACGGCGCGAAGGGCCTCGCCTGGCTGAAGGTGGAAGACCTGGCCAAGGGCCGCGACGGCATCAACTCGCCGGTGGCGAAGTTCCTCGACGACGCCGCGCTCGAGCAGGTGCTGAAGCTGACGGGCGCCGGGACGGGCGACATCGTGTTCTTCGGTGCCGGCGCCTGGAAGACGGTCACCGATTTCATGGGCGCGTTGCGCATCAAGCTGGGCCGCGATCGCGGCATGGTCGAAAACAGCTGGAAACCGCTGTGGGTTACGGACTTCCCCATGTTCGAGTACGACGAGGAAGAAAAGCGCTTCGTGGCGCTCCACCATCCGTTCACCGCGCCGAAGGTCGACGACATCGCGGAGCTGCGCGCCAACGCGGCCGTGGCGGTGAGCCGCGGCTACGACATGGTCCTCAACGGCAACGAGATCGGTGGCGGGTCCATCCGTATCCATCGTCCGGACATGCAGAGCGCCGTGTTCGATCTGCTCGGCATCGGCGAGGCCGAGGCGGAGGCCAAGTTCGGCTTCCTGCTGAAGGCGCTGCGTCTCGGCGCGCCCCCGCACGGTGGCCTGGCCTTCGGCATCGACCGCATTGCTGCGTTGATGGCGGGCACGGAATCCATCCGCGACGTCATCGCCTTCCCGAAGACCACCAGCGCGCAGGACCTCATGACCGACGCGCCGTCCACGGTGTCCGAGCCGCAGCTCAAGGAACTGCACGTCCGCGTGGCCGCCGCGGAGCCGGCGAAAGCCTGATCCGGATGGTCCGATGACAACTTCCCAGGTCCATGTCCTGCTGCTGCATGGCCTGTGGATGCGCGGCTTCGCCATGGCGATGCTCAACCGGCGCCTCCGCGAGGAAGGCTTCGAGGTCCACCAGTTCGAATACATGAGCGTGGCCGCGCCGCCGGAACAGGCGATCACCCGGCTGCGCAAACGCATTCGCGCCCTGGCGCCGGGGCCCGTCCATGTCGTCGGGCACAGCCTGGGCGGCATCCTCGCCCTGCTGGCCTGCCGCGACGACGACCTCCCCGACGGGCGGATCGTCTGCCTCGGCTCGCCACTCAACGGCAGCGGCGCGGCGCGCGGTCTCACCCATCGCTGGGGCGGCGACATGTTGCTGGGGCGCTCGAAGGAGCTGCTCGAACACGGCCTCGACCGCTGGGACGGCCTGCGCGAAGTGGGTGTCATCGCCGGCCGCCAGCCGGTGGGGCTGGGCTCGCTGGTGGGCGACGTCGGCGTCGAACACGACGGTTCGGTGGGCGTGGAAGAGACCCGGCTGCCCGGCCTGACCGCCCATTGCGTCCTGGAAACCAGCCACACGGGCATGCTGGTCTCGGCGGACGTGGCTCGCCAGGCGGCGTTTTTTCTCAGGGAAGGGCGCTTCGACGCGTGAAGCCGCGGTGGGAGCCGACCCTGTCGGCGATCCCGCGGCAGCGGGCAAACACGCCTCACGCGTCCATCGCTGCTGAAGCGGCTCCCACATAAAGCGCCTTCCTACGCTAGAATCCCGCCCCTGTCCGTCCGGTATGTCCAGGAATCGAACATGGGTAGAGGCCCGTCCATCGAAGGTCGCAAGAACGCCGAAGACGCCAAGCGCGCCAAGGTGTTCACCAAGCTGATCCGCGAAATCACCATCGCCACGCGCGGCGGCGTGCCCGACCCGAACGGCAACCCGCGCCTGCGCGCCGCCGTCGACAAGGCCCTCGCGGCCAACATGACCAAGGACACGATCGAGCGCGCCATCAAGCGCGGCTCGGGTGCCGAGGGCGGCGCGGACATGCACGAGATCCGCTACGAGGGCTATGGCCCGGCGGGCACCGCGCTGATCATCGATTGCGTCACCGACAACCAGACCCGCACCGTGGCCGACGTGCGCGCCGCGCTGAACAAGCTCGGCGGCAACATGGGGACCACCAACTCGGTGGCCTTCCAGTTCACCCGCGTGGGCCAGGTCGTGGTGCACACCGGTGGCGATGCCGATGTTGAGGCCAGGCTGGAAGAAGCCGCCATCGAGAACAACGCCGAGGACATCGTGATCGAGAACGGCGTCGGCACGGTGCTGCTCGCGTCGGATCCCATCGCGGTGGAAGCCATGCGCAAGGCGCTGGCCGCCGCGGGCTTCGACATCGAAGGCTCCGACGTGGTCATGCGCCCGAACGGCCCGCTGGTCACGCCGACCGGCGAAGCGCTGGAGCAGTTCGAGAAACTGCTGGAACGCCTGAATTCGCTCGACGACGTGGACGAGGTCTACCACAACGCCGTCCTGCCGGCCCACGACGAGGGCTGAGGCCCCGTCGGCGCCTCCATGATCCGTATCCTCGGCATCGACCCGGGCAGCCAGCGTACCGGCGTCGGTGTCATCGACGTGGCGGACGGCGGCGCGGTGAGCCACGTCTGGCACGGCGCGCTGGTGGTCGGGGGCGAGGCCAGCTTTCCCTTGCGCCTGAAACGCATCTTTGACGAACTGTGCGGCATCATCGGCGAGCACGGTCCGGCGGAAGCCGCGATCGAGCGCGTGTTCATGGCGCGCAACGCGGACTCGGCCCTGAAACTTGGCCAGGCGCGCGGCGCGGCCGTATGTGCCGTGGTCAGCCAGGGAATCGTCGTGCACGAATATGCAGCGACCGAGGTGAAACAGGCGGTGGTCGGTACCGGCCGCGCCGATAAGGCCCAGGTCCAGCACATGATCGGGATGATCCTCGGCATCAAGGGTCCGTTGCAGGCGGACGCCGCCGACGCGTTGGCGATCGCCATCGCCCATGCGCACACCCGTTCCAGCATCGAACGCGTGGGCATCCCCCGCACGGCATGGAGACGTCGCCGATGATCGGCCGCCTGCGTGGCACTCTCGTAAGCAAGCAGCCTCCCTCGCTCCTCATCGAGGTGGGTGGCGTGGGTTACGACGTCGATGCACCGATGTCGACCATTTACGACTTGCCCGCCACGGGCAAGGAAGTGACCCTTCTCACCCATTACGCGGTGAAGGAAGACGGCGTGGCGCTGTACGGATTCCTTCGCGAGTCCGAGCGGGCCATGTTCCGCAACCTGATCAAGGTGAGCGGCATCGGCGCGAAGATCGCGCTGGCCGTCCTTTCCGGCGTCGCCACGGACGAACTCGCGCGCCTGGTGCACGCGGGTGACGTCGTGGCGCTGACCAAGATTCCCGGCATCGGCAAGAAGACCGCCGAACGCATGGTGGTGGAACTGCGCGACCGCGTGGACGCGGTGGGCGTGCGCCTGCCGTCCAGCATCGTGGGCGAGGCCGCGCCTGTGGATCCGGTCGGCGAGGCCACGGTCGCCTTGCAGCAACTCGGTTACAAGCCCGTGGAGGCGTCGCGGCTGGTCCAGAAGGCCGCCGCGGACGGCGACTCCGCCGAGGCCATCATCCGCAAGGCGCTGCGCGCGGCGCTCGGAGGTTGAAAGTGAAGACGGAAAACCAGGGCGACGATCTCCAGAACGCGCATAGCCGGCGACTCGGCGCGCTCGCGCTGGGCGCGATCGGCGTCGTCTTCGGCGACATCGGTACCAGCCCGCTGTATGCGATGAAGGAAACGCTCGGCACGCACGGCATGACGCCGCACCCGGACGCCGTGCTCGGCGTGCTGTCGCTGATCTTCTGGTCGCTGATCATGGTGGTGTCGTTGAAATACGTCACCTTCGTCATGCGTGCGGACAACAAGGGAGAGGGCGGCATCATGGCGCTGATGGCGCTGGCGCAGCGCAGTGTCAGCGGCTCGCCGCGGGCGCGCTGGGTCCTGGCGGCGATCGGCATCTTCGGCGCCTCGCTGTTCTACGGCGATGGCGTGATCACGCCCGCCATCTCGGTGCTCTCGGCCGTGGAAGGCCTGGAGATCGCCGCGCCGCAACTCGACACGTACGTGCTGCCGATCTGTCTCGTCATCATCTTCGTGCTCTTCGCCGTGCAGCGCCACGGCACGAACATCGTGGGCAAGGCGTTCGCTCCCGTCATGGTGTTGTGGTTCCTGGTCCTGGCCTTCCTGGGCCTGCGCCAGCTGGTGGCCCACCCACAGGTGCTGGTCGCGCTGAATCCCTGGTACGCGGTCACCTTCTTCCGCGAATACGGGAAGATGTCCTTCATCGCGCTGGGCGGTGTCGTCCTCGCGCTCACCGGCGCGGAAGCGCTGTACGCGGACATGGGTCACTTCGGCAAGCGCCCGATTCGCCTGGCGTGGTTCGGTTTCGTGCTGCCGGCACTGCTGATCAACTATTTCGGCCAGGGCGCGCTGCTGCTGCACGATCGCAGTGCCATCGAGAATCCGTTCTACCGGATGGTGCCGGAAGAGTGGCTGTATCCGATGGTGGCACTGGCGACGATGGCGGCGATCATCGCCTCGCAAGCCGTCATCTCCGGGGCCTTCTCGATGACGCGCGAGGCGATGTCCCTCGGGTATTCGCCGCGCATGCCCGTGGTGCATACGTCGCACGAGATGTCCGGCCAGATCTTCGTGCCGTGGGTGAACAGGCTCCTGCTGGTCCTGGTGTTCCTCGCGGTGATCGGCTTCCGTTCCTCGAACAACCTCGGCGCGGCCTACGGCATCGCCGTGACCGGCACCATGACGATGACGACGTTGCTGGCCCTGGTCGTCGCGCGTCGGCGCTGGCACTGGCACTGGTCCGCGGTCATCACCGTGGGCGTCATCTTCCTCATCACCGACCTGTCGTTCTTCGGGGCGAACGCCCTCAAGATCGCCCACGGCGGCTGGTTCCCGCTCGTCCTGGGCGTGATCATCTTCACGGTGATGACGACCTGGCGCCGGGGCAGGGACCTCGTCGTCCGCGAGATCAAGCAATCGGGCCTGGCGCTCGAGCCGTTCGTGGCGAACATCGCGGACCATCCGCCGCTGATCGTGCCGGGCACGGCCGTGTTCCTCACGGCGAA
The DNA here is from genome assembly GCF_050273135.1 of Luteibacter sp. NPDC031894. NCBI lineage: Bacteria > Pseudomonadati > Pseudomonadota > Gammaproteobacteria > Lysobacterales > Rhodanobacteraceae > Luteibacter > Luteibacter sp. NPDC031894. The sequence goes on along the minus strand of NZ_JBNNMV010000007.1, from coordinate 12,420 downwards.
CCAGAATTCCGTGCCGCACGCGATGCTGCACAACCTGAAACACAACAAGGTGCTCCACGAGCGCAATGTCCTGCTGACCGTGGAAATGCTCGAGACGCCCGTGGCGGACCACGACGAGCGTATGGAAGTGATCGAGTACGGCAGTGGCTTCTACGGGCTGCAACTTCGCTACGGGTTCGCGGAGGACCCGAACATTCCCGTGTCGCTCTCCCGCGTCGGCGCGCTCGGGCTGGACTTCGACATGATGGACACGACGTTCTTCCTGTCCCGCGAAACCATCGTCGCCGATGTCCGCCGTCCCGGCATGGCCCTGTGGCGCGACAAGCTGTTCGCCTTCCTCGCGCGCAACGCGATGCCCGCCACGGCCTTCTTCCAGATCCCGGGCAACCGCCTGATCGAACTGGGCGCGCAAGTCGAGATATGAGTCGCCCCGCCTCTGCGGGCCGCTGAATATTCCTGTGGGAAGCGCGCTGGTGCGCTTCCCACAACACAAGGGCTGGCACCCGTCCCGCTGCCCAGACCTGCCATAATCCCGCCCATGTCCGAACACCGCATCATTTCCTCCGCAGCCGCCATGGACGACGAGGCCCTGGAGGCCAGCATCCGTCCGAAGCGATTGGCCGAGTACCTTGGCCAGCAGACGGTGCGCGAGCAGATGGCCATCTATATCGAGGCGGCGCGGCGGCGTGGGGGCGCGCTGGACCATACCCTCATCTTCGGGCCGCCCGGCCTGGGCAAGACCACGCTTTCGCATGTGATTGCGAACGAGCTCGGGGTAAGCGTGCGCTCCACCTCGGGGCCGGTCCTGGAGCGCGCCGGCGACCTGGCGGCGCTGCTGACCAACCTCGAGGCGAACGACGTGCTGTTCGTGGACGAAATCCATCGCCTGTCGCCCGTGGTCGAGGAAGTCCTCTACCCGGCGATGGAGGATTTCCAGATCGACATCATGATCGGCGAGGGCCCCGCCGCGCGCTCGATCAAGCTCGACCTGCCGCCGTTCACCCTGATCGGCGCGACCACGCGGGCCGGGCTCCTCACGGGGCCCCTGCGCGATCGCTTCGGCATCATCCAGCGGTTGGAGTTCTACAGCGTCGACGAGCTCACGGCGATCGTGCGCCGCGCCGCGCGTATCTTCGGCATCGAATGCGAACTGGAAGGCGCTGTGGAGATCGCCCGGCGGTCGCGCGGCACGCCGCGCATCGCCAATCGCCTGCTTCGTCGCGTGCGCGATTTCGCCGAGGTCCGTGGCGACGGACGGATCACGCATGACCTCGCCCGTGCAGCGACGACCATGCTCAAGGTGGACGCCGAGGGTTTCGACGACCTCGACCGGCGTCTCCTGGGGATCATCATCGAGAACTTCGACGGCGGCCCCGTGGGCGTGGAGTCGCTGGCCGCGGCGCTCAGCGAGGACCGCGGCACGCTCGAGGACGTGGTCGAGCCCTACCTCATCCAGCAGGGCTACCTGATCCGGACGGCGCGCGGCCGCATGGCCTCGGCCAAGGCATGGCGCCACCTGGGCCTGACCCCTCCGCCCCGGCAGGCCGCCACCCCGGACCTGTTTTCGGACGAGGCATGAGCGTTTTCAGCTGGCCCGTGCGGATCTACTGGGAAGACACCGACGCCGGTGGTGTCGTCTACCACGCGAACTACCTCCGCTTCATGGAACGCGCACGCAGCGAGTGGTTACGTGCCCAGGGCATCGACCAGCTCGCCCTTCGCGAAACGACCTCGTTGGGCTTCGTGGTCCGCGACATGCAACTCGATTTCCACCGTCCGGCCCGTCTGGATGATGAACTCCGGGTCACCGTAAGCGTCAAAGAGCGCCGTTCAGCCAGTATGCTGTTCGGTCAGGAGATCGTGCGGGGGGAGGCGGCGCTGGTTCGCGCAAGGGTCCGGGTGGCCTGCGTCAACCTCGACACGATGCGCCCGGCGCAGATCCCCGCGGACCTGTTTTCCAACGACAACCCTATTACCTGAAGCCAGAAACCGGCGGAGAGCCCTCAAGCGATGAACGGTGGACTGAACATTTTCAAGCTGGTGTCGGAAGCGAGCCTGCCCGTACAACTGGTGATGCTCCTCTTGCTGGTGTTCTCGTTCCTGTCCTGGGTGATCATCATCCGCAAGTACAGCCAGCTGAAGACGGCGCATGACAACGCCGAGACCTTCGAGGACCGTTTCTGGTCCGGTGGCGACCTCGCCGCCCTGTTTCGCGAAGTGGGCAACCGCGACGGCCAGCACGGCATCGAAAACGTCTTCGAGGCCGGTTTCCGTGAATTCGCCCGCCAGCGCCAGCGTCGTGTCACCGACCCTAACCGCGTGATGGAGGGTTCCGAACGCGCCATGCGCGTGGCCGGCACCCGCGAGATCGGCAAGCTCGAGCAGAACCTCGAATTCCTCGCCAACGTCGGCTCGATCAGCCCCTACGTGGGCCTGTTCGGCACCGTCTGGGGCATCATGGGCGCCTTCCAGGGCCTGGGCGAGATGAAGGACGTCACCATCTCGGTGGTCGCGCCGCACATTTCCGAGGCGCTGATCGCCACCGCGATGGGCCTGTTCGCGGCCATCCCGGCCGTTTGGGCCTACAACCGTTACGCCAACAAGGTGGAGCGCATCGCGTCGCGGTACGAGGTATTCCAGGAAGAGTTCTCGTCCGTGCTGCAACGTCAGATCCACTCCGACGAAACGGTCTGAGCCGGAACGATGGCCATGCGCAACGTCTACCGCCGGCACAAGCGGAAGCTGAAATCCGAGATCAACGTCGTGCCCTACATCGACGTGATGCTCGTGCTGCTGATCATCTTCATGGTCACCACGCCCATGATGAACCTCGGCGTGGACATCCAGCTCCCGCAGACCAACGCCAAGTCCTTGCAGGACAAGAAAGATCCCATCGTGGTGTCCGTCGACGAAGCCGGCCAGATTTACCTCACCGCCAACGGCGCCAAGCGCGAGCCGGTGAGCGCCGACGAGTTCAGGACCAAGATCACGGCCTTCCATAACGCCAATCCGGAACTCCAGGTCCTGGTCGCGGGCGACCAGCGCGTGGGCTACGGCAAGGTGTATTCGATCCTCCCGATCCTCCAGGAAGCGGGCGTCTCCAAGATCGGCCTGATGAGCCAGCCGCAGTCGGCGCAGAATGGAAAACCGTAACGGCACGCCCCGCGCGGTCGTCCTCGCCGCGCTCCTGCACATCGGCATCGTGGCCTTCCTGGGCCTCGCGATCATTCCGTGCTCGGATTACGAGAAATGGGCCGAGGCCCTGGGCGTGCCGGCGGAGTGGAATCCGCTGAAGTGCCCGGCGCCCCTCGAGTTGCCGGGTCAGATCATCGAGGCAACCCTGGTCGGTCCGACCGGCAGCCCGCCGCCGAAGGCGACCAAGGCCAAGCCGGTGCCGAATACGACGCCGCCACCGCCCGTGGTGCCGACACCGCCTCCGCCGCAGCCGGAAAAACCGAAGGTCGAGACCCTTCCGCCGCCGCCGAAGCAGCCGGACCTCAAGGACCAGGAGCACGTCGTCGACGACGCCGTCCAGAAGGCCGAGGACGCCAAGCGCCTGCAGGAAGAGAAGCAGCGCCAGCGCCAGGCGGAGCTGGACGCGGAGCAGGAGCAGAAGAAGAAAGAGAAGCAGAAGGAAATCGACGACATCTTCAAGCAGCTCGACGCGGCGAAGGCGCAGACGAAAAAGGCCGACACCACGAAGAAGCAGGCCGAGCAGCAGTTGAAGGACCTGCAGAACGCCAAGGACGACGGCTTGCCGGACCTGCCGCCGGCCGACCAGAAGCAGTCGGGCACCAATGGACGCGACACCGGCAAGCTGGGCCAGTACCTCGCCGCGATCCAGAATTCGGTGACGCAGAACTGGCTGAGGCCCGAGAGCATGCCGGCGACCGCATGCGTCGTGCACATCGTCCAGGTGCCGGGTGGCCAGGTGCTGAGCGCCAAGGTGGATTCGACTTGCCCGTACGACGCCGCCGGTCGCGCCTCGGTCGAGAACGCCGTGTTGCGCGCCCAGCCCTTGCCCTACCAGGGCTTCGAAGATGTTTTCCAGCGCAACCTAACGTTCACGTTCAGGCCGCAATGATGTAGCGCGCCCCGTCCCGGCCTTGTGCCGGGGCAGGGGCGGTTCAGATTCCGGTCACTCACGAGGTGACCATCGCGTTAACATTTCGCCGCTGTCCCTCATTCCCAGGCCGCAATGAACCCGCCCATGCGCAGAACGTTTTCCCGACTCGTCCTCCTCCTGGCCGCCCTGGCCGCCCTCGTGGCCGGCCCGGCTGCCGCCCAGTCGCTCAACGTGGAAATCGTCGGCGGACTGAAGACGGCCATTCCCATCGCCGTCGTCCCCTTCGCCCAGGCGGGCGGTGCCCCGCTGCAGACGGACGTCGCCGACGTCATCCGCGCGGATTTCAACCGTTCCGGCAAATTCCGCTCCCTGGCGAAGAACGACATCGTCGAGACCCCGTCGCAGGGCTCCGAGATCAAGTTCGCCACGTGGCGCCTGCTCAAGCAGGACTACGTGACCATCGGCCGCATCAGCGATGCCGGTGGCGGCATGCTCAAGGTCGAGTACGAACTGTGGGACGTGAACCGGCAGCAGAGCCTGCTCGCCCAGTCGTTCACGGCCCCGGCGGGCGACCTGCGTGGCGTGGCCCACCAGATCGCCGACCAGATCTACGAAAAGATCACCGGCGTGCGCGGCGCCTTCTGGACCCGCATCGCCTACATCACGGCGGTGGGTACCGGTAATAACACCACTTATTCGCTGATCGTGGCCGACTCCGACGGGTTCAATCCGCAGGTCGTGGCCCGTTCGCGTGAGTCGCTGCTCGGCCCCGCCTGGTCGCCGGACGGCAGCAAGATCGCCTACGTGTCCTTCGAGAGCGGTAACTCGCAGGTCTATGTGCAGAACATCTCCACCGGGTCGCGCAGCCTGATCGCCTCGCATCCGCGCGGCATCAACAGCGCGCCGTCCTGGTCGCCGGACGGCAGCAAGCTCGCCGTGAGCCTGTCCTACGTGGGCAATCCGGAGATCTTCGTCATCGACGTGGCCAGCCGGACGGAAACCCGGGTCACCAACAATTTCGCGATCGACACCGAGCCGACCTTCACGCCGGATGGCCAGGGCATCATTTTCACCTCCGATCGTTCCGGCAAGCCGCAGCTCTACCAGATGTCGGCGTCCGGCGGCTCCGCCCAGCGGCTCACCTTCCAGGGCGGCTTCAACGCCAGCGCCTCGGTGAGCTTCGACGGCAAGCAGATTGCGATGGTGCAGGGCAACGGGAACGTGTATCGTATCGCCATCATGGACCGTAGTCTGGGAGGCCAGGTGCGTTTCGTATCCCCGGGTAACGTGGACGATTCGCCCAGCTTCGCGCCCAACGCCAGCATGCTGCTCTATGCGGCATCGCAGGGTACGCGTGGCGTCCTGTACGCGGTTTCAGCCGATGGCCTCGTGCGCCAGCGTCTCGTTCTGTCGGACGGCGACGTGCGTGAGCCGTCCTGGGGACCCTATCGACAGCGCTGATGGCGCGCCCTGCCGGGCGGCGACATTGGCAACGTCCAGGGAGGGGCGCGGCGTGGCCGCGCCTTTTCCGCGGACGCAGGTTTTTCGGCGACTGCCTCTCGGGCGGTGGCCGGAGCGAAGGCGCCGGGCGCGGGACAGCGCCCCGTCGGCGTAGATGTAAGTAGAAAAACAGCCGGACAACCGGCGGTGCCTGTCCCGAAACCGAAAACCGACTGTCGGAACTCAACTGTTGAAGGAACGTCCCATGAATAAGACCGTTACCGTCACCCTGGCTGCCCTGCTTTGCGTTGGCGCCGCCGCGTGCTCGAAGAAGAACACCAAGCCGGCTCCGATGCCGGAACAGCAGCCGGTCGCCCAGACCCAGGCCCCGACCAGCGATGGCAAGTACCAGCCGTCCGATCTCGACACCGACGCTTGCCTGCGTCAGCGCGTCGTGTACTTCGACTTCGACAAGAACGACGTCAAGCCGGAGTTCCAGCAGATCATCGCTTGCCACGCCAAGTACCTGCAGGACCGTCCGCAGTCGGCGATGACCCTCGAGGGCAACACCGACGAGCGCGGTACGCGTGAGTACAACCTGGGCCTCGGCGAGCGCCGCGGCAATGCCGTCTCCAGCGCCCTCCAGGCGGCTGGCGGTTCGGCTGGCCAGGTCAACGTGACCAGCTACGGTAAGGAAAAGCCGACCTGCCGCGAGCACAACGAAGACTGCTGGGCCAAGAACCGTCGCGTTGAGATCGTCTACACCGCGAAGTAAGTGATGAAGAAGACTCTGGCTACCAGCATCATGGCCAGGCTTGGCGTGGCGGGCGCAATCGCGTCCGCCACGCTTTTTGCTCTGCCGGCCGCCGCCCAGGACACCCGCCTCAGCCTCGCCGACCGCGTGTCGCGGCTCGAGCAGCAGTCGCAGGCGCAGGCCGGTACGACGTCGCTCGTGAACCAGGTCAACGACCTGCAGCAGCAGCTGTCGCAGTTGCAGGGCCAGATCGAAGAACTGCAGCACCAGAACCAGCAACTCCAGGATTCCCAGAAGGCGCAGTACGCGGACATCGATTCGCGACTGGGCCGCATCGAGAAGGGTGGGGCGCCGCAGGGCCAGCCCGCCGCCTCGGCCACCACGCCGGCCCCTTCCGCGCCGTCCGCGGCAGCGCCCGCCGCCGCGCAGGCCGCTCCCGCGACCGCTCCCGCCGCGCCGGGCGGCGCGCCGGCCACGCCGCCGAGCACCGAACAGCAAGCTGCCTACGACGCCGCGTTCAAGTCGCTGCGCGCGGGCGATTACGTCACGGCCTCCCGCGGCTTCCGCGACTTCCTGGTGAAGTATCCGGACAGCCCGCTCGCGCCGAACGCCTACTACTGGCTCGGCGAGTCTTACTACGTGACGATGAATTACCCCGTGGCGATCGAGGCCTTCCAGCGCCTCGTGAAGCAGTACCCGCAGAGCGACAAGGTCTCCGACGGCCTGCTCAAGGTCGGTTACTGCCAGATCGAACTGAAGCAGCAGGACGCCGCCATCGCCACGCTGAAGCAGGTCAGCGCCAAGTATCCGGGAACGAAGGCCGCCGGCCTCGCACAGGAACGCCTGCGCCGCCTGCAGCGCCAGACGGCCAACTGATCCCATGAACGGCAGTACCGCAACGCCGGCGGACGTCTCGCCGGCCACGCCCGTCCGGGAGCGGCTGCGCATCACCGAGATATTCCACTCCGTGCAGGGCGAAGCGGACGCCATTGGCTGGCCGACCGTCTTCGTGCGCCTCACCGGCTGCCCGCTGCGCTGCGTGTGGTGCGATACCGAGTACTCCTTCCACGGCGGCCAGTGGCACGACATCGATGCGATCCTCGCCGAGGTGGCCAGCCACGGCGCGCATCATGTATGCGTGACCGGTGGCGAGCCCCTGGCGCAGAAGCGCTGCCTGATCCTGCTGCGCAAGCTGTGCGACGCGGGGTACGAGGTATCGCTCGAGACGTCCGGCGCCCTCGATGTATCCCAGGTGGATTCGCGGGTGCGCAAGGTCATGGACCTCAAGGCGCCCGATTCCGGCGAAAGCGCGCGCAACCTGTGGTCGAACCTTGCGCACTTGCTGCCACACGACCAGGTGAAGTTCGTCATCGCCAGCCGCGCCGACTTCGAATGGTCGCGCGACGTCGTGCGCGAGCACGCGCTCGACCGCAAGGCGATGGTCCTCTTCTCGCCGGTATGGTCGAAAGTCGAACCGCGCGAACTGGCCGAATGGATCCTCGCCGAACGCCTCCCCGTGCGTTTCCAGCTGCAACTGCACAAGCTGCTCTGGAACGACGCCGCGGGCCATTGATTCCAGGGTAATCGCATGAACGTTCCGAACACTCCCCGCAGAGCCGTCATCCTCGTTTCCGGCGGCATGGATTCGGCTGTCACGATCGCCATGGCGCGCGAGCAAGGGTTCGACGTGTACGCGCTCAGCGTCGCGTACGGCCAGCGCCACAGTTCCGAACTGGAAGCCTCCGAGCGCGTGGCCACCATGCTTGGCGCCGTCGTGCACAAGACGGTGCACGTCGACCTGCGTAGCATCGGCGGCTCCGCGCTAACTGCGGATATCGACGTACCCGAAGACGGCGGCGAAGGCATCCCCGTCACCTACGTGCCAGCGCGCAACACGATCATGCTGTCGATCGCGCTGGGTTGGGCCGAAGTGCTCGGCTCGAACGACATCTTCTGTGGCGTCAACGCCGTCGACTATTCCGGTTACCCCGATTGCCGTCCCGCCTTCATCGACGCCTTCCAGACCCTCGCCAACGTCGCCACTAAAGCGGGTGTGGAAGGCGCGGGCATCCGCATCCATGCGCCGCTCATGCAGATGGGCAAAGGCGACATCGTGCGCGAGGGCATGCGGCTGGGCGTGGATTTCGCCGAAACCGTCAGCTGCTACCAGGCCGATGCGGAAGGCCGCGCCTGCGGGCATTGCGATGCCTGCCGTTTACGTGCCGAGGGCTTCGCCAAGGCCGGCGTTGCGGACCCCACGCGCTACGCGTAAGGCGTCCGGGAGCCGCGAATGGTGGGTCGTGCCGGATTCGAACCGGCGACCTACGGATTAAAAGTCCGCTGCTCGCTACAAGGAATCCGCAAACTTACGAGCGTTATTTTTACGGGTTTTCGGCCCTTCCATGCCAAGCTGATCAGCAACTTGCGCGGGAATTTTACGGGGTGATTTTGGCCGATCCGGCGGCCGGCACCACGGGCAAGCTGAGGTCGTAGACGTCCATCATCGACTCGGTTCGGTGGCCGCTTCCCTCCTGCTTGTCGGCGCGGTTTCCGGCGGTGTCGGTGACGCCGCGGCGCTTCAGGTCATGCAGGCCGAACCAGTCTCTCTCGTCGAGCAGCTTTTCCGCGAGGGCGCGCGCCTTGATACGTTGCCAAGCGGAATCGAGGCCGCTTTTCGTGATGGCACCGCCGTGCGCGGCAACGACCAGTGGGCGGTCTTCGGCGCGGATAGGCACGGGCGTGCCGCGCTTCCGCCATATTCCATCGCGGTAGCGGATGAGCGCGTCCCAGGCCATTCGCAGCCGAGGTGTCCAGGCGACGATGTTGTCGCGGCTGCCCTTGCGCCGGTTCGTGCGCACGCCCGCCTCGAGAGCATGGTCCTCGGTGAGCGTCACGACCTCGATGCCGCGCAGTCGGCAGAGGTAGGCAATGTCGGCAACGGCCCATAGGTAGGGCGGACAACTGCCCTCGGTGTGCGCTTGGCGCTGGCTTCCTTCGTACGCCATCCTGACGAGCGCGGCCATCACATCCGGCTTCGGCAGGCGACGCTGCTGGCGCTCCTTCGCTTCCTTCGTTCCCTTCACCGGGTTGGCCGGCACATACCCGCGGCGTACGGCCCACGAATAGACCAGGCGTAGGTAGCGCATCAAGTGGTTCGCCTTCGTTGGCGTGCCCTCGCCAGCGATCTTGTCCACGAGTCGCTGGAAGAAGACCGTGTTGAGCCGCCCATAATCCAGGCTGGCCAGCGTGCTCCCGTCCTTCAATGTGAGGGTCCGGACGATCGCCCGCTGCCGAGCATAGTCGGCGCGGGTGCGTTCGCTGAGGGCCGCGAAGACGTGGCTCTCGTGGTACTGGTCGACCAGCCACCCCAGGCTCTTACGGTTCACGCCGCGGATTGCCTCCATCGCCAAATGCAGGTCGGACATCAGCGCATCGGCCGCAGCGACCTTCTGGCGCCGCGGCTTAGGGTCCCGGTGAATCGTGTACCAGACCCGATCGCGCGCGTCCCAGTAGCAGCCGACAGGCAGCTTCCGCTGGTCGATGTGCTCCGGAATGGTCTTGTCCCGCTTGCGGGGCCTTCCACGCGTCACAGCAGGTCCTCTGGGCGGTAGGCGTCGTCGTTGCCGGCAGATCCTACCCCCAGCGCGGCATTGATCGCCTCGACGGTCGTCCAGGGCCCTTCGGCACCGTCGCGCACGCGGATGCCCTGGGTGCTGGCCCACCGCTTCACCGCCGCCGGCTGTTGGAGCCCGGACAGGCGGCGTAGCTCGGCCGCGTCGATGATGTGGGAGTTGCTACTCACGGCTTCGCCGCCTCCTGTTCCGCTCGCCATTCCGCCCAGCTCGGGTCGGTGGCCTTGTGTTCGATCCACTCCGGCACGTCCGGCGTGGGGTTATACGGGTTGGGCTTGCCCCAGTAGCAGCGCGTGCACAGCGGGGCGTTGTCGCGGCGGTCAGCAGCGATGTGCCGGTGCGCGCCGCAGAAGTAGAGGCCGCAGCCGTGCTCACCGCCGAACGGTGCGCCACCGCAGACGAACGACAGCCCGCGATCGATGCTGGCGCCGCAGCCAGGATGGTCGCAGGTGGCTGGCACGCCGTAGCCCACGTCCCGGCTCCAGTTCTCGTCGTAACCGAGGGACCAGCCCATCAGCCTGCCTCCTGGAATAGGTCACCGGACGCTCTGCGCGCCGCGATCGTGGCGCGCCGAGTCACGGCATGGTGGTCTTTGTCGTAGGCGAGGTGGCACCGCTGGCACCAGGCTCGCAGGTTGTTCGGATCGCAGCTCTCGGGCTGGTGGTCGAGGTGCGCGATCGTCAGGACGACAGTGATGTACCGGCCGGCGGGGTAGTCGGTCACGCGTGCGCGACCCAGGCAATCGCCATTTTCGGAACTGAAGACGTACCCGTCGTCGACCATGTAGGTCGCGCCGCTCATTTCTCGGCAGATGACGTGCCCGTTCTTCGCCTTGCAGCGCTCGCATCGGTCGCCGGCGCGCTTGAGGATGGCTGGCCGGATCTCGGTCGACCAGTTGGCGGGATAGCGGTCGCGGTTCTCTGGCTTGATCGGCATCAGAATTCCACCAGCGGGGCATCGCCGCGCACGTAGAGAGGGTGGCGCGGAGCACCGGCCTTCGTCGTTCCCAGGTGATGCAGGCTCGTGGCGTGCTGCCGAAGCACCTCGAGCAGGGGCGTGACCACGAACGGGTGAGCGGCATGGTGGGCGCCATAGGCCACCACCACGCGCCGCCCTCGTACAACCTCGGCCACGTGGTGATGGTTGTCGGGCCCCGTCTTGTCGATGTCCAGGATGGGCATGTGGTCCGGGTGGGTGGCGCGCCAGGCGAAGAGGTTCACGACGGCGAGGCCGCCGCAGTCCTCGCGCTTCGCGAAGCCGATGCAGCGCCGGATTGTTGGGTCGTCCTGGCTGGCGTCCGCCGTGCTCGGGTTGAGCATGCAGAACACGAGCACCGGCAGCGCCTCGTCCCACGTCCGCGTCAGGGCGTAACGGTACTGGCCACATGGGCTGAGGATCGCGGTCATCTTCACGACTGCACCGCCTTGGCCTTCTCGCGGGCCAGCATGCGGCGGTGTAGTTCTTTGATGGCGCGACATTGCCCATACCCGAAAGCATCGTCATCCAATGCGCCGAGCAGGCTCATCGTGAAGTCGTCCGGGGTTGCCATCGGCGCCGACGGGGCGACCGGGATCACTGTCACCACTTTCGACGGATCGTCAGCTTCAACAGCCACGATGCCCGCGTCGCGCATGCTGGCCTTGTCCTCGGCTGACAGCTGGCCGCGGGGGAATACGATCACCTGGTTCACGACCGAACCTCCCCATCACCCGCATCACGGGTGGTTGCTGGCACCTCCGGCGCGGCGTCGTACATGCGCTGCCAAACCAGTTTCGCGCCGTAGCCCTGGATGACGGTGTCGCACGCCTTGAGCATTTCAGGCGTGGGTTCGCGAGGCTTTGACTCCCACCCCTCCGGAACCCCACCCTGCGCAGCTTCCACGGGGCGAGAGGCGAGGGCGTCGTGCGAGCGATCATGTTCGATGGCTTTATTCGGGTCAGCGGTGCGCCAGTCCGGCCATACGCGACCCTCGTTCTTCGTTTGCTTGGAAACCAGGGCGTCGATGATTTCCTGAGGCTGCGCACCAGATCGCCACGCGCCGTCGAGGGCAAGGATCACCACGTCGATCCATTCCTTAAGGTCGCCTGGATCCGCCTCGATTTCCTTCAATTCCTTGCGAATGTGATCGACCACGCCCTGCGAGCGCGAACCGGGGCCGAACGTCTTTCCCGACCAATCCCGTTGTCTTTGCAGATGCGCCGCGAAATTGAACGCCACCCCATCCCCAGCCGTGGCGACAGCCGGGCGCGGGGCATCGAGGACGAAGCGGATTGCAGCCGACCATGCCTGACGTGCCGTGCTGGTCTTCTCGTCGAGGAACAGGTAGTGCAGCGGATGCTCCGCCATGTTCAAGCCTTTCTCGCGAGCGAACTGCTCCCACGCTTCGACCTCAACCGTAGATTTCCGACCGTCACTGGCTTGCACCTGCGCATACACCCCATCGCCCACCGCCTGCTCGGGCTTCGGCTGTCCACCAATCACGAGAGGCGTGAAGATGTGACCCACGGTATTGGCCGGATGGTCGGCCC
>NZ_JBNNMV010000006.1:243025-243268 GCF_050273135.1 Luteibacter sp. NPDC031894 | reverse complement strand
GCCTTGGCGAAGCTTCTTCCAGCCTATGAGGTCGCCCTCGGGAAGAATGCGAGTGCGAGCGACGGTTAGTTCTGCGTCCTTCGCACCAGACAGGTCCGCCCGGGACAGGTACGCACCAGACAGGTCCGCACCGGACAGGTTCGCACCAGACAGGTACGCACCAGACAGGTCCGCCCGGGACAGGTACGCACCAGACAGGTCCGCACCGGACAGGTTCGCACCAGACAGGTACGCACCAGACCG
>NZ_JBNNMV010000006.1:0-242930 GCF_050273135.1 Luteibacter sp. NPDC031894 | reverse complement strand
GACAGGTCCGCACCGGACAGGTACGCACCAGACAGGTTCGCACCAGACAGGTCCGCACCGGACAGGTTCGCACCAGACAGGTACGCACCAGACAGGTCCGCACCGGACAGGTACGCACCAGACAGGTTCGCACCAGACAGGTCCGCACCGGACAGGTTCGCACCAGACAGGTACGCACCAGACAGGTACGCCCGGGACTCAACAGCCTTCTTTACCGCAAAACCAAGCTGTAACGAGTACGACTTTCCCGCAAATTCCGCATCGATCTCGCAGGAGAACTGCACGGCACCGGTAAAGCGATTCTTGATTTCAAACTTCGCCATTGTCGTTTCCTTAGAAGTGGTGCCGTGGGCTCAGTGCCCCGTAACCAGCGCAATAAGCACAGCGGTTGCCACAAGGCCGAGGTACACGCCGAGGAACCGCCATTCGGCCTTGGTCATCGGCTTACGGGCATTCGCGTGTGCGCGGACGCGGGCGATGTAGTCGTCGTAGTCGGGGGTCATGCGTTGTTGTCCTCGTCCAGTGAAACCCATGCGTCTCTGCCTGTCGCGTCGGCTATGGCGCGATTCATCTCTCGGTGAAGCTCGTCGTACTTGGCAACGCTTTCCGGGCTAAGCATTCCGTAGCCACCCGGATCGACCACATCCCATAGGTGCCCATAGAGGTTGTTGAACTTGATGCACAACTCAAGAAGCCGGGGCGCCTGCGCGACGACTAGCGCGTTATGCTTTCGAAGTGAGCCGGACGAAATGATTGTCTTGTCGCCATCCACATCCTCAACATCAGCCTCGATGAGTGCACACCAGCAATCCGGCGAAGCGCACTCAACGACATGCCAAGGTCCAGGGGTGTGTGCCATGGGCGGCATTCCGGCGTTCATGCTGCAACCCTCATCACCACGCGACGCAAGCAGACAGACCAACCATGAGGGCAGTCCTCCCAAGAGCCGGGAATCGTGCGGTATTCGGTCACGCCATTCACAACACGGCAGATGCGGATGCACGGGGCGGGGAACGGAATGATCTTAGACGTAGCGGCCATTAGCCCAATCCTCGTCCTGAATTTCGATAGCGGATTCCGCCTGTTGTTTGGCGAAGTCTTCGGTTATGTACTTGTGGACTAGATGGCCGAAATGGGCGGTATCACCAGCCATCAACGCGTCGATGATTGGCGAGGGAATCGTCGGCCTCTCTGCGGCGGCAAGATCCTGTAGGCCGTCCACCCAGGTGTCACGCTTGCGAAGCTCCACGGCCGTCTGCGCGTTGAGGCGTTCCTGCGCGGCTTCGGCTTCGGCTTGCATGCCGAGGTAGTGATGCACTGCGTGGGATGCGTAGCAGGGCGAAGTCTTCATACGAGCCCCACCACGCGACCGAGGAAGCCAAGGACGAGGAACACCAGGGCGGGTTTCATACGACATCCCCCACGAACTCGAAGCCGGCGGCTTCATGCTCCTTCGTCAGCGAGTCCCGGGTGTGCTGCGGGCGAAGCGCCGAGACAGCGGAGGCGCAGCGAGCAACCAGCTCGGCGTCGCCCGGACCAAGGTCGAACTCCAGCGCCTCCGGAAGCTCCGGGGCCTTGAAGTGGTCGTGGCCGGTGATGATCGGTGCGTGCATGGTCTGCTCCCTGCCGGGGTGTTCCGGCTTGAGAGAGATTAAACCACAGGTTCAAGTCGAGTGCAACCAGCGGTTGTTGCCTACGGTTGCGTTACTGATTGTTTGTTTCTATCGACAAGCTCATATCGATAGCTTTTTGCATTTCGCAGCCTTTGCGACCACCACGATTCACCATGGCCGCCTCACAAGGGAGAACAGCCATGCAAGAGACCATCTACTTCGTACAGGGCTTCAAAGCCGGGAAACGCGGCCAGCTGGTGCCTATGGAGGCCGTAGGCTGCTCCACGGAAAGCCAGGCCGTAGGCCGAGCCGAGAGGCTTGGGGAGGGGTGTGCCGGCGCGCTGGCCTGGGCTCAGACAGCAGACGTGGACGCCGGGGAGTACGGCGATCCGGTGGTGCTGGCTAGGGTGGGGGAGGTGCCGGAGGTAGCATAAAAAGGCCCGCCGAAGCGGGCCGCGTTCAAAGGCCAGATGGAAGTTCCGGTCTTTTCATCGCTTCGATGAGTATCTTCGCTGAAGATGGCAAGAATCGGCCTTCCGCCACCTTTCCTTGAACGTATTTCGGGAACTTAGTAGTTACATACGTCTCATAAAGCCAGAGGCGGAAATCGCCAAGTGCTGATAGTGGATAGACCCAAGCTTCAACTGGGTTAACCGCGGCTTGAGGAAACCATTCTGGATACACATGAGGATGTTTCTGGCGATCGCCATATTTCGTATCTCCGCTGATAGCGGTCCAGTGCTTTCCCCACGTCAACCCGACGCTTATGTCTGGAACCGTGTGGTCATCGACCGAACAGCCACTGCGGATGATGTGAATGACCACGTCTGCTATTTCGCGGAACACAGAGAAATAGGCGTGCGGCACCTGGTCATTAAGCAGAACGCGCTCTTGGAAATTTTTCCATGACTCAGAGATGCTTGGGTTCGGGTCATACCCACAAGCATCGTAAATAAACTTACGGAATGATGCTCGGGCCAGTATCCGATAGTTACGGAGAGCTACGGTGTTATTGCCCTGCTCAGCATCGAATGCGTAATACTCAAGGATCGCCATCGACACCGCATCCGTATATGCGTGTGTCTCTGTGCCGTTACGGATGGTGCGCAGGTATAAAGACGACCCAGCGTGACCTTGAGCCGCCAATACCTGAGATATCTTCCGGCCCCTCGGCTTCTCCGATTCCTCTCGCCAGTTATTCGCCATTCGCACAAGGACGGAATGGTCGATTCCGCACATGTTGGCTAGGCCACGAGCCGTGAGGTATGGCGTCCCATCGTTGAGGACGCCCATCTGGATACCGTCAACCTCCACCTCGCGAACTGCGAACAGTTCTCCTTGCGGGTGGTGTTCAATCGACCCATCCGCCTTAATAACTATCTGATTATTCATGCACTTTCCCTGGTGCTCAACGTGTTAAAAAGTTGTTTTTGGAGCTACCTTTCACCTGACGACATTCGGCCTCTGCGCCGTAGGTGAACCCGTTCGGCTATCGGCTCATAAGCAAACGCCGTCGAGGCGGGGCTTGCTGTGACGCCAGTGGTCAAATATTGACCTTCAGCGTCAGTACCCGTATGGGTCTACAGTACCTTCCTGGCCCGTATAAGGGTTCGTATTCCCCTTAGTCGAGTAGTTGTTGTACGGATTGCTATCGGCTGACGAACGATAGTGCGGTTGGACATACTTTCCATCCGTTTTGACGTAGCCGCTTACATGCACCGGCGTGGAATAACTGCTGTTATTGAAGCTCTGCTGCCGTGGCGCCGAGTAAGCGGAGCTACGAAAGGGCTGGTGGCTATAAGAGCTTCGATAAGCTGATTGGGCAAAGCCCGTCAGCGGTACAATGGCGGCAGCGAGAGCGCAGAGCGCAATTCGATTCATGGCACGGTCCTTTGCTTTGCTGGTGGAGCCAAGGATCCAGCAAGAGGGGTGCCATCTATGACTGTCGCCCGCTCGGCGGAAGAATCCCGCCCACGTGGGGAGGACATAGCCTCCTGTGCTCAGTTCTCGGCGTGTGCCTTTGGCCTTCCGATCTCGGGATCATTCTGGCTTAGGCACATGAACTGGATCTCAGATCGCGGGTAGTTCCCTAGAATGTAAGGTGGACGGGAATCCTCTGTGTGGGTCACCTGGGCGACCCTTCCTTGCTTGGTGCAGTAGTCGTTGGCTTCACCAAAAGCCTTGGCCTTGATCTTGGCTAACCCCATGAATCCAGTGGCCGCCTGCCTGGACACCATGTATGTGTCTGGCCCGATACGCACCACGCCAGAGTTAGAGGCACAACCAGCGAGCGCAGCAAGGCAAAGCACCGCAATCGTTCTAAGCATTCCATCCCCTCCTAGTTATCCGTAAGCGACTTCATTTGCGCTGCGCAACTGGATCGCACCGAGTACGCGTCCAG
Source organism: Luteibacter sp. NPDC031894 (assembly GCF_050273135.1). Taxonomy (NCBI): domain Bacteria; kingdom Pseudomonadati; phylum Pseudomonadota; class Gammaproteobacteria; order Lysobacterales; family Rhodanobacteraceae; genus Luteibacter; species Luteibacter sp. NPDC031894. Next base: position 238,916 of record NZ_JBNNMV010000006.1, on the reverse strand, counting down.
CTATGGTCACCGCCTCGAAGTGGTCCGGGTCAATGACATCTGGGTTGCCTGGTTCAGCCAGGCTGACTATGTGAAATCCGTCCGAGCGGACATCGAGCCTTTTGACGATGGCCTGCCCATGCATGACGAAAACGAATATCCCGCCATCCATGATCGCTGTGTCATGCACGTCTACAAACACCACGTCACCGTCCTTTATCCTCGGCGCCATAGAGTTTCCACGTACTGTCAGGAGCTTCACGCGGGAGGGCGAAACCATTCGCCCCAAGGCATTTCTGACGCTCCATTCGGCTAGATCAACCTCCTGAAGGACTTCCGGTCGCTCATTGTTGATCATGCCCGGCCCTGCGCCCCCTTCTCCCATGACTTGGAAGCGAAGGTAGCCCTCGGCAGTCTCAGATGGCGATACCTGCCGTGAGGGCTCGCCGCTGATCGGGGAAAGTCCAAGAAGCTCATCGGCCGAGCAGCCGAGGAATTCGCAGATAGCACGAATGTGCTCCCTGGCCAGGGTGCCTTTCTTGATCCACTTCTGGACTGCCTGCTCGCTCACATTGAGGTGAGTTGCAAGCGCAAGTTTTTGCTTACCCGACCGCCGTATGAGGGCATCGAGGTTCGGGCCAACGTGATCGTCAGAGACTTCAACCATAGGTTGAGAGTGTGAGGCCGCCGTAGGTTGAGCCGAAGCAACCACGGGTTTGACACGTAATGCAACCTGTGGTTCAATCGCGTCCATGAGCTACCAACTGCTGATGGCGCACTTCAAGAACCCTTCCGGTCTGGCTCAGGCCCTGACCGTCCAGGGCGTCTCTATTTCTCCGCAGGCCATCTATAAGTGGCAGCGGCAGGGCATTCCCGTCGACCGGGCGCCGCTCATCGAGGCCGCCTCGAACGGAGTCCTGCGCTGCGAAGAAGTATGCCCTGGCGTCGAGTGGACGCGCGACAAGCGCGGATCCGTCACCGGCTACAACGTTCCTGTCAACAGCACCACGAAGCAAAAACGCAAGGTCGCCTGATTCGTCAGTGCGGCCTTTTTCCGTTTCCCCATTCATATCCACACGAGCCTCCAAAGGATTCATCGATGTACGCCGAACCGACCCACCTGAGGAACAAGGTCATCAAGGTCCGTCTGAACGAGGACGAGCGTGACCTCGTAGACGCCCTGGCGCGCATCAACAAGACGCAGCCCGCGGTTCTCCTTCGTGACCTTGTACTGGAACGCCTGGAAGCGTTGGAGAAGCGTACCGCGCACGGCATCGCCGCCTGAAGGTCCCATTGCAGTCCCCTTGGAGGCCCTGTGCGGCATGAACACGCCATCGATCTAACGCCATCCGAGAACGCTCGGGTTAAGGCATATGCGCTGCAACACGGCTTGACCCTTGAGGAAGCCGTCTCCCGCTTGGCGCGCGAGCAGATTCAGGAGCACTTCGTCGTACGGAAGCACCGATCCAACGTAGTGCCCATGAGGGCCCTGAACAGGGGAAGCAACGAATGAAGGTTATCCCACTGACGCATGGTCTTGAGGCGATAGTCGACGACGACGCCCCAAGCTGCGTCTTCGAAGCTAAGTGGTACGCAAAGAAAAGCGGATATGACGGGTATTTCTATGCCGTCTCCAAGTCCTTCGGTCGTCAGGGGGTGCGGCTTCATCGGCTGATCGTAGGTGCGCCAGAGGGAATGTGTGTCGACCACATCAATGGCGACACTCTCGACAACCGGCGATGCAACCTTCGTGTCTGCACCAATACCGAGAACCTACGCAATCGAAAGCTTTCCTGCCGTTCAAAAACCGGATTCAAAGGCGTGAGCATTCTCCATCGCCTTACAAAGGACGTTTACGCAGCGCGCATCACAACCAACGGAAAGAAGATCCAGATCGGGGTTTTCGCAACGCCCGAGGAAGCCGCTCGCGCGTATGACAAGGCAGCTTCGGACCACTTTGGCCGCTTCGCAAGGCCGAATTTCCCAACCGGCCAGAGGGCCCTAACGAGGGACGCCGCATGAACGCCGTACTCAAGCTCAACCAAGGCCGCATAGGCCGCGACGCCGGCATGGCTCGCGCTACATCCCACGCCGACCACCGCAATGCCGGATGGTCCGACCGGGCCTGCCTCAAGGCGCGCAAGTTCCTCCATCGGATCAAGCGCACCTTTACCGCGGAGCAGATCCGCGCATGGGCCTATCGGAACGGCCTTGAGGAACCGACCGACGACCGCGCATGGGGATCGATCCTGACGCGCCTGGCGCGGGAGGGGCGCATCTGCAAGGTGAACTACACCCAGGCCGAGGGAAAGGCGTGCCACATGCACCCGGTCACGCTGTGGAAGGTGGTCGAGTAAGCAATGAGCATTGGGTTGATGAACGCCGTCTGGAAGCTGGCGATGCCTGCCACGCGCAAGATGGTTCTGCTTGCCATGTGTGATTGGGCCAATGACGAGGGCACCAGTTGCCACCCGTCGATGAGGGCCCTCGCTACGCGCGCTTCGATCAGCGAGCGGCAGGCTAAGCGGGTCGTTCATGGCCTGATTGAAGAAGGCTGGGTAGACGTGATCGGCAACGAATTTGGTGGTGCCCCCGGACAGACCAGGCAATACCGAATCAACGTCAAAGCAATCGAGACGGGTGACGCCAGTGTCACGGGTGACAAAAAGTCACGGGTGACAAATGAAGCAGGTAGACGGGTGACATCTGTGACAGGACGGGTGACATCCGCGACAGAGACGGGTGACACCCATGTCACCCAATCCACCATATATCCACCATTAAAAGCATCCACCAAGAAAGCATCCACCAGCACGGACGCGCCTGCGGATGGATTCGATGAGTTCTGGGCAGCGTACCCCCGGAAGGATGGACGGAAGGATGCAGTGAAGGCTTGGAACAAGCTCAAGCCGAACGCCGAACTGCTGACCAAGATCCTCAGTGCCCTGGCCCTTCAAGCGAAAAGCGCGAGGTGGACGGAGCAGGACGGCAAGTACATCCCTCACGGCTCCACGTACCTCAACGGCGAGCGATGGCTTGATCCAGTGCACCCGCCGAACCAAGCGCACGTGAAACCACCCATAGCCCAGCGATTCGCCGACAAGACCTACCACGGAACCCCTGACAATGAACTCCCAGACTTCCTCCGAACCGGAACGCATTGAGCCCATCGCTCGGGTCATCGACGCCGAGTGCGAGAAGCATGGCCCATATAAGGCCAAGCAGGTGGCTATGGGCGGTGGCCTTCCGCCGATCACGATGAACTGCCCGAAGTGCTCGGAAGAACGCCGGGAGCGTGAAGAGCTTCGCGCAGCGGAAGAGGCCCGGCGACGGAAGCAGGAGCGCATTGACCAACTGTTCCGTCGCAGTGCGATTCCCCTGCGGTTCTTGGACCGGACGCTGGAAGGCTACAAGGCGACCAATGACGGCCAGCGCCGCGCGCTACGGATAGCCACTCGCTACGTCGAGACGTTCGCTGACAGCGCCACTGTCGGTCCGAGCATGGTCCTGGCTGGCAAGCCCGGCACCGGAAAGACTCACATCGCCTGCGGCATCGCGAATGCACTCATTCACATGGGCAAGCCAGTCCTGTTTATGACGGTCCTACAGGCGCTCCGGCACATCAAGGAGACATACCGAAAGGACAGCACGCGGACCGAGGAAAAGGCGATGGCCGAGCTGATGGAGCCGGAGCTTCTGATCCTCGACGAAGTGGGAGCCCAGCTTGGTAGCGAGCACGAGAAGATGCTCATGTTCGAAATCATCAACGAGCGCTATCAGAACTGCCGCTCAACCATCCTCATCAGCAACCTTACCGGCGACGAACTGACCGAATTCCTAGGCGACCGGGTAATGGATCGCTTCCGCGAGAACGGGGCCATAGTCGCCTTCGACTGGAATAGCCACCGCGGCCAGAGGGACGCCTCATGACCAACTACAAGACTCTTCTTCCGGAATCCTGCGGAAGCGTCGGCATCGGCAGAGAACCCCGCCTTGCGGGTCTTGCCGTCAAGCGCCGCATTGCGACGTACGGTCCGCACGTCGTGCTGGTTGACCATCACGGCCGTGTCTTCATCCGGCCTGCTGACGAACCACGGGCCGCCCTAATGGCATCGCGTTACCCGTCGATGGTCGCCGGCACCTTCAACGACGCCGCAACGTCCCTCGACATCGCTGAGGCGCTGGTCTTCGTCTACAACGAGCAGATGAACGGGGTCGCGGCATGATCCTCAGCTTCCTCCTAACCCGAGCCCTCATCTGCCTTCGCCACGGCCACGAGTGGGCCAAGGCGCACCGCAAGGACGGCTCGTCCTATCTCCGCTGCTTGGGGTGCAATGAGGTGCGGTCATGACCTACTGGGATTGCATGTGGCTGGCATGGGCTGTCGCTGCTGGGCTGTTTGCCTACTACAACGCACGAAAGGACGACCAGCCATGACCGCCCAAGCCGTCGTCCTCCGTCCAGAGAATGCGCCCAATCGCTGGGACTTCGCATGGAAGAAGGTGTGCGAGTACCTACAGCACGACAAGCCGGTGATGGTGACCATAGACGAGTTCAAGTCGCGGAGAAGTCTTGAACAGAACCGGAAGTTGAACGCCATGTGTGGTGACTTGGCCGAGCAGGTTGAATGGCACGGCCAGATGCTATCCAAGGACGACTGGCGGCACATGTTTGTCGCTGCATACCGAAAAGAGCAGCGGGTGGTGCCTGGCTTCGACGGAGGTTTCATCGTCCTCGGCGCCAGTTCCCGCGGGCTCACGGTGCCGGAGTGCATGGACGTGATCGAGATGATGTTCGCCTTCGGTGCTGAGCGACAGGTTCAGTGGAGCGATCCCAATGGTTGACGTGATCGTTTTGCTAATCGATGGAGGCATCCTCGGCTACGTTTTCGCCTCTTGGCAGTGGGCGAAGCGAGTGGAGAAAGCGCATATGACCATCGCTGAACTTCGCGAGGATGTGGCTCGTGAGCAGTTACTGCGCAGACTTCAGGGCTCGGAGCACGCATGACCACCGCAACCGAACGCAAGTGGTTCGAGGCCGTTGCCTCACTGGAAACGTGCTCCCTGTGCGGCGTTTACGGCATCCAAGTTGCCCATAGCAATCAGGACCGAGGCATGGGGCAGAAGTCGGCTCCGTGGATGACGGCGGCTCTTTGCACACCTGAACACTACGAGATCGACAACGGTAAGAACCTGAGTCGCGATGAGCGTCGAGCGCTTATGGACCGAGCCATTGTCATCACCCATGACCGGCTCATCAGGGCCGGAAAACTAAGGCTCGCATGAGCCATAACCGAGGAAAGACCATGAACCTTGCAAACGCGAACGAAGCAATCCCGCAAATCACACAGAATTCCCCGGCCGAATCCTCCCTGATTCGACTTTCGGGGATGCTGGAGAACGTCGAAGGAACTGTTGCACGTCTGGAGCAGCGCCTTCGCCCCATCCTTTCGTCAGGGCAGAAGGGGGAGTCGTCAGCCAAGCCCCAGGCGGTAGGTGCGAGCCCCATCGTCGATAACATTCTTCGGGCAGGTGACCGCGTGACGGATATTGACGAGCGCTTGGGCCATCTTCTTGACAGCCTCACGGTCTGAAGGAGGCCGGCATGATCTTGGCTATCGACCCAGGCACGACGGAATCAGGCGTTATTGAGTTCGATGCCGGTCGAGTCCACGCCTCGTACATCATGCCGAATGAGCAGGTCATCCAGCGCATTCGGTGGTGGACCTGCCCCGATCTGGCTATCGAGATGGTAGCCAGTTACGGGATGCCGGTAGGTGCCGAGGTGTTCGATACCGTGCGCTGGATCGGCCGCTTCCAGCAGGCCTTTCACTTACCTGACCAAGTGCGTCTGATCTTCCGAAAGGACGTGAAGATGCACCTCTGTGGCTCGCCACGCGCCAAGGACGGGAACATCCGTCAGGCCCTCATCGACAAGCTGGGGCCGCAGGGGACGAAGAAGAACCCAGGGCCGACCTATGGCGTGAAGTCCCACGCATGGGCGGCCCTGGCCGTCGCGGTAACTGCACTGGAGGTGCCACGTGCATGAGCGTGCATTACCACCTACACCACGCCCTGCGGATCATGAGGCAGCAACCGGATCTACGGGAGTGGGGTCCGATGATCGACGCCCTACCAGCGGAGGCACAGGACGAGGTTCGCACCTTCCTCCGCGACCGGGCTCGAATCGCCCTGTACCGGCAACAGGGTACGAAGACCGTTCCGACCTCGGACTTTTCCAAAGCCAGCAGCACTGGCTCAAAGTCCAGCGGGAAGCCCAAGGCAGGCTCGACAAGATCGCAACCGAGATGAAGCGGAGGAAGCGCCGTGGGTGAGCTCTCCCGCCCCGAGATGTTTGCCGATCGCCTTGGCTGCGCTGAGTTGGCCGCCAAGGTTCGAGCCGCGGGTGGCTGCGCTTACTGTGCCCATCGCGTCGAAGGCTGGAACCGCGTCGCCTGCGACCAGCCGCATCGGTCATTCCCCCGCTGCCTGACGGTGCCGGGGCTGAGTTTTGAACCTGACCATGTGAAATTGCAGGGGGTCATATGCACGTCGGAAAACTGCTAGCTCGACTCAACCCGTCCACCCAGCGGTACGAGCAGGGCAGGGGCGGCATCCCCGAACTGACGCCGCAGGATGTTGCCGCGGCGATTGCCATGGTCCCCGAGGGGCTGGGGCGCGAGCTCGTCTGCCGCCTGTGGTGGCCCGATGGAGCCAAGCTGTCCGCCAAGGAACTGGACCGCCTTCTCATGGAGGCCCAGCTTGCAGAATGGCGAGCTCGCATGGATCGGCTGGTCAACGCGCAGATCTTCCAGGCCATGGCCGAGACGCCATCGGACCGCTATCGAGCCGTCGCCAAACTCGACTCCGCGCGCGCGCGCATGTGGCCGAGGCTTGGCCCGGACTCTTGCTACGCCGCCATTCGCAAGGCTGTCTTGGCGGAGATGAGCTCGTCCTGCCTCTGCCAGTCCTGCCATGGTTTGGGCCATGTGCGGGATGACGCCGGGCTCATCACTGCCTGTTCGGCCTGCGAGGGATCGGGCAAGCAGAAGGTCAGCGACCGCCAGCGCGCGCAGATGATCGACCGGGACAAGAAGACCTACTCCGTGGTTTGGGCACCCGTCTACGAGTGGACCATAGGCCTGTGTAACGAGGTCATCGGTCCTGCGCATGATCGGCTCCGGCAGGCAGTGGCATAACGACAAGTGGGGGATGTCATCACCCCCACATTTTCGGGCAATCTGTGTATGTGGGCACGCTGCCCACCCGACCCGGCCATGCGCCGGGTTTTTTGTTCCCGCCGCGGGAACGCCCCGCCCGCTCACCCTGTTCCCCTGCTCGGTGGGCGGGCACCTATTCGGAACACTGATGAAGCCCAGCGCTAACGCCTACAACGTGGTCAAGGCGTCCGAAGGGCTGCGTCTGTCTGCGTACCCCGACCCGGGCACGGGCGGTGAGCCCTACACGATTGGCTACGGCAGTACGCATGGCGTGACAAAGGGCATGACCATCACGCCGGATGAGGCTAGTGCCCGACTAGTCGAGGACATGACCGAAGCTGCGGATGCGGTCAACCGCTTGGTCACGGTCAAGCTAAACCAGAACCAGTTCGACGCCCTGTGTAGCCTGGCTTTCAACATCGGGCAGGCAAATTTCAGGGGATCGACCCTGCTGAAACTGCTGAACCAAGGCGATTTTGCCGGAGCAGCCAAGGAGTTCGACCGGTGGGTGTACGCCGCCAAGAAGAAGCTTCCAGGGCTTGTAGCTCGCCGGAAGTTGGAGCGCGACCTGTTTGAGCGGCCGGTGTGAAGTGACGGAACGCGATGTGGAACTGGATGAGGCTATTGCTCGCGTCGAAGCCACCGAGGCCGAGGCGATCACTGTTGCCTTACGACATATCGCCTTGCATGCGCCATTCCTCGGTGCTCTCGCGGACGCTGGGGACCGGGACTTGTCCGACTTCCAGCGGATCGCGGCCACTCGCGTGGTCGAGCAAGGCGAGATGCTGAGGATGGCCGAGAAGAACCTATCCCGGTTTGTCGGGATGCTGAGGACGCGCACGGCGATCTACCCCCAGTTGAATGGCGTCCGGCTTTCCGTCTTGGCCCACGTCGCCCTGGCGATACGGCTACAGCCCCTTCTTGAGTGCAAGCCGCTGTGGACCGCTGTGGACCGCCAGGACTGGGATGATGCCGCGGATGCTTTGCTGATGACCCGCTGGCCTGAGAAGGCTGTGGATGACGGTGAGAAGCGGCGCGTGCTGGAACTCGCTCGCATGATGCGGACCGGCACTGAGCCTCCCTCACTGGCCGCCTGACGTGGTGAACCCGATGCGCGATGCCCGAGCACTGAAAGCCGGGATCGCCATCCTCGTATGGCTCCTGATGGGCCTCCTGGGAGCCGCTTTGCTCCAGTTCAAGGTGCCGCCTGAGAACAAGGACATGCTCAATCTCATGGTGGGCGCGCTCATCGGTAACGCCGGCGCAGTGGTGGGTGACTTGTTCGGTAATAGCCGTGGCCTGCGCTCGTCAGGAGATGGCTCGTGAACCTGAAACTCATCGCCTATCTAGGCGTGTCGGCCGCTCTATTCGGTGCTGGCTACTACGTGGCTCACCTGTCCGGAGAGCGCGATCTTGCCAAGGCAACAAGCGCCTGGGACACGGCCCGTGCAGACCTTGAGACGAAGCGAGCGGATGCCGAGAAGGCTCAGCGCCTAGCAGAACAGGGACAAGCCGAGGCTCTATCCAAGGCGGCGTCCAGCTACCAGAAGGGTAAAGACGATGCCAAACAAGCCGCTGACAAGGCTGTGGCCGATCTCACTGCTGGCAATCGCAGGCTGCGCGACCAGTGGGCAACCTGCCAAGCCAGTTCCGCCGCAGTGTCATCTGCCGGCGCTGGACAGCGCGCTGATGGAGAAGACCGACTACGTGAAGAAAGTGTCGGACGAATTCTTCGTGCCGTTGGACAGTGCCAAGCCCAGCGTGACGCCCTCCAAGAAGCCCTGATGGGCGAGAGAGCAGGACAATGACTGACCCGAACTCCACCGATATTTCCGACCAGATCGAGCGCGCCATTACCCGGGCATTCGATCTGAGCGACTTGAACAACCTGACCAAGCTGCTCGAACTCAAGATGGCTTGGTACAACCAAGGGGGCATGCTGCCCTCGAATCCCTCGGCATGACCCGCCTGGACGAGTACACCAAGGACGAGTGGTTCGACATCGCTCGCCAGTTCAAGCCCGACCTGGCCAAAGACGAGTACGACCGTATGTGGGATGACTTCCAGGCCATGAAGGCCGAGCACCTGAAGCGCAAGACGCTGAACTGATATGGCCTACCTCCGCATCGTTGAAGACATCCCCAAGCCCAGGCTCCGGATGAATGCCAGTGGCTCCTTGTGGTTCTACTACTGGCCCGATGGGTCCACGGCGGTGGCAGAGACGAAATATCTAGGGGAATTGGTCGAGCACGTATGGGGGAAGATTTGCCAGATGCGCAAGGAAAGGATGTACGGCTGATATGGCACGCCCGTCCACCTTCAAGCCCGAGTACGTCGAGCAGACCCAAAAGCTGGCTGCCCTTGGCGCGACCGAGCTTGAGATTGCCCAGTTCTTCGGGATCACGGAGCGCGGCTTCCGCAAGTGGAAGCAACTTCATCCTGAATTAGTTCCTGCCCTAAAGATCGGCAAGACGGAGCCGGATGAGCGCGTGGAGCGGTCGCTGTTCCAGCGCGCCGTGGGTTATAGCTTCGAGTCCGAGAAGGTATTCCAATTCCAGGGCGAGGTGGTTCGGACTCCAGTGATTGAGCACGTCGCTCCCGATACCACGGCCTGCATCTTCTGGCTGAAGAACCGCCGACCGGACCTGTGGCGCGACAAGCGTGAGATGGAGCACAGCGGCAACCTCACCCTCGAATCGCTGGTAGCCGGTGTAAAGGGCTCGGAAGCCGAGTGAGCCTCTCCGCAGCGCAGGACCGGATCAGGCAGTGGCGCCTCGATCCGGTCCGCTTTGTCCGTGACAACTTTGAGGTAGAGCCGGACGCCTGGCAGCGAGACGCGCTGGCGTTCCTTGGGGGCGAGACGAACCCGAAGCGCAAGCTCTGCATGAAGGCATGCACGGGCCCGGGTAAGTCGGCCATGATGGCCTGGGCTGGCTGGCACCGGCTGTCGTGCTTTGCTGCACCGGGTGAGCATCCCAAGGGTGCGGCGCTGTCGATTACCGCGGACAACCTCAAGGACAACCTGTGGGCTGAGTTGTCCAAGTGGCAGTCACGCTCGCCGTTCCTGAAAGCCGCCTTCACATGGACGAAGGAGAAGATCTACGCCAACGACCACCCGGAGACGTGGTTCCTCTCGGCAAGGTCGTTCGCCAAGGACGCCAACACGGAGGCTATTGGACGCGCTCTGTCCGGCCTGCACTCGCAGTTCCCGTTCATTCTCTTGGACGAGAGCGGCGATATGCCCACGGCGGTGGGTAAGGCGGCGCAACAGATCTTCACGGGCATGCCGACCGATGCGCTTCTAGCGCAGGCAGGCAACCCGACCAGCACGGACGGCCTGCTTTACGAGTCGTGCGTCCACAGCGCGGCGACGTGGGACATCATCACGATCACTGCGGACCCGGCCGACCCGAAGCGGACGCCTCGTGTCTCGGCTGAGCACGCACAGGAGATGATCGACACCTACGGGCGGGATAACCCGTGGGTGATGGCGACAATCCTCGGACTGTTCCCGCCCTCGGGCTTCCGGTCGCTGCTCGGCGTGGAGGAAGTCAACGCGGCCATGGAGCGGCACTATCGCGAGGACGACTACTCGTTCGCGGCGAAAGTGCTCGGCGTGGACGTGGCTCGCGAGGGCGATGACTCAAGCGTGATCTTCCCGCGCCAGGGCTTGGCCTCGTTCACGCCCATCGTGATGCGAAATGCGAGATCGATAGAAGGTGCGGCCAGGGTCGCGACGAAGAAGAACGATTGGGGCAGTGACGCAGAGTTCGTGGACAACACGGGCGGCTTTGGTGGCGGCTGGATTGACCAGCTGATCAACCTGGGCCACAGCCCGATTGGGGTCCACTTCGCCTCGTCAGCCACGGAGCCCGGCTACGCGAACAAGCGCGCGGAGATGTGGTTCAAGATGGCGGAATGGGTCAAGGGTGGTGGTGCACTGCCCAAGATCCCCTCGCTGATCGCCGAACTGACAACGCCGACCTACGCGTTCAAGGGCGACAAGCTGCTCATTGAGCCCAAGGAAGACATCAAGAAGCGCCTGGGACGCTCGCCTGACATGGCGGACGCCCTGGCCCTGACCTTCGCTTTCCCCGTGGCACCCAAGGTGGGGCGCGCTCCGGCGCGTGCCTCTGCGGCTGTCCAAGACTACGACCCCTTCAGGAGCCTCGGCTAATGTGCTTTGGTAGCGGTACACCCAGCGCGCCCAAGACGGCCGCTATCACTCCCGTGGTGCAGCCCTCGCAGGCGATCAGCGACCAGTCGAACATCGACTCGGCCAACGAGCGTCGCCGCTTGCAGGCATCGACCGGCCAGCAATCGACCATCGTCACGGGGGGCAGCGGCGCCGGGCTGCCCACCTCGTCGTCCAAGACGCTGATTGGCGGCTGACCATGGCTGACTCCATGGCTTCCCGCGAGACGAAGTTCGAGCGGTACAAGAAGCGCGTGACGGCGATGAAGACGGACCGTAGCTCCTGGGAGCCGCATTGGCGCGAGATCCAGCAGTTCATCTCGCCGCGCTCCGGCCGCTGGTCGCTGTCCGAGCAGAACCAGGGCGGCAAGAAGGGCTTCCGCATCATCAACGGTGCCGCCACCATCGCAAGCAAGACATGCTCCGCGGGCATGATGTCCGGCAACACCAGCCAGTCACGGCCGTGGTTCCGCATCACGACGCCCGACCCGGCAATGATGGAGATTGCGGCGGTCAAGCAGTGGCTGTTTCAGGTCGAGGTCCGCATCCGCGACGTCCTGGCCCGGTCGAACATCTACAGCGTCCTGCCGAACATCTACCGTGAGTTGGCCGATTATGGCACCGCGGCGCTGTGGGCCGAGCCTGACGACGAGCAGATCATCCGGTTCTACCCGCTGACGGTGGGCACCTACTGGATCGCGACCGACCACCGCCGTGATGTGGACACGCTGTACCGCGAAATCCGCATGACGGTCCGCCAGGTCGTGGACAAGTGGGGCGAGGACAAGCTCAGCCCCGACCTGAAATCCAAGTACCTCGCCGGCAACCGTGACGCGACGGTCGATATCGCACACATGGTGTGCCCTAACACCGAACGGGAATATGGTAAGGCTGATTCCAAGAACAAGCCGTGGTCGTCCTGCTACTGGGAGTGCGGCAAGGGTGCCGAGGGCTTCCTGAGCGAATCTGGCTTTGACACCAAGCCCTTCATGGCCCCGCGTTGGGACGTGCTCGGCGAGGACATCTACGGGTCGTCCTGCGGCATGGATGCCATTGGCGACGCCAAGACCTTGCAGGTCCGCGAGAAGCAGTTCGCCATGGCGGTGGACAAGCATGTGGACCCTCAACTCCAGGGGCCGGCCGAACTCAAGAACGCCTCGATCAGCACGTTGCCGGGTTCTGTCACTTTCGTGAACAACCTCGCGACTGGCGGTGCTGGCCTCCGTCCGGTCTACGAGGTGAAGCCCGACTACCAGGGCGCTCTCATCGACAAGAAGGACATCATCAAGCGGATTCGCGACGCGTACTACGCCGACCTGTTCCTGATGATCTCCCAGCCCGATGCGCCCAACCGCACGGCTTACGAGGTGTCGCAGATCCGGGAAGAGAAGCTGATGGCTCTCGGCCCGGTCGTCGAGCGCCTGAACACGGAACTGCTCGATCCCCTGATCGACCGCACCTTCGGCGTCATGCTGGACCGCGGGCTCATCCCCGAGCCGCCCGAGGAACTTCAGGGCGTCGCGCTGAAGATCGATTACATCTCGATCCTTGCCCAAGCTCAGAAGGTGCTCATGACGGGCTCCATCGAGCGCTACGTGCAGTTCATCGCGGTACTGGCCAAGTTCAACCCGGCTGCGCTGGACAAGCTGGACACCGATCAGGCCGCGGACGAGTACGGTGCCGACCTCGGCGTCCCGCCCGCCATCGTCGTCTCAGACGACCGCGTTGCCGAACTTCGTCAGGCTCGTCAGCAGCAGCAGCAGATGCAGCAAGCCGCAGCCATGGCTCCTGCCGTCAAGCAGTACGCCGACGCGGCCAAGGCGGCAGGCTCGGCCACGGTGGACCCCGCATCCGTCCTTGGTGGCCTCGCTGAGCAGGCAGGTCCAGGCGCTCTCGCGCTGGCTAACGCGGGCCGCTGATGCGACAGACCGAGGAAGACCGCAAGCGCGAGCAGGAACGCGCTGAGAGGATCGAGCGTGCGCAGTTGAAGGATGTGAAGGAACTCATGCAGCTTCCTGCCTTCCGTCGCTATGCCCGCAGGTATCTCACGCTTTGCAACGTGTTCGAAACGACCTTCACTGGATCCAGCGAGACGTTCTTCCGCGAGGGTAAGCGCGCGGTGGGAACAACCATCCTCGGCGAGATCATGAAGATCGTGCCCGGCCAGTTCGCGCAAATGATGGCCGAGCGCATGCCGGACGATGAACCCGAACCCGAGCCAGGCTCGGACCAGTGACCCCTCCAACCCAACCCAACCCGCTTCGGCGGGTTTTTTTATGCCCGGAGAAAGTTCCATGGCTGAGCAGAACCCCGCCGCGACCACCGACACGACAGCGGCCGCCGATGCAACGCCGGAAACGCAGACCCCGCCCGCGGGAGACGCGAAACCTGCCAACACCGAAACCCCTGCCACACCCGATGCCAAGCCGGAAGGCGACAAGCCGGAAGGCGATGGAAAGCCGAAGGATGGCGATAAGACCGCACCCAAGGCCCCCGAGAAGTACGAGCTATCCGTCCCCGAAGGCTTCCAGCTGGAGCCCGAGACGACGGCGGAGTTCGAGCAGATCGCGCGCGAGTTCGACTTGGACAACGACCAGGCGAACAAGCTGATCCCGCTCGGCGTGAAGCTCGCACAGCGCATCGAGGCGAAGCAGGCGGAGACACACCAATCGCAGGTGGCCCAGTGGGCCGATGCAGTCCGCAACGACAAGGAACTCGGCGGCGCGAACTTCGACGCCACCGTAGCCACCGCCAAGAAGGCCCTCGACCGCTTCGGCACGCCGGAGCTCAAGCAACTGATGGACACGTCGGGCTTCGGGAATCACCCCGAGATCGTCCGCGCCTTCCATCGCATCGGCCAAGCCATCGCTGACGACACCTTCGTGAACGCGCCTTCGGGTGGCGGCACGAGTGGCAAGTCGCCGGCATCGGTCCTGTTCGACCACCCCACTTCACAGCCTCAGAGGTAATCACCCATGGCAACCCTCAGTGCAAGCATGCCGACGCTTCTTGACGTCGCCAAGCGTATCGACCCGGACGGCAAGACCTCCAAGATCGCGGAGATGCTGTCGCAGGACAACGAAATCCTCGATGACATGCCGTGGCAGGAGGGCAACTTGCCCACCGGCCATCGTGTGACCGTCCGCACCGGCCTCCCGGCTACCGCCTGGCGCAAGCTCAACCAGGGCGTTCCGCGCAGCAAGTCAACCACGGCGCAGATCGACGAAGCGACGGCCATGCTCGAAGCCTGGTCCGACGTGGATAAGGATCTCGCCGAACTCAATGGTCTGGAGTCCGACTTCCGCCTGAGCGAATCGTCCGCGTTCATCGAGTCGATGAACCAGACCATGGCAACCACGCTGTTCTACGGCAACTCGGTCGCCACGCCGGAATCCTTCCTTGGTTTGGCTCCGCGCTTCGATGATGTACCGACCACGGCTGGCGGCGCGGAGAACAAGGACAACGTGATCGACGCGGGCGGCACTGGATCGACGAACACGTCCATCTGGCTCGTCGGCTGGAGCCCGAACACCATCACTGGCATCTACCCGAAGGGCTCGCGCGCTGGCCTCCAGCACGAAGACCTGGGCCTGGATACGGTGCTGGACGCCAACGGCAACCCGTACCGCGCCTACCGCGATCACTACCAGTGGAAGTGCGGCATCGCGCTGAAGGACTGGCGCTATGTGGTCCGCATCGCCAACATCGATGTCACCACGCTGGTCACCGACGCCTCGTCCGGCGCCAAGCTCATCAACCTGATGACGCAGGCCCTGGAGCGTATCCACAGCCTCAACGGCGTCCGTCCGGTGTTCTACATGAACCGGACCATCCGCTCGATCCTCCGCCAGCAGCAGGTCAACGCGGTGAAGGGCTCGACCCTGACCGTCGAGGAACTGTACGGCAAGCGGGTGCTGATGGCGTCCGAGGTACCGGTCCGCCGCACCGATGCGCTGCTCAACACGGAAGCACGCGTGACCTGATCGCCCGCATGAGCGCGCCGGGTCGCCCGGCGCTGCTCGTTCCTGCATCTCCATTCAGAGGTATACCCCATGATTCTCGACGCACTGCTCGAAATGTCGGACGCACAGGCGGTCACCGCCACGGCGATCTCGACCAACGTTATCGACCTCGGTCCTGTGACCGACAACCCGACCCGCGACATCGGCACGGGCGAGGACGTATACTGGGTCGTCTCGGTGGACACCACGTTCACCGGCCTCACTTCGCTTCAGGCGGCCCTCGTCTCCGATACCACGTTGGGCCTCCAGTCCGCCCCGGTTACCCATGCCACGACCATCGCCATTCCGGTCGCGTCGCTGGTGGCGGGCTACCAGTACGCCGTAAAGCTGCCCCCGGGTAGCTACAAGCAGTACCTCGGCACGCAGTTCACGGTGGTTGGTACGGGCACCGCTGGCAAGGTCAACTCGTTCCTGACCAAGGATGTCCAGGCTTATCGCGCCTACGCCGACCGCCAGCCGATCGCGCCGAACGCCTGATAGGAGGACTCAGCCATGAGTAACCCGAAGAAAGCGGCACCCCGTGAGAAAGAGGTGGCCTTCAGTCCGGTTCCATACCGGGTGCTGGAAACCTCGTTCATCAACGGCTCCCTGCATGTTGCCGGAACCGAGCCCGTCTACCTGCCAGAAGGCACGACGGCGGGCGCGAATCTGGAGCGTGTGGATGGCAAGGATGAACGGAGCGACGAAGGCAACGAGTTCCTCGACAGGACGATCCCCGAGATCGTCGAGGACCTCGAAGCGTGCACCGATGACGATCTCGCCGAGCATCTGGAGGCCGAGCAGGATGGCAAGGCCCGGAAGGGCGTGATCGATGCCATCGAGAAGGAAATCGAAGCGCGCAACGCGTAACAGCCACGGCAGTGGAAGGTTGGCCCGGGGAAACCTGGGCCTTCCTTTTTTGCATCCCTTCCACCCATGGATAGACCATGACGTCCTCGATTGAAACGTTCAACCGGGCGCTGTCGCGCATCGGCATCGACCAGTTCATGGCCGACCCTCTCGAATCGTCGAAGGAGGGTGACCTCTACCGGACGTGGTTCGACGTGTGCGTGGAGCGTTTGCTGACCGACTTCCCATGGAACTTCGCCACCCGCATCACGGCGCTTGCCGAGTTGGCGACGGACCTCACGCCGGGATGGCAGAAGAAGTACGCCTATCCGGTGGACTGCCTGATGGTCCGGCAGATCGTCGATGCCAGCGGTGCGCGCTCGGCCATTACCGGCTACTACGGCGCATGGGGCTACGGCTGGGACGACTACTGCGGCTGGGTGCGTCGTCAGGTGCCTTTCGAGATCATGAACGACAGGGAGTCAGACACCAAGGTTTCCAAGGTCATCGTGTGCGACATGCCGGAGGCGTACTGCCTTCACGTCGTCAGCGTCACAGACCTGAATCTGTTCGACCCGCTGGCCTTGTCAGCGCTGGAATGGCTGATCGCGAGTGAGATCGCCGCTCCGTTCCACGGCATGCCCACTGGCATCAACACCGCGCAGGCGGCTGGTCAGCAGTACCGCGCCGCGCTCAACGCCGCGCATGTCCGCTCTGCCAACGAATCCGGTTCCGACTACCGCCCCGAGTCTCCGGCCCTCTCCTGCCGATGAAGATCGTCCAACCCTCATTCACGGGCGGAGAAATCAGCCCGAGCCTGTACGCGCGCGTCGATCTCCAGCGCTACGCGAACAGCCTCAAGACCTGCCGGAACTGGATCGTCTCCAGTTACGGCGGGGTGTACAACCGTCACGGCCACCGGTTCGTGTCACGGACCAAGTGGAGCGGCGCGTCAGCATCCCGGCTCATCCCCTTCCAGTTCAGCATCGACCAGAACTATGTCGTCGAGCTTGGGGACCGTTATGCGCGGTTCTATGCCAACGGCGCGCTGGTGATGAATGGCGCGTCTCCTGCTGAAATTCCCACGCCGTGGTCAGCCGCTGAGATTTGGGACGTGTCCTACTCGCAGTCGGCGGACGTGATGTACCTGACGCACGTCTCCCACCCGCCTCGGGTCGTCACCCGCACGAGTGCAAACACCTTTTCCATCGACCTTTACGACGCCGCCGAGGGGCCGTTCCAGCCGGTCAACCCGGACGAGTCAAAGAAGATGGCGTCATCGGGCGTGAGTGGCAACGTGACGATCACCTGCAATGCGAACGTCTTCACGTCGGACATGGTGGGGATGTTCGTCTACCTAGAGAACAAGAACCTTTCCGCCATCAAACCCTGGACATCGGGCGAGAAGGGTATTGGGGTCGGAGCCTACCGCCGTAATGCAGGCAAGACCTACCAAGTAACCCAGGTGTCCACGGGCGGCAGCTACCTCCTTACCGGAGGAAACGCACCGACCCACGATGAAGGCACGCAGTGGGACGGACCAGGCGACGTTCGCAACGACGGTACGAATACCTATTCGGTAGGCGTGGCCTGGACGTACATCGATTCGGGCTATGGAATAGCCAAGATCACGGCCTACAACAGCCCGACGTCGGTGAACGCGCTGGTCACCAAGCAGATGCCGCTCAACGTCGTGGGTGGCGTGGGAAGCCCTGGTGGTTCATGGACGCTGACGGGCGACGGGTCTACGGTGACATTTCCCATCGCTGGCAACGTGTCCAACAACACGTCTCTCTACGCTGTCACCATCGGTGGCACGCCAACTCAGTCCAATCCGAACTACCAGCCTCAGCCTACCGGGCCGGTAAGCAACTGTGTGGCCGTGGATATGCACATGCCAGGCGGCTTCCTCGCGGGAGAGGCCGATGGACGGATGGTGCTGTGCATTGACCATGCGGACCTGAAGGCAACCGTCCACATGGCGAAGGTCTTCAACATCGCCTACGAGCCATGCTGGCGTGCTGAGTCGGAATCTGGCGCATGGTTGGTCTTCTCCAAGGCGACGCGCTGCGAGACGCGCGAGCGCGGCTATGTGCTTGGCGATGAACTTGAGGGTCTGTCCCTTCCTTGCGGTGGGGATGATGGCGTTGTGGCCTGGGAGCAGATCGTTTCCGTTACCGATGCCGGAACGCATCTCGTCGCCAAGATCGACACGGGCGACCACAACTACCTCGCTGGCGGAGAGCCGGGTCGCTACATCTCAACCCACAACATGATCGCGGTGAAGGACTGACATGGCCCAGGGTTGGAACATCGACAACACCGCGCACACGATCACTTTCCTTGAGCCTCCCGCAGCGGGTGCGCCCATCACCGTCAAGGAATACGCCCAGGGATCGGTCAACGCCTCGGACCTGTGGGCGCTCGGTGCCTGGGGTGATGCGGTGGGTTATCCGGGTGAAGTGGAGTTCTTCGCCTCCCGCCTGTTCTTCGCGGGCACGATGCGCAATCCACAGACCATCTGGTCTACGAAGATCAATAATTACAACAACTTCGGTAAGAGCGTTCCCACCGCAGACGACGACGCCATCACGGCCACACTCAACGCCAAGCAGGTCAACGCCATTACGGACCTGATTCCGCTCGACAACATGATCATGTTGACCACGGGCGGGGAGTGGAAGACGGGCGGCGGCTCCAACGACGTGCTGACGCCATCGACGGTCAGCTTCAAGCCGCAGTCCAAGTATGGCGCCGCCAAGGTTCCCGGCCTCGTCGTAGGTGACACGGGGTTGTTCATCCAGGGGCGAGGGTCATACGTCCGCGACATCGGCTATCAGTTCGCCGTCGATTCCTACACCGGCAGCGACCTGACGATCTTCGCCTCTCACCTTGTGCAAGGGCATCGGATCGTCGATTGGACATACCAGCAGGCGCCGTTCTCGGTGGTATGGGCGGTGCGCGACGACGGAGTCCTGCTCGGCCTGGCTTATTTCAAGGAGCAGCAGGTATCCGGCTGGTTCCATTGCGACACAACGAACGGCTTCTATGAGTCGGTGTGCTCCATCACGGAGGGCGATACAGACGTTGTCTACGTCATCGTTCGTCGAGTCATCAACGGGCAGACGGTGCGATACGTCGAGCGCATGGGCGACCGGTTCTTTACGGACCAGCGTGACGCCTTCTTCGTCGATGCTGGCCTGAGCTACGACGGCAGGAACACCAATGGGTTCGCCACGTCGCCCATGACCCTGAGCGGCGGCGTGACATGGAGCGATCAGGAGGACTTGACGCTCTACTGCCCGACCAGCCGATTCTCAACGGCGAGCGTTGGGGCGTGGGTGAAGCTGTACGGCTCTGGCACGGATCCGCGCGTGGTCGAAATCAGGGCTTACCAGACGCCCAACCTTGTCACGGTCCGCGGTATCGGAAACATCGAGCCGGAGTTCCGGAACACTCCCATCGCCGTATGGGACTACTGCCCGATCAAGTTCGCGGGCCTCGACCACCTCGAAGGGCAGACCGTATCCATCCTTGCCGATGGCAACGTGGTGTTGCCCCGTAAGGTCGCGGCAGGTGCGCTGTCGCTTGACCACCCAGCCGCCGTCGTCCACATCGGCCTTCCCATCGTCGCCGACTTCGAGACGCTGGAAGTCAACGTCATCGGCCAGGAGAGCGTGCGGGACAAGCGCAAGACGATCAGCAAGGTGTCACTGGTCGTGAACCAGACCCGCGGTCTGAAGGTTGGGCCGGGCCCGAGCAGGCTTCGGGAGACGCCGCCGCGAGTCATCACAGACGGGTACTACAACCCGAACAGTCTCCAGAACGATCTCGTCGAGGCGTACATCGACACGACGTTCAGCACCAGCGGACGGGTGTTCGTCCGCGAAGATGACCCACTCCCTGCCTGCATCCTCGGCGTCATCCCCGATGTGAGTGTGGCCGGTGGTTGATATCCGCTTCGTTCCGGTCGAGGACTGGCATGTGGCGCACGTTGCTGAGCACATGCGCACTGAGGATGCGAAAGAGGTGATGGCGATGGGCGGGTATACGCCTCGCGCCGCCCTCAATCACAGCCTCGGCCATCCCGGCGATGCCTGGACCGCGCTGTTCGATGGCGAGCCTGCGGCGATCTTCGGAGTCATCCCCGTCTCGATCATCGGCGGGACGGCGATTGCATGGCTGCTAGGAACGGATGCGCTTGTAACGCACTGGCGGGCCTTCGCGCGCCGCTCTCGGGATGTGGTTGCCGGTCTCCACACCCGCTATCCGGTCCTGGCTAACGCCGCCTACATCGAAAGCACGCTCTCCCTACGCTGGCTCCGCTGGCTCGGGGCGAGATTCGACATCCACGGAAAAGAAGCGAGATTCCTCCTATGTGCGCAGTAGCAGCCGTCCCGTGGGTTATTGCTGCCATCACCGCGGCGAGCGCCGTGTACAGTGCGGACCAGCAGAAAAAGCAGGGTCAGTACGCGGCCGATGTCGCCGAGGAAAACTCCAAGCTCGATAAGCAGCAGGCTGCCAATGCCGCTGCCCTCGGCGATTACCAGGCCGATCAGGCGCGCATCCGCGGCAACCTTGCCCGAGGCCAGCAGCTTGCCGCTTTCGCGGCGAACAACGTGGACAGCACCACGGGCAGCGCGGCCGACATCCTCGGCGACACGGCAATCTTCACTGCCGAGGACGAACGGCAGGCACGGACCAATGCGGCCCTGCGGTCCTACGGTTTCCAAGTCCAAGCCCTGAGCGATCAGGGGCAGGCGGCTTACTCCAAGTGGGCGGGTAACTCCGCGGCCACAGGGACGCTTATTCAGGGCGCTGGATCGACCGTGGGCGCGTTCTACGGGGCTGGAGGTTCGCTTGGAGGCGGAGGCGCCAAGCCAGGAAACACGTTGCTTACGGGCGGCTCTTATAACGGAACAGCGGGCACCCAGTCCTACTCGACGAGGTGGGCAGGTTACGGCAACGGGTGGAAGCAATAATGACGATCACGGTTCCGCGGGTTTCTAGTGGACAAGTCGATCCCATCGCCATGCCTGGCGTTCGGGTCCGGGGTGGCAGCGGTGGCTTCGACAACGGCATAGGTCCGGGCGTTGCTCAACTTGCCCGGATCGGTGGAGAAATCTTCCAGCGCGAGCAGGAGAAGGCCGACGCCGCAGTACTGAACCAGGCCAGGGTGCAGCTTGCCGATCACGAGCGGCAGTGGTTCGATCCGAGTAACCAGTCCGGCGTCTACAGCTACCAGGGCCAGAACGGGCTACAGGTGCCCAAGCTGGTCAACGACGACCTGACCTCCTACTCCCAGCAGCTACGGCAGACGATGACGCCAAGCCAGCAACAGGGCTTTGACCGCATCTACGCCGACCACCGAAACCAGATCCTTGACCGCGCAAACTCCTACGCGCTAGGCCAGAAGAATGAGTTTGAACGGCAGGCGTTCGAGGGCGCCGTAGGCAGTGCTGCGAGTGCTGCGACAACCAAGGCAGCGGCAGGCGACATCAATGGCGCCGAGCTAGCGCGCGCGGACGGCATCAATTCCATCGCTCAGCATGCGGCGGCGCAGGGCTGGGACGAGGACTATGCCCGCTTCACCATCGATAAGTTCAACAAGGGCATCGACGCCGCGGTACAGAAGGCCAATGTGGATAACGTGCAGGCACTCATCCTGCAAGACCCCACAGGCGCGTTGGCTGACCTTTCCGCCCGTCTGAAGCTCGGGCAGTACGCCACGCCTGGCGTGACCGCAGGTGGCGATGCGAACGCGCCGCGAGGTGTCCGTAACAACAACCCCGGCAACCTCATACAGACTGATGTGCAGTGGGAGGGCAAGACGGCCTCGGCTGATCCCCAGTATGAGTCGTTCGCGACCCCCGAGCATGGCATACGTGCGCTCGCCCTTAATGCGCAGCACATGCAGGGGCAGGGCGCGCAGTCCGTATCCGACCTCATCACGAAGTGGGCGCCGCCGAACGAGAACAACACGGCGGCCTACATCAACGCGGTGGCTAAGCAGATGGGGGTTGACCCGAATGGGAACATCGACCTGCAAGACCCTGCGACGCTGACGGCCTTTACGCAGGCCGTGGTCGATCACGAGAACGGCCCGGGGCACTACACGCCGCAGCAGGTTCAGACGGGTGTCGAGGCGGCTTTGGGCAAGACGAAGCTGTCGAACCCGCATCCGGCCGTAGCGGTAAACGGTAGCGGCATTGTCGTGCCTGGCGACCAGCCGCATGATGGAACGCTTGGAAAGTCGGGTAACCCCGCAGTCGATGCCCTGGATACGGGCCAGATCGTCGAACTGTACAACCGAGCACGAGCCGAGACGAACCGTCGTCAGGTCGAGGGGCGCGGCCTTCTGGAGCAGCGGGTACGCGACGATTCGGCCGCGTTTTCTGTGGGCAAGTCCGTCGCTCAGCCGCTCACGCTGGGGGAGTTCACCGGCGCCTATGGTGACCGTGAGGGCATGCAACGCTACGGCGCCTACCAGGCGCAGATGCAGCTTGGGCAAGACCTCCAGACCGTGCAGACGCTTACACCGGAGCAGATGCAGGAGTTGGCACAGGCCCGCGCCCCTCAGCCCGGCGAGAACTTCGCGGTCAAGCAGCAGGCGCAGAACTCGCTCATCTCGGCCATGGATCAGACCATCAAGGCGCGTGCCGCCGACCCGGTGCTATGGGCGCAGACGGTAGGGATCGGTGGGTTCCAGAACCTCGACACGTCATCCCCGGACAAGATCGCGAACTCCATTGCTTCACGCGTCGGACCGGCGACGACCATATCGCAGGCGTACCAGGCGCCCTATCGCCTCCTAACCAAGCCCGAAGCCACGGCGCTCTCGTCGTACCTCAACGACCAGCCCGCGACGGTAAAGGCCGAGACGATGGGCAAGCTGGCGAACGCCCTCCAGCCCGCGGACTACGCGCAGATCGTGAGTATCGTGAAGCCGAACTCCCCGACGACGGCTATCGCTGGGCAGATCATGGGCGCTCAGCGGGCTGCCCAGGTGGGAAGCAAGGGCGCGCTGTGGTGGAAGGCGCCCGTGGATATGGATGCCACCACCATCGCGCAGACCATGCTGACTGGGGAGGCCCTCCTGAACCCGACGAAGGCTGACAAGGACGCGAATGGCGCTCCGAAGTTCGCCATGCCTTCTGACGGTGGGGCCAACGGACTTCGCTCCGTGTGGTCCGCCCAGGTGGGTGATGCCTTCCGTGGAGATCCGGATGGTGATGTTCAGTCATTCCAGGCGTTCAGGGCCATGTACGCCGGTCTTGCCGCGAAGAAGGGCATATCCGATGGCGCGCTTGACGACAACCTCGCCATCACAGCCGCGCGCGCCACGGTGGGCGCCGTCACCGACTGGAACGGCAAGGTCGTGATACCGCCTTATGGAATGGATGGAAACACTTTCAAGGATGCCGCGGCCGACGCATGGAGCCAGGTCAAGGCTACGGTTCCCGACGCCTTCGATGTGGACGTGGACAGTTACGACCTCGACCGCATCGGTGATGGCGTCTATGCCGTCAGCAATGGGCAAGCGCCTATTCGCGATGAGAACGGCCGCCCGGTCGTGCTCCGCATTTCGCCTACCTGGCAGAAGCCCGCGGAGCCAAGTCAGCAGGATGGCCGGAAGGCAAGGAATGAGGGACTTCTGATCGGCGGTCCCAAGTTGTCCTTCGGGCCAAGCGACCTTTCCGGCCAAGCATCCACCCCGGCCACGGTGGTGAACCAGTGACGGACCTCAACGAGAACGGCCTCGGCCAGGACGAGCAGGCGCGATTTGACGCCCTCTATGGCACCCAGCCAGCCGCTACGCCTGCGCCCAGTGGCCCCGGCATCTTTACGGGGGCAGGGCGCGGCTTGGCTGGCATTCCGGCCGGTGCGGCGGGTGTCGCCTTGTCCACGGCCAGCTTCGCCACGGACGCCAACGACATTCTCGGCAACACCTACGCCGACGCCATTGGTTACAAGGACGGCATGGAGGATGCGCCATGGAACCAGCAGCATCGCGCGATTGAGGATCTTCGCCGCGAGACAGCCGAGTCCTACCGCCCCGATCCGACCACGACGGGGTTTGTCGGGCAAACGCTCTACGGCGTCTCGGATGTACTTACGCGCGTCGCGGTAGGCAACGTCCTTCTCCCAGGGTCCGGCCTCGCTGCGGGCGCGCTGACGACTGGCTATGAGCGTTCAGCGGACCTTGAGGCCGAGGGCGTAGACAGCAACACGGCATTCGCCTCTGGTGCGCTTACCGCGGGCTCGTTGCTTGCCGGTGGATTCTCGGCCACGGTGGGCAAGACCATTGCTGCTCGGGTGGCTTCGGGTGCCGCCACGAACCTGGCGTTTGGTGCTGGTACGCGGGCCCTTGATTCGGCCATCCTGTCCAGCAATGGCTATACCGCGCAGGCCCAGCAGCAGCGCTGGAACGATGCGGCGTCTATTGCCGCGGACGTGGTGATCGGTGGCGCTTTCGGGTTGCTTCCTCATGGTGCCACCGAGCGGCCGAGAATATCCGCCGATGTGCTGGACGCTGCCGTAACGGCCAAGAACGCGGATAGCATCGCGGATGCGGCTCCCGGTGTCCCGGTCGATGCGCGCTCCACAGCGGCCCATGTGGACGCGCTGGACACTGCAACGGGACAGCTTCTCGACGGCCAAGCCGTTGCCGTCGATCCCATGGTCAGGGATGCTCAGTTTCTCGACCGCGGCGAAAAGGTGGCGCCCCAGGACGGCGCCGTGAGAGAGGCGCTTGTCAGTGACGGTGTTTCGCCGGATGAGCTATCCGCTATCGAGCGATCCGATGCCGCCATCGCTGCCAACGACGCCCTGATGGCGCGTCTGGACGGTCAGCCGGAACAAGTGTTTGCCGAGTACGCCCAGCGCCACGATTCCGAGGGCGGTCGCGTCCTGAATACGGATACGGCGCGCGAGCTCGCCCCGGAGTATCTGGCCGACCGCACCCGCTCCGCTGACGTCCACGAAGCAGCCAGCGAGACGATCAAGCGGCTCTATGCCAAGAAGCTGGCTGAGCCGACTCCCGAAGGCATGGACCCCACGGTACTTTTCACGGCCGGAGGCACCGGAGCGGGCAAGAGTACGGCGATTCGCGGACTTGCCGCCGAGCGGCCTCCGGAGATCGTCTACGACACCAACATGAACACCTACGCCTCTGCCGAGATGAAGGTAGAGCAGGCGCTTGAGGCAGGGAGGAACGTCGAAATCCTCTATGTCTACCGTGATCCGGTCGAAGCCCTCACGGGCGGGGCACTACCTCGGGCGGAGAGGCAGCGGGCCGAGTTCGGGACGGGGCGGACAGTGCCCCTGTCGGAGCATGCCCGTACCCACCTTGGGGTCAGGGACGTGATGGAGCGCCTGGCTGAGAAGTACAAGGATGATGACCGGGTCAATATCCGTGCTTTCGACAATAGCCGGGGCCGCGGAAATGGCCGTTTGGCCGATCTTGCGGACATCCCGAGGGTGGAGGACAATGGTCTCCATGAAAGGCTTCAAGCTGCCCTTGCGCAAGAACACCAAGCCGGTCGAGTCTCAGACGCGACACGGGCAGGGTTCGCCGCAGCGGGCCGAGAGAGAGCAGTACCGCGAGAAACTGTACGGCGCGATAGAAGCGAACTTTCGCAAGAACCTCAGCGACAGCAAGTAAGTTCGCGTGGCTCCGCTGACACGTCGCCAAGCGGCGCAGCAGATGGCGGACCTGAAGGCGCTCGACGAGCGGAGCCGGGAAATCCTCACGCAGATTCGGAAACTCAGCAGCGAACTGGACTCGATCCGGCGCGAGATGCAGAGGTTAACCTCGCGCGCCAATCCGTCGCTGAAACCCCCGATCTCGTCCTAGAAGACGGGACCACCGCGGCTGACGCGTTGCGCGCGGCTGACGAAGAAGTCACCCAGGCAGAGAAGACAAGCTCCGGCATCCAGGCCGCGGTGGCTTGCTTCCTGCGTTTCGGAGAGGAGGCCGCATGAGGCAGGAATGCATCCAGGCCGTTCGGTCAGCCCTAGGGCGCACCCCGAACCAAGGCGAAACCAGGGACATCGAGAACCGCATCCGGCTCGCCATGCGCAGCTTGGCCCAGGCCGATCCGCAGGGATGGCAGTCACTCAGCCAAGGCGACCGTCTGATGCAGGCGGGGCAGAAGGCGGCAACGGAGATCATTGCCGAAGCTGCCAAAAAGCGGCACCGCACCGCCATGGCGATCCTTGCCCATGACCGCATGCGGAACTACATCGATAGCCAGATCGCGAGTGGCGCCGACGACAATGGCGTGACGGCCCTTACCCGGATGTTGTCAGGTCGGGCCGATGGAAAGAACAACATCACGTCGCTGGAAGGACAGATTCACGGCATCACCTCGACGGCTTCGACCTTCCTCACGCGAAGCTGGGATGTGGCGGGCGGCAAGTTTCTGAAGCTGATTCGCGACAAGCAGGCCGAAGCCGTTCTCGTTCGTGCCCTGCACGGCGATACCTCGGTGCCGAAGGAATTCAAGGCCGCGGCCGACGACTTCCACGAAATCGCGGAGCGGCTTCGCCAGCGCTTCAATGCGGCAGGCGGCGACATCGGTCGTCTTGACAATTGGGGCATGCCGCATAGCTGGTCGCAGGCGAATCTGTTGCAGGCAGGTCAGCGGGCATGGACCGACACCATGCTTCCGCTGATGGATCGCACCAAGTACGTGCACGATGACGGCCGCGCCTATTCCGATCCGGAGATGCGCGCCTTCCTCGACGAGGCATGGAAAAGCGTCGCAACGGGTGGCGCGAACAAGATCATCGGAGGCGAGCGCATCGGCAGTGGCATCAAGGCCAACCGCAACAGCGCGGAGCGTCAGATCCACCTTAATGGCCCGGAAGCCTACGGCCAGGCCATGCAGGTCTTTAGCGAGCGCGGCGTGTTTGACGCCATGCTGGGACACGTCAACCGCATGGCGCGCGACATCGCGCTTATCGAGCAGTTCGGACCCAATGCGGATCGGCAATTCGCCCAGTTCTTGGAGCAGGAAAGTGCCAAGGCGGTAGAGGCGGACCCAAAGCGGTTAGGTCGTGTACAGAACCAGGCCGAATTTGCCGAGCGACTGTATAACTACCAAGCCGGGAACGGGGCGGCACCTCCGGAGTCGTTCCACGGCAAGGCCATTCAGACATGGCGGAACCTCAACGTCCTGAAGCTGGGCAGCACGGCTATCTCGTCGCTCGGAGACTACGCGACGATCTACCTGACGGCCCACGTCAATGGCATCCCGAAGTTCAAGATCTTTCTGAACGAGATTCGCGCACTGAACCCGCTGGACGTTGCGGAGAAGCGCATCGGTGAATCGGCCGGCCTGATGGTCCGCGAGTACGCGCAATCGATGTCACGCTTCGGCGGCGATGTCGGAGCGCATGGCTGGTCGTCCAAGCTGGCGAACACCTTCATGAAGGTGACGCTCCTTCCGTACCTAACCGAAGCCAGGCGCCGCGCCTTCAGCTACGGCATGATGGATCAGGTGGGCAAGGCCGTCCGTGACGTCGATTCCATCGCTAAGCTCAACGATGCGGACCAGCGGTTCTTGAAGCACTCCGGAATCACGGATGCCGATTGGGGCGTCCTGCGCCTAGCGACCCCGGAAAACTGGGGTGGGAACAGCACCCTTTTGACGCCGGAATCGATCTACAAGATTCCTGACTCGGCCATCGCCGCTGTAACGAACGAAAGTCCGGCGCTGGCACGGGACCGTGCCGCATCTAATCTCATGGCTTTCGTTATCGCAGAGCAGGATCGGGCCGTCATCGAGCCTGGCGTGAAGACTCGCGTGCGCCTAGGTGCTGACAAGTCGGCCGATGGTCTTGGCGGATTCATCGCCAAGAGTTTTTCCTTGTTCAAGTCGTTCTCGTTCGAACTGACGGCTCAGCACATGGATCGTGCCCTGCATGCGTTCGAGACGAAGCGCGGAAGCACAGCGTACATGGCCGCGTTGATTGCTGGGTCGACGATCATGGGCGTCATCGCTAACAGTATCAAAGACCTGGTGAATGGTCGCGACCCGCGAACGCTCAATCCGAGCGAGAGCGATGGTCGTAAGAACTGGATCGCTGGCCTGACGACTGGAGGCGGACTTGGCCTGTACGGTGATTTCCTGATCAACACCTACGGAAGCCGTGGGAACACGCTGGCGGAGACGATCGGTGGGCCGCTAGTCGGCGATGCCTCGGTCGTTCTCAACGCAGCGCAGCAGGCCATCGCAAGTTCCAGCGACCCCGACGCCGATGTAGCGAGGAAGCTTCGTCCAGTCGGCGCCAACGCCGTCAACGCGCTCAAGGCGTACATCCCAGGCGCCACGCTGTTCTACACCCGTGCGGCCATGGACCGACTGATCTTCAACCAGGTAGCCGACTACTTCTCGCCGGGCTATTTGTCGCGAATGAAGGCACGAGCAAGACAGCAGCATAGGACCAGTTGGTGGGAGCCTGACCAGCCGACACCTACCCGGGCCCCTAATCCCGAAACCATAGCCAACTGACCGCCGAAAGGCGGTTTTTCTTTGCCCGGAGATACCCATGCCCGTCACCACAACCAAGAGTTCTCGGACGTTCCAGGGTAACGGCGTCACTCAGCTTTTCGACTGCGATTTTCGTATCTTCGCCGCGACCGATGTGGTTGTGTCGTTGGTCGATCAGATCGCCGGAACGTCCGTGCCGCTCGTGCTCAACAGCGACTACAGCATCAGTGGCGCGAATGACGACGATGGATTCACGGTTACCACGTTTGCGCCAGTAAGCGGTGGAAAGAACCTGCTAGTCAAGCGCATTCTTCCGTATACCCAGCCGACTAGCTTTAAGAATCAGGCCGGTTTCTTCCCCACGTTGCACCAAGATATGGCTGACCGGCTGGAGATGCAGATCCAGCAGATTTCCGACCAGCAGTCCCGCGTGCTGACGCTTCCTGATGGGACGTTCCCGCCAGCATCGGGCGAGCTTCCGGTGCCACAGGCGGGCTCGCTCGTCGGTTGGAACGAAAGTGGTACGGCCATCGTCAATCTCGGCCCTACGGGGGTAGGTGCTGGTCAGCTTACCGACGTCAACATCAACTCCAACGCTGGCATCAACGCCAGCAAGCTTTCGTTTGTCGGCGGATTCGCTGGGGCGCTAACCCGTACTGTTCTTGCCAAGCTTCGCAATCTGCGGGTTAACGCGGAAGACTACGGAAACGTTACCCAAGCGGCGACGGCAGCTAATACCGTACAGGTCACCGCCGCAGTCAATGGGATCGGTGCGTCCCTCACCAATCCGGCCGTTGCCGATGCCACGTTCCGAGGCGAGGGAAGCCTGACGGGCGTCTACCGCAAGGCCGTGGTCCCCGAGAACGCCGCCTCAGACTGCTTCGTTGACCAAGGCGTTATTGCTGGAAAGCACCTGAAGCGATTCAACCAGACGGCAAAGCCCGTCGTTGTGCTGGTGGGCGATAGTATTAGCACGTATTTCGCCAACTCGATTGCCCGTTCTGATCTTCTTGTCGAGACGTTGAGGGACACGCTCAACCAGCAGATGCCCAACGGCGTCACATTCTATGACCGATCGGTCGCTGGCATGACCCTTGGCTCGGTATTCGGATCGTCCTTGAGCGGCATACCGTGGGCTGTTACGCCGGGCAAGGCGTGGATCGATTACGTCAAGGACTTGGCGCCTGACCTCGTGATCTTCTCGTTCGGCATGAACGACTCCACGGCCGTCAAAGTCAACGAGTATATCAACACGATGTCCTACGTTAACGGCTGGGCGAAGATCCCCAGCGTCGTTTTCTGCACGAACCTCGTTCCCAATCCGGCGTCCACGGCCTTCCCCGAAGGGGAGGCTGGCAACGAAGGGCGGGACATGGCCGCGGGTCTGACGCGCAGCTTCGCGAAGTACAACGGCTTA
Organism: Luteibacter sp. NPDC031894; assembly: GCF_050273135.1. Lineage (NCBI taxonomy): Bacteria > Pseudomonadati > Pseudomonadota > Gammaproteobacteria > Lysobacterales > Rhodanobacteraceae > Luteibacter > Luteibacter sp. NPDC031894. Next base: position 208,760 of record NZ_JBNNMV010000006.1, on the reverse strand, counting down.
GGTCTGCTCGACTTCCACCGCAAGGTCTGCATGGTGCGCGATGGCTTCGATCCTGCAAGCAGCATCATGACCCGTGGGGATACGGTCCTTGCCGTCAGCAATGGGTCGGGCGGGGCATCTATCACCGGCACGAAGCTATGCCGAGACTTCAAGGTCCGCATCAACATGACTGCGGCCAACCTGTCCGCGACCAACTACATCACGGTCAACTATGGCAACGGAGTGAACGACTTCGTTCAGATCCTCCGCCCAACGTCTACGACCTTGCAGTGCGCGTTCTTCTGCGGTGGATCGGATTCGGCAGCGATTACGACGCAGACATTCACGTTTAACCCTCCGGGTGGCAGCTATATCGCTCTCACCATCGAGGTGAGCAACGATGTCATGCGCATCTACTACGACGCCGATGGGAGCATTGGTCAGTACAACGACCCATACTTGACTCAACCGATCGTTCGTCTCGGCGGTCAGTTCACTCCCAAGGTGATTTCCAATGTGCAGACGATACTTACCGCGGCTGACTTCTCGTACGGCGAATATCGGACGAATGTCCCTTCGGTGAAGAACAGCCTTCTGTGGGGTGATGGCAGCTCGTCGATCGACGTCCATGGCGGTTCCGGCTGGAACCACCCCGGTGGGTTCGCAGCTTCTCATGTCTACCGACCACTAGTCCGGATGACCCGCTGGTGTGCACCTGTGCCCATTTTCGGCCAGTTGTCAGTGGCGTCCACAGGGACCAGCTTTACACAGACCCTTCCCACGCCAGAACTGGATACCACCTACGAAATCATTGGAAGCTGGGAAGGTTCTGCGGCCCCTGCCTGGGCGGTACTCAGCAAGACGACCACCTCGTTCACGATCACCTTGGCCGCGGCGGCGGGGGCTTCGATAAAGCTCAACTGGCAGCTACTTCGCAAGTGATGATATTGTGAATGGGTAACCAGGGGAATCGATCTATGACTGCTGAACCGGTGCCATTGAAGTCGAAAATCATCACGGGAATCATGCTCGTCGTGATTGCTTGGGTCCTGGCTAACGTTGCAAGCCAGCCGGACCGCGGTGACATACGCTGGGACGCCCGGGCACAGAAGCTCAACACAGACATGCCATGCACGGCCGGGGTCAACTGCCAGCCGCCCGCAGAGGCGAGCCGCGTCCAGCCTTCAGGCGATCCCGCCTACCACTAAGCCTGTCATCATGGGCCCATGATCGTATGGGACCGTGTAGGTAACCGACTCGACGCCAGCTATGCCTACCAGGGCGGGCCGTTTGCGTCCGTGACATGCGAGGAAGGCCAGTGGTGGGTGACGTGGTGGGTCGGCCCTGTAGGGCGATACAGGGCGCCCTCCGAGACTAAGGCGGTGGCGTGGGTCGAGAGGTTCGCGAAGCCCCGCCTGTTCGACCTTGGACGGGCTGCGGCAAGTCCCAGTGTCGGGCCGTACAGAACGCGCCAGGAACTGCCCGAGAACACGCCGGAACAACAGGCCCGATATGACGCCTTCTCGGCCAAGTACGTGCCGCCTAAGAGGCCGAATAGGAAGCGGCGATAGGCTAGAATTAGCACAGTGCAAGCACACTTCGTCCCGTAACCCGCATTCCAGAGCCGCGAACAAGCCCCCTCCTAAGGGGAAGGTCGCCCGTTCGAATCGGGCCGGGGTCACCAGTAGTTCCAGGCGATGTCCGATAGCATGGACAGACCGCCCTATCCGGAGATCCGCCATGTCCCGCACGTTCGATGCCATCATCGTCGGGGCTGGGCAAGCCGGGCCTGCATTGGCAAACCGCCTCACCGGCGCGGGCAAGACCGTCGCCATCGTCGAGCGCCATCTTGTCGGCGGCACCTGCGTCAATACCGGCTGTAAACCGACGAAGACACTCGTCGCCAGTGCCTATGCCGCACGCCTCGCGGAGCGTGGCGCGGAGTACGGCGTGACGACGGGTCCGATCGCCATCGACATGCCCACCATCGCTGCACGGGCGCGCCAGGTCATCCTCGACTCACGCAAGGGTAATGAGGACTGGCTGGCCGGTATGCCCGGACTCACGTTCATTCGCGGACATGCACGGTTCGTCGGTCCACGCCGGCTAGAAGTGAACGGGGAAACCATCGAGGCGCCGCAGGTGTTCCTCAATGTCGGCGGCCGCGCGAACGTTCCGGATTTCCCGGGTATCGACGAGGTCGACTACCTGACGAACAGCACGATCATTCCGCTCGAATCGGTGCCCGGTCATCTCGTGGTCGTCGGCGGTAGCTACATCGGGCTGGAGTTCGCGCAGATGTATCGGCGCTTCGGTGCAAAAGTGACGGTGGTGGAGCAGGGACCGCGCCTTGTGCAGCGTGAGGACGAGGATACCTCCGCGGAAATCCGCGCCTTCCTCGAGGACGAGGGTATCGAGGTGCGTACGGGCGCATGCTGCATACGTCTCGGCAGGCACGCCGAGGGCGTCACGGTCGGCGTCGACTGTACCGAAGGTGCGCCGGAAGTCGTCGGCACGCATGTCTTGCTGGCGGTGGGACGTCGGCCGAATACCGATGACCTCGGACTTGAGCACGCAGGCATCGAGACGGACGAACGCGGCTACATCAAGGTCGACGACGGCCTCGCCACGACGGCGGACGGCGTCTGGGCAGTGGGCGACTGCAACGGCAAGGGGGCCTTCACCCATACCGCATGGAACGACTACGAGATCGTGGCGGCGAACCTGCTGGACGGCGCCTTGCGTAAGGTGAGCGACCGCATCCTCGGCTACGCGCTGTACGTCGATCCGCCGCTGGGCCGTGTCGGAATGACCGAGTCGCAGGCGCACAAGACGGGCCGGCCGCTGCTCGTGGCGAAGCGTCCGATGACACGCGTCGGCCGCGCGGTGGAAAAGGGCGAAACCCGGGGATTCATGAAGATCGTCGCGGACGCGGAAACGAAAAAGATCCTCGGCGCCGCGATCCTCGGTACCGGCGGCGACGAGGCCATCCACGGCATCCTCGACATGATGAACGCGGACGCCTCCATCGACACGCTGCAGTGGGCGGTTCCGATCCATCCGACGGTGTCGGAACTCATCCCCACGGTCATCGGCGAGCTGCAGCCGGCCGAGCCCGTCCCAGGATCGTAGCCTGCGCCCTCAAACGTCGCGAATCACCATCAACCGCGTCTCCGACATTTCCTCGATGGCATAACGCACACCCTCGCGCCCGAGTCCCGATGACTTCACGCCGCCGTAAGGCATGTTGTCGACGCGGAAGCTCGGTACGTCGTTGACGATCACCCCACCTTGTTCCAGCGTGTCCCACGCCTGCATCGCATGGCGCAGGTCGTTCGTGAAGACGCCCGCTTGCAACCCGAAGTCGGAATCGTTGACCGTTGCGAGCGCTTCGTCGAACGAGAGGAAGCGTTGCAATACCGCGACTGGTCCGAAGGCTTCCATTCGCTGCAGCTTCGCGTCGGACGGCACGTTCTCGAGGAGCGTCGCCTCCAGCATGGCGCCCTTGCGACCGCCACCGCAGAGGACTCGTGCGCCGGCCTTCCGTGCTTCGCCGATCCAACCCTCCAGCCGTTCCGCCGCGGCGGCATCGATCATCGGCCCCAGGAAGGTCGTCTTCTTCTTCGGATCGCCCGCCTTCAGGGCCCTGACCTTCGCCACCAGTTTCCTGCGCAGCGCGTCGTAGACGTCGTCGTGCACGAGGATGCGCTGGACGCTGATGCAGCTTTGCCCGGACTGGTAGAAGGCACCGAAAACCAGGCGCTCCACCACGGCATCGAGCTGGTGGCCCTGGTCGCCATCCACGATGCAGGCGGCGTTACCGCCGAGTTCCAGCACGACCTTCTTGTGCCCCGCCTTCGCCTTCAGGTCCCAACCCACGAGTCCGCCAGTGAACGAGAGCAACTTCAGGCGAGGGTCCGTGACCAGTGCTTCCGCATCGCGCCCTTCCATCGGCAGGATCGAAAACGCACCCTTCGGCAGGTCCGTCTCGGCCAGCACCTCACCAATGATCAGGGCGCCTAGCGGAGTCCTCTCGGCGGGCTTGAGCACGAACGGGCAGCCGGCGGCGATGGCGGGCGCGACCTTGTGCGCGACGAGGTTGAGCGGAAAGTTGAACGGTGTGATGAAGGCGACCGGTCCGAGGGGGACTCGCCGCGTATAGCCGTGGTAGCCGGCGCTGCGCTCGGAGATCTCGAGGTTGATCGTCTCTCCATTGATACGCACCGCTTCCTCCGCGGCGATCTTGAAGGTCTCGATGAGGCGGGTGACTTCACCGGCCGAGTCCTTGATCGGCTTGCCTGCCTCGACGCAGAGCGCGTAGGCGAGTTCGTCGCGGCGCTCGCGGAAGCGCGCCACGCAATGCTCCAGGACCGCCTGTCGCTGGAAAGGCTTGAAGCGCTTCATCGCGCCGCTCGCATTGTGTGCGGCTTCGATGGCCCGGAGCAGGACGGCGGCGTCGGGAAGGGCGACGCGCGTGGCGACGTCGCCCGTGTACTTGTCGATGACGTCGAGCTTCGCCTTGCCTTTGACGGCGGCGTTCGCGAGGTAGTAGGGGTAGTTTTTCCGGAGCACGGGGAGGTATCCCTGCGGTGGCGACAGCGCCCATGATCGTAGCCGGAGCGTTCAGTTCCCGTGAGACGTTGCAGTCACTCGTCGCGGAGCAACTTCAGTTCGCCATCGCCGAGCATCACGCGTACCCGCTCGCCGACCGCGACATCCGTGGCGCGCCGCACGACCGCGTCGCGTTCGTCGAAGACGATGGCGTAGCCCCGCTCGAGTGTCGCGAGAGGGCTGACGGCGTGAAGCGTGCGTGCCTGTTCGGCGACGCGCAGGCGATCGCGCTCGATGCGGCGCGAGATGCTGGCGGCCATGCGCTGGCGCAATTCGGAAAGCCGAATGTGTGAAGGCGTGAGGCGCAGCTTCGGATGCTGTGCCGCCAGGCGGGCTTGCAGGCGCTCCAGACGCGCGCGGCGGAGATGGTTGGACTGACCGATGGAGACGAAGAGCCGTCGGCGCAGCGAGTCGAGCCGGTTCGCGTCGCGCGCCAGTCGCGCCTGTGGCCGCTGCGCGTTGAGCCGCGCCTGCCAGTTATCGGTGCGCTGCGCGGATGACTGGAGCCGACGTGTCACCAGCGTCGCCATGCGCTGGCGCAGGCGTTCCAGCTGGCGCGCAAGATCGGCGCGGTCCGGCACGAGCAGTTCTGCCGCCGCAGACGGCGTGGCCGCGCGCAGGTCGGCAACGAAGTCGGCGATGGTGAAGTCGACCTCGTGTCCCACGGCGGACACCACGGGAACCGCGCTGGCGTGGATGGCGCGTGCGACGGTCTCGTCGTTGAAGGCCCAGAGGTCTTCCAGCGACCCACCGCCCCGCGTCACCAGCAAGACGTCGTAGCGGCCGCTGGCCGATGCGCGGCGCAGCATCGAGGCGATCGCCGGTGGCGCCTCGCGACCCTGCACCGGTACCGGCAGCACCTCGACATCGGCCAGTCCGAGACGGCGCCCGATGACGCTCAGCACGTCGCGGATGGCGGCGCCGGAGGGCGACGTGATGACGCCGATGCGCCGCGGAAAAGCGGGCAGGACGCGCTTGCGTTCGGGGGAGAACAGTCCTTCGGCACCAAGGCGCGCCTTGAGTTGTTCGAATTCCCGCTGCAAGGCGCCTTCGCCGGCCGGCTCCATATGGTCGGCGACCAGTTGGAATTCGCCGCGCGCCTCATACAGGCCGACCTTCGCGCGCATGAGTACGTGCATGCCGTCCACGGGACGGAAGCGCAGCCGCGAGGCGGCCATGCGGAACATGGCGCAGCGGACCTGTGCGTTGGCGTCCTTGAGGGTGAAGTAGACATGCCCCGACGCCGGCCGTGCCACGTTGGACAGTTCGCCCTCGATCCATACGCCCATGGGCAGGGCGTCTTCCAGCAGGTCGCGCACCAGCCGGTTGAGGCCGGACGGCGTCAGGATCTCGGGAGGCGCGCGATCGTCGATGTCGGACATGGACCGATGAGGTTATCACGGTCGCAGGGAATGTCGATAAGGCAGGGACTTAGGCGACATTGTTGACGCCGGCCTCACATACGGAAGACGCCAAACCGCCCCTGCTCGATCGGCGCATTCAAGGACGCGGAGATCGCCAGCCCGAGCACGCGCCGCGTGTCCGCCGGATCGATGATGCCGTCGTCCCACAACCGCGCGCTCGCGTAGTAAGGGTGTCCCTGGCGCTCGTACTGGTCGCGGATCGGCGCCTTGAACGCCTCTTCCTCGTCCGCGCTCCACTGGCCGCCACCCGCTTCGATGCCATCGCGGCGCACCGTGGCGAGGACCGAGGCAGCCTGTTCGCCGCCCATGACGCTGATCCGGGCATTCGGCCACATCCAGAGGAAGCGGGCGCCATACGCACGGCCGCACATGGCGTAGTTGCCGGCGCCGAAGCTGCCGCCGATGACCACGGTGAACTTCGGCACGTGCGAGCAGGCCACCGCGGTGACCATCTTCGCGCCGTCTTTCGCGATGCCGCCATTCTCGTACTTGCGGCCCACCATGAAGCCGGTGATGTTCTGCAGGAACACCAGCGGCACGTTGCGCTGGTTGCACAACTCGATGAAGTGCGCGCCCTTCTGGGCCGACTCCCCAAAAAGGATACCGTTGTTGGCAACGATGCCCACCGGGTAACCATGGATGTGCGCGAAGCCGGTGACCAGCGTCTTTCCGTAGCGCGCCTTGAACTCGTGGAACTCCGAATCGTCGACGAGGCGGGCGATGACCTCGCGGATGTCGAACGGGCGCCGCGTGTCTTCGGGAATGACGCCGTAGAGCTCGTCGGCAGCGAATCGCGGCTCCAGTGGGGCGCGCACCGCGAGCGGTTGCTTCTTCACCCGGTTGAGCGACCCGACGATATCGCGGGCGATGGCCAGTGCATGAGCGTCGTTTTCCGCGAAGTGGTCCGCGACACCGGACACCGACGTATGTACGTCGGCGCCACCGAGCGCCTCGGCATCGACCACCTCGCCGGTGGCAGCTTTCACCAGTGGCGGACCGCCGAGGAAAATCGTGCCTTGCTCTCGGACGATGATGGTCTCGTCGCTCATCGCGGGAACGTAGGCGCCGCCGGCGGTGCACGAGCCCATGACCACGGCGATCTGCGGGATCCCCTGGGCGCTCATGCGCGCCTGGTTATAGAAGATGCGACCGAAGTGCTCCCGGTCCGGGAACACCTCGTCCTGCAGGGGGAGGAACGCGCCGCCGGAGTCCACGAGATAGACGCAGGGGAGGCGGTTTTCCATGGCCACTTCCTGCGCGCGCAGGTGCTTCTTGACCGTCATTGGAAAATACGTGCCGCCCTTGACGGTGGCGTCGTTCGCCAGGACGACGACCTCCTGCCCCATCACTCGACCGATGCCGGCGATGATGCCGGCCGCCGGTGCCGCGTCGTCATACATGCCATGCGCGGCGAGCGGCGCGATCTCGAGGAACGGGGAGCCCGGATCGAGCAGGGCGCGGATGCGTTCGCGGGGAAGCAGCTTGCCGCGCGCGACATGCTTCTCGCGCGCCTTGGCGCCGCCACCTTCTGCGGTACGCCGCAAGGTCTCGCGCAGGTCTTCCGTCAGCGCGCGCAGCCGCAGGCTGGCGGCATGGTATTCGGCGGAACGGGTATCGATCTGCGAAGTGAGGATAGGCATGAGGAGGCACGGCCGGGCGAAACCCACATGATAACGGCGCGACTCGCGGGGCAAACGCTGCGTTGCGACAGATGGGGATTCGAGCCATCCGCCCAAACGAAAACGGCCACCCGAAGGTGGCCGTTCTTCATCGTGGAAGCAGACCCGGAGGGCTTACTTCTTGCTGTCGTCCGCAGCGCTCTTGGCGTTGTCGGCAGCGTCCTTGGCCTGGTCAGCCGACTTGTCGGCCTGATCGGCGGCATTGGAAGCGGCGTCCTTCGCCATGTCGGAACCACCCGAGGTCGAGGCCGAAGCGGCAGCCTGGGCCTGCGAAGCAGCGTCCTTCGCCTGGTCGGAAGCCTGCTGAGCCTGGTCGGCAGCCTGCGAGGTCGCGGCGTTCTGCGACTGGTCCGCGGCCTGCTGAGCCTTGTCCGCCTGCTGCTGTGCATCGGCAGCCGACTTCTGGGCGTCTTGCGCGGAATCCTGCGCGCCGTTGCTGCAAGCTGCCAGAAGCGCGACGAGCGCAGAGGCGAGAAGGGTACGCGTCAAATTCATTTTGTTTCTCCTTAGCCGTGGAATGCCATTAGGCGGGCGTATTAATAGCTCAGTTGTACTCACTTAGCTACAGATGGAGCCAATTCGCTTCAGGGCGCATTAAAGCCTATCCATATCGCGTGATTGTTCCGCTACGTGCGCCTTTCGACGTGGGCTTCACACCAGTTCGATGGCGATCGCCGTTGCCTCGCCGCCACCGATGCAGAGCGCGGCGACGCCCTTTTTTGCCCCACGGGCCGTCAAGGCATTGAGAAGGGTGACCACGACGCGGGCCCCACTGGCGCCGATCGGGTGGCCCAGCGCGCAAGCACCGCCGTGCACGTTGAGCTTGTCGTGCGGCACGCCCAGCTCCCGCATCACGGCCATGGGAACGACGGCAAAGGCTTCATTCACCTCGTAAAGGTCGACGTCGCCGGCGCTCCAGCCAGCCTTCTCCAATACCTTGGAGATCGCGCCGACCGGTGCCGTCGTGAACCATTCCGGCTCCTGCGAATGGGTCGCGTGGGCAACGATGCGGGCGAGCGGTATCACCCCGCGTGCCTTGGCGTCGTCCGCCGACAACAGGACCAGCGCGGCGGCGCCGTCGGAAATGCTGGAGGAACTCGCCGCCGTAATCGTGCCGTTTTCCTTGCGGAACGCGGCACGAAGGGTCGGGATCTTGGCCACGTCGGAACGACCCGGCTGCTCGTCCTCGGCGAACTCCTGCGGACCCTTTCGGCCCTGGACCGTGACGGGCACGATTTCGTTGGCGAAGGCGCCGCTCTTCTGCGCGGCCTGCGCGCGTTCGACGGAGGCGATGGCGTAGGCGTCCTGCTCCTCGCGCGAGAAGTGGTACTTGTCCGCGCACTGCTCGCCGAATACGCCCATCGACTTGCCGTCGTAAGGATTGGTCAGGCCGTCCCACGCCATGTGGTCGACCAGCTGGCCGTCGCCGTAGCGGATGCCAGTGCGTGCGGCGACCATGTGCGGCGCATTGGTCATCGACTCCATGCCGCCCGCCACCACGACGCTGGCCGAGCCCGCCTTGATCAGGTCGTGGCCGAACATCAGCGCCTTCATGCCGGATCCGCACACCTTATTAATTGTGGTGCAACCGGCTGAAACGGGCAGGCCGGCCTCGAGCGATGCCTGGCGCGCGGGGGCCTGGCCGAGATTGGCGGGCAGCACGCAGCCCATGATGACTTCGCTCACGTCGGTAGGAGCGATGCCGGCCTGTTCGAGGGCGGCCTTGATGGCGATGGAACCCAGCTTTGGCGTGGGGACGCCGGTGAACTGGCCGAGGAAGGAACCGATGGCGGTGCGCTTGGCACCCGCGATGACGATGTCGGACATGGGGTACTCCGTAAGACTCGGAAGGCCGCCTTTCGAGGCGGAAAACCCGTCGAGTATCGCAGCGGGCCCGGGGGCGGGGCAATCTGCGCTGCCGCAAGACACCCTTGAGAAATTCCTTAAAAAAGTGTGGCAATATCGCCGCAGGGGCGCCCGGTGGCTCGGCGGCGCAGACATTGATGTCAAAGCAGGGGACAACGTGAATACGATCACTATGCCGCGTCGGCGCGAAATCGCGCTGGCCATCGCCGTAGGTGTGGGGCTGACCGCATGCGGCGGCGGAGGCGGGGGTACCCGCACCAACTACAACGTCCCGCCAGTCGTGGCACCGACCCCTCCACCGCCCCCGCCGGCGGCACCCACTTTCAGCGTCCCCACCGACGTGCAACTGTCGGGTACGAATGCCAAGGCCGCGCAGGATGCCGGCGCCAAGGGAGCGACTGTCACCATCGCCATCGTCGATTCGGGCGTCACGACCACCAATCCCGCACTGGCGGGCCGGGTTAAAAAGAGCCTCGTATACGTCGATCCGGCAGTCAACAACGTCGCTGTCGACGACGTGGTCGGCCACGGTACGGTCGTCGCGGAGATCGCGGCGGGCACGACCACGGGCTACTTCGCCGGCGGTGTCGCTCCGGCGGCCGACCTTGTTTCGGCGCGCATCGTTGCCGACAAATCGCCGACTGACGACGGGTCTGGCCAGGGCAACAGAGTGACCACCGCCGACCCGCTGGGCGACATCAACCACGACGTGATTACCGCCGGGGCCTCCATCGTCAACAACTCGTGGGACGGCCTTTATTGGGACGCGACCGCCACCGCGACGACCGCAAGCTTCGCCAACGCCTATGCCACGGCCGCCACGGGCACGTTGTATGTCTTCGCCGCGGGTAACAAAGGTGCCGCCGACCCGTCGACGCTCGCCGCGTTGCCAAGCCGTGTGCCGGCGCTCGAGAAGGGCTGGCTGGCCGTCGTGGCGCTGGATAGCAATCACCTCGACACGATCGCCAGCTACTCGAACCACTGCGGCGTGGCTATGGACTACTGCCTCGCCGCGCCAGGCGGGGTGGTGGCACTGGCACCGACGGCCACGGCTACCAACCTGACTTACGTGGAAGGAAGCGGCACGTCGTTCGCCGCACCGCAGGTGTCGGGTGCCGCGGCGGTCGTCAAGGGCGTCTTTCCCACGCTGTCCATGGACGCGGTGCGACAGATCATCCTTGGTACGGCGGATGACCTGGGCGCTACCGGGCCGGACCCGGTCTTCGGGTATGGGCGTCTCAACGTCGGCAAGGCCATCAAGGGCCCGGGCAGGGTGGATTGGGGCGAGCTTCCGGTCGACCTCGACAAGGGCAACGTCGTCACCTTCTCCAATCCGATCGCGGGCTCAGGCGGCTTCGACGTCAATGGTGTCGGCACCCTCGTGCTGGCGAACGGCGGCAACACGTTCACCGGCAAGAGCACGATCGGCAACGGCGCCACGCTGGATTCCACCGGGTTTTTCCCGGGTTCGGCCACCATCCTCGGCTCGGGGATGCTGCTGGCGCGAGGGAACATCGGCGGATCGGTGACGAACGACGGCATGCTGCAGTCAACGGCTGCCGGTACCCGGATCAATGGCGACTTCACCCAAGGTCCCACCGGACAACTCCGGCAGGTCCTGGGCGCGCCCCTGGCTGTCGGTGGAAAGGCCATCCTGGATGGTGACTTCCACGTCTCGGGCGTCACCGACGGCTACGTCAAGACGTCGCACCAGCCGGTACTCACAGCGTCCACCGTGACGGGCACCTTCGCCAGTCTTTCGACCGACCCGAGCGTCTTCCTGTCGACGTCGCTGCAGTACACGCCGACCGAAGTCTGGGTCGACACGTCGACCGTCACGGTCGTCAAGGTCGCTTCCGAGACCATGTCTGAGTCGTTCGCGGCAGTGTCTTCGGCGGCTCGGCTCGATGGCGCCTTCGGCCAGCTCGACCAGGCCTTGTCGTCGCCGGTTTCGGCAGCGGGGGTCGCACAGGGCACGCTGGTTGCCGCGGGCGGCATCCAGCAGTCGCGGGACACGCAGACCGCGCAGGCCTCGCTGGAATCGCTGTCGGGTCAGCTTTATGCCGCGGGCACCGCGGTCACGCTGGCCGGCATCGATGCCGGTAACGACGCCTTGATGTCCCACCTCGACAAGCAGGTGGCCGGATCGTGGTCGCAGTCGCTCGGCTACCAGGGCGGCCTCAGCCGCTCCGGATTCGGCAACGTGGGCTTCAATCTCGGCGGCGGCTTGGTCGGCCACGACGTGCGCCTGGGTGGCAACGGCTTCGCAGGTGTCGCCGTCGCCCAGATGAGCAGCAATGGCCAGCTCAACGGTAGCCTCGACCGCCAGCGCAGCAATGCAACGCAAGGCATGTTCTATGCCGGTACGCGGGGTGCGAACTGGTACGGCGTAGGCCAGGTCGGATACGGCAGCTTCCGCGGCGACATGCAGCGCATGCTGCGTTTTGGCGACCAGGCGACCTTTGCCGGCACCGATCTGAACGGTACCTACAACTCCGCGTATGGCGAGGTCGGTTTCCGCACGAATGCCGGTGCATTCACGCTCACGCCCTTCGCGAACGTGCAGTACGCCAGCATCCATCGTGACGGCTTCCAGGAAAACGGCGGCGACGGGTTCGGGCTGGCCGCGGACGGGCACACGACATCGCGCTGGCAGGCGGGCTTCGGCTTGCGCGCAGGCGGCTCGTGGCTGACCTCCGTCGGCAAGCTCCAGTTGAACGCCAAGCTCGGCTGGCAGAATGCCTTCGCCACGAAGGGCGAAGTGTTCGCCGCCCGGTACACCGGCTTCGCGCAATGGGCGCCGGTCGACGGCATCGGCCTCTCGCGCCGCGCCGGCACGGCGGGGCTGAACCTCGCGCTTGACATGAGCGAGCGTACGCAGCTCGGCATCGACGTGGACCAGCGTTTCGCGGACCGCGACCACTCGCGTTCGGCGCGGGCTTCGTTCCGGATGAACTGGTAACGGCGGTCTCTGTTCCGGATGGCCTGTCAAAGCCGCTCCTACCTCGGTAGGAGCGGCTTTGCCTTACGACTTACCGTGGAACAATTCGCGGCCGATCAACATGCGGCGGATTTCATTCGTGCCCGCGCCGATCTCGTAGAGCTTGGCATCGCGGAGCAGGCGGCCGGCCGGGAACTCGTTGATATACCCGTTGCCGCCGAGGGCCTGGATCGCCTCGAGGGCCACTTTGACCGCGTTGGTCGACGCATTGAGCAGGCATGCCGCGGGGTCGATGCGCGATTTCACACCGTTGTCTAACTGCTGCGCGACCATGTAAGCAAAACCGCGCGAGGATTGCAGTGCCGTGTACATGTCGGCAATCTTCGCCTGCATCATCCCGAAGGTGCCGATCGGCGCGTTGAACTGCTTGCGCTCGCGCACGTAAGGCAGCACCAGGTCCACCGCGGCCTGCATGATGCCGATGGGGCCGCCGGAAAGGACCAGGCGCTCGGTGTCCAGGCCGCCCATCAGCACGCGCACCCCCTCGTTCACTTCGCCGACGATGTTCTCGGCCGGGATTTCGCAATTGTCGAAGACCAGCTCGCAGGTGTTCGAGCCGCGCATGCCGAGCTTGTCGAGCTTCTGCGCTGTCGAGAAACCCTTCATGCCCTTTTCGACGATGAAGGCCGTCATGCAGCGGCTACCCGCGGGGCGGGGCGCGGTGCGCATGTACACCAACAGCACGTCAGCGTCGGGACCGTTGGTGATCCACATCTTCGAGCCGTTGGCGATCCACGTATCGCCGACAAGTTCCGCATGGCAGCTCATGGAGCCGACCACGTCAGATCCGGCGCCGGGTTCGCTCATCGCGAGCGCACCCACCCACTCGCCACTGGCGAGCTTGGGCAGGTACTTGCGCCGCTGGGCATCGTTGCCGTTGTGGTAGATGTTCTGCACGCACAGGTTTGAGTGCGCGCCGTAGGACAGGCCCACCGATGCCGACGCGCGGGAAATCTCCTCCATCGCCACCATGTGCGCGAGGAAACCGAGGCCGGAGCCGCCGAATTCCTCGGGGATGGTCACGCCGAGCAGGCCCATGTCGCCAAACTTCCGCCAGAGGTCTTCCGGGAAGACATTCTCGCGGTCGATGCGATCGGCGCGCGGCGCGATCTCCTTCTCGGCGAAAGCGTGGACGCTTTCGCGCAGGAGGTCGAGGTCTTCACCGAGGGAAAACGGGCGCATGGTGCAACTCCGGAAAATGCAGGGAAAGCTGCCCATCGTAGCGTGGGCGCCGCGTCAAGCCACGGCGCGACGCAGCATCAGGCCGTCGCGAGGGCGGCAATGCGGTGGTGCACGCGGACCAGCAACTGGCACTGGTCGGCCACCAGACGCAGGGTGGGGGAGGGACTTGCCGTCATGGTCGCGGGACCCTCGGATGAGGGCGGCGCGTCCTGCCAAAGGGGTGGTGCCGACCCGGCGCGAAAGCGGGCGGCCAAGACATCGAATCGACCGGCGACCTCTCCGCAGAGCGCCTCGATGACGGCTGCTTCTTTCGGGGACAAGGCGCGCCGATGGGCGCCGAGGGCGGACAAGTGGGCGAGACCGGTTTGGAGGGCGGCGACCAGGCGTAACGCCCTTTCCTCGAGCTCCCGCGAATGGCCCGGCTCGACGACGAGTTCGGCCACGTTGCCGGCGACCATCGCCTGTGCCGCATGGGCGTCACGACGCAGGATGCGGTAGGGCAGGTCGTCCGCCTTGCCGGTGGCGTATTGCGCCGCGATGCCCCGAAGGTATTGGGCATAGGCCAGCAATGCCTCTCCCACGACGTCCTCCATGCGTCGTACCCGCCAGTCCGGCAGCACGAAGCGGATGACGGTCGCGGCGACGAGGGCGCCAAGCAGGGTATCGAGCAGCCGCGGCCCAATGGCGTCGTAACCGGCACCGGCCAGGTCGAAGCAGAGGAGGACGAAGAGCGTGATGACGGCCGTGGCCAGGGCATAGCGGCGGAGACGAAAAGCGAAAAAGGCGGCTCCCGTGGCGACCAGGACAGGCAGTCGCCAATCGCCACCAGGCAACAGCCGAAGCATTGCCCAGCCGACGACCAGACCGACGGTGGTGCCGGCGACGCGCTGCACGGTGCGTTTGCGCGTCGCGCCGTAGCTCGGCTGGCAGACGAACAACGTAGTCATCAGGATCCAGTAGCCGTGGCTCGGATGCAGGAGGAGCATGACGACGTAACCGGCGAGCATACCCGTGGCGAGGCGCACGGCATGGCGGAAATGCATGGAGCGGCGGTCCAGGCGCACCCGAATGCGCGCGATGGCTTCGCGGAGTGAGTCGGGTTCATTGCCTTGCAGGGACACATCCGAATCGTTGCTCAGGTGACCCTCATCGCCGATGTCATGCTGCAGTCGTTCGAGGTTGGCGAGGAGGGCCACCAAGGCGTCGTCCAGTGCTCGATCGATCGAGGTTGCACTGCGGTGATAGTCGATGGCGGTGCGTACGTCATCGAGCGCCGTTTGCGGTAGGGCGATCGACGAGGGTGGCTTACCATGACGAACGGCGTCCGCGCGCTCGCGGCAGGCATTGGCCTGCAAGCGCAGCAGGCGTCCGAAGCGGAACATGACGTCGCTGTGGTACAGCGCGTCGGCCATATCCTCATAGGGATAGTGCGAGGAACTGATCCGCTCGTGGATGTCCTGGGCGACGAAGAACATGGCGAGACGTGCCGCTGAGCGCCCGCGCGGCTGGCGCCGTCCGATGCGGTCGATCAGCACGGCGCGCGTGGCCGCCAGCGCGTCCACCGTGCGCAGGTTGTGTCGAGCGAACTCGACTGCCAACGCGTCGCGGTCCAATCCATGCACCGGCTCGAAGAGCGCCGCTTTCGCTTCCATCAGTGCCGCGAGCGATTCGAAGAGGCGGGCAAGCGCGTGGCGCACGGCGCGCTGGGGCGCCATGGCGCTCCATAGGAGGGAAAGAAGACCGTACCAGCCCGCTCCGCACACGATGGCGAGCGTGTCGCTCCAGCCATCGGCGGTCGCAGCGGCCGTATCGGATGCGAGCATGGTGTAGACCGAGAGGATCAACGTCGCCGTGGCGATCGTGGCATACCGTCCGCTGGCGGCGCCCAGCATCACCAGCACGAAGGTTCCCACCGGCAGGAGCAGGGCGAACAGGATCGGCATGCCGAGGGTCGTCTTCACCACCACCGCGGCGGTGGTGAAGCAGGCCAAGGTGACGACCAGTCCCCGTAGCCGCCCCCGCCAGGCGTCGTCGGTCTCGGCCAGCGCGCAGGCGATGGTGCCGAGCAAGGCAGGGACGACGGCAGCGGAGTGACCCGTGGGCGTGCACCAGGCGACCACACCCGTCATCGCGAGGAAGACGCGCAGCACGTCGGCGAGCCGGTCGGATTGAGCCAGGTGGCGTAGGAAGCGCATCCGCTTAGCTTAGCGGTACGGCGACGGGTCCTCGACCTAACAAAGCCCGCCATTCACGGCCAGCACCTGACGGGTGATGTATCCCGCCCCCGGACTCATGAGGAAGCGCACCGCCGCGGCCACCTCTTCCGGTGTGCCGGTGCGCTCCATCGGAATCGCCTTGAGGATCTGCTCCACCGGGACTTCCGGCTCCAGCATGTCGGTGTCGATAAGACCGGGCGCCACGCAATTCACCGTGATCTTGCGCTTCGCGAGTTCCACGGCCAATGCCTTCGCCGCACCGATCACGCCGGCCTTCGACGCGCTGTAATTCACCTGCCCGCGGTTGCCGACCATGCCGGA
Organism: Luteibacter sp. NPDC031894; assembly: GCF_050273135.1. NCBI lineage: Bacteria > Pseudomonadati > Pseudomonadota > Gammaproteobacteria > Lysobacterales > Rhodanobacteraceae > Luteibacter > Luteibacter sp. NPDC031894. The sequence goes on along the minus strand of NZ_JBNNMV010000006.1, from coordinate 192,481 downwards.
GACCGAGGTGATGCAGACGATGCGGCCGGCGGCACGGCGGCGGATCATCGGCATCACCAGCGGATGCAGCACGTTGTAGAAGCCGTCGAGGTTGGTCCGCAGCACCTGGTCCCAGTCTTCCGACGTGAGGCCGGGGAACGCCCCGTCGCGGGTGAGGCCGGCATTGCAGACCACGCCGTAGTAGGCGCCGTGCGCCGCCACGTCGGCTTCGAGCGCCGACGCCGAGGCGGCGCGATCGGAGATGTCGAATTGGACGATACGCGCATGGCGGCCGCGCGCGGCGATCTCCGCCTGGACGGCCTCGGCCTCCTCGCGCCGCGATCGGCAGTGCACGACGATGTCGTAACCGGCATCGGCGAGGTTCAAGGCGATGGCGCGGCCGATGCCCCGGCTGGAGCCGGTGACGAGGACGGTGTCGGTCATGGGGCGGTTCCCTTCGAATCGAGACTGTTGCGTGGATCGAGGTAAGGCGTGGGATCCGGTGGACTGAAGACGGTGAGGCGGGCTTCGGCGTGCAAGCCGGGTGCGTCGATGCGGCAGGCGAAGGCGCCCATGCCATCCTCGTCATGGAAGCTGCGCACCGTTTCGATGTTGAGCTTCGCGCCGATAGGGAATGCATCGACGTCGGCGCGGTAGGCCCGCGTGCCGAGCAGGAACCCGGGACGCACACTGCCGCCGGCGGCGAGCACCTGGCAGCCGTTCCATGCGGCGATCGCCTGCGCCATCAGTTCCACGCCGGCCCACGCCGGCAGGCCGATGGTTTCGACGAAGCTATCGCCGCGCCGGACGACGCGTTCGCAGACGATGCGCTCCGCGTCCCAAACCAGGACCCTGTCGAGCAGGATCATGCGACCGGCGTGCGGCAGAAGCGTCTCGATCGGCCAGATCGTCATGCGCCACCTTCCAGGATCAGGCTGGCGTTGTTGCCGCCGAACGCGAACGAATTGCTCATCAGGTGCCGACGCCCTTGGGACAGGGTGTCGCCCACGATGGTGAATGCCAGGGCCGGCAGTGCCGGATCGGCGGCGCCATCCCAGGCGTGTGGCGGCAGGCGGCGCTGCGGATCCATCAGGGCGAGCCAGCAGAACGCCGCTTCCAGGGCACCGGCGGCACCGAGCGTATGACCGGTGAGAGCCTTCGTCGACGAACAGGGCACGGGACGTGCGAACGTATCGGCGACCGCGCGGCTTTCCATCGCGTCGTTGTGTTCGGTGGCGGTGCCGTGCAGGTTCACGTAATCGATGCTCTCGGCATCGATGCCCGCCGCGGCCAGGGCGCGGCGCATCGCTTCGGCGGCGCCGCGTCCGTCCGGTTCGGGGGACGACATGTGATAGGCGTCGGAGCTGGCGCCGCCGCCGAGCAACGCCACCGGTGCGTCGTCCCGGGTCATGAGGAACAGCGCCGCGGCCTCGCCGATATTGATCCCGCGTCGCGCGTGCGAGAAGGGAAGGCAGCGTTCGGACGCGGTCGCCTCCAACGCATGGAAGCCGTTCGTGGCGAGTCGGCAGAGCGTGTCCACGCCGCCGCAGATGACGGCATCGCAAAGTCCCAGCCGGAGCAGCCGCCGGGCGCTGAGCAAGGCCCTGGCGCCGGACGTGCAGGCGGTGGAAATGCCGTAGCACGGGCCGGCGATGTCGAGCCATTCCGCGAGGAACGCCGCGGGCGCGCCCAGTTCCTGGTCGGCGTAGCGATAGTCCTCGGGCCAGGTGCCCGTGGTCCCGCGCGCGGCGATGTTGCGCGTGGCTTCCTCGATGCCCGTGGTGCTGGTGCCGATCACCACGCCGATCCTGGCCGCGCCGAAACGCGCGATGGCGGCCCGCAAGTCGCTTTCGATTTCTTGCGCCGCAAGCAGCAGCAAGCGGTTGTTGCGCGTGTCGCGGTGTTCGAGCCCAGGCGGGATGGCCGGCAGCACCGCGGTCACGTCGCCTAGCGGAAGGGTGCGCGCTGGCACCCAGCCATCAAGCGGGCGCAGGCCGTGCGCAGCCGCCTGGAACAGGCCCTCCGCGACCGCGTCCTTGCCCACGCCGAGCGAACAGGCGACGCCTAATGCGTTGAGGTAGGCCTTCATGCGCCTGCGAGAGGCTTGCGGGCGGCCACGTTGACCAGCGTCTCGTCGCGCTTGCCGGGCGGCGGCGCGGCCTTGATGCCCCAGCGCTCCATCAGGCCGAAGTCCTTCGCGCGGCTCCACCATAGATAAGGCAACGAGACGTTGTGCTCGGCGAACTCGAATCCACGATCGCGCAGCATCGCCAGGTACTCGTCGGCGCTCTTCTGCACGTGCATGGGATGGCGGAAGAACCAGCGAATGATCCAGGTGTCGATGTATGCCTTCGTCGACTCGGCGAAGAGAAGCACGCCGCCAGGCTTCAGCACACGCCAGAACTCGTCGAGCGCGCGCTCCTGCTCCACGAGGTGGTGGAAGGTCTGGTGGCAGAACAAGACGTCGACGCTTGCGTCGGGCAGGTCGATCCTCGCGCAGTCGCCAACGAGCAGCGTGGCGTCGATCCCTTCGCGCTCCGCTTCCCTGCGCGACAGGTCGACGCTGTGTGGGTCGGCGTCCAGGCCGATCAACCGCTGCGGCGCGAAAGCGTCGCGCAACAGGCGGAACGAGCGCCCCTGGCCGCAGCCGACGTCGAGCAGCGTGCCGCCTCGCGGCAAGGGTTCGCCAACGAGCCGCTTGAGGTCGTTGATCGCCACGCGCAGGACGTGGTGTTGCCACGTGTGGGTGCGCAGGAAGACGAAACCGATGCGGGTTTCCTCGACGTAGGTGGCGCTGGCGTACTTCATGGAGGGCTTCCGGTGGAGCGTGATGCCGACGGTGTGATGTGGCGCTCCACGTCGTCGACGAAAACGGCAGGCGAGACCAGTTGCATCTCGCCATCGGCGAGGCGCACGGCCACCTGGATGGTGCTTGCGCGGGTAAGGCGCTCGCCGGTGCCGGCGTCGCTCAGGGTGTAGTGGATCTTCAACCGGTTCTGCCACTCGACCAGTTCCGCGCGCACGACCAGTTTCTGGCCGAAGCGCGCAGCGCGGGCATAGCGCAGCTGGAGGTCGATGATCGGCCAAACGTAGCCCGTTTCCTTCATCCGCACGTAGTCGTGCCCCAGCTCTTCGAGCAGGGCGCAGCGAGCGATCTCCAGGTACTTGACGTAATGGCCGTGCCATACGACGTCCATGGAGTCCACGTCGAAGAAGGGGACGGTTACTTCGACATCGGTGGCGTGGACGCCCTTAGCGCGCATGGGGATCTCCGTTGGCGGCGTGCCAGTACGGGTGGAAATTGAACCATTGCAACGGCGCCGCGAGGCAGTGCATCGCGAGCCAGTCCGCGTAACGGCCGACCGCCGAGACGATGATCGCATCGCGGCGGCCGCGTTCCCAGGTCGCGGCATCGTCGAAGTGGCGCAGGTGGATGCGATAACGGTCGCCGTGCTTCAGGCAGCACACCAGGTTCACCCGGCAGCGCAGCATCGCCGCCATGAGCCATGGGCCCTGCGGAAACGGCGCGGCGGCGCCGAGGAAGTCGGCATCGACGGTGCGACCGCCGTGCGCGGGGACGCGGTCGCCGGCGATCGCGATCCATTCGCCGCGGTCCAACCGCTGCGACAGGTCCAGCATCGCGGCGGTATCGAGGTCGCCCACATGCATCAGACGAAGCCGCCTGTCGCCCGACTCCCGGAGCAGACGATTGAAGTGCGCGGCGTTCGGCAGGTGCATCAGAACGTTGAGCGCGACGCCATCGCCGAGTTCCGCCATGGCGCGGCAGACATCCAGGTTGCCGAGGTGCGTGCAGACCAGGAGTTGTCCGCGCCCTCCTGCGAGCAGCGCGTCGCGCACGCCGTCCGGGTCGTCCATGTCCACCGACGACAGGCGCAGCTTGCCGCGCCACACGTCGAGCCGGTCGAGCATGCATTCGCTGAATGCCAGGTACTGCGCGAAGGCGGCCCGCGAGCGCGGGAAGAGGTCGTCGCGGCCGCTCCACGATGCGAGTCGCCGCTGGTACTCGACCACGTTGCGTCGTGCCGGCCGGCCGGTGACGTAGAAGTACAGCACGATCAGGCGGATGAAGGGCGTGACCGCGCGACGGCCCAGCAGGCGAACCGCAACGGCGGTCAGCTTGATGCCGAGGAAGTTGCCGCGCTCCTTCTGGTCGGCCCAGTGCGGGCTCGCGACGGAATCAGCCATCGGCGCCCTCCAGTCGCAGGTGCGCGGAGGAGACCGCGGCGTCCCCGCTGCGGTAGGTGAAATGCAACCGGCCTCGCGTGGCGTCGTGGCGCAGCGTGAGCTGCACGCGGTCGCCGGGACGCATGAGGCGCTGGAACTTCATGCCGTCCATCGCGCGGCAGGTGGCCGGCGTACCGAGGCGCTCGGCCGCGAGCCGCAGTGCCCAGGCCACCTGCAGCACGCCGGGCACGACGGGGGCATCGGGGAAATGATCGGTAAAACAGGCCAGGTCCAGCGGGAGTTCCAGATCGAGGACGAGCGTGTCGCCTTCCCGGTGCTCGACCAGGATGGTCGCTGTCTCGGGTAGCGGCGCGCGCAACATCGCGTCCACCTTCGCCGGCTCAGGCAGTGTGTGTACGAAGCGCCACACCAGCGGCGAGGACAGGGCGTCGTCGCCGGCGGCTTCCTGCCCAAGTTCGTTGACCAGCCCGGCGCGCCCGTGACGCAGCAACGCGGTGCGACCCGCGGCGCTGAGCGCCACGATCATGCCGGGCCCGAGTTTTCCCGCGTAGCCGCCGGCCGCGGCGGCCACCCAAGGGTGCGAGGCGAGCCGCCGCGCCGCGGTGTCCATCGGTGCCTTGTTGATCCGCCGGCGCAAGCGCTGGCGGAGGATCCACTCGCCCACGAACAGCGCTCCCATCACGGAGTACGCGAGGATGCCGTTGTAGAAGGTCCACCACGATAGCGGCCCCCATTCGGCGAGCAGGCCGGAGACCGTGCCGTTGGCTGCGAAGAACACGACCCAGACCCAGGTGACGCGACGCGTATAACGCACCGCCACCGGTGGCAGGTCCGGCTCGCTCACCCGCGCGATGCGCTCGATGATCGGTGGGCCGAACTTCAAGCTCAGGCCGAAGGCCGCGAGCAGGAGGCCGCAGATGAGGCTGGGGTACCAGCGCAGCAGGTGTTCTTCCCCACCAAAGGCGAGCACGGCGCAGTAGACGAGGGTGATGCCGAGCATCCAGCGTCCGCCGGGCTGGCGCAGGAGCGCCGGCGCGCGAACGAGCCAGAGCGCACCGAGGATGAGGCCGAAAACCGGCGTCGACACATGGTTCGTGCCGAAGTACACGATGAAGGGGTAGAGGACGCCGACGACGACCAGGACGAGGTCGCTCAGCCGGCGCACGAGGCGTTCCCCACGTATGCCGCCAGGCTGCGCACGGTTTCGAAGTGTCGCCGCGCGTCGCGTGAGTCGGAGGCGATCCGCAGGCCGTAACGGTTCTGCAGGGCCAGCGCCAGTTCCAGGGCATCGACCGAATCCAGTCCCAGCCCCTGGCCGAATAGGGGCTGGTCCACGGCGATGTCGTTAGCCGTGAGGTGCTCGAGCGCCAGTGTTTCGATAATCAGCTGGGCGATGTCGCGTTCGAGGTCGGTCATGCCATGAGTTCCCTGGCGTAAAGGGTGTGCAGGTGTTCGTTGATGCGGCGCGAGGCTATCGGCGCGGGGACGCCATCGCTGAAGTCGGCCACCGCGATGTCCTCGCCCACCCGGAAATCCATCTGCACGCGACGGTACGGAACGCGATACCACGGCTCGGCCTTGGTGAGCGTCGTGGGGCGGACCGTGATGAACACCGGCGTGATCGTCCGCGCGCCGCGAACCGCTATCGCGGCCGCGCCCCTGTGGAAAACCGGCGGCTTGCCCGGCGTGGTTCGGGTGCCTTCCGGGAACACGATGAGCGTCTCGCCCTCGCGCAAGACGGCGGCCGCGCGATCGAGCATCTCGGCGCTGCCGTCGTTGCTGATGTACTCGGCCACGCGCACCGGGCCGCGCATGCACGGGTTCTTCCACAGGCTGTGCTTTACGATGCAGTTCGCATCGGGCAGGTGGCCGATGAGGAACACCACGTCGATGAGCGACGGGTGGTTGGCGACGACCATCTGGCCAGGGCGACCCAGTCGCTCCAGCCCTTGGAAGCGGTAGTCGATCACCCCGGTGCGGTACATGAACTGCGAGTGCAGCCAGAACGCGCGACCGACGGTCCGCCGGGCGCGCCGCCGGCGCACGGCAGGAGGTCCGGGCCAATGCAGGACCACCGGAAGGATGAGCACGCGCAACAGGATGCCGCCGATACCGAATAGCGCGAAGCTGAGCGCGGTGCACACGAAACGCCATGCCCAGGCGTCGCGGCGGGTCAAGCTGTCGGCTGCCAGGTCCATCGTCGCGTCTTCCACGGGTGGTCCAGGGGCGCGCCGTCGTGCAAGGCGCGAGCGAAACGCAGGGCGTGCGGAACGCCCGTCACCGGCGCGGCCCCGTCGTTGGCCGCCAGCGACAGCCGCCACCCGGGGCCGTTGCCCGCGAGGGACAAGCGCAGGGCCAGCGTATACGAGAAAGGCACGTCGTCGATCCAGCCCTCGTAAGCCGCCGCAGGAAGCTCCTCCGCGATGACCGCGACGACGGCCGGGGCGCCCTCGCCCAGCAACGCGGCGGCCTCGACGATGGCGTGTTCGAACGTATCGGCCTCACCGGCGATGGCCACGGATTCGCCCCGCTGTCCGCGCAGGATCGACCATTGGCCGGCGATGGCGTTATGCACCGAGAGGCCGAACTGCGTGGGCGACAGCGGTGCTTCTCGAGCGATCTCGTCGAGCATCGCGAAGGTGCGGGTGGTTTCGCCGTGGCGCGATGCAAACACGAAGGGCAGTTGCTCGTCGTCGCCACACAGCGGCCACGCCGCGTGCATCACGATGCGGGCCAGACGGCTCAGGCGGCGGCGCTGCATCGGCGGCACGAATTCGCAGGCGGGTTGCTCGCCGCGGTCGATGATCGGGTGCGGCGCGGCGGCCCACGCAGCCCATGCCCCGGCGTCTTCGAGGCCGGGCGCCCAGGCGCGCCATGCGTCGATGCGCACGTCGATCATGCCGTGGTCCCGGCGAAGCGGCGGATCATCAGTGCCGCGCAGCTACCGCCGAATCCGAAGGTGTTCGAGAGCACGCTGTCGACGCGCAGCGACAACTCGCCGTCGATGAGCGGCGCATCCGCGAAGGACGGGTCGCGGACCGTGGGCGTGGCGCAGCCGAGCAGCACGCCCTCGAGCATCATGTCGATCGAGGCGATGGCGTCGATCGCGCCTGCCGCCGCCGGCGCGTGGCCGATAAGGCCCTTGATCGACGACATCGGCGGCACATCGAGGCCGCGATCGCCGAAGACGCGGCGCAACGCCTCCCATTCGGCCTGGTCGCCGGCGACCGTGGCGCAGGCATGGGTGTTGACGTAGCCGGGCAGGGTGCCCGCGAGGTCGATGGCCTGGTGCATGGCCTCGGCCATGCCGTCGGCGGCCGGACTGATCATGCCGTCCGGGTCGGAGGCCGCGCCGTATCCGGTCAGCTCCGCGAGGATCGTGGCGCCGCGTGCCTGCGCGTGCTCGAGCGACTCCAGCACGAGCACGCCCGCACCGCCCCCGAGCAGGATCCCGTCGCGATCCGCCGCATACGGCGTCGACACGCGCTCGCCCGCCACGCTGGTGGCCGAGAGGGCGTTCATCACGTCGAAGCACATGGCGGCCTTGTCGTGCAGCTCTTCGGCGCCGCCACACACCACGATTTCCTGGCGTCCGAGCTGGATCAGCTCCATCGCCTGGCCGATGGCGTGCGTGGCGCTGGTGCATGCCGAGCCCACGGTAAAGCCGCGTCCACCAAAACCGAAGGCCTGCGTGAGCGTCGCGGACACCGCGCTGCCCATGCTGCGCGGCACGATGAAGGGCGAGAGGCGCGAGATGCCCTTGGCATGGAAGACGTCCAGTCCTGCCTCGTATTCGCTCAGCGCCGCCGCGCCGCCCATCACGATGCCAACGTCGCGCTCGCGCACGCGCGCGGCATCCAGCCCGGCTTCCGCGAGGGCTTCGGTCGTCGCGTGCCAGGCGAACTCGGCGGCCTGCGGCAGGTAGCGGCGCAACTTGCGCGGCGGCGGCTCGAGCGCCGAGGTGTCCGCGGGTGCCGCCACGCGGCAACGCATGCCGAGCGCGGCGAAGTCGTCCATGGCACGGAACCCGGCACGCCCCGCGCGCAAGCCGTCGAACAAGGCTTTGCGACCCGCGCCGAGGCAGGTAACCGCACCCATGCCCGTGACGACGGCTCGCCGCATCAGCCGTGTGCCTTGAAGATCAGGGACGTGTTGATGCCACCGAAGGCGAAGTTGTTGTTCATCACGTAGCCGGTACGAATCTCGCGGCCCTCGCCGACCAGGTAATCCAACGCGGCGCATTCCGGGTCGGGGGTTTCCAGGTTGATGGTCGGCGCGAACCAGCCGCCGCGCATCATCTCGATCGCCCACCAGGCTTCCAGCGCGCCGCAGGCGCCGAGGGTGTGGCCGACGTAGCTCTTCATCGAACTGATCGGGATGCCGCCGCCGAGGACGTCCGCGGTGGCGTGGCTCTCGGCGACGTCGCCGCGGTCGGTGGCCGTGCCGTGCGCGCTGACGTAGCCGATGGCGGCGGGAGGCAGGTTCGCGTCGGCCAGGGCCATGCGCATCGCCGCGGCCATCGTTTCGCGCGTGGGCTGGGTGATGTGCGCGCCGTCCGAGTTGGTGCCGAAGCCGACGATTTCCGAGTAGATACGCGCGCCGCGGGCGATGGCGTGGTCGTAGTCCTCTAGGATCAGCGTGGTCGCGCCTTCACCGACGACGAGACCATCGCGGCCCGCGTCGAACGGACGCGGCGTGAGCCCGGGGGTGTCGTTGCGCGTGCTCGTGGCGAATAGCGTGTCGAACACCGCCGCGCCGGGACCGGAGAGCTCCTCGGCACCACCGCAAAGCATCAGCGCCTGCTTACCCTGCTGGATCGCCTCATAGCCGTACCCGATTGCCTGGCTGCCCGAGGTGCACGCGCTGGACGTGGTGATCACGCGGCCCTTCAGGCCGAAGAACACGCCGACGTTCACCGCCGTCGTGTGCGCCATCATCTGGATGTAGCTGGTGGCGGTGACGCCTTGCATCGAACCGGTCTCGAGCATGTGGCCGACCGTGCGGGCCGGCTCGATGCTGCCGCCGGACGAGCCATAGGCCACGCCCATGCGTCCGTCCGCGATGCGCTCGTCGCCGAGCAGGCCGGCGTCGACCAGTGCACGCTCGCTGGCCGCGACGGCGAGTTGGGCCACGCGGCCCATCGAGCGCACGTGCTTGCGCGACCAGTGCGCAGGCAGGACGAAGTCGTCCACGGGGGCGCCGAGCCTGCCATTGAGTTTGTCGAAGTAGTCCCATTCGCCCATGCGGCGCACGGCGTTCTGGAACCGGCGCAGGCGCGGCTCGATGGCGGCCCATTCGTGGCCGAGCGGCGTGATGCCGCCCATGCCGGTGACGACGACGCGCTTCATGCCGCGTGCTCCCGTGAGGTGTGCTGTGAGTTCATGCCATCGGTCTTTGCTACGGGGCGCGTCATGGATGCCGGCGATCGAACCTGCGCAGGAGCAGGCGTGGCGCGCGAGGCAACATGCCGAGCACGAGGCGCGTGTGCATGGCGGTGATGCGCGCGTTGTCGCGCCACATGCGGAAGTGCGAGAGGCCGTCTTCCGGGTAGATCACGCGGGTGGGGAGGTTGCGCACGGGCACGCCGCGCCAGTAGAGGCGCACGGCGATCTCTGTGTCGAAGTCCATGCGTGCGGGCAGTGGCTTGCGGGCGATCTCCGCACGCGTCTCGTCGAGCGGATAAAGCCGGTATCCGCACATCGAGTCGTCGATGTCGAAGGACAACGTCTCCAGCCACACGAAGGCGTGGGTGAGGTATCGGCCATAGAGCCGCGCACGCGGCACGGAGTCGTCGTAGATCGGGCGGCCACACACCATCGCTGCTGGCGCGGCGCGGCCTGCCTCCAGGAAGCGTGGCACGTCCGCCGTGTCGTGCTGGCCGTCGGCATCGATCTGCAACACATGGCTGAAGCCGGCCTCGTGCGCGGCGAGGAATCCGGCGGTAAGCGCGGTGCCCTTGCCGCCGTTCCTCGGCAGCCGAATCAGGTGCAGGTCGTCCCGCCCGGCCACCAGACGGTCGAGCGCGTCACGCGTTTCCGCGTTCGAACCATCGTCCACCAGGAACACGGGAAGGCCATGCGCGGCGAGGGCGTCGGCTGTCGCGCCCGCGGTGCGGCCATGGTTGTAGACGGGTACGACGGCGCAAGGCGCGAAAGGTCGCGCCGCGGCGTCACGCGGTCCGGGCCTGCCCGCCATCGGTCCGCTCAGCGGGTGAGCAATGCCTGCACGGTGGCGACCACGTCGCCCACCGTACGCACGCTCTTGAAGTCTTCCGGCTTGATCCGGGTCCCCGTCATGTCCTGCACCTGGATCGCGAGATCGATCGCGTCGATGCTGTCCAGTTCCAGGTCGGTGAAGAGGTTGGCTTCCGGAGTCACCTTGGCCGGGTCGATTTCGAAGGTCTCGTGCAGGACCGACCGAAGGCGAGCGAGGACATCGTCGGAAGTGAAGGTTTCGGCTGGGATCGCGCTCATAGCTCGGTTAAGTCCATTTCATCCCCGGATGGCCGGCAGGCCCCTTTCGCTGAAGGGTGCCGTGCGTCATCACCGAGGCGACGAAGGTGATCGGAAAGGCTCTGGTTGTCTCCGCCCCGTGGGCGGCTCCCCTGGCCCAAAAGCACCGCGTAGGCAAAGCCTTACAAGATCCCTTGGGTGGAGAAATTGTAACAGATCACGCTCCGGAACAATGCTCCGGTTCAGCATGGACAACGATCACCGGACGATGCCGGACACTGTCCGGACGGAACGGTCGCGGCGTCCGCGGACAGATAGGCGCTGCGCGGGCCATCGCGCGAGATGGCTCTGCAATGCGCTGTACAAGGCATTCCGGTAGTTGGCACGCCTCTTGCGACATACCTCCCGAGACCCCTTCCATCATTGTCCGAGGAGACACACCATGAAGTACGAAGCCGCCATGCTGAAGACCTTCTTCGTCGCCGCCGTCCTGACCTGCCTGCTGACCCTGGGCGCGATGGTCACGTCGCAGACCTCGATCGCGACGCAGGCCGTCGTCGCGCTGCGCTGAACCAGCGCGCCGAAACAAAAAAGCCGCCGGGGGCGCCGGCGGCTTCTTGCAGCATCCCAGACGCGATTACTGACCGCGCATGCGGCCCTGGAAACGCGGTGCGCCGTTGCCCATGTGCGGCAGGCGGATCTTGCCGATGGCGCTGATGCGCTCCTCGGCCATGCGGTCCGCCGCCTTGTAGGTGGGGATCTTGTCTCGCGACGAGATTTCGAAGATGCGACCCACGTTGTAGTAGATCGTGCGCATCATGCGCATGGCGCGCTCGCGGTTGTAACCATCGATTTCCAGCGAGACGTTCATCACGCCACCGGCGTTGACGGCGTAGTCCGGAGCGTAGAGCACGTCGCGGCGGGCGAGTTCGTCGCCGATCGCGTCGGTGGCCAGCTGGTTGTTGGCCGCACCGCAGATGATCTTCGCCTTGATGCGGTCGATGGTCTGCTCGTTGACCGTGCCGCCGAGGGCGCACGGGCTATAAACATCGGCGTCCACGTCGTAGATCTCGTCGAGGCCCACGGCTTCGCAACCGAGTTCGTCGACGCAGCGCTGCACGGCGTCCTTGTTGATGTCGGTGACGAAGACCTTCGCGCCCTGCTCGCGGAGCAGCTTGATGAACTCGCTGCCCACGTGGCCGCAGCCCTGCACGGCGTAGCTGTACTTGCCCACGTCCTCGTTGCCGTGCTTGTGCTGCAGCGCGGCCATCAGGCCCTGCAGCGTGCCGAAGGCGGTGAACGGGGAGGGATCGCCCGAGCCGCCGTGGACCTGGTGCACGCCCGTGACGTACTCGGTCTCGCGGAAGACGTATTCCATGTCGTTGACGTCGATGCCGACGTCCTCGGCCGTGATGTACCGGCCGTTGAGGGAGTTCACGAAGCGGCCGAAAGCGCGGAACAGCGCTTCGGACTTGTCCTTGGAGGGATCGCCGATGATCACGGCCTTGCCGCCGCCGAGGTTCAGGCCGGCCACCGCGTTCTTGTAGGTCATGCCACGCGACAGGCGCAGCACGTCGTTCACGGCGTCCTGCTCGGTCTTGTAGGGCCACATGCGCAGACCGCCCAGCGACGGGCCGAGCACGGTGTTGTGGATCGCGATGATGGCCTTCAGGCCCGCGTCCTTGTTATGGCAGAAGACGACTTCTTCGTGGCCCGTGTTGGCGATGGTTTCGAAAATCATCGAACGCAAACTCCAGTTACAAGCGGCGTCGGGGCCGCCCTTCAGGTGAAAACCGGCGGTGGGGACCCCCGGTGGAATGTGACCGTCCAAAAAAATCGCCCCAACCTTGCAGGCGGGGGCGATATGTCGTGTCAGCTGCCTAGTTTAAACCCTTGCGGGGCTCCGTGTAGGTGCGCCGCAGCAAGGGCTATCGGTGCCAGCGGCGATCGCGGTGCCAGGTCTCCCGCTCGAAGCGCCAGCCATGGCCGTACGGGCGCCATGCCGGGGCGCGGTAGACGTATCCCGGCCGCGGGGCGTACCAGTGGCCGCCGACCCAGACGTAGCGGCCGCGAGCCCAGTTCCAGTAGCCCGGTGCCCAGGCATAGCCCGCGCGCGGCGGCGGCACGCGCTCGAAGCGCGGCGGGGGCGGTCGGGTGCCCACGGTGACCGAGACATACTCCCGCGCGGCGGCGGGCGGGGTATAGCTCGCGGCGCCGACGGCCAAGCCCAGGGCGGCCACGGCGGCGAGGGTGCGGGTCAGGCTCATAGCTGTCTCCTTGGGACTCCGCGTGGATGCGGGTTCGTGCGCCAGAACGCAGGCTCCTGCGGGCGGGTTGACCGCTGCCCGCATCGTGCGTTCAGGTTCGCCAGGCAGGCGGTTGCGGGATACTCCGCCTCCCGACCTGCCGCCGATCCGATCGATGAAACCAGCTCGCCGCTTCGGCATCCGTACCGTTGCGACCATCCTCGCGCTCCGCCTCGCCTACCGCGTCGGAAGCCGCCTGGCGCCGGCCCGCACCGTGGCGCATGCCGCACGTATCTTCCAAACCCCCTTGCCGAGCAGTCGCGTGCGCGCCGCGCACGCCCTCACGTCCACCACGGCGCGGGAGGCGGCGATCGATGTCGGCGGCTCGCCGATCGCCACCTACGTCTGGGGAGATCCGGCCAAACAGCCATACATCCTCTTCGCGCACGGCTGGTCCAGCCTCGGACTGCGTTGGGAAAGCTGGGTGCCGCAGGTTCTAGCGAAGGGCTGGGCGGCGGTGGCGTTCGACCAGCCCGGCCACGGGAGAAGCGGCGGCGACCTGTGCACGTTGCCCGACTTTGCCCGCACCGTCGGTGCCGTCGCGTGCCATTACGGCGATCCGGAGGGCGTCGTCGCGCATTCGCTCGGCGGCGCGGCCGTGGCGCTCGCGCTGGACGATGGCTGGACGACGAAACGCGTCGTGTTGATCGGTGCGGCGGCAGACGTGCAAGGCGCCACGCGTCGTTTCGCCCGTTTCGTCCGGCTGGGCGAACATCTGCGGCCGGCACTGCACGAGGTGTTGGCGCAGCGAACCGGCGTGGCGATCGACGACCTGCACATCGCCAGGTACGCGTCGAAGCGGACCCAGCCCTTGCTGGTGGTGCACGATCGCGGCGATCCCGAGGTGCCGGTCGACGAAGCGCGCATGTACATGGATCTCTGGCCCGGCGCGACCTTCATGGAAACGAATGGCTTGGGTCACCGTGCCGTCGTGGACGATGCACGAGTGAGGGAGGCGGCGCTGACGTTCCTCGCAGGCGCGTGACCCGCAAGGGGACGCACAACGGTACGCTGCACTGCACCAAAGGGCACCGGCGTCGCCGCAGTAGAATCGGGAACTGCCCACCCGTCGTTCGATCGTCCCCGGAGTTCCCATGAGTTCGCAGCCCAAGCACATTCCCGCCAGCAACACGGACGCGGAGTCGACGCCGCTGCGCTTCGTCACGGCGGCGAGCCTGTTCGACGGGCACGACGCGGCCATCAACATCATGCGCCGGATCATCCAGAGCCAGGGCGCCGAAGTGATCCACCTCGGTCACAACCGGTCGGTGGAAGACGTCGTGCGCGCCGCGCTGCAGGAAGACGCCGACGCCATCGCGCTGTCCTCGTACCAGGGCGGCCACGTGGAGTACTTCAAGTACATGGTCGACATGCTGCGCGAGCGCGGGGCGGGCCATGTGCGCGTGTTCGGCGGTGGCGGCGGCACGATCACGCCGGAAGAGATCAGGGAGCTCCAGGCGTATGGCGTGGAGCGGATCTACCATCCGAACGACGGCATGAAGCTCGGCCTCGTGGAGATGATCGAGGACGTGATGTCGCGCACCCGTGCCGCCGCTGACCAGCGCGTGGAAGTGGCGCCTCAGGCCGCCTCGGTGGACGACGAAATCTCCATCGGCGCCATGCTGTCGGCGATCGAGGAAGACCTGCTGGGCGACGAGGAACTGGCCCGCCTGCGCAGGGAGTGGAAGCTCGCCGGTGGCAAGACGCCGGTGCTGGGCCTTACCGGCACCGGTGGCGCGGGCAAGTCGTCCGTCGTGGACGAGTTGCTGCTGCGCTTCCTCCATGCCTTCCCGGCCATGCGCATCGCCGTGCTCGCGGTCGACCCGACCCGTCGTCGCAGTGGCGGCGCCTTGCTCGGCGACCGCATCCGCATGAACTCGCTGCGCAGCCCGCGCGTCTACATGCGTTCCATGGCCACGCGCCGCCAGCACGCGGCCACGTCGATCGTGCTGCACGACTGCATCGACTTCCTCAAGGCGCAGGCGTACGACCTGGTCATCGTGGAAACCGCTGGCATCGGCCAGAGCGACTCGGAGATCGTCGACCTCGTCGACTTCCCGGTCTATGTCATGACCAGCGAATACGGCGCCGCCAGCCAGCTCGAGAAGATCGACATGCTCGACTTCGCGGAGCTCGTGGTGCTGAACAAGTTCGACAAGCGCGGCGCCGAGGACGCGCTGCGCGACGTGCGCAAACAGTGGAAGCGCAACCGCGCCGCGTTCCAGCTGGCCGATGAGAAGGTGCCGGTTTATCCGACCATCGCCAGCCAGTTCAACGATCCTGGCGTCACCTGGATGTTCGACAACCTCTGCCGCCTGCTGCGCGAGAAGCTCTCGCTGCCCGAGGCGACGTGGACGCCCGACCTCGACACCAGCCTGCGCGAGCCGCGCGCCACCGTGCTCATCCCCGGCAATCGCGTGCGTTACCTCGCGGAGATTGCGGAGCAGGGCCGCGGCGTGAATGCCACGATCGCCACCCAGGCCGCGGCGGCGAGCAAGGCGCAGCACTACTACGAATCGCTGAAGGACATTGGTGACGAGGCGCTGCCGCGCGCGTTCGACCTCTATGACCATGCGCTTCTCACGGTGCACGGCGACCGTTCGCTCATCACGCTGCGCCAGCGCTACAACGAGGCCGTGCGCGAGCTTTCCAGCGAGGCCATCCACCTGCTGCGCGAATGGCCAGGCCGCTTCGAGTCAGTCACCGCGGAGTTCAACGAGTACAAGGTGCGCGACAAGGTCATTCGCGTGGAGAACTACCGCGAGTCGCTGAGCCACCAGAAGATCCCGAAGGTGTCGCCGCCGAAGACGAAGGATTGGGGCGAGTTGCTGTCCTTCCTCATGCGCGAGAACCTGCCGGGCCACTACCCGTACACCGGCGGCGTCTTCCCATACCGCCGGGCTGGCGAGGATCCGACGCGCATGTTCGCCGGCGAGGGCACGCCGGAACGCACCAACCGTCGCTTCCACTACCTCTCGCTGGGGGGCGGCGCCGCGCGCCTTTCCACGGCGTTCGATTCGGTGACGCTGTACGGCGAAGATCCCGCGCCGCGCCCCGACATCTACGGCAAGATCGGCAATTCCGGCGTGTCCATCGCCACGTTGGACGACATGAAGAAGCTTTACTCCGGCTTCGACCTGTCCGCACCCTCGACCTCGGTGTCGATGACGATCAACGGTCCGGCGCCGATCATCCTCGCCATGTTCATGAACACGGCGATCGACCAGAACGTAGAGAAGTACCTCAACGAGGACGCCGCGCGCTGGGAGAAGGCGAACGCACGCATCGCGGAGCTGTATCCGGACGGTAACCGCCCGCGCTACAACGGTGACCTGCCGAAGGGCAACGACGGCCTGGGCCTCGGGCTGCTCGGCGTCTCGGGCGAAGAAGTGGTCGACGCGGAGACCTATGCCCGCATCAAGGAATACACCCTGGCGACGGTCCGTGGCACCGTGCAGGCCGACATCCTGAAGGAAGACCAGGCGCAGAACACCTGCATCTTCAGCACCGAGTTCGCGCTGCGCATGATGGGCGACATCCAGCAGTACTTCGTCGACCACAAGGTACGCAACTTCTATTCGGTGTCGATCTCCGGCTACCACATCGCCGAAGCCGGCGCGAATCCGATCAGCCAGCTGGCCTTCACGCTGTCGAACGGCTTCACCATCGTCGAGTATTACCTCGCGCGTGGCATGAAGATCGACGACTTCGCGCCGAACCTGTCGTTCTTTTTCTCCAACGGTATGGACCCGGAATACACGGTGATCGGCCGCGTGGCCCGCCGCATATGGGCACGCGCCATGCGCGAGCGCTACGGCGCCAGCCCGCGCAGCCAGATGCTGAAGTACCACATCCAGACGTCCGGCCGTTCGCTGCACGCGCAGGAGATCCAGTTCAACGACATTCGCACCACGTTGCAGGCCCTGTACGCGCTGTTCGACAACTGCAACAGCCTGCACACGAACGCCTATGACGAAGCGATCACCACGCCGACCGAGGAGAGCGTGCGTCGCGCGGTGGCGATCCAGCTCATCATCAATCGCGAGCTGGGCCTCAACTTCAACGAGAACCCGTGGCAAGGCAGCTTCATCGTCGACGAACTCACCGACCTGGTGGAAGAAGCCGTCTACAAGGAGTTCGAGGCGATCAGCGAGCGCGGCGGCGTGCTCGGCGCGATGGACACGATGTACCAGCGCGGCAAGATCCAGGAAGAGTCGATGTACTACGAGCACAAGAAGCACGATGGCTCGCTCCCGCTCATCGGCGTCAACACCTTCCTGCCCAAGGACCACGGCGGCGAGATCGCCACCGAAATCGAGCTGATCCGTTCCACGGAAGAAGAGAAGGGCCAGCAGATCGAGAACGTCCTGCTCTACGGCAAGGCCCGCAACGGCCTCGCGCCCGACAGCCTCACGGTCTTGCAGAAGACCGCTCGAGACCGACGCAACGTGTTCGAGCAGCTGATGGAAGCCGTGCAGCACAACTCCCTGGGGCAGATCAGCCACGCGCTTTATGACGTGGGCGGCGAATATCGCCGGAACATGTAAAGGCTCGCACGGCTCAATGCGATCCGCACGCCGCCCCTGCGAATTCTGGGGCTGGCGACTCGAGGCCCTCGGGAACTCCTATGCGCCGTTTCATCGCCGTCCTCTTCCTGGGTCTGTGCACGGTTGCCGCGGCTCAGGCAGGTCAAGGCACGCGCCGGGTGCTCTTCATCGGCAACAGCATCACCTATGTCAACGACCTTCCCAATGCATTTGCATCCTTGGCACCGGAAGGAACGCGGCTCGAGGTAGACATGATCGCCAGTGGCGGCGCGTCGCTGGCGGACGCCGTGCGGGACCCGCTTATCGCCTACACGCTTGCGAAGGGCGGATACACGGATGTGATCCTGCAGGAGCGGGGCGGCGATGCCTTCTGTCCTGCGTCCTGCCAGCAAAAGTCGGGCTTCGGACTTCCCGCCATGCAATCCGCGAAGGAGCTGGCTCGAATGGCCCGTGCCGGCGGAGCGCGCGTCTTCTATCTCGGCACGTGGCAATGGGACAGGGAAGCGAACAGAGCGCTCGAGTTTGGTGAGCGCGCGATTGCGAAGGCCAGCCAGGCAACGTATATCCAGATCGCGGAACCACGCCGCAGGCTGATGCTCGCGCATCCCGGAGAGGCCTGGACGCACGCGGACGGCCAGCATCCGGGCTATGCGACCACGGCAATGATGGTACTCCGGATTTGGGGCGCCCTGTTCGACGTGACGCCGACGGCCGTGCCTTGCGTCGCGGGCGAAGTGCACTATCGGGCCCCGCGCCCGAATGGCGTCCTGCATATCGACCCCTCGCTGACGCCGCGGACGTGCCTCGTTCCCGCTGGCATCGTTCCCGAGCTTGCCGGCGGGATTTGAACTCGACCACCGGTTCGTAGTCCCATGGGGGCTTGGTTTTCGTGGGAGCGGTACGTTGAGCAGTCAGTCGTCGGGTTCGAAGTGGGTCGCGGGAGTCCTGGTCGTGGCGATCGCCGTCGTGGTCGGGATCTTCATGTACCGCGAGAAATTGGCGCGGGACAAGGCGGGTGCGCCTCCGTTCGCGGCGACGAATTCCTCCGCACCCGCCCATGCCGGCACCGTGCGCGATGCGGCGCTGCCGCAGCACCCGATCGGACCCGCCAGCGGATCGACGGCGGGCCTGCCGGCGCTGGACCAGAGCGACGACGCGGTGTTGGCCGGCCTCATGGCCCTCACGAGCGACGACGCGCTCAAGTCACTGCTGAAGCCGCAGGCGATCGTCTCGCGCATGGTTTCCACGATCGACGCGCTGCCCAAGCGCACCATCGGCATGAACATCGTGCCGTTGCGCACGCCCACGGGGCGCTTCCAGGTGCAGTCCGACGACGGCATGTTCGTGGAGTCGAAGAAGAACCTGGCGCGCTACGACACGTACATGTACGTCGCCGATAGGGTGAATCCCAAGGCGGCCGCCGGCTGGTACAAGCGCAACTACCCGCTTTTCCAGGCCGCGTACCGCGATCTCGGCACGGGTGGTTATTTCAACGACCGCTTGATTGAAGTGATCGACCACTTGCTGGCCGCGCCGGAACCCAAGGGAACGTTGCAGCTGATACCCGCGAAGGAAGGCTACGTGTACGCCGATCCGAACTACGAGCAGCTTTCGGTGGGGCAGAAGTTCATGATCCGCGTGGGCTCCGCGAACGAGGCGAAGCTCAAGACGAAGCTGCGCGCGTTGCGCGAGGCCATCGTGGCCGATGCGCCCTCAACCGTGAAGTAGAAACGGCATGTTCGATTAGACCCGTGCGTGCTTGGTGGGAGCCGACCCTGTCGGCGATGGAAGCTCGCCGCAGCCCCCGATCGCCGACTGGGTCGGCTCCCACCGGTCCGCGCCCTGACGACGAAATCAGAGCTTCTTCGACGGATCGCGCACCGGAACATTGATGTTGCACAGGTCGATCTTGCCCGCCGGACGGGTGTAGAAGTCGTCGCGGCGGTTGCGCTTGGCGTCGACCACGGCGGCGAAGGTCTTGCTGTCGGTGCGTAGGACCTGGATCGGGGTGCGTTCCGCTTCGGGCACGTCGGCCGCGAGACGGACGCTCTTGATCGTCACGCGCTGTTCGGGCTTGTCGTAGAAGCCCATCGGTTCGCCGCCACGCGGATAGGCCGAAAGGATCTCCATGCCCTTGATGACCTTGCCGGCCACGGCGAGGTTGCGGTCCAGGTTGCGCGGCGCCTGGCCGATGATGGCGTACAGCGAGCTGCCGTTGCCGCTCTCCGCGCCCGTGTCGCGCGCGACACCCACGGTGCCGTAGCAATGAGTGATCCAGGCTTCGCCCTTGCCGTCGCGCGCGACCGGGAAGCCATCCGAGAAGCCCACTTCCGGTGCATACACATCGCCATCGGGCAACTTGGTAAAGGGGTAGGACTTGCCGCCCTTTCGCGTGAACTCCGGCGCGAGGGTTTCCTTGGCCGTGCCAAGGCTCTTGGCCTTCTTCTTGTCGTCGCCGTCGGGATCGCCCCATTGGGTGACGAAGTTGTCCTGCACGCGGATGACCTGCGTACCGTCGAAGTAATGCTCGCGGATCATCGTGCGGATGTTCGCCGCGTGCAGCGGCGACCAGTCCTGGGCGAGCTCGATGATGACGCGGCCCTGGGGCAGGTCCATATAGACGAGGTTCTGCGGATCGGGCGTGCGCCACTCGGCGGGCGCCGACTTCGCCAGCAGTTCCTTCGGCGTGGGCGTTTTCTTCGCCTCGTCCGCGACCGCAGGCAGGGCGAGGAGGAGGGCGAGCGCGAGGCAGGTACGTGCGAGCATGGGATCCCCTGGGGCGTGTTGACTCCGGGGACGTTAGCAGAGCGTGGGCAAGGAGTCCTAGAGGCCGAGCACGGCCTTTGGCTCCAGGTAGGCTTCCAGGCCGAAGCGTCCATGCTCGCGTCCCAGGCCCGATTGCTTGAACCCGCCGAAGGGCGCCTTCGGTTCGTGCGCAAGCGTGTTGACCAGCACACGCCCCGCGTCGATTCGCGACGCCACCCGGCGCGCGCGGGCCTCGTCCGTGGCGTGCACATAGGCCTGCAAGCCATAGGACGTGTCGTTGGCGATCGCGATCGCCTCTTCCTCGTCGTCATAGGCGATGGCCGAAAGGACCGGCCCAAAAATTTCCTCGCGGGCGATGGTCATGTCGTTGCGCACGTCGGTGAACAGGGTGGGGCGTACCAGCCATCCGCGCGCATGCCCATCCGGCCGCCCCTCGCCGCCGGCAAGCAGGCGCGCGCCTTCGTCGATGCCCTTGCGGATATAGCCCTGGACGCGCTCCCACTGCTTCGCGCTGACCATAGGGCCGACGTCGGTGGAGGGGTCGGCGGGATCGCCAGAGACGACGGCCTCGACGGTCGCCTTCGCCAAGGCCTCGAACTCGCCCAACCGCGCACGCGGCACGAGGATGCGCGTGCCGGCGATGCACGCCTGGCCGCTGTTCATGAAGCCCGCCGCGATCGCGAGCGGCACGGCCTTGGAAAAATCCGCGTCGTCGAGGATCACGCTCGGCGACTTGCCGCCCAGTTCGAGCGTGACGCGCTTCAGCGTATCCGCGCTGGCGCGGACGATGCCTTTACCCACGGCCGTCGAACCAGTGAAGGAGATTTTCGCGATGTCGGGGCTGGCGACGATCTCCGCGCCTACGACGTAGCCACGACCCGTGACGATGTTGAACACGCCCGCCGGCGCGCCCGCTTCGTGCAGCGCTTCCGTGACGATCCTCGTCTGCAACGCGCTCATCTCGCTCGGCTTGATGACCGCCGTGCAGCCCGCGGCGATGGCCGCGGCCAGCTTGCCGCAGATGAAGCCGGCATTGCTGTTCCAGGGCGTGATGAGGCCGGCCACGCCGACCGGCTGCATGACGACATCGGCGGAGCCCATCCGCCGCTCGAAGTCGAAGGCGCGTAGCGTGTCGATGGCTTCGGCGAACACGTCGGCGGCATGCCGGGCCATCCAGCGGCCCCGCGATACGGGCGCACCGTATTCCTCGCGGATGGCGTCAAACAGGTCCGCTTCGCGGGCCAGTACGGCGTCGTGCATGCGTTGGAGCAGGGCGATCCGCTCGTCGATACCGGTCTTCGAGAACGTGGCGAAGGCGCGCTTCGCGGCGGCGATCGCCCGACGGGCGTCCTCCGCGTCGGCCAGGCGCACCGTGCCGATGACGTCCTCGGTGGCCGGATTGAAGAGTTCGAAGCGCTCCTGGCCATGCGGAACGGCAAAGGCGCCGTCGACGTAGATGTGTTCGATGGTGTGCACGAGGGTGTCCTTCGGGAGGGAGGTGTCCCGAAGGATGCGGCCGGGCGATTAGTCTGATAAGAAGGACAAGCGAGAATGACTTGTTAAGCAGGAGCGGATAATGCGGTCCGGGCTCACCGAACTGGAGGCCGTGCTGGCCGTGGCTCGCCTCGGCAGCTTCCGCGCGGCCGCCGCAGCCCTGGAAGTCTCGACCTCTGCCGTCAGCCAGTCGGTGGCGGCGCTCGAAGCGCGCGTCGGCACGCGGCTCTTCCACCGCACCACTCGCAGCGTCCGCCTGACCGAGGCCGGCGAGCGGTTCGTGGCGGAGGTCGGACCGGCCATGGCGGACATCCGTGGCGCACTGGAGCGCGCCAGCGAGGAGGGCGGCGCCCCGACGGGGACGCTGCGGCTCAATGCGTCGGCGGGCGCGGCCCAACTCGTCATGCGCCCGTACCTGGTCCCGTACCTCAGGAAGTACCCGGGCGTGCACCTGGATCTGGTCACCGAGGAACGCTTGATCGACATCGTGCGCGAAGGGTTCGACGCAGGCTTTCGCACCACCGACATCGTGCCTGGCGACATGGTCGCCGTGCCGTTCGGACCGCCGATCCGCTTTGCCGTGGTCGGCTCGCCCGATTATTTCGCACGGCACGGCAGGCCTGTCGCGCCGACGGATCTGATGCAGCACGCGTGCATCCGGGCGCGCATGCCGGCCGGTCATATCTATCGCTGGGACTTCGCACGCCGCGGGGAATCGTTGGCGGTCGACGTCCGCGGTCCGCTGACGCTGGACGAACCGCGCCTCATGCTCGAAGCGGCACTGGCGGGGCTCGGCATCACCTACCTTGCCGAATTCCACGTGACCGACTCCCTGGCCGCGGGGACGCTCGAGCGCGTATTGGAGGAGTGGACGCCGCCGTTCGATCGATTGTGCCTCTACTATCCCGGCAGGCGGCACGTGCCCGCGCCTTTGCGGGCCCTGGCCGAGCTGATCAGGGAGACGGGCTGAGCGCATGGGCCAAGGGTCATGGCAAACCTTTCCGGTTCGGCAGGCATCCTTACCGCAAGTTCCCACGTCCCCGGACCCACCATGCGTTCTCGCTCCATCCTTGCCGCCCTCCTGGGCCTCGTCGTCGCTCCCGCGTACGCCGAGGTGACGATCGACGGGCACATCGATCCCGCGGAATGGGCAGGCGCGAAACACATCGTCGACTTCCGGCAGACACAGCCGTTGACCGGGAAGCCCGGTAGCCGGCCGACCGAGGCGTGGATCCTGTCGACACCCAAAGGCCTCGCCGTGGCGATCCGGGCCACGCAGCCGGACGACGGAACGCGATCGCGCCAGCAGACCCGCCGGGACGAGAATGCCCTGGTCGATCGCGTCAACGTGATGGTCGACTTCAACGGCGACGGCCGCGTCGGCTACGACTTCGAGGTGAAGTCGCAGGGCGGTATCGCGGACGAAGTGATCACGAACGAGTCCGACTTCAGCTACGACTGGGACGGCCGTTGGGACCATGCCGTGAGCGAGGACGCCGAGGGCTATTCCGTCGAGGTGCTGATCCCCTGGTACATCGCACCGATGCGCAAGGCGGATGGCGGCGAGCGCACCATCGGTCTCTACATCGATCGCGTGGTCGGCAGCACCGGCGAACGCATGGGATGGCCGACGATCACTTTCGACCAGGGGCGTTTCCTTTCCAGTTTCCAGCGCGTGCAGCTACCGGCGTATTCGCAGTCGCTGTTCGCCGTGACGCCGTACGTGGTGGGCAGGGTCGATCGCGCCAACGGCGGCGCGTCGTTCGAACAGGGTGCCGACATTCTCTGGAAGCCCAACGGCCAGACCCAGCTCACGGCCACGATCAATCCCGATTTCGGCCAGGTGGAGAGCGACGATCTGGTCGTCAACTTCTCCCCCGAGGAAACCTTCTTCACCGACAAGCGCCCGTTCTTCACCGAGAACCAGGGCATCTTCGACTTCAGCCTCCTGGACGATTATTCGCAGCTCGTCTATACGCGGCGGGTCGGGGGCGAATCGGACGACGGTCACGGCCCGGCCGACATCTCGGCGGCGGTGAAGGTCAACGGCAGCGTCGGTTCGACGAACTACGGCATCCTCACGGCGCAGGAGAAGGGTGACGCGGGACGCAGCTTCGGTGCCTTCCGGCTGAGCCAGAACGTCGGTACGCAGACGTTCGGCATGCTCGCCACGCGAGTGAACCATCCGTACCTCGATCGCGATGCGAACGTGCTCGGCTTCGACCACCGCTGGCAGCCCAACGCGGACTTCACCATCACCAGCAACGTGGTGGGCAGCAAGATCGACCAGCCGAACGCGGACACGTCAGGCCTCGGCGCGACCAGCATCGCGTATTGGCAGATGAACGACGTCTGGGCGCAGCAGTGGTTGGGCATGTACTTCGGCCGCCGGCTGGACATCGACGACTTCGGCTACCTGCCGCGCAACAACATGGAATACCTGCACTGGGAGGTGCGGCGTCGCCTGACGGGGCTGCCCGCCGACTCGGCGTACACCTCGCACATGTGGCAGTACCGCATCTCTGGCGCGAACAACACCCAGGGCCTCGCCATCAGCCGCCGCTTCCGCATCGTGCGTGACAGCCGGCGCCGGGACGGCGGCGAGGAAGAGTGGCGGCTGGATGCGTTCACCGCCGCCTTCGACGACTTGCTCACCCGCGGCGGACATCCGCTGCACACGCCGCCCACCGCAAAGCTGATGTACGACCGTACGCGCCCACGCGTCGGCCGCTGGGCGTGGGAGGCCGAAGGCTATGTCACCGGCAACCAGCTCACCGGCTACCACCGCCTCGGCTACTACTTCAAGTTCACGCCCACGTACTTCATCACCGACGCTTTCAGCGTGTTCTTCGGCAGCAGCTACGAGTGGACCCCGAACTGGCTGATCTGGCAGGGACACGACAACCTGCTGGGTTCCTACGACGGGCGCACCGTCGGCATCGACAGCGGCCTGAACTGGAACCTCAGCAACCGGCAGGAACTGCGGGTGAAGCTGCAGACGCTGGCAGTGGGCGCGAAGCTGCGCGACACGCTCGAGGTGACCCCGAGCGGCGGCACCGTCCACAGCGACGAACCGGTGGACGGCCTCGGCGTGGCCAACCTGGGCTTCCAGATCCGCTATCGCTACGAGATCGCGCCGTTGTCCGACCTCTACATCGTCTATAACCGCGGCGGTTACGTCGACGACACGGATGACGATGTGGGCTCGCAGTTCCGCCAGGGCTTCAGCCTGAAGGACGTGAACGAGGGACTGGTCAAAGTGGCCTACCGCCTCGAATTCTGACGCCAGGAAAAGTAGAGCCCGGCTTCACATCGCCTATGGCATTCCTCCGGACAAGGACGGTCCGCGGAGAGCCTTGTGCCACATCGAGAAAACCCCGTGCCGGGGCGCAGCATCGGCGAGCACGGTGTCATCGGGAACCAGGACACCATCGCGCTCGTCGCGAGCGACGGCACGATCGATTTCCTGTGCTGGCCGCACCTGGATAGTCCGTCGGTTTTCGCGGCACTCCTGGATCCCGAGAAAGGCGGCGAGTTTTCGATCACCCCGGTGCTCGAGGACGCGCGCCGCATCCAGCTCTACATTCCAGAGACGAACGTGCTGGTCACCCGCTGGATGGCCGACGACGGCAGCGTGGAACTCACGGATTTCATGCCGCATCCGGAGGCGGGCGTGCGCCTTCCACGCAGTCTCGTTCGATGCGTTCGCGTGTCGCGGGGAAAGGTAAAGGTGCGCGCCTGTTGCCGGCCGCGGCTCGATTACGCGTCCCGCACACCCGAAGCCCAGGAATACGGCGATACCGTCGTGTTCCACGATGGGGCGCACTCCCTGCGCCTTGGCGCGTCGGTGCCCCTCGTAACGGACGACGGCGAGGCGCGCGCGGAGTTCGAGCTAACGGTCGGCGACAGCGCGTGGTTCGTGGTGTGCGACGAGGAATGCGATCCGCTGGATGCCAGGGAGTGTGCTGCTGCACTGGAGGCCACGGCCGACGCCTGGCGCCGCTGGACACGCCGGTCGAACTATCGCGGGCGCTGGCGGGAACACGTGGATCGCTCCGCCCTCGTACTCAAGCTGCTCGTCTCGCACGAGCATGGTTCGATCGCCGCCGCCGGGACCTTCGGCCTGCCGGAGGCGACCGGTGCTTCACGCAACTGGGACTACCGCGCGAGCTGGATGCGCGACGCGTCGTTCACCGTTTACGCCTTCATGCGCCTGGGCTACGTGGATGAGGCGGAGCACTTCCGCCAATGGTCTGAAGAACGGTTCATGGAGCTCGCGGACGGCGCGGCGCTACGCGTCACATACGCGCTCGACGGGAGCGAGGCACTGAAGGAATCGACGCTGGACCACCTTGCCGGTTATGCCGGTTCGCGACCGGTGCGCATCGGCAACGCCGCCCGGTCGCAGACGCAGTTGGACATCTTCGGCGAACTGCTCGACAGCATCTACCTGTCGAACAAGTATGGAAGAGCGATCAGCCATGCCGGGTGGGCGCACGTGAAGCGTCTTGTCGACCACGTATGCGCGCACTGGCGCGACGCCGATGAAGGGATGTGGGAAGTGCGCGACAAGCCGCGTCATTTCCTGCACTCGCGCCTGATGTGCTGGGTGGCGCTCGATCGCGCGGTGCGCCTCGCACGCAAGCGCTCGCTGCCAGGAACCGTCGTCGAATGGGCGACGGAACGCGATCGCATTTCGGATGACATCTGGACGAACTTCCGTCACCCGGAGCATGGCTACTTCGTCCAGACCAAGGGAGGCCGCGACCTGGACGCCGCGGCACTCATGATGCCGCTCGTACGCTTCGTTTCCGCCACCGATCCGGTGTGGTTGAAGACACTGGACGCGATTGGCGAGCAACTCACCGACGACGGCATGGTCTTCCGTTACCGCAACGCGGACGGCCTCGAAGGCGGTGAGGGCGCATTCACCACGTGCACGTTCTGGTACGTCGAATGCCTCGCTCGCGCGGGCCGCCTCGAGGAGGCCCGCGACGTGATGGCGCGGGGCGTTCACTACGCGAATCACCTCGGCCTGTTTTCCGAGGAACTGAGTGTCCGGGCAGAGCCTTTGGGAAACTTTCCCCAGGCGCTCACCCACCTGGCCTTCATCAGCGCCGCGTACTACCTCGACCGGCGCCTTTCCAGTCCGCAGGGTGAGGTCTGGCAGCCTTAGTGGCCGTCAGACCTCGTTCTCGTCGGGGCCGATGAACTCGATCGCCGCCTCACGGGTGCCGGCCGTCTCCTCGGCGATCTCGCGGACGCGTTCGCCGATCTTGTCATTGGGAACCTCCACTTCGAGGGTGTAGGTCCTCGAACTCATGTCGTCCGAGAGGTTCTGCGAACTCGAATCGTCGCGGAAGTCGCTCATGAAGTCGTCGACTTCCTCGACCCGCTCGATCCTGTCGATGCCGTGGATGGCGGTCATGACATCGTCGAACACGTCGCGGTCGCCGGTGATGCGGAGCTGGATGCGGGGCATGGAATCCTCCTTGGCGGGTGGCTGTCGATGCTGGCGCGCGGCATGTATGCCGGAAGTGTACGCCGCGGCTACCATGGTCGTTTTCGACGGCCGCGCCCATGCCAAAGACCTACGACCAGGCCTACTTCGACAAGTGGTACCGCAGCGCCGGGCACGCGGTGCGTTCGCCCGCCGAGCTCCGGCGCAAGGTGGCGATGGTGCTCGGCCAGGCCGAGTTCTACCTCGGTCGCCCGGTGCGGAACGTCCTCGACGTGGGCTGCGGCGAGGCGCCGTGGCGCGCCGAACTCCGTCGCCTGCGGCCGGGCATCGCGTACCGGGGCCTCGAAGCCAGCGAGTACGCCGTGGCGCGCTACGGCCGCTCGCGCAACATCGGCTATGCGCGCTTTGGACAACTGGCCGAACTCCGCTTCGACGAACGCTTCGACCTCATCGTCTGCACCGACGTGCTGCACTACCTGAAGCCTGCCGAGATCAAGGCGGGCCTGTCGGGCATCGGGGAAATGGTCGAGGGCCTGGCTTTTCTCGAGGTATACACCCGCGAGGACGATCCGGGCGGCGACCGCGAAGGATTCTTCGGACGGCCGGCTCGCTGGTACCGCGAGGCGTTCGCCGACGCAGGACTGATCCCTGTCGGCTCCCAGTGTTATGCCAGCCCCCGGCTGGCGCGCCACGTCGCCTCGCTCGAGCGCCTCTAGGAGGCAGCCGTCGCCGTGAACCAGGCGATGGTCGCCAGCGCGTTGTTGGCGGCGTGGGCGACGAAGGAGGGCCAGATCGAGCCGCTGCGCACGCGCAGCCAGGCACAGAACAGGCCCACCAGAACCAGGTTCGGCACCGCGTACCAAAGCCAGGCCAGGTCGGGCAGGTGCACCGTGCCGAAGATAACCGCCGAGAGGCCGATGGCCCAGCCGTCACCCAGGCGGGTGCGCAGGATGGAGAGCAGGGCGCCCCGGAACAGCAGTTCCTCGACGGCGGGGCCGATGAGGACCACCACAGGCAACAGCGCCACGCGCATGCCGACGTGGGCCTTGTCGGCGATATCGCTCACCGCCTGGCTCACGGCGTGCTCGCCGGCCAGGAACTGGGTCAGCAGTCCGCCGATGACCGGAGCGGCGATGCCCAACGCCGTCCCCAAGGCGATGAAGCGCCCGGGAGGCGCGGTGAAGCCCAGTCCCGCGGGACCGGGGTCCATGGCGCGCCCCGGCCCCCAGCGCCGGACCAGCAGCCAGGAGACGAGGAAGGCGGAGCAGATCACCGTGAGGATCACCACCACGATCAGCCGGTCGGGAGCCTGGGGCACCGTATCCGGGAACGTCCGGGCCAGCTGCATCGAGATGCCGCCGAACAGCCCGGCAAAGGCGAACTGCATGGCGAAATAGGCCGCGATGCAGAGGATCGTCTCGACGACGCCCGGTGGGCGCGAGGCCGTCTCCGTGGCGGGCGAGGGGGAGGAAGGAAGGTAGTCGTGGGTCATGCGGCACCCTAGCCGACGGACCGCGAGGCCCGCAACGACGCTTCCGGCACAGGCGGTCACGGTCGCCCTGTATAGTTGACCGTCCCTAGAGGAGGAAACGTGGCGCCACGACGCGCCGTCCCATGTTCGCATTCGACTGGCTAGCCGACCCTTCGGCCTGGGCGGGTCTTCTCACGTTGATCGTGCTGGAGATCGTGCTCGGTATCGACAATCTCGTCTTCGTCGCGATCCTCGCCGACAAGCTCCACGCCCGCCAGCGCGACCACGCGCGCCTCATGGGCCTCGGTCTCGCGCTGATCATGCGCCTGTGCCTGCTCGCCGCCATGTCCTGGCTTGTGACACTCACGCGGCCGCTGTTCGAGTGGCGCGGCTTCGGCTTGTCCTGGCGCGACCTGATCCTGATCGTCGGCGGCGCGTTCTTGTTGTTCAAGGCCACGCTCGAACTGCACGAGCGGCTCGAGGCCTCCGAGCACGACGAGGGCGAGCAGCGGCGCCGGGCCAGCTTCTGGCTGGTGGTGGCGCAGATCGTCGTCCTCGACGCCGTCTTCTCGCTCGACTCGGTGATCACCGCCGTGGGCATGGTCGACCACCTGTCGATCATGATGATCGGCGTCGTCGTCGCCATGGCCCTGATGATCACGGCGAGCAAGCCGCTCACGGTGTTCGTCAACGCGCGGCCGACGGTGATCATCCTCTGCCTGTCCTTCCTGCTGATGATCGGTTTCAGTCTCATCGCGGAAGGCTTCGGCTTCCACATACCCAAGGGTTACCTGTACGCCGCCATTGGTTTCTCGATCATGATCGAGGTGTTCAACCAGACGTTGCGGCGCAATCGGCGCCGTTCGCTCCTGGTCGGGGGCCGCCTCATGCGCGACCGAACAGCGAAGGCGGTTTTGCGCCTGCTCGGCGGCAAGGCGGACGACGAGTCCGATGCCGGCAAGGGCGAGGCCGTGCCGGAACCCGCGGAGACGGCGATCTTCGGCAAGGACGAACTGGAGATGGTCCAGGGCGTGCTCGACCTGTCGCAGCGGCCGGTCCGCTCGATCATGACGCCCCGCACCGAGATCGTCTGGGTCGATCCCGACGAGGATCTTTCGGTCCTCTTCAGCGAGGCACGTGAGTCGTCGCACCACTGGATGCTGGTGGCGCGCGGCGACCTCGATGCGCTGGTCGGCGTGGTGTCCTCGCGCGACCTGCTTGCCAGCCTCAACGACCACGGTCGCCTCGACACCGAACGCTTCGTCCGCAAGCCGATCACGGTGCTGGAGTCGCTGAGTGTCCTCCGCCTGATCGACGAGTTCCGTCGCGCGCCGCTCCAGGTGGCGCTGGTCGTGGACGAGTACGGCAGCATCCTTGGCCTGGTGACGCCGGCCGACGTGCTGGAGGTGATCGCGGGGGAATTCCCGAACGAGACCCGCGAGGGCGATCCGTCCGCCGTCAGCGAGCCGGACGGCGCCTGGCTGCTCGACGCCAGCCTCGACGCACGTCGCGTGGAGCACCTGCTCGGCCACCGCCTGCCAGGCGCGGCGGATGCCAGCTTCTCCACCCTTGCAGGCTTCGTCCTCCAGCAGCTAGGCCGCCTGCCCAGCGCCGGCGATCGCTTCGTGACCGACGGGCTCTCGTTCGAGGTCACCGCGATGGAGGGCGCACGCATCCAGCGCGTGCGCGTGATGGCACTTGCCCGCGCCGAAGACTGACCGGCGGGGCCCACCGAGCTACAGCGTGGAAGGGCGCGCCTTGAACCGACGCTTTCCGGTCACGCGCCCGTGGCGTCTTCCGCGGGCGTCGCGTTGTTCTCCATGATGGCCATGCCGATGCCGCCGGCCGCCATCAGCATGAGTACGGCCCAGGCGAGCATCGAGACGATGTAGCCGGGACCGCGGCGCGTCGGGTCGCGCAGGTAGGCCAGCGCGTACCACACGCGTCCGGCCAGCCAGACCAGTCCGGCAATGCCCGCCCACAGCGGGTCGACGTACTGCGACGCCAGCCACAGCGCCGGGATGAACATCACGGCGTTCTCGAGCGTGTTCATCTGCACCCGCCAGGCCCGCTCGAAGGCGGGGTCGCCCGAGATGGACGGCGCCTTGATGCCATAACGTTCACGGGCACGGCCTACCATCCAGACCGTGGCGAACATCAGGAGCAGGGTCAACAGGGTGACGACGGCGGGGAGCTGGCTGGTCATGGCGGATCCGGGGACGACTTGACCGCGGATTCTACCGGCAACCGTCCATGCGATCATGTTTACCGCGTCTCGCTTGGGACGCCTAACGGGAGGATGGGCCATGCTCTGGCAGAAAGGCCGTAGAAGCGACAACGTGGAAGACGCCGGCGCAGGGCGTGGCGGCGGGCCATCCTTCGGGGGCCGCGGCCTGGGCCTGGGCGGCATCGTCATCCTGGCGATCCTCGGCCTGGTGTTCTTCAAGGACCCCACGGCGCTGCTGGGCCAGGGCGATCCCGGTGCCGCGCAGGCACCGCAAACCCAGCAGGCGCCGCACCAGGCGGCGGCGAATGACCCGCAGGTGGACTTCGTACGTGCGATCTTGGGCGAGACCGAGGACACATGGGGCGAAATATTCGCGGCCAACGGACAGCAATACGAGCAGCCGAAGCTCGTGCTGTTCCGCAACGGCGTGCGCACGGCTTGCGGATCCGCGTCGTCGGCTGTCGGTCCGTTCTATTGCCCGGGCGATCACAAGGTCTACCTCGACCTTGGCTTCTTCCAGGAGATGCAGGCGCGCTTTCGCGAGTCGGGCGACTTCGCTCGTGCCTATGTCATCGCGCACGAGGTGGGCCACCACGTGCAAAACCTCGTCGGCGTGTTCGATAAGGTGAGCGATGCGCGACGGCGCGGTGCGAGCCTGGAAGGCGCATCCGGTCTTTCCGTGCGCCAGGAACTGCAGGCCGATTGCTTTGCGGGGGTGTGGGCCAACCACTCGCAGCAGCGGCAGCATTGGCTGCAGGAAGGCGACATCGAGTCGGCGATCAACGCGGCGACCGCCATCGGCGACGACGCATTGCAGGAACAGTCCCAGGGCAGGGTGGTCCCGGATTCCTTCACCCACGGCACGTCGGCGCAGCGCGTGCGCTGGTTCCGCACCGGGCTGGATAGCGGCGATGTCGGCAAGTGCAACACGTTCTCGGGCCCGATCTGACCCATGACACATCCCTGCCTGCGCTGCGGCGCATGCTGCGCGACCTATCGCGTCGCCTTCCATTGGCTTGAAACCGACACGGCCGGCGGGATCACGCCGGCCGCGCTCACCGAACACCTCGACCCGCATCGCGTGGCGATGCACGGCACGAACGCGTATGAGCCGCGCTGCAAGTCGCTCGTGGGCGAGGTGGGTGTCGCCGCGCACTGCGGCGTCTACGACGTGCGGCCGTCGCCCTGCCACGACCTGAAGCCGGCGTGGGAAGACGGCACGCCGAGCCCGCAATGCGACAAGGCCCGCCTGCGACACGGCATGCAGCCGCTGACGCCCGAGGACTTCCTGTAGGAGCCGATAGCGGCGAGGGAATCCACCCTTGCCGCTTCATCGCTTCGTGGGCTTCTCGCCGCTATAGCGGCTCCCACATTTTTTAGGAATCGCGCTTGCGACGTGGCGGCTTGCCACCGCTCGGGCGCGGGCCCGACGGGCGGAAGTTACCGCGCGGGCGTTGCGCCGGGGCACCGCTCTGCGGAGCCTCCGTGCCGTCCCATTCGCGGATCTTCAGCTGCTGCTGCGCGACCCACACCTTCTTCAGGTGGTTGAACGTCTCCGCGGGCATGCCGTCCGGAAGGTCGATCAGGCTGTAGTCGTCGCGGATGCTGACGCGACCGATGAACTTCGCCTCGACGCCACCTTCGTTGGCGATGGCGCCCACGATGTTGCCCGGCTTCACGCCGTGCTCGTGGCCGACTTCGATGCGGTAGGTGCGCTTGCCGTTCTCGGTGACGTGCGGACGCGGCTGGCGCATGCCTTCGCGAACGGGACGACGGTCGCTGAAGTCGCCGCCGTCACGGGGCGAACGGTCGCGATCGAAATCGCGCTGCGGCCGTTCGCGGTCGTACTCGCGGGGCGGACGCTCGGTGTATTCACGCTTGGCCGGCGGTTCGAGCAGCAACGGCTGCTCGCCCTGGGCGATGCGCGCGAGCGCGGCCGCGATCTCGATCGCCGGCACGTTGTGCTCCTGCTCGAACTTCTCCACCAGCTGCTGGAACAGGCCCAGGTCGCCCGTGGCCAGCGTATCGGTGATGCGCTGGTTGAACTTGTTCACGCGGGTGTCGTTCACCGCTTCGATCGTGGGCAGCTGCATCTGTTCGATGGGCTGGCGCGTGGCGCGTTCGATCTGGCGGAGCAGGTTCTTCTCTCGCGGCGTGACGAAGAGAATCGCCTCGCCACTGCGGCCCGCGCGACCGGTGCGGCCGATGCGGTGCACGTACGACTCGGTGTCGTGCGGGATGTCGTAATTGAGCACGTGGCTGATGCGCTCCACGTCGAGGCCGCGCGCGGCGACGTCGGTGGCGATCAGGATGTCGAGCTTGCCCGTCTTGAGCTGGTCGATCACGCGCTCGCGCTGTGCCTGGGCGATGTCGCCGTTGATGGCGGCAGCCGCGAAGCCGCGCGCCTGCAACTTGCTGGCGAGTTCTTCCGTCGCCGACTTGGTGCGCGCGAAGACGATCATCGCATCGAAGCTCTCGGCCTCGAGGATGCGCGTGAGCGCATCGAGCTTGTGCACGCCGCTGACCCACCAGTAGCGCTGGCGGATGTTCGCCGCGGTGGTGGTCTTGTTCTTGATCGTGACCTCGGACGGGTCCTTCAGGTACGTCTGCGCGATGCGGCGGATGGGCGCCGGCATGGTCGCGGAGAACAGCGCCACCTGGCGACCGGCGGGCGTGGCCTGGAGCAGTTTCTCGACGTCGTCGATGAAGCCCATGCGAAGCATTTCGTCCGCTTCGTCGAGCACCATGAAGCGCAGGCCGGAAAGATCCAGCGTGCCCTTGTCGAGGTGGTCGATGACGCGGCCCGGCGTACCGACGATCACCTGCGCGCCGCGCTTCAGGCCCTGCAACTGCGGGCCGTAGCTCTGGCCGCCATAGATCGGCAGCACCTGGAAGCCGGGCAGGTAGGTGGCGTACTTCTGGAAGGCTTCCGCGACCTGGATCGCCAGCTCGCGCGTCGGCGCGAGGACGAGCGCCTGCGGCTTGTTGCCGGGCTTCAGGTCGATGCGTGACAGGATGGGCAGCGCGAACGCGGCGGTCTTGCCGGTGCCGGTCTGCGCCTGGCCGATCACGTCGCGGCCTTCGAGCAAGGCCGGGATGGTGGCGGCCTGGATGGGGGAGGGGGTTTCATAGCCCACCTCGGTCAGCGCGCGCACGACGTTGGCGTCGAGGGCAAGCGCGCTGAAACCGGGCAGGGCCGGAGCGGATTCGGTATCGGGGGATGACATGGCGACCTCAGGGAGGGGCGCGGCGGCGACATTCGGCGCCGGGCAGTACGCCTATTGTAGCAGCGATGGAAGCGCTTCGCCGTGGGCGGTGGTCGCATGTCGCGTCGGCGCTACACTCTTCGGTCAGCTTTTCGTAAGGAACGGGTGCCATGACTGACATCGAGACGGTTTCGGAACAGCGTTGCTTCGGCGGCGTCCAGGGCTTTTATTCCCATGTGTCGGAGGCCTGCGGCGGCCACATGCGCTTCGCCGTCTACATGCCCCCCGCCGCCGAAAACGGACCGGTCCCGCTGGTGTGGTTCCTGGCGGGGCTCACCTGTACCGCCGAGACCTTCACGATCAAGGCCGGTGCCCAGCGCCTGGCCTCGGAGCTGGGGCTGGCGCTCGCGATGCCCGACACGAGCCCGCGCGAGACGGGCTTGCCGGGCGCAACGGGCGACTGGGAATTCGGTGAAGGCGCCGGCTTCTACCTCGATGCCACGGAGGCGCCGTGGGACGCGCGGTTCCGCATGTACAGCTACGTGGTGGACGAGCTGCCACGCCTGGTCGCAGGACGTTTCCCCCTCGACATGGGGCGGCAAGGGATCTTCGGTCACTCGATGGGCGGCCACGGCGCCCTGACCGTCGCCTTGCGCAATCCCGGCCGCTTCCGTTCGGTATCGGCATTCGCACCCATCGTCGCCCCGGCGGTCGTGCCATGGGGGCAGAAGGCCTTCACGCGCTACCTCGGCGAGGACAGGAAGGCGTGGGAGCGCTACGACGCCACCGCCCTCGTGAACGGCGGCGCGCGCTTCGACGGCACGATCCTCATCGACCAGGGCGAGGCCGACGGTTTCCTCGTGAACCAGTTGCAGCCACAGCGCTTCGAAGCGGCTTGCGAGGAAGCGGGGCAGCCGCTCGAGCTGCGCATGCACCCGGGGTACGACCACAGCTACTACTTCATCCAGACCTTTGTGGAAGACCATCTCCGCCACCATGCGAAAGCACTCGCCGCATGAGCGAACCGATCCGCATGCGCACCGCGCGCACGGTGATCCGCCTGCTCGATGCGGACGAAGCGGAGCTGCTGCTGCGTTACCGCCTCGAAAATCGCGAGCACCTCGCGCCGTGGGAACCGCTGCGCACCGAATCGCATTATTCGCTGGACGGTTGCCGGCAGGCGATCGAGGCGGGCCTGGAAGCGGCACGCGGCGACCGCGGTTATCCCTTCGTCGTGCTCAGTCCGGATGGAGCCGAGGTGCTGGGGAGTTTCACCTTCGCCAATGTCGTGCGCGGCGTCTTCCAGGCGTGTCATCTCGGCTACGGCATCGCGAGCCGGCACGAAGGGAAGGGCCTCATGGGCGAGGCCCTCGATGCGGCATTGCGCTATGCCTTCGGACCGCTGGATTTCCATCGCGTGATGGCCAACTACATGCCGCGTAACGAACGCAGCGGCCTTCTCCTCGCGCGCCTCGGCTTCGAGAAGGAAGGCTATGCGAAGCGCTACTTGAAGATCGACGGGCTATGGGAGGACCACGTCCTCACCGCGAAGATCAGAACGCAGGGCTGAGCGGCGTCGCATCTTGCGGCGCGGCGCGGTATTCGGCCGCGAACATCGCACGCCAGGCGCCGCGCTCGTCCCAGGCGAGCAGGAGGTAGATCGCCAGCACCGCGAGGTGCGGCCCGATCGTGTGGCCTTCGGTGACGAAGTGGTAGCCGAAGATGACCACGACGGGTGCGGCCAACAGGAGCAGCGCGAGGGGTACGAGCCGTGCCGCCATGAGCGCCACGCCGGCGTAGACGAAGACCACGCCGATGAGCGGCATGACGAAGCCGCTGGCTTCGAGTCCCGCCATGAACGCCCGGCCGGCAGCTGTATGCGGAGCCGGCGGCTGCCAGAAGCCGAAGATGTGGTTCAGGCCGGAAAACGTGAAGAACGCGCCGAAGGCCGTGCGCAGCACGGCGACGCTAAAGCGGTGGAGTCGGGACATGCGGGGTGCTTACCTGGGTCGGATGACCTGCCATCCCGCATGATCCCGATTGCCGCATGGGCGGACCATTGCCCATGCGGCTAGTCCGTTCAGGGTGCGTTTACGCCTTGTTCGTGGCGGGGCCGCGACGCTGGCGACGGCGCTTGTGGCTGCCGGTGCTCTCGCCGCTGCCCGCCGCCGCATGGCCGTGCGGACGGTGCGACGGGGAACGAACGCCGCCGTTGCCACCCTGGCGCGCTTGACCGTTGCCGCCGGGGCGGCCCTGGCCGCCGCCCTGCTGCGAACGCGGCTGGCGCTGCTGCTGCTTCGGACGCGGTGCGCCCGCATCGAGACGCAGCGGCGTGCTTGGCTCGTAGCCGGCCATGTCGCGGATCGCGAGGTCGGTCTTCAACAGGCGGCCGATGTCGCGCAACAGGCCCGACTCGTCGTGGCTGACCAGCGAGATCGCTTGGCCTTCGGCACCCGCGCGGCCGGTGCGGCCGATGCGGTGCACGTAATCTTCCGCGACCATTGGCAGGTCGAAGTTGATCACGACCGGGAGCTGGTCGATGTCGATGCCGCGCGCCGCGATGTCCGTCGCGACGAGCACGGTGACGCGACCGCTCTTGAAGTCGGAGAGCGCGCGCGTACGCGCGTTCTGGCTCTTGTTGCCGTGGATCGCGGCGGCACGGATGCCGGCCTGTTCCAGGTGGCGAACGAGCTTGTCGGCACCGTGCTTGGTACGGCCGAACACCAGCGTCTGGCGGCGGCTGTCCTGGGCGAGGATGTGCAGCAGCAGGTCGCGCTTGTTCGCCGCATCCACCGGATGCACCACGTGCGTGACCGTGTTGGCGACGGTGTTGGCGGGCGTGGTCGAGACCTCACGCGGCTCGCGCATGAACTGCTGGGCCAGTGCCTTGATCTCCGGCGCGAACGTGGCCGAGAACAACAGCGTCTGGCGCTGGCGCGGCACCGCGGCGAGGATGCGCTTGAGCGCCGGCAGGAAGCCCATGTCGAGCATGCGGTCGGCCTCGTCGAGGACGAGCACGTCCACCTTCGACAGGTCGACCGAACGCTGCTGCATGTGGTCGATCAGGCGGCCCGGCGTAGCGACGACGATGTCGACGCCGCGGCGCAGCGCCTGCAACTGGTTGCCCATGCCGACGCCACCGAAGATGACGGTGCTGGAAAGGCGCACGTACTTGCCGTAGTCGCGCAGGTTTTCCTGCACCTGGGCGGCGAGTTCGCGGG
Source organism: Luteibacter sp. NPDC031894 (assembly GCF_050273135.1). Taxonomy (NCBI): domain Bacteria; kingdom Pseudomonadati; phylum Pseudomonadota; class Gammaproteobacteria; order Lysobacterales; family Rhodanobacteraceae; genus Luteibacter; species Luteibacter sp. NPDC031894. The sequence continues at coordinate 155,145 of NZ_JBNNMV010000006.1, read as the reverse complement.
TGGGGGTGAGGATGAGGGCGCGGATCGGACGGCGACCCTCTGTACGTTCCTCGCGGGCGAGGCGATGGAGGACGGGTAGGGCGAAAGCGGCGGTCTTGCCGGTACCGGTCTGCGCGGCGGCCATCAGGTCGTGGCCCGCGAGGACCTCGGGAATGGCGGCGGACTGGATCGGCGTGGGCTTCTCATAGCCGGCCTCGGACAACGCGCGCAGCAACGCGGGCGCAAGGCCCAGCGAATCGAAAGACATGGAAAACTCCTGCGTGACTCGAGCGTTCCCTGGAACCGCGCTGCGAGTTATGGATTTGGCGGCCGCGAGCCATGACGAAGACAGCAGGCTGGCCGGTGTCGCGCGCGCTTCCGGGGGTGGGGGAACGGGCGGGAAAATCTCCACGCCGAGGGTCCGCAAGGGAGTCGGAGCGCAGGCACGACCCGTCAAGTATACCTTATTGCGGCGCACAATGGCGATTGCCGGGTGGCCTCGCCGCCATGGCGGCTCCTACCAAGGGGTGGAGCCTGCTGGGGCCGGCCCGTGTAGGAGCCGCTATGGCGGCGAGACACTCCGGCGGGAAGCCGTCATCAGCCAGCTGTTATAAGGCGTGCGCCCGAACAGGGGCCGGAATTCGACGCCGATCCCCCTCGGCTCCAGGACGCCGCGGATATCGTCCGCGGTCGGGAAATACTGCGCGCCGCCCGGGATCCAGCCCACCGCCTTGATGAACTTTTCTTCCCACACCGTCGCCCGGTAACGCCACGAGGCGTCGCGGATGACGTTACGCAGGATCAGTACCCCGTCGTCGGCCAGGTGGTCCACGGCGAACGTGAGCAGTTCCGCCTGACGCTCGCGCGGGAGGTAATGCAGCACGTCGAGCATCGCCACGTGGCCACGGACGGGCTGCGGCGTGACGGCGTCCGCTTCGCGCAAGGCGATTTCGTCAGCCAATCCCGCGCGCTCGGCGGCGTCCCGGCCCATGGCAATCTTGCGGCCGTCGTGATCGAGGCCGACGTAGCCGTCGAGGACGTCGCAATCGTGCAGGTAGTGGCCAAGCAGACCCAGCCCGCAGCCGATGTCGAGCAAGGGAAGGCGTCGACCGGCGATGGCTCGCGCCGTCGCGCCGTAAACGGGATCGGTGGCCAGCTTGCCGTGGATGTAGATCCGATCGCCGCGGCGACGGAACCGGGCGGCAATGCGTCGCCTCGTGCGGCTGTCGGGAATCATGCGGATCTCCGTCCGTCGGAAGGGCCGGGGCGAAACGTCGCCCCGGCCCTGGATGCTACCGCTGCTGCTGCGGCCTTGCGTTTGCCTTGCTGACGTAGGCGCCATATTCGCCCTCGTCCACCTTTCCGTCGTGGTTCGTGTCCGCTTCGTTGAAGTGGGCCCGCAGCTCCTTGAGTGCATCCACGTCCTTGGGCACGTCGCCGCGACGGAGGGGCTTGCCATCGTTGAGGCTAGAGAAGGCGGGAGCGCCGCTGTCCCCGCTGGATTGCGGCGCACTGGCCTGCGCGAAAGCGAGACCGGTGCCGAGGCTTGCTAGCAATGCGAATGAAACGATCGATCGCGAGTACTTCATTGAGTCCTCCGTCTGTCGTGAGAAGGCCAGTGTAACGAGACACTGTCATGGCGCCGTGAGGCGTCCGTTCGATCTTAGCGCTGTGCTAGCCTCGCTGGCGCCCGATCGTTGAGGAAATTCTCATGCCGCTTCTCGCCGCGCTGCGCGAACTCGATCACACGCAGCGGCACACCGTGCTGGCCAGCTTCCTGGGCTGGACGCTGGACGCCTTCGATTACTTCCTGCTCACCTTCGTCATCCTCGCCGTGGCACACGAATTCAACGTGCCAAAGCAGGAGGTCACGTACGGGCTGTTCCTGACGCTGGCGGCGCGCCCGATCGGTGCGTTGCTCTTCGGACGGCTGGCGGACCGCTATGGTCGCCGCCCCGTGCTCATGGTCGACATCGTCCTGTTCTCCGTCCTGGAACTCGCCTGCGCGTTTTCGCCCAGCCTCGGCGTGTTGCTTGGCCTGCGCTTCCTCTTCGGCATCGCCATGGGCGGCGAGTGGGGAATCGGTGCCTCGCTGGCGATGGAATCGATCCCCGCGAAGTCACGTGGTTTCGTGTCAGGGCTACTGCAAAGCGGTTATCCCTGTGGCTTCTTCCTCGCCGCACTGGTCAATTGGTTATTGGTCGACGCGATCGGATGGCGCGGCCTCTTCATCGTCGGGGCGGCGCCGGCGTTGCTGGTGCTCTACATCCGCCGCAAGGTGCCGGAATCGCCGGTGTGGGAAGGGCGGCGCCACCAGGCTCGGGAGAGTGTCTTCGTTTCCATGCGCGGGAACTGGAAGCTGTTCGTCTACCTCATGCTGCTCATGGCGGCGTTCAACATGTTCAGCCATGGCTCGCAGGACATGTACCCGACCTTCGTCCAGACCCAGCTCAAGATTCCCGCGGGCTCGGGCACGGCCTTCATGCTCACGGCGCTGCTCAACCTGGGCGCCCTCGCCGGAGGCCTGACCTTCGGCTCGCTCTCGGAACGGATCGGACGGCGCAAGGCGATCATCATCGCGGCGTTGCTGGCGATCCCCGTGATCCCGCTATGGACCTACGGCGGGTCATTGCTCCTCCTCGGCCTCGGCGCCTTCCTGATCCAGGTGATGGTGCAGGGGGCCTGGGGCGTGGTGCCCACCCACCTCAACGAGCTGGCGCCGGACGCCGTGCGTGGCACGCTGCCCGGCTTCGCCTACCAGATGGGCAATCTGCTCGCCGCCATCACCGCCACCGCGCAGACCTGGCTGGCCGAGCGCCGGGGCGGCGACTTCGCCTTTGCCATGTCCACCTGGATCGCCGCGGTGGCGCTCCTGCTGGCCCTGCTCACGTGGCTCGGGCCGGAAGCCCGCGGCGTGGGCTTCGGACGCCCCCGCGAGCCGCGTGACGGCGCGGCCGGGCGCGGCTAAAATCCCCCTTTTTCCTCGGGTAGAAACCAACATGCAGGCTGGCAAGGACAAGGTCATCTCGTTCCACTATTCCCTCACCGTGGACGGCGAGAAGGTCGAAAGCTCGATCGAAGGCGGCGAGCCGCTGTGGATCCTGCTGGGCCATGGCCAGCTGATCCCCGGCCTGGAAGCCGGTCTCGAGGGCAAGTCGGTCGGCGACGCGTTCGACATCGAGATCGCGCCGGAGCAGGGCTACGGCCCGCGCCAGGAGGGCATGACCCAACGCGTGCCGAAGAAGTACTTCCCGCAGCAGGGCAAGGGCCTGAAGGCCGGCGACAGCACGGTGCTCTCGTTGAAGGAAGGCGGCAACCGGGTCGTCGTGGTGCAGAAGGTCGGTTCCAGCGTTGTCGACGTCGACCTCAACCACCCGATGGCCGGCAAGACCCTCACCTTCCACGTCGACGTGCAGTCCGTCCGTGACGCATCGGAAGAAGAAATCGCCCACGGGCACGCCCACCCGAACGGCGACGGCGCGCACTGAGGCGGGCACGGCACAGATAAAAAAACGGCGCCCATGGGCGCCGTTTTTCTTGGCTGACGGTCGTTTCGCTCAGACCACCGATTCGCCGTTCACCGAGATCTCGACATCGATGTTGCCGCGCGTCGCGTGCGAGTACGGGCAGATCTGCTCGTGCGCGGTCTTGACGATGTCCTTGGCGGTTTCGTTGTCGACTTCGGGGAGGCTGACTTCAAGCTTTGCCTGGATCGCGAAGCCGGAGCCTTCGCGCGGACCGATGCTCACGCTGCTGTCGACATGCGCGCCTTTGACGTTCACCTTCCGCTGACCGGCGACGAAGCGCACGGCACCTTCGAAGCAGGCGGCATAACCGACCGCGAACAACTGCTCGGGATTGGTGCCACCACCGTTGCCGCCCATCTCCTTCGGCAGGCGCAGGTCGACCTTGATCTGGCCGTCGTCGGTTTCCCCATGGCCTTCGCGACCGCCTTCGACGTGGGCATGCGCGGTGTAGAGGACTTTCTGTACCTTCGAAATGTTGCTCATTGCACTGTCCTTGGATCAGGTGAGGGGTCAGTTCAGAACGCGTCGCCCATAAGCGAAGTTCTCTTTCCAGTAGGCGCCGTCCAGGTCGTCCAAGCGTACCGTGCCGCCCGAGTTGGGCGCATGCACGAAACGACCCTTGCCGACATAAACGCCTACGTGCGTGATATGGCCGTGGCCGAAGAAGACAAGGTCGCCGCTGGCGAGTTCCCCTTCGCGGACCTTCGGTTTGTCGAGGGCGGCCATCTCGGCGGAGGTGCGCGGCAGGCGAAGTCCGGTCGAGGTCATGTAGATGTAATTGATCAGCCCACTGCAGTCGAAGCCGCCCTGCGGGGTGTTCCCGCCCCAGCGGTACGGCGTGCCGACCAGGCCGATGGCGCGGAAGAGGACGTCGTTCGCGGCGTCGGCGGGTGGGGCGGCGGCCGGCGTCATCGACCAGGTGAGGTTCTTCGCGATGGGCACGGCGGAGGCCGGGTTGCGACGTTGCGACGACGACGGCTTGTGCGGGGCGCTGCCGCAGGCGGCCAGGAGGACGACGATGGTCGTGACGGCCGCCGCGCCGAGGCAGGTGCGGAAGCGAGGGCGGTGTCGGGCTGGATGCATCGTGCGTTTCCCTGTCGGCGTCGGGCGAAACGAGGGTATCAAATCAAGGGGTTGCAAGGAATAGCTGCCAAAGAGCGCGAATTCCAGGCCGTCGGGGCATCTGGTACGGTGTCGCCTCCCCACACCAGGAGCGAGGCATGACCGCGGAAACCTTCGACCTCATCGTGATCGGCGGCGGATCGGGCGGGCTTGCCGCGGCGATACGAGCGTCGAAACATGGCGCGAAGGTCGCATTGCTGGAGCCGAAGGAGCTCGGAGGGACCTGCGTCAACGTCGGATGCGTACCGAAGAAGGCCATGTGGTATGCGGCGCAAATGGCCGAGGCCCAATACATCGCCGTCGACTACGGCTTCCACGACAAGCCAGGCAGCCTGGACTGGCCGCGCTTCATCGAACGCCGCGACGAGTACGTCCAGAGAATCCGTGACAAGTACGCGCAGACGCTCGACACCAGCCATATCACCCGCGTCCGCGAGTACGGCCGCTTCCTCGCGCCAGACCGCATCAAGGCGGGTACCCGCGAACTGACCGCGCCGCACGTGATCATCGCTACCGGCTCCTCGCCGAACCGACCGGACAAACCCGGGGTCGAGCTCGGCATGACGTCCGATGAGTTCTTCGACCTGAGGGCCTGCCCGCGGCGCGCCGCGATCGTCGGTGGTGGATACATCGCGGTCGAACTGGCCGGCGTGCTCCGCGCCCTGGGCTGCGACGTGGACATGTACGTGCGTGGCCGGCTGATGGGCGGTTTCGACGAGGAGATGGCCTACGGCTTGGGCGAGGAGATGCGCAAGCACGGCATCAACATCCGCTACGGGTGCCAGATCGAGGCGGTGCACGAGAAAGATGGCGTGCTGCTGCTCGACTGCGACCGCGGCGAAAAGCCCGGGCCGTACGACGCGCTGATCTGGGCGATCGGCCGGAATTCGAACACCGCCTCGCTCGACATCGGCCGCATCGGCCTGCGCACCGGCGAACACGGTCACGTGGAGATCGACGACTACCAGAACACCAACGTGCCCGGTGTGTACGCAGTGGGTGACGTGACACAGCGCATGCAACTGACGCCCGTGGCCGTCGCGGCGGGGCGCAAGCTGGCCGACCGGCTGTTCGGCGGCAAGCCGGACGCCAAGCTGGATTACCAGAACATTCCCAGCGTGGTCTTTTCCCACCCGCCGTTGGGCACGATCGGCATGTCCGAGGAGCAGGCCCGCGAGCGGTACGGGGCCGACGTGCACCTCTACAAGCAAGCCTTCATCCCCATGCAATTGGCGCTGGCCCACCGGCCCATGAAAACGCTGTTCAAGCTGATCTGCGTCGGCGACGACTCGCGCATCGTGGGCATGCAGATGTTCGGCCCGGGCGTCGATGAGATCCTCCAGGGCTTCGCCGTGGCCATCAAGATGGGCGCGACCAAAGCCGACCTCGATGCCACCCTGGCCGTCCATCCCACGGCGGCGGAAGAGATGGTGCTGATGGGGGATCGCGTGCCCGGATGAGCGGTACACTGCCGGCATGAGCCCGTATACCTTGCATCGCGGCAGCGCGCCGCTCCTGATCAGCCTGCCGCACAACGGAAGCGCGATTCCCGACGAGCTTGCCGCGCGCATGAAGCGCCCAGCACGCCGCTCGCCCGACACAGATTGGCATGTGGCTGAGCTGTACGACTTCGCCCGGGACATGGGGGCGAGCGTCATCCGGCCGTTCGCGTCGCGTTACGTGATCGACCTGAACCGGCCGGCGGACGGCCATGCGTTGTACCCGGGGCAGAGTGAGACCGGCCTGGTTCCCACGATCCTGTTCAGCGGCGAAGCGATTTACCGACCGGGTGCCGAACCCGACGCCAACGAGATCGCCGATCGCGTGAAGCGCTGGTGGAAGCCTTACCACCGCGCGCTCGCGGACGAGCTTTCCCGCCTCAGGAAAGCGTTCGGTCGCGTCGTGCTGTGGGAAGGCCACTCGATCCGCAGCCACGTGCCGATGCTCTTCGAAGGCCGCCTGCCGGACTTCAATCTCGGGACGGCCGATGGCGCCAGTTGTTCGCCCGCCTTGCAGGCGAAACTGGCGGCGCTGCTCGAACGGCAGGACGACTACACGCACGCGGTGAACGGGCGCTTCAAGGGCGGCTACATCACGCGCAACTACGGCCAGCCCGAGCAGGGCATCGAGGCCGTGCAGCTCGAACTGGCGCAGCTCAACTACATGGACGAGGACTCGTTCGAATACCTGCCCGCAAACGCCGCCAACGTGCAGCTGCTGATAGCGGAGATGCTGAAGGCATGCCTGAAGCATGCCCGCGCTGCTTAACAAGGCATGATGCGAACCGAGTTTCTGTTTAAGCGAACGCCGCCACGCATTTCAGTTCGATCGCGATCGGCGTCGGTAACGCGTTGACCTCCACGGTCGTCCTGCACGCATCGACCCCGGCAAATGCTTCCGCGTACAGGCGATTGAAGGTCGCGAAATCATGCGCCATGTCGGTCAGGTAGACCGTGACGTCGACGAGGTCTTCGAATCGTGCGCCGCTGGCCTCCAGCACCGCGCGGACATTCGCGAACACCTGCCCGCATTGCGCCTCGATATCGTAGGAGAGCAGGTTGCCGTCGGCGTCCATGACGTTCCCCGGAATCGCGTTCGTCGCAGGCTCGCGCGGCCCGATCCCGGAAAGGAACAGCAGCTGCCCGACACGCCGGGCATGCGGATAGGCGCCGACAGGGGCGGGTGCGCGGTCGGCGCGGATGATGTCATTGACCATGGTCGATGCAGATGTTCCTGGCTTCGGTGAAGAAACGCATGGCTTCGAACCCGCCTTCGCGGCCCACGCCCGATTGCTTCGTGCCGCCGAACGGCGTGCGCAGGTCGCGCAGCATCCAGCAGTTGACCCAGACGATGCCGAAGTCGAGTTTCGCCGCGAAGCGGTGCGCACGCGATACGTCGCGGGTCCAGACGGACGCGGCGAGGCCGTAGGGTGTCCCGTTCGCGATGGCGAGCGCCTCGTCCTCGTTGTCGAACGGAATGAGCGTGACGACGGGGCCGAAGATTTCTTCCTGGTTAGTCGCGGTATCCGGCGCCAGCCCCTCGATGACGGTCGGCTCGATGAACCAGCCATCGGCGCAGCGGCCGCCGACGGCGACCCGTCCGCCACCGGTGAGGACCGTGCCGCCCTCGGCGCGGGCACGCGCGATGCAGCCACTGACTTTCTCGAAGTGGGGCTGCGATACCAGGGCGCCCAGGTCGCTCCCTGCGTCACGCGGATCGCCTACGCGCAATGCGCGCACGCGCTGCAGGTACGCCTCGCGGAAGCGCTCGTAGATGGTACGTTGCACGAGCAGCCGCGAACCGCAGAGACAGATCTCGCCCTGGTTGGCGAAGCCGGAGCGCACGATGGTCGCCATGGCCGCGTCGCTGAAATCGAAATCGTCGAAGACGATGGCCGGATTCTTCCCGCCGAGCTCGAGCGACACCTTCTTCAATCGCGGCGCGGCGGCCGTGGCGATCGCCAATCCGGTGCGCGTGCTGCCGGTGAAGGAGATGGCCTTGACGTCGTCGTGCGTCACGATGGCCTCGCCCACCGCGGGACCCGTGCCATGGACGATGTTCAGCACGCCCGCGGGGAAGCCCGCTTCCTCGACAAGGGTGCCCAGCAGCCATGCCGTGTAAGGCGTGACTTCCGAGGGCTTGGCGACCACCGTATTGCCGGCCGCCAACGCCGGCGCGATCTTCCAGGTGAAGAGATAAAGCGGCAGGTTCCAGGGACTGATGCATCCCACGACGCCGAGAGGCAGGCGTAGCGTGTAATTGATCGCGCCATGCGCCATGGCGTGCGACTCACTGCTCCACTGTCCGGCCGCGGCGGCGAAGAAGCGCAGGTTGGCGACGGCGCGAGGGATGTCGAGCGAACGGGCCAGGGCGAGCGGCTTGCCGCTGTCCTGCGACTCCGCCTCGGCAAAGGCCTCCAGTCGCGCCTCGATGCCGTCGGCCAGGCGCTGCAGGCAGCGGGCGCGCGTCTCGGCAGGGAGTCGTGCCCATCTGGGCGCGGCGCGGGTCGCCGCGTCGACGGCGGCCGACACGTCATCCGCGCCGGAGTCGGGACAGCGGGCGAACGGTTTTCCGACCGCCGGATCGACGATATCGAGGTACCCGCCGCCGAGCGGGGCGCATGGCTTGCCGTCGATGAGGTTGGAGAAGACGAGCATGGTCGCCTCAGTTCAGCGCGCGGGTGCGCCCGCCGTCGATGGCGATGCTGGTGCCGTTGACGTAGCCGGCAGCGGGGCTGGCGAGGAAAGCCACCATCGCGGCGATCTCCGCGGGTTCGGCGAAACGTGCGGCGGGCACGCTGGCGAGGAGGCCACGTTCCACTTCCTCGCGCGTGCGCCCGGCCTTCACGCTCGCCTCGACCAGTGCTTCCAGTCGCGGTGTGCGGGTGTACCCGGGGAGGATGTTGTTCACGGTGATGCCATCGGCCGCGACCTCGCTCGCCAGCGTCTTCGCCCAGCCGGCCATGGCCGCGCGCGTCGTGTTGGAGACGCCGAGGTTGGGGATGGGTTCCTTCACCGAGGTCGAAATGATGTTCACCACGCGCCCGTAACGCGCTTCGCGCATGCCGGGCAGGCACGCCTGGGTCATGACCTGCGCCGCGATCACGTGCTGGCGGTAGGCGGTCAGGAACGCGTCGGGCTCGGCGCTCCACACGGGACCGGGCGGCGGGCCGCCGCTGTTGTTCACCAGGATGTGGACGGCGTGGTCGCCGACGATCTCGCCGACAGCCGTGGCGAGGGCCGCCGTGTCGAGCATATCCACCGCGACGTGGCGATGCTTCTGGCCGGGATGGCCCGAGGGAAGTTCGGCGGCGAGCGCGGCGAGCGCGTCGGCGGAGCGGGAGAGGAGGGTCAGGCTGGCGCCCAGTTCGGCCAGCTCGAAGGCCGTGGCGCGGCCCAGGCCCTGCGAGGCGCCACAGACCAATGCGTGACGACCGGTAAGACGAAGATCCATGCGGCGCTCCCCAGGACAGTGGACGGGCGGATCAGCCCTGTTTCATCGCCCACCACTGTATCGCCATTGCGATGAACCAGCACGGCCAGGCGAACCACGGCGCAAGGCGCCACACGCGCTGCCAGCGGTTCAAGTCGTCGTCGTCGAACAGGGCCGGCGCGTCGGAGCGCAGCACGCGACGCATGCGCAGCCAGTTCGCCATGCCGTTGGGGCGGCCGGTGTCCGCCTCGACGATGGTGTTCCACTGGTCCGGATAGCGCTTGCGCAGGAGCGCGGTGAAGCGCCACTGCGCGATGAAGTGCAGGACGAAAAACGCGACCGCGCCCAGGAGGAGGAAGAGGTACAGGTAAACGGCGGTCTGCATGGCCGTCAGCTGCCCTTTTCCTTGTCTTTCTCGTTCGTCTCCGGGTCCTTGCCCAGCAGGTCGGTGGTGACGACGCTGCGGATCGTGGAGATCACGCCGTTGCCCTGTTCCGCCTTGGAGCACACCGCGTTGTTGATCGCCCGCTTGTACGTGTCGTTCTGCATGCCGACGAAGAGGACGCCGTCCGGGCCATGGGCGATCTTGAAGCTGCCCGCCGGATTCATCTTCACGGGCGCCTCGGCCGAGAAGGTCGTGGGCGATTGTTCCCAGTAGGTCTGGCTTCCCTGCTGCTTGGCCGACGAATACACCACGAGGTAACGGGCCTTGTCGTCCATGACCTTGAACTTGCCGAAGGCGCCCGTGGTTTCGCTCGTCCAGCCGATGTACTCGCAGAGCTGGATGTCTTCCGAATGCAGCGGTTGGAAGGCGTCGTCGAGCACTACGACCGTCGGGGCGAAGAGGTAGCTCGAGCTCAGCCAGCGGCCATTGAGCTCCGACTTCATCGCGATCGTGTACGGCAGTTGCGCGCCCTGCGGCAGGCGGAAGGCCAGGAAGTAGCTACGGTCGCCGTTGAGGTTGGCGACCGGGCTGTCCTTGCTCAACTCGAAACGCTGCGGCTGCCACGGCAGCATGTCCTGGTAGGACAGGTCGGCGAAGCTGCCGCAGCAGGGGGCGGCCCCTTCGAGCGTCTTCCGCGCGACATCGATCGCGTTCGTCGAGTTCTCCGGCGGGCGGAAGTTCGGCGGCACGATGGAGCGGCAGGCACCCAGCGCAAGGAGGACGAGGGCGAGGAGCAGCGGGCGGAGCAGGGAAGGGGGCATCATGAGGTTTCGTTGCTAGAACTCGGCACTCCCTGCCGCACGAGGATAAGGAATGGCGTCGCGGATGTTCGACAGGCCGCACACGTAGACCAGGAGGCGTTCGAAGCCGAGGCCGAAGCCGGCGTGCGGCACGGTGCCGTAGCGGCGGAGGTCGCGGTACCAGTCGTACGTGGCCTTGTCGAGGTGGAACTGGTCCATGCGCCGATCGAGGTAATCGAGGCGTTCCTCACGCTGCGACCCGCCGATGATTTCGCCGATGCCGGGCGCGAGCACGTCCATGGCCGCCACGGTCTTCCCGTCGTCATTGAGGCGCATGTAGAACGCCTTGATCTGTTCGGGGTAGTTCATGACGACCACGGGACGGCCGATATGTTCCTCGGCGAGGTAGCGCTCGTGCTCGGTCTGCAGGTCGACGCCCCAGGCGACGGGGTGTTCGAACTTCTTGCCCGACTTCTGCAGGATCGACACTGCCTCGGTGTAGTCGATGCGCTCGAACGGCTCGGCGATGAATGCTTCCAGGCGCGAGATGGCATCCGGCTGGATGCGCTCGGCGAAGAACGCCATGTCGTCCGGGCGCTCGTCGAGCACGGCCTTGAAGATGCCCTTGAGGAACAGCTCCGCGAGATCGGCGTTGTCGTTGAGGTCGGCGAAGGCGACTTCCGGCTCGACCATCCAGAACTCGGCCAGGTGGCGCGTGGTGTTGGAGTTCTCGGCGCGGAAGGTGGGGCCGAAGGTGTAGACCTTGCTCATAGCCAGGGCGTAGCCCTCGACGTTGAGCTGCCCGGATACCGTGAGGAACGCCTCGCGGCCGAAGAAATCCTTGCGGAAGTCGATCGCGCCCTTGTCGTCCCGCGGCAGGTTGGCCAGGTCGAGCGTGGACAGGCGGAACATGTCGCCCGCGCCCTCGGCGTCGGACGTGGTGATGATCGGCGTATTGATCCAGAAGAAGCCGTGTTCCGTCAGGATGCGGTGGATCGCCGTCATCATCGTGTGGCGGACGCGGGTGACGGCGCCGAAGAGGTTCGTGCGCGGGCGCAGGTGGGCGACCTCGCGGAGGAACTCCATCGAATGCTGCTTGGGCTGGATGGGGTAGGTGAGCGGGTTCTCGACGAAGCCCGTGACGTCGATCCGGGTTGCCTGGATCTCGTAGGCCTGGCCCTTGCCCTGCGAAGGCACGAGCTTGCCGGTGGCAATGACCGCGGCACCGGCCGAGAGGCGCTTCACGTCGGTCTCGTAGTTGGCGAGATCGGCCGTGGCGACCACCTGGATGGGCGCGAAGCAGGAGCCGTCGCTCACGTTCACGAACGAGAGTCCACCCTTGGACTCGCGGAGGGTGCGCACCCAGCCCCGGACCGTGACCTCATGTTCCCCCGCACTCGTGCCGCCGGCGAGGGCCTGCTTGACGCTTACCACCGTCATCGATTGAAACTCCAGGTTGGCGCCGCATATAGGCGCGTAGGACGCGACCCTGCATGATAATGTAAGGTCCGCGTTAACGGCACCGTTCTTCGGTATACCACGGCAAGAAATCGTTTTCATGATACAGATCACTCCCGCCGCATCCGAGCGCATGCGCGCCTTCCTGGCCCGGTCCCCCGAGGCCCCGGGCGTCCGTTTCGCCGTGAAACGCATGGGTTGCTCGGGCTTCGGCTACGTCGTGGACCTGGCCGGCGAGATCGCCGCCGAGGACCGCGTCCTCGACATCGACGGCATCCGCGTGGTGGTCGACCCCAAGAGCCTGCCCCTCGTGGACGGCACCCTGATCGACTTCCAGCGCCAGGGCCTCAACGCCTCTTTCGTCTTCCACAACCCCAACGCCACCGGCGAATGCGGTTGCGGGGAGAGCTTCACCGTTTCCTGAGAGGCTTGCCGCTACCCCCGGTTTCTCCTTACAATGCGCGGCTGGCCCTCTCCAAAGGAGGGTCTTCTTGCCTCACCGCCATGCGCGGGAGGCTGCCATCCCCGTGAAGGGGTGCATCCACAAGGAGCCACCATGCGTCATTATGAAGTCGTGTTCCTGGTCCATCCGGACCAGAGCGAACAGGTGCCCGCCATGATCGAGCGTTACAAGACGCTGATCGAAGGCGACAACGGCAAGATCCACCGTCTCGAAGATTGGGGCCGCCGCCAGCTGGCCTACCCGATCGAGAACCTCGCCAAGGCTCACTACGTGATGCTGAACATCGAGGTTTCGCAGAACGCCCTCAACGAGCTCGAGACGGGCTTCCGTTTCAACGACGCCGTCCTGCGCCACCTCGTGATCCGTCGCGACGAGGCCGACACCGAGCAGTCCTTCATCCTGAAGAGCAAGGAAAAGGACGAGCAGAAGGGTTCGCGTCGCCGTGACGACGACAGCGATGGCGACGACCGCCGTGGCGGTCGCGACAACGACAACGATCGCGACAGCGACGACTAATCGGGGATCACAGCCATGTCCAAGTTTTTCCGCCGCCGCAAATTCTGCCGCTTCACTGCCGAGGGCGTGAAGGAGATCGATTACAAGGATCTCAACACCCTGCGCCAGTACGTCACCGAGAACGGCAAGATCGTCCCGAGCCGCATCACCGGTACGAAGGCCCGCTACCAGCGCCAGCTGGCGACCGCGATCAAGCGCGCTCGCTTCCTCTCGCTGCTGCCGTACACCGACAACCACGACGTCTGATCGTCGCGCGCCCTTCCTAGGGAGGGCGCTCGTTGAACGACACTCGGACAACCAGTTTTGGCTGCACGGGGCCCATTCCGTGCTAACGATAAGGAACACCCATGGAACTCATCCTCCTCGAGAAGGTGAAGAACCTCGGCAATCTCGGCGACAAGGTCAACGTCAAGCCGGGCTACGGCCGTAACTTCCTCCTCCCGACCGGCAAGGCCGCTCGCGCCACCGCCGACAACATCGCCGCGTTCGAAGCCCGCCGGGCCGAGTACGAAGCCAAGGCCAAGGACCAGCTGTCCGGCGCCGAGGGTCGTGCCGCCAAGCTCGAAGGCGCCGAGGTCACGATCGAAGTGAACGCCTCGCCGGAAGGCAAGCTGTTCGGCTCGGTCACCCCGCGTGACGTGGCCGAAGCCCTGACCGCCAAGGGCTTCGAAGTCGACAAGAGCGAAGTGATCCAGGCCGAAGGCCCCTTCCGCAACACCGGTGAGTACGAGGTCGCTATCGTCCTCCACGCCGACGTGCAGCAGACGGTCAAGGTCAAGGTCGTCGCAGCGTAAGCAGCGATCCACCTGCGATCCGAAGACGGGCGCCGAAAGGCGCCCGTTTTCTTTTCTACACACAAGTTATCCACAGACTTATCCTCTCAACGGGTGAGACAGGTCCGCGTATGATCGCCCTCACGGCCCGCCGTTCCGGTTAGGGTGCCGTCCGCAACACGAGGTAATCCATGTCCTTCAATCCTGCCGAGCGCGGTGAGCGTGGCGACCGCAAGCGCCGTCGCGAGCCTTCCGCCATCGACGCGCTACGTATCCCGCCGCACTCCATCGAAGCCGAACAGGCGGTGCTGGGCGGTCTGATGCTTTCGCCGGATTCGCTGGACAAGGTGGCCGACAAGCTGACCGACGACGATTTCTATCGTCGCGACCATCGCCTGATCTGGCGCGCGATCAACGAACTGGCGAACAAGGGCATGCCTTGCGACGCCATCACGCTGGGCGACTGGTTCGTCGCCAACGACATGGCCGAGATGGTCGGTGGCGCCACGTACCTCATGGAGCTGGCCAATTCCACGCCGAGCGCCGCCAACATCGGCGCCTATGGCGACATCGTTCGCGAAAAATCCGTGCTGCGCCAGCTGATCGATGCCGGTACCTCGATTACCGAGGATGGCTTCCGTCCCGAAGGCAAGAGCGTTTCGGAAGTGATGGAACTGGCCGAGCAACGCGTGTTCCGTATCGCGGAATCCGGCGCCCGCGGCAAGAAGGACATCGTCTCGGTGCGCGAGGCCACGGCCGAAGCGTTCCGCATGCTCACCGAGCGCTACGAGAAGCGGGGCCAGCTCACCGGCCTGTCCACCGGGTTTACCGATCTGGACGAACTCACCTCGGGCCTGCAACCGTCCGACCTGATCATCATCGCGGCGCGTCCGTCGATGGGCAAGACGGCGTTCGCGCTCAACCTCGCCGAGGCCGCCGCCATGCGCGGCAAGAAGGCCGTGGCGGTGTTCTCCATGGAAATGTCGGCGTCGCAGCTGGCCTTCCGTCTTATTTCCTCGCTTGGCCGCGTGCACGCGCAGCACCTGCGCAACGGTGACCTCGCGGAAGAGGACTGGCCGCGCGTCACCTCGGCGATCACCATGCTTTCCGACGCCAAGATCTTCATCGACGACACGCCCGCGATGTCGCCCGTTGAAATGCGCTCGCGTGCACGTCGCCTGCAGCGCGAGCACGGGCTGGGCATGATCGTGATCGACTACCTGCAGTTGATGCAGGTGCCCGGCAACTCGGAAAACCGCGCGACGGAGATATCGGAGATTTCCCGCGGACTGAAGGCATTGGCGAAGGAGCTCAACGTGCCGGTGATCGCGCTGTCGCAGCTCAACCGCTCGCTGGAGCAGCGCGCCGACAAGCGTCCGATGATGTCCGACCTGCGCGAATCCGGCGCTATCGAGCAGGACGCGGACGTGATCATGTTCATCTACCGCGACGAGTACTACAACAAGGAATCCGCGGACAAAGGACTCGCCGAGATCATCATCGGCAAGCAGCGTAACGGCCCCACCGATACAGTGAAGCTGGCCTTCCTCGGCCACTACACGAAGTTCGAGAACTGGGCACCCGACTCGTACGTGGGCAGCTTCGACTAAGCGGGGCCCGGTGGGAGCGGACCCTGTCCGCGATGGGGCGGAGCGATGCGACGCGGGACGATGAGGCGTAGTCTGTCGTCAACGCGGAGGCTCGCCATGCACGCCGACCACTACGACGTCCTCATCATCGGCGCCGGGCTCTCCGGCATCGGCATGGCCTGTCGGCTCGCGTTGGCCTGTCCAAACAAGCGCGTGGGCATCGTCGAGCGCCGCAAGGCCATGGGAGGCACCTGGGACCTGTTCCGCTACCCGGGCGTGCGCTCGGACTCCGACATGTTCACGTTCGGCTTCGGCTTCCGCCCGTGGAACGAACTGAAGGTGCTGGCCGATGGCCCGTCCATCCGCGAGTACGTCGTCGACACAGCCCGCGCGTTCGATGTCGAGGACAAGATCATGTTCGGCCTGCGGACCCTCGGCGCCAGCTGGTCCTCCGCCGAGCGGCGTTGGACCGTGCATGCGCGGCACGACGACGGCTCCGACCGTGTCTTTACGTGCGCTTTCCTCGTCGGCGCCACCGGCTACTACGACTACGACCAGGGCCACGTCCCCGACTTTCCCGGCCGCGCAAACTTCGCCGGGCATTTCGTCCACCCGCAACACTGGCCGGCCGATCTCGACTGGCGTGACAAACGGGTCGTCGTCATCGGTAGCGGCGCCACGGCCATCACCCTCGTGCCGGCGCTCGCGAACGAAGCCGCCCACGTGACGATGCTGCAACGTTCGCCCGGCTACATCTTCTCGGTGCCCTCGCGCGATGCGATCTCGGCCGTGCTGTTGCGACTGCTGCCAGCGAACGTCGTCTACAGCCTTGCCCGTCGCAGGAACATCCTCCTGCAACGCGTGCTCTACAAGGCAGCGAAGCGCTGGCCGTCGCGCGTGCGGTCGATCCTCCTCGGGGCCGTACGGCGCCAGCTCGGCAATGCGCCGATCGACGCCTTCACACCCTCGTATGCACCGTGGACGCAACGTTTGTGCGTCGTCCCGGACGGCGACCTGTTCAAGGCGATGGCCGCGGGCAGGGCGTCCGTGGTGACCGACGAGGTGGCGGGTTTCGACGGCGCCGCGATCAGGCTGGCGTCGGGCAGGACACTCGACGCCGATATCGTCGTCAGCGCCACGGGCTTCAACCTCCAGGCCCTCGGGGGCATGCGCATCGACGTCGACGGGGTCCCGCGCGATCCCGGGAAGACGCTGACCTACAAGGGCGTGCTGCTCGACGGGATACCGAACCTCGCCGTGCTGTTCGGCTATATCAATGCATCGTGGACGCTGAAGGTCGACCTCGCCGCGCAATACGTGTGCCGGCTCCTGCGCCACATGGACGAGCGGGGCGCAGCCACGGCGACGCCGCGGGCGCCGGAGCACGAGGCGCTAGAGGCATGCATCCTCGACGAGCTGCGCGCTGGCTATGTCGCCCGCGGCGAGGCATCGATGCCGAGGCAGGGGAGGCGCGGTCCGTGGCGCGTGAGCCACCGGTACGAGTGGGATCGGCGCACGTTGCTGCATGATGCGATCGAGGACCCCGCTCTGAGCGTGACCTGAGCCCTGGGCGGGGTGTGCGGTGCACAGCCCCCGACCCGTGAATGCCCGTGGGAAGTGCGCTGGCGCGCGAAGGGGAGCTTGCGGCGGGCATCCATTCGCGCGCGCTCCCCGCAGTTACAAGATAACCTCCGCGTGTCAATCGAGGAGAGATCGCCCATGTTCCGTTCCAGTTTGATGCTCGCTGCCTGCCTGATCGCAGCGAATGCTTTCGCCTCAGAACGCATCGCTCTGCCTGATCATCCGTCGGCGGAACAACGCGCGGATCTCGAACGCCTCCTCAACGACTGGCCGGGACTCCAGCGCTACGCCGCCGAGAATGCCGCCCTGCCGCCGGCGAAACCCGACGAGAAGCGCATCGTCTTCATGGGCGACTCGATCACGGATTTCTGGGGCCGATCGGTCGGGACGTTCTTTCCGGGTCGTGGCTACATCAATCGCGGCATCAGCGGACAGACCACGCCGCAGATGCTCGTTCGCTTCCGCGCGGACGTGGTGGCGCTGAAACCGGCGGCGGTGGTCATCCTTGCCGGGACGAACGACATCGCAGGGAACACGGGTCCCGCGACACTCGCGACGATCGAGGACAACCTGGCGTCGATGGCCGACCTGGCTCGTGCGCACGGCATCCGTGTGGTCATTGCGTCGTTGCTGCCGGTGCACGACGCCGTGGTGAAAGACCAGACGGTGCGGCGACCGCCGGAACAGATTCGCGCGCTCAATGCCTGGATCAAGGCGTATGCCGCGCGGGAGCACCTGGTTTTCGTCGACTATTACGCGGCCACGGTCGACACGCGCGGCGCGTTGAGGAAGGAACTTAGCGACGACGGCCTGCATCCGAACGCGGCGGGTTACCAGGTGATGGCCCCACTCGCGCAGTCGGCAATCGAGCAGGCGCTCGACGGCAAAGTCCGATGAACGATGGCGGACCGCGCCGTGCCACTTTTAGGACGACATCCTAAAGACGTTCGGGTTGGCGTTTCTTAGGATGTAGCCCGCCTCGAACCGGGCGCATTCAAAGGATAGAACCGACCATGCATCTTTCCCTAACGCGTGGCGCCGCTGCTGCGCTCTTCCTCGTTGCCCTGAGTCAGCCCGCCCAGGCGGGGCTGCCCTTCTTCAACAAGAAGAACAAGGAGCACGACGCCAAGGTCGCGCAGATCCCGCATTGCACGAAGAAACTCGGCTCCATTTCAGTTATCGAGCCGGAAGCTTCCCTGAACTGGTGGACGGGCAAACAGCTCCCCGCGCCCAGCAAGCTCATCAAGGTGTTCGTGGCGAAGTCGGGCTGCTTCACCCTTGTCGACCGCAGTGCCGGCATGGACGCGGCGATGCGCGAACGCGCGCTGGCCTCGGGTGGCGAACTCCGCGGCGGTTCCAACCTCGGCAAGGGACAGGTGAAGGCTGCCGATTACGTGCTTGTCCCCGATCTGGTCGACAGCAACAGCGATGCGGGTGGCAGCGCTATCGGTGGCCTCGCGCAAAGCCTCCTCGGCGGCAAGGCGGGGCGCCTCGCCGGCTCTGTCAGCTTCAACGCCAAGACGGCCGACGTCACTCTCACGGTCACCGATGTGCGCTCTTCTGAGCAGATGGCGATGGTCGAAGGGCACGGCGAGAAGAACGACATCGGTTTCGGCGGCAGCGGCCAGCTCTGGGGTAGCCAGAGCCTCGGCGCGGCGGGACTCGGCGGATACACGAATACGACGCAGGGTCAGGTCATCACCATGGCCTATCTCGATGCTTATACGAAGCTGGTTTCCGAACTCGGCGGCCTTCCGGCCGACGCCTCGGCGGCCAACAGCCGCCAGTCCGGCACCATCCGCGTGCCTTCCCGCCTTTCGGCGCGCATGGACGGCAAGGGCAAGGCGCTCCGCTCGCTCCAGCCCGGCATGCTGGTCTACCCGACGGGCGACAAGGTCGGGCTTATGTGGGAAGTGGAGGACGAGCACGGCAATCGCGGGTGGGTGTCCTCGGCGGACTTCGACCTGGCGAAATGACCTTGATGTGAGGGCACCCAGCGGTTTGCCTTCCGGCCGCCACATGGTTGCCTGTTCGTTGCGGATAGACTGGGCGGTCAGTCGCTGCCAGTGCCCTCCAAACGCCATGAGTCGTACCACCGTCGCCACCATCCACCTGGGCGCCCTCCGCCATAACCTCGCTCGCGTGAAGGCGCTGGCCGGGCCTGCCAAGGTGATGGCGGTGGTAAAGGCGGACGCTTATGGTCATGGTCTGGAGCGCGTGGCGCGCGCGCTCGACGACGAGGCCGAAGCCTTCGCCGTGGCCGCCATCGCGGACGGCCTCCGTCTTCGCGCGGCGGGGCACCGGCAGCGGATCGTCGTGCTGTCGGGGCCGGACACGCCATCCGACCTCGTGGAAATGCAGCGCCTCCGGCTCGACGCGCTCATTCACCACGAGGCGCAGTTGCCCTGGCTAGCCAAGGCCGATCCGGCGCGCGGGCCGCTGCGCGTGTGGATCAAGGTCGATACCGGCATGCACCGCCTCGGATTCCCGCCGGAGCGGGCCCGGGAAGTCCACGCCAGCCTGGCGGCCATGGCGGTTATCGAGGGCGAGATCGGCCTCATGACCCATTTCGCCTCGTCCGAGGAGTTCGAGGGGCGCGACACGGCGGTCCAGATCCAACGCTTCCGCGAGGCCACCGACGGTCTGGTCGGCCCTCGTGCCCTGTCCAATTCCGCGGCCGTCCTTGGTTGGCCCGACGCGCGCGGCGACTGGGTGCGCACGGGCGGCCTGCTCTACGGCCTTTCGGTCGTTGACGGACGATCGGGGGCAGACTTCGGTTTCCGTCCGGCAATGTCGCTGACGACGCGGCTGGTGGCCATCAACCATCTCGTGAAGGGCGAGCGCGTCGGCTACAACGGCACGTACGCGTGCCCGGAAGACATGGCCGTGGGTGTCGCCGCGATTGGATACGGCGACGGCTATCCGCGAAGTGCCGCCGCGGGCACACCGGTGCTGGTCAACGGTCGTCCTGCGCCCTTGGTGGGCCGTGTGTCCATGGATCTCATCACGCTCGACCTGCGCGCGGTGCCCGACGCGCGCGTCGGCGACAAGGTGACCCTCTGGGGCGAGGGCTTGCCAGTCGAGACTGTCGCTGCCTCGGCGGGAACCATCTCGTACGATCTGACCTGCGGCATGACGCGGCGCGTGCTATTCGTCGAAGACGAATCCTGATCGCGCTCCTTGCGACGCATCCGCGTTATACATCGCGCTCCGCCAGAGGAAACCCCGAACGATGGCCAAGGCCAAGACCGCCTACGTCTGCACCCAGTGCGGCGCCGAACACAGCAAGTGGCAGGGCCAGTGCGCCGAATGCGGCGAGTGGAACGTGCTCTCGGAGTTCGTCGTGCAAGCGGCGAAGCCGAATGCGGTCTCGACCGGCGCGCGGCGCGGCGGCTACGCGGGCGAGGCGGCGGGTGCGCCTCGCATCACGCCGCTGACCGAGGTCCTGCTCACGGCCGAAGCTCGCACGAATACCGGTATCGGCGAGCTGGACCGCGTGCTCGGCGGCGGCCTGGTGGACGGTTCGGTAGTGCTGATCGGCGGGGATCCCGGTATCGGCAAGTCCACGCTGCTGTTGCAAATGCTGGGTACGCTCGGCGCCAGCCTGCCCAGTCTCTACGTCACCGGCGAAGAGTCGCTCGGCCAGGTCGCGGGGCGCGCGCAACGACTCGACCTGCCACTCGGTCCGCTGCATGCGCTGGCGGAGACCTGCATCGAGCGCATCCTCGAACAGGCCGCGTCGGCACGGCCGCGCGTGCTGGTCATCGACTCGATCCAGACCATCTGGACGGAGCTGCTCACGGCGGCTCCCGGCTCGGTCAGCCAGGTGCGCGAATCGGCCGCGAAGCTCACCCGCTTCGCGAAGGAAACCGGTACGTCCGTGTTCCTCGTGGGCCACGTGACGAAGGAGGGCGGCATCGCCGGCCCGCGCGTGCTCGAGCACATGGTCGACGCGGTGCTTTACTTCGAGGGCGAATCGGGCAGCCGCTTCCGTGTCCTGCGCGCATTCAAGAACCGTTTCGGCGCGGTGAACGAACTGGGTGTGTTCGCGATGTCCGAGAAGGGCCTGCGCGAAGTGCCGAATCCGTCCGCCATTTTCCTGTCCGCGCACAGTGGTCCGACGCCGGGCAGTGCAGTGATGGTCACCCGCGAGGGCACGCGGCCGCTGCTGGTGGAAGTGCAGGCGCTGGTCGACCAGTCCTCTCTGGGCAATCCCCGCCGCGTCGTCCTGGGGCTGGAGCAGAACCGCCTCGCGATGCTGCTGGCGGTACTGCACCGACACGGCGGCGTCGCGGCGTATGACCAGGACGTGTTCGTCAACGTCGTCGGCGGCATTCGCGTGCAGGAAACGGCATCGGACGTTCCCGTGCTGATGGCCGTGCTCTCGAGCTTGCGCGACCGCCCCCTGCCGGAGAAGACGATCGCGTTCGGCGAGGTCGGTCTTTCCGGCGAGATTCGGCCCGTGCCGAACGGCGAGGAGCGATTGAAGGAAGCCGCGACGCACGGCTTCCGTCGTGCCGTGGTTCCCGCCGCGAACGCGCCGAAGCGCGGGCGGGTGGGTGAGATGGAAGTCATCGGCGTCGAGCGCCTGTCCCAGGCAATCGACGCGAGCCGGGAATCGTAGAAGCACGCGAGAGGGAGCCGATCCGGTCGGCAATAGCAAACTTACCGCGAGGCACCCGGCGCCAATAGGGTCGGCTCCATCGGCGGACTCCTACGGTGTGCGGTGCAGGATCAGCTCGAGAACGGCCTTCGTTCCGAAGAACGCGAGCAACAGGATGCCCATGCCGATCAGCGTGAGGTAGACCGCACGGATGCCGCGCCAGCCGTACTGCCAGCGTCCCCAGAGCAGCACGCCGAAGACGACCCACGCGATGATCGACAGCACCGTCTTGTGCACGAGGTGCTGGCCGAACAGGTCGCCCACGAACAAGGCGCCGGTGACCAGGGTGAGGGTGAGCAGCACGAAGCCCGCGGCGATCAGGCGGAACAGCAGTACTTCCGTCAGCGTGAGCGGGGGCAGGGCACGCAGCCAGTGTCCGAAGCGGCTGCGGCGCAGCGCGCGCTCCTGGATCGCGAGGAGGATCGCCAGCGCGGCGGCGATGGAGAGGATGCCGAACGCGAAGACGGCGATCGTCACATGCAATTCGATCTGCCAGCTCATCGACTCCGGCGCCGTGCGCGGCGCGAGGAAGGCGTCGATGGCGAGGAGGGCGGCCGAGAGCGGAAAGACGAGGATGCCGAGACCCGCGATGGGGCGCGACAGGTTCACCACGATCGTCAGCGCCGAGGCGATCCACGCGACGAGGGACAGGGCGGCGAAGAAGTGCAGGTCGAGCGTCCCGCGGTGCGCGGTGAGCAGGAGGGCGCCATGGGCCAGCGCGGCGAACGTCGCCAGGGTCATGCCCACCCGCGCCAACGGCTGCCCACCCGTCGCGAGCGGCCGGGCGAGGACGCCTGCCGCGGACAGGTACAGGACGACGGCGGCCAGGGAAAGGGCGGTGACGATCATGGGGGCGCAGTGTGGCATAGAGCGGCGCGGTTTTAGGAGCGGCGCGGTTGTACGAGCCGCGCGTTGCAGGAGCCGCTATAGGGCGAGGACAGCCGCCTCATGACTTCAGCGCTCTGTTGGCTTCTCGCCGCTATAGCGGCTCCCACAAGAAAAGTGGCGGGTCGAAGGTTCAGCTATAATCCGTGGTTTACCGCATCTTGCCGAATCCCCCATGTTCGAATCGCTCAGCCAGCGCCTGTCCGACACCGTCAACCGCCTGCGTGGCCGCGGCCGGCTGACCGAGGAAAACATCCGCGAGACCTTGCGCGAGGTGCGCATCGCCTTGCTCGAGGCCGACGTGGCCCTGCCGGTCGTGAAGGCACTCGTCGAGCGCGTGAAGGTGCGCGCCGTGGGTCAGGAGGTGCTGAAGAGCCTTTCGCCGGGGCAGGCCCTGGTCAAGGTCGTCAGTGACGAACTGACTACTCTGATGGGCGCGGCCAACAGCGAGCTCAACCTTGCCGCGCAGCCGCCGGCCGTCGTGCTCATGGCGGGCCTGCAGGGCGCGGGCAAGACCACCACGGTGGGCAAGCTGGCGCGCTTCCTCAAGGAGCGCAAGAAGAAGCGTGTGATGGTCGTCAGCTGCGACGTCTACCGTCCGGCCGCCATCGAGCAGCTGCGGACCCTGGCCAGCCAGGTCGAGGTCTCCTTCTTCCCGTCCGAGGCCGGCCAGAACCCGGTCGACATCGCGAAGGCCGCCGTCGCGGCCGCCCGCCGGGAAGTGATCGACGTGCTGCTGGTGGATACCGCCGGCCGCCTGCACGTCGACGAAGCCATGATGGACGAGATCAAGGCGCTGCATGGCGCGCTCGATCCGATCGAGACCCTGTTCGTGGTCGACTCCATGACCGGCCAGGACGCCGCCAACGTCGCCAAGGCGTTCGCCGACGCGCTGCCGCTCACCGGCGTGGTCCTCACCAAGACGGACGGTGACGCCCGTGGCGGTGCGGCGCTGTCGGTACGCTACGTCACCGGTCGTCCCATCAAATTCCTCGGCGCCGGCGAAAAAACCGACGCCCTCGAGCCGTTCCACCCCGATCGCGTGGCCCAGCGCATCCTCGGCATGGGCGACGTCCTGTCGCTGGTCGAGGAGGTCGAGCGCAAAGTCGACCAGGAGAAGGCCCAGAAGCTGGCCGAGAAGGTCATCAAGGGCAAGCGCTTCGATCTCAACGATATGCGCGACCAGCTCGAGCAGATGAGCAATATGGGCGGCTTGGCCGGCCTCATGGACAAGCTCCCGGGCATGGGCAGCATTCCTGACAGCGTCAAGTCCAAGGTCAACGACAACGAGCTCAAGCGGATGGTCGCGATCATCGGGTCGATGACGAAGAAGGAGCGCCGCCATCCCGACTTGCTGAACGGGTCGCGCAAGGCGCGCGTGGCGCGTGGCTCCGGTACCCAGCCCGCCGACGTGAACCGCCTCCTGAAGCAGTACATGCAGATGGAAAAGATGATGTCCAAGCTGTCCAAGGGCGGCAGCAAGGGCCTCCTCCGCCAGATGCGCGGCGCCATGAAGGGCATGGGCGGCATGGGTGGGATGATGCCGCCGCGCTGAGCGGCAGCACGCGGAAGGGTCTGAACCCCTTCCATTTTTCGAAACTTTCGCTAAAATGTCCGGCTTTACCGCGCCCGCTTCTCGCGCGCGCCTTGCCGGTCTGCGGCATTCTGGAGCTCGTAACTTATGGTCAAGATTCGTCTTTCGCGCGGTGGCGCCAAGGGCCGTCCGTTTTATCACGTCGTCGTGACCGATCAGCGCGCGCCGCGCGATGGTCGCAACATCGAACGCGTCGGTTATTACAACCCGGTGGCTTCGGGCGCCGACAAGCGCCTCGAGCTCGACGTCGCCAAGGTCCAGGCCTGGGTGGCCAAGGGTGCACAGCTGACCGATAAGGTCCGTGCCCTCGTCAAGGAAGCCGGCAAGCTGGCGGCTTGATGTCGACGGAGTCCGGGAAGCGCGTCCGCGTAGGGCGCATTGTCGGGCTCCACGGTGTGCAGGGACAGGTCAAGCTCGAAAGCTGGACCGATCCCCGCATCCAGATCTTCCGCTACCAGCCGTGGCTGCTCACCGCGCCGGGCGTGGAGCGGGAAGTGAACGGAGTCCGAGGGCGCGCGCAGGGGAAAGGCATCGTCGCCTCCTTGCCGGGCATCGAGGATCGCGACCAGGCGGCTGCGCTGGTCGGCTGCGAAATCACGGTTTCGCGCGACCTGCTGCCGCCGCCCGCGCCGGGCGAGTTCTACTGGACCGACCTCGAAGGCCTCGAGGTCGTCACCACGGAGGACGTCAACCTGGGGCGGGTGAGCCATCTCTTTTCCACCGGCGCCAACGACGTCATGGTGGTGAAGGACGGCGACAGGGAGCGACTGGTTCCGTTCGTCCAGGGCCCCTACGTGCATTCGGTCGATATCGACGCCGGGCGCATCGTGGTGGACTGGGACCCCGAGTTCTGAGCGGCGAAGCCTGAAGATCATGCGTATCGACGTGGTTTCGCTGTTTCCCGATTTCGTCCGCCAGTCGGCCGCGATCGGGGTGGTCGGAAGGGCGCAGCAACGCGAACTGTTGCAGGTGGAAGCCTGGAATCCTCGCGACTTCGCCACCGACAACTACCGCACCGTGGACGGGCGCCCTTTTGGTGGCGGGCCGGGCATGGTGATGCTGATCGAGCCCCTGCGAGCCGCGCTCGCGGCGATTCGCGAGGCGGCACCGGAGCCGGTGCATGTGATTTACCTCAGCCCGCAAGGTGCGCGGCTGACGCAGAAACGGGTGGAAGCGCTGGCCGCGATGCCGCGAATCGCCCTGATCTGTGGACGTTACGAGGGTGTGGACGAACGCCTGCTCGAGCACGAGGTCGACGAGGAGCTCTCAATCGGCGATTATGTGCTGTCTGGCGGCGAACTTGGCGCAGCGGTGGTCATCGATGCGGTAGGTCGTCTACAGGAAGGCGCGTTGAACGACGCGCAGTCCGCCCAGCAGGACTCCTTCTCGGATGGACTGCTGGATTGCCCGCATTACACCCGTCCCGTGCATCACGATGCCTGGGGCGGCGTGCCGGAGGTGCTGCTTTCCGGCGATCACGCGGCCATACGCCGCTGGCGTCGCAAGCAGTCGCTGGGTCGTACCTGGCTGCGCCGGCCGGATCTGCTAACGCAGCGTGTGCTCGACGACGAGTCGAGGGCATTGCTGGATGAATTCCGCCGTGAATACGCACGGCCTTGAAAATTGACAGGTGCGCCATGAACAAACTCCTCCAACAGTTCGAAGCCGAGCAGATCACCCGCCAGCTGCCGGATTTCGGTCCTGGCGACACCGTGATCGTCAACGTGAAGGTCAAGGAAGGTAACCGCGAGCGCGTCCAGGCGTTCGAGGGTATCGTCATCGCCAAGCGCAGCCGCGGCCTGCATTCCGCCTTCACCGTGCGCAAGATCTCGCACGGCACCGGCGTGGAGCGCGTGTTCCAGTCGCACAGCCGCGCCATCGACTCGGTCGAAGTGAAGCGCAAGGGCAAGGTCCGCGGCGCGAAGCTGTACTACCTGCGTGGTCTGGAAGGCAAGGCTGCTCGCATCAAGGAAGACATCGCCGCCGCCGCTGCCGCCAAGGCCGCGAAGAAGGCCGCCGCTGCCGCCGCCGAGTAACCGGCTGCCGCAAGGCGAACAAAAAAGCCCGCGAGCGATCGCGGGCTTTTTTTGTTCCTGTTCCACCAGGAAGGCTTACACCGGCATGTATTCCTCGGCCAGCACCTTCGCCGGTTCCTGGAGGAAGTTGCCCTGGATGAAGTCCACGCCGCAGGCGAACAGGAGCGAGGTGCTGACGGCGTCCTCGACCCATTCGGCCACGGTCTGCTTGCCGGATGCGTGGCCTTCCTTGCAGATCTCGGCAATCTTCTTCTGGTTTTCGGGATGCTGCGGCAGGTCGGTCATGAAGCTGCGGTCGATCTTCAGGAAGTCGACCTCGACATGGGTCAGCAGCTGGAACGAGTTGAGCCCCGAGCCGAACTGCTCGATGGCGAAGCCGCCGCCGGCCTTGCGCCAGCCCGCGACGAATTCCTGGGTGGGACGCAGGCTGGTCAGCACCTTCGATTCCGGCATTTCGATGACGAGCTTGCTCCGGCCTAACTTCGCCGACTCGAGACGGCGGACCAGCCAGGGCAGGAGGTCCGGGTCCTCCAGGGACTGCAGCGTCATCTTCACGAAATAGGTCGTGGTCAGGCCGTCGTTCTCGCGATGGACGAGCGCGTCGATGGCATGGCCCAGCACCCAGCGGTCGATCGCGGGCAGGAGCCCGTTGCGTTCCGCCACGGGGAAGAAGTACGACGGCAGCACGTCGCCCTTGGGGCCGCGCATGCGCACGAGGATCTCGTAGTACTCCCCGGCCGCGTCCTGCAGGCTGATGATCTGCTGGTGGTACAGGCGCAGGCCGTCCTGCGCGAGCGCCTCGCGCACGAGGTCCAGCCAGTACTGCTCGCGCTCGGCGTCCGCTTTCTCGCGCGCGCTGGGGTCGTGCAGCTCGACACGGTTACCGCCTTGGTTCTGCGCCGCCCTGAGCGCGGCACTGGCCTGGTCGAGCACCGTCTCGGTGTTCGCGTTCTTCTCGGCGAGCAAGGTCCCGCCGATCGTGATCGTCACCGTCAGGGACCGCGATCCCGCGTCGAAAATGGTTTCCGCGATGGTCGTGCGCAGGCGCTCGGTCAGCGCCGCGTGTTCCAGGTCACCGCGTGGCGAGAGGATCAGGCCCAGCGTGTGGTCGCCCACCACGCCGGCGATGTCCTCGTCGTCGATCGATTCGCTCACCTTCGCCGCCAGCGAGGCAAGGAGGTGGTCCGCGTTGCCGATGCCCATGCCGGCGACGATGTCCTTCCAGTTATCGGGCTCGAGCAGGATCACTGCCTGGCCGGCACGGCCGTCGGCCGCGGCGGCCACGGCTTCGTCGATGTGCTCGAGGGTGCGCGCGCGATTGAACAGGCCGGTGACCGGATCGCGCTGCAACTGGGCGACGAGCGCAGCATCCACGGTCTGCTGGCGGAAGACGATCTGCAGGCAGGACTCGCCTTCGAAGGTCGCGTGGGCGAAATCGACCAAGGCCTTGAACGTGCTGCCGTCGTCGCGGCGGGCCAGCAGTTCCATGGAAGGCGGGGCTTTCTCTCCCTTGGACAGGCCACGCAAGGTGTTCTTGAACTCGTCGGCATGGGTGCCGGCGATAAGGTCGAGGATCGGCAAGCCGATGATGTCGTCGAACTCCGCGAAGCCGAAGGCCTCGAGGTAGGCCTGGTTCACGCGGACGTGCATGCCCTCGTGCACATACGCGATGGCGTCGCGCGAGGAATCGAGCAGGGCGTCGCAGCGGCGCTCGGTTTCGCGCAGCGACGTCTCGAGCCGGCGCACCTGGCGACGGGTGGAGAGCGCTTCGAACTCGCGCTGGACCACCGCCAGCAACTGGTCCGGGCGCTTGCGCATGGCGACGCCGCGCGAGCCGCTGGCGATCAGGTCGGCAACGGCTTCGTCCTGCAGGCTGTCGACCACGGCGATGAGCGCGAGGTCGCGGCCGCTGCCGTCGAGCTGGCGCATCACCGCGGCGACGTCGATGCCGGGGGTGGAAGGGTTCATCAGCACCAGGTCCGGCACGATCTCGTCGAGCGAGGCGCGGATCTCGTCGGCGTTGGTGGCGCGGGCAGGGCGCACAGCGATGCCGCCGTTGCGCAAAACGTTGATCAAGAGCTCGGCGTCTTCCACCGAGCTTTCGATGAAAAGGATCCTGATGACGTTGTCGTGTTTCATGCCGTTCCGAGTCGCCGCTTGCCTATCCCGCGAACCGGTCGACCGGCCCGCTCCCCCCTAGCGGTCCGGTCAGGTCATGCTGGCCGGATGCAGCCCATACTAACGCGCGAAATCGGCAATAGGTCGTTTCGCGGGATCGCCCTGGAGTTCACGCACCAGGCGGGGCACGAGGTAGCCCGGCAGGCGGGCGCGCAGGGCCTCCATGAGCCACAGGGCGCGGTCGTCGTCCACCTCGTAGTGGGCGGCCCCCTGCACCTTGTCGAGCTGGTGCAGGTAGTAGGGCAGCACGCCCGCGGCGAAGGCGCGTTCGCCCAGTGCCGCCAGCGCGCCCACCTCGTCGTTCACGCCGCGCAGGAGCACCGCCTGGTTCAGCAGGGTGGCGCCCGCGCCACGGAGCCGTGCACAGGCCGCATCCACGGTGGCATCGAATTCGTTCGCGTGGTTGGCGTGCAGGACCACCACCTTCTGCAGCGGAAGGTCGGCAAGCCACGCCGTGAAGGCGTCGTCGACGCGCTCGGGCAGCACCACCGGCAGGCGGGTGTGGATGCGCAGGCGGATCACTTGGGGAAGGTCGGCCAGACCCTCGGTCAGCTCCTCGAGCTTGTGCGTGGCCAGGGAGAGGGGGTCGCCACCGGACAGGATGACTTCCCGGATCGACGTGTCGGCCCGCACGTGTGCCAGTGCCTCGCGCCATTGCGCGGCGGCGGCGATCTCCTCCGCGTAGGGGAAATGGCGGCGGAAGCAGTAGCGGCAGTTCACGGCGCAGCTTCCGCTCGCGATCAGCAGGGCGCGGCCGTCGTATTTGTGCAGCACCCCATGACCGGCACGCGCGGCCATGTCTCCCACGGCGTCCACCGAGTAGCCTTCGGCCGCCTCGTGCTCCAGCGCCCGCGGCAGCACCTGCAACAGCAGCGGATCGGCCGGGTCGCCCTGGCGCATGCGGGCCACGAAGCCACGCGGGACCCGCAAGGGGAAGCCGGCGTCGTCCGGAGGCAGCAGATCGGTGCGATGGGCGAGGCCGACCGCGGCGAGGAGTTCGCCCGCGTCGGTGATGGATTCACGCCAGATCTCGCGCCAGCCCCGGGAGGGCGGCGATAGGCGGGAAGTGGGGCTTGCGGTTATCATTGCGGACCTTGGATCGGGCCCGGAGGCCCGTGACAGCCCCCATTTTAGCTCTGGAGCAGATTCGCATGGCGACCCTTGGCCTCAATGACGTCAAAACGGGTAAGAAGATCCTTCACAACGGCGATCCGTGGATCATCACCGAGGCCGACTTCATCAAGCCGGGCAAGGGCCAGGCGTTCACCCGCATCCGCATCCGCAACCTCAAGGACGGCCGCACCACCGAGCAGACGCTGAAGTCCAGCGACTCCTTCGAGGAAGCCGACGTCGTCGATACCGACGCCCAGCTTTCGTACATCGAAGGCAACGGCGACGAGCGCAAGTGGGTTTTCATGCACATGGAGACCTTCGAGCAGCACACTGCCACGCTGGCCGCCATGGGCGATGCCTGGAAGTGGCTGAAGGGTGAGGAGGAGTGCGTCGTCACCCTGTTCAACGGCAACATCGTGGCCGTGACGCCGCCCAAGTTCGTCGACCTCAAGATCGTCGAGACCGATCCGGGCGTGCGCGGCGACACCTCGGGTGGCGGCGGCAAGCCGGCGACGCTCGAAACGGGCGCCGTGGTCCGCGTGCCGCTCTTCGTCAACCAGGACGAAATTATCAAGGTCGATACCCGCACCGGCGAGTACGACAGCCGCGTCAAGTAAGGCCAGCAGTTCGCCCTCTACCGCGGCACGGCGACCCCCTGGGTGCCGTGCCGCTCTTGCATGAGGCTCCCGACTTCCCCACCGAGGCCCCAGATGAGCGCCAGCCCCACCGACATCGACCTCCTCGTGGAGGCCCGCTGGGTCGTCCCCGTCGAGCCCCATGCCGTCGTCCTCGAAGACCATGCCGTCGCCGTGCACGGCGGCGAGATCGTGGCCCTGCTGCCGATCGCGGAGGCGCGGAGCGCCTATGCGCCACGCGAGCGCGTCGTGCTCGACGAGCACGCGCTGATTCCGGGACTGATCAACGCGCACACGCACAATCCCATGACGCTGTTGCGCGGCCTCGCCGACGACCTGCCGCTGATGACCTGGTTGCAGGACCACATCTGGCCAGCCGAAGGGCGGGTGATGGGGCCGGACTTCATTCGCGATGGCGTCGAACTCGCCGTGGCCGAGATGATCCGTGGCGGCACGACCTGCGCCAACGAGAACTACTTCTTCCCGGACGTGATCGCCGCCACCTACCGGGCCATGGGCTTCCGTGCCGTGATCGGGCTGCCGGTTATCGACTTTCCCACGGCCTGGGCGAAGACCTCGGACGAGTACTTCAGCCGCGCGCTGGAAGTGCATGACAGCTTGCGTGGCGAGCCGCTGCTCACCACCGCCTTCGTGCCGCATGCGCCCTACACCGTGTCGGACGAAAATTTCGAGCGCATCCGCATGCTCGCGGACCAGCTCGACATCCCCGTGCACCTGCATACGCACGAGACCGCGCATGAAGTGGAAGAGGCGGTGGCGAAGGACGGCATCCGGCCATTCCAGCGCCTGCAGAAGCTAGGCATCGTCAACGACCGCCTCGTCGCCGTGCACATGACGCAGCTGACGGATGCGGAAATCGCCGCATGCGCGAAGGCGGGCGTCTCGGTGGTGCATTGCCCCGAGTCGAACCTCAAGCTCGCCTCGGGCTTCTGTCCCGCGGAAAAGCTGCGCGCCGCCGGCGTGAACGTGTGCATCGGCACCGATGGCTGCGCGTCGAACAACGATCTCGACATGTTCGGCGAGATGCGCACCGCGGCGCTGCTGGCCAAGGCCGTGGCGGGCGACGCGGCCGCCTTCGACGCGGCTTACGCGCTGCGCGCGGCCACCCTGAACGGCGCGAAGGCGATCGGCCTCGGCGAACGCGTGGGCTCGATCGAACCGGGCAAGCGCGCCGACCTCGCCGCCGTCCGTCTCGACGCGCTGGAAACGCAGCCGCTTTACCATGTGGCGTCACAGCTGGTGTACGCCACGGGCAGGCACCAGGTCAGCGACGTCTGGATCGACGGACGGCGCAAGCTCGCCGCCGGCGATCTCGTCGACATCGACACCGCCGCCATCCGCGCCAAGGCGCGCGCATGGCGCGAACGCATCGCCGCGGAGGACGCAGCATGAACGAACCCTTGCATCTCTACCTCGTGCTCGCCATGCGCACGCCTGCCTTCCAGGCGTCAGCGGGCGAGGCGC
Organism: Luteibacter sp. NPDC031894; assembly: GCF_050273135.1. Classification (NCBI taxonomy): domain Bacteria; kingdom Pseudomonadati; phylum Pseudomonadota; class Gammaproteobacteria; order Lysobacterales; family Rhodanobacteraceae; genus Luteibacter; species Luteibacter sp. NPDC031894. Next base: position 123,431 of record NZ_JBNNMV010000006.1, on the reverse strand, counting down.
ACCAGGCGTTCCTCGAGGACCTGATCGAGCAGGACCTGCTCGAACTCACGGGGCCGTTCACCGACGGCAGCGGTGGTGCCTATATCCTGCGCGCCGCCGACCTCGCTACCGCGACCCAGATCGCGCACAGCGATCCGCTGCACGTGACCGGCTCGTCGACGCTCACCGTCCACGAATGGCGCGCGCGCCGTCCCGGCGCGAAGGACTGAAGACCATGCAGAACCAGACGAACGTCAGCCCCGAGGAAATTGCCCGCTTTGAGAAACTCGCGGCGCGCTGGTGGGATCCCGATGGCGAGTCGCGCCCGTTGCACGACCTCAACCCCGTGCGTGCCGCATATATTGCCGGCCGCGCCAATCTGCGCGGCGCGCGAGTCGTGGACGTCGGTTGCGGCGGCGGCCTCCTCAGCGAGGCGCTGGCGCGCGCGGGAGCGAACGTCACGGCGATCGACCTTGGCGAGAAGCTGATCCAGATCGCCAAACTGCACCTGTTCGAATCGAACCTCCACGTGGATTACCGCGTGCAGTCCTCTACGGAACTCGCGGAGTCCGAGCCCGCGTCGTTCGATGCCGTCTGCTGCATGGAAATGATCGAACACGTGCCGGATCCGCTGGCGCTGGTTCGCGACCTCTCCGGCATGGTGAAGCCTGGCGGCCAGCTCTTCCTTTCCACGCTCAATCGCACGCCGGCGGCGTTCGGCGCCGCCATCGTCGGTGCGGAATACCTCATGCGCCTGCTGCCGCGCGGCACGCACCACTATGCGCAGTTCCTGAAGCCGTCCGAAGTGGCCGCCATGCTCCGTCGCTTCGGGCTGGAACTGGAAGACCTCCAGGGTCTTTCGTACAACCCGCTCACGCGAAACGCCAGCCTGTCGACGAACACGTCGGTGAACTACGTCCTCGCCGCGAGGAAGGTCGCGTGATCGCGCTTCCGTTCAAGCCGGAAGGTGCCTTCTTCGACCTCGACGGCACGCTGCTCGACAGCGCGCTCGACCTCTATGCCGGCCTCCAGGTGCTCTGCGCCGAACACGGCCTCGAGCCGCCGCCGTACGAGCGCGTCCGGCCGGTCGTGTCGCGCGGTTCGCGCGCGATCATCGGTGCCGGCTTTCCCGGCGCCAATCCCGACGACCTGCTGAAACTCGTGCCGCGTTACCTGGCCATCTACGAGGCCGGCATGGCCAGCCACACGGTGCCGTTCGACGGTATCGAGTCGATGCTGTCAGGTCTCGACGCCGCGGGCATCCGCTGGGGCATCGTGACCAACAAGCCCGGTTTTCTCACCGACGCGTTGCTGCCGCAGGCCGTTCCGCACTGGAAGCCCGCCGCCGTGGTCTCCGGCGATACCTTGCCGGTGAAGAAGCCGGATCCCGCGCCCGTGCTCCATGCCAGCACGATCGCGGGCTGCGATCCCGCACGCTCCGTCTTCGTCGGCGACGATCGCCGCGACATCCTCGCCGGTCGCGCGGCGGGGATGTTCACCGTGGCGGTGCGCTGGGGCTACCTTGACGGCGGCGACCCCGACAGCTGGGGTGCCGATGCCGTGCTCGACACGGCGGAGGAACTCGCCGCGCTGCTCGGCGTGGGCGAGGTCGCGGCGTGAGCGACGGCGCCACGCAAAGCTTCGTGGAGAAATGGCTGGCGGTGCAGCCGCAGCAGCGGGTCGCGCTCGGCTTCGTCGACGCGCCCGTACGCGACGAGCGTGTCGCGCTGGCGGCGCTGGAACAGGAGCTCGTCGCATCCGCGTATGGCATCCGCGAGCCCCAGGTGGCCGCGGCGAAGCTGCAGTGGTGGGCGGAGGAATTGTCCGGCGCGGCCGCGAGCGGCGGCCGGCATCCCTTGACGCAAGTCCTCTTCGCGAGCGAACGCGCACGGGCGATACCGACGAACCTGTGGCTGGCCCCGGTCCTGGCGGCCATGGCCCAGCTCGAACAGGGCACGGCGTCGGACTTCGACGCCCAGGTGGCGGCGGCGCGGGGGCTGCACGGTGCCCTGGCCGCGCTCGAGAACGCGTGGTGGTTCGGCCAGGCGGCACCCATGGAATCCGCCGCGCGGATCGCGACGCTGTCGCACCTGGTGTTCGCGCTGTCACGGCTCGAACTGGACGCCGAGCGCGAGCGCCTGCCGCTGCCCATGGCGCGCCTGGCCCGGCATGGCCTCTCACGATCCCAGCTGAAGGCCGATTCGCCGGCGCGCCGGGAGGTGCTGCGGGAACAATTGCGGGCGCTGGCCACCGGCTTGCGCGAGGCGCTGGCACAGGGCGAGCCGCTCAGTACCTTCCGCGGCCTGGAGGGCCGGACCGCACTCGCCACGGCCACCGCGGCCGCGCGGGCCAAGGAGCCCTTCGTCGAACTGCATCGCCGCCAGTGGCGCACCGGGCCAGCCACGGCGCTCCGTGCATGGCTCGCGGCCCGGCATGCGGGTCGTTTTGGCTGAACTGACCGTTTCCCGGCACTAAGCATTGAGCCACTTCCACGGACCCCCCATGTGGGTCTCGGTAAGCCGGATACCGGCACGTCCCAAGGATCTCCCTGATGTACATCCACGATTCTCCCACCCGCCTTCTGCCCGATGTCGCCTCCCAGGAGCATGCCCTGGCCATCGGCACCCTCGACTGGGTGGGTATGGATGGCATGGAAATGCCGGTGGCGTTCGATGCCGGCGACGGCGACGTGCGTTCCACTGGCGCCCGGGTGGGTGCTTTCGTCAACCTCGTCAAACCCGAGGTCCGCGGCATCCACATGTCGCGGCTGTACCTCCTGGTGTCCGAGGCGCTGTCGGCGGGGCCGCTTACGTCGGGTGGCATCCGGGCACTGCTCGAGTCCTTCCTGGCGTCGCATGAGGGCCTCTCGGACCACGCCCGCCTCACTGTCGGCTTCGAGCACCTGGTTCGGCGCCGGTCGCTGCGTAGCGACAACAGTGGCTGGCGCGCCTATCCGATCACGATCGACGCCACGCTCACCGGCGGCACGTTCCGCATCGAGATCACCACCGATGTCGTGTATTCGTCGACCTGTCCCGCTTCCGCGGCGCTGTCGCGCCAACTGATCCAGGACAACTTCGCCAAGTCCTTCGCCGCCGACCAGCCGCTGGATCGCGAGACGATCCTGGCATGGCTTGGCACGGAGCAGGGCATCGTCGCCACGCCGCACGCCCAGCGCAGCACGGCAACCATCCGCGTGCGACCGGCGGGCGAGGGCGTCTTCCCGCTGATCGGCATGATCGACAACGTCGAGGCCGCGCTCGGCACGCCCGTGCAGACGGCGGTCAAGCGCGCCGACGAGCAGGCCTTTGCCCTGGCGAACGGCCAGAACCTGATGTTCTGCGAGGACGCGGCGCGACGCATCCAGAAGGCGCTGTCGAACGATCCGAACATCGCCGACTTCCACCTGCGCGTGGCGCACCACGAAAGCCTGCACCCGCACGACGCGGTGGCGTTCGCGTCGAAGGTTCGCTGAGGCATCGGCTTTCGGCGTCCCCGCTCTGTTGGCTTCTCGCCGCTATAGCGGCTCCTACGAGGTAGGCGCAATTCCGGGCAGCAGCAGCGGATCGAGCCGCACACCGAACCAGTTGAAGCCCCAGTGCAGGTGCGGCCCGGTCGCGCGGCCGGTCTTCCCCGCGGCACCGATGACCTGGCCCTGGCGCACGCGCTGGCCCACATTCACGTCGATTCGGGACAGGTGCAGGAAGTTCGACGACAGGCCAAAGCCGTGGTCGAGCAGCAAGGTGCCGCCGGTGAGGTAGAGACCGGGGTTCGCGAACGTGATCACGCCGTCCGCCGGCGCCTTGACCGGCGTGCCTTCGGGCACCGCGATGTCCATGCCGGAATGCGGCGCCTTCGGCTCGCCGTTGTAGATGCGCTGGTTACCGAAGCGACCGCTGATGCGCCCCGTCACCGGCCAGATGAATCCCTTCTCGAAATCCTCCCGCGCGTCGTCCCGATCGCGCGCCGCGACCACTGCCGCCTGTTCACGGGCGATACGCGCGGCGATCGCCGGCGGGGGGTTCACCGTCTTCGGTGGCACGCCGTCGACCCGCTCGATCGGCCAGTCACGCGGCGTGACCGCCACGCTGCGCCGGTCCTTGCCAACCATGACGGCGATAGGGCCCTGCTCGTCGCGGCCCACGCCAAAGACGAAGACCCCGTCGTCGCCCACGTGTATGGGCTTGCCTGCCACGGTCACGCGGGAACCCGGTGCGGCATGTCCGATGACCAACGCACCTTGCGACACGCTGGCGGGCACGGCAGCCGTCGCGGCGACCGCCGGCAAGGCGAGGGTGAGCGCACCCAGTGCGCCTAAGAATGTTCTCATCGATCGAACGTCAGCCGCTGGCCGCGAATGGTTCCGTCCACCTTGCTTCCGTCGAACACACGTCGACCGTTGACGAAGGTGGACGCGATGCTGCTGCTGAAAGTGGTGCCTTCGAACGGCGACCAGCCGCACTTCGACAACACTTCGTCGCGGGTGACCGTGTGCTTGCGCTTCGGGTCCACCAAAACGAGGTCGGCGGCGTAGCCTTCGCGAAGGAAGCCGCGTTGCTCCACGTCGAAGAGTTTGGCCGGTGCGTGGCAGACGGCCTCGACCACGCGCTCGAGCGTGAGCTTGCCTTCGAACACACGCTCCAACGCCGCCTGCAGGGCGAACTGCACCAGGGGCAGGCCGGACGGTGCCTTGTCGTATTTCTGTTCCTTTTCCTCGAGCAGGTGCGGCGCGTGGTCGGTGGCAAGGACATCGAGGCGGCCTTCGGCCAGGGCCTTGGTGATCGCCTCGCGGTCCGACTCGTCCTTGATCGCGGGGTTGCACTTGATGAGGAAGCCGAGGCGCTCGTAATCCGGTGCCGCGAAGTGCAGGAAGTGCACGCAGGTTTCCGCGGTGATCCTCTTGCCTTCGATGGGGCCCGGCTCGAACAGGGCAAGTTCGTCGGCGGTGGAGATATGCAAGACGTGCAGACGGGTGCCGTGTTTCTTTGCCAGCGAGATCGCGAGCTTCGTCGACTTGATGCAGGCTTCGCGCGAGCGGATCAGCGGATGCTCGCGCGCCGGGATGTCCTCGCCGTATTTCTCGTGCGCCTTCGCCAGGTTGGCATCGATCATCGGCGTGTCTTCGCAGTGCGTGATGATCGGCGTGGGCGCGTCGCGGAAGATGTGGTCGAGCGTTTCCGGGTTGTCCACGAGCATGTTGCCGGTGGAAGCTCCCATGAACACCTTGATGCCCGGGGCGCTCTTCGGATCGAGCGCGCGGATCGCTTCCAGATTGTCGTTGCTCGCGCCCATGTAGAAGGCGTAGTTCACCACCGAGGTCTCGGCGGCGCGTGTGTACTTCGCTTCGAGCGAATCGCGGTCGAGGGCCGGCGGCTTCGTGTTTGGCATTTCCATGAAGCTGGTGATGCCGCCGGCGGCGCAGGCGCGCGATTCGCTGGCGATATCGGCCTTCTGGGTGAGGCCGGGTTCGCGGAAGTGGACCTGGTCGTCGATCATCCCGGGCAGCAGCCACAGGCCCGAGGCGTCGATAACCTCTTCGTCACGGTTTTTTTCCAGGCCCTGCGCAATCGTCTCGATTTTTCCGTCGCGCAGACGGACGTCGGCGGTGAAGCGCCGGCCTTCGTTGACGAGTTCGGCGTTCTTGATGAGCCAGGCATCAGTCATGGGTATGTGCTCCTTGGGCGCCGCAGCGGCGCAGGACGAATTGTTCCGGGACGGGATCGAGCCCGCCTTCGCACAGGGGCTGGCAGCGCAGGATGCGCCACGCGCCGAGGACGCCGCCACGCAGCGGACCGAAGCGTGCTATGGCAACCCGTGCATAATCGGAACAGGATGGATGGAACCGGCAGCGGGCCCCCAGCATCGGGCTCAGCCACCGTTTGTAGAGGGACAGCAGGAATAGGAGGAGGCGGGTCACTGTGTGTCCGGTATCGACCGGCGTAGGCCAGCCGACAGTATCCCAGAAGACGGGTTGCTGGGGTAACGCATCTGGGCTATAACACCCCGCCGCCACGGCCACCGAGGTGAAGGAAATGGCGAAAAACGCTCGTAGTTCCGCAACCGCCAAGGGAGCCGCCAAGAAGGGCGGAGCCGGCGACGTGAAGAAGGCCAGGACGGTAGCGGCCGGAAAGGCGACCAAGGCGCCGGTCAAGACAGCGGCGCGAGCGGCGGTCAAGGCGCCGGTGAAGTCGGCTGCCAAGTCCGCGCCGAAGAAGGCTGCACCGGCGCCGGCGAAAAAGGCTGCCGCGAAGCCTGTCGCGAAGGCTCCGGCGAAGTCGGTGCCAGCCGCCAAGGCGCCGACAAAGACCGCCAAGGCGCCGGTCGCCAAGTCGGCCTCGTCGAAGGCCGTGACGAAGCCCGCAGCCAAGCCGGCGCCGAAGCCAGCAGCGAAGCCGGCGGCCAAGCCCGCTCCCGCCGCGGCGAAAAAGGCGTCGCCTGCCGCCGTGAAGAAGACACCCGCGGTGCCGGCCAAGGCCGCACCCGCACCCGCGCCGGCGCCCGCGCCGGTGGCAAAGAAAGTCGCCACTGCCGCGCCTGCCGCGTCCGCAAAGGGACGCACGGCATCGGCCGTTGCCGCCGCGCCGCCCCGGACAGCGTCCGCGGTGGCAGGCACCAACTCATCCAGAAACGAGAAGTCCGCGCAAGCCAGCATGAACAGCACTGCCTCCAATACCGCCGACAACGGCATCACGCGTGAAGACGGCCGCTACGCGCTGCCCGCTTCCACCGTCATCGACCTGCCCAAGGGTTACCGTCCGGGCGACGACGAGGAGTACATGAATCCTCGCCACCTCGCTTATTTCCGCAACAAGCTAAAGGAATGGCGCGAGCAGCTGGTCGAGGAATCCCGCCAGACCATGGACAACCTCCGCGAGGAAGTCCGCGACGTCGGCGACGAAGCCGAGCGCGCCACGCGCGAGACGGAAAACTCACTCGAACTGCGCACCCGCGACCGTTATCGCAAGCTGATCTCGAAAATCGACAAGGCCCTGCGCCGGATCGAGGAAGGTCGTTACGGCTATTGCGAGGAGACCGACGAGGAAATCGGCGTGGATCGTCTCGACGCCCGCCCGATCGCCACGCTGTCCCTGGACGCCCAGGAACGCCGCGAACACCTGCAGAAGCAGATGGGCGACTGAGGTCTTCCGGCCTTGCCAACGAAAAAGCCCCGCACTAGCGGGGCTTTTTTTGTCAGCCGTCCATGGATGCCCGATCAGGCGTTTCCGTCAGCCGCCAGGGCTTCCGCGGCGTACGCCTTCAGTCTCGCCAGCATGGCCGCCAAGCCATTGGAACGCGTGGGCGAGAGGTGCTTCGCCAGTCCGATCTCCTGGATGAACGCCGGCTCCGTCTCCACGATCTCCCGTGCGGAGCGGTCGGAGTACACGCGCAGTACCAGCGCGATGAGCCCCGACACGATGGCCGAATCGCTGGCCGCGTCGAAATGCATCCGCGATGTGTCGCCCGAGGGGATCAGCCAGACCATGGACTGGCAGCCATGCACTCGGTTCTCCTCGGTCTTCCGCTCGTCGGGAAAAGGCGGCAGCTGCCGGCCGAGGTCGATCAGGTACTGGTAACGCTCGGTCCAGTCGCCGAAGAACGCGAATTCCTCCGCGATGGCGGCCTGGGCCTCGGTGGCGGTGGCTTCGATCGGTGTATTCATGCCTTCACCACGCTCCAGCGCGTGCCCTGGGCGCTGTCTTCGATCGCGATGCCTCGTTCCTTGAGTTCGTCGCGAATGGCGTCGGACCGTGCGAAGTCCTTCGCGGCACGGGCCGCCCGGCGCTCTTCGAGCAGGGCTTCGATGGCCTCCGCGTCGATCGCCTCGCCGGCGTTCCCCTGACGGAACCACGCTTCCGGATCCTGCTGCAACAACCCGAGCAGTGCGCCGCCGCCAAGCAAGGCGGCCTTCGCGGAAGCACGCGCGCCGCCGGTGGCGCGGCGCGCCGCGTCCGCCAGTTGCGACAGTTCGGCGAGCGCCTGCGGCGTGTTGAGGTCGTCGCACAACGCCGCCTCGACCGACTCGGGGAGCACGGGATCGCCCGTCTCGACATCCGCCATGTCGCGCAGCACGCCGTACCAGCCGTCCAGCGTCCGCACGGCCTGCGTCATGGCGCTGTCGGACCAGTCGAGCGGCTGGCGGTAATGGCCGCGCAACAGCATGAGGCGGAGGGCCTCGGCCGGATGCTGCCGCAGCAACTCGTGCAGCTGGAGCACGTTGCCCAGCGATTTCGACATCTTGCGCCCGTCGAAGGTGAGCATGCCGTTGTGCAGCCAGTAGCGCGCGAAGGGCTTGCCGCCATGCGCGCAGACGCTCTGGGCGATCTCGTTCTCGTGGTGCGGGAAGGTGAGGTCCACGCCGCCGGCGTGGATGTCGATCGTGTCGCCCAGGTGGGCTTCGCTCATGGCCGAGCATTCGATGTGCCAGCCCGGACGGCCACGGCCCCAGGGGCTGTCCCAGCCGGGCAGGGTGGCATCGGACGGCTTCCACAGCACGAAATCGCCCGGACTCCGCTTGTAGGGGGCGACCTCGACGCGGGCACCGGCCAGCAGTTCGTCCGGGTCTCGGCCGGACAGCGCGCCGTATTCAGGAAACGATTCGACGTGGAACAGGACATGGCCTTCCGCCTCATAGGCGTGGCCACCGGCGATCAGCCGCTCGATCATGGCGACGATCTGAGGGATATGGGCGGTGGCGTGCGGCTCCACGTCGGGCGGGGCGACGCCGAGGCGGGCGATGTCCTCGCGATAGGCCTGGGCGTAGCGATCGGTGATCTGCTCGATCGGCACGCCGGCCGCGGCGGCGGCGGCGTTGATCTTGTCGTCCACGTCCGTGATGTTGCGGGCAAAGACCAGCCTCGGGTAATGCCGGCGGAGCAGGCTCGCCAGGACGTCGAAGACGACCGCCGGACGGGCGTTCCCGATGTGGATGTAGTTGTAGACCGTGGGCCCGCAGAGATACATCGTCACCCGTTCGGGGTCGACCGGGGTAAACGCCTCCGTGCGGCGCGACAAGGTGTTGTAGAGCGAGATCGGCATCGGGAATCCGTGGGGCGGGTCGCGGCGAGGCAGCCAGTCCGGAATAGTAACAAGGGCGGCCCCGGAATCGGCCCACGCGCGGGCGCGGATTTGGTTGACAGAGCCCTGGATACTACGCTCCCGGGTTCTAAGCGTGGATTCAGCGTGAACTTGATGAAATGCATGCCAGTAGGCGCTCTCGTGCGCCTGGCTGGAGGTTCTCCTACATGTCTCGCTTGCTCATCCCCGCGCTCATGCTCGCGGTTTTCGCCACCGGTGCCCAAGCCCAGGACGGTCGTTACGGTCCCGGCCCGGGCGGCCCGGGCCCAGACGACAACACCCACTACGGGTGGGCCGACGTGCTGCGCGTCGATCCCGTGTATGGCGTCTCGCGCGTCGAGACGCCGCGCCAGGAATGCTACGACCAGCCGGTAGTCCGCCAGGAGTCGGGTGGCAGCAGCACCGCGGGCACCATCCTCGGCGCCGTGGTCGGCGGCGTGCTCGGCAATACCGTGGGCAAGGGCGACGGGCGCAAGGCCGCGACCGTGGCGGGTGCGGTGGCTGGCGGCGCGGTCGGCAACGGCCTCTCCCGCCGCGGCGATCGCACGTACGAAAGCACGGAAACCCGCTGCCGCGACGTGAGCACGGTGTCCGAACAGCGGCGCATCGCCGGCTACGACGTGGAATATCGCTATCGCGGCGAGGTGTACGTTTCGCGGCTCAACTACGACCCGGGCGAGCGCCTGCGCGTCCGCGTGAGCGTGTCGCCGGCCGACTGATCGTCGCCGGCGCCGTGCCCTGTTGCGCAACGCAGCAATCCACGGCATGATCGCCGTTCCACCTACCCAGGCTCCTCCGTGTCCCACACCGTCTACACCGCGATCGTCCTGACCAGCGCCCGTATGGCCGCGGGGATGACGTCGCGTGCTCGTCGACCGAACATCGGACCCACTGCCGGGTAGGCTGTCGCGCGCGTTTCATTCGTACCGACTAAAAAACCCGGCCATGTGCCGGGTTTTTTCGTTTCCGATTCCTCCTTTCCTCCACGCCCCCTGGGCCACCGACCGATCCGGATCGCCATGACCGTTCGCCACTTCCTCTCCACCCAGGACTACAGCCGCGGCGAGATCGACGCGCTGCTCGAGCAGGCCGCCGAGTTCAAGCGATCGCCCCAGGGCCGCCACCTGGCCGGCAAGTCCATCGCGCTCCTGTTCTTCAATTCCTCCATGCGCACGCGTACCAGCTTCGAACTGGGCGCCTTCCAGTTGGGTGGTCACGCGGTGGTCCTCTCGCCCGGCAAGGACGCATGGCCGATCGAGTTCGAGGTCGGCGCGGTCATGGACGGCGACACGGAGGAGCACATTGCGGAGGTGGCGCGCGTGCTGTCGCGCTATGTGGACCTGATCGGCGTGCGGGCCTTCCCGAAGTTCGTCGACTGGTCGGTGGATCGTCAGGACAAGGTGCTGGCCGCGTTCGCGCAGTACGCCACGGTACCGGTCATCAACCTGGAGACGATCACCCATCCTTGCCAGGAGCTGGCCCATGCGCTGGCGCTCAAGGAGCACCTGGGCGACCTGCAGAACCGCAAGTACGTGTTGACCTGGACCTACCACCCGAAGCCGCTGAATACCGCCGTGGCGAATTCCGCGCTGCTGATCGCGACGAAGATGGGCATGGACGTGACGCTGTTGTGCCCCACGCCGGAATACGTGCTCGACGAGCGCTACATGGCGTTCGCCCGCGACAATGCGCGTGAGAACGGCGGTTCGCTGCAGGTATCGCACGACATCGAATCGGCGTATAGCGGCGCGCACGTGGTCTACGCCAAGAGCTGGGGCGCCATCCCGTACTTCGGCCGCTGGGACGAGGAGAAGGCGATCCGCGACGCGAACAAACATTTCATCGTCGACGAGGCCAAGATGGCGCTCACGGACAACGGGCTCTTCAGCCACTGCCTGCCGCTGCGCAGGAACATCAAGGCGACCGATGCGGTGATGGATTCGCCGGCCTGCATCGCCATCGACGAAGCCGAGAACCGCCTGCACGTGCAGAAGGCCGTGATGGCCTCGCTCATTTCGCAATCCTGATTCGCCCCATCTTTCGGTCCAACGCTTCCTTCGGAGTCCGCATGTCCAGCAACGATATCGTCCTCGCCTTCTCGGGCGGCCTCGACACCAGTTTTTGCGTTCCTTACCTGATCGAGCGCGGCTACGCCGTGCACACGGTGTTCGTCGACACCGGCGGTGTCTCCGCCGAAGAGCGCGATTACATCGAGCAGCGCGCGAATGAACTCGGCGCCGCCTCGCACCGCACCGTCGATGCCGCGCAGGCCATCTGGGACAGCTTCGTGACGCCGCTGATTTGGGCCGGCGAGTTCTATCAGGGCCAATATCCGCTGCTGGTCTCCGACCGCTACCTCATCGTGAAGGCATCGCTGGAGCGTTGCGACGAGCTCGGCACGAAGCTGTTCGCCCACGGCTGCACGGGCATGGGCAACGACCAGGTGCGCTTCGACCTCACCGTGAAGGCGCTCGGCGATTACACGATCATCGCTCCGATCCGCGAGATCCAGCGCGAGCACACACAGGTCCGCGCGTACGAGCAGAAGTACCTCGAGGACAAGGGTTTCGAGGTACGCGCCAAGACGAAGCATTACACGATCAACGAGAACGTCCTCGGCGTCACGATTTCCGGCGGCGAAATCGACGCATGGGACATCCCGGAAGAAGGTGCCGTCGCCTGGTGCGCACCGCGTTCCGAATGGCCGTCCGAACCGTTGCGCGTCGAGCTGGGCTTCGAGCAGGGCACCGCGGTGTCGCTGAACGGCAAGGCGGCGTCGGGTCCGGAAATCCTCGGCTTCCTCAATCGCGAACTGGCTAAGTACGGCGTGGGCCGCAGCATGTACACGGGCGACACCAACATCGGCCTGAAGGGCCGCATCGTGTTCGAGGCGCCGGCGCTCACCGCGTTGCTGACCGCGCACCGCGCGCTCGAGGAAACCGTGCTGTCGAAGCAGCAGAACCGCTTCAAGCCCGACATCGGCCGGAAGTGGACGGAAGTCGCTTACGAAGGCTTCTTCAACGACCCGATCAAGGCGGACCTCGAAGCCTACCTCGTCTCCACGCAGCGCAAGGTGGACGGCAAGGTGATCATCGAGACGCGTGGCGGCACCGTGTACGCCGTGAAGGTGGAATCGAAGAACATCCTGCAGTCCGCGAAGGCCACGTACGCGCAAGCCGCCGACTGGGGCGTGGCCGAGGCGGAGGGCTTCATCAAGCTCTACGGCATGAGCTCCACGCTCTGGGCCGAAGTCGACCGCGCGAACGGGAAGTGACGAACCCATGGACTCCCTCCTGACCGATACGCTCACCCACTTGCGCGCGCTGGTCGGCTTCGACACGCGCAATCCGCCGCGAACGATCGGCACCGGCGGCATCTTCGATTACCTGCGTGCGAACCTTCCGGGGTTCGACCTGCAGGTGACCGACTTCGGTGCCGGTGCCGTCAACCTGTACGCCGTGCGAGGCAAGCCGAAGTACGTGTTCAACGTGCACATGGACACGGTGCCGGACTCGCCGCACTGGACCGCGAGCCCGTTCGACCTTCGCGTGACCGCCGATCGTGCCATCGGCCTCGGCGCCTGCGACATCAAGGGGGCCGCCGCCGCGCTGGTCGCCGTCGCGAACGCCACCCAGGGCGACATGGCGCTGCTGTTGTCGACCGATGAGGAGGCCAACGATGCTCGTTGCATCGACGGCTTTCTCAAGGTGCCGCGCGATTACGAGGCCATCATCGTCGCCGAGCCCACCCGCGGCGAAGCAGTGCTCGCGCATCGTGGCATCCACTCGGTGCAGATGCGTTTCCAGGGCAGGGCAGGGCATGCTTCGGGAGAGCAGAAACCCTCCGATAGCGCCCTGCACCAGGCGATTCGCTGGGGCGCCGCCGCGCTGGACCACGTGCAGGCGCAGTCGCACGAACGTTTTGGCGGCCTCACGGGCTTGCGCTTCAACGTCGGCAAGGTGGAGGGCGGCATCAAGGCCAACGTGATCGCGCCGACGGCCGATGTCCGCTTCGGCTTCCGCCCCCTGCCGTCGATGGATGCGGATGCGCTCCTCGAGGCATTCCGCACACTCGTGGAGCCGCATCCGGTCGAGTACGGCGAGACCTTCCGCGGCGATTCGCTGCCGGCGGGCGACACCGCGACGGCCGAGGCGCGCCGGCTTGCCGCCCGCGACCTCGCCGACGAGCTCGGCATCCCGGTCGGCAACGCGGTCGACTTCTGGACCGAAGCCGCGTTGTTCTCCAAGGCAGGCTATACCTCCATCGTCTATGGCCCTGGCGACATCGCCCAGGCGCACAGCGCCGACGAGTGGGTTGCCCTCGACCAACTGGCGGCGTACGCCAGGACCATCCACCGGATTGTCGACCGTGCACTCTGACAAACACACCCGCAAGACGATCGTCCGCCTGCTTTCCTCCATGGGCAGCGCGCGCGAAATCCAGCAATACCTGAAGCGGTTCTCGCAACTCGACGCCGCGCGCTTCGCGGTCGTGAAGGTCGGCGGGGCCGTGTTGCGCGACGAACTGCCGGACCTTACGTCCTCGCTGTCCTTCCTCCAGCAGGTCGGTCTCACGCCGATCGTGCTGCACGGGGCAGGGCCGCAGCTGGACGAGGAACTCGCGGCGGCCGGCATCGAGAAGAAGACGGTCAATGGCTTGCGCGTCACCTCGCCCGAGGCCCTCGCGATCGTCCGACGCGTGTTCCAGGCGCAGAACCTGCGGCTGGTGGAATCGCTGCAGGAAGCCGATACCCGCGCCACCTCGGTGCCGTCGGGGGTCTTCACTGCCGACTTCCTCGACCGCGGCACCTTCGGCCTGGTGGGTCGCGTGCGCGACATCAACCTTGCGCCGATCGAGGCGAGCCTTCGCGCAGGGTCGATTCCGGTCATTGCGAGCCTCGGCGAGACCGCCGAGGGGCAGATCCTCAACATCAATGCCGATTTCGCGGCGAACGAGCTCGTGCGCGTGCTGCAGCCGTACAAGATCGTGTTCCTCACCGGCACGGGCGGCTTGCTCGACGGGGATGGCAACGTCATCGACTCGATCAATCTTTCCACCGAGTACGACCAGCTCATCCAGCAGCCCTGGCTGCATTCGGGCATGCGCCTGAAGATCGAGCAGATCAAGGACCTGCTGGACGGCTTGCCACTCACGTCCTCGGTATCGATCACGCGTCCGGCGGAACTGGCGAAGGAACTGTTCACCCATAAAGGTTCGGGCACGCTCGTGCGCCGGGGCGAGCGCGTCCTGCGCTTCACGTCGTGGAGCGGCGTGGACCTGGCGCGCATGCGGCAGCTCATCGAATCGAGCTTCGGCCGTACCCTGGTGGACGGCTATTTCGAACGTACCAGGCTGCACCGCCTGTACGTCTCGGAGAATTACCGCGCCGCGATGGTCCTCACGGAAGAAGAAGGCTTTGCCTATCTGGACAAGTTCGCCGTGCTCGACGACGCCCAGGGCGAAGGCCTCGGCCGTGCCGTATGGCAGGTGATGCGGGACGAAAATCCGAAGCTGTTCTGGCGCTCGCGCCATGGCAACCCGATCAACCCGTTCTATTACTCGGAATCGGACGGCTGCCTCAAGCAGGCCCGGTGGAAGGTGTTCTGGTATGGCCTGGACAACTTCGACGACATCGAGCGTTGCGTGACGCACTGCGCCGCGCGTGAACCCACCTTGCAGGACTGAAGCGTCATGGCCAAGAAGACCATCGGCATCGTCGGCGCGCGCGGCCACACGGGCGCCGAACTCATCCGGCTCGTCGCCGGGCATCCCGGCCTCGAACTGGCCTTCGTTTCGTCGCGGGAACTCGACGGACAGCGCCTCGCGGAGCATAGCGATGCGTACCGGGGCGACCTCGCGTACGGCAACCTGGACCCGGCCGCGGTGTCCGCGGCAGGCGTCGACGCGGTCGTCCTCGCACTGCCCAACGGCAAGGCCGCGCCTTACGTCGAGGCGATAGACAAGGCGGGCGCAAGTACCGTGATCGTCGACCTTTCGGCCGATTACCGCTTCGACGAGCGCTGGTACTACGGGCTGCCGGAGCTGTATCGCGAGCGCTGGCGCGGCGAGAAGCGCATCAGCAACCCCGGTTGCTACGCCACGGCGATCCAGGTCTCCATCGCACCGGTGAAGGATCTGCTCGCCGCGCCGCCCGTGTCCTTCGGCGTGTCGGGTTACTCGGGCGCGGGCACCACGCCGTCCGACCGCAACGATCCCGACAAGCTGCGCGACAACCTCATGCCGTACTCGCTCACGGGGCACATGCACGAGAAGGAAGCCAGCCGCCACCTCGGCCTGCCTGTCGAGTTCATGCCGCACGTGGCGCCACATTTCCGGGGTCTCACGGTCACCACGAACCTCTATCTCGCGAAGCAGGCGAAGCGCGAGGACATTGTCCGTCGCTTCGAGGCGCGTTACGAGAAGGAGCCGTTGATCCACGTGGTCGACGAGGCGCCGTGGGTCAGCCATGTGGCGAACCGGCACCACCTCGACGTGGGCGGTTTCGCGCTGTCCACCGACGGCCGCCGGGTCGTCGTGGTCGCGACGCTCGACAACCTGCTCAAGGGCGCCGCCACGCAGGCCATGCAAAACGTCAACCGCGCGCTCGGCTTCGACGAGCTCACCGCCATCCCGCTCTGAGGAACCCCCATGACCCAGCCGCTCTGGCAGAAGTCCGACACGCAGGTCGACGCGCGCATCATGCGCTTCCTGGCGGGAAACGATGTCGTGCTCGACCGCGAGTTCTTCCTGCACGACATCGTTGCGAGCAAGGCGCATGTCGAAGGCCTCGCCAACATCGGCGTCGTGTCGGCCGATGAGCGCGATGCCTTGCTGCGCGAGCTCGATGCGCTGGCGGCCGACTTCACGGAGGGCAGCTTCATCCTGGACGAACGCTTCGAAGACGGTCATTCCGCCATTGAGGCGAGGCTGACCGAGCGACTGGGCGACGCCGGCCGCCGCGTGCACACCGGGCGCAGCCGCAACGACCAGATCCTCGTGGCGACGCGCCTGTGGCTGAAGGAGAAACTGTCGACGCTGGAATCGCTGTGTCGCCGTGTCGCCGAAGTCTGCCTCGAGCGGGCCGCGGGCGAGGCACTGCCGATGCCCGGTTATACGCACATCCAGCGCGCGGTGGTGTCCTCGACGGGCATGTGGTTCGCCGCCTTCGCCGAAGCCTTCATCGACAACACGCTGCGGGCACGACAGGCGCTGGAACTCATCGACGCCAACCCGCTTGGTACCGCGGCGGGCTACGGTGTCAACGTCGCGCTCGACCGTGCGCACACGACGTCGGCATTGGGCTTCGGGCGCATGCAGGTGTCGCCGATCTACGCACAGCTTTCCCGCGGCAAGTTCGAGATGGCGGCACTCGACGCCGTCGGTACGGCGCTACTGGACACGCGCCGGCTCGCGTGGGACCTGTCGCTGTTCACCACGGCGGAATTCGATTTCGTGAAGCTACCGGCGGAGTACACCACCGGCTCCTCGATCATGCCGAACAAGCGCAATCCCGACGTCGTCGAACTGCTGCGTGCCAGCTATGCCAGTGTCGCCGCCGCGCGCACGGAGATCGAGCAGCTGCTCTCGCTGCCCTCCGGTTACCAGCGCGACCTGCAGTTCTCCAAGGGCTCGCTGTTCCACGGCTTCTCGATGGGCCTTGGCGCCCTCGAACTGCTGCCGGACATGCTCGCCCGCTTCGAATGGAAAGCGGACAGGATGCGCGCGGCGATCGAGCCGGCGATGTACGCGACCGACGTGGCGATCGAGCAGGCCGTGGCCGGTGTTCCGTTCCGCGATGCGTATCGCGCCGCGGCGGAAACGGCGGCGTCGGCAGGGGAAGGGCGCACGCCCGAGTCGAGCCTGGCGGCCCGCACGTCGCCAGGCGCTGGCTACGACCTCATGCTGGATTCGCTGCAGGCGCGACTGACCGCCATGCGCTGAACGAGCGTTGTAGGAGCCGCTATAGCGGCGAAGAACCTCGCGACGTCATTGCGGGACTGCTCTCGCCGCTGTAGCGGCTCCTACATGCCATGCTCGCTCACGTCCTTTGGCTGAGCCACGCCTCAATGGCCTCCACGGCCCCGAAGCAATCCGCAAACCGGTTATAGAGCGGCGTCGGCGACAGTCGGATGACGTCCGGTTCGCGCCAGTCCCCGATGACGCCGTGCTTTTCGAGGTGCTCGAACAGCGCACGTCCCGCATCGCGACCGGCACGCACGCGAATCGATAACTGCGCGCCGCGCTGGGCCGGATCGTTCGGTGTCACGACATCCAGCACCTCGTCGAGCCGCGTGCGAATGAGCCAGTCGAGGTAGGCGGTCAGGCGACGGCTTTTCTCCACCAGGCGCGGCATCGTGGCGCGGGCGAAGACGTCGAGCGATGCGCGCAGTGGCGCGAGCGCGAGGATCGGGGGATTGGAGAGCTGCCAGCCGTCGGCTCCCGGCGTGGGCACGAAGTGCGGACCCATCTGGAAACGCGTGGCCTTGTCATGACCCCACCAGCCGGCGAATCGCGGCAGGTCGGCCCGTGCGTGGCGATCGTGCACGAAGGCACCCGCGACGGCGCCTGGACCGGCGTTGAGGTATTTGTACGTACACCAGACGGCGAAGTCCGCGCCGCTCTCGTGCAGGGCCAGCGGCAAGTTACCCACGGCGTGCGCGAGATCGAAGCCGACGACGCAGCCCCGCGCATGGCCAAGGCGCACGATCGTCTCCAGATCGAAGACCTGCCCCGTCCTGTACTGCACACCGGGCAGCATGATTAACGCGACGCGATGGCCATGCTCCGTGATGGCGCGCTCGATCGCCGCCATCGACAACGTGCCGCCGGGGCCGTCAGGTTGTAATTCGATGAGGTCGCGCGAAGGGTCGAAACCGTGGAAGCGCACTTGCGATTCAAGCGCATAGCGATCGGTGGGAAACGCGCCTGCTTCCATCAGGATGGCGGGGCGCTCTGCCGTCGGTTGGTAGAAGCTCACCATCATGAGGTGCAGGTTGGCACCGAGGGAATTCATCGCGACCACTTCATGCGGTTGCGCGCCGACGACCTCGGCCATCGCGTCGCGCACGTACTCGTGGTAATGCATCCACGGCGAACGGCCGCGGAAATGTGCCTCGACCGCTAGGTCCGCCCAGTCCGCCAGCTCCGCTTCGATCGCGGCGCGCACGCCCTTTGGTTGCAATCCGAGCGAGTTGCCGCAGAAGTACAGGGCGTCGCGTCCCTCGTGCGACGGAATGTGGAATTCATCGCGGAAGGCGTGTAGCGGATCGGCGGCGTCCTGGGCGTCTGCCCACGCGCGCGTCGCTTCGAAAACGGTCATTGGGACATCCTGGAATCAGGAAGACATGCGGGCGGCCACCTCGGCACAACCCTTGTCGAAAGCGGCGCCGAAGCGCGCATCGTCCGCCGGGCGGATGCAGCGCAACTGGATGGCGTAACCGCTGCTATAGAAATAGCGCTCGAAATAGTTCAGTTTCACGGTGCCTTCCTTTGCGGTATAGACATTCTCCGTGGGTGAGCCCGCCTTGCCCGCTGCGTACTCGGGAAGGGCCGTGGCGTGGCTCCGCAGGTTGCCTGCGAACTGCTGGAAACCGTTGAGGTTCGGCACCTTCTGCGAGGTGATCGAGACGCGCGCCAGTGTGGCGTCCGCGGCGCTCGAGCCCGGTACCTGGAACACCTGCGTTTCCTTCTCGCCTTCCGATTGCATGATCGGCACCCATGCGTCGGGTACCGTGAAGCGGAGATCGCCCCCCATCATGGACACGTCGGTGGCGCCGAGCGCGGGGCTCGCGAAGACCAGGGCAGTCAGGAGGAGGCGCGGAAGGCGGTTCACGATCGGGGTCCCCTTGGAGGACGCGGCGGCGCCGCGTAACGGCGGCATTCTGGCACAGCGCGCGCGCCGGCATGGCGTGCAGGCTGTGCGCCAGGTCACGCCACGGCGGCAACGGACTGGAAACGCGACATGGGCACGCCAAGCCACTCCAGCGCGGTGCCGTGGAACAGCCGTGCGCGCTCCGCGTCGTCGAGCCCGAGGGCCTCGATGCCACTTCCCGGTTCCTGCTCCCCGAGCGGGAAGGGATAGTCCGTGCCGAGCATGACGCGATCGCTACCGGCAGTGGCGAGCAGGTAGCGCAGCGCGGCCTCGTCGTGCACGCAGGAATCAAAATAAAGACGCGACATGTATTCGCGCGGATTGCGCGCGTTGTCCGTCGCGACGAGATCGGGACGCATGCGGAAACCGTGCTCGATGCGGCCGATGGAATAGGGGAAGCTGCCGCCGCCGTGGGCGAGCATGACCCTGAGCGCGGGCAATCGTTCGAGTACGCCGCCGAAGATCAAGGCGCAGGCGGCGCGCGATTGTTCAGCCGGCATGCCCACGAGCCAGGGCAGCCAGTACTTGGGCATCGTATCGGTGCCCATCATGTCCCAGGGATGCACGAGAATGGCCGCGCCGAGGTCGGCGGCGGCCTCGAAGAACGGGAACAACTCCGGCGCGTCGAGGTTCCACGCATTGCAATGCGACCCGATCTGCACGCCCTGCAGCCCCAGTTCCTGGATGCAACGTTCCATCTCGCGGATGGCGAGGGATGGCGATTGCAGCGGCACCGTACCGATGCCCGCGTAATGTCGCGGGTGCGCCTCGCATACCTCCGCCATGGCGTCGTTGAGGTGCGTGTGCAGTTCCAGTGCCTGGTGGCCCTTCGCCCAATACGAGAACATGACCGGCACCGTGGAGACGACCTGCACGCCGACGCCGAAACGGGCGTAGTCGGCGATGCGGTGTTCGGCGTCGAAGGCCGAGTCCCAGACTTCGCGGAAGAACTTTCCGTCCTTGTAGATCCGGTGGTGCCCACTGGAATGGGTCATCACCGGGAAGCGCTCGTCGCCATGGCGGGCGGCGAGATCGGGCCAGTCACGGGGCAGGATGTGCGCGTGGGTGTCGATCTTGAGCATGGGGCCGAGTGTAGCGCCGCCGGCCCGGAGGAGCCTCTCGCGGTGCAGCAACCCTCAGGCCGGCGCGGTCGACCTGCGGTTGACCACGTGCGCGATCGTGTCGACGTTGTCGGTCAGGCGGTCGGTAAGGCGGGAGACCGCTTCCACGAACTCGCGGTCCTTGTGCCGGGCCAGCGCGTCGACCAGCGCTCGCTGGTGCTCGCGCAATCCGACCGGCATCGCGATGGGCTCGCCTCGGGTCAATGCTCCTCCCTGCGCACGCAGCGCGATCGAAGCCTCGTGGATGAACGCCCCCACGCCAGGCCACGCTTCGGGCACCTCCCCCGCGTCGATCAGCGACTCCAATGCCATCGCGGTACGGGCGAGGCGGTTGCCATTGGCGTAGAGGGTCTCGGCCAATTCGCTCAGCACGGCGGGCGTCCCGGGTTCGGCAAGCATGCGATCGAGCGACGCCTGGGCGTTCGTGCGGGCCGTGCGCGTCGCGGCGCGCACCTCGTAGCGTGTGCGGCTGTCCGCGGGCGCGACGAGGGCTTCCAGATAGTCCGCATAGGCGCAGAGCATGTCCGAGAGCGCGCTGCGAGCCCGGTGGCGCTCCCAGGTGGGCCAGAGCAGGTAGGCGAGCAAGGCGAGGGCGCTGCCGAGCGCGGTGTTGAGTACGCGGTCCGACATCGCGTTGAACGGATCCACGCCCTCGAACGAAAGCAGCACCACCACGGTGCCGGTCAGGGCGGCGACGGCGATGCCGTAATGCGCGCCGGCGAGGTAGCGGAAGATGACGCAGAGCACGCCCATTACCGCGATATGCGCCCAGACGACATCGGGCGTCAGGCGAAGGACGAGCGTGGTGAGCATGAGCCCAAGGATCGTTCCCACCACGCGCAGGAGCCCGAAATTGAACGTGGCGGCGAAATCCGGGCGCAGCACGATCGCCGCCGTCATCGGCAGCCAGTAGCCGTGTGGCAGCGCGTAGTAGCGGGAGATGGCGAAGGCGAGCGTTAGCACGACGGCGCAGCGCACGGCGTGCCGGAACGCGACCGAGCCCGGGGTAAGGTTCGCGCGCAGCGTCGACAGCGCCGACGCGCTACGCAGCGTCTCGGGAAGAGTGGTTTCAGCCCGCTGCGCGCGCTCTTCGCCGCGTGAACCGGCCCAGTTCGTGTTGCGCACGACGGCCGCGAGCTGTCCCGACAAGGCCTGGATGTGCGCCCCCAGCCCGACGGCCGTGCCGCCCGCGAGCAGCGCACGCTCGCTGGCCTGTAACGTCGCGAGCGCGCGCTCGGCGCGTTGCGGGGGCTCGGCCGCGTCGAGTGCGTCGGCCGTCGCGATCAGGACACGGGCCGCGTCGTTGCGAAACATCTCCCCCATGCCGTCGCGGCTCGTTTCCAGGACGGCCATGGCGATGAGTTCGAGGCGGATGCGCTCCGCCAGTTCCAACAGCACGCGGAAGGCTTCCATCGCGCGGCCGCGCGCGTGGTGCCGGCCGAGCAGCGTGACCTGCAAGGCGTCCATGGCGTCGGTGAGGCCGGGCGCCTCGCCGTCCTGCTGCGGTTTGCGGGCGAGCACCGCCAGTCCGCGGTAGACGGCGGCGAGCGCCATTCGCTCGGGCCGGTATCGTTGCAGCGGCCACGCCGCGATAGAGAACAGAGCCAGCAACATGCCGCCGGAAAAGATCAGGGCGCCGCCCGCGAGCGCACCGCGCAGATCGGTGGGCGTGGCGGCGGTGATCACGAGCAGCAGCATGCTTGTCATGCCGACGCGTGCAATGTCGGGACCGAAGACGACGAGGAGGCCTCCGAAGAAGCCGCAGACCGCGCAGGCCACCGACATCGGGCCGACCCAGTCGCCGATCAGGAAGCCGACCAGCGACGCGGCACCCGCGGCCAGCGCGGCGAGGAACAAGCGGTTAAGGCGCTGCTGGTACGGCCCGGGCTGGTCGGAGAACATCGTGTCCAGCGCGCCGGCGGCGATACCGATGCCCACCTGCGGGTAGCCCAGCGCGAGGCCGAGGGCGAGCGGCAGGACCACGGCCGCGGTGTTGCGCAGCGCGACCCGCATGGGGACGTCGGGTCGTTTCGTCCGGATCAGCGTGCCGATGACGCTGGCGCGGAGCGAGTAGCCGTTGCTCATGGTGTCGGGGAGGCTCGTCCTGTGAGCCTCCGATTCTGCCGCAATTCGCCTGACTGGATGGCGAGCGGAACGGTTGCCGATCAGGCGCGGCCCGAGAACTCGCCGGTGACGGTATTCACGGTGACCTTCTCGCCGGTGGTGATGTACTCGGGGACCTGCACTTCGATGCCGGTCTGCAGGGTCGCCGGCTTCGTGCGCTTGGTGGCGCTGGCCCCCTTGAGCTCCGGTGCGGTGTCGGTCACGGTGAGCACCACCGAGGTCGGTACCTGCAGGCCGACCGGCGCATCGTCGATCACCTGCACGTAATAACCCTCGAGGTCTTCCACGATGTAGCCGGCGTTGTCGCCGATCACTTCCGCACCGAGGGTGTACTGCGTGTAATCCTCGTCGTCCATGAACACGAACGCGTCGCCGTCCATGTACGAGAACTTCGCCTGGCGGCGGGTGAGCTCGACTTCCTTCAGTTCATCGTCCGCGCGGAGACTGAGGTCGTACTTGCGGTTGCCGGGGATCGAGTACAGGGTGAACCGGAAGGTGACGTTGCCGCCGCGCGCGGTGGGCGCGCTGCGTTCGATGTCGCGGACCTGGTACACCGTGCCTTCGTTCTCGACGACGTTACCTTTCTTGACTTCGGATGCTTTCATGGCTGTTCGACTTCGTGTCGTGGGTTGGATTATTTCGGCGCGAGGCGGACGGCGCCGTCGAGCCGGATCGTCTCGCCGTTGACGTAGCGGCTGGCGAGGATGAAAGCAACGGTGTCGGCGAACTCTTCCGGCTTGCCCAGGCGCGACGGGAAGGGGATGGACGCGGACAGCGATTCCTGCACCTGTGGGGGCATGCCGTCGACCATCGGCGTCCAGAAGATGCCGGGGGCGATCGTGTTGACGCGGATGCCGAAGCGCGCGAGCTCACGCGCCATGGGCAGCGTCATGCCCACCACGCCGCCCTTCGACGCGGAATAGGCGGCTTGTCCGATCTGCCCTTCGTACGCGGCCACGGAAGCCGTGTTGACGATCACGCCGCGCTCGCCGTCTTCGCCGGCGGGGTTGCCCTGCATCAACTGCGCGGCGGCCTTCGCGACGTTGAAGCTGCCGACCAGGTTCACCATGACCGTGGTCGAGAAATTTGCCAGCGGCATCGGACCTTCCTTGCCCAGCACCCGGCCCGCGCCGAGGATGCCCGCGCAGTTCACCACCACGTTCAGTCCGCCCATCGCCTCGCTGGCGGCAGTGATGTTGGCGGTCACGCCGTCCTCGGAGGTGACGTCGGTGCGATGGAAGGACGCTTTGCTGCCGAGCGCGGCCGCGGCGGCCTGGCCCTTCTCCTCGTTCACATCGAAGAGGGCGACCCGGGCGCCTGCGGCGACGAGCCGTTGGGCGACGGCGTGACCCAGGCCGGATGCGCCGCCGGTGATCACCGCCTTGACCTGTTCGAGCTTCATGGGGACTCCGCGTTGCGAATGGCAAAGAAGCGCATCTTAGCGGAGCGCACAAGCGACGGCAGCCTACTTCGGCGTGGATCCCTGCAGCAGCCCGGCCAACGCGGCGGAATTCGCCAGCTCCGCGAAAGGGAGCACCGGCGCGGGTGGATTGGCTGGCTCGGCGAGGAAAAGGCTCCATACGCCGACGTCCCACCAGCGGCCCAGCTTGTAGCCGGCCTTCGGCCAGACACCGGCGGGGACGAAGCCCATGGCCTCATGCATCGCGACGCTGGTCTCGCCGGGCAGGGTGATCACGCCCACGGCCTGGTTGATGCCCTGCAGGCGCATGGCGTCCAGCAAGGCGCCGTAGAGGCGGCGGGCGATGCCGCGCCGCCGCGCCTTCTCGTGCACGTAGATCGAGGTTTCAGCGATCCAGTCGTAGGCGGCGCGCTCGCGAAAACGGCCGGCATACGCATAGGCGAGCACCTCGCCGTCCTCTTCCCACACCAGCCACGGATGGCTCGCGAGGCGGGCGCGGATGCGTGCCGCCATCGCGTCGTTGCCGGGGAACTCGGTTTCGAACGTGATCGCGCTGCTTTCGACGACGGGCGCATAGATGGCATGACAGGCGGCGGCATCGCCTTCGACGGCCACGCGGATCACAGGCTCTTTTCCATGAAGATGCTCGACGCGTTGGCGCGGTGGTCACCGAACGGCCGGCAGCGGCGGTAGCCTGCGCGCTCGTACAACTCGATCGATTCGGTCTGCGCCGTGCCAGTCTCGAGCTTGACGACCTTGCCGCCAGCGGAGCGGACCTGTTGCTCGAGCGCCTCGAGCATCTGTTTCCCCAGGCCCATGCCTCGGCAGGCAGGAAGCACGTACATGTACTTGAGCTCCACATAATCGCCGTGGTCGACGCTTGCGCCGCAGGCGAGCGGGAGACCGTCGACGCGCGCGGTCATGAAGGTAGTGTGCGGCTGGCGCAGGCTTTCGACGCCGACCGAGGGCGGCGGCAGGTGCCTGTCCAGGTCCGAGAGGTAGCCGTGCAGTTGCTCGATGAGGGGCAGGACGTCCTCACTGCCGGGATCGTCAATCGCGAAGACCAGCGACGGCGGTGTCGGTGCCACCGTGAGGTCACCATCGTTGAGGCTGCGCAGGAAAAAACGATCGCAACTGAAATGCCCGGTGCCGCCCATGGGCGCGTCGATGCGCGTGAAGCCGTGGCGCTGGTACAGCGCCTGTGCCGCGTCCATGCCGGTCAATGTCTCGAGGTAGCAGCGCGAGAATCCGGCGCGCCGCGCGGCGTCGAAGCAGCGGCGGAGAAGCTGTGAAGCGGCGCCCGTGCCACGGGCCTCGGGCAGGAAGTACATCTTGCGCAGTTCGCACGTTTCCGCGTCCCCGCCTTCCAGCGGCGCCATTCCGCCACCACCGACCGCACGGCCGCCCATCTCGACGACGAAGTACGCGGCACGGGGCCGCGCATAGGCGGTCGACATCGTGTCGACCTCCGTGTCGTGTATGGCGAAGCCGGGGCCGTCGGCGCCGAACTCGGGCATGACGGTGCGGATCACGGCGGCGATGTCGGCATCGTCGCGCGGCTCGATGGGGCGGATGAGGTAGTCGGCAGGCATACGTGGATGCTGCCATGGATGGTGCCGGCAATGAAGGGAGCCTCGGGTCCCACCGGGGGCCGGCGTATCAGACGGCGGTGCGGGCCTGGGTCACCCTGCTGGCCGTGGCCTTGCCGAGCTGGCCGGCCAGCCATGCACCGGTTTCCACCAGGCGGTCGAGGTTTACCCCTGTGGTCATGCCCATGCCGTGCAGCATGTACACCACGTCCTCGCTCGCCACGTTTCCCGTGGCGCCCTTCGCATAGGGGCATCCACCGGTGCCCGAGACGGCGCTGTCCACGACGCGGACGCCTTCCTCGAGGCAGGCGAGGATGTTGGCGAGGGCCTGCCCGTAGGTGTCATGGAAGTGGACGGCAAGCGACGCCATCGGCACCTCGCTCGCCACGGCGCGCAACATGGCCCGGGCTTTCGCAGGGGTGCCGACGCCGATGGTGTCGCCGAGCGATACCTCATGGCAGCCGAGTTCGTGCAGGCGACGGGCGACGCGCACGACGTCGGCGATAGGTACCTCGCCCTGGTACGGGCAGCCCAGCACGGTGGAGACATAGCCGCGCACGGCGACGCCGTCGGCACGCGCGCGCTCGAGCACGGGCAGGAACCGATCGATGGATTCGTCGATCGAGGCGTTGATGTTCTTGCGGTTGAACGCTTCCGACGCGGCCGTGAAGACGGCGACTTCGCCGGCGCCGACGTCCCGCGCGCGCTCGTAGCCTTGCAGGTTCGGCACCAGGACAGGGTAGACGACGCCGGGCGCTTTACGGATGGCGCGATAGACCTCGGCGGCATCGGCGAGTTGAGGGACCCATTTGGGGCTGACGAAGCTGGTGGCCTCGATGGTGGCGAGGCCCGTGTCGGACAGGCGGTCGATCAAGGCGATCTTGACCGCCGAGGGAAGCATCGTCTTTTCGTTCTGCAAACCATCGCGGGGGCCGACCTCGACGATGCGAACATGGTTGGAAGCGTTCATGCAGTCTCCGGTCAAGCCGTTTCGACGAAGCGAACGAGGACGGCATCGGCGTCCACGAAGTCGCCCTGTACGACGGATAGGGACTCAATGCTGCCGGCGCGGGGCGCCTTCAAGGCCAGTTCCATCTTCATCGCTTCCATCACCAGCAATTCCTGGCCTTCTTCCACGACGTCGCCGACGGCGGCCCGCACCAGCACGATGCGGCCAGGCATGGGCGCGACGAGTTGCCTGGCGCCGGCCGCCGCCTCGCCCTGCCATGCATAGGCGGGGGCGCGCTCGAACGTCCAGCGGCGGCCTTGTTCGTCATGCAGCCGCACGCGTCCATGTGTCAGCGACAGTGGTACGCGTCGCGCACGATCGTCGAAGCGGGCGGAAAGCGTACCGTCGGCGAGCCGCGCACCGGATACGGTGCACGAGCCGTCGTGCAGATGAAGGACGTAATCGCCGTCGTGGCCGTGCGCTTCGATCTCGTGGCGACGCCCCCCTTCGACCAGTGCGACGACACGCTTACCCGGGTGGCCGATGCGCCAGGCATCGGCACTGCCCCACGGCGAATGCGGATCGCCATCGCCGTTGCGCGACGACACCTCGTCCGCGAGGAGCATGGCGGTCGCCGCGGCGAACAGGTCGAGCTCGGCTGCTTCGGCAGCGCCGACCAGGAATTCATCGAGGTGACGATCGAGGTAACCGGTATCGATCCGGCCTTCGACGACGACGGGATGGCGCGCCAGCCGCTCCAGGAAGGCCACGTTCGATTTCGGTCCCACGATGTCCGTCTGCGCGAGCGCTTCGCGCAGGCGCTCGAGGGCCTGTGTGCGATTGCGGTCGTGCACGATGAGCTTCGCGATCATGGGGTCGTAAAAGATCGTGACCGTGTCGCCGGCGACCACGCCGCCGTCGAGCCGCACGTGTTCTGACGGCGATGGCAACTCGAGGGAAACGAGCCGGCCGGAACCGGGAAGGAAGTTCGCTTCGGGATCCTCGGCGTAGAGGCGCACCTCGATCGCATGACCGTGTGCCCGTATCGCGTCCTGCGCCAGCGGCAACGGTTCACCCGCGGCGACGCGCAGCTGCCATTCCACCAGGTCGAGGCCGAGGGTTTCCTCGGTGACCGGATGCTCCACCTGCAGGCGGGTGTTCATTTCCATGAAGAAGAACTCGCCGTCTTGCCCGACGATGAACTCGACCGTGCCCGCGCCCACGTAATCCACCGCGCGCGCCGCGGCTACCGCGGCGGCACCCATGCGCGCCCGGCGTGCCTCGTCGAGGAAGGGCGAGGGGGTTTCCTCCAGCACCTTCTGGTAACGACGTTGCGCCGAGCATTCGCGCTCGTTGAGGTGGACGATGTTGCCGTGCGTGTCGCCGAACACCTGGAACTCGATATGGCGCGGATGCTCGACGTAGCGCTCGAGGATCACGCGCGTGTCGCCGAAGGCGTTCGCGGCTTCGCGCTGGGCCGAGGCGAGCGCCTCCGCGAAGCCGGCGTCGTCGCGCACGATGCGCATGCCCTTGCCGCCGCCACCCGCCGCCGCCTTGATCATGAGCGGGAAGCCGGTACGCCTCGCCTCGGTGGCCAGTTGTTCGGGTTCCTGGTCCTCGCCGTGGTAGCCGGGAACGAGCGGAACGGCATGGCGCTCCATGAGGGCTTTTGCCGCCGCTTTGGAACCCATGGCGTCGATGCTCTCGGGCCGTGGGCCGATGAAGGCGATGCCGGCCTCGGCGCAGGCACGCGCGAAGCCCGTGTTTTCCGACAGGAAGCCGTACCCGGGATGGATCGCTTGCGCACCGGTGCGTCGCGCGACCTCGATGATCGCGTCGCCGCGCAGGTAGGATTCCGCCGGACGCGGGCCGCCGATCGGCCACGCCTCGTCCGCGAGCCGTACGTGCTGGGCTCCCGCGTCGGCACTGGAATACACCGCGACGGTACGGATACCCAGGCGGCGGCAGGTCCGGATCACGCGGCAGGCGATTTCGCCACGGTTGGCGATCAGAATGCAGTCGAACATGCGGCTCCCGGCACGGTGTCGGATGGTGGGGGAAAAAGGGAGAAAACTAGCAGATTGCGGCCCCGCGGCGGGTTGCGCCGCAGCATCGCGACGGTTTCGTGATTTGCGATCTGATGGCCGGTCGCCTAGCCTTGGAGGCCCGGGAGGGCGTTCCCTGCCTTCCACGATCCCCCTCCTCCAGAGCGAGAATTCCATGCAGATCGCCAACCGCCACGCCGTTTCCTTCCACTACACGCTGACCGACGACCAGGGCAACGTCATCGACAGCTCGGAAGGGCGCGAGCCGCTGGCTTATATCCATGGCGAAGGCCATATCGTCCCGGGCCTCGAGAAGGCGCTGGAAGGCCGCTCGGCGGGCGATCAGTTCAAGGTCGACGTCACGCCGGAAGAGGGCTACGGCCCGCGCCACCAGGAGCTGGTCCAGGTCGTGCCGCGCGCGGCGTTCCAGGGCGTGGAAGACCTCCAGCCGGGCATGCAGTTCCAGGGTCGGAACGACCAGGGCAGCATCAACGTCACCGTGAGCAAGATCGAGGGCGACAACGTCACCGTCGACGGCAACCACCCGCTCGCCGGGCAGACCCTGCATTTCGCGGTCGAGATCGCCAATGTCCGCGAGGCGACCGAGGAAGAGCTGTCGCACGGCCACGTGCACGGTGAGGGTGGCCACCACCATTGATGATGGTGGGGGAGCCGCCATGGCGGCTCCCACATGCCTTAGTACCAATCAAGCAACGACACGCCGATACCGAGGTAGGTCGCGCGGTGGTTGTAGTCGATCAGACTCTCACCGTAGCCGTTGAAGATTTCCATGTAACCGCGCAGGTTGCCGACGACGGGGAAGCTCCAGGTGCCGCGTAGCGAGCCGTGCGAGCGATCGCCGCTGCGGAACGAGTGCCGCGCGGTCAGGCCGAATTCCTGCCGGCCCACTTCGTGGACGACCTGGATCTCGCCGCGCCCCATGTAGTCCTGGATATCCGGGTTGTCGTCGTCCTTCCGGTCCTCGGGGATGCGCCACCACGGGCGCAGCATGACGGTCCAGCCGTCGCGTTCCAGGCCGATGTCCGCGACCACACGATTCCAGCTGCGCGACAACGGGTCCGCGCGACCGTTCGACTGATGGTTGATGCCGATGCTGGCGAGGCGACCTGTCCACCCCAGTATCTCGTAGTGCGTGTTGAACGCGAGCATCGCCTCGGGTTCGTAGTTCGTTTCGCGGAACGGGCGCGAGTTGTCGGTGTTGTAGACCTGCCAGCGCGAGGACTGGGTATAGCCGACCCAGAGGTCGCCGTTCTCGCCGAACAGGTTCTCGACCACCTTGGTCTTGAGGCTGATCTGAAACTTGGCCTCGACATCGTCCAGTTGTTGCGGCGTCGCCACCGTGTGGTCAGGCGCCGGGCTGTGCGGGCGAGTGTTCTGCCGGGACGCGCCGAAGAACGGGAGCGCGTAGGTCGGCTTGTAGCCACGCAGGTTGAAGGTCCCCAGCTTGGACTCCGGCGACAGTTCCCAGCGGCTGTCGAGCAGCGACAACGGCCGGGCGACATTGCCCGAATCGCGTGTGGCGAGGTCCACGCTGATCGAATGCGCCGAGGGATCCTCTTTCTTCGCGGCCTGAGGAAGCCGATCGCGGCCCACCGCCTTGTCGTAGCACAAGAGGCGCTGCGAATCGGTTTCGATGGCGGAGCACGCGCGGATGTCCAGCGGGCTAGGGTTCTGCGCCACGGCGATACCTGCATGCAGGCACGCATAGACGCCGAGGGCGCCGGCGGCGCGGAATGGCTTCATGGTGAGGTGACTCCCTGCGGACCGGGCGGGCCGGTGAGGCGGGGGAGTGTAGCGGCCATGGCCGTCAGCAGAACGTGCAGCGTTCAGGGTCGCGAAAGGTGGGAAGCCCGCGAGCGGGCTTCCCACGGCATGGGCCGGGTCGTCCCGGCGTCTCGTTATTGACCGCCCGCGCCGGACTTCGCCACCCAGCGCTGGTACTCGGCCTTCGAGATTTTTCCGTCGCGGTTGCTGTCCGCGTACTGGAAGTCGTTGGCCAGGAGCGGATAGGCCGACGCGCCGCTCTCGGAGATGGAGCCCTTGCCCCCCGCCAGCGTGGCGAAGTCAGGCGCCGGACCTGCCGGCTTAGCCGGGGCCGGGCCGCTGTTCACGCTGACCTGTCCTTGCGGCGTTTGCATCGTGGCTCCGGTGGAACCCGATTCCGACCCGGGCGGCGCCGGTGGCGCAGGCGGCATCGGAGCGGCGGGCGCGGCCGGCGGCGGAGGTGGCGCTTCACTCGCCGGCGGTGGCATGGCCGGGTCGGCCGGCTGGCTGGCCGGTGGCGGCATGGTCGGATCGGGTGCCTGGGTGGTCGGCGGCAGGGGTTCGCCAGGCGGCGGAGGCGGCACTGCGCCCGGCGGCGGAGGGGGCGGCGGCGTGGCCTCGCCCGGGGGTGGAGGCGGAACCTGGTTCGGCGGCGGCGGAACCTGGGCGAATGCCGCGCCTGCCAGCAGCAGCGAAGCGCCGATGGCAACGGCGCGAACTTGCTTCTTCATGGATGGCCTCCTTTCGTCACGTGGTTGGGGTGCTGCGATGTCCTGCATCGCGGCATCGTTGCCGACGCTAGCAAGGAGCGATTTAATGGCGACCCAACTGGCGAAAGGCCTCTACCGTGCCGTCACGCGTATCCGACGCGCCCTCCACGGGCAACGTGCTCCGCCTTTCCCAGCGGTCGGCGCAGTTGATGCACCTCGCTGCCCAGGGACTCCTGAAGCGCCGGACGCGCAAGGCGCGAAAGACCGATGTCGTCGACGCGATCGCACGCATGGGACTGTTGCAGATCGACACGATCAACGTCGTCGCGCGAAGTCCTTACATGACCCTGTTCTCGCGCCTGGGTGCCTATCGCAACGAATGGCTGGACGAGGCATTGGCGGAGGGCGCCATTGCCGAGTGCTGGGCGCACGAGGCGTGTTTCGTGCCGTCCCCGGCGTACCGTTACCACCGCGATTACCGTTCCGGAAGGGCAGGGCACTGGGCGCACAAGATCGCGGAGAGGACGCACGCCGAGGCGCGTGCGGACATGGACGCGCTGATCGAGAGGATTCGCCGCGAGGGTCCGCTACGCGCGGCCGATTTCGAACGCGAGGGCCCCGGCGGCAAGGGATGGTGGGGATGGAAACCGGAGAAGCGCTGGCTGGAGGCCTGGTTCGCGCTGGGTCGCCTCATGGTGGCGAGGCGGGAGCGCTTCCAGCGTGTCTACGACCTGGCCGAACGGGTGACGGCGACGTGGCCCGAGCCGCCACCGGCCGGCACGCTCGACGAGGCCATCGTGCGGCGGCACTTCGTCCTGGAGAGCGTGCGCGCGCTAGGTATCGCGAAGGCACGCTGGATCGCGGATTACTTCCGGTTGCGGCCGCGCGTGACCGACGTGGAGCTGGAGCCATTGGTCGCCGACGGCAGCCTGCTCCAGGTGTCGGTGGACGGATGGGATGAGCCGGCCTACGTGCATCGTGCGCAGGCCACGGTGCTCGCGGACGCGAGCCGGAACGGGCTGCGGGCGACGCGCACCACGCTCCTTTCGCCCTTCGACCCGGTCGTGTGGGACCGTGCGCGTGCGCAGGACCTCTTCGGCTTCGAATACACGATCGAGTGCTATACACCAGCGGCGAAGAGGAAATACGGCTACTACGTGCTTCCGATCCTGCATCGCGGCCGTCTCGTCGGCCGCCTCGACGCGAAGGCGCACCGCCAGGCGGGCTTGTTCCAGGTCCTGGGCATCTGGCTCGAGGACGGCACCGCGGTGTCGCCCGACCTTGTCGAGGGCATCGCCGGTGCGATAGGTGAATGCGCGGCATGGCATGGCACACCGCGCATCGCCATCGAGCGCAGCCAGCCCACCGGACTGGCTACGCGGTTGCGGAAGGCCGCTAGCGTTTGATCAACGCGTGGAAGCCGGGGCCGGCACGTCGGCGCACGACTTGCCGTGCAAGGCATCTTTCAGCTGTGACGCCAGCGACGTGCAGCGCGCACCGAGCTGGCCGCGCATGTCGGGATCCTGCGACTGCCGCAACAGGCTGGTCCGCATGAGGTCATAGCGGCTGTCGATCTGGTCGCGGGCGTAGATGCCGGCCGCGAGATGGCAGCTCTTGTAGCTGGCGAGGTATTCGTCGCAGGCGGCGATGCCGGTGCTTTCAGGCAGCGCAGCCTCCTTCTTGCTCCCCGAGCGAGGCGCGGGCGACGTCGTGCTGGTCGAGGAGCGTTTGCTTGGACTGCTGCTCATCGTCGTGGTTGTCGTCGGGCTGGCGGTACGGCCCGTGCTGCTTTCGGGCTTGGTCTTGTGATCGGAGCAGGCGGCCAGCGCGAGAGCGCCGGCGAGCAGAGGAATGAGGCGGGTCATAGAGCGGTTCATGTCGACGGGTCCCCCTTTGGCAAGCGTGGACGGATGGTAGCCAAGTCGCAGCATTGATGCGACGCGAAGCAAGCATGTGCCCACGAGGGGTGAAATCGATGTCAGCGATCATGGGAGGACGCGGATTCGACACCATCGCTATTTCCCGCGGGTACAGGTATAGTCCGCGCACTGTGTTTGCCGGGGTCATAGAGTTACGTTGACCCGATGCCGCTGATCACGGATCCGCAACATCGCTTCGCTCCTCGCGTTTCCTTGCACACCAGTAATGCGGCGACTTATTTCAAGTCGCTGGTTTCATTCGTAAAAATCGTATTGGAGTGTTTCTATGTCGGATCGTGAGATCGGCACCGTAAAGTGGTTCAACGATGCCAAGGGCTTCGGCTTCATTTCCCGTGAGGCGGGTCCGGACGTGTTCGTTCACTTCCGCGCCATCCAGGGCAACGGCTTCAAGTCCCTCGCCGAAGGCCAGAAGGTCTCCTTCAAGGTCGTGAACGGCCAGAAGGGTCTGCAGGCTGAGGAAGTCCAGGCCGCCTAATCGGCCCGGACCATTCTCGCGAAAAAAGCCGGGCGGCAACGCCCGGCTTTTTTTATGCGCGCGAGGTATCCACATGCATTATCGGCAAGAAAATCGCCGGTTATTCGATCTTCTTCACATCTTTCCTCGTGATCGGCGTCAAAAATCCGACTTCTGTAGGGGTTCCCCTACAGAAGTTTGGGAAAATGTGGTTATGATCCACCCTACTGTGTCTGCGCGGTCACGAGAGTGACCCGATGTAAGCGAGCAGTTCTTGCGCTCCATCGCCTCACCCGGTCCTGCATGCCCAGTAAGTCGCCGGCTCGCGAGCCGGGTTTTCGTGTGTTGGATAGAGGTGTGTGTGATGGCAACAGGTACTGTGAAGTGGTTCAACGACGCCAAGGGCTTTGGCTTCATCACTCAGGATGAAGGTGGTCCGGATGTGTTCGTGCATTTCCGTTCCATCCAGGGCAACGGCTTCAAGTCGCTTGCCGAGGGCCAGAAGGTGGAATACACCGTGACCCAGGGCCAGAAGGGCCCGCAGGCGGACAACGTCGTTCCGAAGTAATCCGTTCGGGCCGGCTACCGCCGCCCGTCCTTGCATGACTTCGACTCCCCCGGTGCCCTGCGCCGGGGGAGTTTTTGGCGTTTCCTCGGGCGCCAGCACCGCCGATAGATTCATGCCAGCCGGATCGGCGCGGCTTTGCTAGGCTCCACGCATCACGGGAGCCAGCCATGACCACTCTTTCCATCGACGGCAAGCAACGCGACCTCGGCGGCGGCTTCGTCGTGCGGCGCATGCTGCCGCATCTGAAGGCGCGCCACGTCGGCCCCTTCGTCTTCTTCGACCAGATGGGCCCGGCCGCTTTCGACGACGATGCCGG
Organism: Luteibacter sp. NPDC031894; assembly: GCF_050273135.1. NCBI lineage: Bacteria > Pseudomonadati > Pseudomonadota > Gammaproteobacteria > Lysobacterales > Rhodanobacteraceae > Luteibacter > Luteibacter sp. NPDC031894. The sequence continues at coordinate 89,485 of NZ_JBNNMV010000006.1, read as the reverse complement.
CCTGGACGTGCGACCGCATCCACATATCGGCCTGGCGACAGTCACCTGGCTGTTCGACGGGGTGATCCGTCATCGGGACAGCCTGGGTAGCGCCGTGGATATCCATCCGGGCGACGTGAACTGGATGACGGCCGGGCGCGGCATCGCGCACTCGGAACGGACGCCGCCGGAGGCGCGTCACCACCACGCGAGCCTGCACGGCATCCAGGTCTGGGTCGCCTTGCCCAGGTCGCACGAGCGGATTGAACCGGAATTCCATCATCATCCGGCTGCCGAACTCCCGAAGGTCGATCGGGACGGCGCCCGCATGGTCGTCATCGCCGGTGAGGCCTTCGGCGCGACGTCGCCCGTGCGCGTCTTCGCGCCCATGTTCTTCGTCGAAGCCCGCCTCGAGGCCGGCGCGCGGCTGACCATGCCGGAACAGCACGCGGAGTGGGGCGCCTACGTCGTCGAGGGATCCGCTCGTTTCGATGACGTGGAACTCGATGCCCTCGACATGGCGGTGGCGCATGACGGGCCGCCGCCGGTGCTGGAGGCAAAGGAGCGCTCGCTGGTGATGCTGTTCGGTGGAGCACCGCTCGATGGCGAGCGACATTTGTGGTGGAATTTCGTTGCCAGTTCGCCGGAACTGATCGAGACGGCGAAGGCCGACTGGGCGGCAGGGCGGTTTCCCCTTGTGCCCGGCGACGAATACGAGCGGATTCCGTTACCCACCTACTGAGCGGGAGGCGCCATGGCCCGTTTTGCGAGCTTTCGCGAGTTCTATCCCTATTACCTCGGCGAACACGCCGATGTCCGATGCCGCCGCCTGCATTTCGCGGGCAGCTGGATAGTCCTCTTCGCCCTCGTCATGCTCGTCGTCACGGGTCAGTTCCTGTGGCTGTTGCTGGCGCTGGTCGGAGGCTATGGCTTCGCATGGATCGGGCACTTCGTCTACGAGAAGAACCGGCCCGCAACCTTCCGTCACCCGCTCTACAGCCTGATGGGCGACTGGGCGATGTTCGGGGACATCCTGCGCGGGCGCGTCTCCTTGCGCTGAGCACGCCCGCGCTGGCCCTCAAGCGACTTCCGCCGGCGCCGGCGACCGGGTCGTTTCACGCTGCGCCCGACGGGAGGCGCTCCACGCGTCCAGTTCCAGTTCGTCGCGCGCCGTCCGGCAGACGGCAAGCAGTCGTTCCACGTCGCCATCGCTCATGCCCGCATTGAGGGTGAGACGAAGGAGCGAGCGGTTGACCGTTGTCGCCGGTGCGCTGAACACCGAGCCGAAGACGCCGTGCCGTTCCATGATGTCGCGCACGCGCCCGGTCAGGATTTCCTGTCCTGCCTCGAACGCCACGATCTGCTCCGTGCCGTCACTGATCGGGTAGCCCATCGCGGTCAGTTCGCTCCGGACCTGGCGAGTGATCGCCCGGAGCCGCTGGCGTCGCCAGCCCTCGGTCTGGATGACCCGGTGCGACGCCGAAAGTCCCGCCAGTTCGTGTGGCAGCAACGAGGAGCTGAAGATCGCCGGCAATGCCTCGCAGCCGAAATAGTCCTTGAACCGCGTGGTGCAGGCGATGAAGCCGGCGCGGGAACAGTAGGCCTTGGCAAGACTCGCGGTGACGAAGTGCACGCGGTCCGTCAGGCCGAGACTGGCAACAAGGCCTTCGCCCCGCTGGCCGTGTGTCCCAAGCGAGTGGGACTCGTCGACCACCAGCACGCATCCTTGGGCATGCGCGATGGCGGCGATCTCCGCGAGCGGTGCCAGGCTGCCGTTGGTGCTGTAGACCGCGTCGACGACGATGACGCCGGGCCCATTGCGCAGCACCTGCCGTTCCAGGTGCGCCATGTCGTTGTGCAGGACGGGCACGGCCTTCGCGCCGGCGCTGCGGATGCCTTCCCACAGCGACGCATGGGCGAGCATGTCGATGTATACCGGCACGCGCTCCCCGGCGATCGACTGGATCAGTCCGACGTTGGCGGCGAAGCCCGATTGGGCGAGGATGCCGTCCTCGCTGCCGACGGCCCGGGCAAGCTCTGCCTCGACCCGGTGCAGCGGCTGTCCCTCGTCCTGCTGGAACAGCGCGGACATCATCATGCCTAGCCCACCTCGAGCCAGCGCGCCTCGCTGTGCCTCGACGATGGCCGGGTGACCCGCGATCGCGAGGTAGTCGTTGCTCTGGAGCATGAGATCGCCTCCTTCTGGCCGCCGTCCACGCAAAATGTGACGTCCGCCCCAATCGACGGCCACCCGTTCGTTGTGAAATCGATCGACCCTGCACGCAACGAAGTCCGGAAGAGCCGGTGCCTTGGCGATCGGGTAAAGAATGGAAACGTTTTCCATGGATCATCTCTCTCTGTGGTCAAGGGACAGGCGGGTTCGCGCCGTCGCGTGCCACGACGGCGCGCGCGCCGGCCTCGCCCAGGCAGGCGCGTAGCGGAAGGGGGAGGGTGTCGACGGCACGACGTCGAGACCCTGGCCCCTCATGCCATTAACAGAGAGACGTTATGCGGACAGCGTCGTCCGAATGAGATGAATCCAGGCGACACGGGCCCTGCGCGCCGGACAGGCCGGCGCGAAGTGCTTCGCTCGCTTGAGAATTGACGGAACGAATCCCTAGATGAACCGCGACCTGCTGTCGGCGGCGAGGCTCAAGTCCTGCTCGCGCAACCAGGTGCGGTACGACTTCACGTGCTGCAGCCGGAAACGCTGCACGTCGTCGATGAGCGCGTAGTAGTACCACTGTTCGCCGGAAACCGCCGTCGCGACGTGGAGCTGCGACTCGGGATCCACCACGCCCTTATGGTAGAAACCGTCGCGCGAATTGAACCAGGGCAGGGCCGTGCCCCGCCGCAGCGCCTCGAGCACCCCCTGCGGGGCACCGAGATCTGCCGCAATTTCATAGTGGGTGCGCAGGTCCTCGTCGGTCTGGACGAGGAGGAACCGGCCGATGCCCCAGGCGTCGACCAGGAGCAGCCCGGTGGGATTGCAATGGACGTAGCACTCCACGGGCTGGAAGGTGGCGGTTACCGACTGGAGGACCTCGCGGAACGCGGGGTCGCGCAGGAACCGGAAGTTGCCGAGGGCCAGCGTCTCGGCCACGAAGGCGCTGGCCCGCTCGAAGTAGCGGTGCTGGAGCTCGCTGATGGCGGTCTGCAGTTTCTCGATCGCCGCGGGATCGTTCTTGCGGATGAAGCGATCGATCACGCCGGAATTGAACGCGTCGATGGCGGTCGCATCGTCAGCCCGGCCGGTAAGCAGGATCTTGCCGATGTGCGGGTTGGGCAGGCGCTTGCAGAAGGTGATGCCGTCCATCTCCGGCATGGCCTGGTCCACGACGACGACCGAGATCTCCGCGAAGCGCTCCGGGTCGTAGACCACGCGGTGGATCGAGTCGATGTCGAGGGCCACCAGTTCCTGCGTCTCGGAGGGGCGGTCCTTCCAGCGGTAGAGCCAGCCGCCACCGGGCACGGGGCGGCTGCCGTTGTTCCCGAGGGTGGCGAGCGCGCTGCGCGGGGAGCTGAACGTGCGGACCCGCATCATCGGGTCGAGCAGCAACGGCACGACCTCGAGGTACTCCTCGTGGTCGTCGACGAGCACCGTGGTCGTCGGGAAGTGGAAGGGCTGGATGTCGCCCTGCGAGTTCAACGTCATCACTGCCGGTCCCCGGTCTCCGGATGCGGGAAGGTGAGGGTGAACTCGGTGAATTCGCCCAGGTTGGTACGGCATGCGATGCCACCGCCCATATGCTCCATCGCCGCGCGACAAAAAGCGAGTCCTACTCCGAGGCCGGTCACGGTGCCCGCCCCCGCGCTGTCGCTGCCATAGGAGTAAAAGCGGTTGAAAATGCGGGGAAGCACGTCCGGCGGGATGCCGGGACCCGTATCGTAGATGCGGATCCGGTTGGCCAGCTCGTCCGGCTCGATGAACACCTGGATGTCCCCCTTGCCGGCCCTGTCGGTGTGGAAAAGGGCGTTTCGGAGCAGGTTGAACAGGATATGGACCACCAGCGCCTCCTCGCCCAGGAGGCGGAAATCGCCCGTGGGCGAGAGGGTGATACGTTCCCGCTCCGCACGTGAACCGTAGGGGAACCGGCGGAGGGCCTGCTCGACGCATTCCCGCGCGACGAGCGGCGACAGCGGGATTTCGCCGATCGGCCGGGCCGAGAGCAGCAGCATGTCGATGATGGTGTTCGCGTAGGTGACCTCGCGCTCCATGACGCCGATGCTTCGCTCCAGCGCATGGAGGTTCTGCGCGCGCACCTCGGGCACGGCCAGGCCCTCGCCCTCGGCCAGCCGGTGGCTGCGGATCAGGTCCGGCATGAAACGCGCCACGGCACGCGCGGCGATCCGCAGGGAGCCCAGCGGCGTGCGCAGTTCGTGCGCGATGTTGTTCGACGCCGCGGTCAGTGCGTCGATACGCGACTGCTCGGCCATGTTCGATGAGACCGTGCAGGTGGCGCCGCCGACCATGGCGAAGAGGAGCAGGGGAATGTATTCGAGCATCGTCCGTGTCTGCAGGTGCGCCTCGGGAGACAGCACGAACACCAGCGCGGCGAGCAGGCTGCCGATGCTGAAAACCACGACGAAACTGGCGATGTCGAACAGCATCATCAGCAGCATGACGCAAGCGAGGTGGGTCATCAGCCACGCCGGCGTCGCGTTACGCAATGTCATGTATCCCACGAAGAACGGCATCGCCACCGTTATCGCGAAGTACCAATACGTCGGCAGGTGCGTGCGTAGCCGGCGCGGCCACCACGGCAGCAGCGCCAGGGGAATGAACGTCGCGCTGCAGACGAGCCGCATTGGCAGGTTTTCGTAGGGCTGCGGGAACAAGTAGGCCCAGACCGGGTAGTACACTGCCAGGGAAAAACTGCCCACGACGCCGATCGCCACCATCTTGGGCTGCGAGTAGCGCGTGCGCAGGAACATCGTGTTTTCGAAACGTGCCATCGCCCGAAGCAGCAACCAAAGCTGCATGCGGATGAAGTGCCGCGGTCGATGCTGCTTGTCAGCCGGCGTCGACATGGACGGTGGCATCCCCGAACCCACGCTATCGATACTGTCGGTGGCAGGCCTGGCAGGCCTCGCCGATGGGGGCGATCGCCCGGGTAAGCGCTTCGCAGGTGGCGGGTACCGCCGCGGTCGCACCGTCGATGACCTTGCCCAGCCGGCCAGCCACCTCGTAGAAGGGCGCGTCCATGTCCGGGAAGGCATCGCGCAGATCACCCGCCGCCTGGCGCATGCGCGACAGGTGGTCCGCGGAGGCCTTGGCATCGCACTGCTTCGCCCGCACGTTCTCGCGCAGCACACCCATGTGGTGCTGCATCACGGCCATGACGCCGCGGTGGAACGGCGTGCCCTGGTGGAGTGCCGACAGGGCGAATGTGGCCCCCATCGCGCCCACGACAAGGCCGAGAAAGACGAGTAGCAGCGGGCGCATCGGGGGTCCATCGCAACACGAGGGCGCCAGCATAGCCCAGGGCCATGATTTTTCGATATGAGACAATGGACGCACCTTCCACCAGCGAGTCTTCCGTGAGCACGGCGCAGGCCGAACGTTTCGCCGGCATCGAACGCCTGTATGGCCGTGGCAGCCTCGACCGGCTGGGCCACGCCCACGTCTGCGTCATCGGCGTGGGAGGGGTCGGTTCGTGGGCGGCCGAGGCCCTCGCTCGCAGCGGTATCGGTCGGCTGACCTTGATCGACGGCGACGACGTTTGCCTGTCCAACACCAATCGCCAGCTGCACGCGCTGGACGGTCAGTACGGCAAGCCCAAGGTCGGCGTCGTGGCGGAGCGGATGCATGCCATCAGCCCGACCATCCGTCTGGAGGCGGTCGAACGGTTCCTCACGCCGTCCACCCTGGACGACCTCCTCGACCGGAATTACGACGTGGTGATCGACGCGTGCGACGCGTTGAAGGTGAAGCTGGAAACGATCGTCTGGTGCCGCCGGCGCAAGGTGCCGCTGGTGACCGTCGGTGCGGCAGGCGGGCGAACGGACCCGACGCAGGTCCGCGTGCGCGACCTGTCGCGTACCGAGCATGACGCGATGCTCAGCATGATCCGGAAGAAGCTGCGCCAGGAGCACGGCTTTCCCCGCAATCCCGATCGCTTCTTCGGCGTGTCGGCGGTCTACTCGCTGCAGAACGTGCAGTATCCGCAGGCGGACGGCAGTGTCTGCGGTGTTCGGCCTCCCGGCGCGGATGCGTTGAAGCTCGACTGCGGCGGCGGCCTCGGTGCGGCCACCCATGTCACGGGCGCGTTCGCCTTTGCGGCGGTGGGTAAGGCGCTTGAAAAGCTGACGGCGACGAAGGGCTGAGGCTCAGCGCGCGTCCGCCACGATGCGGAGGGCCTCCTCCAGTCGATCGAGACGTTCCTCAGCGCCGAGGGCGATGCGGATGCCGTCGACCGGCCGTCCCTCGCCCACGAAGCCCGTTGGTGCCGCCACGCGAACGCCTCGCGCGAGCAGGCGACTTTCGAGCGTGGTCGCTTCGGCGCACGGTAGCCACGCGTGCAAGCTCGCACCGGCGGTGACGAGCCCGGGGCCGAGGATTCGCCGTGCGATGGCGGCACGTTCCTTCATCGCGCTCGCCAGGTCGTCGAGGAGCACGTCGGCCGTGCCGTCGTCCATCAGGCGGCCGACCACGCGCGGCCAGAGGGCAGGCAGGCCGTCCAGGTCGCGCTCGACGGCGCGGGTCGCTCGTGCATGCGAGGGCGGGTCGGGATGCAGCAGCCAACCCATTCGCAAGCCGGGTCCGAGGATCTTCCCGATGCCGCCGGCATGCACGGTCCGGCATGGCGCGACGACCGAGAACGGAGGGAGTGGGGTTCCTCCGTGCCAGGCGAGTGGCGCGTACACGTCGCCCTCGATGATGCGCAGGTCCAGCTGCTCGGCGACCTGGGCGAGCTCCACGCGACGGGAGAACGGCATGGTCGCGGTCGTGGGGTTGTGCAGGGTGGGCTGCAGGTAGACCGCGTTGGCGGCGCTCTCGCGCTTGGACTGCGCGAGGGCGTCCGGTCGCATGCCGTGCTGGTCCATGGCCACCGCGACGCAGCGCAGTCCGGACGCTTGCGCGATCGTCCGGAACCCCTGGTACGTCCGCTCTTCGACGAGCACGGCAGACGACTCGTCTGCTTGCCCGGAGAGGAGCGCGAGGCGCAGGGCGTGCCGCGCGCCGTTGGTCAACATGAGGAGGGCGGGATCGACGGCGCCGTGCCCGCCGGTGCGCTCCAGCCAGCGCGCGACGGACTGCCTTACCTCGAACGGTCCCGCGGGATCCGGATAGCCCAGGTCGTCCGCGTCCACGCGTGTGGTCGAGAGCGCTTCGCAGAGCCGTGTCGCAGCCTGGCGTAGGAGCGGCAGGTTGACCGCGAGGTTGTAAGTCGGATTCATCGGCACATCATCGGTTAGGCTGCGCGCCATGTGGTGTGTCTATCTCATCGAATGCCGTAACGGCGCCTGGTACGCGGGAATCACCAATGACCTGGAGGCGCGCTATGCTGCGCACGTCGCAGGGAAGGGCGCCCGCTATACGCGCGCGAACCCGCCCGTCCGGTTGCTCGGCTCGCGAGCGTTTCCCGACCGTTCCGCCGCGTCCAAGGCCGAGCACGAGGTGAAGCGCCTGCCCAAGGCGAAAAAGCTGGCCTGGCTGTCGTACGGCGGGTGATGGGAGCGGGGTACCCGTGGTCATTGGCGTGGCTTACGATGGGCGCGATGAACACTCGCTTGCACACGAAGGTTACCGCGGATTGGCACCGCTGGATCGGCGAAGCACTGGCCGCCGGGAACCCGCCCGCGGAACTGCTGGCCACCATGAAGGAGAATCGCTTCGACGAGCGCGTCGCGCGCGAGGCGATCGCCGACGCGATGTTCGGCTCCGTGTCGCCTGTCGCGCCGTCACCCACCATGACGGCCGCGACGTTCAGGAGCCGGTTGGCCGCAGGCCACACGTTGCACGCGGGCGACCGTGACATCCGCGTGCTCGTGCGCGTGTCGCGCCCAACCATCGCGGTGCTCGACGGCGTGCTCGATACGGACGAATGCTTCATGCTCCGCGAGTTGGCGAAGTCGCGGCTCGAGCGGTCGCAGGTCGTCAATCCGGGCACGGGTATTGGCGTGGTGCAGGATATCCGCACGAGCGAAGGCGCCAACTTCGGCAGGGGCGAAACCGAGTTGATCGCGCGCATCGACGCGCGCGCCGCCGCGATCATGGGCCTGGACGAAGAACACGGGGAAGGCTTGCAGGCGATGCGCTACGGCGTGGGGGCCGAGTACGTGCCGCACTTCGACTTCTTCCCGCCCGACGATCCGGGCAGCGAGCCGCACCTGCGCCATGGTGGCCAGCGCGTTTCGACGCTCATCATGTACCTCGACGATGTCGAAGCCGGCGGCGAGACGGTCTTCCCCCGCATCGACTTCAGCTATGTCCCCCGTCGCGGCCAAGCCTTGTATTTCGAATACACCGCGCCCGACGGCTCGCTCGACCCGCTGTCCTTGCACGGCGGAGCGCCCGTCCTCTCGGGCGAGAAATGGATCCTGACCAAGTGGATGCGCGAGCGATCCTTCGCCGGTTGACGAGCCGTACCGTGACCTTTGGCCTATATCGGCCACGCGCGGGGAAACGCAATCTCGTCGGCTTCCAGGGGAGGGTGGAGCGATGCGTCGCGAGTTAGCCAGATTCGTCTTTTCGGCCATGGCCGGTGCGCTGTCATACGCCGGCGGCGCGTGGGCGCAGGTATCTCCGGCGCCGCAGCCGGCAGCCGCATCCACGGCAGCGACGCCGCCGGCGGTGACGGCTGTGCCGGCGGACATACCCTTCGCATCGCCCCGCGCCGGGTTCGTTCGCACACCCAGCGCGCCGGAGGCATGGGGCGGACCGCGCACCGGCAATGAGCCGACACTCTCCGATCGCGTCGTGTCCTACCGCATCCAGGCACGCCTGGATCCCGACAAGCATACGGTCGACGGCCAGCAACAGCTCACCTGGCGCAATCGCAGCGACCGGCCGGTGTCGGCGGTATTCCTCCATCTGTACCTCAACGCGTTCGAGAGCGAAGGCAGCACCTTTTTCACCGAGCGGCGCCTCCTCGCCGCGCACGGCGGATCGCGCGGCATCGCCCCTGTGAAGAAAGGCGAATGGGGTTACATCGACCTCGGGAACGTGGAGCAGGACGGTGCGGCACTGCGCTGGCGCTACGTGCATCCGGACGGCGGCCCCGATACCGATCACACCGTCGTGCGCGTCGACCTGGCGCAGCCCGTGCCGGCAGGCGGTAGCATCACGCTCGACATGAATTTCCACAGCCAGTTGCCGCGAGTCATCCTCCGCACGGGCTATGTGGGCACGTTCCACATGGTGGGCCAGTGGTTCCCGAAGATCGGCGTCCTCGAGTTACCGGGCGAACGCGGCGCCACCGAACCGCGCTGGAACGTGCACGAGTTCCACTTCAACAGCGAGTTCTATGCGGACTTCGGTGAGTACGATGTGCGGGTGACGGCCCCGAAGGAGTACGTCGTGGCCGCGGTCGGGGAGCAGCAGGGCGCTCCCGCCCCCGAGGGCAACGACCTCACCTGGCACTTCATCCAGGGCGACGTGCACGATTTCGCCTGGATGGCGGCACCGGGTTACAAGACGCTCGATGGCGAATACGCGGGCCCAGGCAGCCCGAAGGTGAAGGTCAGGGTGGTCTATCCACCGGAATACGCCGCCAGCGCGAAGCCCGTGCTCGAGGCGTCGATCGATTCCCTTGCCTATTTTTCGAGCACGCTGGGTCCGTACCCCTACAAGACGGTGACCGCCGTCGTTCCGCCGTTCAACGCGGCGGAGGCGGGTGGCATGGAGTACCCCACGTTCTTCACTGCCGAGAGTTTCACCAAGGTGGCGCCGAAGACGCTGGACGAGTACGAGCTCGACTTCGTGACGATCCATGAGTTCGGCCACGGGTATTTCTACGGCTTGCTAGCCTCGAACGAATTCGAAGAGCCGATGCTCGACGAGGGGCTGAACGAATATTGGGACGACCGGATGCTTCGTGACCGGGGTCAGGCGGTGTACCTGACCAAGCCGTTCTGGCGCTTCTTCGGCGTGGAACCGCCCCTCGACGTGTTCACCCTCGAGCGCCTGTCGGCGACGCTGCGCCATCCCTCCGATCCTCTCGGCCAGAACGCATGGGATCGTTTGTCCAGCGCGGATTACGGCACCGTGTATTCGCGCACGGCCACGGCGATGCACGACCTGGAGGAGCGACTCGGCAAGGACGTGACCGAGGAGGCCTTCAGGCAGTACTACGCGACGTGGCATTTTCGTCATCCCGGCATCGCCGACCTGCAGGCCACGCTCGCCGCCGTCTCCGGCAAGCCGGACGTGGTGGCACAGGTATTCGACCAGTACGTGTACGGCACCGAACGCATCGACGACAGCGTGAGCGAGATCGTCAGTGAGGAAGTGCTGCCGCTCGCCGGCAATCGCACGAAGGACGGCCGTCGTGAGGAACTGACCTCCGACGACAACGCGGCCGCGGTGGAGAAGCAACGGGACGCCTGGGAGAAAGCGCATCCGAAGGCGGCGCCGGGAACGGGTCCCTTCCCCTGGAAGACGACCGTCACGGTCCGTCGTGACGCCGCCCGTGTTCCGCAGATGCTCAAGGTGACTTTCATGGACGGCTCGGTGGAAACGGTGCGCTGGGATGACGACCGTCGCTGGGCGCGCTTCGTCTTCACCAAGCCGGTGAAGGGTGCCTCGGCCGAACTGGATCCGGACCGGAAGATCTACCTGGATTCGAACAAGCTCAACGACAGCCGCACGGTAGAGGCCGATCACGCGGCGTCGCATCGCTGGGGGGCGGACGTCGCGGCCCTCCTGCAAGGTTTCTACGCGCTCCTGGGGACCCTATGAACGGTCACAAACGACGTTCCTCCTTGTCGGCCATCGGAGGCGCGAGCGTCGCCGGGCTGCAGTGGCGGCTGATGCTCCTCTGGATCTTCGTCACGCTGCTCCCGACGATGGTGGTGGCCCTGCCTTTGTGGCGGGTGCTGGACGACCTGCTAGGGCATTCCGTGCACGCGGAGGCGTGGGCCGCGCACCTGGACGGCCTCATGTTCGGCGACGTGATGGCGGCGCTGCACAACGACAACGGCTGGACCGGGATGGCCTTCGTCGCAGGCATGCTGCTGACGCTGCTCACCGCCCCATTCCTCGCCGGCATGATCGTGGCGGGCGGTCGCGCCCATCGTGCGCTCGGTTTTGGCGGGCTGCTCCAGGGCGGTGCCGCGGAGTACGGTCGGATGCTTCGCCTGTCGATCCTTGCGCTCATTCCGTATGGGCTCTTCGCCGCGGTCGCTTACGGCACGTCGTCGTTCGCGCAGGACAAGGTCGATGCCGCCTTGCTCGCGTCGACAGCGGACTGGTACGAACATGGCGCGCTCGCCGTCACGCTTTTGTTCTTCGTCATTGCGCAAGCGATCGTCGAGTCGGCGCGAGCCCAGTTCATCGCGGATATCGGATTGCGTTCCGCCTTCCTCGCGCTCGGTCGCGGCTTCGTGCAATTCGTTCGCCGCCCATTCGCGACATTGTTCGTCTATCTCGTGATCACGCTGGTGGGCACGGTGCTCCTGGTCGCCATCGCATCATGGCGCGGTCACACAGCGGCGGCCGATAGCGGGCTCCCGCTGGGCCTCCTCATCGTGCAGCTGGGCGTGATCGTGGTGGCCTGGATGCGCACGGCGCGTTTGTTGGCCCTCGCGGGCCTCGTGGCGGCCAGCCAGCATCGGCGCCGCCGGACGGATTTCGCGCCGGTGTTGTAGGACCGATCAGCCGACGCGGCGGACGGCCCGGTGCGGCGGGTAGTACGCGAACAGGTGGGTCGCGCCGCCGAGGAAATCGATGTTGTCGATGTGCTCGCCGCCGAGGCGTTCGGCGACATGGTCGGACGCCTCGTTGCCGATGCGCACGAGGCTGATGACGCGCTGCGCGTGCATCTGCTTCCACGCAAAGTCGAGGATCGCCTCGCCCGCTTCGGTGGCATAACCGTGGTGACGGTGCTCCGGCTTCAGCATCCAGCCCAACTCAAGATCGGGCCAGCCTTCGGGCTTCATCAGGCCGGCGCGGCCAATGAATTCGCCGGTGTCCCTGAGCTCGATGGCCCACATGCCGCAGCCGCGCAACGCCCAGTGACCCAGGAGCATCGCCATGGAGCGCCAGGCGTTCATCCGGTCCAGGGGCTGGCCGTCGCCGATCCAACGCGTGCTGTCGGCGTCCGCGAGCATGGCCGCGTAATCGTCGAAGTGGCGTTCGGTAAGGGCGGTAAGCCGCAGGCGCGGCGTTTCCAGGACGGGAATGTCTGCTAGTGCCATCGAAGTGACCAGGTGTCAGCCCAGCAGACGTGCCAGCGCGCGGGTGCTCTGCGCGAGGCTTTCTTGCCAGGACAAGCCGGTTATTTTCTCACCAGTGGAGGCGTCTTGGAAGCTTTCTTCCTGCCCTGGTGCGAGAAGGTGCCTGTAATCCACCGTGATTTCAGTACCTTGCGCGAGGTCCTTCGCGGCGAAGATGAAGCCCAGGTGCCAGAGGCCCGTGGGCTCGAAGCTGTGGTTGACGTAGCACTCGTCCGGCCAATCCGGCGAGACGGTGTAGCGGTCCTCGAACCAACGGGCGGCGGCGTGGAGGTCCGCCGCGAGCGCCGGGGAGGTCGTGACCTCCGCCCAGCCGTAGGTCTCGTCGATGCGATCGGGCGCGGTGACGATACGGCCGGCCGCGACGAATTCGTCGACGAACAAGCCCTTGCCGGCGCCGGGAATGGCGGAATCGGCGATGCGGTAACGCGGCAGGATCATTGCTTCATCGAATCCCTGTTCCATGCGGGGACGCAGGTGCGTCCCAGCATGGGGCGCGAGTGTAGCGCTTTCGCCGCCGGTGGGAAGCGGCGAGCGCGCCGCCCGCGATCCTGCCTCAGTCCTCGTCGCCGCCCTTTGACCGCCGGGTCGGCTTCGCCTCCTTGGCGGGCTTGCCCCCGTCCACCTGGATGGCGTCGCGGTTGCGGTCGACGAGCGACGCGCCGATGCCCTTCACCTGGGCGAGCTGGTCGGCGGACTCGAAGGCGCCATTGGCGTCGCGCCAATCCACGATGGCCTGGGCCTTCGCCATGCCCACGCCATCGAGCGACTCGGCCAGCGTGGCGGCATCGGCGGTGTTGATGTTCACGGGCGTGGAGGCGATCGCGAGCGGCGAGAGCAGGAGCCCTGCGAGGGCGATGAGATAACGATTCACGGTGGTTCTCCTCATGGAGCGCCGGATGGCGCTGGGGCACTCTGGGATGCGCCGTCATGCAGGCGAACCGGCGGGCGACGGAAATGCGCGTGCGTGGTTACCGCAGCGCGTGGCCGCGCCCGCCCACACGCTCCCGGGCCGCGCTGTCGTCGCTGTTACAATCCACTTTTGACCAACGATCGTGGCCAGCCATGGATACCTCCCGAATTTCCTCCTTCGTCAGTGGCCTCTGGGACGCGGAAATCGTCCCGCAACTCGTCGAGTACATCCGCATTCCGAACAAGTCGCCGATGTTCGACGCCCAGTGGCGGGAGCATGGGTACATGGACCAGGCGGTGGCTCTCATGGAGACCTGGGCGCGATCCAAACTGCCGGCCCTCGACGGCGCCTCGCTCGACGTCGTGCGCCTGGAAGGGCGCACGCCGCTCATCTACATCGACGTGCCCGCGCAAGGCGTGCAGGGGCAGGGCACGGATGAAACCGTTGTCCTCTACGGCCACCTCGACAAGCAGCCCGAGATGACGGGTTGGGCCGATGACCTCGGCCCATGGACGCCCGTCATCAAGGGCGACAAGCTTTACGGCCGCGGTGGCGCGGACGACGGCTACGCCATCTTCGGCTCGCTGGCGGCGCTGCTGGCGCTGCGCGACCAGGGCGTGCAGCATGCGCGCTGCGTCATCCTCATCGAGGCCTGCGAGGAGTCCGGCAGTTACGACTTGCCGTACTACGTTGACCATCTCGCCGACCGGATCGGCAATCCCGCGCTGGTCGTCTGCCTCGATTCGGGGTGTGGCAACTACGACCAGCTCTGGCTCACGACGTCGCTGCGCGGCATGACCGGCGGCAACCTCACGGTGCAGGTACTGGAAGAAGGTGTGCACTCCGGTGACGCATCCGGCGTGGTGCCGTCGAGCTTTCGCATTCTGCGCGAGATCCTGGGACGTCTCGAAGACCCGGCGACCGGACGGATCGTGCCGAAGGAACTCTATGTCGATATCCCGCCGCAGCGCATGGAGCAGGCACGCCGTTCGGCGGAGGTGCTCGGCACGGCCGTCTACGACAAATTCCCCTTCGTCGAGGGCATGAAGCCCGTGACGGACGACCTTTCGGAACTGGTGCTCAACCGGACGTGGCGCCCGCAGCTGGCCGTCACCGGCATCGGCGGGATGCCGCCGCTCGACAGCGCCGGCAATGTGCTGCGTCCGAAGACGGCCGTGAAACTCAGCCTGCGCGTGCCGCCCACGCTGTCCGGGGCCGAGGCCGGCCAGTTCCTCAAGCAGTTGCTCGAAAAAGATCCGCCCTACGGCGCGAAAGTCACCTTCGACCTCGAGAAGGACGGCAGCGGCTGGAATGCGCCTGCCCTGTCGCCGTGGCTCGAGGAAGCCGTGGCGAAGGCGTCGGAGCATTACTTCGGCGCGCCCGCGGCCTACATGGGCGAAGGCGGCAGTATTCCCTTCATGGGCATGCTCGGAGAGAAGTTCCCCCAGGCCCAGTTCCTGATCACGGGTGTGCTCGGGCCGCACTCGAACGCGCATGGCCCCAACGAGTTCCTGCACATTCCCACCGGCAAGCGCGTGAGCATGGTGGTGGCGGATGTCGTGGCCCGGCACTTCCAGGAAGCGTCGAAGGCATGACCGCGGCGTCGGCGACGCTTGCCGGACGCCTCGGTGCCGTTCAGGCGTCGATCGCGGCGGCATGCCAACGCGCCGGCCGCGATCCGGCGGAGGTCATCCTGCTGCCGGTGAGCAAGACCTTCGGGGATGACGTGGTGCGCGAGGCCGTCGGCCTCGGGCTCCGCCGCTTCGGCGAGAACAAGGCACAGGAACTCCAGGCAAAGGCGACGGCGCTCGCGGCGGACGACCTGGCATGGGTGGTCATCGGCCACCTGCAGACGAACAAGGCCAAGGTCGTGGCCCAGTTCGCCAGTGAGGTCCAGTCGCTGGACCGGATCGACCTCGCGATCGCCCTGGACAAGGCTCTCCAGGCGCGTGGCCGGGGCATGGACGTGCTGGTGCAGGTGAAGACCTCGCCCGAGGAAACGAAGTCGGGCATCGCCCCCGAGGAGCTCCTGTCCTTCCTCGATGACCTGAAGGCCTTCCCATCCTTGCGTGTCCGCGGTCTGATGACGCTGGCCGAGGCGAGCGAGGACGAGGAGCGGGTCAGGGCGTGTTTCCGCACCCTGTATCGCCTGCGTGACAGGGCTCGCGAGGCGGGCCATGCGGTGGACCGGCTGTCGATGGGCATGAGTGGCGACTACGCGCTGGCCATCGCCGAAGGAAGCACCGAAGTGCGCATCGGCTCCGCGATCTTCGGGGCAAGGGCTTACAAGCCTTGAGGCTGACGCTGGCCCGCGGGCGGAGCTCCGCAGCCCGCCGCGTCCTCACGTATGTGAAGCCAAGTGCCTATACCTGTTCAGGTTTTCGCCTTCCAGGCCGCAGTTTTTTGCGACTAGTCTGAATCTTTCCTAGGAATGGCGGTTTTTAACTTTATGCGAACAACTAGGGGGAACGGGTTTGGTAACTTCACCGCTCGTTCACGGTCGTCTCACCTTCACGGCGGCTTAACTCCACGATGAATAGGCCTTTTCGCTCATGTATTTAAAGCGACTGACCGCTCTCGCGTTAGCCTCCTGCTGTCTCGCCACCGTAACACCCGTCATCGCCGACACGATCACCGCTCCACAGGCCCTTGATCAGTCCGCAACGCTCCTCCTGACCGACCTGCCGGTGTTTGCCCCGGCCACCGCCCTGGCCCAGTCCGCCGTCCCCGACGCCGCATCGCTCACCGCTCCGAAGGCTGTCGATACGGATACGGCGATTGCCTCCGATGACGACGCGCTCTCCGACGATGACGACGACAGCCTCGTCGCCGCCGCCACCACCAAGCTCGCCGGCCACGTCGATGGCCACGCTCGGGAGGCACTGCTCTCCTTCGCCATGAAGCTTCGCGACATCCGCTACCACCGCGGCGGCCGCAAGCCCTCCACCGGTTTCGACTGCAGCGGGTTCGTCCGCTACGTCTTCCTGCACAGCATCGGCCTCGACCTCCCGACCAACTCGGCCAGCCAGTTCCTTGCCGGCCTGAAGGTCAAGCGCAGCGAAATGAAGACGGGCGACCTCGTCTTCTTCCGCACCCGCGGCAAGGCGATCTCGCACGTGGGTATCTACATCGACAACGGACAGTTCATCCATTCGCCGTCGGCGGGCAAGACCGTCCGCGTCGACAGCCTCAACGAGGCCTACTGGGCCAAGCACTTCGTCGGCGCCAAGCGTCCCGAAGGCATCGCAAAGATCTGACGGGCACCCTTCAACGCATATTTCCGAAACGGCATGCTCCGGCATGCCGTTTTTTTTCGCCGCGTCGAACGATACGTTTCATGTATGGAAGAGGATCTCTTCCCTTATCGATTCGACTCAATTCAGGGACTAGCCTACTGTCATCGGCTCATTCCTGGAGGTCATCGTGGACGGCTCTTCGTCCGCCGCGCCGGCGGTTGTCGATCGGCGCATACGTCATGGCACGCCGGCGTTCCGGCGCACCAATCTCGCCTTGTTCTCCTCGGGCTTCGCCACCTTCGGTCTGCTGTATTGCGTGCAGCCGCTGATGCCGGCGTTCTCACGTGCGTTCGGCGTCGATGCGGCGGGCAGCAGTCTGTCGCTGTCGCTGACCACGGGCGTGCTCGCGGTCGCGATGCTCTTCGCGGGCGCCATCTCCGATGCATGGGGACGCAAGCCGGTCATGCTGGCTTCCTTGATCGGCTCGTCCGTACTGGTCCTTGCGGCGGCAGTGGCGCCGAACTGGTCGTCGCTGCTGGTGCTGCGCACGCTACTTGGCATCACGCTGGCGGGCCTGCCGGCCGTGGCGATGACCTACGTCAGCGAGGAGATCCACGGCGACTCGCTGGGCTTCGCCATGGGCTTGTATATCGGTGGCAACGCCATCGGTGGCATGGGTGGGCGGCTGATCTCCGGGTTCGCGGCAGGCCACAGCTCGTGGCGCGTCGCCGTCGCCGTCATTGGTGCCATGGGCCTGGTCGCCGCCGTGCTGGTAGCACGCGGGCTGCCGCCGTCGCTGCACTTCGTGAAGCGTCGCGCGCGTCCGCGCGCGTTGCTTGCCTCCTTCGCGTCGCTATGGCGCGACAAGGGACTGCCGTGGCTCTTCGTCGAGGGTTTCCTGCTGATGGGCGCGTTCGTCACGATCTACAACTACGTGTCGTTCCGTCTCCTCGCGCCGCCGTTCTCGCTGTCGCAGGCCTTCGTCGGGGCGATCTTCCTGGTCTACCTCGTCGGCGTCGTGGGCTCGGCCTGGATCGGTTCGATCGCGGGAACCCTGGGCCGCCGCCGCGTGTTCTGGAGCACGTTCGTGATGATGCTGGCAGGGGTGGCGCTGACGCTGAGTGCGTCGGTATGGGCGATCGTCCTCGGTATCGCCGTCCTTACCTTCGGGTTCTTTGGCGGCCATTCCATCGCGAGCAGCTGGGTCGGCAAGCGCGCCACGTTCGCTCGTGCGCACGCGTCCTCGTTCTACCTGTTCTCGTACTACATGGGATCGAGTATCGCCGGGTCGCTCGGCGGATTCGCCTGGACGCACGGGGGGTGGAACGGCGTGGGCTGCTACGTGGCGGCGCTGGTCGTGGTGGGCCTCGTCATCGCGCTGAAGCTCCGCAGCCTCACGCCTTCAGCATCAGCTTCATGAAGGCTTTCACGAGGGGCGAGGCGTCGTCGCGGCGGTGGGTTAGGTAGAGCGCGCTTGCCGCATCGGGCGAGTCGATGGCCACATAGGCCACGCCTTTCACCTGCACCTGTCGCAGCGAACGCGGCAGCACCGCCACGCCCATGCCGGCGGCCACGAGTCCGATCATCGTGGACGACTCGCCGGCTTCCTGGGCGATGCGCGGTACGAATCCGGCATTGCGGCACATCGTGAGCAATTGGTCATGGATGCCGGTGCCCGCGGCGCGGACGAACACGACGAAGTTCTCATCCGCCAGTTCCTCCATCTGCAATGAGCCGCGCTTCCGCCGCGCCAGGGGATGGTCGGCGCGTAAGACGGCAACCAGCGGGTCGTCGACGAGCTTGTGCGTGACCAGTGCGGGAGGCACGCGGGTACCGCGCACGAGACCGACCTGCTGGCGGCCGTCCAGCAGGCATTCCACCTGCTGCAGCGTGTTCCGTTCCTGCAGCACGAGACGCACGGCGGGATAGGCGTCGCGAAATGCGCGGATCGCCCGGGGAAAGACGTCGCTGAGCGGCGTGCTGCGCGTGAAGGCGACCTGGAGTTCGCCGATCTCGCCACGCTCGGCGCGGCGGGCCATGTCGCCCGCATCGTCCACGCGGGCCACGATGTCCTTTGCCGCGTCGAGGTAGAACTGGCCGGCGGCGGTAAGCTCGACACGGCGATTGGTGCGGCGGAGCAAACGCACGCCGAGCGCGCTTTCCAGGTCGCGAATCTGCTGGCTCAGCGGCGGCTGGGACATGCCCAGCCGTTCCGCCGCGCGACTGAAGTGGAGCTCCTCGGCCACGGCGATGAAATAGCGCAGGTGGCGGAGCTCGATGCCCATGCCGTCAGTCCGGGCGGACGCGGATCAGGCCTTCCTGTGCCGTGGAGGCGACGAGGACGCCGTCGCGGGTGTAGATAGTGCCGCGGGCGAGGCCGCGCGAACCCTGCGACGTCGGGCTGTCGAACGAATACAGCAGCCACTCGTCGATGCGGAACGGCCGGTGGAACCACAGTGCATGGTCCAGGCTCGCCATCTGCATGTTGCGGGTGAGGTACGAGATGCCGTGCGGCAGCGTGGCGGTGCCGATCAGGTGGAAGTCGGAAGCGTAGGCCAGCAGTGCCTGGTGCAACGACAGTGTGTCTTCGATGGGCGCCGTGAGGCGGAACCAGATGTGCTGGTAGGGCGGCCGCTTCGCCGGGCGCAGTTCGTCACGCGGCCAGACATGGCGGAACTCGAACGGGCCGTCGACGCCGAGCCAGCGCTGGGTCTTTTCGGGCAACCGGCCAAGCTGCTCGGCGGACACCGACGGCATCGGTTCCACGTCCTCGGGCGCGGGCACCTCGGGCATGGACATCTGGTGTTCGTAGCCCGTTTCCGGTTCCTGGAACGAGATGGAGCTGTTGAGGATCGGCTGGCCGTGCTGGATCGCCACCACGCGGCGGGAGGAGAACGAGCCGCCGTCGCGGGTGCGTTCGACGCTGTAGACGATCGGCGCGTTGATATCGCCGGCACGCAGGAAGTAGGCGTGGAGGGAGTGCGCTTCGCGTCCCGCATCCACCGTGCGTTGCGCAGCCGATAGCGCTTGCCCGAGCACCTGGCCGCCGAAGACGAAGCGCGTGCCGATGTCGCGGCTCTGGCCGCGGAACAGGTTGTCTTCCAGGCGTTCGAGTTCGAGCAGTTCGACGAGTTCGCCGACGTGGTTGTCCGACATGGGGATCCCTGGATAAGGCGGTGGCGCGAAGGGCGGCAGTATACCGGGGCTAGCCGGCGAGCCGCCCGAGGCGCCCTGTGTCGTACGCGCGCGCCCAGGGGAACTGCGGGCCCGGATCGCGCTTCCGCGGTACCTCGTTTTCGGGATCGTCGCTGGACGGCACCATGGCCGTGTCCAGGTCTTCGTGGCCGGCGATGTGGCGAAGCGACGGGAAACGTTCCACGAGGTGGTCCAGCAAGGCGCGGAGCGCCGCGATCTGCCGGTCGGGGTAAGGCTCGGTCATCGTCTGGCGCGCGGAATGGAACCAGTCGGGGTAACGGCCCGTGTTCACGAGTTCGATCCCGATGGAGCGCGGGTTGTACCCGCGGGTGTGGTGGGCGACGCGCAGCGGGTCGACGTAGCACAGCACCGAGCCGTCCCGGTCGATGTAGTAATGGCCGCTGTTGCCCGCGCCGGAGTCATGGAGGACCCGTTCGCCGTACTCCCGGGCCATGGCCAGGTCGGGCAACTCCGTGCAGTGGATTACCACGAGGTCGATGTCGTCCGGCCTGCGTTCGGGCAGGCGCGACTCGTAGGGCAGGGGGGCGTGGAGGATGTCGATCATGCCGCTTTGATAACATAGGCGGTCATTCCGCGTACGGAGACCGCCATGCGCGGCCACATCATCCTTTCCCACGGTTCCGATTCCGGGCCCGACGCCACCAAGGTAAGCGCGCTGGCGGCGCTCGCCGAATCGCTCGGCTGGCGCACGGCTCGCCCGGATTACCGTGAAGACGATGCCCAGGGCCACGCCGGCTCGATCGCGCCGCGCCTGGCGCGGCTGGCGGCGTCCATCGCGGCCTCGCCGGTACCGCCGGTGCTCGTGGGGTCGAGCATGGGCGCCTTCGTTTCCGGCCTTGCGTCCATCGACGCGCCCGTGGCGGGCCTTTTCCTGCTTGCCTTGCCGACGCGGATTCCCGGCTACCCGCGGCCATTCGCCGTTCGCGAAGGTGTCCCTTCCTTCCTCGTGCACGGTTATGCGGACGACGTATGCCCGCTGGACGAGGCGGTGGCCTTCGCCCGTGGCCATGCCATGCCGGCCCTCCTGGTGGAGGACGATCATCGCCTCGGCGCGAGCCTGCCGGATATCGAGGCGGCCTTCCGCCGCTTCCTGGACGGGCTCGCATGAGCAACTTCTTCGCCACCTGCCCGAAAGGCCTCGAATACCTGCTGAAGGACGAGCTCGTCGCGCTGGGTGCCGGCGACGTGCGCGAGGCGCTGGCGGGCGTGTCTTTCACCGGCGCGCTGGAAACGGCTTACCGGGCCTGCCTGTGGTCGCGCATGGCCAGCCGCGTGCTCCTGCCGCTGGCGGAATTCGACGCCGCGGACGCGGACGCGCTCTATGCGGGCGTGCAGGGCATCGACTGGGCGGAACACGTCGCGCCGCACGGCACGCTCGCCGTCGACGCGAACACCGCGCAGAGCAAGCTCACCCACAGCCAGTTCATCGCGTTGAAGACGAAGGACGGCATCGTCGACCAGTTCCGCGCCGCCAGCGGCGCGCGGCCCGACGTGGACCCGGAGGAGCCGGACCTGCGCGTGAACGTGCGCGTGCGACGCGACCGCGCCACGGTCTCGATCGACCTGTCCGGTTCGCCCCTGCATCGTCGCGGTTGGCGCGAGCAGCAAGGCGAGGCGCCGCTGAAGGAAAACCTCGCGGCGGCGATGCTGGTTCGTGCGCAATGGCCGCGTATCTACGCGGAAGGCGGCGCGCTGGTCGACCCCATGTGCGGATCGGGCACGCTGCTCATCGAAGGCGCGCTGATGGCCGCCGACGTCGCACCGGGCCTGCGCCGCGACTACTACGGCTTCCTCGGTTGGCTGAAGCACGACTACGCGCTCTGGCGTTCGATCTATGACGAAGCGAAGACGCGCGCCGATGAGGGCCTGCGAAACCTGCGCCCCGTCTTCTTCGGCAGCGACTCCGATCCGCACATGGTGCAGACCGCGAAGCGCAACGCGCAAAGCGCCGGCGTGGCGGGCTTCCTCCACCTCGACCGTCGCGACGCGGTGCACGTGGAGCCGCCGCCCGGTACGCCGCTCGGCCTGGTCATCACGAACCCGCCCTACGGCGAACGCCTGGGCGACCGCGCGGAACTGCCGCTGCTGTACCGCGACTTCGGCCAGGCCCTCAAGGATCGGTTTGCCGGCTGGCGCGCCGCCGTGCTCGCGGGCGACGAAGAACTGGGCCGCGCGCTGCGCCTCAGCCCCGACAAGCGCTACGCGCTGTACAACGGCGCGCTGGAAACACCGCTATTGACGTTCGCGTTGCGTGCGAGGGACGAAGCGCCGCGCGAGGTGAAGCCGCTCTCGACCGGTGCGCAGATGCTGAAGAACCGGCTCGAGAAGAACGTTCGCCACCTGCGCAAGCGTCTCGCTCGGGAAGGCATCACCTGCTGGCGCGCCTACGATCAGGACTTGCCCGAGTACGCCGCCGCCGTCGACGTGTACGAGGACTGGCTGCACGTCCAGGAATACAAGGCGCCGCAGGACGTGCCGGTGGACGTTGCGCGCATCCGCGTGCGCGAGATCGTGCGCGTGGCCGGCGAGGTCTTCGGCGTGCCGCGCGAGCGGATCGCGGTGAAGACGCGCGAGCGCGGCAAGGGTGGTTCGAAGTACGGCCAGTTCGACCAGAAGGGGGAGTTCGTGGAGGTGCACGAGGGCGGGCTGGCCTTCCTCATCAATCCCACGGATTACCTCGATACCGGTTTGTTCCTCGATCATCGCCTCGTGCGCGCGCGCATTCGTGAACTGGCGGCCGGAAAGCACTTCTTGAACCTGTTCGCCTACACCGGTACCGCGAGCGTCTACGCGGCGGCCGGCGATGCCCGCGACACGACCACGGTCGACCTCTCCGGCACCTACCTGGACTGGGCCTCGCGCAACCTCGCGTTGAACGGATTCACCGGCAACCGGCACCGTCTCGTCCAGGAGGACGCGTTCACCTTCCTGCGCAACCGGTCGATGCAGTACGGGCTGATCTACGTGGACCCGCCGACGTTCTCCAATTCGAAGAAGGCGGACGACTTCGACGTCCAGCGCGATCACGTCGAACTCCTTATGCTCTGCGCGGAGCGTCTGCTGCCCGACGGCGTGATCGTTTTCTCAAACAACTTCCGGCGTTTCCAGCTTGATCGGGCGGCGCTCGAACCCCATTTCTCCATTGAAGACTGGAGCGCCCCGAGCATCCCCTTCGACTTCACGCGGCGGCACGACATCCATGGCTGCTGGCTGCTCCGAAAGCCGTTCGTGAACCCGTGGAAAACGTGAAGGGACGGTCGAGAAAACTTCAGTCCGGATTCAGCGCCAAAGCGCGAATCTGCGCTCGACACCCGGAGGTAACTGTCATGAAAGGTAAGTTCGTCAAGTCGAGTCTCGCCCTTGCCGCCGCTGGTCTGATGGCGTTCGCGCCCGGCGCGTTCGCGCGCGGACACGGCTACTACGGCGGCGGCTACCATGGCGGGTACGGATACCACGGTGGTTATCACGGCGGTTACTACCGCGGTGGCGGTCATTACGACCACGCGGGTCGTTGGATCGCCGGCGCCATCGTCGCCGGTGCCGTCGTCGGCCTCGTGGCGAATGCCACCGCGCCGCGCACGGTCGTCTACGACCGCCCGGTGTACTACAGCCGTCCGTCGACGGTCGTCTACGAAGACGCGCCGGTCGTGACGCGCCGCGTGACCACCACCACGACCTACGTGGACGATGGCTACGGCACGCGCTACGTCCGCGACGACGGTTATTGATCCGTCGCGGTGACGCATCAAAAGCCCGGCTTGGCAGGCCGGGCTTTTTTTATGCGCGAGCGTGACGAATCGCTTCGAGCGACAGTGCAAGGCGACGTATGCCTTCGCGAATGTCGTCGACGCTCATCTGCGCATAGCCGAGCAGTAATCCAGGCCGTCCCTCGCCGAAGAAGTAGCCCGAGACCGGGTAGACAGCGACGTCGTTGCCGGCTGCCGCGCGGATAGCCTCTGGTTCGTCGAAGGGCGCGTCGGGCCACAACACCACGTGGGCGCCGGAAGCCGCGCCGCTCAGGCGCATCGTGCCTCGCCAGGCTCCATCGATCGCCTCGACGAGTGCGTCGCGCCGGGCCGCGAGGCTCCGGCGAACCCGGCGCAGGTAGAATTCATACGTCCCCGCGGCGATGAACTCCGCGAGCACCCGCTGTTCGAGCCCTGCGGTGTGCCGGTCGGTGAGCCACTTCGCCGTCTCGAAGACGCCCACCAGCGCTTTGGGAACGATCAGGTAGCCGACACGCAGGGCCGGGAAGATCGTGCGGGAAAAGGTTCCGACATAGATCACCCTTCCGCCGCCATCGAGGCCCTGGAGCGATTCCAGCGGCTGCCCGTCATAACGGAATTCGCCGTCGTAATCGTCTTCCACGACGACGGCCTCGCAGCGGTTGGCCCACTCGAGGATGGCGAGCCTGCGCGCCAGCGTGAGCACGGACCCCATGGGGAACTGGTGGGACGGCGTGAGGAAAAGCGCCCTCGCGGAAGGAGGCAGCTTGCCCGGATCGAGGCCCGCATCGTCCACGGGCACGGGGACGAGTCGCGCGCCGGCGGTCGCGAGGATGGCGCGCGTACCCTGGTAATGCGGATCTTCGATCGCGATCGTGTCTCCGGCGTCGACCAGCACGCGGGTCAGGAGGTCGATCGCTTGTTGGGAGCCGTTGACCACGATGACCTGGTCCGGATCGCAGACGACACTCCTTGAGCGCCGTACGTGGTGGCAGATCGCCTCCCGCAGGGCGGCATGCCCGGCTGCGGGACCATAGTCCAGTTCGCGAATCGAGGTCTGCCGGGCGTGCTTCGCCAGGAGGCGCCGCCAGTGGGCGAAAGGGAAGTCGCCGATGTCGCCGCGCCCATAGGCGAAGTCGAACCGACGACTCGCTGTGCCAGCAGGCGAAACGGACGCGGCGCGCGGCACCTCGGCTGCCCGTTTCCCGTAGGTCGATAGCGCGATGGCGGCGATGCGGCGGTCGCTCGGCCGCGCGCCTATCCCGGGCAGGACGTAAGTTCCCGAACCGCGCCGGCCTTCGACGTAGCCCTCGGCGAGGAGTTGTTCGAAGGCGAGCACGACGACAGTGCGCGAGACGCCCCATTGTTCCGCCAGCTCGCGCGTGGAGGGCAGGCGATCCCCGGCGCGCAGCCGGCCCGACAGAATGGCGTCCCTGAGGCCCTCGAAGACCTGCCGCCCGAGCGGCCCTTGTAAGTGAAGTGGTATCGTCAGTTCCATGAAAAATGGCTCTTCAGTGATGCCACTATAACGCGCGAGCATTTCCCTGACGAAAGCCGGCAGGCGGCTTGTGAGGGGCAAAAAGCTTGGAACACTCACCGCGATCCGAATTGAGGCAGATCGCCACTCGCGGCACCCACGACTGGGAGGCGATCGCCGCCATCCTGGACGCGGGCTTCCTGGCGAGCATCGGTTTCGCCGTGGACGGCCAGCCCTTCGTCCTCCCGATGCTTTATGGCCGGAGCGGTCGCGCGCTCTTCCTCCACGGGGCGGCGAGCGCTCGCATCATGACCGCGTTGGGAGGATCGACACCCGTCTGTGCGTCGATCACCCTGGTCGATGGCGTGGTCCTGGCCCGGTCCGCTTTCAATCACTCCATGAATTACCGCTCAGTGGTCGCCTTCGGCACGGCGCGGCTCATCGACGACCCGCGGGGCAAGCTGCAGGCGCTCCGCGCGATCTCGGACCATCTGCTCAGGGGGCGCTGGTCCGACGTGCGAGGTCCCAACCGCGCCGAACTCGCGCAGACCGCCGTCTTGCAGCTGGACATCGAGGACGCGTCTGCCAAGGTTCGGGCAGGGCCGCCCATCGACGACGAGGCCGACCTCCCGCGTCCGGTCTGGGCAGGCGTGCTGCCCCTGTCGACGGTGACCGCGACGCCAATGGCCGATCCACAGCTCGACCCGGGGCTGGGACTCCCTCGCTATCTCGAAGAGATCGGAGACTTTGCAGGACGCATGGCCATGGGCCGCGCGGCGGAGACCATCGGCGAGGACGTGCCGTGAGGTGGCCTTGCTACATGCTCGTCCTGGCAATCGTCGCTGCGGCGAGTTCAGCCGCCACGGTCCGGCCCGCAGCCGCGGCATCGCCAACCGCTCCCCGCGACGGTCAGCGCGATTTCGATTGGGAGTGGGGCCGCTGGACCACCAAGGTGCGGGTCCTGCAGAACCCGCTCTCGGGTGAGGCGCCGAAGTGGGCCGAGTTCGCGGGAACGAGCGTGATCAAGCCGCTACTCGACGGCAAGGCGAACTTCGTCGAACTCTCGGTCGCCGGAAGCGCCGGCCGCATTGAAGGTGGCTCGCTTCGCCTGTACAACCCGCGATCGAGGCAGTGGAGCCTCAACTTCGCCAGCCTTCGGAACGGCATGCTGACGGCGCCGGTCTATGGCCGGTTTGACGAGAAAGGAGCGGGGACGTTCGTTGGGCAGGACGTGCTCGACGGCAAGGCAATCCTGGTGCGCTTCGTAATAACCCGGGCGTCACCGGGTTCTGCCCGTTTCGAGCAGGCTTACTCGGCCGATGGCGGCGCGACCTGGGAAACCAACTGGGTCGCGACCGACATGATCGAAAGGCCGTAGGAGGGCGCCTTGGTGCGAGGGGTCAATGCACCATGCCGTTCGGTTCCGCGCCGGAGCCCTTACGTTTGGCTTTCTTTTCCAGGCTCTTGTAGGTTTCCTTGTCGATCTTCTCGACCGAGGCGATGTCACACGGCGGTTCGTTGCGGCGTACGATCTTCTCGGTGATGCTCCCGCAGATGCGCATCGGCGCCACTGCCTGGATATTCTCCGCACCACGGAATCGGACCCCGCCGCCGAGATCCATGCGCGGACAGTCCGTGCTGGTAGTGATCTTGAAGAAGTTCGGACCATTCGCCACGACCACGGTGCGATCATCGACCATGGCCCAGTTGCTGATGCGGTCGGTGCGCATGCAATCGTTCACGGGGAGTTCGTGACGCGCCTGCGGACGGGCATCCTGTGCCTGTACGGCGCAGGTGACGAGGAGCGAGGCGGCGAGCAGGTAGCGGACGTTCATGGCACATCCTCCGAGTGGTAGCCAACGTTAAGCCCGAATGGGCCCGGAGGCGAGAGTGCACGGGGCCTGGGTGCATTCGTCGTTAAGCCGCTGGCAGGGCTCGCTCACGTTCGTTGAACGTTTCCTAGGGCATCGTGCCCCGTGACCGCGGCTCCCCCGGCCGTAACGGAACACCCGCATGACCGTCCGCCAGCCAGGCATCCCATCGCCCCCGCCTGCCTGCGCGGACCTCGCCCGACGCTTCCTCCGTATCCGCCACCGTTCCACGGAGCTGGCCGCGCCGCTGCGCCCCGAGGACACCGTGATCCAGTCGATGCCCGACGCCAGCCCCACGAAATGGCACCTGGCCCATACGACGTGGTTCTTCGAGCAGTTCGTGCTGGGACGGGACACCGACTATGTTGCCGCGAATCCGGAGTGGCATTACCTGTTCAACTCCTATTACCAGTCGGTCGGGCCCATGCACGCACGGCCGCGCCGCGGCATGCTCACGCGCCCGACCCTCGATGAAGTGTTGGCTTACCGGCGGCGGGTCGACGACGCTGTCGCCGAGCGCATCGCGCGCGATGACGACGAGGCATTGCCCGGTCTCGTCGAGCTTGGCCTGCAGCACGAGCAACAGCACCAGGAGCTGTTGCTGACGGATATCAAGCACGCGCTCGCGCAGAACCCTCTGGAACCTGCCTACCAGGTCGGTGCGCCCCGTGCGCTGGCGATGGCCGCGCAACCGTTGCGTTACGTCCCGTTCGACGAAGCTGTCGTGACGATCGGTCATGACGGTAACGGATTCGCCTTCGACAACGAGGGCCCCCGACATCGTACCTACCGCCAGGCGGGCGCCATCGCGAACCGTCCCGTGACCAACGCGGAATTCATGGCTTTCATCGCCGATGGCGGTTACCGCGAACCGACGCTTTGGCTCTCGGACGGATGGGCAACGGTACAAGCGGAAGGATGGCAACGGCCGTTGTACTGGGACGAGGCGCTGGAAACCGAATTCACCTTGCAGGGCCGTCGCGCGATCGATCCGCACGCGCCCGTATGCCACGTCAGCTATTTCGAAGCCGACGCGTTTGCGCGCTGGGCCGGCGCACGCCTACCCACGGAGGTGGAGTGGGAGACGATGGCGGTGGACATTCCCGTTCATGGGAACCTTCAGGACAAGGGTATGTTCCAACCCGTTGCGGCGTCGTTCGAGACGGCGCTCGGGCAGATGTACGGTGATGTTTGGGAATGGACGATGAGCCCCTATATCAGTTATCCGGGCTTCCGGCCCCTGGCCGGCGCGCTGGGTGAATACAACGGAAAGTTCATGAATGGGCAGTGGATCCTCCGCGGCGGATCCTGCGCCACGCCCGCCGACCATATGCGCGCGACGTACCGCAATTTTTTTCCTCCCCATGCCCGCTGGCAGTTTTCGGGGATACGACTGGGAACCGATCGATGAGTGCTCAACCGAAGGACATCCGCGTCGACGACCGCCATCCGGATGTAGAGGACACCCTCGACGTCGTGCGGCGCGGACTCGCTGCGAAGCCGAAGAAACTTCCTTCCCGCCTGTTCTACGACGAGCGCGGCTCCGCGCTTTTTGAAGCCATCTGTGAACAGCCCGAGTACTACCTCACGCGCACCGAGATCGCGATCATGCGCGATCACGCTGGCGACATCGCGAAGGTGCTCGGGCCGGACGTGCGCCTGGTCGAGTACGGCAGTGGCAGCGGCATCAAGACGCGCATGCTGCTGGAGCACCTCGAAACGCCGGCCGCTTACGTGCCCGTCGAGATTTCCCGCAGTGCGCTGATGGAAAGCGTGGCCGAACTGGCGACGCGCTTTCCCGACGTTCCGATGCAGCCGGTGTGCGCGGACTTCACGCAGCCCTTGCGGCTACCTGTGGCGATGCGACCCCAGCGGCGCACCGTCATCTACTTCCCGGGTTCGACCATCGGCAACTTCGAAACAAAGGAAGCCATCCGCATCCTGCGCCAGATGCGCGCCGAGATGAGCGATGGCGGCGGCATCCTCGTGGGCGTGGACCTGAAGAAGGATCCTGCCGTGATCGAAGCGGCGTACAACGATGCCGCCGGCGTCACGCGGGACTTCACCCTGAACATGCTCGTGCGACTGAACAAGGAGGTCGGCGCCGACTTCGATGTTGCGGCGTTCCGCCACCGCGCGCGCTACAACGCCCTGGCGGGCCGGATCGAAACGGATCTCGTGAGTACGACGCGTCAGGACGTGCACGTGGGGGGTGAAACGTTCGCGTTCCGCGAGGACGAAGCGATGCACGTGGAGTACAGCTGCAAGTACTCGCTCGAGGATTTCGCGCAGATGGCGGCCAAGGCCGGCTTGTCGGTTGCCGAGGTCTGGATGGACGACGAGCACCGCTTCAGCGTCCAATACCTGGTACGCGCCACGCCCGTCAGCTGATCCGTTTGCATCGCCGACAGGGTCGGCTCCTATCGGGCGGACGCCGGAGCCGAGCCGTGGGCTCCGCCACCGAACCGGTGGGAGCCGACCCTGTCGGCGATCCTCGTCAGGACGGCCTGGGCGCTCCCAGCGATACGAGCAGGTCCTGCGCGGCGCGGAGG
The DNA here is from genome assembly GCF_050273135.1 of Luteibacter sp. NPDC031894. Lineage (NCBI taxonomy): Bacteria > Pseudomonadati > Pseudomonadota > Gammaproteobacteria > Lysobacterales > Rhodanobacteraceae > Luteibacter > Luteibacter sp. NPDC031894. Next base: position 60,120 of record NZ_JBNNMV010000006.1, on the reverse strand, counting down.
CGCTCGCTGGAGCCGGGCAGTTCCATGATCACGCGTAACTTGTCCTGGCCGTCCATCTTGAAGACCCGGGGCTGCTGCTGGATCAGCTTGATCAGCGCCATCGGGTCGATGTCGGGCTTGTCGCGGAACGTGATTCGGCCGCCACTGGGGCCGAAGTCGAGCTTGCGGATACCGAGCGGCGTCGCCATCAGCTTCAACTGGGCAACTGCGAACAGGCACTTCGTCTGGTCCGGCAGCAGGCCGAAGCGGTCGATCATTTCGACCTGGAGTTCGCGTAGCCCGTCGTCGTTGCGCGCGCTCGCGATGCGCTTGTACAGCGTAAGGCGCGTGTGCACGTCGGGCAGGTAATCTTCGGGAATCAGTGCCGGCAGGTGTAGTTCCACCTCGGTCTCGTGCTCCGACGTGAGGTCGAAGTCCGGCACCTTGCCGGACTTCAACGCGCGGACCGCGCGGTCGAGCAACTCCGTGTAGAGGCCGAAGCCGATCTCCTGGATCTGGCCCGACTGTTCTTCACCGAGCATCTCGCCCGCGCCGCGAATTTCCAGGTCGTGCGTCGCCAGGGTGAAGCCCGCGCCGAGTTCCTCCAGCGACGCCAGCGCCTCGAGCCGCTTCTCCGCGTCGGCCGTCATGGCCTTGCGATCGGGCACGATCAGGTACGCGTACGCACGGTGGTGCGAACGGCCCACGCGGCCACGCAACTGGTGCAGCTGTGCGAGGCCGAAGCGGTCCGCGCGATTGACGACGATCGTGTTGGCGGTGGGAATGTCGATGCCCGACTCGATGATGGTCGTCGAGACCAGCACGTTGAAGCGTTGACGGTGGAAGTCCGCCATGACCGCCTCCAGTTCGCGCTCGGGCATCTGGCCGTGCGCCACGCGAATACGCGCTTCAGGCACCAGTTCGCCGAGTTCGCGGGCGGTGCGGTCGATCGTCTGCACCTCGTTGTGCAGGAAGTACACCTGGCCGCCGCGCGCGAGTTCGCGCTGGATCGCCTCGCGGATCAGCGCCGGCTGGTAAGTGGAGATGAGCGTGCGCACCGCCGTGCGATGGGCGGGTGGCGTCGCGATGATGGAGAGGTCGCGCAGACCGCTCATCGCCATGTTCAGCGTGCGCGGGATGGGGGTGGCCGTCAGCGTCAGGAGATCCACCTCGGCGCGCAGCTTCTTCAGCTGCTCCTTCTGCCGGACGCCGAAACGCTGTTCCTCGTCCACGATGACAAGGCCCAGGTTCTTGAAGCGGATGTCCGACTGCAAGAGCTTGTGCGTGCCAACCATGACGTCGATCTGGCCGTCCGCCAGTCGTTCCAGCGCGGCATCGACTTCCTTTTTCGACTTGAAGCGCGAGAGGACGTCCACGCGGACGGGCCAGTCGGCGAAGCGGTCGGCGAAGTTACGGTAGTGCTGCTGGGCCAGCAGCGTGGTCGGTACCAGCACGGCTACCTGTTTGCCGGCCGTGGCTGCCGCGAACGCCGCACGCAAGGCGACCTCGGTCTTTCCGAAGCCCACGTCGCCGCAGACCACTCGGTCCATGGCGCGCGGGGCGGCGAGGTCGACGATCACGGCATCGATCGCGGCTTGCTGGTCGGCGGTTTCCTCGAAGGGGAACGTGGCGGCGAACTCCTCGATCATCTGCCGGTCGACCGGCAGCGACTCGCCCTGCCGTGCCTCGCGCTGTGCGTAGATCGCGAGCAGTTCGGCGGCCACGTCGCGGACCTTCTCCGCGGCTTTCTTGCGCGCCCGTTCCCAGGCGTCGCCGCCGAGGGAGTGCAGGGGCGCCAGTTCCGGCGCGGTGCCCGTGTAACGGCTGACGAGGCCGAGCTGGGCCACCGGTACGTAGAGCTTGTCGCCCTTCGCGTATTCGATCGTCAGGAACTCGCCAGGCATGTCGCCCACATCGAGGGAGACAAGCCCCTGGTAACGGCCGACGCCGTGGTCGATGTGCACGATCGGTGAGCCGATCGACAGTTCGGTGAGGTCCTTGATGATGCTTTCGGGATCACGCGCGGCGCCGGCGCGACGCTTGCGGTCCGTGCGCACCCGTTCACCGAACAGCTCGCGTTCCGTGAGCACGGTGAGGGCAGGCCGGGTGAGGGCAAAGCCTTGTTCCAGCGACGCGGCGGTAATCGCCAACGGCTCACTGCGGGCCAGGAAGTCCTTCCAGCCGTCGACGTTGACGGGCTTCAGACCGGCGCCGGCCAACTGTTCGATCAGGGCCTCGCGGCGGCCGGCCGAGTCGGCGGCGATCAGCACGCGACCGGGGTAGCTCTTTAGGAAATGCCGGAGTGCGGTGCCGGGCTCTTCGCCCTTGCGGTTCAGCGGTACCTCGGGCGCGGGTTGGGTGCCGAGGTCCACGGCGTGCTCGTGGCCCTTCGCGACGACGTCCACGCGGACCTGGCGATTCAGCCGTTCGCGCAACTGCTCCGGCGGCAGGTAGATCTCGCCAGGCGGCAGCACGGGACGTTCGATGTCGTGGGCACGTTGTTCGTAACGCTCGGCCGTCTGCGCCCAGAACTGCTCGGAGGATTCCAGCACGCCCTCGCCGAGCACGAACAGTGCGTCGCCGGCGATGTAGTCGAACAGGGTTTCCGTGGCCTTGAAGAAGAGGGGCAGGTAGTACTCGATGCCGCCCGGCGTGACGCCTTCCTTCATGTCCTGGTAGAGCGGGCAGCGCCGGATGTCGATCGGGAATCGTTCGCGCAGGTTGCTGCGGAAGTCCGTGGCGGCGTCTTCAGTGAGTGGGAATTCTCGCGCCGGAAGAAGGTCGACGCCCTCGACCTGGTGTTGCGAGCGTTGGGTTTCGGTGTCGAAGGTGCGGATCGATTCGATCTCGTCGTCGAAAAGTTCCACACGGTACGGCTCGCTGGCGCCCATCGCGTAGATATCGATAAGGGCACCGCGCACCGCGAAGTCGCCCGGTTCGCTCACCTGCGGCACGTTGCGGTAGCCTGCCGCTTCGAGGCGCCGTTGTTCGGCCGCGAGATCTAGCTTCTGCCCCTTGCGCAGGACCAGGCCCGAGCCGGTGATGTGCGTCCGCGGGGCGATGCGCTGCATCAGCGTCGCCACCGGCACCACGAGCACGCCGCGCCGTGTGGACGGCAGGCGGTACAACGTGGCGATGCGCTGGGAGACGACCTCCGGATGCGGGCTGAAGACGTCGTACGGCAGCGTCTCCCAGTCAGGGAAATGCAGCACGGCAAGGTCGCCGGCGAACACAGCCAACTCGCTCTCCAGGTTGTCCGCGCTGCGGGTGTCGCGGACGGCCACGACCAGCAGGCCGTCGTGTGCCCGCGCCGCCTCCGCGACTTCCAACGCCCAGGACGAACCGTGCGGCACGGTCCAGTAGCGACGGGTCTTGGCGTTGACGGGGAGTGGCGGGCTAGGGAGCGCTACGGGCATGGAATAGGGCACGAACCGGCGGACAAGCGTTCGATTGTACAGGTCAGTCCGTATGGTCGGGCTCGAAGAAGCTCCAGCGGACGTCCCTGAACTCGGCGCGGAAATCCGCCTCGACGATATTGATGGCCTCCACCATGGCGCGCGCGGTGGGGGTGTAGGCCATCTTCGCCTTGATCGCCACCATCACATCGGTACCCATCTGCAAGGTCAGCACGTTGTAGACCTGTTCGATCTCGGGCCGGGCCTCCAGGAAGGCGACCATCGCGGCGCGCTGGTTCGGTTCCACGCCCTGGCCGATCAGCAGGGCCTTCACCTCGCGTGCGACGGCGATGGCAACCACGATCAGCAGGACGCCGATGGCGATCGTGCCGATGGCGTCGAAGATGAGGTTGCCGGTGATCATCGTGAGCAGCACGGCCAGCAGGGCCAGGCAGAGGCCTATGAGCGCGGCGAGGTCCTCGCCGAAGATCACCAGCAGCTCGCTCGCGCGTGTCTCGCGGAACCACTGCCATAGGGGACGCCCCTCACGCGCCTTGTTCACCTCCTGCATGCAGCCGTGCATGGAGATGCCCTCGGTGACGATGGAGAACGCCAACACGCCCACGGCCAGCCATGCCCAACGCAGCGGCTCCGGATGGGTCAGCTTGTGCACGCCCTCGTACACGGAAAACATGCCACCCACGCTGAAGAGCAGGATGGCGACGAGAAAGGACCAGAAGTACAACGCGCGGCCCCAGCCGAGGGGATAGTCGGGCGATGGCGGGCGCTTCGCCTGGCGCATGCCCAACAGCAGGAGTCCCTGGTTACCGCAATCGGCCAGCGAGTGCACGGCCTCGGCGAGCATGGCGCCCGACCCGGTGAAGATCGCCGCGACGAGTTTGGCGACGAAAATGGCGAAATTGGCTCCGAGCGCAAGGAAGATCGCGCGCTTTGAATCGGCATGTCCCGACATGAGTTCCCGTCCCGTTCTGATCGCAGGATCTTAGCAAACCCCGACACCCGTCCCGCGATCAACCGGCCCCGCGTATCAGCGGATGACGCCGACCCCGACGCCGAAGCTCACGTTGGGATGGCCGCCCGACATTTCCTTGGCCGTCCATACATGGGACTGGTTCACCGACACCAGCGGGAACGTGTACTGCGCCTCGCCCACGTTTCCGGTGCGGGTGCCGTTGAGGCGGCCGGCGATGGTCACCAGGCCACCGGAAGGAAAGTCGAGGCTTTCCACGTATCCCGGCATGGCGGCGATGAAGCGGCCGTTGCCAGTGTCGTTGGCCTGGGGACGCTGCGAGCCGTCCAGCGGATACGCCAGGACCTCGATCTCGCTGTGATCGGCAAAGTTGCGGACGTTGACGATACGGCCGCCCCAGATCACGTCGGCGCTGCCGTAGCGTTCCGGCTCGCGTGCCACCTGGGCGGGAGGCACGGCCGCGTTGTTGGCAGTCGGTTTGTAGATCGGAGCCGGCGCGCAACCCGAGAGGGCGATGGTCGCGGCGAAGAAGGCGGCAGGGACGGCGAGACGGGCGATGGACGGGCGCATGGGTCGACTCCTGGCGTGTGGAATGACTTTAGCGCCGTCGCACTGAATGGAACGGCTGCGGCGCGTGGGCGGGACGTTCATCCGGACCGTCTTCCACCAGCCAGGTCAGCCTGTATTCGGATTCGCCGGGCGTGCCTAGCAGCTTCGGGAGAAGGCGAAGCGAATCACGCAGCACTTCATCGAGCTTCCACGGCGCATTCACGATGGCGACGCCGGTGCCGTTGAGGCGCAGCGGGGAATCGTCGGGACGGAGCAACAGTTCGGCCACGAGCACCCGCTTCGCACCGCTCTTGCTGAGCCAGCGATGGAACGGCTGCACGTGGCTGCGCAGTTTGATCGGATACCAGACGGCGTAGATGCCGCCAGGCCATTTCTCCATCGCCGCCTTCAGCGATTTCTCGATCGTGCGGAACTCGGCCTCCTGCGCCTCGTAGGGCGGGTCGATGAGGACAAGGCCGCGCTTTTCAGGCGGCGGCACGAGCGCTTTCATGGCTTCGTACCCATCGCGCTGGTGCACATGCACGCGCCGATCGGCGTGGAACAGCTGGCGCAACGCGCTGGCTTCCCCGTCCTGCAACTCGCAAAGCTGCGCGGAGTCGCCCTCGCGCATCAGGTGCGCGGCGATCCATGGCGATCCGGGGTAGTGGCGCATGGCCTCGTCGCCTTCGTTGCAGGCGCGGACGGTTTCCAGCCATTTCCAGAGCAGGGGAGGCAGACCGCTGGCGGTCCGGAGCACGCCGAAGCCGGCATCGGCCTCGGCGGTCTTACGCGCCTCGGCGCCGCGCAGGTCGTAGCGGCCGCGGCCGGCATGGGTATCGATGTAGCAAAAGGGCGACGCCTTCTGTTCCAGGGCATCGATAAGGGCCACGAGCACCATGTGCTTGAGGACATCGGCAAAGTTGCCGGCGTGGTAGGCGTGGCGGTAATTCATCCCGGCATTATACCGCCCGGAGGCCGCTCCCCCTCACGTCACCTGGCTTCCCAGCCTCAGGTTGATACCCAGGTCGGTCGCGACGACCCGCATCGCCTCGTCGTCACGCGATTGGGTGATCCAGCCGGCGTACACCTCATCCTCGGCTTCGCGGGCCCACAGGGTGTACCCGTGGGGATTCAACTGGTCGAAGGCGCGCGAGAACAGCTCCGGCCCGTCGACGTCCTCGTGGAATTCGTCGTCATCGGGATCGCCGTCCCAGTCGATGGCGATGTTCCAGCGTGCGGCAAGCTGGTTGATCGCGTCGACGAGGCCGCGGGTATCGTCCTCGTCCACCTCGAAGCCGGCACGCCAGTCGATGACCCGGCCCACGATGCGCACCGGGTCGTGGTCGCCTTCCTCCTCGACGATCTCGCGCCAGGCGGCGAACTGCTGCCTCGCGGCGTCCTCGTCGCCGGGGTTGATGAGCATCAAGAGGGCCCAGACCTGCGACTCGAGCGAATCCTCGCCGTCTTCGTCGTCGTGGTCACCTTCGTAGTCGAGATCGTCGTCGTAAGAAGCCATGGGAGTGGGCCGTCGGTGGGGGCGATAGTATGGACGATCGTCCGGGAGCAGTCCTATCTGGCTGATTCGCAAGGGTGTCCGGCCTCATCTGCCGAAATTTCTTATTGACCTGCGAACGCAAACGCGGTGTGCTCCGTTTAGCCGTCCACTCGGCTCGGCCTATCGCGGCCGGTATCAAGGGGGAAAACCTATGAATGCGATTGCTTTCGCCCGGGCGACGGGGGTCGCCCTCATGCTGTTACTCGCCGCGGGTACCGCGGCCGCCCGGTCCGACGGCCCGCCGCCGGATACCATCTGCACGGTCCTCGGCACCGCCGCGCGCTACGTGGGCACCACGGTCACTGTCCGCGGCGTCGCCGCCACCGAGGGCAAGATAACCACGCTCAGCGACGCTCAGTGCAAGGGCGCGGTGAACCTCAGCATGGACGACGACCTCGGCCGCAAACGAGACGTCGCCTCGTTCCGACGCACGGTGACGGAAAAAGGCGTCCGCGCGGACGCGACGGTCTTCGGCCGCTTCAAGGCCACCGGCGACGCGCATGCACCTTATGCGATCGACGTCTACAGCGTGCGCGACGTGAACGAGCTTCCGGCCGCCGAAGGCGGCTGAGCGGTTCCACGCGGCGCCCGGGACGGGCTGGCGCGCCGCGTGGGCGATCCGCTAGGCTTCACGGCTAGCTCCGGCTTTGCCCGGACCGTGCCGCCCATTGTCGACGGAAGCCCGATGCAGCAGTTGGACGAGGTAAAGATCGGCGTCATCGGTCTCGGTTACGTGGGCCTTCCACTGGCCGTCGAGTTCGGCAAGCGCTTCTCGACGGTCGGCTTCGACATCGATGCCTCGCGCATCGCAGAACTGCGCGCCGGTAGCGACCGCACACTGGAAGTCGACGCCGCCTCGATGGCGCTGGCCAAACGCTTGTCGTATAGCGACCACCTCGACGACTTGCGCGCCTGCAACGTCTTCATCGTGACGGTGCCGACGCCGATAGACAGCGCGAAGCGACCCGACCTCACGCCGTTGAAGCGGGCGAGCGAAACGCTCGGCACCGTGCTGAAGCGCGGCGATGTCGTGGTGTACGAGTCGACGGTCTATCCCGGATGCACCGAGGAAGTCTGCGTACCGATCCTGGCCGCTATCTCCGGCCTCGTCTTCAATGAGGACTTCTTCGCCGGATACAGCCCCGAGCGGATCAATCCGGGTGACAAGCAGCATCGCGTCAACACCATCCGCAAGGTCACCTCGGGCTCCACGCCGGAAGCGGCGGCGTTCGTCGATGCGCTGTATGCCAGCATCATCGATGCCGGCACCTACAAGGCCAGCCGCATCAAGGTCGCCGAGGCCGCGAAGGTCATCGAGAACACCCAACGCGACCTCAACATCGCCCTGGTGAACGACCTCGCCATCCTGTTCAACAAGCTGGGCATCGACACGCTGGAAGTGCTCGAGGCCGCCGGCACGAAGTGGAACTTCCTGCCGTTCCGGCCGGGCCTCGTGGGCGGGCATTGCATCGGCGTGGATCCCTATTACCTCACGCATAAGGCGCAGGAAGTCGGACACCACCCGGACGTGATCCTGGCCGGCCGCCGTACCAACGACAGCATGGGGCCGTACATCGCGGGCGAACTGATCCGGCTGATGGTCTGCAAGGGCCTCAACCCCGTGGGCGCGCGCGTGCTGGTGCTCGGCCTGGCGTTCAAGGAGAACTGCCCGGACCTGCGCAACACGCGCGTCGTCGACATCATCGCCGCGCTGAAGACGTACAACGCCACGATCGACGTCCACGATCCCTGGATCGACCCCGCCGAGGCGGACGCCACGTATGGCCTGCGCCCCGTGGCGGTTCCGGAAACGGACGCATACGACGCCATCGTCATCGCGGTGGCCCACCGACAGTTCCACGAGCTCGGCGCGACGGGCATCCGTGCGTTCGGCAAGCCGGGAGCCGTGGTCTACGACGTCAAGTACGTGCTGCCGCGAGACGCGGTGGACGGACGGCTCTGAAGGAACGGCCATGAAGGTATTGGTGACGGGTACGGCAGGTTTCATCGGTTCGCATGTGGCGATGCGGCTGCTGGAGCGAGGCGACGACGTCGTCGGCGTCGACAACCTCAACGACTATTACGATGTCGGCCTGAAGCAGGCGCGCCTCGACCGCTTCCGGCACGATCCGCGCTACACGCACGTGCAAGCCGACCTGGCCGACCGCGTGGCCATGGCATCGGTGTTCGCCGACCACCAGCCGCGGCGCGTCGTGCACCTCGCCGCCCAGGCCGGCGTGCGTTATGCCGCGGAGAACCCGCACGTGTACGTCGCCAGCAACGTCACGGGATTTCTCCACGTGCTGGAAGGTTGCCGTGACCATGCTGTCGAACACCTCGTCTTCGCTTCCACGAGTTCGGTCTACGGCGCCAACCGAGCGATGCCGTTCTCCGAACACGATCCGGCGGAGCATCCGCTGACGCTTTACGCGGCGACCAAGAAAGCCAACGAGCAGATGGCGCACAGCTACGCCCACCTGTACGGCATACCGAGCACGGGGTTGCGTTTCTTTACCGTCTACGGGCCTTGGGGTAGGCCGGACATGGCGTTGTTCCTGTTCACGCGCGCGATCCTGCAGGGTGAGCCGATCAGGGTGTTCAACCATGGACACCACCGGCGCAGCTTCACGTATATCGACGACATCGTCGAAGGCGTGATCCGCTGTCTGGACCGCCCGCCGGCGGTGGACGCCGCGTGGGACGCCAAGGCACCGGACCCCGCGTCCAGCGGGGTGGCGCCGTACCGCCTTTACAACATCGGCAACGAGCAACCGGTGGAACTGCTGGCATACATCCGCTGCCTGGAAGCGTCCCTTGGCCGCGAAGCGGTCATGGAACTGCTACCGCTGCAGGCCGGCGACGTGCCCGACACGGAGGCAGACGTCAGCGAGCTTCGCCACGCGACGGGATACGTCCCGCAGGTCTCCGTGGAGGAGGGCGTCTCGCGCTTCGTGCGCTGGTACAGGGATTACCACGGCGTCTGAAGGCCTCGCTCGTCTCGACGTTTCGTTTCGTCGAGCGCCTCCCCGATATGCTGCATGCAGTGCTCACGGTCGCCACGGCAACCTTGGGACAGGTTAGGCGAAGGGTAGGGATCCGTGGGTATCCGACGCGTCGGAGTGTTTGCCGGACTGGCTGCTGCGATCGCCGCCGCCCTTTTGCTCACCGGGTGTGCCACCGGCACACGGATCGCATCGTCCGATGCGAAGCGGTTGCACGGATCCACCTTCGTCATCACGGGTGCCTCCAGTGGCTTCGGCCGTGGCGTCGCACTGGCGGTCGCCGCAAACGGCGGCAACGTCGTTCTGGTCGCACGGCGGGCGCACGTGCTGGAGGCGGTCGCGGCAGAGGCACGCGCCGCCGGAGGGGCCGCCGAGGTGGTGCCCGCCGACGTGGCTGACGCGGCCGCCATGGACGAAGTGGCGGCACCGCGGTGGCGAGGTTCGGGCGCATCGATGTGTGGATCAACGACGCCGGCGTGGGTGCCATCGGGCCCTTCGAACGAATTCCGGCCGTCGACCATGGGCGCGTGGTGGATACCAACCTGAAAGGCGTGATCTACGGAAGCCTCAGTGCCTTGCGTCAGTTCAAGGCGCAGGGGCGCGGCACGCTCGTCAACATCGGCTCCATCGACAGCGAAATCCCGGTAGCCTACCAGGCGACTTACGCGGCCACGAAAGCCGCGGTCCTTTCGCTGGGCCGCTCCCTCAACGAAGAGGTGCGCCTTACGGGACAGTGCGGCATCCACGTCGTGACGATCATGCCCTGGGCCGCCGATACGCCGTGGTGGCGACATGCGGCGAACTATTCGGGGCACATGCCACGCATGGCGGCAATCGACGGTCCCGGCAAAGTCGTCGGAGCGATCGTGCACGCGTCGCTGCATCCGCGCGAAGAGGTGCCGGTGGGGTGGAAGGCCCGGGCGGGATACTGGGGCCACCGACTCGCACCGGATGCCACCGAACGTTTCGCGGCGAACGTCGCCCATCGCGAACAGATGGAAAAGGCGGCGCCCGCCGCGGATACCGCGGGCGCGATCCACCAGCCCTCGGAGGCGGGGCAGGGTGTCGAAGGGGGCTGGCGGGAAGCGATCGACACGCAAGACGGCAAGCAAAACCAGGAACCGGGGCGCTGATCCGTACATGGCGGAGGCGCGCTCGCTCGTCGCGAGAAACATTCAACCAAATGGTTGACCGGTCGCTGTGGTCGGCGTATGTTCAACCACATGGTTGAATTAGATGCCCAGCTTGATCCCGTGTTCCATGCCCTCGGCGACCGCACGCGTCGGCACATGCTGCGCACGCTGGCCAGCGGCGAGCAATCCGTCAGCCAACTCGCCGAACCCTTCGACATGTCGCTCGCCGCGGTGTCGAAACACATCAAGGTGCTGGAGAACGCGGGATTGATCCGCCGCGAAGTCCGCGGGCGGGTCCATCTCTGCCGCCTCGATCCGGGGCCGCTGGCAAGCGTCCAGCAATGGCTGGCGTTCTACGAACGCTTCTGGACCGACCGACTCACCGTGCTCGACCGGCTCCTACGCGACGCCGATGCGAGCGAACCCACGTCCCGCAAAGGAGACAAACCATGAGCGCAGTAGCAGGCCGCGAAACCTACGGCACGATCGTCGAGGACGCGACGCTGAAGATCCAGCGCGTGCTGCCCGGCCCCATCGAACGGGTGTGGGCCTATCTCACGGAGAGCGAATTGCGCCGCCAGTGGCTGGCTTCCGGCGACATGGACATGAAGGTCGGCAGCGCCTTCGAGCTCTGCTGGCGAAATGACGAGCTCACGAATCCACCCGGCCACAAGCCAGACGGTTTCGGCGAAGAACACCGCATGCAGAGCCGCATCACCGAGTGCGATCCGCCCCGGCTGTTGGCCTTCGAATGGGGGAGCACCGGTGGTGTCATCTTCGAACTGGAAGCGAAGGGCGACCAGGTGTTGCTCACCCTGACCCATCGCCGCGTCCTCGATCGCGCCATGCGCCTCAACGTGAGCGCCGGCTGGCATGCGCATATCGACGTGCTGACCGCGCGCCTGTCGGGTAAGGAGCCGCAGCCGTTCTGGGACGAGTGGCTGAGGCTGAAAGGCGAGTACGAGCCGCGATTGGGTGATTGAGCCGCGGGCCGGACGAGCTCACCGGGACCCGGAGAGCTTCGCCTCGCAGACGCCCGACGGTTTCCAGTCCGTCACGCGGGTGGTCGCGGGCAAAGTGGCATCGTGGAGGATCAACGCGAAGGCGCGGCGCGGCACCGTCCCGATCGCCATCAGTTGCATCGGTTCGCCGCCGGACGACACCACCGTGTTGCCGGGCCCGAATCCGGTATGCGTTCCGCCAGGCATTTCCAAACACGTGTCACCTTCCATCGCATAGAAGCCTTCGGGCCCCGAGTGCTTATGGACGGGAGCGCTCATGCCCGGTGAGAAGAAGGAATGGACATACTCCGCGCTGAAGGAGTCCGCCTTCGTCACGGGGAGCGGGCCGAGCGTGGCGGCGTGCGCGCCGCCCTGCGCCCGCCAGTGCTTCCCCGCCACGGTGAAAAGCCACACCTTTCCGTAGTCGGTGACGACCGTGCTTCCCGGCCCCTTGGCCGCCCTGGTCTTGAGGGTCGACTCTACTCGCGCATTACACTCCGTCCATGACCACACCCACCCCGCCATCCAAGGACACCCGTCGCGGCAGCATCGCCTGCGTCGGCATGGGCATCACCCTGGGCTCCCATCTCACGCCCATCGCGCGGGACCATATCGAGAAGGCGGACGTCGTCTTCGCCGCGCTTTCCGATCACCTGGTGGAGCTCTGGCTGAGGCGCCTGAACCCCGATGTCCGCAGCCTCCAGCCGTACTACCGTCCAGGCAAGTCGCGGATGACCACCTATCGTGAATGGGTCGAGGTGATGATCGCGGAAGTACGGGGCGGACACCGGGTCTGCGCGGTCTTCTACGGGCACCCCGGCATATTTGCCTGGTCGCCGCACAAGGTCGTCGAACTCGCCCGGGCCGAAGGGTACCCGGCGCATATGGAGCCCGGCGTGTCCGCCGAGGACTGCCTGTACGCGGACCTGGGCATCGATCCCGGTCGCTTCGGCTGCCAGCACCTTGAAGCTAGCCAGTTGCTGTTCTTCGAGCGCCAGCTGGATACCACGAGCCACGTGATCCTCTGGCAGCTCGGTGTCGTGGGCGACCGCTCACTCGGTCGGTTCCGCACGCCCGATGCCTACCGGGAGCTGCTGACGGAGCGGCTGCGGGACGATTATCCGGACGATCACGAGGTGATCGTCTATCGCGCGCCGACCCTCCCGATCGAGGGGCCACACATCCAGCGCATGGCGTTGCGGGACTTCCCCGCTGCGACGTTCACCGGGCAGGAGACGCTCGTGCTGCCGCCGGCATGCGCACTGAGGCCGAATGCCGTCATGCGCGCCCGTCTCGATGCCCTCGACGCCCTCCACGGCCTCTGACATTAAAGAATTGGCGTTGCCAGCCGCTACGGCCGCATGGCATACCGTCATCGTTTAGCAGGGACATAGCGTGCGCGATACCGTGGAATTGCTGGAGGCCATCGGCCGTGACTCGAGCTTGCGTCGCGCGTCGCGGGACGAACTCGCGAAAGCGCTCGAGGCGGCTGAAGCTTCCCCCGGCTTGCGTGAATTCGCCGTCCGTGGCGATGGCACGACCCTCGCGCGGGAACTCGGCCTGAAGCAGATGCATGTCGAGCACCAGAGCCAGACGGGGGCGCATGAGGACGAGGAGCACGACCACGACCACGATCGCGAAGACAACGAAGGTGACGACGAGGACGCGCCGAAAGAGCGCTCCGGCGACACCGACGATTCGCTTCCGGGCTGAGGAACGATCGGCATGCGCCCCGGCGGTTTCGGCTACCTGACGTCATGGCCGCTACGGGTGGGCCTCGCCTTGTGCCTGCTCGCCCCCTGCATACGAGCCGCACCGGCGGAGCAGGGGATCGGGCGTATCGCCCGCGTCGATGCCATCCGCACGAAGGATCACCCACGCTTCGTCGAAGCGCTCGGCGAACTGCACCGTGATGCCCCGAGTCTGACGCTCCCCCAGCAGCGCTACCTGCAGTTCCTCGACGCCTGGGAGGCGAACTACGAAGGGCGCTATCCCGAAGCGGAGGCGGCGCTTCGTCAGGTGATGGCGCTTGGCGACGACGCGCTGGGCACGCGCGCGAGCGCCATGTTGATGAACAACCTGAGCGAGCAGGGCAAATACGCCGAGGCTTATGCGGTCGCGACGCGCGCCGCGGACACGCTGCCCATCGTGACGGACCCCCAGGCGCGCTTCGTGCTGCTGGCGAACCTGTCGCTGATGCTGACATTCGCCGGGCAACCCGACAAAGGCCTCGAGTACGCGGACATGATGCTGGCGGCCACGCCTGCGGGCGAATCCTCGTGCCAGGCCATGGTGCAGAAAGTCACCGCCCTGGAAGGCCTCCGCAAGCTGACCGCGCAAAGTCCGGAATTGCTCGAAACGATCGACATCTGCACGGCGGATCGCCAGCCGATCTTCGCCAACACCATGTCGCTGATCCTCGTCGACCGGTTGCTCGAAGAGCACAAGCTCGACGAAGCCCTCGCCATGGTCGAGCGCCTAGCGCGCCCCATCGAGTCCAGCCAGTACTACCCGCACCGGATCAGCCTCTCCAGCCAGCGCGCCCAGATCTATGAGCAGATGGGCCGTGCGGGCGAAGCGCGGAAGGCCGCGCTGGCGACAGTGGCGATGGGTCATCCGGGCGATGTCAACGAGGCGCTGCGCTTCGCCTACCGCATCCTTTACACCATCGACAAGGCGCAAGGGCACTATGCCAGCGCCTTGGGCGAGTACGAGCATTACGTGGTCCAGGACCAGGGTTACCTGCGCGATGCGAATGTCAGGAACGCCGCTTACGAGGCCGCACGCCAGCACTTCCGCGCCGAGAAGCTCGAGACGGAAGGCCTGGGTAAGGAGAACCGCATCCTGCGACTCCAGCAGGCGCTCGACGCCAAGGCCGTGGAGACGAGTCGCCTCTACATCGCCGTGATGTCGCTGGTCCTGGTGTCGGTCGTCTTCTGGCTGGTTCGGATCAAGCGTTCGCAGCTTCGCTTCAAATGGCTGTCGTCGTGCGATGGCCTGACCGGCATCTTCCATCACCAGCATTTCATGGGCGAAGCGGAGCGCGCGTTGCGCCTCCTCGAACGGCGGGCCGGGGAAGGTTGCCTCGTGTTCCTCGACCTCGACCATTTCAAGCAGGTGAACGACGCGCACGGTCACCCGGTAGGCGACGCGGTGCTGAAGCATGCCGTGGGTATCTGCAAGGGCGAACTGCGCAAGGGCGATCTCCTTGGACGCCTGGGCGGCGAGGAGTTCGGCATGCTGCTCATGGACGCGCCGCGACTCCAGGGCTCCGTCGTGGCGGAACGCATCCGGCTGGCGCTCGCGGCATCGCCTTTGGTCTACGAGGGACGGGTGGTCACCATTTCGGTCAGCATCGGCCTGGCCTGCACCGACGGCATCGGCTACGACCTGTCCCTGTTGTGCCGCGCAGCCGATGCCGCGTTGTACCGGGCCAAGCACATGGGCCGCAACCGCGTCGTGGTCGATGGCGGCGACGTCGCCGCATCGCCGCCGACGGATCGTCAGGCCAATATGTTTACCTGATAGCGGGTGCTGCGGCCACCGCCGGGAAGGCGCCGGAGCAGGCCTTTTTCCACCAGGTCCGCCAGATGGCGCGTGGCAGTGGCCTTGGAAACCTTGGCCACCGCACGGTACTGGGCAGCACTGATGCCGTTCTCGAACCCGCGTTCGCCACCGTCCAGCAGGCGATTCAGGACCTTGACCTGTTCGCTCGACAGCGCGTGCCGCCTGTGCGCCTGCCAGAAGCGTGATTTCGCGAGCACGCCGTCGATGCGATGAAGCGCCTGCACCAGGCTTTCGTGCAGCGTCCGAAGGAACCAGTCCAACCATGCGGTGATGTCGAGGCCGTCTTTCTGGCTGGCTTCGAGGATGCGGTAGTAGCCGGACCGGTCGTCGAGGATGCTCGCCGACATCGCGTGGAAACGAATGGCTTGCGGCTCAGCCTGGGCCAGGGCGAGATCGGTCAATGCGCGGGTGAGGCGACCGTTGCCGTCGTCGAAGGGATGCAAGGTGACGAACCAGAAATGAGCGACGCCGGCCCGCAGCAAGGGGTCGATCCCGGCATCGCTGCGAGACGTCTCGAACCAGGCGAGGAATCGGTCCAACTGCGCTTCCAGCCCTTCCCGGGGCGGTGCTTCGAAGTGAACGACCGGCCGGTCGGTGCGTCCCGAGACGACCTGCATTGGTTCGTCGCCGCGCAAGTCTCCGACGCGGATGCGAAATGGCAGCAGGCGGTCCGATTCTGGAAACAGCCAGCGATG
Source organism: Luteibacter sp. NPDC031894 (assembly GCF_050273135.1). Taxonomy (NCBI): domain Bacteria; kingdom Pseudomonadati; phylum Pseudomonadota; class Gammaproteobacteria; order Lysobacterales; family Rhodanobacteraceae; genus Luteibacter; species Luteibacter sp. NPDC031894. Next base: position 44,253 of record NZ_JBNNMV010000006.1, on the reverse strand, counting down.
CCATTGCAGCAAACGCGGAAGATCGAGCACCTCGTCCACATGCCGGGTGGCGTCGAGCATCAGCTCCGCCATGCCTTCACTGCGCGGGGTCGGATGCGGGCGGCCTTCATCGGCGAGCCCTAGTCGCCGTGCCAGCGAGGAGCGCACGGAATCGACATTGAGGTTTTCACCCTCGATGGCGGACGAGGTGACGATGTTCGAGAGCAGGGTGGCCAAGGCATCTTCTGCCTGGGCATCGCCCGACACAGCGCCCGCCATGCCCACGAGTCGTCCCTGGAGTTGGCGACAATCCCGTAGGCTTGCCGCTAACTCGCTGTTGTTCCATGAAAAATCGGGCCAGCGTGGTCGCTGCCAGATCCAGCGCGGGGCATTCATCGGCTTGCCGAAGGAGGACGGATGAGCCGATTGTAGCGCTATTCGGCTCATTACGTGAGCCGAATAGAAGCCTTATTCGGCTCACGGACGGGTGGTCAGGGCTGGCTGGCCGCCCGGATCGTCGCCTCGTTGATCGCCCGCACCTTGGCCTCGTCCATCTTCTCGACCTTGCGGTCGTAGGTGTACAGGCCGTTGTGCTCGCCTTCCACATCGGTGATCTGCGTATAGACGCTGCCGGACACGCCCTTGGCGTGGGCCTTGTCCCGCAACACGGCGGTGTTGGCGACGTAACCGTCGGTCAATGCGGTGCTGTCCTTGACGGCGCCGTAGGGATTGATGGCGGCGTTGGGCCAAAGATGCCCGGGAACGTTCAAGGTGAGACCGCCGTGCTCGCCGTCCATGGATGCCCGCGTCGCGTCAGGACCGGGCAGGCCCGGACCCTGGTAGTCGTGCACGTCGTAGAGATCGCCGGCATGCGGGTCGCCCTTGGTGTCGCAGCAGTTCAGGCCGCTGCGTGCGTTGACCAGCCGCGAAGGATCGAGTTGTTTGATCTGCGTGGCGAGTTCGGCGGCTGCCGGGATGCTCCACTGGCCCCAGCCTTCGTTGAACGGTATCCACCCGATGATCGACGTGGTGCCCTTGAGCTGCCCGACGATGGCCGAGACGTCCTTGCGGAACCGTGCCTTGTCGGCGTCGCTGAGCTTGTCGTTGTGCCCGTTGGGCAGGGAAGGCATGTCCTGCCACACCATCAGGCCGATGCGGTCTGCCCAGTAGTACCAGCGCGCGGGTTCCACCTTGATGTGCTTGCGGATCGTGTTGAAGCCGAAGTCCTTCGTCTTCTGGATGTCGAAGCGCAGTGCCGCATCGGTTGGCGCCGTATAGATGCCGTCCGGCCAGTAACCCTGGTCGAGCGTCGCCAACAGGAAGGTCGGCTTGCCGTTCAACACGATGCGGTTACGCCCACCGACTTTCGCTATCGCGATCGTGCGCAATCCGGCATACGCCGTGACGTCGTCGCGCGCTTCGCCGTGCGTCAGGGTGGCCTTGAAGGTATACAGGAAGGGATCCTGCGGGCTCCAGGGGCGAGGGTGCGCGATGGCCAGACGCATGGGTTTGCCGGCCGCGCCGCTCGCCTCGCCGACCGGTTTGCCATCGGCGTAGGCGGTGACGTGCAGGGTGGCGTCCTTGCCGTCACCTTGCAGCGTCGCCGTCACGGTAAAGGCGTCCAGACTGGCCGCGGGCGCGAAGTCCAGTTGCGCAAGGCTGGTGGCTGGCACCGGCTCGAGCCATACCGATTGCCAGATCCCGGACGCGGCGGTGTAGAAGATCCCATCCGGTTTCAGGCGCTGCTTGCCGACCATCACGTCGGCGCCGTCGACAGGCGCGTGCACGGCCACCACGATTTCCTGCGGGCCCTGCGGCCGGAGTGCCGACGTGATGTCGGCAGCGAAGGAGGTGTATCCCCCTTCATGCTTCGCCACTTCCTTGCCGTTGACGTACACCGTGGCGTCCTGCGCCACCGCACCGAAGTTCAGGCGGACATGTTGGCCGCTGGCGGTGAAGTCGGCGGGAATCTCCACCAGCTTCCGGTAGACCATGAAGTCCGAATGCTTCTGCACACCGGACAGCGCGGATTCGATCGGATACGGCACGAGGACCTGCGCCTTCAATGCCTGGCCGAACGTCGGCGCGCGCGATGCATCGCTTGCCGCGTACTGCCAAAGGCCATTGAGGCTCATCCATCGCGGGTGGTCCAGCGAGGGGCGCGCCAGTTGCGGTCGGGGGTACTCCGGAAGCGCGTTGCTTGGGGAGACCTCGGCCGTCCAGGGCGTCGGCAGGGGCGCCTTCTGTCCTTTCCACACGGCCGCCCCGTCCGCCGCCATCGCGGTCGAGGCGATGCCGATGGCGAAGGCCAGGCCGGTCAACGCGATCGTTGCTTTCTTCGTCATGCTGCACGTCATCCGTTCTTCCTCGTCCCGTTCACTGTGCGGCGGCCGACATGGATCGCGGCGCGTCGTGCGCATCGCTGCCCCACGATTTGTTCGGCTGCGGCCCCATGGTGAGTTCCAGCGTGGCGCCGTTTGCGATGTCCGCATGGCTGAACCACGGCTTGGTCCACGGCTTGCCATTGAGCGTCGCGGACTGGATGTACATGTTCTTCGTCGAGTTGTTCTTCGCCAAGATCTCGAAGACCTTGCCGTTGCCCAGGCGCAGGCGCACGTGGTCGAAGATCGGACTGCCGATGATGTAATCGGGCGTCGACGGGTCGACGGGGTAGAACCCCATCGCGCTCAACACGTACCAGGACGAGGTGGAGCCCTGGTCGTCCATGCCGGGATAGCCGTAGCCGGTGGCATCGCTGCCATACAGTTCGTCGAGGATGCGACGCGTCAGCGCCTGCGTCTTCCAGGGCTGGCCGCTCCATGCATAGAGATAGGCGGCCTGCTGGTCGGGCTGGTTGCCCTGGACGTACTGGCCGATCAGACCGGTACAGTCGCGGCAGATACCTTTCGCCGTATACGGCGTCGAGAAGAAGGCGTCGAGCTTGGCGTTGAAGGCGTCGCGTCCGCCGAGCAAGGTCATCAGGCCCTGCACGTCGTGCGGCACCAGCCACAGCGTGGACCAGCCCGAGCCTTCCTTCATCATGAAGTTGTAGTAAGGCTCGCCCGGATCGAACGGCGAAATCCATTTACCGTCCTCGGTACGGCCGCGGAAGAAGCCGACCGACGGATCGAAGACATTGCGATAGTTCGCGGCGCGACGCATGAACATGTCGGCGTCGTCATTCTTGCCGAGGCGGCGCGCGACATCCGCGAGGGCATGATCGTCCCAGGCGTATTCGAGCGTGGTGGCGACACCTGCCTTGCCGCCCGCGTAAGGTGGGCTCGGATTGCCGGGGGGGACGATGTCGGAAATCCAGCCCTGCTTATCGTATTCGGCCAGATAGCCGCGCGGTCCCTTGGGATCGGTCGCATTCTTGTGCAGGTACTCATACGCGGCGGCATAGTCGAACTCGATGCCACGCTGCCATGCGCCGTCGTAGAGGAACACGGCGTGGTCGCCATGGAACGACGTGTTCATGTATCCACGCTCGCGGGCGCGGTCCAGCTCGGAGCGCATGATGTCCTGCACGACCTTCGGCTGCATCAGCATCAGGAGCGTGATCTGGTTTCGCCCCGTATCCCAGAACGGCACGGGACCGTAATGGTCGTATTGGGCGACCTGGTCATGGCCATCGGCATCCGTGTAGCGCTCGCCCTTGCGGGCGATCATGCGAGGACTGGCGAACGAGTGGTAGAGAGTCGAGTAGAACAACGTACGCTGCTTCGGCGTGCCGCCGGTCACCTGCACGCGGTCGAACAGATCGGCCCACTTGGCGCGGGCCTTCGCGTGAACACGGTCGAAGTCGGTATCGCTGTCCTGCGCGCGAAGCCGCTGGTCGGCTTCCGCGGCACTGTGCCCGTGGGCGATGCGAACGACCACCTGGTCGCCCTCTTTCGTGTCGAACGTGACATAGGCGCCGGCGTAGTCGCCGGACACCTTGCGCCGGCCGGTCTCCACATCCGAGCGCCCCAGGCCTTCACCCTTGTTCGTGACGTCGGAATGGAAGGTGCCGAAGTGAGTGAATGGCCGCGAGAACTCGGCGACGAAGTAGGGGCCGTCGGCATCCCTGTCCCGGCGCCCGGCGGTAGCGACACCACGCAGGGTGTGGTCGTCGACCACTTCCACGTCGCCGCCCGCGCGGCGGAGATTCACCACCACGTTGGAGCGGTGGCTTTCGGGGAAGGTGAAGCGCATCAGGCTGGTCCACTGCGTCGCCGTCAGTTCCACCTTGGTGTGGAAGGTGGCGAGGTCGACCGCGTAGTAACCCGGCGACGCCTTTTCGGTCGCCTTGTCGTAATAGGAGGTCGCGTAGTCCGGCGGCACGGTCCAGTCGCCGACCACCGGCATGACCATGGGCGCGCCGCGCGCGCCGTAAGTCGAACCGCCACCGGTGAAGCCGAACATGGCAGGACGACGGTAGTCGTAGGCCACCGGGACGCCCGTGGCGAAGCCGAGGTCGGCATTGATATTGACGGGTGCCGCCTCGGTGGCGCTCTGCGGAAGGCTCGCGCCTGGCGTCGTCATGCCGGTGTAGGTGGGCTCGCCGGGAGGTGGCGCGTTGCCGAGCAGCGTCTGGTTGTCGAGCGAGGCGGTTCCGACCAGGGGGTTGGCGATGTCCACCGGCGCCACGGAGGACGTCGTCACTTTCTTGTCTTTCGCCAGTACCGCCGTCGCGGAGGTCACCGTAAGCAGTGACAGCGCGACCGCGAGGGCACGATGGGGACGGCGTGCCGTGGGTATCTTCATGTGTTTTTCCTTCGCCTGGAAAGAAGACGGGGCCGGGCGATGTGCCCGGCCCCGTCGATTTTCTTACTTGTTGCTGTCACCACCGAACTTGTAGGTCACGCCCAGGTAGTACTGGCGGCCCGGATACAGCAGCTGCACCAGGCGTGAGCGGGTGTCGCCACCCAGGTAGGTGTGCGGCCTCGCCTTGTTGAAGTTGATGATCGACGCGGTGACCATGAAGTGCTTGTTGAACTCGTAGTCACCGTTCAGGTCGATCTGGTGGTACGGCTGCGCGTAGATCGGCAGGCCGGCGGCCAGGCCTTCCATCGTGCGACCGGTCCAGTTGTCGCTGGCACGCAGCAGCAGGCCGTCCTTTTCATAGAACAGCGAGACGTTAGCCGCGTACTTCGCGCTACCGATCAGCTCGGCCTTGCCCACCTGCGTATCGCCCAGGGACACCGCCGTTTCATTGGTTTTATTGAGCGTGTAGTTGGCGATGTAGCCGAAGCCGGTATCCCACGTGTGCTGGGCATAGATCTCGATGCCCTTCGACGTACCGGAGCGGCCGTTGGCATTGGTGCTGTACTGGCGGAAGTTGGTCTGCGTGCCGCCCACGTTCACGTCGATGTTGTTGACGGTGACGGGGACGACGAAGTTCTTCACCTTCTTCTGGAACAGATCGATACCGACGACGCCGTGCTGCGCGTAGTACCACTCGCCGGCCAGGTCGAACTGCGTGGCCGTGAAGGGCTTCAGCTCGGCATTGGCACCGGAACCGTACCAGCCGGGCAGGGGAGCACCGAACTGCTTGCGGTCGTTGTAGTAGTCCTGGGTATTGTTGGTCAGCTGGCCCAGCTGGGCCAGGTCGGTGTAGTTCGCACGTGCCATCGCCTGCGAGCCGGCGGCACGCAGGACGAAGTCATCGGCGATCGTCCACGCGATGTTGAAGCTCGGGAGGAACTTGTTGTAACGCTTGTTCGTCGTCGAGTTGTTGAAGGCTTCGACCACCGCCACTTCGCGCGGCAGGTACTGGAAGTCGCCCGGTGCGCACGCACCACCGCCTGCGTTCACGCCGGAGGCGGGGCAGATCAGGATGTTGCCGCCCGCGTCGTGGTAGTACACCGCGTTGTTGGTGGTGACCTGGTTGGCGACGGTGAGGTCCTGCTTGGTCGTGACGAAGCGCAAACCGACGTTGCCGCGCAGGGTGCCTGTGTCGAAGTTCGCTTGCACATAGGCCGCCGCGACCTTCTCGCCGATCGACGACTTGTTCTGCGGCTTGTTGTAGATGGTCCGGTCGTACGTGTCGTTCAGGTGGTTGTAGTAAGCCGGGAAGTTGATCGCCGGGAAGATGCTGTCGCCGTAGGCATGGTTCACGCCATTGAGGTAATTCGGCAGCAGGAAGTCGGAGGGCAGCTGGCCAGCGTTTGGATCGCAGGTCTGGAACTGCAGCGTGGTGCCCTTGCAATACCAGCGCACTTCGTTGCTCTGCTGCTCGGCCTTCGCGTCAGTGTACTTGCCGCCGAATTGCAGCGACTGCAGCCAGGAGGAATCGAAGGCCCACGTGAAGTCCGCCTGCGCGAAGTTCTGCGAGTTGCGGGTATTCACCATGTTCGAGCCCGTCGAGCCCAGGTCCACCTGGCCCGCGCCCGCCTGCATGTTCTGCAGCACGGACTGGTCGGCGGTGATGCCCGGCTTGCCGCTGAGGTTCCACGCGGCGCCGTTGCTACCGTTTATCCACTGGCCATTCACGAAGTTGCGCGGCTTGGCAGCCATGCCCAGTTCGATCGAAGGACCACCCTTGGCCCAGGTCCGGCCGACATTGAACGAGCCGCTCAGGTCGCCGCCGTTATCCCACTCGCCCTCGAGGTTGAGGGTCTGCGACGTAGCCTTCTCGACGGAGTAATTGCCGTTGAGCCACGGGATTTCCGTGGAGCACACATCCACCGCCTGCCGGCTGGCGCCCGTGACGGGGTTCACGGTGGAGTTGCAACCGACGCCGGCGGGCGGCAGCACGTAGTTCGCACCCGTGACGATGGTGCCGGACTTGTCGAAGGTCAGGCCGTTGGGCGCGAGCAGGCGGCCGTTCTGGTCGGCGTAGTTGGTGTTGTTCGGCAGGCCCCACTCGGGAATTTCCAGGGTGTTGGTGATCTGGGTCTGCTGTCGCTCGAAGCGGAAGTAGTTACCGGTCAGCAGGAAGTGCTCGCTCGGCTTGAACTGCATCGTGGCCTGGGCGCCCTTGGTCTTCAGCGTCAGGTCGTTGCGGCTCGTGGCGAACTGCTGCGGCATCCAGAAGCCGTTGGAGACGTTCCCGGCCTGGTCGACGACACCGTTGCCCCACAGGTCGATGTTGTTGTTCACCGCAGAGTTGTACGCGTTGCCGCGGGCATCCACCGGCGGCTGGGTACAGGTCTCGTGGTCCTTGCAGGCGTCCGACCACCAGTGCCAGCTAGAGGCATCCGCGGAATACGTGGTCGCCTGGCGCTTCTGGTATGCGCCCGCGACGAGCACGCCGAACGTCTCGTCCTTGTTCTTCCACGACCACAACGCGGCGCCCTGCGGTTCCGTCTTCGCACTGGTATCGGAGCTGGCGGCGGTGCCGGTGACGAAGCCTTCGTTGGCTCCCATCTCGAGCGGCCGGCGGGTACGCAGGTCGACGTTGCCGCCGATGCCGCCTTCGTCCAGGCGCGCTTCAAGGCTCTTGTAGAGCTTGATGTCCGAGAACATGTTCGCGGGGAACAGCGTGTAATTGAACGAACGCGTCAGGCCCGCCGAGGTATCGGCCGAGGCGACGTAGTTGCCGTTCAACTGCGTATAGGTCAGTTCGGGCGCGAGGCCGCGGATGCTGACCGTCTTGCCTTCGCCCGATTCGCGGCTGATGACCACGCCCGGTACGTGCGCCAGCGCGTCGGCGATGTTCTTCGCGGGGAACTGCGCGATGTTCTGCGCGTTGATGACTTCCACGATGGAATTGGCGTCGCGCTTGTCGAGCACGTTCTGGTCGATCGACTGGCGATAGCTCGTGACGACGACCGTATCCAGTTTGGTGGCGTCTCTGGAGGTATTCCCCTGCTTGTCCTTATCTGCCTTCTTGTCCTGAGGCGTCTGTGTCTGTGCGGGTGTGGCGGTATCGGCAGGCGCGGCCGATTGCGCGAAGGCGACGGTGGGCACGCCCACCAGGCCCGCTAGCGACAGAGTCGCCGTTGCGATCGCGGCATACAGTGGCTTGCGCGTAAACATGTGCGGCAAATAAGTCATTTTTTTTTACTTCCCTCAGTAAAAGTGCGCCTTCTGGAGGCGACGCTGTGATCCCCCGTTCACTGCAGCTGCGCGATTTATGACGTCACGCGTCCTCCTTGTTACCCCGGCTTGGATCGATCCAATTTTTCGGCCGCAAGCAAACCCCCCGGATCGCAGGCAGCAGAACGCTTCAACTCTGGTATGGCGCTACCACGGCACGTATGCCGGCTTGCGAGAACACGCGGTTGCTTCGTGGTTTCATGCGCTGGCTCCCCGACGTCTGATCCAGGTCTTTCAGGTCCGTGACGGCCGCTGCACGGCTGTTTTGGCCTTTCTTGACTTGGATCGATCTAAATCCCCGACCGCAAATTAAGGCGGCGGACTGCGGCTGTCACGCTGCACCGCAAAAACGGCAGGCCGTTGCCGTAGCGAGGTCATCCGGACCCGGCGCCGCTTGACTCTAGACCTGTATCAAAGGTCTAGACTTGTCTCATGACCACGCAAACCGCCCTCACCATTGGCCGCGTCGCGCAAAGCGCCGGCGTCGCCATCGATACGATCCGGTTCTACGAGCGGGAAGGGCTACTTCCCGAACCGAGGCGCCGGCCGTCCGGATACCGGGAGTACGACGTCGGAACGGTGTCGCGGCTCCGCTTCATTCGCCGTGCCAAGGACCTCGGCTTTACCCTGGAAGAGATTCGCGAACTGCTCGCGCTGTCGGCCGACCGACACGGTGGCGTGGAAGGCGTGCGCGAACGGGCGGCGACGCGACTGCGGGCCATCGAGGACCGCATCGCGGAACTGCAGCGTGTGCGTGACGGCCTGGCCGAGCTCGTCGAAGCTTGCCCCGGGCATGGCGCGCCCGAAGACTGCCCGATCCTGAAGGCGCTGGCGGAGCCGCGGGCATGAGCCATAGCTGCTGTTCGCACGGTACGACCGCGGCGTCGACGCAAGCCGCGGCGCCAGCGCCCGCGGGAACGATCTATACCTGCCCGATGCATCCCGATGTCCGCCAGGAAGGGCCGGGATCGTGTCCGAAGTGCGGCATGGCGCTCGAGCCGGCACTGCCCTCACTGGACGAGGACGACGGCGAGGTACGCGCGCTCGGCCGACGGCTGGCGCTGCTTGTCGTCTTGGCGCTGCCGGTCGTGCTCATGGCGATGGGGCCGCACCTCTTCGGATGGATGTGGCCCGAGCCCGGGGCGTCCATCGCCCGCTGGGGAGAGGCGTTGCTGGCCACCGTCGTGGTGCTGTGGGGCGGGGCGCCGTTCTTCGCGCGCGGCTGGCGCTCCCTGGTGCCGTGGTCGCCGAACATGTACACCCTGATTGCGCTCGGTACCGGCGTGGCATGGCTGTACAGCGCGGTCGCTTTCCTCGTGCCGTCGCTCTTCCCGTCCACGATGCGGGACATGCACGGCCATGTCGCGGTGTATTTCGAATCGGCGGCCGTCATCGTCACGCTGGTGACGCTCGGCGATTTCCTCGAACTGCGTGCGCGTCGGCGGACCGGCGAAGCGTTGCGCGGCCTGCTGGGTCTGGTGCCGAAAACCGCGCGGCGGATCGCCGAGGACGGTAGCGAGGAAGACCTGCCGCTGGAGCGCCTGACCGTGGGGGATCGCTTGCGCGTTCGACCGGGAGAGAAAGTGCCGGCGGATGGGTTGGTCCTCGAAGGCGAAAGCCATGTGGACGAGTCGATGCTCACCGGCGAACCGATGCCGGTGGCGAAACGGGTCGGCGACACGTTGACGGGTGGCACGCAGAACCAGCACGGCGCGCTGACCATGCGCGTGGCGCATGTCGGCGTCGACACGGTGCTGTCGCGCATTGTGGCGATGGTGGCCGAGGCGCAGCGTTCGCGGGCGCCGTTGCAGCGCGTGGCGGACAAGGTCGCGGCGTGGTTCGTGCCGGCTGTTGTCGCGATCGCGATCGGCGCTTTCGCCGCATGGTGGATCCTCGGTCCGGCCCCCGCGCCGGCCCACGCGTTGGTGGCGGCGGTGAGCGTCCTGATCGTCGCCTGTCCCTGCGCTCTGGGGCTCGCGACGCCGATGTCGATCATGGTGGCCAGCGGGCGTGGCGCGCACGCGGGCGTGTTGTTTCGCGACGCGGCGGCCATCGAACGCCTGCGCGACGTCGACACGCTGGTGTTCGACAAGACCGGCACGCTAACCGAAGGAAAACCGGTGCTGGCCGATGTCCGTTCGTTCGGGCAAGAGCGCGCCACCCTCCTGGCCTTGGCAGCGGCCGTGGAACGCCCGAGCGAGCATCCATTGGCGGCGGCGATCGTTGCCGCAGCCTTGGCCGAGGGTCTCATAATCCCCGCGGTGTCGGGTTTCCAGGCGATCGTCGGTCGCGGCGTGACCGGCCGGGTCGACGGGCATGACGTGGCCCTGGGCGACGCGAGGCTCATGGCGGACGAACATGTCGATGTCAGTGCCGCGGAGGACGCTGTCGGGAAGATGCGTTCAAAGGGCGCGACGGCCATGTACCTCGCGGTCGATGGCCGGCTCGCGGCGCTGCTCGCGCTGGCAGATGCCGTGAAGCCCTCGACCCGAGCCGCGCTGGACGCCTTGCGCGCGGCGGGCGTGCGCCTGGTGATGGCGACCGGCGACAACGTGACGACGGCGAAAGCCGTGGCAGCCGCGTTGCCGATCGACGAGGTGCATGCGGGGGCGTCGCCCGAAGACAAGGCCAACCTCGTCACGGCGCTGAAGGCGCGAGGCGCCATGGTCGCGATGGCGGGTGACGGCGTGAACGACGCACCCGCGCTGGCGGCAGCCGACGTTGGCATCGGCATGGGCAATGGCAGCGACATCGCCATCCAGAGCGCGTCGGTGACGCTGCTGAAGGGCGACCTCGCGGGCATCGCCCGCGCAAGGGCGCTTTCCGACGCCACGGTGAAGAACATCCGGCAGAACCTGTTCTTCGCCTTCGTCTACAACGCGGTGGGCGTCCCCGTGGCGGCCGGCGTGTTGTATCCCTTCGTCGGGATCACGCTCTCACCCATGATCGCCGCGCTGGCAATGAGCCTGAGTTCCGTGTCGGTGGTGGGCAACGCGCTGCGACTGCGAGCCGGGCGCTGAAGCACAACGACAGGTGGGAAGGAACTCAGCATCAGTGATGCACGTCGAACGACGGCGGTGCGTCTGCTTCCTTCGTCGCCCAAGTCGTGTTCGGCTTGTCGGACAGATCGAACTCGAGCTTACCGCCCTTCAGTGCGAACGATTCGGGCAGCCAGGCGCGCGGCGTCGCTTTGCCATCGACTTTAAGCGCCGTCACGTAGGGTTTGCCCGGGCCGGCATTCGGTGCGTCGATGATGACGTCGCCACCTTCGCGATGGACCACGGCGCGCGTGAACAGAGGGCTTCCCACGACCATTTCCGCACGGCCCGGAATCGACGGGTAGATGCCGAGCGCCGCGAACACGTACCACGACGACATCTCGCCAAGATCGTCGTTGCCCGGGATGCCCTTGGGCTCGTTGAGCCAGATGGTGTCGAGCACGCGGCGCACCAGTTCCTGCGTCTTCCACGGCTGGCCCGCATAATTGTAGAGCCATGGCGTACCGATGGACGGCTCGTTGTCGAGCTCGGCATGCAGCGGCCCGGACTTCGTCACCGCGAAGCTGCCGTCCGGCTGGTAGAAGAACGCATCCAGGCGTTTGCGCGCCTTGTCGCGCCCGCCCATGGCGTCGAACAGCCCGCCGACGTTGAACGGCACCATCCACACATATTGCGCGGCGCTGCCTTCGACGAATCCGTCTTCGGTCGACGGCGTGAAGGCGTGCGGTGCTTCCTTCTCGTCGTCCTTCACCAGGGCCCAGCTGCCGTCGGCGTTGCGATTGCGTATGTAGCCGCCCTCGGGCGTGGCCTTCGGGTCGAACAGGTTGCGCCAGTACTGTGCGCGATCGAGGAAGCGTGTCGAGGTGGCCTTGTCACCGAGGCGGTCGGCGAGGGCGCTGATGCCGAATTCGGCGGCGACGGTTTCGAGCGTGTCCGCCGCGGGACCCCACGCAGGCGCACCGACCGGGATGTAGTGCAGCTTCAGCCACGCGTCCAGGCCAGGGCGCTGACCTACGCACTCGACTTCGCAGCCGTCGTGCGAGGTGTCCAGCGCCGTCGGGTGGTCGGCGGCGTGCACGAGGGAAGCGAGCGCTCCCTTCGCGTCGAAGTCGCGGGCGCCGAACGCGTAGATGCCTGCGACGGACGCCGCGGCGGGGTCGCCGTTCATGACGTGCGTGCCGCCGTTATTGTGCGTCCAGCGGTCCCACACGCCGTTGTTCTGCTGTGCCTGGTTGTACAGGCTTTGCGCGATGTCGCTGGCGGTCTTCGGTTCCAGCCAAGCCACCAGCGGCAACTGGGAACGATAGACGTCCCAGCCGGAGAAGTTCGCGTACTGTGCCTTCTGGTTGCCCATCACGCGATGGACCTGGCCGTCGAAGCCGCGATACTCGCCGTTGACGTCGCTGAAGACATTGGGGTGCATGAGCGAGTGGTAGAGCGCCGTGTAGAAGACGGTGCGCTGGTCCGGTGTTCCTCCCTCGACGTCGATGTGCGCCAGGCGCGCGTTCCACGCGGCGACGGCCTTGTCACGCAGCGCTTCGAAGGTCGTGCCCTTCGGGTTCTCCGCGTCGAGATTGGCCTGTGCGTTCGCCGCGCTCACATAGGAGATGCCGACACGCACGTTGACTGTGCGCGTGCCCTTCGCGAAGCCGACCCACGCCCCGGAACCCTTGCCGGCCTCGGGGAAGCCCTTGGGTCCGTATCCCGTGCCGCCTTCCGCCTGCGTGCCGCCCCTGTTCACCGTGGCATCGCGCCACGAGCCCGTCGAGGCGAACGCCTGGTCGAATTCGGCCACGAAGTAGAGCGTGTAATAGCTGCGCCGGTCGGCCTCGTTGATGTAGCCGCAAAAATTGCCGCTGGTGACCTCGCCGAGCACGCGTCCATGCGCCTTGTCGACGGTGACCTTCGCGTTCTCGGAACCGGCTTCGGAATCGGAACTGCGCACGAGCACGTTCGCCGGCTTGCCGGCCGGGAAAGCGAAGCGCGCAGCGCCTGAATGGAGGGCCGCCGTGAGATCGACGGTCACCCCGTTGTCGAGGCCGACGCGATAATGGCCGGCCTTGGCGGTCTCGTTGGCGTGCGAAAATTTCGACGCGTACGCGTGCCGGAAATCCGTGGACGGCGAGGCGGTCACGTCCTCCGTGATCGGCATGATCGGCACGTCGCCCGATGCGCCTGCGCAACCCCAGCCCTCGACGTTGGTGAGGCTGAAACCGCGGATGGCATCCGCCCGGTATTCATAACCGCCAGGTGCGGCGATCGGCGACTTCTTGCCGGGAAGCGGCGAGGCCTCCGGGCTGAACTGGAGCATGCCGAAAGGCACCACGGCCCCGGGAAATACGTTGCCGCCATTGGTCGTCCCGATGAGCGGATTGACCAGGACGGCTGGACCGGAGGCGGCAATCACCAAGCCAGGGAGAAGGGCGGAAGCGAGGGCGATGGGACGAATGGCGCGCAAGGGTAACCTCCGTGGGAACGGGATTTGTCTCGATTGAAATCCTTTATAGCAGGGAATGTCCCCTGCCAGGTGTTACCAGAGGATGCCGTCGACCGGCTGCGCGGGCTGCAACCCATGCGTCTCGCCGAGTCCGTCGCGAAGGTCGATCTCGATGCCGCGCGTGAGGGCGTTCAGGGGGACGTCGTCCTCCTTGTTTTCGAACGGGTTCTGCATGTCGTTGCCGATCTGGAGCAGGGCAAGGAACAGGAACCCGGCCACGGTGGAACCCAGCGGGGTGTAGAGACCCAGGGTTTCCACGAGGCCCAGTGGCAGCAGCAGGCAGAAGCCATGGGTGAAGATCGCGGGATAGGCCGAGTATTGCTGCGGCAGCGGCGTGTTCTTGATGCGCTCCATGCCGCCTTGCGCGTTCGTGATCTCGCTCATCGTGCGCGCGAAGCTGGCCAGCAAAATGGGCTCCGGACGGGCCGCTGACAGTGTCGCCGCGGTGCGCGCGTGGATGGCGTTGGGCACGTTCGCCACCGATCGCAAGCGCTCCACCTCGTCATGGGGGAGTCGGGCGGCCAGTTCTTCCCAGGGCAGCTGGCGGCGAAGGTGCAGGCGCAGGGCGTGGGCATAAGCGATCTGGCGATGGATGACCGTGACCGCCGTGTCACGATCGGCGAGCAGGGTGAGCGCGTCGCGCGCCAAGGTGCGCGACGCATTCACCATCGCGCCCCACAGGGTGCGCGCTTCCCACCAACGCGCATACGCCGTGGTATTGCGGAAACTGAGGTAAACAGCAACGGCGGAGCCGAGCAACGTCACCGGCAGGGCGGGGAATTCCATCCAGTCGGGATCCACGACGTACCAGAACACGGTGACCACGATGTCCCAGGCCAGCAACCAGATAAGCGGCTTGCCGACGTAGTGCAGGATGTGCCCGATGTGGGCCCGCCCTGGGAGGATCACACGTCGTGCTCGCGCTGGATGGCTTCGGCCAAGGGGATGAAGCGGTCGCTGGCCTGGTCGAGCACGGACACCTTGCCGTCGCCGATGTCGTAGACCCAGCCTTGGAGGGTGATCGCATCGTTGGCGCGTGCCGCGGCCACCGCCGGGTGGGTGCGCAGGTGGGCAAGCTGCAGGCGAACGTTCTCTTCGATCAGGGCGCTCATCGCGGCGGCCCCTTCGAGCTTGCGCGCGAACACGGCGCTCTTGGCCGCCTGCGCGTTGCGCAGCCAGGCCTCGACGGTCGGCAGGTCACGGGTGGAGTCGGGATTGAGCAGGCCCTTCATGGCCCCGCAGTCGGTGTGGCCGCAGACCACCACGTGGCGCACGCGCAGCACCATCACGGCGAATTCCACCACGGCGGACACGCCGCCGAGCATCTCGCCATAACCCGGCACGATGTTGCCGATGTTGCGGCAGACGAAAAGCTCGCCCGGCTGGGTCTGGGTGATCATCTCCGGCACCACGCGGGAGTCCGCGCAGGTGATGAAGAGGGTATGCGGGCTCTGGCCCTCGGCCAGTTCGCTGAACAGCTGCTCGCGCCCTGGGAAGACCCTGTGGCTGAAGTCCTCGACGCCTTTCAGAAGGCCGAGCAGGCTGTCGTCGCGCGGAGTGTCCTGGGTCATGCGTTCACCTTGGAAGTTCAGGCCGCGAGGGCGCGGCAACCGGCGAAGTTTATGACAAAGCGAGGCGGGGCGAATTCGCGGCAGTATGGGCCCGGCGAGACCAGGTTGGGAAAAGCCGCCTCTCGTGAGTGAGGCGGCTTTTGCGGGGCTTATGCCTCCACGTCTTCCTTGTAGGCGTCGATCGGGATGCAGGCGCACATCACGTTCTTGTCGCCGTAGACGTTGTCCACGCGGGACACCGGCGGCCAGTACTTGGACAGTTTCAGCGACGGGAGCGGGAAGGCCGCAAGTTCTCGCGGGTAGCTGTGCGTCCACTCGCTGCCGGTCACCATGGTGGCGGTGTGCGGGGCGTTGCGCAGCGGGTTGTCCTCGCGGTCCAGGCGGCCATCTTCCACCGCGCGGATCTCCTCGCGGATCTGGATCATGGCGTCGATGAAGCGATCCAGTTCGTGCAGGGACTCACTCTCGGTCGGCTCGACCATGAGCGTGCCGGCGACCGGGAACGACAGCGTCGGCGCATGGAAGCCGAAGTCGATGAGCCGCTTGGCCACGTCTTCCGCGCCGACGCCCGTGGCGTCCTTGAGCGGGCGCAGGTCGAGGATGCACTCGTGCGCCACGAGCCCGTTGCGGCCGGTGTAAAGCGTCTTGAAGTGCGACGCGAGGCGCTTGGCGACGTAGTTGGCGTTGAGCAGGGCCACCTGGGTCGCCTTGCGCAGGCCTTCCGTGCCCATCAGCGTGATGTACATCCAGGAAATCGGGAGGATGGACGCCGAACCGAATGTGGCCGCGCTGACCATGCCCACGTCGCCGTCGCCGCCGAAGGCGCGCGGCAGGAACGGAGCCAGGTGCGACTTCACGGCGCACGGACCCACACCCGGGCCGCCGCCACCGTGCGGGATGCAGAAGGTCTTGTGCAGGTTGAGGTGGGACACGTCCGAGCCCCACTTACCCGGCTTCGCCACGCCGACCAGCGCATTCATGTTCGCGCCGTCGGTGTACACCTGCCCGCCATGCGTGTGCACGGCTTCGCAGATGGCGACCACGTCTTCCTCGAACACGCCGTGCGTGGAGGGGTAGGTGATCATGATGGCGGCGAGACGGTCCGAATACTTCTCGGCCTTCTCGCGGATGTCGTCGACGTCGACGTTGCCGTTCGCGTCGCAACGCGTGACCACGACGGTCATGCCGCACATCTGCGCCGAGGCCGGGTTGGTGCCGTGCGCGGATTCCGGGATCAGGCAGATGTCGCGATGGCCTTCGCCGCGCGAGCGGTGGTACGCGCGGATCGCGAGCAGGCCAGCGTATTCGCCCTGGGCGCCGGAGTTCGGCTGCAGGCTCACCGCATCGTAGCCGGTGCACTCCACCAGCATCGCTTCCAGCTCGTCGATCAGCTGCTTGTAACCCTGCGCCTGGTCGGCCGGGGCCAACGGATGGATGTTGGCGAACTCGGGCCACGTCACCGGGATCATCTCCGCGGTGGCGTTCAACTTCATCGTGCACGAACCCAGCGGGATCATCGTGCGGTCCAGCGCGAGGTCCTTGTCCGCGAGCCCGCGCAGGTAGCGCAGCAATTCGTGCTCGCTGTGGTGCGTGTTGAAAACCGGATGCTGGAGGAAGTCCACCTCGCGCAGGAGGTGCTTCGGCAGGCCGTCGTGCACTTCCGCGTCGAGCGCGTCGACGTCGTCGATCCTGCCGCCGAAGAGGCCGGCAAGCGCGATGACGTCGGCACGCGTGGTGGTTTCGTCGAGACTGATGCCGACGCTGCCATTGTCGATCGCGCGCAGGTTGATCTGCGCGGCGGCCGCCTTCGCATGGATCGCCTTGGCGTCGATGCCGGTGACATGCAGCGTATCGAAGAAGTCGTCGCCCACGGAGATGCCGGCCTGGCGCAGCGCGGCCGCGAGGATCGCGGTGAGGCGGTGCGTGCGGCGGGCGATGCGAACGAGGCCCTCCGGGCCGTGGTACACCGCGTACATGCTCGCCATGACAGCCAGGAGCACCTGCGCGGTACAGATGTTCGACGTCGCCTTCTCGCGGCGGATGTGCTGCTCGCGGGTCTGCAGGGTGAGGCGATACGCCGGCTTGCCCTCGGTGTCGACGGAGACGCCGATCAGGCGACCCGGCATCGAGCGCTTATAGGCATCGCGGCAGGCGAGGTAAGCGGCGTGCGGGCCGCCGAAGCCGTACGGCACGCCGAAGCGCTGCGTGTTGCCCACCACGATGTCGGCACCCCAGCTGCCGGGCGCGGCAATCAGCGTGAGCGCGAGCAGGTCGGTGGCGACGCAGACGATGCCGCCGCGCGCATGGGTCGCGTCGGCGAGGCTCTTGTAATCGTTGATGCGACCGTAGGTGTTCGGGTACTGCAGCAGCACGCCGAAGCTGTCCACGCTCGCGCCTTCGCTATCGTCGCCGATGTGCAGCTCGATGCCGATGCCGTCGGCGCGCGTGCGCAGCACTTCGAGCGTCTGCGGATGCACGTCCTTCGAGACGAAGAACACGTTCGACTTCGACTTGGCGGAACGCTTCGCCAGCGTCATCGCCTCGGCCGCCGCGGTGCCTTCGTCGAGCAGCGACGCGTTGGAGATGTCCATGCCGGTGAGGTCGGCGACCATCGTCTGGAAGTTGATCAAGGCTTCCATGCGGCCCTGCGAGATCTCCGCCTGGTACGGCGTATAGGCCGTGTACCAGGCCGGGTTCTCGAGCACGTTGCGCAGGATCACGTTCGGCGTGAGCGTGCCGTAGTAACCCTGGCCGATGAAGCTGCGGAAGACCGAGTTGCGATCGGCGATGGCCCGGATCTTCGCCAGCGCTTCCTCTTCGGTCACGGCACGGGGGAGGGCGAGCGGGGCGGGCGACTTGATCGAGCCGGGGACGATGGCGTCGGTCAGGGCGTCGAGCGAGGCGTGGCCGACCACGCGCAGCATCTCGGCGATTTCGGTGTCGTTCGGTCCGATGTGGCGCTCGATGAAGGCGCCGTGGTTCTCGAGGTCGCGCAGCGAAGTTTTCTGGCTCATGGGCTTTGGAGGCATCCGGAGTAACGCGCCGTGCCGGCACGTGGGGCGCCCCTCTGTCCTTTTGCCTGAGAGTTTGGGGGCGGATACCCCTTGCACCTTCGGCGCCGGATCGAACCGGTCTCTCCAGAGTGATGACCGCGCGGTGGTATGGGAGCCTGAGCGATTACGGGCGTTGCGCCTTCGGCAGCGGGTCCTTCCGCTTCTCCCACCGAGCTTTAGGCGATCGATTATACAGGGCAGTGGGCGGGGATGTCGGTGCGAGGGAGCGCCTCGAGCCAGCTTCCTGGCTAACCGTAGGGGGAAGCGCGGAAGACACCAGGCGCCGCCCGCTGGGGGGTGTAAGGGCAATCTGAGTGCCCCGTGAGGGTTGGTCGATCGTCCGGCAATTGTCGATAACTCCGGAGAAACAGGCGCATCTTCGGTCCTTGGGGGGTCACGGTGCTTGAGAACACTCTCATTCGCCCACCTGACGGCGAGAGTTAGTGTCGGAACCGGATTACACAAGGAGGTCCCCAATGCGTTTCCCCACTCACGTTGTCCGTTCCCTCTCGTTGGCTATCGCCTTCGGACTGGCTGTTCCTGCCGCCCCAGCGTCTTTCGAAGCGCATGTACCCGCTCCGCCCTTTGCCATACGGCCAGCTGCCCCGATGCCTTCGACGCTGGTCGTCTTCGGCGGGCCCATTTCGGTCCCGGCCGTGGCGGTCGACGGAGGGACAGCCACGCTCCAGGCAACAGATATTCCCCCGGACGAATTCGCCAGGCTTATCCAGTTGCGAGGAAGCGTCGCGGCTGTGCTTAATTCGGGGGCACTCCCGCTATCCGATACGGAGGCCGCATCTCTGAGTCGCCTCTACGACGCGGGCGTGCCCGTCCTTTTGTCCATGAACCGGGACGAGCCGGAAGACGTCCGCCAGGTTGCCTCGCTTTTCGGTATTTCGCCGACGGAGGGCGACGTCCTCCTGCAACGGGATGGACAGGGTGGCGTCCGGGTTTTTTCGGCCAGCGACGCCGGAGCGGGGCCGGCCGAGCTTTTGGCCGCGGCCGTCCATGTCACCCGCGCGGCGGCGGTAGCCGCGACCTCCAGGCTCGGCGCCGCGGAAATTGCAGCGATGGCGAGCGACGATCAACCATCGGCGCCGACGATAAGCTTCGAGATGAACTTCGTGGACGAGAAGGGCGAGGTCGCCGGCGTGACCGTCATCGAAGTGGTCCGTAGCCGTACCGTCTCATCCGACAACAAGCTCGTCAGGCTTACGTCGAAGGCGACCATCAAGGCGGCGCGAGCCGGAATCACAGATGGCAGTCAAACTGGCAAGAACCTGTGGGGTGCCTATCTTCCCTTCGAATACCGGCTTCAACACCATCTGGTAACCGATTCGGACCGGCCGGTATACATGGATCATTTTCCAGAGAGCGATGGTCGTACGGAGTTCACTCAGACCGATACGGAGAACAGGGGTATCAACATCGGCGGCTCCACAGGCGCCGAGTTGAGCTCTTCAGGACAGCCGGACGACTTGCTCGCGGCCAAACTGCCTTTGAATCTCTCGGTGGGCTACGAGCGATCATGGAATTCTTCACTCACGTCGACGTTCCACGATTACTCGCTATTTGCGGCTCCCAACGGAGAGGGGACAATGCAATGGAGGGCACTAATCGCACCTAGTTTGAAAGGTGCTCTCATCAAGCGCGTCGGGGCAGGCTTGCCACAGCTGACCGAGGAGAAAATGACTCCGATGATGCGCGCCGCGACACTGAACGCCCTGTCGCAATGGAGCCTTCCAGGGAACTTTGAAGGGATGGCGACGGTGACCGTGACCGGCGGCTTCGAACTCCGCAAGGACGAATGGCGTTGGGATCGTGCGAAGCTCAAGTACGCGAACGGAAGTGAGCAGCGCGACTCGTCCCGTTCCTATACCTTCGACTTGTCCAATCCCTACCTTTCGGCCGAGCGGACGGTCCTGATTCGTACGGCCACGGGTTCGGGTGCATGCCTGAGTGACCGAGACGGCGTCGTACTCGCCACTTGCGATTCAACCGATCGCCGGCAATTGTGGGGCCTGGATGTCGGCAGTCGCTATATCAATCGTGCCACGGGCCGCTGTCTGGCCGTGCAGCCGTCGACCAGGGCCGTGGTGACAGAAAAATGCGGTCTGTCGTACGAGCAGCAATGGCAGTGGCGCGCGGATCGCCTGCATTCGCTTATCGACCACGGACGCTACCGGCTCTACGTCGAAGGCGGTGAAGTGCGCTATCACGCGCCGGAAGGGCGTTTCCAGGACTATCCCGTGAATCCTTACGGTGCACCGCTCGAGCCGTGGACGAATTATCCCAGCGCGCCACGACCGAAGATCGACCACCAGCCTGCACCTGCAGGGTCCCGGCCGATCCCAATACCGGCGGAGTGGGCGACGAAGTTCCGGCCCGTGAGTGACGACCAGCGTTGGCGCATCGAAGTGCTTCGCGAGGGCCTGTAAGCAAGCGGGGGCGGTGGCTCCGGCCATCGTCCCTCGCTGTTCAGTCGCAGCGCGTGGTGGAACTTGTCGCTTCCACCACGGTCTGGGGCTAGACGTCGATATGGGCGAGCAGGCATGACGCCATCAGGGCAAGCAGGGCGGTGGGCCATCCCTCCGTGGAGGCGGACGCTGGCGAACGGGGCGCTGCTGGGAATCATTCTCTGGCTGCACCTCTTGTTGTTCCTCGTGCTGATGTCTTTGCGAGCCCGTGTTCCGGATGGCCAGGTCGCCTGGTCAGCAAACGATCGCGTCATGCGGGCTCGACTCATCCTGCGGCCTCAAGTCGAATCGCATCTCGCACCGAAACACTTGCCTGCCGGCGCCGAACGACCAGCCAGAGCCTATCGCCGTGCCGCACCGACGCCTATCTCCTCCAGCGCAGTCCCGGCCTCCAGTGGCGTCGTTCAAACGCCCGCGGCACGCCTGGGCCCGATACCTGTCGTGTTGTCCCCGCAGCATGTCATCGACGATGGCGGTGATCCGGCGCTTCGGAAAGCTTTAGGCGAAGTGAGTTCGTCGCATTCGCAACCGCTGCCGGGCGCGGACGATGGTTCCCTCTCGGGAACCTTTCGCGCGATACCTCCGCGGAGCCTGAAGGACAGAATTCGGCACCTGGAGTCCCACCATGACGGCTAAGCGGATTTACTGGTTCGGCCCGAAGCGTATCGGATGGGGCATCAGCCCGAGGCGTTGGCAAGGATGGGCGACCCTCCTGGTCTACTGCGCGCTCATGATCTCATTGACCAGGGTGATCGATCCCGTCGCTCACCAGGTACTCGACATAGCGATACGAGTGGCGGCTTCCTTAGCTTTCTGCGCGATCCTCTTCCTGAAGTCCGACAGGTCGAAGCACGAATGACTCGCTGGTGATCCACTAGCGTGCCGCGTCGCTCGTACCGCTCTCTATCCAGGACAGCACGAACGATTCGAGCGACACGCGCGGCGGCAACGTCAGTCCCGCCGCGTGGACGAATCCATGCGCTGCTTGCAGGAAAGCCTGTCTTGCCCGCGCCGAGTCCATGCGGGCCGCCGCCTGTCGTTGTCGAAGCTGGACGATGTGGGCCGACGGTTGGCCCGGGCGCGAGAACTTGGCGTAGCGCCGGAGTTCGTCCGCGGCGGTCGCCGTATCGCGCGCCGCGCGATCCATGGCGGCGCGGGACGCAGTGGCTTGGGCCAGGAGCGCGGAAGCTTCCGGAGGAAGTTCGGAAGACGGGTTATCCGGATGGTTTGTCATGAGGGATGATGACTCCGGCGGATGGCGAAAAAAACGAAGCCCCGCATCGCTGCGGGGCTTCGTCTATAATTGGTGCCCAAGAGAGGACTCGAACCTCCACGGTTTTACCCGCTAGTACCTGAAACTAGTGCGTCTACCAATTCCGCCACCTGGGCAGGTGTCTCGAAGCAGCTTCGCCGCCCCGTGAGCCGCGTAGATTAGGTAGGTCGGAGAAACTTGTCAACGATTTTGCATCCCGGATGTGAAACTATCCCGCATCCTCATTAAAGGTCCCTACGTGACGAAGAAAAAGAAAGGCTCGGGCGCAGATCGCGGCCCTCGCAAAGAAGGCGCCACCCGCCCCGGCAAGGCCTTGGCGAAGTACCGGGACCGCACGCCGGCACCCGCGGTGGTCGACCCCCATGCCGACCGCGAGGCCCAGCGCTACGACCAGCCGATCCCCAGCCGCGAGGCGATCCTCGCCCTGTTGGAGGAACGCGGTGAGCTGCTGATGGCCGAAGACATCGCCCGGTCGCTGCGCCTGTTCACCGACTACGAGATCAACGCCCTGGACCGGCGCCTGGGTGCCATGGTCCGTGACGGGCAGCTGCTGAGGAATCGCCGTGGCGGCTACGCGCCGGCACAGAAGCTCAACCTCATTCCGGGACGTGTCATCGCCAACGCGGATGGCTACGGCTTCCTGCGGCCCGACGAGGGCGGCGAAGACCTCTACCTGTCGCCCTCCCAGATGCGCAGCGTGCTGCACGGGGACCGGGTACTCGCCAGCGTGGTGGGCATCGACCGCCGCGGCCGGCGCCAGGGCGCCATCGTCGAAGTCCTGGAGCGGCGGTCGCCGCGCCTGGTCGGGCGCGTGGTGGTCGAGAACGGCGTCATCCTGGTCGAGCCGGACGACCGTCGCCTGCACCAGAACATCATGATCCCGGCCGGTCGCGAAGCCGGTGCCCGCTCGGGCGAGATCGTGGTCGCCGAGATCACCGATCCGCCGACGCCGCATCGTGGTCCCCTGGGTACGATCCGCGCGGTGCTCGGCGAACGGCTGCAGCCGTCGCTGGTGGTCGAGATGGCGATCGCCAGCCACGACCTTCCACATGAGTGGCCGGCCCAGGTGATCCGCCAGGCGGAGGAAGTGGAGCCGAAGGTCAGTGCCGACGAGCGCAAGGGCAGGGTGGATATCCGCAAGCTGCCGCTGGTGACGATCGACGGCGAGGACGCCCGCGATTTCGACGATGCCGTTTACGCCGAAGCGCTCAAGGGCGGCGGCTTCCGGTTGATCGTAGCCATCGCCGACGTGTCGCATTACGTGCCGGTGGGGACGCCGCTCGACGTCGAGGCCTACGAGCGCAGCACGTCCACGTATTTCCCGGGCTTCGTCGTGCCGATGCTGCCCGAGACCCTGTCGAACGGCATCTGTTCGCTGAACCCGAAGGTCGACCGCCTGTGCATGGTCTGCGACATGGAGATCGACGAGGACGGCGAGGTCGTGCGCTCGAAGTTCTACGAAGCCGTGATGTACTCGCATGCGCGGCTCACCTACAACAAGGTCTGGCAGGCGGTCGGCGAGCGCAATGCCGACGTGCGCCACGAGATCGCCGACGTGCTGCCGCAGGTCGAGACGCTGCATCGCCTCTATAAATCGATGGCGAAGGCGCGCAAGCGCCGCGGTGCCATCGATTTCGAGACGCCCGAAGTGAAGTTCCGCCTCGCGCCATCCGGCGACGTCGTCTCGATGGGCGCCACGGATCGCAACGATGCGCACAAGCTGATCGAGGAGTGCATGATCGCCGCGAACGTGCAGGCGGCGAAGTTCCTCTCGAAGCGGAAGATCCCGGCCCTTTACCGCGTCCACGCGCCGCCGCCGGCGGAGAAATACGACGACCTGCTGCAGTTCCTGCGCGAGTTCAAGTTGAAGATGCCGCCGGCGGATGAAGTCACGCCGGCCGATTTCTCCGCGTTGCTGAAGAAGGTCCACGACCGTCCCGAGGCGGAGCTGATCCAGTCCGTGCTGCTGCGCGCGCAGAGCATGGCGATCTACCATCCGGAGAACCAGGGCCACTTCGGCCTGGCACTCGATGCCTACGCGCACTTCACCTCGCCGATCCGCCGTTATCCCGACCTCCTGGTCCATCGCGCCATCCGCTATGCCGTCAGCAAGGGCAAGCCCGCCGATTACACTTATGGCGAGGCGCAGATGGCATCGATGGCCGTGCACTGCTCGCAGCGCGAGCGCCGTGCGGAAGAAGCCGAGCGCGATGTCGACGAGCGCTTCAAGTGCGCCTGGATGGAGAAACACGTCGGCGAGGAATTCGCCGGCACGATCACCGGCGTCACCTCGTTTGGCCTGTTCGTGGAACTGGCGGCGTCGCGTGTGTCCGGCCTCGTGCACGTATCGCAGCTGCCGAACGACTATTACAAGTTCGACCCCGTGCGGCACCTGCTGTCCGGCGAGCGCACGGGCGCGAGTTACCGCCTTGGCGACTACGTGAGCGTGCAGGTCCTGCGCGCGAGCCTGGAAGACCGCAAGATCGACTTCCGCCTCGTCGCCCGTCTCACCACGCTGCCCAAGCCGCTCCCGCCCGTGGCGTCGCTGCCGCCGCCGGCACCGCGCTCGGGCATGGCCGAAGCCGGCAAGGCCATCGGTCGCGCTGCGAAGAAGGCCGTCGGCCGGATTTTCGGCAGCAAGGCGAAGAAGCCGGTTGCCGTCGAGCCGGTGGCCGAGCATCATGCGCGGCCCGCGCGCCGGGCGGTTCCGGAAGCCGAGGCGACCACGTTCGCGCGCAAGCCGGCGTCCCAGGCACCGAGGGGTGAAAAGGCCGCCGCAGGCCGGGCGCCTTCCCGGCGGAATGCGCAGGGCGGTGCCATGACCAAGAACACCGCGGCGAAGAAGGGTGCGACGCAGAAGGCACCGGCCAAGCAGGCGCCGGCCAAGCGTGCACCCTCTAAAACGACGACGAAGAACGCGCCGCGCAGACCCAGGAGCAAACCGCAGGCATGAGTGAGACGTGGATTGTCGGCATCAATCCGGTCGAAGGCGCGCTCGCCAACGACCCGGATCGTGTCCGTGAAGTATTGATCGAGCAGAACTCGAAGAACGCGCGCGTGAACGAGATCGCGGCGCAGGCGCGGAAGCTGGGCCTGGCCGTGAAGCCGGTCGGCAAGGAACAGCTGGAGAAACTGGGTGGCGAGGCGCGTCACCAAGGCGTCATCGCGCGCTACGAGACGCCACCGCTGCGCAGCGAGAACGACCTTCCGGCGCTGCTCGACGCGGCGGGATCGGATGCCATGGTGCTCGTGCTGGACGGTGTGACCGACCCGCACAACCTAGGTGCGTGCCTGCGCAGCGCGGCGGCGGCGAAAGTCACCGCCGTGGTGGTGCCGAAGGACCGGGCCGTGGGCATCACGCCCACGGTACGTCGTGCCTCGGCCGGCGGTGCCGATCTCGTGCCGGTGATCGCCGCGACCAACCTCGCCCGCGCGTTGCGACTGCTGAAGGATGCCGGCGTGTGGATCACCGGGCTCGACGGCGACACCGACCAGTCGATCTACGACATCGACCTCAAGGGGCCGGTCGCGCTTGTCTTGGGTAGCGAGGGGGACGGCATGCGCCGGCTCACCCGTGACACGTGCGATTTCGTGGCGAAGATACCGATGCCCGGAAACATGGAGAGCCTCAACGTCTCCGTGGCTACCGGCATCGTCCTGTTCGAGGCATTGCGCCAGCGAGGAGGCAAGCGATGAGCGAGATGTTCTGGCACGACTGGGCAGGCCTCATCGGCGTGACCCTGGTCCTGGTGGCCTTCTTCCTGCTCCAGGCGCACAAACTCTCGGGACAGGGCTACGCCTACCAGGTGATGAACCTGGTGGGTGCCTTCGGCATCCTGCTATCGCTGATCTTCGGCACGTTCAACCTGTCCGCGTTTATCCAGGAGCTCGCGTGGTTCCTGATCAGCGTGTACGGCATCGTGCGTGGCGTACGCCTGCGCAACGCGACGGTAGGGCCGCTTCCTTAGGGGCTGTGCTGAAGACGCACCCCGGTCAGCGCGGGGTTACACACCGTATGTAGAATGCGATGCAGACCGGCGCAAGGCCGGTCGGCTCGCGGGGACGACCCCGCGTGGCGCCACATCCTCCGCGGGGACGACCCCGCCTTTGCGGAGTTGCATCATGTACTGGACTGTTCTCGTGCTTGCCGGTCTTTTCGAGATTGCCTGGGCCGTCGGGCTCAAATACACCGAAGGATTCACGAAGCTGTTGCCAAGCGTGCTGACCGGGCTCGCGATGGTGATCAGTATCGTGCTGCTCGCGATCGCCACGAAGAAGCTGCCGCTAGGCACGGCTTACGCGGTGTGGACGGGCATCGGTGCCGTGGGTGCCGTGACGTTGGGCATCGTGTTGTTCGGCGAGTCGGCGCAGCCGCTGCGGTTAGTGTGCGTCGGGCTGATCGTGGCCGGCATCATCGGCTTGAAGCTGACAGCCTGAGTCTCATCGGGAGCCGTAGGAGCCGCCATGGCGGCTCCTACACACGGCGATCTACTTCTCGAAATCCGGATTGGCCGTGTTGTCGCGCTTCGTGCGTGGCGCCACCAGAGGCTCGCCGTGCACCACGAACCAGACGTTCTCGGCGATGTTGGTCGCGTGGTCGCCGATGCGCTCGATGTTCTTCGCCATGAACAGCAGGTGCGTGCACGGCGTGATGTTACGCGGGTCTTCCATCATGTAGGTGAGGAGGGCGCGGAACACCACGGTATAGGCTTCGTCCAGGTCCGC
This sequence comes from Luteibacter sp. NPDC031894, assembly GCF_050273135.1. NCBI lineage: Bacteria > Pseudomonadati > Pseudomonadota > Gammaproteobacteria > Lysobacterales > Rhodanobacteraceae > Luteibacter > Luteibacter sp. NPDC031894. The sequence goes on along the minus strand of NZ_JBNNMV010000006.1, from coordinate 17,657 downwards.
GTCCGACTTCCATACTTCGTAGGCCGCCTCGGCGTCCTGGTCGTGGTACGCCTTGAGCACGTTGCGCAGCTGGTCGGCTGCGAGCTCGGCGAGGTTGGCCAGGCCGCCGGCGGCGGTGATCGGGGCGACGCGGCTGAGCGGGATGGAGCGCTTGGCCACGTTAGCGGCGTAGTCGCCGATGCGCTCGATGTCCGCGGCGATGCGCAAGGCGGCGAAGACGTTGCGCAGATCGCCAGCGATCGGCGCGCGCAGGGCGAGCAGGCGGACGACGTCCTGGCTGATCTCCTGCTCGAGCGCGTCCAGCGCGTCGTCATTGTCGACCACGCGCTGCGCGGCGCGCTCGTCACGACGCTCCACCACGTCGATGGCGGCTTCGAGTTGGGCGACGGCGAGTTCGCCCATCCTGACGATTTCGCCGGTGAGGCGCTTCAACTCGTCGTCGTAGCTCTTGATGATGTGCTGGTGCGTGGTGTTCATCGCTGACCTCGAAGGGCGTGGGGCTTAGCCGAAACGGCCGGTGATGTAATCTTCGGTCTGCTTCTTGTCCGGCTTGGTGAAGATCTTCTCCGTCCGGTCGAACTCGATCAACTCGCCCATGTACATGAAGGCGGTCATGTCCGAGCAGCGCGCCGCCTGCTGCATGTTGTGCGTCACGATGACGATCGTGAAGTCCCTCTTCAGCTCTTCCACCAGCTGTTCGATACGGCTGGTGGCGATCGGGTCGAGGGCGGAGGTGGGCTCGTCGAGCAGGAGCACCTCCGGCTTCAAGGCGATGCCACGGGCGATACACAGGCGCTGCTGCTGGCCGCCGGAGAGGCCCAGCGCGCTCTGCTTGAGCTTGTCCTTCACCTCGTCCCACAGCGCCGCGCTGCGCAGCGCCTGTTCCACGCGGCTCTCCATGTCGGCGCGGGAAAGCTTCTCGTGGTGACGGATGCCGTAGGCCACGTTCTCGAAGATCGTCATCGGGAACGGCACGGGCTTCTGGAACACCATGCCGACCTTGCTGCGCAAACGATTCAACGGGTACTTCGGATCGAGGATGTTCTCGCCATCGAGCACGATCTCGCCGCTGGCGCGCAGGTTCGGGTAGATCGCGTAAATGCGGTTGAAGATGCGCAGCAGCGTGGACTTGCCGCAGCCGGACGGGCCGATGATGGCCGTCACCTGCTTCTCCGGCACGTCAAGCGCGATGTTCTTGATCGCGTGGAAGTCGCCGTAGTGGAAGTTAACGTCGCGCACGGTGATCTTCGCCGGTACCTGGCCAAGGTCCACGCCCGCGGCATGGGGCGACGTGCCGAACCCGGGCTGGGAGGCGACTTCGTTCATGTTAGTCATGGGACACCTTGGAGCGGAAGGCGAAGCGGGCGATCAGGCTGAGTGCCAGCACGAACATCGTAAGGACGAAGGCGCCGGCCCAGGCGAGCGTATTGATGTCCGGGCTCGGGTCCTTCGTGTACTCGTAGATGATCTGCGGCAGGCTCGGCATCTTGTCGAGGGGATTGAGCGTCATGAAGTTGTTGCCGAACGCCGTGAACAGCAGCGGCGCGGTTTCGCCGCTGATGCGGGCCAGGGCCAGGAGCACGCCGGTGACGATGCCCGAGCGGGCGGCTCGGATCAGGATCTGCGTCGTGAGCTTCCACTGCGGTACGCCGAGCGAGAGCGCGGCTTCGCGCAGGGTACCCGGCACGAGGCGCAGCATCTCGTCGGTCGTGCGGACGATGACGGGCAGGGCGATCAGGGCGAGCGCAATGCCGCCGGCGAGGCCCGAGAAGGTCACGTCGCCGTTCGACAGGTACTTCGAGGGCAGGACCACGATCGTGTAGACGAACAGGCCCAGCACGATCGACGGTGCCGAGAGCAGGATGTCGTTGAGGAAGCGGATCGTCGGCCCCAGGCGCGAGCGGCGGGAGTACTCCGCCAACCAGGTACCGGCGGCGACGCCGATCGGCGTGGCGATGACGATGCCGAGGAAGTTCAGGATCAGGCTGCCCACCATGGCGTTCGCGAGACCGCCTTCCTCGCGGTAGGCGGTGATCTTCGTGAACAACTGCGGCTTCAGTGCCGACACGCCCTGGCTGAGGGTCTCCCACAGGATCCAGGCGAGGAAGAGCAGGCCGATACCCGTGGCGGCCACGCTGAGCACCATGGCGATGATGTTCTTGATGCGGCGGGTCGCGTAGAGCGAAGCGGACATCAGTTGCCCTCCTTCGTGGCGAGCCGGCGGAGCATGAGGCGCGCGATCAGCAGCACGATGAAGGTCACGACGAAGAGCAGGAAGGCGATCGCCATCAGGGCGGAGCGCTGCAGGCCCTGCGCCTCGCCGAACTGGTTGGCGATGGTGGAGGCGATGGAACTTCCGGTCTCCAGGAACGAGAGCGAGAACTTGAACGTGTTGCCGAGCACGAAGGCCACCGCCATGGTTTCGCCGAGGGCGCGGCCCAGCCCCAGGAACACGCCGCCGATCACGGCCGTGCGCGTGTACGGCACGACGATGTCCCAGACGACCTCCCATGTGCTCGAACCCAGCGCATAGGCGGACTCCTTCAGACGCGTCGGCACGGTCTGGAAGACCTCGCGCATGACGGAGGAGATGAAGGGAATGATCATCACCGCCAGCACCAGGCCGGCGGTGAGGAGCCCGGCGCCGAAGAAGGGGTACTCGCTGGCAAAGAACTTCGCAATCCACGGCACGTGCTGCACCAGCCACGACACCTGCCCGTCCGGGGGATCGGCGCTGAAGTTGTTCATCAGCCAGGGCTTCACGTGCGTGGCGACGAAGGGGGCGAAGATGAAGAGGCCCCACATGCCGTAGATGATCGACGGGATGCCGGCCAGCAGTTCTATGGCGGAAGCGACGGGACCGCGCAGCCATTGCGGGGCGATCTCGGTAAGGAAGAGGGCGATCCCGAAGCTGATCGGCACGGCGACGACGAGTGCGATGAGGGCACTGCCCACGGTACCCATGATGGGCACCAGCGCGCCGTATTGGTCGTTGCTGGGATCCCAGGCGGCGCTCGTGAGGAAGCCCCAGCCGAAGGTGCGGAAGGCGTCCTGGCCCAGCCAGAGCGTCGATCCCGCCGCACCGATGAGGGAGAGCAGGACGAGCAGGGCGCAGGCTTTCAGCACCCAGCCGAAGATCAGGTCGTTGCGCGAGTCGGTCGAGGTGCGGCTGGCCCCCGCCGATCGCTCGAGGGTTGTCGCGGCGTTGCTGGCGGTGGCATGCATAGGAATGCTGTTTCCCGGACCTTTGCAAACATCGGGTCGCCGTTCCTTACGGGACGGCGACCCCCTTGGACGATAGTCTGGACCGGAAGTGTTTCACCGATCGGACGAATCGTTACCGGATTACTTGAAATCCGAGCCCCAGTAGGCTTGGATCTTCTGGGTCAGCGTGCCCGGCAGCGCGACGTAGTCGAGCGACGCGGCGTCCGCCTGGCCCTTCTCGAACGCATACTTGAAGAAGTCGAAGGCCACCTTGGTGTGCGAGGCGTTCTTGGACTTCTTGTACATGATGATCCAGGTCGTCGCCGTGATCGGCCACGCCTGCTCACCCGACGCGTTGGTCATGATCAGGTTGAAGTCCTTGGCCGAAGCCCAGTCGGCGGTCGCGGCGGCGGCACCGAAGCTCTCGGCGCTTGGCTGTACCCACGTGCCGGCGGCGTTCTGCATCTGCGCGTAGGAGATGGCGTTCTTCTTCGCGTAGGCGTACTCGACGTAACCGATCGAGCCCGGGATCTGGCGGACGTACTGCGAAACGCCTTCGTTACCCTTGCCACCCACGCCGGCCGGCCAGTCGACGGCCGTACCGAACTTCACCTTCGACGCCCATTCCGGGCTCACCTTCGAAAGGTAGTTCGTGAAGTTGAACGAGGTGCCCGAGCCGTCCGAGCGATGCACGACCGTGACCTTCACGTCCGGCAGCTTCAGGCCCGGATTGACGGCGGCGATGGCCGGATCGTTCCAGCGGGCGACCTTGCCGAGGAAGATGTCGGCCAGCAGCGGACCCGTCAGCTTGAGCTGGCCGGCCTTCACGCCCTGGAGGTTCACGACCGGCACGATGCCGCCGACCACGCTCGGGAACTGGCCGAGGCCGAACTTGGTCAGGTCTTCGCTGCTCATCGGGGCGTCGGAGGCGCCGAAGTCGATGGTGCCTTCCTTGATCTGGGCGATACCCGCACCCGAACCCACGGACTGATAGTTGATCCTGTTACCGGTGGATTCGGCGTACTTCGCCGACCACTTGGAGAGGACGGGGTAAACGAAGCTGGAGCCGGCGCCGGTGATGTCGGTGGCCTGCACGGCGGACATGCCGAAGAGCGAAGCGGCGACCAGCGCGGCGATGCGGAGTTTGCGTGTGAACACGGAGAAATCCCCTCGGTGGAAAGAGTGTCGGGCGAAGCCCGCCCGGGGCCGTATTCCAGCCCTGCCGTGTTGCAATGAGACGTACTGAATGTTGCAAGCTCATGACACCCGCCATTTCGGTGTCATATTAGGAACTTACGAAACGGGTCAGGCGATGAGCGGAGCGGCCTGTTCGCGCTCCGCGAGCTCCAGCCGGCGCCAGCGGTTGACGATTTCGCAGAACAGCTCGGCCGTGCGCTCGGCGTCGTAGATGGCCGAGTGGGCCTCTCGCGTGTCGAAGGCGAGCCCGGCCGCGAGCACCGCCTTGCTCAGCACCGTCTGGCCGTAAGCCAGTCCGCCGAGGGTGGCGGTATCGAAGCAGCTGAAGGGATGGAACGGGTTCCTCTTGTGGCCGACGCGGCGCACTGCCGCGTTGAGGAAGGCCAGGTCGAAGGCGGCGTTGTGCCCCACCAGCACCGCGCGCTGGCAACCGGCGACGCGGACGGCCTCGCGCACGGCATTGAACACCTGGTCGAGCGCCTGGCGCTCGGGCAATGCGCCACGGAACGGATGATCCGGGTCGATCCCCGTCACTTCCAGGGAGCGCGGGTCGATGTTGGCCCCGGGGAAAGGCTCGACGTTGGCCGCCACCACGGGCTGGGGAACCAGCAAGCCCGAGGGCTCCATGGCGACCGGCACGACGGCGATCTCGAGCAGGGCGTCCCGCTCGGCCTCGAATCCGCCGGTCTCGACGTCGACGATGACCGGCAGGAACCCCCTGAACCGCCCGGCCATAGTCGAAGCGGTGCTGTTGCTCGTCGTATCCATCCGCAAAGGATATCAGCCCCGGCCGGGCCGGGGGCGGGGGCGGGCTCGTTAAGCGAATGTGCGCGTGTCGCCGATCTGTAACAAAAAAGGCATCGAACGGTAAACCCCGCGGCCCATCCTTCGCGCCGTTGGCCCCTTTGAGGATTTTCGGACAGAAAAACCTCAGGCGCACACAGGGGTTCACACAGCTACCCGTCCTTCCTTTCCTTCAGCGGAGACATCCCATGCGTTCCAAGTTGCTCACGGTGGCCATCGCCGCCGGTCTGGGCGTGACCAGCTTCTCGGCCCTTGCCGCGACGCCGAAGTCGCAGCAGCCGGCCCGGGTCACGGTCGACGCCGCCACCCTCCAGCAGCTGCAGGCGCAGCTCGCCGCCCTCCAGGCCAAGGTCGCCGACCTCGAAAGCAAGCAGGAAGCCCAGGCCGACGCGCAGATCGAGACGGCGAAGGCCGTCAATGACGTCCAGGTTGCCGCGGCCAAGCCGACCGACGACCTGACCAAGAAGCTCGATACGCTGTCGAAGATCGTGGACAACACCCACATCGGCGGCACGATGTTCTTCGACGTGACCAACATGGATCACAGCGAGAAGGTCGGCAACGCCCCCAGCCAGCACAAGGACGGCCATGGCGCCACCAACGGCACCGGCTTCGACGTCAAGCGCTTCTACCTGACGGTCGACCACAAGTTCGACGACGTCTGGTCGGCGAACCTGACGACCGATTTCAGCTACCAGTCGTCGCTGTCTTCCACCAGCCTCTTCGTCAAGAAGGCCTACGTGCAGGGCAAGTTCGATCCGCTCTTCACCGTCCGCTTCGGTGCGGCCGACATGCCGTGGATCCCGTTCGTCGAGAAGTGGTACGGCTACCGCTATGTCGAGAACACGATCACCGACCGTTCGTTCGAGGGTGGTCGTAGCGGGGGCACCGCGACCGCCGGTGGCGTGGGCGCGTTCGGCAATTCCTCCGACTGGGGCGTCCATGCCCTGGGTGCGACCGCCGGCGACAACTCGGTCAACTACCAGCTCTCCGTCGTCAATGGTCGCGGCTACCGCAACCTGAGCCGCTCGAAGAGCGTGGACGCGGAAGGCCGCTTCGGCTATTCGCCAATCGAACAAATGGTCATCGCCGTCGGCGGCTACACCGGCAAGCGCGGCAACGACGTGGAAAATGGCGTGCCGACCCGCACCGCCAGCCGTGGCGATGCCCTCGTGGCGTGGCGCGACAAGTCCTTCGGCGTCGGTGTGGAGTACTTCCACTCCGAAAACTGGGACGACATCCTGAAGTACCAGGGCACGGGTCCGGGCGTCGGTGCCGCTCAAGGCACCCTCAAGGACAAGGCTGACGGTTATTCGCTGTGGGCCGACTGGCACTTCGATCCGCAGTGGGCGATCTTCGCTCGCTACGACCGCGTCAACTATAAGTACACCAGCCTCGCGAATGTCGAGAACGAGCTGAAGGACAAGTACTTCAACGGCGGCGTTTCCTACGACGTGTTGAAGAACCTGAAGCTCGCGCTCGTCTACAAGCACAACAAGCTGGACGGTCCGTACGCCACCCCGTACCACTACAAGACCGACGAAGTCGGCTTCTGGGGCATGCTCAGCTTCTAATCGGTATCGGAAGGGAGTTCGACTCAAGGACGAACAGGACGGCGGGCGCGAGCCCGCCGTCTTTCTTTGTCCATCGTTCGCGAACGAATTGCGAATCGTCTCATTGGTATGCAAGCCGCACAGACGGCTAAACGATGAACGGCATGGATGCCGATGTGACGCCGATCACGGCGAAAATGCCCGCTTTGTCGCGGTTTCCAGCCATGAATGCTGAACCGTGCCGGTTCCTCATGATCGTGCGCTTGCATCTCTCGCATGCGATCCGTAGTTTCCGGTCGATGAACCGCCATCCGGCCAATTCCATGCGACGCATCGTGGGCACGTTCCTCGTGTTCCTCGCGCTTCTTGTCGCGTGTGTCGGCGTTCATGCCATGCCGTGTCATACGGCGGAGGCGGATGCACTGCATGCCGCACTCGCCGTGGACCTGTCCGGCGACGAGGCGGCCGATCCCGATGACGACGGTGTGGTCCCGTCGCTCGAGGACAACACGAATGGGCTGGACGATACATTCGACGTTCCGCCCGAGCACGCGGTGACCGTGCCGCGGCTCTACCCGGGCAAGCTCCCGGGCCACGTGCCCCCGCCCCACGCGCACGTTCGCGGCTCCGAACTCCGCCCTCCCATCGCCTGATCCCTGGCGCGCCACCGCGCGCCCATCCCCCGCGCCCCTTTCCCCATGCGCCAGCGGCATACGCCCGGCGCCGGCAGACGCGTGTGCGTCCGCCACCTCCCACGATCCCAAAGAAGGAATACGTCATGGAACGCCTTATCGAAGGTTTCGATCATTTCCGTCGCCACATGACCACCGAACAACGCGAGCTCTTCGCGCGCCTTGCCTCGGGCCAGACGCCGCACACCATGTTCATCACCTGCGCGGACTCGCGCGTGATGCCCGAGATGATTTTCGAGGCACAGCCCGGCGACCTGTTCGTCTATCGCAACGTCGGAAATATCGTCCCGCCTTACGCGCAGCACGTGAGCGGTGTCGTCGCCGCGATCGAATATGCCGTGACCGCGCTCAAGGTGCAGCACATCGTCATCTGCGGCCACTCCGATTGCGGTGCGATGAAGGGCCTGCAGAATCCGGCGGCGCTCAAGGGCAAGCCATCGGTCGAGCAGTGGCTCAAGCATGCCGATGTCGCGCGCTATGTCGTGGCCGAGAACCGTCCGACCATCCTCGGCGAAGAAGGCCTCCGCTACCTGACCGAGGAGAACGTGGTCGGCCAGCTGGAGCACCTCCGTACGTTGCCCGCCGTCGCCGCCGCGATGGCTAACGGCAGCCTGCGCATCCACGGCTGGATCTACGACATCGCGAAGACGGAGATCACGGCCTTCGACCCGTCGGAGGGCCGGTTCCGTCCGCTGCTCGCGGGTGACGACAACGTACCCGACGCCACGCCGCACGCCCGTTTCTCGACGCCGGCGCCTGTCGCGTCCGCGGCCTGAGGAAGGTCACCCATGCGCGCTTATTTCTCCCAAGGCCTCTTTGGCCGCGACCTCCTGGGGTCGGTGGTCGTCTTCCTCGTCGCCCTGCCGTTGTGCATGGGCATCGCGATCGCCTCCGGCATGCCGCCCAGCGCGGGCCTCATCACCGGCATCGTGGGTGGCCTCGTCGTCGGTGCCATCGCGGGTTCCCCGCTGCAGGTCAGCGGGCCTGCTGCCGGACTGGCCGTGCTCGTGTTCGAGCTGGTGCGTGAGCACGGCGTGGCCGCCCTCGGTCCCGTCGTGCTGCTGGCAGGCCTGATCCAGGTCGTGGCCGGACTATGCCGCGTGGGTGTGTGGTTTCGCATGACGTCGCCGGCCGTGGTGGCCGGCATGTTGTCCGGTATCGGCATCCTCATCGTGGCGTCGCAGTCGCATGTGCTGCTCGACGCCATCCCCAAAGCGCGCGGACTCGAGAACTTCGCCGCCTTACCGGCCGCGGCGTGGGAGTCGGTCACCGGGACGGGCGAGGGCCAGTTGCCGGGCGCGCTCATGATCGGCCTCGGCACCATCGCGATCATGCTCGCCTGGGAAAAGCTTCGCCCCGCGAAGCTCCGCTTCATCCCGGGCGCGCTGCTCGCTGTCGTGGCGATGACCCTTGTCGCCCAGTTGGGCGCGCTCGACGTGAAGCGGGTGGACGTGCCATCGAACCTGTTCTCGGCGGTGACGTTGCCGACGTTCGGAAGCCTGTTCGGCGTGTTCGATGCGACCTTGCTCGTTGCCGCGGCGACCTTTGCCTTCATCGCCAGCGCGGAGACGCTGCTTTCGGCCGCGGCCGTCGATCGCATGCACGACGGCGCGCGAACCAACTTCGATCGTGAGCTGACGGCGCAAGGCGTGGGCAACCTCATCTGCGGTTTCCTCGGCGCCCTGCCGATGACCGGCGTGATCGTGCGCAGCGCGGCCAACGTGCAAGCCGGCTCCGCCACGCGCATGGCCGCCATCCTGCACGGCGGCTGGCTGCTCGGATTCGTCATGCTGCTGCCGTGGCTGATGCGGATGACGCCGGTGTCGTGCCTGGCCGGCATCCTCGTCTATACCGGCGTGAAGATGGTGAACCCGAAGCAGGTGAAGGATCTCGCGGTGTACGGCAAGGGCACCGCCGCGGTCTACGTCGCCACGACGGTGGCGATCGTCGCCACCGATCTGCTCACCGGCGTGATCATCGGCTTCGCCATGTCGCTGCTGCGGCTGGCCCTGCTGTCGTCGCGTTTGAAGATGGACGTCACGCATCACGACGAACCGGGCACCGCGACGCTGCGTCTCGAGGGCTCGGCCACCTTCCTGAAGGTGCCGACGATGGCGCGCACGTTGGAACGGATCCCGCCGAACACGCGCCTCTCGGTCATGTTGGATCGCCTGCACCATATCGACCAGGCATCGCTGGAACTGCTGCGCGAGTGGGGCAGGAATGCTTCGAAGCGCGGCTGCGAGCTGGTCGTGGACTGGCAGGAGTTGGGTAGGCGCGTCGAGGGTTCACGGCGCGCTGCTTAACAGCCAATCGCCGACAGGGTCGGCTCCCACCAAGCCCGGCATGATGTCCTGCCCGGTGGGAGCCGACCCTGTCGGCGAAACGGGCTCGCCTCAGTCGGCCTTCGTCTTGTGCTTGTACGCGCACAAGTCGACGATCGGGCATACGGGGCACTCGGGCTTGCGCGCCTTGCAGACGTAGCGCCCGTGCAGGATCAGCCAGTGGTGCGCGTCCTGGATGAACTCCTTCGGGATCACCTTTTCCAGCTTGTCCTCGACCTTCCGCACATCCGGGCCGGGCGCCAGTCCTGTCCGGTTGGCCACGCGGAAGATGTGGGTGTCCACGGCGATGGTCGGTTGCCCGAAGGCCGTGTTCAGCACGACGTTTGCCGTCTTCCGTCCCACACCCGGCAGTTCTTCCAGTGCCTCGCGTGTCGTCGGCACGTCACCGGCGTAGCGGTCGACCAGGATCTGGCTCATGGCGATGAGGTTCTTCGCCTTGTTGTTGTAGAGGCCGATCGTGCTGATGTAGCCCTTCAACTTTTCCAGGCCCAGGTCCAGGATCTTCTGCGGCGTGTTCGCCACGGGAAAGAGCTTGCGCGTCGCCTTGTTCACGCCGACGTCGGTGGCTTGCGCGGACAGCGCCACGGCAGCCAGCAGTTCGAACGGCGTTGTGTACTCGAGCTCCGTCTTCGGGTGGGGGTTCAGCTCGCGCAGGCGGGTGAACATCTCGACCACATTGGCCTTCTTCACGGAGCATCCTTCTTGCGGGCCTTCGCCCGCGCGAGCGCTTCCAGCACGGCATTGCGCGCCGCGGGTGCCGCGACATCCACCTTGCTCGCGGCGAGCTGGCGGTCGCGGGCGTCGCGCTCGCGTTCCAGGCGGCGTTCGCGTCTTTGGAAGCGCCAGCGCGCGGCGTCGGCGTGCACGCGGTCGTCCGCCTGCGCCAACGGCATCGGGTCGAGTGCGATGCAATCGACGGGGCAGGCGGGCACGCAGAGTTCGCAACCGGTGCAGAGATCGGCCACGACGGTGTGCATCTGCTTCGACGCCCCGACGATCGCGTCGACCGGGCACACCTGGATGCACTTCGTGCATCCGATGCAATCGGCCTCCACGATGCGCGCGAGCGTGCGTGGCTTTTCGACACCGCGCGACGCATCCAACGGGACGACCGGGCGGTCGAGCAGGGCGGCCAAGCGTGCGATGCCGGCGCTGCCACCCGGCGGACAACGGTCGATCCCCGCGTCACCCCCGGCGATCGCCTCCGCGTAAGGGCGGCATCCGTGGAACCCGCACTGCTCGCACTGCGTCTGCGGGAGCAGGTCGTCGATGCGGTCGGCAAGCGTTGGCGTCATGGCTGGCGCGGCCGGAGGGGACGATCAGCGAACGGTGGCGCCCGGCGCCGCGCCCTGGTCGGCATCGAGCAGGAAGAGGTCCGCGCCGCCGTCGCCGGCCGAGAGGATCATGCCCTCGGACAAGCCGAAGCGCATCTTGCGCGGCGCCAGGTTGGCGATGAAGACGACGTTGCGGCCGACCAGCTTCTCCGGTTCGCCGTAGGCGGCGCGGATGCCGGAGAAGATCTGGCGCGTGCCGAGCGGACCGGCGTCGAGCTCGAAGCGCAGGAGCTTGTCGGAGCCTTCGACGAACTCGCAGGTCACCACCTTGCCGACGCGCAGGTCGAGCTTGGCGAAATCATCGATGGAAATGGTGGCGGCAGTGTCGGTCGTGGCGTCGGTCATGGGTTTCGGTGCTTCTTTGGATGTCTTCGCGGGTTTGGCTTCCGCGGCGACGGCCTTGGCCGCTTCGCCGGGGGTGAACGATTCTTTCGATGCCTCGACCATGGATTCAATCTTCTTCGGATCGAGGCGGCCGAACAGCGGTGTGAACGGGTTGACGGTGTGGCCGAAGAGCTCACCGCGCGCGTCGGCGAAATGATCCAGCGGCGCGCCAAGGAAGGACTCGGCCATCGCGGCGGTCTTCGGCAGGATGGGCTTGACGAGGCTCGTCAGCAGGCGGAACACGTGGATGGCCAGCGTGCAGATCTGGTGCAGTTCATCGCGGCGGGCTTCGTCCTTCGCCAGCTTCCACGGCGCCACTTGGGCAATGTAACCATTGGCATCGTCGGCGAGGGCGACGAAGCGGCGGCACACCTCGGCGAGGTCACCGCTGTCGTAGAGGCCCAGCGTCTCGTCGTAGGCCCGTACGAAGTTCGGCCACCACGTGGACGCCGGCTCGTCGAAGCGCTCGGCCAGCTTGCCGTCGAAATGCGAGTGCAGGAAGCCGGCGGTACGGCTGGCGATATTCACCCACTTGCCCACGAGGTGCGAATTCACGCGTTCCTCGAACGACTTCAGGTCGAGGTCCACGTCCACCGGGTTCTCGGTAAGCATCGTGGCGAAGTAATAACGCAGCGCTTCGGGATCGAGGCCGCTGTCGAGGTAGGTGCGCGCCTGGATGAAGGTGCCGCGCGACTTCGACATCTTGGCGCCGTTGACGGTGAGGTACCCGTTCACGTGCAGCGCAGTCGGCGTGCGCATCCCCGCGCCGTGCAGCATCGCCGGCCAGAACAGGCCGTGGAAATTGATGATGTCCTTGCCCATGAAGTGGTGCATCTCGGCGCTGCTGTCGGGGCCGAGGAAATCATCGAAGCGCAGGCCGGTGCGCTCGCACAGCGCCTTGAACGAGGCGAGGTAACCGACCGGCGCATCGAGCCACACGTAAAAGAACTTGCCCGGCGCGTCGGGGATCGGAAAACCGAAGTAGGGCGCATCGCGCGAGATGTCCCAATCGCGCAGGCCACCGTCCAGCCATTCGGCGAGCTTGGCCGCGACGCCGGCGTTCGCTACCGGTTTGCCGTCCGTGAACCGTCCGGCGAACCAGTCGCGCAGAAGGGCTTCGAACTTGCCCAACTCGAAGAAGTAGTGCTCGGAATCGCGCAGGATCGGCGTGGCGCCCGACATTACCGAATACGGATTGCGCAGGTCGGTCGGTGCGTACGTCGCGCCGCAGTTCTCGCAATTGTCGCCGTACTGGTCGGGCGTGCCGCATACGGGGCAGGTGCCCTTGATGTAGCGGTCCGGGAGGAACATGTCGCGCTCGGGATCGTACAGCTGCTGGATCTCGCGGCGGGCGATGTAGCCTCCGTCGCGCAGGCGCGTGTAGATCGCCGTCGCCAGTTCCCGATTCTCCGGCGAATGCGTCGTGTGGTACTGGTCGTAGCTGAAATGGAAGTCGGAGAAGTCGGCCTCGTGCCCGGCGCGGATATCCGCGATGTAGTCCTCGGGCGACTTCCCGGCCTTTTCCGCGGCCAGCATGATCGGCGTGCCATGCGCATCCTCGCCGGCCACGTACCAGACCTCGTTTCCTTGCATCCGCTGCGCCCTCGCCCAGATATCGGCCTGGATGTAGCCGAGCATGTGGCCCAGGTGAAGCGGGCCATTGGCGTAAGGAAGGGCGTTGGTGACGAGGATGCGGCGGGCCATGATTCGCACGGTCGGCTTTGGGACCGGAGATTATGGCATGTGCCGGTTACCTGAGGTCGCGGCGCCGATTGGCCGCCGCGACGCGAGGCAGGGCGGATTACTCGGCGCGCACCCACTCCTGGCTGCGACCGATGAGCGAGAAGCCGATGTAGCCGTGGACGTCGAGTTTCTTTCCGCCTTCCACGAGCTTCAGCTCGACCTTGTAGATCTTGCCCTTCGCCGGGTCGAGGATCTGTCCGCCCGACCACTCGTCGCCATCCTTCTTCAGGCCCCACATGATGGTCATGCCTTCGATGGGCTTGTTCTTCCGTTCGCCGTCGCACTTGGCGCAGACCGGATGCGGGCCGTGCTCGGACTTCAGGACCTCCAGTACCTTGCCCTCGAGCATTCCACCGTTTTCGGTAATCTCGACGATGGACCTCACCTCGTTCGTCTTGTCGTCGATCGTCTTCCACTTACCCACCGGCGAGTCGTTGGCGGCCAAGGCGGGGAGGGCGCTCGCGGCAAGCGCGAGGGCGAGGGTGGTGCGGATCAGCGGCTTCATGGACTTGCAGACTCCCCATACGGTCAGGTATGGCCGAGCCTGACGAGGCCTGCGGCGGCCGTCAAGCTGCATCGCGCCAGACGGCGGGAGCGGGGCCGACCGGCGGCAACTGGCATAATAGGGAATCTCCGAATTTCCCCACCGTCCCCATGACCCAGGCCAGTGAAACCCTCGTCCGCGGCATCCTCGACCGCGTCATCGACCCCCATTCCGGCCAGCCGCTCGGTGCATCGGTGCGAGCCGTGGGCGTGGACGGCGACCGGGTGTCGGTCGACATCCTCCTAGGCTACCCGGCCGTCGGCTACGTCGAGCAGGCCGCCGCGGAGGCCAAGGCGGCCCTGGAGGCCGATCCGGCGATCGCGGCCGCGGCCGTGTCGGTGACCTGGCGCGTCCATGCCCATAAGGTGCAGGGCCAACTGGCCCCGCTGCCGGGTGTGAAGAACGTGGTGGCGGTCGCCTCGGGCAAGGGTGGGGTGGGCAAGTCCACCGTGTCGGTGAACCTGGCGCTGGCGCTGGCCGCGGAAGGCGCGACCGTGGGCATCCTCGATGCGGACATCTACGGCCCGAGCCAGCCGCGCATGCTCGGTCTGACCGGCAAACCCACGTCGCCGGACGGCAAAAGCATCGAGCCCATGCGGGCGCACGGCCTGCAGGCCATGTCGATCGGGGTGCTGATCGACGACGACACGCCCATGATCTGGCGCGGTCCCATGGTCACGCAGGCGCTGATGCAGCTCCTGACGGACACGCGTTGGGACGAACTCGACTACCTCATCATCGACCTGCCCCCGGGCACGGGCGATATCCAGCTCACCCTGTCTCAGAAGGTCCCCGTCTCGGGCGCCGTGATCGTCACCACGCCGCAGGACATCGCCCTGCTCGACGCCCGCAAGGCGCTGGGCATGTTCCGCAAGGTGGAAGTGCCGGTCCTGGGCGTGGTCGAGAACATGGCCACCCATATCTGCACGAACTGCGGGCACGAAGAGCACATCTTCGGCCAGGGCGGCGGCGCGCGCATGGCGGCAGAGGCGGGCATTCCGTACCTGGGCGACCTGCCGCTGGACATCCGTATCCGCGAGCAGGCGGACGAGGGCTGGCCCACCGTTGCCGCCATACCCGATTCCGACCTCGCCATGCGTTACCGCGCGATCGCCCGCGCCACGGCCGCGCGGCTGTCGCTGCAAGCGCGCAACAAGGCCATCGCCTTCCCGAAGATCGTCATCCAGAACACCTGAAAGTAGCGCGTCCTGCGAGCTTCCTATACCTTTCCGGCTCCAGCGAGGGAGAGACACATTGAGCATCAAGTCCGACAAGTGGATCCGCCGCATGGCCGCGGAGCACGGCATGATCGAGCCGTTCGCCCCAGGCCAGGTCAAGGAGCGGGAGGGCCATCGGCTGGTGTCGTACGGCACGTCGAGCTACGGGTACGACGTCCGCTGCGCGGATGAGTTCAAGGTGTTTACCAACATCAATTCCACGATCGTGGACCCGAAGGCGTTCGACGAGCGCAGCTTCGTCGACATCAAGTCGGACGTCTGCATCATTCCGCCGAACTCGTTCGCCCTGGCCCGCACGGTCGAGTACTTCCGCATCCCGCGCAAGGTGCTCACGATCTGCCTGGGCAAGAGCACCTACGCACGCTGCGGCATCATCGTGAACGTCACGCCGCTCGAGCCCGAATGGGAAGGGCACGTGACGCTGGAATTCTCGAACACCACGCCGTTGCCCGCGAAGATTTACGCCAACGAGGGCGTGGCGCAGATGCTCTTCCTCGAGTCCGACGAGGAGTGCGAGGTGTCGTACGCGGATCGCGGCGGCAAGTACCAGGGCCAGCGCGGCGTGACCCTGCCGAGCACCTGAGCGGCGCCCACGCTGGTTTTGACCCTGTACACCGCCCACGCTGGTTTTGACCCTGTACACCGCCCGCGGGGTAGACTTGCCCCCTCTAGCCACACCCGACCCGATGCACGGAGACACCGCATGATCCGAGTTCCCACCCTGATGGCCCGCGCCGCGGCGGCGATCTTCCTCGCCAGCCTGCTGGTACTGGCCGGCTGCCATCGTGGCGCCTCGAAATCCGACCAGGCCGCGGCGGAGCAGGGTCAGTTCGACTACACCATCAAGGCATACAAGAGCGGCCAGTTCCTGGTCGACGGCGCGGTCCTGTCCGCAGCGGATACTGGCAGCCATTTCGCGTACCTGAAGGACCAGGGCAAGTTGCCCAAGACGGTGCTGGTCCTGCCCAGCGACGAGTCCAAGATCCGCGACAACCACCTCGGCTTCCTGGCCCGCATGCAGCTGGACTACGGCTTCGCCGTTTACTACGACAAGAAGGGCGAGCTGGTCCGTCTGAACGCCGTGGAAGAGAAGGCCCGCCAGCTCGAAGACACGCCGAACAAGGCCGCCCTGCCGGATCGCATGCAGGGCAAGGATGCATCCAGCGGCGCCTACGACCCGCAAAGGCAGCAGTAAGGAATTGAGGGGGGCGGCCCCACGGCCGCCCTCTCGCGCCTAAAGCTTCAGCGCTTCCTTCAAAGCCTGCACCCGCGTAACCAGCTCGCTTTCGACGTATGCCTCCGCGGGGCTGTGTCCCCAGACCGGTCCGGGCCACGCCGCATCGCCCGCCACGCGTGCCACCACGTGCACGTGCAACTGGCGCACGATGTTGCCGAGCGCGCCGATATTGAGCTTGTCGCACGGGGCTACCGCCCGCAGGGCGGCACCCGCCACATCCACCTCGCGCCACAGCGCGGCCCGGTCCGCCTCGCTCAGGTCGGCCACCTCCACCATGCCTGGCCGCCTCGGAACGAGGACGAGCCATGCATAACGCCGGTCCCGCATCAGCAGCACCCGGCACAGCGGCAGGTCACCGACGTGGTGCGTGTCGGCGGCGAGTCGATCGTCGAGTGGGAACCCTGTCGTCACGTCAGCCCTGCGCGGCGAGTTCGCGAGCGAAGAACGCGAGCGTGCGCTCCATGGCGAGCTTCGCGCTCGGCTCGTCATAGCTGCCGCCGACGTCGCGGTTGAATCCGTGGTCGGCCGGGTAGACCCACGTATCCATCTCCGGCTTCAGTTCGCGGTGCTTTTCGACCATTTCCGGCGGAATGGAGTGGTCGCGCTCGCCGAAATGAAAGATGACGTTGGCCTTGGCCGGTTCGCTGAGGAAGGGCACGTTGCGCGAACCGTAGTAGCTCGCCGAGGGCAGGCCGAAGCGAAGCGCGGCGAGCATGGCCACCGTGCCGCCCCAGCAGTAGCCGACCGAGCCGACCTTCACCTTGTAGCGATCGGCGATCAGCTTCGCCGCGATGTCGACGTCCTGCGTCGGGCGCAGCAGGCCGAGCTCGGCGATGAGCTTGATGCCCTTCTGCATGCCCTCCTGGTCGTAACCCAGTTCCACGCCTTTCTCGACCGGGTCGAACAGGGCGGGCGCGATGGCGACGTACCCTTCCTCCGCGAAACGGTCCGCGACGCTGCGCATGTGGTCATTGATGCCGAAAATCTCCTGGATGACCACGACGCCGCCCTTGGGCGTGCCGGAAGGTTCGGCCACGTAGGCGTCCATGCTCTCATGCGGTCGGGAGGTGTCGAGGATCAGGGTGTGGCCCATGGCGCGGATCTCCGTAGGGTGGGGTGGGGAAGTGATTCGCCCATCTTAACCGGGCGCCCGTGGCGCGGCCTTGACTGGAACCGTCGGCGGCCCCGTCAGCCATAACCGGCTATAATGGGTGGTTTCCTCCCCCGGTACCCACGGCAATGTCCCAGGCCGCACAGACCCAGAAGATCGGTTTCGTCAGCCTCGGCTGCCCGAAGGCGAGTTGATATATACCGGCGGAGTGGCAAAAGAAAAGCGGCCCTTAGGCCGCTTTTTTTGTTATCAGTGCAGCGGTCCCGGAGGG
>NZ_JBNNMV010000005.1:0-305877 GCF_050273135.1 Luteibacter sp. NPDC031894 | reverse complement strand
CCCTCCGGGACCGCTGCACTGATAACAAAAAAAGCGGCCTAAGGGCCGCTTTTCTTTTGCCACTCCGCCGGTATATATCAACTCGCCTTCGGGCATCCACGGCATCTGGTCGCGACGCCACTTCGGCTGGAAGCCCATGCCGAGGAAACCGATGCCGAGTTCCTCGGCCACCGAGCGCACTTCCTGCAGATGGTTGGTGACCTCGTCGCACGTCTCGTGGATCGTCTCCAGCGGCGCGCCCGAGAGTTCGAGCTGGCCCGCGGGTTCGAGGGTGATGTTCGCCTTGCCCTTGGTGAGCGCCACCGGTGTATCGCCCTCGCGCGCGATGTCCCAGCCGTAGCGCGCGGCGAGTCCTTCGAGGATCGCGCGAATGCCGGGACGGTCGCCCTCGAACGGTGGCGGCGTGAGGTCGTCGGTATAGAAACCGAACTTCTCGTGTTCCGTGCCGATGCGCCACTCGGAGCCTGGCTTCTCGCCCTTAGCAAGGTAAGCGACCAGGTCATGGCGGCTACCGATGGGCGTGCTCTTCGCGGCGCTGGGGATGGACACGGACTTTCCTTGACGTAGGGCGCTCGGCCGGTAGCCGGACCACATGGGGACGACTTCTTGCAAGCAAAAGGTGCCTGCGCGCGGAGCGTAGCATCGACGATGGACCGTGTGCCCAAAGTGTCCCGGCGCCGCCGGCCGGTTCAACAAAGAGGGTGTGCGACCCGCCCAAAAAAAGACCGCCCCGAGGGGCGGCCTTTCGCATGTTCCAGTGAAGGGCGGGTTAACGCTTCATGGAATTGAAGAACTCGTCGTTGGACTTCGTGTTCTTCATCTTGTCGAGCATGAACTCCATCGCCGCGAGTTCGTCCATCGGGTGGAGGAGCTTGCGCAGGATCCAGATCTTCGCGAGCAGGTCCGGATCGATGAGCAGGTCTTCGCGACGGGTGCCGGAGCGGTTGATATCGATCGCGGGGTATACGCGCTTCTCGGAGATGCGGCGGGACAGGTGCACTTCCATGTTGCCCGTGCCCTTGAACTCCTCGTAGATCACCTCGTCCATCTTCGAGCCGGTGTCGGTCAGCGCCGTGGCGATGATGGTCAGGCTGCCGCCTTCCTCGACGTTGCGCGCCGCGCCGAAGAAACGCTTCGGACGCTGCAGGGCGTTGGCGTCGACACCGCCGGTGAGCACCTTGCCAGAGCTCGGCACAACCGTGTTGTAGGCGCGGGCGAGGCGGGTGATCGAGTCGAGCAGGATCACCACGTCCTTCTTGTGCTCGACCAGGCGCTTGGCCCGCTCGATCACCATCTCGGCGACCTGCACGTGGCGCACGGCCGGCTCGTCGAAGGTGGAGCTGATGACTTCGGCGCGAACGGTGCGGGCGATTTCCGTGACTTCTTCCGGACGCTCGTCGATCAACAGCATGATCAGGTGGACGTCGGGATGGTTGTACTGGATGGCCTGGGCGATGTTCTGCAGCATCATCGTCTTGCCCGACTTCGGCTGGGAGACGATGAGGCCACGCTGGCCACGGCCGATCGGCGCGACCAGGTCGAGGATGCGGCCCGTGATGTCCTCGGTGGAACCGTTGCCGCGCTCGAGCTTGAACGCCTTGCGCGGGAACAGCGGCGTGAGGTTCTCGAACAGCAGCTTGTTCTTCGACGCCTCCGGCGGATCGCCGTTGATGTCGTCGACCTTGAGCATCGCGAAGTAGCGCTCGCCTTCCTTGGGATGGCGGACGCGTCCGGTGATGTAGTCGCCGGTGCGCAGGTTGAAGCGGCGGATCTGGCTGGGCGAGACGTAGATGTCGTCCGGACCGGCCAGGTAGGACTCGTCCGCCGAACGCAGGAAGCCGAAGCCGTCCTGGAGGATTTCGAGCACGCCCTCCGCCCAGATGCCGCCGCCGGAGCGGGCATGGGCCTTGAGGATGTTGAAGACCACGTCCTGCTTGCGCTGGCGGGCCACGCCCTCGCGCACGCCGAGCGATTCCGCGAACTCGAGGAGCTGGATCGAGTTCTTGCGCTTCAGCTCGGTCAGGTTGATCAGGCGATCGTTGCTGCCGGCATCGGCGTTCTCGTCGTCGTCGACGGGATAGCCGTTGTTGTTGCGCGGGTGCTGGTAGTTGCCGCCCCCGTTGCCACCGCCGCCACCGCCACCGCCACCGCCGCCACCCTGGCGCTGCTGGTTGCGCTCGTTCCGGCGACGGCGGCCGCGGCCTTCGCGCTCGTTACGGTCATTGCGGTTCTGTTGCTGGTTCGGGTTGTCGCCGCGCGGCGGCTGCTGGCCACCCCCTTGCGCCTGGCCCTGCTGCCCTCCGTCACGCGCCTCGGACTGGGGCTGCGGCAGGGGAGGGAGCGCGGGTGGCGCCGACGGGCTGCCGAGTTGTAGCTCGGCCTGCGGGGCGGGCGCCGGTGCAGGCGACGGCGCGGGCTTGGCGGGAGCGGGCGCCGGAGCGCTCGTCTCGACCGCCGGAGCTTCGGCGGCCGGCGCCTTGCGACGGGTGCGGGGACGCGGTTCGGTCGCTGGCTGGTCGCCGGCGCCCTTGGCGTCGATGGAGTCTTTGGTTTCGATATCGGACACGGGCAAACCTCACGGGGCGCCGTTGGAAGAAGAATGGGAGAGGGTTCGCAGCGTGGGGGACAAGCGGTGTCCCGGCGAACTCCTAGAGCCTAGCATCGCGTGAGGCGCGGCGTAAAGCGCCTCACGCGGCGGCGGAGTGGAGCAGGGCGATCAGATCGCCTTCTGGATCATCTGGTCGAGCTGGCTCTTGCCGACGGCGCCGATCTGCGTCGCCTCGACCTTGCCGCCCTTGAAGACCATCAGGGTCGGGATCCCACGGACGCCGAACTGGCGCGGCGTGTTCTGGTTCTCGTCGATGTTGATCTTCACGACCTTCAGCTTGCCGTCGTACTGGTCGGCCAGCTGGTCGAGGACCGGGGCGATCGACTTGCAGGGGCCGCACCACTCCGCCCAGAAGTCGAGCAGGACAGGGGTGTCGGAATCGAGGACGTCCTTCTGGAACGCGGCGTCGCTCGTATGGGTGATCTTGTCGCTCACCATGATCTCCAAAACAGGGGTGGAAGGGGGGTTGACGACCGTGACGCTCGCATCGGCTACACTAAGGAGCCCCATGTCGCGGGTCCAACCGGAACCGAAGGTCTTTGGCCATTGCAGCCGGCGGCCCTCATTCCAACCCAACTAGGGGCGCGATTCAAGCAATTCAAGGTCGCCGGCGGGTGGTTTCCGTTGACATAGGTAAACCGGTTTTCCGAGCCGGTTCACCTATGCCAGCGGGAACCCTCGGGTGCGGCCACCATCGCCTCCGGCCTTCGCGCGCCGGGCGCGTCGCAGGCCGCCGGACTGGCAACCGGCCCCTCCCGACACTCCCGTGACCCGGCCGGACCTTCCCTGTCCCGTGGGCTCCTCATGCCGCCGGGACGGCGCCCCGCCAGCGTGGCGCGAGCTTCCAGGCCCTTCATTCCACATGTCCCAAACCGTTCTCACCGACGTCTTCTACGAAAACCTCGACCTCCATCCGCTGCTCCAGCAAGGCCTTGCCGCCGCGGGCATCACCCGTTGCACCCCCATCCAGGCGCTGACGCTTCCCGTCGCCCTGGCCGGGCGCGACGTCGCGGGCCAGGCCCAGACCGGCACCGGCAAGACCTTCGCCTTCCTGGTCGCGCTGATGGACCGCCTCCTGAAGAACCCGGCGCACCCGGATCGGAAGGACGCCGACCCCCGCGCCCTCGTCATCGCGCCCACCCGCGAACTGGCGATCCAGATCGAAAAGGATTTCCAGGCCATCGGCAAGGCCACCGGCCTGCGCAGCGCCCTGATCTACGGCGGCGTGGACTACGACAAGCAGCGCCAGCAGTTGCGCGACGGCTGCGACATCATCATCGCCACGCCGGGCCGCCTGCTCGATTACTACAAGCAGGACGTGTTCGGCTTCGGCAGCGTCGAGGTCATGGTCATCGACGAGGCGGACCGCATGTTCGACCTCGGCTTCATCAAGGACGTGCGTTTCATCTTCCGCCGCCTGCCGTCGCGCGAGCAGCGCCAGGTGCTGCTGTTCTCCGCCACCCTCAGCCATCGCGTGCTGGAACTCGCCTACGAGCACATGCACGAAGCCGAGAAGCTGGTGGTGGAGACGGAAAACATCACCGCCGACCGCGTCCGCCAGGTCGTCTACTTCCCGTCCAAGGAAGAGAAGATGCCGCTGCTGTTCAACCTGCTCGAGGAGAGCAAGGCCGAGCGCAGCATCATCTTCGTCAATACCAAGGCCGCCGCGGAGCGCATCACGGATCGCCTGAAGCGGCACAACTTCCGCGTCGGCGCCATTTCCGGCGACGTGCCGCAGGTGAAGCGCCAGAAGCTGCTGCAGCGGTTCCAGGAAGGGCAGATCGATCTGCTGGTCGCCACCGACGTCGCCGCCCGCGGCCTCCACATTCCCGCGGTCAGCCACGTCTTCAACTACGACCTGCCGCAGGATGCCGAGGACTACGTCCACCGCATCGGCCGCACCGCGCGCCTCGGTGCCGAGGGCGACGCGATCAGCTTCGCCTGCGACCTCTACGCGATGGGCCTGCCGGACATCGAGACCTACATCAACCAGAAGATCCCCACCGCCTCGATCGAGGCGAAGATGCTGGTGATGCCCGCACCCCGCCCGCGCGCCGACGGCGTGCAGGACGAGGTGGACGATCCGAACGACACCGGTGGCCATATCCCCACCCGCGGCGCCCCGCCGGAGAAGGGCGGCCGTGGTGGTCGCGATGGTCGTGGCGGCCCGCGTTCCGGAGACCGTTCCGGCAGCCGCGAGCGCCGTCCGCGCCCGCCGCGCGAGGATCGTCCGGCCGCTGCCGGGACACCGACCGAAGTGCCGATGAAGACGGTCGTGGTTGCTGAAACCGTCGCCGAGCTGCCCGCCGCCGCCGAAGCGATGGCGGCCGATGGCGCGGGCAAGAAGCGCCGCCGCCGTCGTGGCGGCCGTGGCCGCGGTGCTCGCGAGGGTGCCGAGAATGGCCAGGGCGCGACGAGCGGCCGGACTGCCGAGAATGGCCAGGACGCTGCCAACGGCGGTGGCGCGGCGAACGGCAATCGCGCGCGCGCCGAGGGCGCCAGGCAGGGGGCGCCGCGCCACGCCGAAGGCCAGGCGAACCCCGCCCGTCGCCCGTCGCGCCAGGTCACTGCCAGCCGACCGGCTTCGACGCCGACGCCGGCCGCGCAGCCGACCAAGGAAAAGATGGGCCTCCTGCGCCGCATCGGGCGCCTGTTCGGCGGTCGCTAAGCCCTGCTTCTGTAGGAGCCGCTATAGCGGCGAGGGGAAGGTGCCTCGTCGCTATGGCGGCTCCTACATGTTTTCAAGCGGCTCCCACAGGTTGTAGTACATCCCTTATCCTCTGGAGCTCCACGGCCAACGGGTAACGCGGTGATCGGTTTCGATCTGGTGAGCAAACGGTACGAGGGCGGTCACCAGGCCCTTACCGACGTGTCGTTCCACGTGGACGCGGGCGAAATGGCCTTCGTCACCGGGCACTCCGGTGCCGGCAAGAGCACGTTGCTCAAGCTGCTGGCGATGATCGAACGACCCACCAACGGCGTGGTCACCCTCGACGGCCAGAAGCTCAACACGGTCCGCCCCGGCGATGTTCCCCGGGTGCGGCGCAAGCTCGGCATGGTCTTCCAGGACCATCGCCTGCTGCTCGACCGCAGCGTCTTCGCCAACGTGGAACTGCCGTTGATCATCGCGGGCGTGTCTCCGGCCGATCGCGGCCGTCGCGTGCGCGCCGCGCTCGAAAAGGTCGGGCTGCTCAGCTACGAGAAACAATTGCCCGAGGCGCTGTCGACGGGCGAGCAGCAGCGCGTGGGCATCGCTCGCGCCATCGTCGCCAAGCCCGCGGTCCTCATCGCCGACGAGCCCACGGGCAACCTCGACCCGCAGCTGGCGATGGAAATCATGACCTTGTTCGCCGAGTTCCAGGCCGTCGGCACGGCCGTCCTCGTCGCCAGCCATGACCTCATGCTGATCAAACGAATGAAGAAACGCGTCGTCGTGCTCGACCACGGCAAGCTCGTCGCCGACGTGCCCGCCACGGAGGTCGTATGAACGCGGTTCGCGAATCCCGCAGGACTCCGGAGCCGGAGAAGACGCGGCGCAGCGGTCCACGCAAGGTAGGGGCCTGGCGTGAGCACCACGCGTGGAGCATGTCGATCAGCCTGCGCCGGCTCGGTGCGCGGCCGCTGGGCACCCTGCTCACGGTGGCGGTGATGGGCGTCGCCCTGGCCCTGCCGCTCACCTTCTACCTGCTCCTCGGCAACGTGCAGCGGATGGGCGATGCGCTCGGGCGCAACCAGTCCATCAGCGCCTTCATGAAGCCGGGACAGAATGCCGGCATGGCGGAAACCGCCGCCTCCGCGCTGCGCGGCCGTCCGGAAGTGGCGGACATCGTCGTGCGCACGCCGAAGGATGGCCTCGATGAACTGGCCGAGGTGCAGGGTTTCTCCGGTGCCCTGCAGTCGCTCGACGCCAACCCGTTGCCTTATGTGCTTTCCGTGCAGCCGAAGCCCGGCTTGTCGATCGAGGAAGTGAACCGGCTCGTCGACTCGATGAAAGCCACGCCGGGCGTCGACATGGTCCAGGACACGGGCGCGTGGCGACAGCGACTCGATGCCATCGTCGGCGTGGGCAGCCGGGCGGTCGGCCTTCTCGCCTTGTTGCTCGGGATCGCCGCCCTGCTCGTGGTCGGCAACACCATCCGCGTGGACATCCAGAGCCGCAGCGCCGAGATCGGCGTCCTCCTGCTCATCGGCGCCAGCCGGCCGTTCGTCCGCCGTCCTTATTTGTACGCGGGCATATGGCTCGGCTTCCTGGCGGGCGTCCTCGCCGTGGCGCTGGCCGTCGTGCTCGAATTGGCCATGGCCGGGCCGGTCGGACGGCTCGCGGCGGCCTACGATGGCAGTGTCAGCTTTGGCGGTCTCCCCGCATGGCTCCTGCTTTCGGTACCCTTCGCCTCGGCCGTGCTGGGGTGGCTCGGTGCACGACTCGTCAGCGCGCGGCAGATCCGCCGCGCCGCGGCGGGCTGAGAGGGGGGCGCAGGTGGGATCTCACATCGGTTCGGGTGTTGCCGGCGCCACGCCGCGCATTCTCCTGGTGGACGGCTCGAAGGTCGTCCGCCAGCTAATCGCGCGCGTCGTCGCGGCCGAGGTGCCGGGTGTCGAGATCGTCGGAGCGGCCACGGGCGCGGAAGCCCAGGCCGAACTCCAGCGAGGCGTCTTCGACTTCGTCACCGTCGCGCTGCGCCTGCCCGACATGGACGGCCTCGACGTCGCACGGTTCGTGCGCGAATCCACGCCGCAGATCTACATGCCGATCGTCGTCGTGTCCGGCGATGTCGAGGCTCGGCTGCACCGTCGCGAGCTCGGAGAATTCGTCACCGATTACTTCGACAAATCCCTCGGCTTCGGTGCGCTGGCCGAGTTCATCCGCGGCTACGTACGCCCGGAGGGTGGCGCGGAAGGCGAGGTGCTTTACGTGGAAGACAGTCGCGTCGTCGCACTCGCGACGCGGCGGATGATGGAAAAGTACGGTCTGACCGTGCACCACGTCATCAGCGCGGAGGACGCGCTCCAGCACCTGCGGCAAGCGCGCGAGCGGGGCGAGGTCGGCGCGCACGTCGTGCTGACCGACGTCAGCCTCAAGGGCGAACTCACCGGCGGCGACCTCGTCGAGCGCATCCGCAACGAGTTCGGCTACGGCAAGGGACAATTGCCCACGCTGGTCATGACCGGCGACGAAAACCCGGCCAACCAGGCCGCGCTGCTGCGCGCCGGCGCGAACGACCTCGTCGAGAAGCCGGTCGAGGAAAAACTGCTCATCACGAAGTTGTTGTTCCAGCTGCGCGTCGCCTTGCACCTGCGGGAAAGGACGGCGCATTGAACGACCGGGTGAAGCTGGAGCCATCCTGGAAAGCCAGGATCGGCGACTACCTCGACCGTCCGGAGATGCTCGCACTATCGGCGTTCCTCCGGGAGGAGAAGGCGCAGGGAAAGGTCATCTATCCGCCCGGCCCCGACATCTTCAACGCCTTCGCGCATACGCCCTTCGACAAGGTGCGCGTCGTCATCCTCGGCCAGGACCCGTACCACGGCCCCGGCCAGGCCCACGGACTCAGTTTCTCCGTTCGCCCGGGCGTGCGCGTGCCGCCGTCGCTGCTGAACATGGTCAAGGAAATCGAGGACTGCCTCGGCATCCCCCGCCCGGACCACGGTTGTCTTACGCCGTGGGCGGACCGCGGCGTGCTCCTGCTCAATGCGGTGCTCACGGTGGAAGCGGGCAACGCCGGTTCACACCAGGGCCGGGGCTGGGAAGGCTTCACCGATGCGGCCATCGCCGCGCTCAACCGTGAGCGCGAAGGCCTCGTCTTCATGCTCTGGGGCAGCCATGCACAGCGCAAGGGCCAGTTGATCGACGGCGAACGGCACCTCGTCCTGCGCAGCGTGCACCCCTCGCCGCTATCCGCGCATCGCGGCTTCATGGGCTGCGGTCACTTTGCCAAGGCCAATGCGTACCTAGTGTCGCGCGGCGAGCCGCCGGTGGACTGGTCGTTGCCGAGCCGCTCCGCGCTGCCGGCCTGATCGCGAGCGGCGAAGAACTCCCTCAGCGCCCGATCCGCCCGCGCCCGCGTTTCCGCCAGGACCGCCGGCGCGGCGACCGTGCCTTCGACGGTGAAGAAAGTCAGGTCATGCAAGCCGACCATGCCCAGGATCGCCCGCAGGTACGGCGTGAGGAAATCCGGCTGGTGCACGTGCTCACCCGAGAAACGGCCGCCCGAGGCCACGGCCACGAACACCGGTCGATCGCGCAGACCGCCGACCTTGCCCGCGGGCGTGATCTGGAAGGTGCGCCGCGCCCGAACGACGTGGTCGATCCATGCCTTGAGTGAGGAGGGCACGCTGTAGTTGTGCATCGGCGTGCCGATCACGACCACATCGGCCTCTTCCAACTCACCGATAAGGATGTCGGAAAGCGCCATCGATCCGTCGCCGGTGACTTCCGCCGTGCCGGAGTGCTGAGCGAGGGCGTAGTTCGCGTCGATGTGCGGAATGGAGCCGTCGCCGATCACGCGTTGCAACAGCGTCGCTTCCGGATGTTCCATCAGCAAGTGCAGGATGATCTTGCGCGCGAGTTTGTCGCTCTCCGCGCGTTGCCCGTGCGGGCTGCAGCTGACGTGCAGGATTTTCATGGCTCATCCGGTGCGTAGGAAGGTTAGGTGCATCCTACGAATCCATGGCACAGGCACGAGGTCCAAGAATCGACATCCGGGCTATGCCATCATTCGACCACCCATGAGCAGCCGCACGAACAGCACGATCCGACCGCTGGATCCCAGGGCGACAGAGTCCTACTACCGGCAGATTTACGACCGGTTCCGCGACGCGATCGCGAGTGGCGTGCTCAAGCCGGGCGACCGTATCCCGTCGGCGCGTGCGCTCACCCAGGAACTGGGCCTCTCGCGGGGCACCATCGACACCGCGTATTCCCTGCTCGCCGCCGAGGGATATATCGAGGCGCGCGGACAGGCCGGCACCGTCGTGACGCCCGGCCTCAAGCCGCGCGCGCCGGTAGCGGTCGTACCGCCGCGGGCGAGAGGCGACACGGTCGCCCCGAGCTTTCGCGCGGATTCGATCCTGCCCTTCCAGATGGGCCTGCCGGCGCTCGACATGTTTCCCCGGAAGATCTGGGCACGCCTGGGCGCGCGCCATGCACGCAGCATGCAGCCCGCCGACATGGCCAACCCGCCCGCGTTCGGCCTGCCTGGACTGCGCGCCCAGATCGCCACGTACCTGCGCGTTTCGCGCGGCATCGATTGCTCATCGGAGCAGGTGGTCGTCACGGCGGGGTATCGCCATGCGTTGGGGCTGATCGCGCGCGCCTTGTTGAAGGAGGGCGATCGCGTGTGGCTGGAAAACCCGGGCTACCCGCCCACACGGGACTTGCTCGGGCAATGGGGTGTCGCGGGTGTGCCCGTTCCCGTCGACCACGAGGGGATCGTCGTCGCGGAGGGCCTGCGGCTGGCGCCGACCGCCCGCATGGCCGTCGTCACGCCCGCCCACCAGAGTCCGCTTGGCGTGTCGCTTTCGTTGCCACGGCGGTTGGCCCTCCTGGATTGGGCGGCAGACGCCGGCGCCTGGATCGTGGAGGACGATTACGATGGCGAATACCGCTACGTCAGTCGGCCCTTGCCCGCGCTGAAAAGCCTCGACGGCGAGGGGCGCGTGCTCTATGCCGGCACGTTCAGCAAGGTGCTGTTCCCGGGCATCCGGCTTGGCTATCTCGTACTGCCGGAAGCGCAGGTCCAGCGGTTCGCCGAGGTCTTCCACACGTTCGCCGGCGACACGCCCTGGCTGACCCAGGCCATCGCCGCGGCGTTCGTCGCCGAGGGGCACTTCGCGCGCCACATCCAGAAAATGCGCCGCTGCTACGCCGAGCGACGGGAGGCGACGATCGGCGGCCTGAAGGATGTCTTGGGTGACCGCCTGCGTATCGACTCGCCACCGGGGGGGATGCACCTGATCCTGCGCTTCGAGGGTCGCTGGTCGCCGGAGCAACTGGTGGCCCGCATGCGCGAGGACGGGTTGTACGGTGAAGCCATGGCGGACTGGATGGTCGAAGGTGAAGGCATGCCGGCGTTGCTGGTCAGCTTCACCAACATTGCCTCGCGGGCGCGCGCCGCGGAACTCGGGACGAGGCTCGCCAGGCTGCTTTGAGCATGGCCCGGCGGGAAACGCGCATCTTGGCTCTCCGGGCGCGAACAGCGACGGCGCACGATGTGTCCTCCCTTCGATTCGGCTCCTTCCCATGCCCTGGCTCCTGCTCGCTACCGCCGGTCTCCTCGAGATCGTTTTCGCCTTCGCCATGAAATCGTCCGAAGGCTTCACGCGCTGGCTGCCCGCCCTCGTCACGGTCGCTACCGGCGTCGCCAGCGTCATCCTCCTGTCGGTCTCGCTGAAGACCATTCCGGTGGGTACCGGCTACGCCGTCTGGACGGGTATCGGCGCGGTGGGCACGGCCGTCGTGGGCATCCTCGCCCTCGGCGATTCAGCTACGCCCGCCCGTATCGCTTGTATTGCACTGATTCTGTTTGGAATTATCGGGCTACGCCTGGTCCCCGCCTGAACCGCACGTGCGAGGCTCTGGACATGCCGGGGGTATTTCTGTACCATTGCGTACAGTTAACCGATGAACTTCGGGCTGGCTTAGCACTCTCATTCCGGGACTGCTAATCTGCGAACAGACTTTCAGGAGGTTCCACACATGTCCCAAGCCCTCGCCACCCGGAATTACGGGCTACCGAGCGTCGTTGGCAGTCTGGATTCCTATATCTCGGCCGTGCACCGCATTCCCGTGCTCAGCCTTGACGAGGAGCAGTCGCTGGCGCGCCGCTTCCGTGACGACGCCGATCTCGACGCCGCCAAGCAGCTCGTGATGTCCCACCTGCGTTTCGTGGTCCACGTGGCCCGTGGCTACAACGGCTACGGCCTGCAGCTGTCGGACCTCATCCAGGAAGGCAACATCGGCCTGATGAAGGCGGTGAAGCGCTTCGACCCGGACCAGGGCGTTCGGCTGGTCAGCTTCGCCGTGCACTGGATCCGTGCCGAGATGCACGAGTTCATCCTGCGCAACTGGCGCATCGTGAAGGTCGCCACCACCAAGGCGCAGCGCAAGCTGTTCTTCAACCTGCGCAAGAGCAAGAAGCGCTTGGGCTGGATGAACGCCGAGGAAGTGCGCGTGGTCGCGAACGACCTGGGCGTCCCCGAGGCCACCGTCCGCGAGATGGAATCGCGTCTTTCGGGCCGTGACATCGGCTTCGAGGCTCCGGCCGATGCGGACGACGACGATAAGCCGGCTCCGGCCGCGTTCCTTGTCGACGAAGGCGCCGATCCGTACGACAACCTCGCCGAGGAAGACGCCAGCAACAACCAGATGGGCGCGCTGTCGTCGGCGCTCGGCAACCTGGACGATCGCTCGCGCGACATCATCCAGCGCCGCTGGCTGGCCGAGGACAACAAGGCCACGCTGCAGGATCTTGCGGACGAGTACGGCGTGTCGGCCGAGCGCATCCGCCAGATCGAGGCGAATGCCATGAAGAAGATGCGCGTCGCCATCGCGGCCTGAGTCCGCGGTTCGGCGTACTATCCGGAACGGCCCCTCCATGGGGCCGTTTTCCGTTGGCGTCATCCCCACAGGAGCAGAACAGGATGCCCAGGGCACTGGTCATCGAAGACGACGAAGTCACCGCTCGCGACATCGTCGCGGAGCTGGGTGCGCACGGCCTCGTCGCCGACTGGGTCGCCGACGGTCGCGAGGGTCTCGCGCGCGCGCTCGCCGACGGGTACGACATCATCACGCTCGACCGCATGCTGCCCGGCATGGACGGCATCGACGTCGTGTCCGCGCTGCGCCAGCGCGACGTGGACACGCCGGTGCTCATGATCAGCGCGCTCTCCGACGTGGACGAGCGCGTGCGCGGCCTGCGTGCCGGCGGCGACGATTACCTGACCAAGCCGTTCTCGCCCGACGAACTGGCTGCGCGCGCGGAAGTGCTGTTGCGTCGCCGGCGCCAGGGCGGCAACGAAACGCGATTGCGCGTCGCCGACCTGGAACTCGATCTCGTCCGCCACAACGCGCAGCGCCGCGGGGAAGCGCTGACGTTGCTCCCCACGGAGTTCCGCCTGCTCGAGTTCCTGATGCGCAACGCGGGCCAGGTGGTCACCCGACAAATGATCTTCGAGCACGTCTGGGGCTTCCATTTCGATCCGGGCACGAACGTCATCGACGTCCATATCGGCCGCCTCCGTCGCAAGATCGACGGTGCCGGCCATTCGCCGCTCATCCGCACCGTGCGCGGCTCGGGGTATGTCCTTGCGCCCGCTGACTGACGCCTGGCGTTCCGCCACGTCGCGCCTGATCATCATCTACGGCGCGCTGTTCGCCGTCTGGTGCGTGGTGTTGCTGGGCGTGGTGCAGTGGGAGACGTCGCGCTACCTGTGCGGCGTGGTGGACCAGATGCTCGCCTCGCGCGTCCGCTACCTCGAAGGCACCGATCCCCACCACATGCGCGCCACGGTGGAAGCCGCCAGCGAGATCGACGTGCAGGGCGCCATGTGGATGGGCCTCTTCGACGCCCAGGGCCGGCGCGTCGCCGGCAACATCGCCACCCTGCCGAAGGAGCTGGACGAGGACGGCGTCGTCCGCTCGCTCGACGCCAACTTCGCCAGCCCCACGCGCACGACGACGGCCCGCGTGCGCGGCCTCGTTCGCGAACTGCCCGACGGCACGCGCCTCGTGGTGGCCAAGGAAAGCGCCACGATCGACGGGATCGGCACGATCATCCGCCACGGGCTCCTCTGGGGGCTCTCGCTCACCCTCATCCCCGGGGTGCTGGGCGGTGTGCTGATCGCGCGCGGCCCGGCGCGGCGCATTCGCGCGATCCAGCAAGCGATGGAACCGATCCGCGAAGGCGACCTGAGCGTGCGTCTCCCGGTAAGTGGCGTTGGCGACGAGGTGGACCTGCTAGCGGGCACGGTCAACACCACGCTTGCCGAAATCGAACGGCTGCTCGGCGAAGTGAAGGGCGTGACGGATAATATCGCGCACGACCTGCGTACGCCGCTAACACGGATGCGCACACGCCTCTACCGCCTGCAGCAGCAGTTCGAGGACCGGCCAGAGGGCGAGCAACTCGACGCCTGCGTGAGCGAGATCGACACGGTGCTCTCGCGCTTCCGCGCCCTGCTGCGCGTGTCCGAACTCGAAGACCGCCAGCGCAGCGCATGCTTCGAGGACATCGACCTTTGCACCGTGCTGCGCGACGTGCACGAGTTCTACGCACCCCTGGCCGAGGACCGGGGCCAGCGGTTCGAGCTGGAACTGGCCGGCCTGCCGGCGCTGCGCGGAGACCGGCAACTGATGTTCGAGGCTTTCGCCAACCTTGTCGGCAACGCCATCAAGTTCACGCCGGACGGCGGCGCCGTGCGCCTCATCGCGTCGACAAGCCTCGATGGCGGCGCGCGCGTGGATATCGCCGATACCGGACCGGGCATTCCTCCGCACGAGCGCGAAGCAGTGTTCCGACGGTTCTATCGCAGCGACGAGACGCGTTCGAAACCGGGCTGCGGATTGGGCTTGGCGATCGTCAGCGCCATCGTGCGACTGCACGGGTTTTCGCTTTCCGTCGGCGGTAACGAGAAAGGCGCGGTCTTTTCGGTGACCTGTCCGGCAGCCGCCTAAATAAATCTTAACTACGCCGGCAGATGCCGCCGGCGCAAACTTCGCGGCGACGCAACACACGCCTCGGAATCCATCCCCCCATGATTGGCATCGTCCGGATCGCGCTCACGCGGCCGTATACCTTCGTCGTCCTCGCTCTGCTGATCCTCATCATCGGGCCGCTCTCCGCCCTGCGCACGCCGACGGACATCTTCCCCGACATCAAGATTCCCGTGATCGCGGTCGTCTGGCAGTTCACGGGGCTGCCTCCCGACCAGATGGCCGGTCGCGTGGCCTCGCCGTTCGAGCGTGTGCTCACGACCACGGTGAACGACATCGAGCATATCGAGGCCAACTCGATCCAGGGCTTCGGCATCGTCAAGATCTTCTTCCAGCCGACCGCGGACATCCGCACCGCGAACGCGCAGGTGACGGCGGTGGCGCAGACGTTGTTGAAACAGCTGCCGCCGGGCATCACCCCACCGCTGATCCTCAACTACAACGCCTCGACGGTGCCGATCATCCAGTTGGCGTTGTCGGGCAAGGGCCTTACCGAACAGAACCTCGCCGACCTGGGCCAGAACATCATCCGCCCCCAGCTGGTCTCGGTCCCGGGCGCGTCCATCCCTTATCCGTATGGCGGCAAGACGCGCCAGGTGCAGATCGACATCGACCCGCAGGCGCTCCAGGCGCGCGGCTTGTCGGCGCAGGACGTGGCCAACGCCCTTGCCGCGCAGAACCTCATCACGCCGGTCGGCACGCAGAAGATCGGGCGTTACGAGTACACGCTGCAACTCAATAACTCGCCGTCGGATATCGACGATCTCGGCAACCTGCCGGTGAAGGTCGCGAACGGCGCCACGGTGTTCATCCGCGACGTGGCGCACGTGCGCGACGGTTCGCCGCCGCAGACCAACATCGTGCACGTCAACGGCGACCGTTCGGTGCTCATGACGGTGATGAAGAACGGCTCGGCCTCGACGCTGGCAATCATCGCCGGCATCAAGCAGCGCGTCGCGGACATGAAGGATGCCCTGCCGGCGGGGCTCACCATCGCGCCGATCGGCGACCAGTCGTTGTTCGTCAGCGCCGCGATCGAAGGCGTGGCGCGCGAAGGCGTCATTGCCGCGGCCCTCACCAGCCTCATGATCCTGCTGTTCCTCGGTAGCTGGCGCTCCACCGTTATCATCGCCACGTCCATCCCGCTCGCGATCCTCGGCTCGATCGCCGCGCTGTCGGCCATCGGCGAGACGATGAACATCATGACGCTGGGCGGCCTGGCACTTGCCGTAGGCATCCTCGTCGACGACGCCACGGTGACCATCGAGAACATCAACTGGCACCTCGAGCAGGGCAAGGACGTGGAGACGTCCATCCTCGACGGTGCGGCGCAGATCGTGACACCGGCCTTCGTCTCGTTGTTGTGCATCTGCATCGTGTTCGTGCCGATGTTCTTCCTCGAAGGCGTGGCGCGCTTCCTCTTCGTGCCGATGGCCGAGGCCGTGATGTTCGCGATGATCGCGTCCTTCATCCTCTCGCGCACGCTCGTGCCGACGATGGCGAAGTACCTCCTGAAGCCGCATGCCCACGACGACCCGCACGGCGAGCACGGGAAGGTGTCGCGCAACCCGCTGGTCCGTTTCCAGCGCGGTTTCGAGAAGCGCTTTGAGGGCGTGCGTGCGAGCTACCACGTGCTGCTCGAAATGGCGCTACTCCACCGCAAGGTCTTCACGATCGGGTTCCTCGGCTTCGTGTTGCTGTCGTTCCTTCTCGTGCCGATGCTGGGGCGAAACTTCTTCCCGGCGGTGGACGGTGGACAGATCCTGATGCACGTGCGTGCACCGATCGGCACGCGTGTCGAGGAGACGGCGCGCCTCTTCGCGCAGGTCAACGAGGCCGTGCGCAAGGTCATTCCGAAGGAGGACCTGGGCACCGTGGTGGACAACATGGGCCAGCCGGTCTCGGGCATCAACACGACCTACAACAACACCGGCACCATCGGCTCGCAGGACGGCGACATCCAGATCGCGCTCAACGAAGGACATGCACCGACGGCCGATTATGTTCGCCAGCTGCGCGAGACGTTGCCGCGCCAGTTCCCCGGCGCTACGTTCTCGTTCCCGCCGGCGGACATCATCAGCCAGATCCTCAACTTCGGCTCGCCCGCGCCGATCGACCTGCAGATCCGCGGACCCAACGTATCGGCGAACTTCACCTACGCCAATCGCCTGCTGCGCGAGATCCGCCGTGTGCCGGGCGTCGTCGACGCGCGCATCCAGCAGTCGCAGGGCAGCCCTGCCTTCAACGTGGACGTGGATCGCAGCCGTGCGCAACAGGTCGGCATCACCGAGCGCGACGTCACGGCCAGCCTCGGCGTGAACCTCGCCGGGTCGAGCCAGGTCGCCCCGACCTTCTGGCTCAACCCGAAGAACGGCGTGTCGTACCCGATCGTGATGCAGACCCCGCAATACAGCATCGACAGCCTGCCCGACCTCGAGAACGTACCCATCAGTCCGAGCACCGGCACGGCGGGTGCGCAGATCCTCGGTGGCTTCGCCTCCGTATCGCGCACCGCCATGAGTTCGGTGGTGAGCCAGTACAACATCAATTCCATGGTGGAGATCTTCGCCACCACGCAGGACAGGGACCTCGGCGCCGTCGCGGCGGACATCCAGAAGGTCGTCGACGCCAACCGGAAATTCCTGCCGAAGGCGTCGAGCACAGCGCTCCTGGGCCAGGTGCAGACCATGAACAACGCCTTCTCGGGCCTGATCTTTGGCCTGCTCGGCGCGATCGTGTTGATCTACCTGCTCATCGTGGTGAACTTCCAGTCCTGGAGCGACCCCTTCGTCATCGTCACCGCGCTTCCGGCGGCCATCGCGGGAATCATCTGGATACTGTTCGCCACGCATACCACGCTGTCCGTGCCGGCGCTCACCGGCGCCATCATGTGCATGGGCGTGGCGACTGCGAACTCGATCCTGGTCGTCAGCTTCTGCCGCGAGCGCCTCGCCGAGCATGGCGACGCGATGAAGGCGGCCTTGGAGGGTGGCTTCGTTCGCTTCCGCCCCGTGCTGATGACCGCGCTGGCAATGGTCATCGGCATGGCGCCCATGGCCCTCGGCCTGGGTGAAGGCGGCGAGCAGAATGCGCCGCTCGGCCGCGCCGTGATCGGTGGCCTGATCTTCGCCACCACCGCCACGCTGTTCTTCGTACCCATCGTTTTCAGCATCGTCCACGGCCGCCGCGGCCATCCGTCTTCCACCCCGGCGAACGCTTCCGGAGAGCCTGTCCATGTCGCCTGACACCCTGCACCAACCGCCACCGCGCCGGCTTCGCCTCGCCGGCGTCATCGCCGCGATCGTCGTCCTTGCCATCGTCGTGGCCGGCGTGGCGACACGCGCCAACGATTCGCGCAAGTTGCGCGAATGGACCGACGCACAGGCCGTACCGACCGTCAGTATCGTCTCGCCCGAAGGCGGACAGGGCGGTGCGCAGCTCGATCTTCCCGGCCGTCTGCAGGCCTATGCGCGCGCGCCGATCTTCGCGCGCACGAGCGGCTACCTTAAGTACTGGAAGGCGGACATCGGCCAGAAGGTGAAGGCAGGCCAGTTGCTCGCGGAACTCGAAACGCCCGACCTCGACCAGCAACTGCTCCAGGCGAAGGCGGACCTTGCGAGCGCTCGCGCCAACGAGGCACTGGCGCTCACCACGGCGAAGCGCTGGCAGGCGATGCGCGATTCGGACTCGGTGTCACGGCAGGAAGTCGACGAGAAGACCGGCGATTACGACGCCAAGCACGCACTCGCCCAGGCGTCGCAGGCGAACCTCGAGCGGATCCAGGCGCTGAAGGGATTCGCGAAGCTGGTGGCGCCCTTCGACGGCGTGGTGACGGCGCGCGAGACCGATGTCGGTGCGCTCATCAACGCCGGTGGCGGTGGCCAGGAACTGTTCGTCGTCTCGGACGTGCATAAGCTGCGCATGTACGTGAACGTGCCGCAGAACTACGTGCCGTCGATTCGCGCGGGCGCCACCGTGAAGCTGGCCGTTCCGGAATACCCCGGGAAGACGTTCTCGGGCACGGTCGAGTCCACTTCGTCCGCGATCAACGCCGCGTCGGGCACCACGCTCGTCCAGGTCTCGGTCGACAACGCCGACGGCAAGTTGCTTCCGGGCGGCTATGCCAGCGTCACGTTCGACCTGCCTGCCGACACCGCTCTCTTGCGCGTGCCCGCCAGTGCGCTGGTCTTCGACGACAAAGGGCTGCGCGTCGCCACCGTCGACGCGCAGAACAAGGTTACCTTCAAGGTCGTGACCATCGCGCGCGACTTCGGTAAATCGGTGCAGTTGGGTTCGGGCCTCGCCGCAGGCGATCGCCTGATCGAGAACCCACCCGATGGACTGGCGGATGGCGACAGCGTGCGCGTGACGGCAAAGGCGGATGGCGACCATGCCAAGGCGTAACGTCGTCGCGATGCTGGTCGCCGCGGCTCTCTCCGGTTGTTCCCTGACCCCCACATACAAGGCACCCGACGTGCCGGTCGCGCCGGCCTATGCCAATGCGGACACACCGTGGACCGAGGCGAAGCCCGCCGACCGGCTCGACCGCAACGGCTGGTGGAGGCTTTACGGCGATGCACGCCTCGATGCCTTGCAGGCGAAGCTGCTGACGAACAACGCGACGCTCGCCGCGGCGTTGGCGCATTACGAGCAGTCGGAAGCATTCACTCGCCAGGTTCGCGCGGGCCTGTTTCCGCAGATCGGGCTCAATGCCAACGCCCAATGGAACCGGGAATCCGACACGCGGCCGTTGCGGGGCGCGACCTCGCCCAGCAACTACAACTCCTACACCATCGGGGCGCAGCTCGATTACGAAGTCGACCTCTGGGGCCGCGTGCGCGACACAGTGACCGCGGGCACCGCGGAAGAAGCGGCCTCGGCAGCCGATCTCGCGTCGGTGCAACTGAGCCTGCAGGCCCAGCTCGCGGACAACTATCTCCAGCTCAACGGCTTCGACCGCCAGATCAAGGTGCTCGACGAGAGCATCACGGCGTTTGCGCGGGCCCTCGCGTTGACGCAGTCGCGTCATGAGGGCGGCATCGCTTCAGGGCTCGATGTGGCGCGGGCGCAGACGCAACTGTCGAACGCGAAGTCGCAGCTGACCCAGGCGCAGGCGCAGCGTTCGCTCGTGCTGCATGCGATCGCGGTGCTGGTGGGCGATTCCGCGTCGGCCTTCTCGCTCGCCACCGACGACGCATCGGTGAAGGTGCCGACGATCCCGCTGGACGTGCCTTCCGTGATCCTGCAGCGCCGGCCGGACATCGCCGCGGCGGAGCGACGCACGGCCGCGGCGAACGCTCGCATAGGCATCGCGCGTTCGGCGTTCTTTCCGCAGCTGACGATCGACGGGCAGGGCGGCTGGCAAAGCGATCGCTGGGGCAGCATCGCGACGGCGCCGAATCGCTTTTGGGCGATCGGCCCCACGGTGCTGCTGAGCGTGTTCGACGGCGGTCGTCGCAAGGCGGGCGTCGAGGCGGCCAAGGCGGCGACGGACGAGGCCGGCGCGCAATACCGGGACGTCGTGCTCAATGCCTTCGCCCAGGTGGAAGACAACCTCACCCTCCTGCGCGACCTCGGCACCGCCCTCGTCGACCAACGTGCCGCGGCCGACGCGGCCCAGCGCTCGGTTGACCTCTCGCTCAATCGCTACCGTGAAGGCGCCGTCGGTTACCTGGACGTGGTCCAGGCCCAGACCGCGGCGCTCGACGCACGCCGCAGCGTGATCGACCTTGAAACCCGGCAACTGCGCGCAAGCGTGCAACTGGTCCGCGCGCTCGGCGGCGGTTGGAGCGCTTAAAGCATCGCCGCTTTGGATCCCACAAACGAAGAAGGGGCCTTGCGGCCCCTTCGTTCTTTCCCTTCGCTCGAATCGCTGGAGCTTAAAGCTTCGCCCCCAGCAGCTCCTCGAGCTTGCGCTGGTCAGCCGCGAACTTGCGGATGCCGTCGGCGAGCTTGTCGGTGGCCATGGCATTCTCGTTATGGCCCCAGCGGAACTTGGCTTCGTCGATCTTCACCGCGGCCGATTCGCGGCGACCGCTGTCCTTCAACGCGACCGGCAGCGGTTCGTTGGTCTCGTCGAGCTGCTTCAGCAGGTCCGGCGAGATGGTGAGGCGGTCGCAACCGGCGAGGGCCTGGATCTGCCCGATGTTGCGGAAGCTGGCGCCCATCACGACGGTCTCGAAACCGTGCAGCTTGTACCAGTCGTAGATGCGGCGCACCGACTGGACGCCCGGATCTTCCTCGGGTGCATACGTCTTCTTGTCGGTGTGTTCGACATACCAGTCGAAGATGCGGCCGACGAACGGCGAGATCAGGAACACGCCGGCCTCGGCGCAGGCCACGGCCTGTTCGAAGCTGAAGAGCAGCGTCAGGTTGCAGTTGATGCCTTCCTTCTGCAGCTGTTCGGCGGCGCGAATGCCTTCCCACGTGGACGCGAGCTTGATGAGGATGCGCTCGCGCTTGATGCCGATGTCCTCGTAGAAACCGACCAGGCGGCGAGCCTTGTCGATGGAGGCATGCGTGTCGAAGGACAGGCGGGCATCCACCTCGGTGGAAACGCGACCCGGGACGATCTTGAGGATTTCGCGGCCGATCAGCACGGACAAGCGATCGCTGGCATCGGTCAGCTGGCTGTCGCGGCTGTTGCTCTGCGACTT
Organism: Luteibacter sp. NPDC031894; assembly: GCF_050273135.1. Lineage (NCBI taxonomy): Bacteria > Pseudomonadati > Pseudomonadota > Gammaproteobacteria > Lysobacterales > Rhodanobacteraceae > Luteibacter > Luteibacter sp. NPDC031894. The sequence goes on along the minus strand of NZ_JBNNMV010000005.1, from coordinate 284,903 downwards.
CGCCCACTGGATGGCTTCGTCGATGTAGCCGGCGTACTCCGGGATGGCGGCGGCCTTCAGGAGCAGCGACGGATTGGTGGTCGCGTCCTCCGGCTTGTACTTCTTCATGGCGGAGATGTCGCCGGTGTCGGCCACGACGGTGGTGATCTTGCGCAGTTGCTCGAGTTGGCTGGTCACGTTGGGGGTTCCGTTACCTGATAAGACGTCTATTGTCGCGCCGAACGCGGAGCAAATGTAGGCATCCATACGTTTCGGTTCACAGATATCCAAGAGGTGTGAGCGAAAGCCCCTCGAATCAATAGAGGTCGATCGGATCCACGTCCAGCGACCAGCGCACCTTGCGCGCGGCGGGAAGCCCGGGGAGGGCCTGCCGCCAGGGTCGGAGGAAGGCGTGCAGGCGCGCCCGCGACGCGGCCTCGACCAGCAGCTGCCCCCGGTGGCGCCCCGCGCGCAACGGCATGGGCGCCGGCATCGGCCCGGCGACACGCAGGTCGCCCGGGTCGCCGATCGCGGCATGCGCCTGGGCGAGGAAATCGTTCACCTCGGCGCGCCCCAGGGCGTCCGCACGCAGCAGGACCTGGTGCGAGAACGGTGGCAGCGCCAGGAGGTGGCGCTCCTCGAGCAGGCTCTCCGCCACCGCGGCATAGCCGCCGCGAAGCAGGGTATGCAGCATCGCGTGGTCGGGGTGGTGCGTCTGCAACAGCACGCTTCCCGGCTTGCTGGCGCGCCCGGCGCGGCCCGCCACCTGGACCACGAGCTGGGCCAGCCGCTCACCGGCGCGGAAGTCCACGCTGTGCAGGCCCTCGTCCACGCCCACGATGGCCACGAGCGTGAGGTTGGGCAGGTCGTGGCCCTTCGCCAGCATCTGCGTCCCGACCAGGATGGCCGGCCTGTCCTCGCGGAGACTGTCGAGGATGTCGCCGAAGGCATCGCGTCGCCGCGTCGTCTCCCTATCGATGCGCACCACGGGCACGTCCGGAAAGCGTTCGGCCAGGGCCTCCTCCAGCCGCTCGGTGCCCTGGCCTTGCGGGCTCAGGTTAGCCGAGCCGCAGACAGGGCAGGCCGCCGGCACCGCTGCCGTGTTGTCGCAGTGGTGGCAGATGAGCCGCCGGCGCCCCGCATGCAGGGTCATGGGCCGCTCGCAGCGCGGGCAGTCGGCGTGCCAACCGCAGTCGTGACAGAGAAGCACGGGGGCGTAGCCCCGCCGATTGCGGAAGACCAGCGCCTGCTCGCCGCGTTCGACGCACGCCGCCACCGCGTGTACGAGCGTTGGCGACAGGCCGTGGTCGAGTCGTTGGGCGCGCATGTCCACGATCTGCACGCGCGTGGATTGCGACGCGCCCGGCCGCGCCCGCAGGACCAGCCGCCTGTAGCGCCCGGCCTGGACGTTGCCGAGCGTCTCCAGCGACGGCGTGGCCGAGCCCAGCACGACCGGCACGTCGAGCGCGCGGGCCCTGACCAGGGCCAGGTCGCGTGCGTGGTAGCGGAAGCCTTCCTGCTGCTTATAGGAAGGATCGTGTTCCTCGTCGATGACGATCAGTCCGGCGTGCGGCAGTGGCGTGAACACCGCCGAGCGGGTGCCGAGCACCACACGTGCCGTGCCGTTGCGCGCCCGGAGCCAGGCGCGTGCGCGCTCGCCCTCGGCCAGGTTCGAATGCAGCACTTCCACCGCCACGCCGAGCCGTTCGCGCAGCCGGCGGACCGTCTGCGGCGCGAGGCCGATCTCGGGGACGAGGAGCAGGGTCTGTTTTCCCTGCGCGAGCGCCCGCTCGATCAGCGCCAGGTAGACCTCGGTCTTGCCGCTGCCCGTCACGCCGTCCAGCAGGTACGCCTGGAAACTGCCGAATCCTTCGCCGATGGCAGCGACCGCGGCCGCCTGCTCGTCACTCAGGGCGGGGCCGGGCGCCGACGCGGCCGGCAGCGCCGACCCCTCGAGGTCGAGCTTCTCGACCAGTCCCGCCTCGAGCAGGCGGCGCGCCGCCGGGCGCCAGGCGGGCACTGCCAGCGCCAGGTCATCGGCGGCCCGCGGCCCGTCGTACAGCGCGTCGAGGAGGGCAGCGGAACCACCCTTGCGGCTCCTGGCGTCTCGGGCGGCGCGGCCCTGCAGCGTGAGCGCCCACGCCTCGCGACCGGTCGCAGGCAAGGCCCTCGGCTCCCGCAAGGCGAGGGGCAGGGCATTGGCGAACGCCTCGCCGGGCGCGCCGGCCCAGTAGTCCGCCGCCCAGGCGAGCGTCGCCATCAGCTCGTCGTCCAGCAGGGGGTACGGATCGAGGACCTCGCGCACCTGCTTCAGGCGCCCGGCGCCCACCGCCGCCTCGGCCGACGCGTCGACCACCACGCCCACCATCTCCCCCCGCCCGAAGGGCACGCGCACCCGGGAACCCGCCACGGCCTCGCCGACCGCGGGCGGCAGGTAGTCGAACAGCGTGGGCAGCGGCACCGGGAGGGCGACTCGAAGGACGGGAATCATGCGAGGCCTAGTTTAAAGGGAGATGCCGAAAGCGCTGGTCAATGATTGACCAGCCACACATGGGTTTGCCCGAGAATGGAGTGCCGGAAGGGAAGAAGAAGCTGTAAGTGCCCGCCCCCGGACCGCTTTCCGTGTTATCCACAAGCGCTGTGGATAACTCTGTGGATGAGCCTCGGATGGAAGCCATCCAAGGCGCGTGGTTGGGCCATTCCGGTTAGCTTGCGTACATTTTAACCAAGCTGAAATGTACCTAAGAATCAATGGCTTAAGAATCGGCCGTTGGGCCGTGTTCACCGCCTCTCCATTCCATCTTGACAAACGCGAAGGGGGGTCCCGGCCTGTGCACAACCCCCTGCCGCGTAGGAAAAAATCCTAGTGCGCGGCGCCGAGTACGACCGCTATGCACAGGGCGAACAGGACGAGCCAGAAATAGACGCTGCCTATCAGCCAGTACTTCAGGAGGGTCATCGGCCAGCCTTGGCGATAGACGCGTTTCTGCATGATCAGCAGGTACACCGGCATCCAGGCCCACATGGCCATCTGGACGAACAGGATGACGGTACTTCCCAGCGCGAAATGCGGATGGATGGCGTCCTTGGCGAAGCCCAGCAGCATCAGGCCGAGGAGGGAAATGAACAGGAAGGCGTGGCTGTGCAGTGCCACGATCACGTGCTCCATGTAGAGCCGCCGCTTGAAGGCATAGAACAACTTCAGGATCAGCGCGAACACCGGGATCATCACCAGCAGGGTCTGCGGGAGCACGCCGAAGAACCCTTCGCTGATCCGCCGGATCGCCTCCGCCTTCCCCGGCCCGCCATCCAGGACCTCGGCGATGTTCGCCTTGAAGTGGGCGATGCCGAGCGCCAACCGGCGCGTCACGACATCCGGTAGCCAGGCGATGTCGACGGTGGTCGGCCCGACGAACCAGCCATTCGCTTTCCGGTGGCTGCGTTTCACGGCGCCGGTTTCGGCATTGGTGTCGGGCGTGATCGGATCGGCCTTCAGCTCGGCAAGGCGGCGATTGGCCGCGTCGCGGACCATGTCCTGGCTGAGACCGATGGCGGCACGCGCAGGTGCCGGGAGGTCGGGCGCGGCCTTCGCCGCGTCCAACTCCTCCATCTGCCCCTGGTAGAGCGTGCGCACCTCTTCGGCCGTCGCCGCGGCGTGGAGAGCCGAGACGTCGTCCTTCGCAGGCGCCCCTGCGTGCGAACCGGTATCGAAGTGCGCGTCGCTGATCGCGAGGTGCAAGAAGAAAAACGCCAGGAGGCAGAACACGAACATCAGCCGGAACGGCGCGATGTAGCGGACGCGGCGTCCCGAGAAATATTCGAGGGTGAGGAAGCCCGGCTTCGTGTACAGCGGCGGCAGCGTGTGGACGATGCGCTCATCCATGTGGAAGAACAGGTCGCCGGCATCTTCGAGCATGTGCGAGACCGGCCGGATCACGCTCTTGATCGACTGGCCGCAGCCGTGACAGAACTCGCCCTTGAGTTCCTCGCCGCAATTGGCGCAGCGCAGGCCGGACGACGGCGTCAGTTGGTTCATCGAAGTTCCCCGGGTTGTCCCCTTCCGGGTGCGGATGATGGCACGGCAGCCGCTACAATGGGCGGCCCCCTGTCCTCATACGCCCCATGACCATCGACCGCGCACGGGCGCAGCGAGAAATCGGCGCCACCCTGAGGTTGGCCCTGCCGATGATCGTCGCGCAACTCTCCGCCATCGGCACGAACGTCGTCGACGCCGTGCTCGCCGGCCACCAGGCAGCGCACACGCAGGCGTCCGTGGTGACGGGCGCCAGCATCTGGGTGCTCGCCATCGTCACCGGCATCGGCACGATGATGGCCGTGCCCCCGACCGTCGCGCAGCTCGACGGCGCGGGACGGCGCGGCGAGGTCGGTCCCGTGTTCCACCAGGCGCTCTACATCGCCTGGGGCATCGGCCTGCTGCTCGGCGTCGCGGTATGGCACGCGTCGCCGCTGATGGTGCTGTTCGGCGTGGTGGCCTCCATGCGTCCCGACGTGGAAGCGTTCCTCCACGCCATCTGCTTCGCGGCACCCGCGCTGACGACGTACTTCGCCCTGCGCGGCCTTTCCGAGGGGCTGTCGATGCCGAGGCCGTCGATGTACTTCAGCTTCGGCGGCCTTGTCCTGCTCGCTCCGCTGGGATACGTGTTGATGTACGGCAAGCTCGGCTTCCCGGTCATGGGCGCGCGCGGCAGTGGCATCGCCACGGCCGTGGTCCTCTGGGCCGAGATGCTCGGCTTCGCCATCTACGTGTTGAAGCATCGCAACTACCGCGACCTGCACCTGCGCGGGCGCATGGCGAAACCGGATTTCCGGCAGATCGGCAAGCTGCTGCACATCGGGTTGCCGATGGCTGTGACCCTCCTGATGGAGGCGGGCCTGTTCGTCGCGGTCGCCCTGCTGATCGGCCGCCTCGGCGAAACGGTCACGGCCGGCCACCATGTCGCGCTCAACGTGGCCTCCGTGGCTTTCATGGTGCCGCTCGGCTTGTCGATGGCGATCACCGTGCGCGTGGGCAACGCGGCGGGGCGTCGCGACGTGGCGGGCGTCCGCTACGCAGGCTTGTCCGGCATCGCGCTCGTGCTCGTCACGCAGTTCGTCTCGTCCGGCGTGATGCTGGCCTTTCCCGAGGCCATTGCCCGTCTGTACACCGGCGATGCGGCGGTCATCGCGATGGCCTCGCAGCTGCTGATCCTGGCGGGGTTCTTCCAGTTCTCGGACGGCATCCAGGTGGCATCGAACGGTGCCCTGCGCGGGCTCAAGGACACGCGCGTGCCGATGGGCATCACGTTGTTCGCCTATTGGGTCGTCGGCATGCCGATCGGCTGGTGGCTGGCGTTCCATCACGACATGGGCGCCCGCGGCATGTGGATGGGTCTGATCGCCGGGCTCAGCATGGCCGCCGTGCTCCTTTTCGCAAGGTTCTGGCGAAGCAGCGTGAAGGGAAACTGGCGGAACGATCCAGACACCGCGGTGCCCATGCCATTCCACACGTGATGCCAACGGTCCGACGCGTTACGCTGCGCGTAACCTGAGAGGAACCGCTTAGATGTCGGATCGCTACGACGCCGTGCCCCCGCCCCTGCCGGAACATCCGCGGCCGGTTCCGCCCCCGCGCCGAACCGGCGGCTTCGGCCGGTTCCTGCTCGGCTTCGGCCGCGGCCTCAACATCACCCGCCTGGTGATCATCAACACGATTTTCTTCGGGCTGTTGGCGGTATTCCTGCTGCTGGTGTTCCTGGGCGGCCGGGCGAACCGTGTCGACGACCGAACCGTACTGGTGCTGGCGCCGGAAGGGGCGCTGGTCGAGCAGTACAGCGCGGACCCTCTGTCCCGGGCCATCGGGCGCATGACCGGCGACGGCGTGCAGCAGGTCCAGGTCCGCGACCTGGTCCGCGCCATCGACAGCGCCGCCACGGATGACCGGATCAGCCGCATCGTCCTGCGTCCCGACAAGTTGCAGGCCGGCGGCTTCGCCGCACTGCGCGAGGTCGGTGCCGCATTGGATCGCTTCCGTGCCGCCGGCAAGCCGGTCCTCGCCTGGGCCGTCAGCCTCGAACAAGGGCAGTATTACCTGGCCGCGCACGCCGACAAGCTCTACATCGATCCGCAGGGCGGCGTGATGGCGACGGGACTCGCCAACTACCGTCTGTTCTACAAGGACATGCTCGACCGCCTCGGCGTGCAGGTGCACCTGTTCCGCGTGGGCCAGTTCAAGAGTGCGGCCGAGCCCTTCATCCTCGACCATGCCTCGCCGGAATCGAAGGAGGCCGACGCCTTCTGGCTGGGCGGATTGTGGAGCACCTGGATCGACGAAGTGGCGGCCATGCGTCACCTCGATCCGGCCGCGTTGCGTGCCGACGTGGACGGCCTGGCCGAGCGCGTGCGCGACGCGAAGGGCAGCCTCGCCCAGTTGGCGATCGACGAAAAGCTGGCGGATGGCATCGCGACCGAGGAACAGTTCGTCAAGATGTTGCGCAGCGAAGGCGTGCCTGCTGGCCGGAAGGACGAAGGCTTTCGCCAGGTCGACCTCGCGGGCTACGTCGCCGATCGCGGTCTTTCCACGGTCGACATGCTGCAGACGGGCCCGGGTGTCGCAGTGGTCGTCGCCGAGGGCGAGATCTCCGGCGGCAAGCAGGCGCAGGGCAAGATCGGAGGCGACTCCACGGCGGCCCTCATTCGGGCGGTCCGCAACGACCGGCGCACGCGTGCGCTCGTGCTGCGGGTGAATTCGCCGGGCGGCGAGGTCTACGCCGCCGAGCAGATCCGCAGGGAAGTGGAACTGACGCGCGAGGCGGGCATCCCGGTCGTGGTATCGATGGGCGACGTGGCCGCCAGCGGCGGCTACTGGATATCGATGAATGCCAACCGGATCTACGCCGAGCCGAACACCATCACCGGCTCGATCGGCATCTTCGGTATGTTCTTCACCGTGCCGGACACGCTCGCCAAGATCGGTGTTAAGAGCGACGGCGTCGCCACCGGGCCGCTCGCGGGTGCGTTCGACATGACCCGACCGCTGGATCCGAACGTCGGCATGCTCATCCAGAGCATCATCGACAAGGGCTACCGCGATTTCGTCGGCAACGTGGCGAAGGCGCGCGGCAAGGAGTTCAGTGCGATCGACGCCATCGCGCAGGGTCGCGTGTGGACGGGTCGACAGGCGCTGGATCGCGGTCTGGTCGATCGGCTAGGCAGCCTCGACGACGCCGTCCGCGACGCCGCGCAACAGGCTGGCCTCGGCAAGGACTTTCACGTGCGCTACGCGGAGAAGCCGATGGGCGCCTTCGAGCGTTTCCTGACCAACATCGGGGACAGCTCCGAAGCACGCGTGGCGATGTCCTGGGGCTTGCGCTTGCCGTCCTGGGTGGCTGAACTGCCGAAGCTGGCGCCGGAGTGGTCGCTGTTCCGCACGGCCGAAGCCGGCAAGCCGCACGTGTACGCGTACTGCTTCTGCTCGCCGCGCTGAAGGCGCGGCTACTGCGTCTGGGCGTCGACCGCGTCCGCCTGCGCCTTGGCTTGCGCATCGACGGTCTTCTGCACGTCCTGCGCCTTCTTCTTCTGCGCCTCCAGGGAATCCCAAGGCGTTTCCACCCGGGCCTGGGGCGCCGGCGGCTCGTGTGGCTGGGGTGGCTTCGAACAGGCCGCGCAGGCGATGGCCAGGGCCACTAGCGGAACGTAACGGATCATGGCGCGGGTCCTCCGGTGTCGGCGCCGAGTCTGGCGCCGTCGCGGGGCGAGCGCAATCTCGCGCCGGACATCCGGCGCCCGATCCCTTACGATCGCCGCAAAGCACGGAGATCCCACATGCATCCACGACTCGCCAGCTGGCGCCTCGACGGCCGCACCGCCCTCGTCACCGGAGCCAGCAAGGGCATCGGCTACGCCTGCGCCCGGGAACTGGCCGCCCTTGGTGCCGACGTGCTGCTCGTCGCGCGCGACGAACTGGCGTTGCAGGAAGTGCGCGACGAACTCGCCGAGGAATGTCCCGAGGTCGAGGTGCTCGGCATGGCCGCCGACTTGTCCGACCACGAAGACCGGCTTGCCGTCTTCGACTGGGTCGCCGACCTGGGAGTTAACCTCTCCATCCTCGTCAACAACGTCGGCGGCAACGCGCCGAAACCGACGCTGGACTACGAGGAAGACGAGTACCGCGCCCTCTTCGAACTCAATGTCTTCAGCGCCTACGAGATGAGTCGCGCGGCGTATGCACACCTCGTCCAGCATGCGAACGCGGCGATCGTGAATGTGGGCTCGGTCTCCGGCATCGTGCACGTGCGCACGGGCTCGCCTTACGGCATGACCAAGGCGGCCCTGCACCAGATGACGCGTAACCTAGCCTGCGAATGGGCGGAGGACGGCATCCGCGTGAACGCGGTCGCGCCCTGGTATATCCGCACGCAGCGGAGCGAACCGGCGCTGGCCGATCCCGAATACCTCGAGGAGGTGCTGGATCGCACTCCCATGGGCCGCATCGGCGAACCCGAGGAGGTCGCCGGCGCCGTCGCCTTCCTCTGCCTTCCCGCCGCGAGCTACGTCACCGGGGAAATCGTGGCCGTGGACGGCGGGTTCCTGCGCTACGGCTTCTGAAGGCTTAACATAGGCGGTTCCCCCGGGCTTTCGGGGCGCATCGCACGCGCCCGCCCGCCGTCGCTCCCCGAGAACGTCCATGCAGATCGGTATCGATTTAGGCACGAGCTATTCGGCCGCCGCGACCTATGTCGACGGCGAGCTCACCCTGGTCCGCTTTGGCGAGGCGAAGCAGTTCCGTACCGCCGTGTTCTTTCCGGAAGTGGTGCCCGATCCCACCGTGGCGCGGCGTCGCGCCGCGGAATCGGCGGCGGCCACCGTCGAGGGGTTCCAGCAGGCGCTGTTCGGCGACGACGCCGTCGAGGCGTACCTCGAGTATGGGGACGGCAACCTGATCGAGTCGCCGAAATCGATGTTCGGCTATCGGATGGATCCGCAGGTGCGCAAGGTCGTCGTGCACATCGCCACGTACATCCTCGAACATATCCGTCTCGCTGCCGGCCGCCAGTTCGGCGACGATGTGCGCACGGCCGTCATCGGCCGGCCGGTGCACTTTCGCAGCTCCATGGGCGAGAAAGGCTCGGAGCAGGCGGTGGAGATCATCCGCGAGGCCGCCGCCGTCGCCGGCTTCGACAGCGTGTCCTTCCTCGAGGAGCCGGCTGCCGCGGCCATGCACTACCACAAGCGTCTCGCCACCCGGCAGACCGCGCTGATCGTCGACATCGGCGGCGGCACCACCGACGTCGCCTTTGCCGAGCTCGGCGGCGACGCCTTGCCGACCATCGTCCGCACATGGGGCCTCGCGAAGGGCGGCACGGACCTCGACGTCAACCTCAGCATGCAGGCGTTCATGCCGCAGCTCGGCAACAACGTGACGCGCGTGCCCGTGCACCATTTCGTTGAAGCGGCGAGCGTGCACAACCTTCCGAAGCAGCGTGAGTTCCGCCGCCAGGATTACCGCTTCGTCGACGAGCCGTGGCGTGCGCGCCTGCAGGCCTTGCGGCAGCCCGGCGCCACGACACGACTCAACCAGACCGCCGAGCGCAGCAAGATCGTGCTGAGCAGCGAGGAACGTGCCGATGCCGACCTGGGTTTCCTGGAGACGGGGCTGGGCGTGCACATCGATCGCGAGCACATGCACGAGGCGGTACAGCCCTTTGTCGAGCGCATGCAGCGCCTCCTCGCCGAGGTCCGCGAGACATGGCCGTCCGTCCCGGCCAGCGTCTTCGTCACCGGCGGCACCTCGCGCTCGCCGGTCGTCAAGGCGGCCGTGCGCGAGAGCTTCCCGGGGATCCCGATGGTGGAAGGCGATCCGTCGCTGGGCGTGGTGTCGGGACTGGCCGTGGCGGCCACGGAGTTCACCGCCGCCCTGGCGTGACGCGCCGTTAGCCGCAGCCTTTCAGTTGTTCCCGCAACTGTGCGTCCTTCGCTTCCAGCGGGCTCCGTTCGCTCTTGAACGCGTTGCGGATCGACCGCTGGTTCGCTTCCGCTTCGTCACGCAGCACGCCGCACGCTTCGGCAGGTGTCAGTGGCCGGCATTGGTCCTGCACCCACACGTAGTTGCTCGTGGCCACCGCCGCCGCGTTCCCCTTGCCGCGGTTGAGTTCCGGTGCGGATGCGATGGCTGCGCCACGACTGCCGTAGGTGTCGGCGAGGGGCTGGCTCACCGCGCCGAGCACGCCTAGTGGCGCCATGTACGGAGGCGGTTGCCCATCGGGGCTGGTGTAGGACTTGCCATCCGTCGCGCGAATGCAGCCGAACAACGTCGGTGGCGGAGCAGGGGGGCTCGAGGGTGGCGGGGCCACCGCCGCATCCTGCGCAGGAGATGGCATGGACGCGGGAGCAGGGCGGCTCGCTGCCGGAGCCGCGTCCTGCAACTGGATCGTTCGCTGGCGCTGGTTCTTCGCGCAAGGCGTCTGTTGGTAGATCGTGCGACCGCCCGCCTCGCACTTGTAGACGGTCTCGGACGCGGCCGTACCCCATGCCAGAAGCGCGATAGCCGCGAGGGCGACGCGGACGCCGCGCATGCTCAGAACTCGGCCACGTGGTCTTCGGAAGCGAGGCCGAGGGTCATGGCCCCTTCACCCACGTTGACCATGCCCGTGATGCCCATGGGGCTTTCCAGCACCTGCACGCCGGCGTCCTCGCAGGTGCGCACGAGCGCGTTGTAGCCAGGCAGGTTGCGCATGTCGTCCAGGTCGCCGCCGTAGCTGAGCGAAAGCGACGGCACCAGCAACCCGGCCTGCACCCGCTTCGCCGCGTACTCGAACAGCGCCAGTGCACCCTGCTCGAAGCCGCGGACCTTGCCCACCGGGCCGGTTTCACCGCGATGGGCGCGCAGGATCGGCTTGATGTCCAGCGCCGTCCCGAGCATGGAGCTGAGGAAACTCACGCTGCGGTCACCCTTGCTGCGGGCACGCGAGCGCAGGTAGTTGAGGTCGCGCGGCAGCATGTAGCCGTAGGAGCAATCGGCGACCTGCGCGGCGCGCTCCCGCACTTCGGCAGGGGAACGGCCCGTCTGGATCATGCGCACCGTTTCCGCGACGGCCGGACCGGCCCCGGCGAAGATGTTGCGGGTGTCGACCACCCGCATCAGGAAGGGACCGCTGCGTCCGGCGGCCTCGCGAATGGGGCGGTAGTTCTTCAGGATCGCGAAGCTGGCCTTGATGACGTTGTCGTGGATAGGGCTTCGCGTCGTCATGATGGTGAGGCAGACGACGCAGTCGTATTCCTTCACCAGCCGATCCAGGAAGAGGGCCTGCACGTCTTCCACCGAACTGGGCTCGGTTTCCGCCGAATGGCTGCGACTGCCGAGTTTCTGGTCGCGAAAACGCTGGATCTCCGCTGGATCGCGATCGTCCTTGAACCGTTGCAGGTCGACTTTCACCGCGATGGGCATCACGGCGACGCCGCTCCGCTCAAGGAACTCATGCGGCACGTCACAGGCCGCATCGATCGCCACGCCGATCCGCATCGGCTACTCCCCGGTCGAAGGCCTGCCGGCCCCGGTGACGCCCGCATGCCCCATGCATCGCGGCGCGACCCCTGTGCCCGGATGCTACACTCGCACGAATGAATTTGGCACTCCGCCGGCGTGGCGTCGCCGGTAACCGCGCCGTCGGCATGTGAAGTCGTACCGCCGGCGCAAGCGCATCCGGATTCGGCATGAAAACCAAGAACGAGATCGTCTCCAACTGGCTGCCCCGCTACACGGGCACGCCGCTGGAGGGCTTTGGGCAGCACATCCTGCTGACCAACTTCGGTCACTACGTGGACCGTTTCGCTCACGAACACGGCGTGGAAGTACGCGGTCGCGACCGGCCCATGCCCAATGCCACCGCGGACGGCATCACGCTGATCAACTTCGGCATGGGCAGTCCCAACGCGGCGACGGTCATGGACCTGCTCAGCGTGATCGAGCCCCAGGCCGTCCTTTTCCTCGGCAAGTGCGGCGGCCTGAAGCGGAAGAACAACATCGGCGACCTGGTCCTGCCGATCGCCGCGATTCGCGGCGAGGGCACGTCGAACGACTACCTGCTTCCCGAGGTGCCGGCGCTGCCGGCCTTCCAGCTGCAGCGCGCGGTATCGACCATGATCCGCGACCTCGGCCATGACTATTGGACCGGCACCGTCTACACGACCAACCGTCGCGTCTGGGAGCACGACGACGGCTTCAAGGAATACCTGCGCCGCACGCGCAGCATGGCGATCGACATGGAAACGGCGACCATCTTCGCCGCCGGCTTCGCCAATCACATCCCCTGTGGCGCGCTGTTGCTCGTCTCCGACCAGCCCATGATCCCCGAGGGCGTGAAAACCGAGACCAGCGATGCCGCCGTGACCGCCAACTTCGTCGAGCGCCACATCAAGGTCGGCGTCGAGGCGCTCAAGCTCGTCCGCCGCCACGGCCGAAGCGTGAAGCACCTGCGTTTCGAGGACGACGGGGAGTAAGCTCTCGGGCCCCCTCGCTGGAAGCGACGACATGAAAGTGGGCCACCTGCTGCTCGGCATCCTCGTGACCGTGATCTGGGGAAGTAACTTCTCCGTGATCGAAGTGGGTCTGCGCGATCTCGATCCGCTCCTCCTCCTCACGGCCTTGCGCTTCACGTTCACGGCGTTTCCGCTTGTCTTCTTCCTGCCCCGGCCGCGCGACGTGCCGCTCGCCGTGCTCGCCGCTTATGGCGTGCTGTTCGGCGTGGGCCTGTGGTGGGTGGTGAATATGGCGATGGCGAAGGGCCTCTCGCCCGGCCTGTCGTCGCTGGTCTTGCAGTTCAGCGCGTTCTTCACCGTGCTCCTGAGTGCGGCGCTGCTACGAGAGAAGGTCCTCGTGCCGCAATGGTTCGGCATGCTCCTCGCCGCTGCCGGATTGGTCGTGGTCATCCTCTACACGCAGGGGTCGTCCACCGTCCTGGGGATAGCGCTGGTGCTGCTGGCGGCGCTCAGCTGGAGTGCGTGCAATATCCTGGTCAAGCGCTACCAGCCAAAGGACATGATCGCGTTCATCGCGTGGTCGAGCCTTTTCTCCGCCCCGGTGCTCTTCGTCCTCACCTATGCCGACCAGGGTGCGGCACCGTTCACCGGCCTGGTCCGCGGCGTCAGCTGGGCGGCCGCCGGCTCGGTCCTGTTCCAGGCATACATCACGACGGTCTTCGGTTACCTGGTGTGGAACAACCTCATGAAGAGGTATCCGGCCGCGCTGGTCGCGCCGCTGTCCTTGCTGGTGCCGGTGTCGGGTATCCTGACCTCGCACCTCGTCTTCCAGGAACGGTTCGGCCCCATGGTCTGGGCAGGCATGGCCATCATGCTGGCCGGCGTGGGACTGTTCGTGCTGGCGCCGCGCCTGCGGACGATGCGACGCACTGCCGTGGCATAAGCCGCGCGGCAAAGAAAAAAAGCCGCCCGTGGGAGCGGGCGGCGATCTGGGGAGGTTCGCACCGGTCGCGCGTCGGGGGACGCGCGCCATGTCTTCTTGTGGTGTACGTCAGAGTGAGAAATCGTACTCGGCGGAAAGTTGCACGTAGCGTGGCTGTTGGAAGCTGGTGGGGATTTTGTACGTGCTCCCGGAGAGGGACGCGCCGTTGTTGTCCTCGCCCACCTCGTTGATGGTGGTCGTGTGCTGCTTGTTGAAGATGTTGAACACGTTGGCCGACAGGGTCACGCCCCTCGCCCAATCCGGCTTGTACGAGGCATTGAGATCGATATTCCAGTACGTGGGCGTGCGGCCCACGGACCCGCGCTGGACGATCATGCCGCCGCAGTAGAGGTAAGCGCCGCCGCCGTAGCCACCGTCAACCTGCCCGTCGATGGGATTCAGGCCGTAGCAGCTCTCCGGACGTCCGGTTTGCAGCACGCCGTTGGCGCCGACCAGCCACTCGGGCGTGACTTGCCACGCGCCATAGATCTTGAACGTGTGCTTGCGGTCGTTCGGCAGGTAGCCGTTCGATCCGGCCATGATCTCCGGGTAGTCGAACAGTTCGGTCGTGCCGGTATCCGCCTGCCCGTTGCTCGAGTCCACGCCGCCTTCGGAGTTGCCCCGGGTGTGCGAGAACACGTACGACGTCTTCAGGTACCACACATTGTCGAAGTTACGTTCGGCGGTGAGCTGCAAGGCCATGTACGAGCGCTTGTAGCTCGGCTCGCCGACTGCCGTGCCGGGAAGGTGGATGTCGTACAGGGTGCCCGTGGCATCCACCGGGGTCCTCAGGGTTACCGAGCTGCCGGGATTGAAGATGTAGCAGCCCGGGACGTTCGAGTCGGCCGGCGTGAGGCTGCCGGTGTCCAGGTTCAGCCCGTACTGCGCGTTGGCGGCCTTGGCGATCGGTCGGAAATCGCAGGAATCGTCGATGCCCGTGAGCACCTTGCGATAGATGGCCTTCGCGCCAAGGGTCCAGTCCGCCACCTGCTGCTGGGCACCCAGGATGAACTCGCGCTGCTTGAACGGCTTCAGGTCCTTCGTCGCCACCGAACCGGGATTCGGGACGACACCGGCCTCGCCATTGGAGAACACGGTGCCGGTGCGCGAGGGGAACTGTGCACCGTACGCGGCGGGCACGGGACCGAGACCGAGCGGCGCACCGGTGACTGGGTCGACGCCGGTGTAGCTGAAGTAGCGGATCTGGTAGAGCGAAGCGGCAGCGCCACGCAAGGCGACATTCCCGTCCAGCGGGAGCGAGTAGTCGCCCGCGCTGCCGTACACCTTCAGCGTCGAGTCGCCATGCACGTCCCAGGAGAAGCCGAGGCGCGGCTGCCAGCTGTGGGTCTGGCTGACATAGGTCTGGCCGAGGCTGTTGGTGTTGTCGAAACCGTCGTTGCGGACGCCGATGCGAGCCACGAAATTGTCGCTGACATGCCAGTCGTCCTGCAGGTAGTAGGACTTCTGCGTGATCCCCACCTTCGCACCGGTGGCGAAGACGGCCTGCTCCACGACGCTGTCGGCCGGATCGAGACCCGGCGCGTGGCCGAGAATGCTCTCCGGGATCGACTGATAGGTGTACGTCGAGCCGCCCTCGTAGGCCGTGCCGGTATCCGTGGTGAAGTGGTCGCGTGCCCAGCCGGCCTTCAGGTCGTGGTCGCCGAGGTGATACTCGAAGTCGATACGGCCGGCACGGCGCTTGTCCTCGCCGTCGGGCGTGCTGAGCGTGCCCGTGGTGAACGAACAGTGCGGATAACCCGATGCGCCGTCGTTCACCGGCGTGCGCCGATCGTTGATGATGGGACAGCCGGGCGAGTTCACCGCGTCGAAGATGTTGCCGTCGTACTGTTCGACCGTGCCGTCCGCGGTCGTCGCACGTTCGATGCGTCGGTTCACGCTTTCGCCGTACTGGGCCGAGATCGTGAAATCGTCGGTGACGTAACTGGTGTACTTCAGGATGTTGTTCATCCCGCCGCTCTTGTCGTACACCTGTCCGAGGTAGTCGCCGCGATGTGGTTGGCCGTTGTCGTCGTAGCTGTAGCCGTAGACGCTCTGCTGCTGCGTGCTGGAGTCGCTGAAGCCGGTGTACTCGAGGATGTTGCTCTCGTTGATGTTCCAGTCCAGCTTCACCAGGTAGCGCGGATCCTTGATGGTGGTCTTGTTGAAGTTGCCGCCGCCTGTCGTATCACCGTAGTGCTCGTCGGCCGTGCGCGTCCCGCCGACCAGCGCGAAGAGGAACAGCTTGTCCTTGATCAGGGGGCCGCCCAGCCAGGCGTTCCAACGCTGGCCGAAGTCGGTGGCGTTGCCCGTCTGGTTGTTGCCCATGACGTAATTGCTGTTGTGCCGGTTGTTCTGCAGGAGACCGCCGTTGCGCAGGTAGACGTTCGGCTGGTTCGCCTGGAACTGGTACGGGTTCCAGGTGTAGTCGATACCACCCTTCCACTCATTGGTGCCGCGCTTCGTATTGACCGAGATGACGCCGCCGGTGGAGTTGCCGTACTCGGCGCCGTACCCGCCATCCTGGATTTCCTCCTGGTCGATGGCTTCGAACGGAACCTGCGCGTAGGTCAGGCTCTGGAAGAAATTGGTGACGTTGAAGCCGTTGACGTAATAGCTGTTCTCCGCCACCGACGCACCGCTGAAGGAGGCGAGGTTGCCGAACGCGCTGTCGCCGCGGGTGGCGCCTGGCGCCAGCAAGGCGACGGCCGTCTGGTTGCGCGCCAGTGGCAGTTGCTTGATCTGGTCCGACGTCATCACCGTGTTGGTCTGGCTCGACGTGATGTCGATGGGCGGAAGCGCGTTGGCCGTGACCGCGACGGTGCCGAGGTCCTGGGCGCCGCCGGGGGATGCCAGGTTGAGGTTGAAGCCTTGCCCGGCGACGACCTGCACCTCGTGGGTGGCGCTCTGGCCGGCCTTGGTCGACGTGACGCGGTAGGTGCCGGGCGGCAACGACGAGAGGGTGAACCGGCCGTCGCTACCCGTGGTGGCCGAACGGCTGAGGCCGCTCCCCGTGTTGGTCGCGGTTACCTGTGCCCCGGCGTCCGCCGTGCCGTAGATACCGCCGACCGTGCTTTGCGCGAAGGCGCCTGTCGCAATGAGTCCCAACCCCAACGCGATGGCAAAAGAAAGCGAGCGTCGCTGCGTACGCTCCACCGAATGACGCGATCCCATGTGTTCTCCCGGCCAATGGCCCACTGATCCAAACCATCCCGCCGTCCCTCGACGTGCGAAGCGGTTAACGAAGTTGCAACAAGCGTGGGCAAGCTACGCCCCGGGACAAGGCGCACTCAATGCGAGTTCCCTGAACACAAGTTCTTCTGGCTCTTGCAAGTCGATGGAACGCAAGGGTCGTCGGTGCGTGTCGCAAGGCCGTTCCAGCGACGCAACGCCATTCGGCGGCATCCGTCGTAGGAAGATCGGTCGGTCGTTAATGCGGGGATGAAAAAAGCTTCATGATCGGCCGGATTTTTCGAGGCGTTTTCGTGCCTGCGCACTTAAAAAAAAGGCCGCTCCCTCCCGGGAGCGGCCAATCTGGGGAGTGTTTCTCGACGCCATGGGAATCCGGTGAGTTGGAAAACATAAGTCTCTGTCCAACAAGGGAACAACAGGAATACGTCCTAAGCAGATAATTACGGACGATGCCTCGCAACCGACGCGGGGCGGACGGTTGCTGTTGCCTACGCTTGACCTCGCCGTTAGCGTCCGCGCATGGATCTCGTCATCACCATTCTCGTCCTCCTCCTCGTGGTCGCCTTGTCGGGGGCGGTGGTCCGGATACTTCCGCTACGGCTGCCGTTGCCGCTCCTGCAGATCGCGCTGGGCGCGCTGCTTGCGCGGCCCTTCGGCATGCATGTCGAATTCGATCCGGAACTGTTCTTCCTCCTGTTCATTCCGCCGCTGTTGTTCGCCGACGGCTGGCGCATACCGAAACGCGAACTGTTCCTGCTGCGCCGGCCGGTCCTGGCCCTGGCGATCGGCCTGGTGTTCTTCACCATTCTCGGTATCGGCTATTTCGTGCACTGGATGATTCCCACCGTGCCGTTGGCCGTGGCGTTCGCGCTCGCCGCGGTGTTGTCGCCGACGGATGCCGTGGCGGTGACGTCGATCACCGGTGGTTCGAAGATGCCGCCGCGCCTCATGCATGTCTTGTCGGGCGAGGCGCTGTTGAACGATGCATCCGGTCTCGTCGCCTTGCAGTTCGCCGTCGCGGCGGAACTCACGGGGAAGTTCTCGCTTGTTTCGGCCGCGGGCGATTTCGCGGTGAAGGCACTCGGCGGCGTGGTTGCCGGTGCTTTCGTCGGTTTCGTCTTCGGTGTTGTCCGGCGGCGCCTCATCCGTTGGGCCAGCGAGGTGGATCCCGCGAGTCAGGTCGGCCTCGTGCTCATCCTCCCCTTCGCTGCCTACCTCCTTGCCGAGCACTTCCATGTCTCCGGCATCCTGGCGGCGGTGGCGGCCGGGATGACGATGAACCACACCGACGTGTCGAAGGGAGGC
Organism: Luteibacter sp. NPDC031894; assembly: GCF_050273135.1. Taxonomy (NCBI): domain Bacteria; kingdom Pseudomonadati; phylum Pseudomonadota; class Gammaproteobacteria; order Lysobacterales; family Rhodanobacteraceae; genus Luteibacter; species Luteibacter sp. NPDC031894. The sequence goes on along the minus strand of NZ_JBNNMV010000005.1, from coordinate 266,974 downwards.
TACGTCGCCACGCGCGTGCAGAACGGGGCGGTCTGGTCGATGGTGGAGTTCATCTTCAACGGCCTTATCTTCCTGCTGCTCGGCCTGCAATTGCCGGCGATCATCGACAACGTGGCCATCGATATCCGCCAGGCCGGTGGCGGTGAGACGTGGCACCTCGCTGTCTACGTGGTGGCCATCACGCTTGCCCTCGTCGTCCTCCGTTTTATCTGGGTCTGGGTCTCGCTGCGCTTCGTGCTGATGCGTGCCTGGCATCGCGGCGAGAAACGACCGAGGGCAGGCACGCGCCTGGTCTGGACGACGGCGCTCGCCGGCGTGCGTGGTGCGATCACGATGGCCGGCGTGCTCTCGCTGCCGCTCATGAAAAGCGAAGGCGTGGCGTTTCCCACGCGTGACCTGATGATCTTCCTCGCGACCGGCGTGATCTTGTGCACGCTGGTCTTCGGTGCCATCGGTTTGCCACTGCTGGTGCGTGGCTTGAAACTCGATGGGGAGGACCCGCGCGTGCGCGAGGAACGCAAGACGCGCGCGCTCACGGCGGAAGCGGCACTGCGTGGCATCGCAAACGAACAGAAACGCGTCGAGGGCGAGGGCGACGAGAATGCGATCGCACTAGCCTCGCGCGTCGCTGCGCGCGTGATGGCGGATTACCAGCAGCGCCTGGAAGCGGCGGGCGAGGAAGGCGATGTGCCGGAGAAGGCGCGCGCCGAGGCCGGCACCGAACGGGCGATGCGACTGGCGGCGCTACGCGCGGAGCGGAAGGAGCTCGCCGAACTGCGCCGTGGCAACAAGATCAACGATGAAACGTTGCGCACCCTCGCGCGCGAAGTGGACCTGGCGGAAGCGGCGCTGACGGGATTGCACTCCGGCTGATCCATCCCGTCGTCAGACAGGCAGGTCGAAGAACGCAGTCGCCGTGCGCGTCGTCGCCTCGGTCAGCGCCTCGCGCGTTTCCCCGCGATCCCGCGCGACCTCGTCGCGGATGTGGGCCAGGTACATCGGTTCATTGCGCCGGTCCTTGGGCATGGGCCGGATCGTGCGCGGCAGGAGGTAAGGGGAATCGGTTTCCAGCATCAGCCGGTTCGCCGGGATCATTTTGACGAGCTCGCGCAGGTGCGCACCGCGGCGCTCGTCGCAGATCCAGCCAGTCATCCCGATATGGCAGTCCAGGTCGAGGTAATCGCGCAAGGCCTCGCCCGTGTCGGTGAAGCAGTGCACCACCGCCGCGGGGACCCGGTCGCGGTAGCGCTTCAGGATGGCGAGGAAATCGTGGTGCGCGTCGCGCTGGTGGAGGAACAGCGGCTTGCCTGCCTCCACCGCGATCTCGAGCTGCCGCTCGAAGACGTCGCGCTGGACGTCCCGCGGCGAGTAGTTGCGGTTGTAGTCCAGTCCCGTTTCGCCGACCGCCCGGACTTCCGGCTCACGAGCCAGTTCGCGAAGGAGGGCGTCGGTCCGATCGTCGTAGTCGACGGCGTGATGAGGATGGACTCCCGCCGTCGCGAAGAGCCGGCCTCCGCTCGCGCGGGCGATCTGGAGGGCGTGGACGCTGCCTTCGCGCGACGCGCCCGTCACCACCATCTTGCCGACCCCATGAGCGCTCGCCCGGGTCAGGACATCGTCAAAATCCTGACGAAAGGATTCGTGGGTGAGGTTGGCGCCGATGTCGATCAAGTCCATGTTTTCTTTCGCGTTGCTGAGGGTGTGAAGTTCGCCTTCACGCGCGTTATTGGCACGCAAGGCCATGAATTGGAAAGCATATGGACGTCCGAACAAGCTTTCGCCGAGGTTTCAGCATAGGCCGTTAGGACGATCCGAAATGGCGCGTCAAAAGATTGACGATCGCTTTTTCTTGCTGCTACGTTCCAGAGACCGTCGTCAAGAAGACGACGCGGGGGACCACGGCAAGTAAGGATCGCGAGACCACCTTTTTTCGGCAGGGGATGTCCACCAGGACATCAAAAGGGAAGACGGCCCGGGAGGTCGTCTGCGGCAGTACCACGTGGCAAGGGGTAGTGCAGATGGTAAACCGTTCCGCCGCGAAGCCAGCCAAGGCTTCGCCCATCCAGGGCCCCGCGCCCGATGTCTCCACCGGTCCGATGGACCTCTTCACGTCATGAATCGTCGCCGTCGCGCCTTGCGCGGCGGTGGGCAGCATTGGGTTGGCGTTGAGGGGAACGTCGAATCCTCGAGTGTTTACGCCGGCGAGGGGGTCTTCGTCGGTGGGCGTGCAGGGAGGGGTCCCGGCGCCGCACTAGGGAGGTACTGGTAATGACTTCACGAACACTGGCACAGGCCTTGGGTCTCGTGCTGACGGGCATGTTCACCGTGGCGGGAGCGGCCTATGCCGCCGATACGCCTTCCACCCAGGCAGCACCCAAGGCCGCGGCCGGGCAGAGCCTGCAGGTCGTCGCCATCGATCCGGCAACCGGCAAGGTACGCGCACCGACCGCCGCTGAGCGGGCGGCCTATGCAAAAGCGGCACAAGTCCGGCAGAGCCGCGTCTCGGCACTCACCGGGCAGCCGCGCACTAACGCCGATGCCGTGAAGACGGCCCGCAAGGTCACCCTCCGCAACGGCGCGAAAGCCACCGGCATGCGCCTGCCGCAGGAGCGGATGAGCAGCGTCGTCGCGACGCGCGCGGCGGACGGCAGCCTCACCATCCACCATGACGACCACGGCGCGCAGGCTGCGCCCAAGGCACCGGAGGCCACCCGATGATCCGCCGCGGCCTGCTCTACTCAGCCCTTCTCGCAGCCGGACTGTGCGGTGCCATGAGCGCCACCGCCGCCGAGATCAAGATCGTCAACCAGGACGTCGGCACCGGCCAGGGCCTCGACGACCACACGCCCGCCACACCCGTGGGCGGCAACCCCGGCACGACCTTCGGTCAACAAGCCCTCAACGTCTTCCAGTTCGCTGCCGACATCCACGGCGCTTACCTGAAGAGCAACGTCACCATCATCAATAACGCCACCTTCGAGCCGCTCGAATGCGACGCCACGGGTGGCGTGCTCGGCTCGTCCGGCCCCCTGTCCGTCTTCACGTTCGATGCCGGCGCCACCTTGCCGGCGGGCGCCATCGCCAACACCTGGTACGCCGGTCCCGAGGCCGACGCCCTGGCGGGCGAAGACCTCGATCCGGGCAATGCCGACATCCAGAGCCAGTTCAACGGCGCGCTGGGTTCACCCGGTTGTATCGAAGGCTCGAAGTGGTACATGGGCCTCGACCACCAGGTGCCCGACGGGCAGATCGACTTCCTCAACGTCGTGCTGCACGAAATGGCCCACGGCCTCGGCTTCCTGGGCCTCACGGACCTGCAGACCGGCGAGGACTTCCCGGGCGGTGCGGATTCGCATCCGGACATCTATGGCACCTTCGTCAAGCATAACGGCGTCTACTGGGACGCACTGACCCCGGTGCAACGCGTCACGGCCGCGGTAGACGACGGCCACCTCGCGTTCTCCGGTCCGACCGTGGTCGGTGAGGCACCGCTCGCCCTCAGCCAGCCCGACGTGTACCGCGTTTCCGCCCCGGCGGGAGCCGTCGGCGATTACGAGTTCGCGCAGGCCGCCTTCGGCCCGACCGCCACGGCTGCGAACTTCTCGGGCAGCGTTGTCCGGGCGGTGCCGAACGACGGTTGCGCCGCCATCACCAATGCTTCGGCGATCGCCGGCAAGGTCGCGCTCATCGATCGCGGCACCTGCGACTTCACGGTGAAATCGCTGAACGCCCAGGCAGCCGGCGCCACCGCCGTCCTGCTCGCCAACAACCAGCCCGCGGCGGTGACGCCCGGTGGTACGCCGGCCTCGCCGGTCACGATCCCCGTGATCCTGGTGAACCAGGTCGATGGCGACAAGCTCAAGGCCAACCTCACCGGTCTCACCGGCGCCGTCGCCAAGGGCACCGGCCTGTCCGGCACGAACGCGGACGGCGTGCTGATCTACGCGCCGACTGTCCTGTCGGGTGGTTCGTCGTTCTCGCACTACGACACCCGCCTGACCCCGAACGCGCTCATGGAGTACGCGATCAGCCAGGATCTCCGTGGCGAGATCGACCTCGACCTCACGCCTGCGCTGTTCGACGACATCGGTTGGGGCATCGATCGCGGCAACCAGTTCCTGCTGAGCTGCGACACGGGGATTCCGAAGCTCGTGCCGGGCGGCATGGTCATCGGTGCCAACGTGATCGCCAACGCGAAGATCATCGCGGGCAACGCGGACGACGTGGGTGCCTATCGCGCCGGTGTCACGGCCTACGCCGCACAGCTTGCGGCCGACGGGCTGATCACGGCCGGACAGGCATCCAGCCTCAACGCCTGCCTCGGCGATGCACAGACCCAGGCGCAGTACGACGAGTGGGGTCCGCCGCCGGCGCCTCCGGGCATCGTGCTCAACAACAACGTGGCGCTCAATGGTCAGCAGGGTGCGGCAGGTGCCTCCACGGTCTACCTGCTCACCGTACCGGCCAACGCGAAGACGTTGACGCTGCGCACGTACGGAGGCTCGGGTGATGTCTCGATCTCCGTGACCAATCCGAGCGGCACGGTGAAGGACCAGCCGAATCGCCCGGGCAACAGCGAACCGTTCACGGCCGGCAAGCCGGCGGCGGGGACCTGGACGCTGACGGTCAAGGGCGTCAAGGCGTACTCCGGGGTATCCGTCCTGGGCGCCTACACGCTCTGACGGCAAGAGGCCCCGGTTCGCCGGGGCCTCGACTTTCAAGGGGCATGCGCCGCGGGTCCCAGAATACTTCGTTGTATTCGACGGTCCGGGGCCAGGGGAAAGCAGTCACAGACACATCGTCCGCCGCGGTCGCGACGGACTGGCGACGGGCAGCGCGCCGCGCGCCCGCGCATCGATCGCTCATCAGCGGACATCTGGGAGGAAGGTTGACGTGAATACCATCTACAGCAAGGTCTGGAACACATCCCTCGGCATTCTCGTCGTGGCGTCGGAACTGGCGCGAGCCCGCGGCAAAGGCGGTACCTCCCGACGCCTCCGCGCCGCCTTGGCCGCACTGCCCCTGGCCGCCGGCGTGATGCTGGCGCTGGGCAGCCCGACGGCACAGGCGGGCAACGTCTGCGGAGGCTACCTGCTTGGCCTGCAAGGCAAGGCGCCGGTGGCGAAGGGCGCGGATGCCTTCGCCTGCGGTACCGGAGCGAAGGCCGAAGGCGACTACAGCAGCGCGGTCGGTACGAAGGCGCGCAGCGATGGTGCTTACAGTGTGGTGCTCGGCAACGATGCGCAGTCGCTCGGGCTATGGTCCACCGCGGCCGGCCAAGCCTCCCGTGCCATCGGCACCAGCGCCGTCGCCATCGGCGCATCGGCGTACGCGAGCGGTTCCGCGAGTTCAGCCATCGGCACCGGTGCACGTGCCACGGCAAAGAATTCCGTCGCCCTCGGCGACGGCTCGATCGCCGACCGCGCCAACACGGTATCGATCGGCAAGGTCAACGAAGATCGCCAGCTGGTGCATGTCGCCGACGGCACGCAATCGACGGACGCGGTGAACAAGCGCCAGTTGGACACGGTCTCCACAACGGTGACGGGCGTTTCCAACCGCGTGGATACGTTGACGCAGACCGTCGACGGCGTCGCACAGGACGTCGACGCGCTCTCCGCGAGCGTGAGTGACGCCAGCCACTACTTCAAGGCGAACGGCCTCGGTGACGGGAGCGACGACGCGCTGGCGACCGGCCAGAACGCGACGGCGTCCGGCTCGGGCGCCTTCGCCAATGGCGACGGCGCCACCGCCACCGGCAGCGGCGCGGTCGCGACGGGAACGAACGCCACGGCAACCGGCTACGGCAGCGTGGCGACAGGACAGAACAGCGCGGCGTACGGTGCAGGCGCGCAAGCTGCTGGCCCGGGCAGCGTCGCCGTGGGCGGCGTCGCCGTGGACGAAGACGGCAACCCACTCATTACGAACCAAGGCGTGCCAGTCGACACCGGTGCGACGAGCGCCGGTGTCGGCGGTACCGCCGTGGGCGCAAGCGCGAACGCGAGCGGGTTCGCGTCGACCGCTAGCGGCGTCGGCGCCTATGCCAGCGGTGCGCAGGCGACGGCGGTGGGCGCGGTGGCGAATGCCATCGGCGACTACTCGACGGCCATCGGCACGCAGAGCGCGGCCACCGGCATCAGCAGCGTCGCCGTGGGCGAGACATCGCAGGCCACGGGTGAGGAAAGCGTCGCCGTCGGTGGCACCGCTTACGGCGGCTTCGTTCCCACCCTCGCCAGCGGCGTCGGCTCGTCAGCATTCGGCAACGGTGCCTGGGGCTCCGCGGACTACACGACGGCGCTTGGCTGGTCGAGCACGGCGGACCATCTGAACGCGACGGCGGTGGGTGCGGTCGCGGGGGCGTTGGACGTCGGCGCGGTGGCGGTGGGTTACCGCAGCGCGGCGATCGGCGGGCAGACCACGACGGTTGGCACGAATTCGTTCGTCTGGGGTGAGAACGCGTCGGCCTACGGATCGAACACTTCCATCTGGGGAGACAATGCGACAGGCGTCGGCAGCGCGGCCACCATCGATGGCGACGACAGCACGGCGGTCGGCGCGAACAGCGCGGTGACGGGCAGCGGCTCGACGGTGACGGGCGCGGGCAGCGTGGTCGACGGCGACGAATCGACGGCCAACGGTCACGGTGCGATCGCCACCGGCACCGGTGCCTCGACCTTCGGCGCAGGCAGCCTTGCAAGCGGCGACTACACGACAGCGGTCGGCCAGGGCGCGTACGCCGGTGCGAACGGGGCGAGTGCCGTCGGTAGCGGCGCGGTGGCGACGGGCGAAAACGCGACGGCCAGTGGTTACGGCAGCGTCGCGACCGGTCAATACAGCGCGGCCTATGGTGCCGGTGCACAGGCCGAGGGCCCGGGCAGCGTCGCGGTCGGCGGTGTGGCCGTGGACGCGAATGGCGATCCGCTGATCACGAACGGTGGCGTGCCGGTGGATACGGGCGCGACGAGCGCCGGTGTCGGCGGCACGGCAGTCGGTGCGAGCGCGAACGCCAGCGGCTTTGCGTCCACCGCGAGCGGCGTCGGCGCTTTCGCCAGTGGTGCGCAATCGTCCGCCTTCGGCGCGGTGGCGAATGCCATCGGGGACCTGTCGACTGCGGTCGGCACGCAAAGCGCAGCCACGGGCGTGAGCAGTGTCGCCGTGGGCGAGAGCGCGCAAGCCACCGGCGACGAGAGTGTGGCGGTCGGCGGCAGCACGTTCTTCGGCTTCATTCCGGCTCAGGCCGCGGGCTATGCGTCGTCGGCCTTCGGTGCCGGCGCGTGGGCAACCAATGACTACGCCACCGCATTGGGCTGGAACAGCTGGGCGGACGGCGTGAGCAGCACGGCGATCGGCGAATCCGCGATAGCGGGAGCCGACAACTCGGTCGCGCTCGGCGCGGGTTCCTACACGGACCGCGCCAACACGGTCTCGGTGGGCGACGTCGGCAGCGAACGGCAGATCACCAACGTGGCGGCCGGCACGGAAGACACCGACGCGGTCAACAAGGGTCAGCTCGACGCATCGGTGAACGACGCGACGCGCTACTTCAAGGCGACCGGCAATGGCGACGGCTCCGACGACGCGCTGGCGACAGGACAATACGCAACGGCATCGGGTTCCGGATCGTTCGCCGGGGCCGATGGTGCGAGCGCCTTTGGCAGCGGCGCCGTGGCGACGGGCACGCAGTCGACGGCGACGGGTTATGGCGCTGTGGCAACCGGCCAGAACAGTGCGGCGTACGGCGCGGGTGCCGTGGCCGACGGTCCGGGAAGCGTGGCGGTTGGCGGCAATGCCGTCGACGAAGATGGCAATCCGCTGATCACCAATGGCGGTGTCCCGGTGGATACCGGCGCAACGAGCGCGGGTGTCGGTGGCACGGCGGTGGGCGCGAGCGCGAACGCGGAAGGCTTCGCGTCCACGGCGAACGGCGTGGGTGCCTTCGCCAGCGGTGCGCAATCGTCGGCTTTCGGCGCGGTGGCGAATGCCATCGGCGACTACTCGACGGCCGTCGGTACACAGAGTTCGGCCACCGGCGCGAGCAGCGTCGCCGTGGGCGAAAGTGCGCAGGCTACCGGCGACGAGAGTGTCGCGGTGGGTGGCAGCACGTTCTTCGGATTCATCCCGGCACAGGCGACAGGCACGGGCGCCGCGGCTTTTGGGGCGGGCGCCTGGGCGACGGCGGATTACGCCACGGCGTTGGGCTGGAACAGCTGGGCCAACGCCGAGAGCACGACCGCCGTGGGAGAAAGCGCGACGGCGTCCGACCTCGGTGCCAGCGCGCTGGGTGCGCAGACGACGGCCAGCGGCGTGCAGTCGACGGCGGTCGGCGCGGCGGCCGCGACGGACGGCGATTTCGCCTCCGCCATCGGCAGCGGCAGCTATGCGGCGGCGGCCAATGCGACGGCAGTAGGTGGTCTGGCCGCCGCGACGGCGGAGGACAGCACGGCGGTGGGCGCGAACGCCGAAGCCTCGGGTGCGGGATCCACGTCGACGGGTGCCGGCAGCCTGGCTTCCGGTGACGAATCCACGGCAAACGGCCACGGCGCGATCGCCGACGGGACGGGTGCCTCGAGCATCGGCGCGGGCAGCTTCGCCAGCGGCGATTACACGACCGCTACCGGTCAAGGTTCTTACGCCGGAGCCACCGGAGCGAGCGCCATCGGCTCGGGTGCGGTGGCAACAGGGCAATTCGCCACCTCCACGGGCTACGGTTCCGTCGCCTCCGGGCAGAACAGCGCGGCGTATGGTTCGGGCGCGCAGGCGTCGGCGAACGGCACGACCGCCATTGGCGGACAAGCGCTGGACGAAGACGGCAATCCGTTGATCACGTACACCGCCACGGGCGAGGCCGTCGGCCCCGCCACGGCGTCCGGCCTCGCGGCCACGGCGGTCGGCGCGAGCGCACAGGCCGAAGGACAGTTCGCCACCGCACTCGGCACGGCGGCGTTCGCCCAGGGCGAGCAGGCGACGGCGACCGGTTTCCTCGCGCAAGCGTCGGGCGCTGGCGCGGTCGCGAACGGTTCCCAGGCATTCGCCGATGGCGATCTATCGGTGGCGACGGGTTACGGTTCCGCGGCGTACAGCGCCGGATCGACGGCGATCGGCGGCGGCGCCAGTGCGGCGGGCGAGGGCAGCGTGGCAATCGGCAACTACGCCGAAACCGGCTTCGCCTTGTTCGGCCTGGAGAGCGCGAACGCGGTCGCGGTGGGTACGGGCAGTTGGGCGCTGGGCGACAGCTCGACCGCATTGGGCGCGAATGCCTGGGCCCTCGCGGACAACGCTGTGGCGATCGGTGCGAATTCGACGGCTGATCGCGCGGACACCGTCTCGGTGGGCGACGTCGGTAGCGAGCGGCAGATCACCAACGTGGCCGCGGGTACGGAAGACACCGACGCGGTGAACAAGAGCCAGCTCGACGCGGTCGCCGGTGGCGTGAGCGATGCCAGTCATTACTTCAAGGCCAATGGCCTGAACGATGGCAGTGACGATGCGCTGGCGGTGGGCGAGCAGGCCACGGCGGCGGGCTCGGGTGCCTTCGCGGGTGCGCAGGGTGCGAGTGCCTTCGGTTCGGGCGCTGTCGCGACCGGCACGCAGTCGACGGCGACGGGTTATGGCGCGGTGGCGACCGGCCAGAACAGTGCGGCCTACGGCGCGGGTGCCATGGCCGACGGTCCGGGAAGCGTGGCGGTCGGCGGCAATGCCGTCGATGAAGACGGCAATCCGCTGATCACCAACGGCGGTGTCCCGGTGGAAACCGGCGCGACCAGCGCGGGTGTCGGTGGCACGGCGGTGGGCGCGAGCGCGAACGCGGAAGGTTTCGCGTCCACGGCGAACGGCGTGGGTGCCTTCGCCAGCGGCGCGCAGTCGACGGCGGTGGGTGCGGTCGCGAACGCGATCGGCGACTACTCGACGTCGGTCGGCACGCTCAGCGCGGCCACGGGCGTGAGCAGCACGGCGGTGGGCGAGAGCGCGCAGGCGACCGGCGACGAAAGCGTGGCCGTCGGTGGCACCACGTTCTTCGGCTTCATCCCGGCGCAGGCGACGGGCACGGGAGCGGCCGCGTTCGGCGCCGGTGCCTGGGCCACGGCGGACTACGCGACATCGCTCGGTTGGAACAGCTGGGCGGACGGCATCGACAGCACGGCGATCGGCGCATCGGCGACCGCTCATGCCGACAACTCGGTGGCGCTGGGTGCCGGCTCGCTCAACAACCGCGCGAATACCGTCTCGGTGGGCGATGTCGGTGCCGAGCGGCAGGTCACGAACGTGGCCGCGGGCACGGAAGACACCGACGCGGTGAACAAGAGCCAGCTCGACGCAGTTGCCGGTGGCGTGAGCGATGCAAGTCATTACTTCAAGGCCAATGGCCTGAACGATGGCAGTGACGATGCGCTGGCGGTGGGCGAGCAGGCCACGGCGGCGGGCTCGGGTGCCTTCGCGGGTGCGCAGGGTGCGAGTGCCTTCGGTTCGGGCGCTGTCGCGACCGGCACGCAGTCGACGGCGACGGGTTATGGCGCGGTGGCCACCGGCCAGAACAGTGTGGCCTACGGCGCGGGTGCCATAGCCGACGGTCCGGGAAGCGTGGCGGTCGGCGGCAATGCCGTCGATGAAGACGGCAATCCGCTGATCACCAACGGCGGTGTCCCGGTGGAAACCGGCGCGACCAGCGCGGGTGTCGGTGGCACGGCGGTGGGCGCGAGCGCGAACGCGGAAGGTTTCGCGTCCACGGCGAACGGCGTGGGTGCCTTCGCCAGCGGCGCGCAGTCGACGGCGGTGGGTGCGGTCGCGAACGCGATCGGCGACTACTCGACGTCGGTCGGCACACTGAGTGCGGCCACGGGCGTGAGCAGCACAGCGGTGGGCGAGAGCGCGCAGGCGACCGGCGACGAAAGCGTGGCCGTCGGTGGCACCACGTTCTTCGGCTTCATCCCGGCGCAGGCGACGGGCACGGGAGCGGCCGCGTTCGGCGCCGGTGCCTGGGCCACGGCGGACTACGCGACATCGCTCGGTTGGAACAGCTGGGCGGACGGCATCGACAGCACGGCGATCGGCGCATCGGCGACCGCTCATGCCGACAACTCGGTGGCGCTGGGTGCCGGCTCGCTCAACAACCGCGCGAACACGGTCTCGGTGGGCGATGTCGGTGCCGAGCGGCAGGTCACCAACGTGGCTGCCGGCACGCAAACCACGGATGCGGTGAACAAGGGGCAGCTCGATACGCTGGCCGACAGCGTCAGTTCGGCCGCTCACTATGTGTCTGCGACGGGCGCGGCGGACGGCTCGGATGACGCCTCGGCCACTGGCGAACTCGCGACGGCCACGGGTGCGGGCAGCAGCGCAACGGGCGACCTGTCCACGGCTTCCGGTGCCTTCGCCTCCGCGGGCAACGAATCGGCCACGGCGATCGGTGCGTTTGCAACCGCCAGTGCCGCAGGGTCCACCGCGATCGGCGACAGCGCGAGGGCGCTGGCGGCGAATTCGGTGGCGCTCGGCAGCGGTTCGCTCGCCACCCGGGCGAACACCGTCTCGGTGGGCAGTGCAGGTAACAATCGCCAGATCACGAATGTGGCGGCGGGTACCCAAACGACAGACGCCGTGAACCTTGGCCAGCTCAACAGCGCCTTGACCAGCGCCTTCTCGGGAACGTCCGGCGCGGCGGGCAACGCCGTGGCCATGGCCCTCGGTGGCGGTGCGACCATGGGTGCGAACGGGCTGGTCGGGCCGGTGTACCGGGTGCAGGGCGGTTCCTACGGCTCGGTAGGCGACGCGGTGGGAGCCCTGGATGGCGCGCTCTCATCGCTCGGCAATCGCGTCGGTGCCCTCGAGACGCAGTCGGGCGGCGGCACGAAGCCCGGCGCCGCGCTGCCGCGTAGCGGCACCGCGGCACCGTCGATCGCAGCCCGTTCCGCGCCGGCGCCCACCGCGGTGCCGGAGGTCGCGGCCGCGGTGACGGCCGCCGCCGTGGCGCCCGCGCCTGCCGCGACCGGGGCTCCGGCTCCCGCGGCCGCGGCGCTGCCCATCACCCCGGCGGCCGTCGATGGCGGCGGTGCGCCGATCACCAACGTCGCCGCGGGTACCGCGCCGACGGACGCCGCCAACGTGAGCCAGGTCGACCAGGCCGTGGCCACCGCGAAGTCCTACTCCGACCAGGGCGACGCCACGACGCTGCAAAGCGCCAAGGCCTACACCGACCAGAAGTTCGGCGACGTGGTCAGCGGCGGTGCGTTCGACGAGTACAAGCGCACCGTCGACCACCGCTTCAACAACCTCAACGACCGCCTGAACAAGGTGGGCGCGATGGGGGCCGCCATGTCCCAGATGGCCTTCAGTACGCAGGGTGTGAACGGCGACAACCGGCTCGGCGTGGGCGTCGGCGGCTACAAGGGTCAGGGCGCGCTGTCGGTCGGTTACTCGCGGAGCCTCACCCCGAATGCGACCGTCACCTTCGGCGCCGCGATCAGCGGCGGCGAAAGCTCCGGCGGCGTTGGCGTAGGCGTTGGCTGGTAATGAGCCCGGCGGCGCCCTACAAGGCGCCGCCAAGTCCTTGAAAGCCGGCGGCAACGCCGGCTTTTCCTTTTTGCGCCACGTCGCGGAACGCGCGCGTCGCGGTCGCCGTCGACGCACGGTATGTGCTACCAATAGCGGCCCGTACGGTCAGGAACGATCGCGACGGACGACGCAATCAACGGACCGTGTGGAGATGGCATGTCTGCGATGACCGAGCACAGGGACATGCTCACCGGCGAACCCGGCGAGGCACAGGTCTGCGCGCACCTGGTCGCCCACGGCCGGTTGAAGGACACCGACCTCGCGCGGGCCCGCCGCCTGCACGACGAAACGCCCGAAGGGACGCTCACGGCCCTGATGGCCCGGCTAGGACTGGTGTCGGAACGGGACCTCGCCGACGCGTGGGCCGACCTCCTCGGACTCCCCCTGCTGGCGGCCAAGGACGCACCGGAGTTGCCGCCCGCGGACACCGAACTCTCGGTCCGCTTCCTCAAGCAGTACCACGTGGTCCCGGTTCGCGAAGGTGACGACGGGCTGGTCCTCCTCGTGGCCGATCCCGCCGATCCCTATCCATTGCAGGCGGTCCGCCTGGCAACGGGCCGCGACGTCCAGCTCCGCGTGGGGCTGCGCTCCGAGATCGACGACCTGATCGAAAGGTATTACGGGCAGGGCAGGTCGGCGATGGGCAGCATCGTCGAGAGCCTGGACGGCAACGCCGCGGTGGAGGACGACGTCGAGCACCTGCGCGACCTCGCCTCGGAAGCGCCAGTCATTCGCCTGGTCAACCTCATCCTGCAACGCGCGGTCGAACAACGTGCCTCCGATGTGCACATCGAGCCGTTCGAGAACCGGCTCAAGGTGCGCTACCGCATCGATGGCGTGCTGCACGAAGTGGAAGCGCCGCCCTCGAGTTCGACCGCCGCGGTGATTTCGCGCGTGAAGATCATGGCGCGGCTCAACATCGCCGAGCGCCGCCTTCCTCAGGATGGCCGCATCCAGTTGCGCGTGCAGGGCAAGGAGCTCGACCTGCGCGTTTCCACCGTGCCGACCAGCTTCGGCGAGTCCGTGGTCATGCGCATCCTCGATCGCGAATCCGTGGTCTTCGATTTCGCGTCCCTCGGTTTCACCGACAACTTCCGCGGCCGCTTCGTCGAGGTGCTGGATCGTCCGCACGGCATCCTGCTCGTCACCGGCCCGACGGGCTCGGGCAAGACGACCACGCTCTACACCGCGCTGTCGCAGATCAACACGCCCGACGTGAAGATCATCACCGTCGAGGATCCGGTCGAGTACCAGATCGAAGGCATCAACCAGATCCAGGTGAAGCCGCAGATCGGCCTCGATTTCGCCGGCGCGCTGCGCTCGATCGTCCGCCAGGATCCGGACGTCATCATGATCGGCGAAATGCGCGACCTGGAAACCTGCCGCATCGCCATCCAGTCGGCGCTCACCGGCCATCTCGTGTTGTCCACATTGCACACCAACAGCGCGTCGGGCGGCATCACACGGCTGCTCGACATGGGCGTGGAGGATTACCTGCTCGGCTCCACCGTCAACGGGATCCTGGCGCAACGCCTCGTGCGACGCCTGGATCCGGAAACCGCGGTGCCCTATGAGGCACTGCCCGAGGTGATCGAGCAATTCGAACTGCACAAATACACCGACGAGCGGCCGATCCGCCTGTGGAAGCCCGGCTCGAGCGCCGCCAATCCCACCGGCTATCGCGGACGTCGCGCAATCATGGAATTCCTGGTGATGAGCGACCCGCTGCGCCGGCTCGTGATGCAGCGTGCGGACGCGGGCGAGATCGAGCGCCAGGCGCGCGCCGAAGGCATGCGCACGATGTATGAGGACGGCCTCGCAAAGGCGGTGGCCGGCATCACCACCATCGAGGAAGTCCTGCGCGTCACGCAGGAATCGTAGGCCGACGCGCATGAGCCAGTTCCGCTACCGAGCCATCAGCGCCGCCGGCGAAGTCCTCTCCGGAAGGATGGAGGCGACGTCCGTGGAGGACGTGGTCGCGCGCCTGCACGACCAGGGCCATACGCCGCTGGAAGCCGCGCCCGCCGATGGTGAATCGACTGGCAGCGGCCTAGCCGCCATGTTCCGCAAGGGGCCTTTCACGGGCGACCAGCTCGCGCAGTTCACCCACCAGCTCGCCACGCTGCTCGGCGCGGGCCAGCCGCTCGATCGCGCGCTGGGCATCCTCCTCGACCTGCCGGAGGGCGAGCGCGCGAAGAACATGGTGGAGCGCATCCGCGATCGCGTACGCGGCGGCACCACGTTGTCCACGGCACTGGACGAAGAAAACGGCGTGTTCCCTCGCCTCTACGTGAGCCTGGTGCGCGCGGGCGAGGCCGGCGGCTCGCTCGACGAGACCCTGCGCCGGCTGGCCGACTACCTCGAGCGCGCGCAGGCTTTGCGCGGCAGCATCATCAACGCGCTGATCTACCCGGCCTTCCTCATGGTCGGCGTCCTTGGGTCGCTCGTGCTGCTGCTGGCGTACGTCGTGCCGCAGTTCGTGCCGATCTTCGCGGACATGCAGGTGCCCATCCCGTTCATCACCCAGGTCGTGCTGGCCATGGGTACGGCGATCAGCGACTGGTGGTGGGCGATCGTCGGGCTGCTCGCCGTGCTGGCGACGGTGCTACGGCTGCGCCTGCGCGATCCGGATACGAAGCTCGCCTTCCACGGCCGCCTCCTCACGATGCGGGTGGCGGGGCCGCTGCTGTTGAAAGTCGAGACGGCGCGCATCGCGCGCACGCTGGGCACGCTGCTGAAGAACGGCGTCCCACTGCTCTCGTCGCTCGCCATCGCACGGCAGGTCACCGGCAACCGCGCTCTGGACCTCGCCCTCGAGCAGGCGGCCGACCGCGTGAAAGGTGGCGCGGGCCTGGGTGCCGCGCTGGCGCAGACGGAACGTTTCCCACGCCTCGCCCTGCAGATGATCCAGGTGGGCGAGGAAGCCGGTGCTCTGGACGCCATGCTGCTCAAGGTCGCCGACACGTTCGACGTGGAGGCCAAGCGCGCCATCGACCGACTGCTCGCCGCGCTGGTGCCGACGCTCACCATCGTCATGACGGTCCTCGTGGCATTCATCATGGCGGCGATCCTGCTGCCGCTGCTCAGCCTCACCAGCAACATCAATTGATCAATCGTTCCAAGGAGCTTTCCATGCGCGCGAACCATACTCTCCGCCACAGCCATGCCCGCGGCTTCACGCTGCTGGAAATGCTCGCCGTGATCGTGCTGATCGGCATCATCGGGGCCATCGTCGTCACGCAGGTGGGCAAGAACGTCGACAAGGGCAAGTACGGCGCGGGCAAGGCCCAGCTCACCACGCTGGGCCAGAAGATCGAGAATTACGCACTCGATAACGGCACCCCTCCGCATGCGCTCGAAGACCTCACCAGCAAGCCGGCCGATGCGGGCAACTGGCAAGGGCCGTATGCAAAGGAATCGGACCTCAAGGATCCGTGGGGCCATCCCTTCGGCTACCGCTATCCTGGCGAGCACGGCAGCTTCGACCTCGTGTTCTACGGCCAGGACGGCAAGGCGGGCGGCGAAGGCTACTCGGCCGATGCCGGCAACTGGCAGTAAGAAGGGAGACGCCGGTGATGCGTGCGTGGGAAGCGCGCTGGCGCGCGAACGGACCTGCCGCAAGGTCCCTTCGCGTGCCGGCGCGCTTCCCACGAGGATTCACACTGTTCGAGATGCTGGCCGTGATCCTCCTGATCGGCATCGCCGCTGCGGCCGTGTCAATTCCAGTCACGCAAGGGCTCGCCAGCGCTCGCGTCAACGCCGCGAGCGGTGAACTGGCGGCCGCGCTTCGTTGGACGCGCGCGCAGTCGATCGTGCGCGGACAGGCCCTGGCGCTGGAAGTGGACACCGCGGCATCGACCTATAAGGCGCCGGGAAAGAACGACGTCCACCTGCCGAAGGACATGCGGGTATCGATCACCAGTGCGCGCGAAGACCAAGCCAACGCCAGCACGGGCCGTATCCGCTTCTTTCCCGACGGCAGTTCCACCGGTGGGCGCATCACCCTCAAGCGCGGCCAGCGCGAATGGCATGTCAATGTCACCTGGCTTACGGGCGCCGTCAGCGTGGTGGACACGCGATGACGCCGCGTCCTCGCCAGCGCGGATTCAGCCTGCTCGAGGTGATCGCCGCCATTGCAGTACTCGCGATCGCATTCGCTGCACTCATGCAGGTGGCGGGCAGCTCGCTCAGCCTCACCGCGCGGGCGAACGAACGCACCCAGGCCGCGCTGCGTGCTCGTTCGCTGCTCGACGGCGCATTCGTGATGGAGCCGGTGCAGGAAGGCGCGAGCGATGGCCGCTTCGACGACACCTACCGCTGGCGCATGAACGTCAGCCGTTACCAGCCTCCTGGTGACATGCCAGCGGGAGACGATGGGGCCTCTGGCGGGATGTACCGCCTCGACCTCGATGTCATGTGGGGCCAGGAAGGTAGCGAGCGCCATGCCCGTTTCTCCACGTTGCGCCTCGCCGGCTCCGGCGGAGGCAACTCGCCATGAGGCGCGCCGGCGGTTTCAGCCTCATGGAGGTGCTGGCGGCGCTCGCCCTGCTGACGATCGTGTTGCTCGGCGTGTATTCGGGCATCAGTACCGCCACGCGCATCGTTCGCAGCGGCGGTGCCGCCATCGAGCGGATGGACGAGATCCGATCCGCGCAGAATTTCCTCCGCGGCGAACTGGCACAGGCGCTGGTGGTGCCCTTCGACCAGACCGACGATGGCGATCCCATCGTCTTCGCGGGCGACAACCATTCGCTGCGTTTCGTCGCACCTCTGCCGGGTTACCTTTCGCGGCTCGGTCCGCAGTTGCAGATGGTCTCGCTGGTCGAGGACGGCAACTCGGGGTACCGGTTGGAAGTGCGCCTGGCCCTGTTGCCGCCCGATGGGAGCGATCCGCAACCGCTCGGCGAGCCGGAAGTGCTCCTGCGCGGCATCCGCAAAGGCGCCTTCGCCTATCGCGGCATGGACGAGCAGAACAGGCCGGGTGACTGGAAAGACGAATGGCCCGACGCACGCCGTACGCCGTCCTTGGTTCGCGTCGACCTCGAGCTGGACGGCAATGTCGCCTTCCCGATGATGCTGGCGCCGGTGCGGATCGATCCGTCCGCGTCGCGCAACGGTTTTAGCGCCGGGCGCCTGCCGCATGGACCGATAACCCGATGATGGCTCGTCGCGACCGAGGCGTTGCTCTCCTTATCGTGCTGTGGGGCTGCACGCTGCTGGCCATCATGCTGGGCGGTTTCGCCGCGCTGGCGCGCACGGAAGGCCTGCAGGCGCGTTACCAGTACGCACAGACGCGGGCCCACTATGCTGCCGAGGCGGGTGTCATGCGTGCCATCGAGGGCTTGCAGGGACGCGACATCGGCTCGCGCTGGATCGCCGATGGCCGCAGCTACCTGTTCGAATTCGACGACGCCAAGGTGACGATCACGATCGTCGACGAAGACGGAAAGGTAGATTTGAACGCCGCCTCAGGCGACGTGCTGACCGGCCTCTTCAAGGCGGCAGGGGCGACGGACGACAAGGCCCGGAGTCTGTCCTCCGCCATCCAGGACTGGCGCCGTCCCGGCGACGCGGCATCGCCCAACGGTGCGAAGAAGCCGCAGTACGACGCGGCCGGCGTCGGCTACGGACCGCGCAACGGCCCCTTCGCCACGGTCGAGGAGGCGCGGATGGTGCTGGGCATGGATGCGAAGACCTGGAGCGCGGTGGCACCTGCCTTGACCATCTGGTCGGGCCGCGAGCGGCCGAACAGCGAGCATGCGCAGGCGCTGGCGCTCGCGGCCATTCCCGGGCTCGGTCGCGCCGGCGCCGATGCGATCCTCGCGAAGCGAGGCCAGGCCGATGGCGGCGTCGTCGCGGGGGGCAACGGTGTCACGCACACGATACGTGCGGAAGCGATCCTTGACGACGGAACCAGGAGTTCCCTTACATCGACCATCCGACTACGTGGGATAAGATCGGGAAACCAGCCCTACGCCGTATTGCGTTGGCGCGAAGGAGACGCTGAATGACGACATTGCAGGAAGCCTCCCAGTTACAGTTCGACCGCCTGCGCCGAGCCTGGCGAGGCAGCGCGCTGCCTGGCTTCCTGCACTGGTGGGGCGGCGAACTCGCACCGCTCGTGCCGGTTCGCTGGCGCCTGGCGTTCGCGGGTGGCAAGCGCTGGTATGCCATCGAGCGCGGTGAGGCGGGCTGGCGACTGCGTCGTGCGGGCGAAACCGCGAGCCTCGCGGAAGTCGCCGACGTCGACGGTCCGGAGCATCGCGCCGGCGTGCTCGCGCACGCGCTGGCCGAAGCCGATCCCATGGACCGGCGCGTCGCCCTGGTGCTTCCGGCCGCGCACGTACTGCGCCGCCGGCTCGTCCTTCCGCTCGCGGCGCGGGACAACCTGCGCCAGGTGGTGGGCTTCGATCTCGACCGCCAGACACCTTTCCGGGCAGAGGACATCCACTATGGCGTCCGCGAACTCGGCGAAACCGCCGCGGAGGGCCGCTTCATCGCTGAGTTAGCGGCCACGCCGCGCTCGACGCTCGACCCGTTGCTCGACCAACTTGCCGCGCTCGGCATCCATCCCGACCGCGTGGACGTGGCCCAAGGCAATGCCCTGGCCGGTCTGGACCTCCTTCCTCCGGCGCGGGCGCCCCGCCGTGTCGACCGGCGCCGGCGTCTCAACGCGGCGCTGGCCGCGGTGATCGTGCTGCTCGTGTTCACCGGCATGGTCGGCTGGCTGCACAACAGGAACACGGCCCTCGACACCATGAGCGCCACCGTCGAGTCCATGCGCGCCGACGCGCAGCGGGTGTCGGTCTTGAGGCAACGACTGATGGACAGTGCCGGCGCATCGGGATTCCTCGCCCGCAAGAAGACGGAGAGCCCCTCCATCCTTCCGGTGCTGGAAGAACTGACCCACCGCCTCCCCGACGACACCTGGCTCGAGCGCTTCACGCTCAACGGCACCGGCCAACTCGGTTTCCAGGGCCAGAGCCCACAAGCCGCACGGCTCATCGACGCGCTCAAGGGGGCCCGCACCATCGGCGAGCCCAGCTTCCAGGGCACGATCCAGTCCGACCCCACTTCCGGCAAGGAGCGCTTCTACATGCAGGCGAAGGCATTGATGCCGAAGCCGGAGACCGCGAATGCGCATGAAGCCCGCTGAATCCCGCGTCGCCGCGCTCCTGCTGTTGCTGGTCGTGCTCGTTGCCGGTTACTTCGCCCTCGTCCATTGGTGGTTCGTGGCGCCGCAACTGGCGATCGCCGACCAAATGGACGACCTGCGCGATACCCATCGCCGGTATGCCGCGGCCATTGCCGAACGGCCGCAGCTGGAAAAGCGCCTGGCGGCCCTTGAGCAGGGTCAGACGCATAGCGACGCCTTCCTGGCTGGCGATGACGCCAACGCCGCGGCCGCGGGCCTCATGCAGCGCATTGTCGACGTCGCGGCGGCCCATCGCGAGGACGGTGCCTGCGACGTCGTACAGAAGATGCCGGTGCCGAGCCAGGAGAAGGCCGGCGATCCCTATCGCAAGGTCACCGTCAACATCAGCCTGCGCTGCCAAATGCAGCCGATGACCGCCGTGCTGCACGACATCGAGGAAGAAACGCCCTACCTCTTCATCGAAGACTTCAGCATCTATCGCAATCCCGTTGCGGCCCGTGCGGGCGCGGCGGCGCCGATGGAAGTCCAGTTCACCGTGTCCGGCTACATCCATGCGGCGCGCGCGCCGAAGGCGGCGTCATGAACGCCGCCGGTCAACGTCGCTTGACGCCGGTGCTCGCGACCGTGGCGGTGGTGCTCGCCGCCCTGGTCGCTTCGCTGCTGCTGGGCGTCGGCCGCGGCGTGCGATGGGAGGCGCCGGGCACGCCGGAGCCGTTACCCGCCGCGCGTCCGGTGGCAATGCCGACGCCCACGCCACTCGGCCGTTTCGCCGAAGTCTGGCAGCGTCCCCTGTTCATGGCGGATCGCAAGCCGGCGGCGATGGCGGACGCCGGTGACGACACCGGCAACATCGGTGACCTCGAGCTCACAGGCATCATCGTCACGCCCGGCTTGCACATGGCCTTGCTGCGCGACCGGAGCAAGGACAGCACGGTGCGGGTCAAGGAAGGCGGCACGCTCGGTGACGGCCGTTGGACCCTCGCCACCCTTTCGCCACGCAGCGCGGTCTTCGAAAGTGGCGGTGAACGCCGCGAGCTCACTCTCAAGGTGGCCGCGCCTGATCCGCTGACGAAAGACGCGCAGCGCGCAGGCATGCCATCCATGCCGCCGGGCCAGGCGCCCGTGCCAGGTCGACCGCAGCCCGCGGCTGGTAATGGCGTGCACGTGGAGCGGCAGCCGTCCGGCATGACAGGCCCCTCGCTACCGCGTCCTGCTACGGCAGGCACGGCGAGAACAGAACAGCCCCGGCAGGGCGACGACGCGCTGCAGCGAGCGCGCATTGAAGCCCTTAAACAAGCGGTCCAGAAACGCCGCATGGAACAGCAACAGCGACAACAGCAAGCCACGGATTTGAGATAGCGGGCAACGTCGCCCCAGGGAAGGAGGAACCACATATGAAACACGGAACGCACGGCATGGCCCTGCTTGCGGCCTTGCTGACGGTGGCCTGCACTCCGAAACATGCAAGGCCGGACGGCGAACTGGAGCGGGAAGCGCTCGCGGGCGTGCACAATCCGGTGCCCGGCGCACTGCCGTTGGCGGAGGACGAGGCAGGAGCCGCACTCGCGGAAACGAGTGGCGCCGGCGACATCCGGCGTGGCAACGGGCGCTTCATCCACCCACGTGCGGCCGACAAACCCCGGCCGGAAGCGAAGGGCGAGGGCACCGTCACGCTCAACTTCGAGAACCAGCCGATCGAGGCCGTGGTGAAAGCGATCCTTGGGGATCTGCTCGACGCCAACTATTCGATCGCACCGGGCGTCGAAGGTGCGATTTCCTTCTCCACGGCAAAGCCGGTCATGCGTGAGGAGGCGTTGCCGATTCTCGAGACCCTGCTTTCCTGGACAGGCAACGCACTCGTCCGCGACCAGGGCCGTTACAGCATCCTCCCCGCGAGCCGCGCCGTGGCGGGGCGAATCGCACCGAGCATGAAAGCAACACGGCCGGCCGCGGGCACGACCGCCCGCCTGTTTCCCTTACGCCACGTCGCCGCGCCGGCGATGGCGAAGTTGCTCGAACCCTTCGTGCTTCCTGGCGCGATCCTTCTCGCCGATCCCGCGCGCAACGTGCTCGTGCTGGCAGGCGCGCGCGCGGAACTTGCCAACTACGAGGACACGATCGAGACGTTCGACGTGGATTGGGTGGCGGGCATGTCCGTGGGCGTCTTCAGCCTGGAGAACGCCTCCGTCGGCGAGGTGCTGCCGGCGCTGGAATCCGTCTTCGGCGAAAAGAGCGGCACGCCGATCGCAGGGCTGTTCCGCTTCATTCCCATCGCGCGTACCAACGCGGTGGTCGTGATCGCCACGCGTGCCGAGCACGTCGAACAAGTGGGGGAGTGGATCGCGCGCATTGACCGCGGCGGCGGCAACGAGCCCCGCCTGTTCGTTTACGAAGTGCGCAACCTGCTGGCCTCGGACGTCGCGAAATATGTTGGCAACGTTTTCGGCGGTGCGGTCACCGGTGACAGTCCGGCGAGGATTGCGCCCGGCCTCACGGCATCCGCATTGGGCGGCGGGCAAGGGCTCGAGGCGGAAGGCGGCGGTCTGTCCGCAGCCGACAACGCGGCCGATGGCGAATCCTCCTCCTTCTTCGACTCGCCGCCGGCGGCCGCCTCCAGCCCGGCGACGGGCGATGCCCGCTCAGGCATAAGCATTACGGCCATCGACGCCAACAATCAGGTGATGGTCCGTGCGCGGCCTTCGCAATGGGCGGAGATTCGGCAAGCGATCGAACGGCTCGATGCCCGGCCGCTGCAGGTCCAGATCGAGACACGCATCCTCGAGGTGGACCTGGTCGAGAACTTCCGTTTCGGCGTCCAGTGGTACCTCGAAGGGCTTGCCGGTGCGGGCGGACCTGACGGCGAAGGCGGCGTGACCCAACCGGGAAACCAGCAGCAGTGGAAACTGGGCGACGTGCGTCCGAGAGCCGGTTCGCGAGCCGACACGTTCTACTACTCCTTCGTCAACAAGAACCTCCAGGTCGCGATCCGCGCCATGGAGCGCGACAGGAACACGAAAATCCTTTCTGCTCCTTCGCTCGTCGTGGTGAACAACCGCAAGGCGCGCATCCAGGTCGGCGACCAGATCCCGGTGACACAGACCTACGTGAACACAGGTATCGGTAGCGGCAATCAGGTGGGCCAGGTCGAGTACAAGGACACCGGCGTGATCCTGGATGTCCGGCCTCGCGTGAATCCAGGCGGCCTGGTGTACATGGACGTCGTGCAGGAAGTCAGCAGCGCGGACGAGACGGCCCAGGGAGCGAACCTGCCGATCTCCAAGCGCAAGCTCACGACCCAGGTCGCGGTGCAGAGCGGACAGACCGTCCTCTTGGGCGGGCTCATCCGCCAGCAGGACGACCGGTCGCAAAACGGCGTGCCGGGCCTGTCGCGCATTCCTCTGCTCGGCGCGCTGTTCCGTGACCGTTCGACCCGCAGCGATCGTACGGAACTGATCGTCCTCATCACGCCCAAGGTGATCGCCGACGGCGAAGATGCCAAGCGCGTGTCCGATGAGTACCGGCGGGCCTTCCGATCGCTGCGTCCCTTCGAAGCCTCGGCGACCACGGCGTCGGAGCCGGTGCAGGCGCGCGCGGAGGGCTGATCCCGCACCGAGAGACAGGTTGCGTACCATAGCGGGGTATGGAGTCCGTCTTTCCCATCACCCCCCTGCTCCCCGATATCGTCGCCTCGCTCGCCGGGTGCCCGCGCCTGGTGCTGGAGGCACCGCCGGGCGCCGGCAAGACGACGCAGGTGCCGCTCGCGCTGCTGCGCGCGCCGTGGCTCGGCGGCGGCCGCATCGTGATGTTGGAACCGCGGCGTATCGCCGCGCGAGCGGCGGCAGCGTTCATGGCCCGTCAGTTGGGCGAGGAAGTCGGCGAGACCGTCGGTTACCGCATCCGCTTTGAATCGCGCGTGGGGCCCCGCACGCGTATCGAGGTCGTGACCGAGGGGGTCCTTGGCCGAATGATCCAGGACGACCCGACGCTCGACGGCGTCGGCGCCGTCCTGTTCGACGAATTCCATGAGCGGCATCTTGCCGGCGACCTTGGCGCCGCGTTGGCGCTGGACGTGCAATCGAGCTTGCGTCCGGACCTGCGCCTGTTGGTGATGTCGGCGACGCTCGACGGCGAGCGCATCGCCCGGTGGCTGGATGCGCCACGTCTTTCCAGCCCGGGCCGCAGCTTTCCTGTTCGCGTCGAGCATCCACCGGCGCGTCCGCAGGAGACCATCGAGCAGCACCTGGTGCGTACCGTCCTGCAGGCGCTGCGCGAGACGGACGGAGACGTGCTCGCTTTCCTC
This sequence comes from Luteibacter sp. NPDC031894, assembly GCF_050273135.1. NCBI lineage: Bacteria > Pseudomonadati > Pseudomonadota > Gammaproteobacteria > Lysobacterales > Rhodanobacteraceae > Luteibacter > Luteibacter sp. NPDC031894. Next base: position 242,972 of record NZ_JBNNMV010000005.1, on the reverse strand, counting down.
CCCGGGCGCCGCGAGATCGAGCGCGCGCGCGGCATGCTCGAGCGTGTCGAGGAGCGCATCGACGTCGTGCCCCTGCATGGCGAACTCTCGCTGGCCGAGCAACAGCTGGCGCTTTCGCCTGCCGAAGCGGGAATGCGACGTGTCGTGCTTGCCACGAACGTCGCGGAGTCGAGCGTGACCTTGCCGGGCATCAAGGCCGTCGTCGATGCCGGCCTCGCGCGCGAGCCTCGCTTCGATCCCTCGTCAGGCTTCGCGCGATTGGAGACCGTGGCCATCTCGCAAGCTTCGGCCGACCAGCGCGCCGGTCGCGCGGGGCGTGTCGCCGAAGGTGTAGCTTACCGTCTCTGGGCGCAGAGCCGGCGGCTGGAAGCGGCCCGCAGCGCCGAGATCGAACACACCGAGCTGTCGGGCCTCGCGCTGGAACTGGCCGGCTGGGGCAGCGACGACCTGCCGTGGCTGGACCGCCCGCCGGTCGGCGCCATGGGGCAGGCCCGCGACCTCCTGCACCGATTGGGAGCCATCGATGAGGCGTCCGCCGTCACGCCGCTGGGTCGCGAGATGCTCGCGCTCGGTGCCACGCCTCGCCTTGCCGCCGCCGCGCTAAGGGCACCGGCAACGCACCGGCCGCTTGTCGCGGACCTGCTGGCACTCGTAGAGGCGCGTTCGCCCCTGCGTGGCGAACACGGACGGAACGACGACTTCCGGCAGCGCGTGACCGCACTTCACCTATGGCGCGATGGCGGCGCCCGTGCGGTTCGTGGCGGTTACGCCGACGTGGGTGCGCTGGCTGCCATCGAAAAGGCAGCGTCGGGGTGGCGACGCCGACTCGGCGTGCGCACCGCGGCGAGTGGCGTGCCTGACAGTCACGCGGTGGGTGACCTCCTCGTCCACGCTTTCCCCGATCGCGTCGCCCGCCGTGACGAAGCGCAGGCAACGCGTTACCAGCTCGCCAATGGGCGCGGCGCGCGCTTGCACGAAGCGAGCGCGTTGCATGGCGAACCCTGGCTTGTCGTGCTCGACCTGCGCCTCGACGCGCGTGACAGCCTCATCTTCGCCGCGGCGCCTTTCGATCCCGCCCTCCTCGAGCGCGATCATGCGGATCGTTTCATCGTCGAACGCGTCGTGCGCTGGGACGACGAGCGACAGATCGCTGAGGGATTCGAGGAGCGCCGCTTCGACGCGCTCGTGATGTCGCGCCGTTCCGTGCCGTTGACGGACGACGACGCGGTGCCGGCGCTGCTCGCGGCCATTCGATCGCGCGGCGTGATCGCGCTCCCGTGGAGCGAGCATGCCTTGCGTCTGCGTTCGCGCATCGGTGCGTTGCGCGTGTGGCGGCCGGAGCTAGGCTTTCCTGACGTGGGCGACGAGGCGCTGCTGCGGGACCTCGATCGTTGGCTCGCTCCCCATCTTGCCGGCAAGCGTCGGCTCGAGGCGCTACAGGCCGCCGAGTTGTCCCAGGCTCTCTCGTCGATGCTGGACTACGACCAGCGCCGCGCGCTGGACGCCCACGCGCCGGAAGAACTGAAGGTTCCCAGCGGCATGACACGTCGCCTCGATTACGGCACGCGCGACGACGACGCCGGAGCGCCGCCGGTGCTCGCCGTGAAATTGCAGGAATTGTTCGGGCTCGCCGACACGCCCCGGGTCGGGGACGGTCGCGTCCCGGTGATGCTGCACCTGCTTTCGCCCGCCGGCCGTCCCATCCAGGTCACCCAGGACCTCGCCGGCTTCTGGAATCGCACGTACCCGGAAGTGAAAAAGGAATTGAAGGGACGCTACCCGAAGCACCCGTGGCCTGACGATCCGTGGACCGCCACCGCGACACACCGGGCGAAACCGCGCGGCACCTGATCGTCCGTCGCGCGCAGCGATCAGCCCAACGGGCGCACGCGGAAGTTACGGCCCTTGATCTTGCCGGCGCGCAAGCGCTCCAGTGCCTTGTTGGCGAGGTCGCGGCGGATCGCGACGTAGGCGCGCGTGGCATAGACGTCGATCTTGCCGATGTCCTTGCCGTCCAGTCCGGCTTCACCAGTGAGCGCGCCGAGGATGTCGCCGGGGCGCATCTTGTCCTTGCGGCCGCCGTCGATCACCAGGGTCTTCATCGGCGCGAGGTTAAGTACCTTCCTTCCATCGCCGGCGGGTTTGGTCGGGTAGCGGGGCAAGGGACCGCCGAGGCGCTCCTCGATGGCTCGCAGCTTGTTCAGTTCGCGCGACCCGGCGAGCACGATGGCGAGGCCCGTGGCGCCCGCGCGGCCGGTGCGGCCGACGCGATGTGTATGCGTGTCCGGATCGTGCGCCACGTCGTGGCTCACCACCAGCGGCAGGTCCGCAATGTCGAGCCCACGCGCCGCGACGTCCGTGGCGACGAGGACCGTGCAGCTGCGGTTCGCGAAGCGCACCAGCACTTCGTCACGATCGCGCTGTTCGAGGTCGCCGTGCAGGGCGAGGGCGGAGAAGCCGCGCCGGTCGAGTTCCGCGGCGACGGTTTCGGTGTCCTTGCGCATGTTACAGAAGACGAGCGTGGCCTCCGGCTTCGCCTGCACGAGGATGCGCGCGAGCACATCGGCCTTGACCGGCGGCTCGACCTCGACGACGCGTTGTTCGATCGTGCTTTCGTCATGCGCCTCCTCGACCGAGATGCTCACCGGATCCTGCTGCACGCGCGCGCTGACGGCGCGGATCGCGTCCGGGTACGTGGCCGAGAAGAGCAGCGTCTGATGGTGCTTGGCGATGCGCTTGACGATGTCGTCCATGGCTTCCTCGAAGCCCATGTCGAGCATGCGGTCCGCCTCGTCCAACACGAGCATCTTGATGCCACCACCATGCAGGCTGCCGCGCTTCAGGTGTTCCTGGACCCTTCCCGGCGTGCCCACGACAATGTGCGGATCGTGTTCGAGCGACGCCAGCTGTGGCCCAAGGGGCATGCCGCCGCACAACGTGAGCAGCTTCACGTTGGGGATATTCACGGCCAGCCGCCGGATCGCCTTGCTGACCTGGTCGGCGAGTTCGCGGGTGGGGCACAGCACGAGGGCCTGGAGGCGCACCTGCGCGACATCGATCCGCTGGAGGAGTCCCAGCCCGAAAGCGGCGGTCTTGCCGCTGCCCGTGCGTGCCTGTGCGATGACGTCGCGCCCGTCCAGGATGGGCGGCAGCGCTTCGCGCTGGATCGCCGTCATGGCGGTGTAGCCGATGCCTTCGACGGCGTCGAGGAGGGCGGGCGAGAGGGGTAGCTGGCTGAAGTCGCTCATGCCGCCATGATCGCACGCCTTCGCCGATCCCGCGGCGGACGGGGCTACCAGGCTTGCCTTTCTGGCAGCAGCCCGCGCAGTTCCGCCTCGGTCAGGTTGCGCCACTGGCCGATCTTCAGGTGCCCCAGCTTGATGTTGACGACGCGCACGCGGCGGAGCTGCGTGACGCGATAACCGAAGGCCGCCGCCATGAGGCGGATCTGCCGATTCAGTCCCTGGGTAAGGATGATGGCGAAGCCGAACTTGGCGATGCGCCGCACCTTGCACGGGCGGGTCATCTGGCCGTGCACGCGCACGCCTCGCGCCATGCCGGCGAGGAACTCGTCGGTCACGGGCTTGTTCACCGCCACGAGGTATTCCTTCTCGTGGTGGTTCTCCGCGCGGAGGATCTCGTTGACGATGTCGCCGTTGCTGGTGAGCAGGATCAACCCTTCCGAATCCTTGTCCAGGCGCCCGATCGGGAAGATGCGCTGGGGGTGGTCGATGAAGTCGACGATGTTGCCGTCGACCGTGGTGTCGGTCGTGCAGGTGATGCCCACGGGCTTGTTCAGCGCGATGTAGATGCCCCGGCTCTTCGCCGGACTGGCGATGAGCGTGCGCGCGACGACGACCTCGCCGTCGACCTTCACGACGTCGCCATCGAGGGCTTTGGCGCCCATGCCGACGACGACGTCGTTGATCGTCACGCGTCCGGCGACGAGGAGGTCGTCGGCTTCGCGGCGCGAGCAGATGCCCGCCTCGCTGATGTACTTGTTTACCCGCATCCCGGCTGGCTCGTCAGGAGCGCAGGCCGACGCCGCGGGTGAGCAGGCGCAGAGCGACCGCCGACAGGCCCACCACGAACACCAGCATCACCACGAACGCCGTGACGATGGGCACGTCGCTGACGCCGAGCACGCCGAAGCGGAAGGCGTTCACCATGTACAGGATGGGATTGGCGAGCGAGATGCTATGCCACGGCTCACCCAGGAGGTCCACGGAATAGAACACGCCGCCCAGGTACGTCAGCGGCGTGAGCACGAACGTGGGCACCAGGGCGATATCGTCGAACTTCTTCGCGAACACGGCGTTGACGAAGCCGGCCAGGGAAAACACCGACGCGCCGAGGACCACCGAAAGGAAGGTGATGACGGGATGGGCCACGTGCAGGTCCGTGAAGAACAGCGCGATGACCAGCACCAGCGCGCCGACGATCACGCCGCGCGTGACGGCGCCGGTGACGTAGCCGAGCAGGATCACCCAGTTGGGCATCGGCGAGACCAGCATTTCCTCGACGAAACGGCCGAACTTCGCGCCGAAGAACGACGAGGAAATGTTGCCGTAGCTGTTCGTGATGATGCTCATCATCACGAGGCCGGGCACGATGTACTGCATGTACGTGAAGCCGTGCATCTGCCCGATGCGGCTGCCGATCAGCTTGCCGAAGATGACGAAGTACAACGTCATCGTGATGGCCGGCGGGATCAGCGTCTGGGTCCAGATGCGCAGGATGCGCATGATCTCGCGGCGGACGATGGTGCCCAGCGCGACGAGGTTGGTGGCGCCGCTCATGCCGCGTTCTCCCGGCCATGCTCGACCAGTCGGACGAACAGTTCCTCGAGGCGGTTGGCCTTGTTACGCATGGAGGTGACGGTGACGCCATGCGTCGAAAGCGTGGCGAAGAGGGAATTCAGATCGTGCGCGCGGGACATCTCGGCCTCGATGGTGTGGTCGTCGAGCTTGCGCAGGGTGACGCCCGGGGGGCTCGGCAACGTGGCCGGCACGGCCGACACGTCGAGCACGAAGGTCTCGACGTCCAGCGTGGCCAGCAGGCTGCGCATCGTCGTGTTCTGCACGATACGGCCCTGGTCGATGATCGCGATGTTGCGGCAGAGCTGCTCGGCTTCCTCGAGGTAGTGCGTCGTCAGGATCACCGTGGTGCCCGCGGCGTTGATGCCGCTGACGAACTGCCACATCGAACGGCGGATCTCGATGTCCACGCCCGCCGTGGGCTCGTCGAGGATCAGCAGCTTCGGCTCGTTCATCATCGCGCGAGCGATCATGAGGCGCCGCTTCATGCCGCCGGAAAGCATCCGGGCCTGGTGGTGGGCTTTATCCCACAGCCGGAGTTCCTTCAGGTACTTCTCCGCGCGCATCGAGGCCTCGGCGCGGCCGATACCGTAGAAGCCCGCCTGGTTCACGCAGATGTCGAAAGGTTTTTCGAACTGGTTGAAGTTGATCTCCTGGGGAACCAGGCCGATCAGGCGCATCGCTTCGCTGCGGTGCTTGTGGATCGACACCCCGAAGATCTCGGCATCGCCGGAAGAGGCGTTCACCAGGGAGGAGAGGATGCCGATCAGGGTCGATTTGCCGGCGCCGTTAGGGCCGAGCAGGGCGAAGAAATCCCCGGGCTGCACGGTGAGGGAGATGCCCTTCAGGGCCTCCACGCCGTTGCCGTAGGTCTTCCGTAAATCGTTGACGTGTAAAGCGGGAGTGGTCATGGGCTGCGCCGGAATGACAAGCCGCCTATTATACCGGGCTTTGCCGGCCCGCTTTGTTCCCCGGCGTCAACAGAGACTTTCCATGGCTGAACAGTTCCAGCTCCGCCTCGTCGACAGCTTCATGCTGGCTCCGACGGTGCGCCACCTCTCCTTCGAGCGGGTGGACGGCCAGCCGCTGGCCTTCGTGCCGGGACAGTTCCTCCAGGTCCACTTCCATTACGACGACGGCAAGCCGACCAAGCGCAGCTATTCGGTCGGCACGGTGGGCGACGGCTCGGGCCCGGTGCAGCGCGTCGAGATCGCGGTGAGCTACGTCGACGGCGGCGCCGCGACCGCCCTGCTGGGTGGCCTGGAGCATGGGGGCACGGTCGATGCCAGCGGCCCGTATGGCCGCTTCTGTCTCATGGAAGGCGACCAGAACCGCCGCTACATCCTCATCGCCACCGGTACCGGCGTCACGCCGTACCGCGCCATGCTGCCTCAGATCGAGGCACTCATCGCCTCGCGCGGCTGCCGCTTCGTGCTCCTGTACGGGGCGCGCAACGAAGGCGAACTGCTTTACGGCGAGGAATTCGAGGCCTTCGCGCGTAGCCATGAGGGCTTCACCTTCCATCCCTGCCTGTCCCGTGGCGCCCGGCCGAACCCGCGCCCGCACGACCGCCTCGGATACGTCCAGGACATGCTCGCGGAGCTGGAACCCAGCGGCGAGGGCGACATCGCCTACCTCTGCGGCAACCCGAACATGGTGGACGCGGCGTTTGCGGCACTGAAGGAACACGGCCTGTCCGTGCAGCACATCCGCCGCGAGAAGTACATTTCCTCCCGGTAAGAGGCGTTCACGGGCCTATAATCCGGCCCCATGCACCTGCCTGCCGTCCCGTTACACCTCTCGCCGGAGATGCGGCGTTACGCCGCGCTGGACCAGCGCCTCCTCGTCGCCGCCGGCAGCATTCGCATCCTGCCCACGGTGTCGTGGCCAGCCTCGGTGGAAGAGCGGCTGATCGAGGAATTCGGCGCAGGACGCCTCTCGATCCCCGATATTCGCTACCGTCCGCCGATGCTGGACGGTACCCGTGCCGAGCTGGAGGCCATCGAGGCCGAAGCCGACGAGGACCACCCGATCGCGGAATACCTTCGGCGCACCGCCGAATCCTGGCGCATCGCGGCGGACATGCTGCACGCGGCCGGCAGCGCGCGCGTGACCGAGACGTCCGTCCTGCTCTACGGCAAGCCGGGTGATGCGATTCCCGGCAGCAACCGGAGCAATCTCGATGCCGCCCGCTACTTCGTGGACCTCGCCGACGAGCTCGGCGCCGACCTCGAGACCGAGGACGCCACGGGTGTCATCCCCGCGGAAGAGTTGCGCCGCGACATGGCCGAGCGCCTGGACGCCTTCTTCGCCCCCGGGACCATTTCGGTGGAAGTCGATCCGGAACTGACGGCGAAAGCGGCGGCCGGCGCGACCCGCATTCGCCTGCGCGCCGGCGTGCGCTTCACCGAATACGACCGTCACCAGCTCCTCGCGCACGAAGCTTTCGTGCATTCGCTCACCGCCCTCAACGGCCGCGAGCAGCCCGTACTGGCCTCCCTCGCGCGCACCTCGCCGCGCGTCACGGCAACGCAGGAAGGCCTGGCGGTGTTCGCCGAACTGATGTCCGGCGCGATCGATATCTCCCGGCTGAAGCGCATCAGCCTGCGCATCCTCGCCATCGACATGGCCCTGAACGGCGCCGACTTCGTCGAGGTCTTCCGTTACTTCCGCGAATGCGGACAGAACGTCCCCGACAGCTTCCACTCCGCGCAGCGCGTTTTCCGCGGCGTGCCGCTGACCGGTGGCTCCGCGTTCGCGAAGGACAACGTGTACCTCAGCGGCCTGCTGGCGGTGCATACGTTCTTCCGCTGGGCGTTGCGCCAGCGGCGGCTCGACCTGTTGCGCAACCTTTTCGCCGGAAAGCTCGCGCTGCACGACGTCATGAGCCTCGAGGCGCACTTCCAAAGCGGCGACATCGCCCTGCCGCGCTACCTGCCGCCGTGGATGCAGCACGTGCACGGACTGGCCGGAAAGCTGGCTTTTTCATTGTTCGTCAACCACATCCACATGGCGGGCGTGGAAGCCGAGGAAATCTCCCTCGGCCTCTGAGCCGGCTAGCGCACCTGTAGCCGTGGGGAGATGGCGAAGAAGCGTCCATCGGCACAGGCGATGCGGAGTCGGGCGTCTGTCGAAGGGGCGATATCGGCGGGTATGACGACCTTGGCGCGCCCCTCGTTGGGCAACTGCCGGGCCAGCGGCATGTCCAGGAAGCTGGAGCCGGCGTCGATGGACACGTCGATCCGCACCGACGGGCAGTCGATGGGGGCCTTGGCGGTATCCGCGGGATCCCACCGGACGATGTGCGGTTTGCCGCGCCGAAGGGTGGCGGACCGTAGCGGCGCGGTGACCGCGAAGGCCCTGCCGGTATCCACGACCTCCACGACGCGTTCGGCATAGACCGCGGGAGTTCGCAAACCTTCACGCTCGTCACGAACCGTCATGCGGAAACGCAGCCGACGGTCGCTCGTCGCTAAGGTGTCGCCCTGGTCCGCCTTCTCGCTTCCCAGCAGCACCGCCATCGCGGGAAATGTCTGCGTCCCGTCCATGTGGGGCTTGCGCGAACGAAAGAGGGGGCCGCTGCCACGGTCGGTAAGGGTCGCATCGATCTGGAAGTCGCCCATATCCATCTGCTCGAATGTGTAGCTCGTCCTCGCACCGGCCTCCGTGAACCGCGCCAGGCCGGTCAACTGGAACGGCGTGCGCGCGGGCACCCGCATGGGCCGCCGCCATCCTTCGGTGTCGAGCCAGGGCGGACGCGCCGTCGCGGTTTCGGTCGTGGCACACGCACCTCCGGCGCCTGCCAGCCACGCCCCGACCTCTTCGACGCTCGCGCCATGGAAATAATCGTCCGAATGCGGTTGCAGGTCTTGCTGGCCACACAGGCCCGCATAACCCATCACCGTGGAACCGCTTCCCGGTTCGAGCGCCGTACCCGCCGCCCGCTGGGCGCGTGAGCAGCCATTGAACGTGTGGGAGGCGCCGAACTGGTGTCCGAGTTCGTGGGCAATGAAGTCGACATGGAAGGGGTCGCCGAACGGCCTCGCACTGCCTGTCATGCCCGCGGCTTTGGAAAGGTCGCGATCCTCCGTCCTGCCCGTCCATCGCGTGCATGTGTTGCCGATCGCGCCGACGATGCCGCTATCGCGCCGCGCATCCAGCAGGTGACCGACGTCGAAGGCATCGTCGCCCAGGGCTCGCGACACGACTTCGACGTTCCGCAGCGCCATATCGATGTCGTAGGTCCCATCGTCAGGCTTCAGGTCACCGAAGGGGTCGGGTTCGTCCGGGGTGAATACCAGCTTGTCGTTGTCCTCGGCGAGGACGAGGTGCACCCCGAAGTCTCGCTCGTAGATGCGGTTGACGCGGTTGACGGCGGTGACGATGGCTTGCAGGGCCTGGGCCCGCGTTCCGCCCTGGCTACGGGTAAACGAGGGCGTGGCCGTCATGGCGATGCGGAAGGTGCGATAAGCGGGCGTGTCCGTGCGCCGGCCTCCTGCATCGTCGTCCTGGGCGCTTGCTTCGTGCATGTCGGCGTTCTCGCCGTGCGGCCTTCGGGTGGCGACTGCTCGTCGGAACACGGCGTGAAATCGCTCGCCGGAACGCGCATTCGGAGCGGCAGGCGCTTCCGGCCGGACCAGCCAGTCACCGGCGGGATCGCGTACCGTCGCGTCGATGCCGTTGGGCCCCATGTCGATGCGGACACGGCGCCCTTCGGCGTCCTCGCCCCGCATGCTCTTCAGGTCCGGGTAACGCGACGCCAGTCCTGGAGGGAGCACCCCGGAGGGTTCCAGCATGAACGTGCTGCTTCCGCCTGCCGGCAGTGGTAGTGCCAGGGACGATGGCGCCTTGCTTCCGCGCATCCGCCGCATCGTGCTCTCGAGGGCGTCCTGGTCCAGGATGACCCGGCGGGTGGATGCCGGCAGGTCGGACGAGGCGCGGGCAGACGTCCTTTGCTGGGTGCTGGGCGCGTCTCGCCAGAGTGGCGTGTCTGCCAGGGCGGTCGATGACACAAGCGCGAAGAAGCCCGATAACGGATAGATCAATGGATGACGGACGGACATCTCGAATCCTTTCCTTAGGGGAGGGGAGCGCCCGGCGTCGTGCCAGGCAACTGCATGAGACCCCCGCAGTCCCGGCAAAATCTGTCGGTGGATTCGCAGTCTTGGGTCAGTCCGCGGCAGTCGACGCCATGCCGGGCCACAACGTGCGCCTGAACGCAGTCGCATTCCAGGTATGCATCGCACGGATAGGTCGGGGTCCATATCACTGCATGTCGTATTGCGACACAGCCCCGACGGGCGGTTGCCGTGCTTGCCGGTGCTACCATGCCCGCTTGCATCGCAGCCCCCGACAGGGCGGCATGCGCCCCTTCCGACCCGTTACGTCCCACAGGATCCCATGGCCATTTCCGAGGAACTGAGGCAAGCCGCTCTCGAATACCACCGCCTTCCGCGCCCGGGCAAGATCAAGGTCACGCCTACCACGTCGCTGCTGACCCAGCGCGACTTGTCGCTCGCGTATTCGCCCGGCGTCGCTGCCGCGTGCGACGCGATCGTGGCGGATCCGAAGCAGGCCGCCGAGCTGACGGCCCGCTCCAACCTGGTGGCCGTGATCTCCAACGGCACGGCGGTGCTCGGCCTCGGCAACATCGGCGCACTCGCTGGCAAGCCGGTCATGGAAGGCAAGGGCGTCCTGTTCCAGAAATTCGCCGGCATCGACGTGTTCGACATCGAGATCGACGAGACCGATCCGGATAAGCTGGTCGAGATCATCGCCAGCCTCGAGCCGACCTTCGGCGGCATCAACCTCGAGGACATCAAGGCGCCCGAGTGCTTCGTGGTCGAGCGCAAGCTGCGCGAGCGGATGAAGATCCCCGTGTTCCACGACGACCAGCACGGCACCGCGATCATCGTGGGCGCGGCGGTCATCAACGCGCTGCTCGTCACCGGCAAGAAGATCGAAGACGTGAAGCTGGCCACGACCGGCATGGGCGCGGCGGGCATTTCCTGCGTCGACATGCTGGTCACGCTGGGGATGAAGAAGGAAAACATCCTCGCGTTCGACCGCGACGGCGTGCTCCACAGCGGTCGCACCGATCTCGACCCCGACAAGCAGCGCTACGCGCGCGATACCGACAAGCGTACCCTGGCGGAGATCGTCGAGGGCGCGGACATCTTCCTGGGCCTCTCCGCTGGCGGCATCCTGAAACCGGAGATGGTCGCGACGATGGCGGAGCGCCCGATCATCTTCGCGCTCGCCAATCCGAATCCCGAGATCCTGCCGGAGGACGCGAAGGCCGTGCGGCCAGACTGCATCATGGCGACGGGCCGCTCGGACTATCCGAACCAGGTCAACAACGCCCTGTGCTTCCCTTATCTTTTCCGCGGCGCGCTCGACGTCGGCGCGACGGTCATCAATGAACAGATGAAGGTCGCCTGCGTCCAGGCGATCGCCGAGCTGGCGCGTCGTGAGTCGTCGGACGTCAGCGCCCGGGCCTATGGCGGCAAGCCGCCCAGCTTTGGCCCGGACTACCTCATTCCGCAGCCGTTCGATCCGCGCCTGCTGATCCAGCTGCCGCCGGCCATCGCACAGGCGGCGATGGATTCCGGCGTCGCGGAACGACCGATCGAGGATTTCCCGGCGTACATCGAGAAGCTCACCAGCTTCGTCTTCCGCACCGGTTTGCTGATGAAGCCCGTCTTCGACCGCGCCAAGGCCGATCCCAAGCGAGTGGTCTACGCCGAAGGCGAAGAGGAGACCGTGCTGCGCGCCGTGCAGACGGTGGTGGACGAAGGCCTGGCCCGGCCGATCCTCGTCGGGCGGCCCGACGTCATCGAGAAGCGCATCGTGCGCGCGGGCCTGCGCCTGAAGCCGGGTATCGACTTCGAGATGTGCAACATCCACTCGGATCCGCGCTTCGAGGAATACTGGCGCCTGTACCACTCGATCATGGAGCGCCGCGGCGTCACGCCGGCGTCGGCGAAGGCGGTGGTTCGCTCCCGTCCCTCCGTGATTGCCGCGCTGATGGTGGAGCGTGGCGAGGCGGACGCGATGATCTGCGGCCTCGTCGGCACGTACCAGAGCAAGCTCGACTACATCCGCGACATCATCGGGCTGGACGAAGGCGTCACCGAGGCGTCCGCCATGGCGGCCGTGGCGACGGAGCAGGGCACGTTCTTCTTCCTCGACACCTATGTGCAGGAAGACCCGACCGCCGAGGAGATCGCCGAGGCCACGCTGCAGGCGTCGATCCGCCTGAAGCTGTTCGGTATCCAGCCGAAGATCGCGCTGCTGTCCAATTCCAACTTCGGCAGCCGCGAGACGCGTAACGCCAGGAAGATGCGCGAGGCGCTCAAGTTGATCCGCGAACGGGCGCCCCGGCTCGAGGTCGAAGGCGAGATGCAGGCCGACGTGGCGCTTACGCCGGAACTGCGCGAACGAATCTTCCCGAACTCGCGCCTGGAGGGTAAGGCAAACGTCTTCGTCTTCCCGAACCTCGATGCGGCCAATACGACCTACAACATGATCCGCGTGCTCTGCGACGGCGTGGTCATCGGCCCGATCCTCATGGGCGTGGCCAAGCCGGCGCATATCCTCACCCCGCAGGCCACGGTCCGCCGGGTGGTGAACATGACCTCGGTGGCCTGCGTCGAGGCGCAGATCCGGGCCGGGAAGCCGAGGACGGTCGTGCCCGATTGACGGTCCGGGCCGAGGCCAATCGGCCCAGATCCTCGATTTAACACGATCCAAACCCCCACACCGCCGCGCATGGGGAAACCTTGCGGTATCATGAAAAGGTTTTCCCGCCACCCCAGCGGCCCCACTTAGTCCCCATGAGCGCGCGTCACGCGCGAGCGGAGCATCCATGGACCAGATCGACGAAATCCTGAACCAGGACCTCGACCCCACCGAAACCCGTGAATGGGTCGAGTCGCTCAATGCCGTCATCAATCACGACGGCACCGAGCGCGCGCACTTCCTGCTGGAGCGCATGGTGGATTCCACCCGTCGCGCGGGCGGCTACCTGCCGTTCGACCCGACGACGGAGTACGTGAACACCATTCCGCCGCACATGGAGGCGCGCAGCCCCGGCGACGCCGCCATCGAATGGCGCATCCGCTCGCTGATCCGCTGGAACGCCCTGGCCACCGTCGTGCGCGCCAATCGCAAGCCCGGCGACCTCGGCGGCCACATTTCCAGCTTCGCCTCGTCGGCCACGCTGTACGACGTCGGCTTCAACCATTTCTGGCGCGCCCCGAGCGCCGATCACCCGGGCGACCTGGTGTTCCACCAGGGCCATTCGGCGCCGGGCGTGTACGCGCGCTCCTTCCTCGAAGGCCGCCTGGGCGAAGACCAGATGGACCTCTTCCGCATGGAAGTGGAGGGCAAGGGCCGCGGCCTTTCGTCCTATCCGCACCCCTACCTCATGCCGGATTACTGGCAGGTGCCGACCGTCTCGATGGGCCTCGGCCCGATCCAGGCGATCTACCAGGCGCAGTTCTGGAAGTACCTCGAGCACCGCGGCCTCATGCCGAAGACCGATCGCAAGATCTGGTGCTTCATGGGCGACGGCGAGTCGGACGAGCCGGAGTCGCTGGGCGCGATCTCCCTGGCCGGCCGCGAAGGCCTCGACAACCTGATCTTCGTCATCAACTGCAACCTCCAGCGCCTCGACGGTCCGGTGCGCGGCAACGGCAAGATCATCCAGGAACTGGAAGGTGTCTTCCGCGGCGCCGGCTGGAACGCGATCAAGGTCGTGTGGGGCAGCTACTGGGATCCGCTCCTCGCCCGTGACACGACCGGCAAGCTGCGCCAGCTGATGATGGAAACCGTCGACGGCGAATACCAGGCGTGCAAGGCCTTCGGCGGCGCGTACACGCGCGAGAAGTTCTTCGGCAAGTATCCCGAGACGGCGGCGCTCGTCGCCAACATGTCCGACGACGACATCTGGCGCCTCAATCGCGGCGGGCACGATCCGCACAAGGTGTACGCGGCCTACCATGCGGCGGTGAACACCAAGGGCATGCCCACGGTGATCCTCGCCAAGACGGTGAAGGGCTACGGCATGGGTGCCGCCGGCGAATCGCAGAACCCGGCGCACAACCAGAAGAAGATGGACGCAGACGCCGTGCGCGCCTTCCGCGACCGCTTCAACATCCCGGTGCCGGACGACAAGCTGGACGAAGTGCCGTACTACCACCCGGGCAAGGACTCGGAGGAAGTGCAGTACATGCTGGAGCGCCGCCGCGCGCTTGGCGGTTCGCTGCCGCAGCGTCGCCGCAAGGCCGACCAGTCGTTCAAGGCACCGACGCTCGAGTCGTTCGAGCAGATCACCAAGGGCACGGGCGATCGCGAGATCTCCACCACCATGGCGCTCGTGCGCGGCATGAACCTCATGCTGCGCGACAAGGAGCTCGGTCCGCGCCTCGTGCCGATCGTGGCCGACGAGGCCCGCACCTTCGGCATGGAAGGCATGTTCCGTCAGATCGGCATCTACGCACCGTTCGGGCAGAAGTACCGCCCGCAGGATGCCGACCAGCTGCTGTACTACCGCGAGGACCAGAAGGGCCAGGTGCTGCAGGAAGGCATCAGCGAAGCCGGCGGCATGAGCGCCTGGCTCGCCGCGGGCACGAGCTACAGCATCAGCAACGTGGCGATGCTGCCGTTCTTCATCTACTACTCGATGTTCGGCTTCCAGCGCATCGGCGACCTCTGCTGGGCGGCGGGCGACATGCGCGCCCGCGGCTTCCTGATCGGCGGCACCTCGGGCCGCACGACGCTGAACGGCGAAGGCCTCCAGCACGAAGACGGCCATTCGCACCTGCTGTCCGGCGCGATCCCGAACGTGGTGTCGTACGACCCGACCTTCTCCTACGAGCTGGCGGTGATCCTGCAGGACGGCACGCGCCGCATGATGCAGGAGCAGGAAGACGTCTACTACTACATCACCGTCATGAACGAGAACTATGCCCACCCCGACCTGCCGAAGGGCAGCGAGGAAGGCATCGTCAAGGGCATGTACCTGTTCAAGGACGGCGGCAAGGCGAAGAAGAACGAACCGCGCGTGCAGCTGATGGGCTCGGGCACCATCCTTCGCGAAGTGATCGCGGCCGCCGAACTGCTCGAGAAGGACTTCGGCGTCACCTCCGACATCTGGTCGGTGCCGAGCTTCTCGGAAGTGCGCCGCGAAGGTTTCGACGCCGAGCGTTGGAACCGCCTGCATCCGGAAGAGACGCAGCGCGTGCCGTATGTGACTGGCTTGCTCGCCGATCGCCAGGGCCCCGCCATTGCCGCGACGGATTACGTCCGCGAGTTCGCCGACCAGATCCGCGCGTTCATGCCGGACGGCGTGCGCTACACGGTGCTGGGCACGGACGGCTTCGGTCGCAGCGACACCCGCGCCAACCTGCGCAGCCACTTCGAGGTGGATCGCTACTGGATCGCGCACGCCGCCCTGGCCGCGCTGGCGAAGGATGGCAAGGTCAACGCCAAGGACGTCAGCCGTGCGATCAAGGAATACAAACTGGACGCGAATAAGCCGAATCCGATGTCGGTCTGATCCCAGGGACGTGTAGCATGACGAAGGCCGGGCCATCCCGGCCTTCGTCGTTTTCGCGTCACGCGTCGTCGATGGCCCGGGTGGTATTCCTTCTCGCATTCACGCCATGGAACTCGTCATGCGCCTAGTCGCCTTCGCCCTCATCGCCGTTTCCCTTGCCGGATGCGCCACGGCGCCACCGGACCACGGATCGCGGTCGCGCCTGCTCTATGTCGCCGGCAGCAAGGTGCCATGCGGCACCGGCACGATGAAGACGGAATGCCTGCAGTTCCGCGAGCAACCCACCGAACCCTGGCAGGCCACGTCCGTGCCGGTGGAGGGTTTCGACTGGAAATCGGGCAACGAGTACCTGCTGAAGATTACCGAGGTCCACAGCCCTGGCGACGCACCGCAGGACGCGTCGCGCGTGCGCTGGCACGTCGACAAGGTGGTCGAGCAGCACCCGGTGCAGTAACCGATGCGGTAGCCGCAAAAAGAAAGGCCGGGATCGCTCCCGGCCTTTTCGTGTCCCGCGGACCGACCTCAGTCGTCGTCGCGCAGGGCGTGCCGGATAAGCAGGAAGGTACCGATCGCGGCGGCCGCGATGCCGATGGTTACGCCCGGATGGCGCTGCACCCGGCGGCGCAACTTGCGGTACTGGTACGTGGCCACGTCGGCGATGTCTTCGGCCATATAGCGGATGCGCTGGTCGTTGGCGGTGCGGGAGAGCTTGCCCGTAATGCGACGGCTACGGTCGAGCAGGTCGCTGCCGGCACCGGCAGCTTCGTCGGCATAGTGGCGGACGCGGCCCGAAACCCCATTGACGGCGCTTTCGACCTGGCGTGCGAATTCGCGGTTCCTGCTCATTGGTGTTTCCTCGCAGCGTTTCTACAGGCTGCAGACTTTGCAGTCGGTTCCGTGAGGCTCATGTAAACAGCGGCAACGGAGTTGAACCGCGATTCAGCGTGACGGCTTCGGTGCGAGGTCGTAGTCGCCGCCACGCTCGAGGGCCGCCCGGTAGGCGGGACGCGCGTGGATGCGCTGGAGGAAGGCGTGCAGCGACGGCCGGGAACCGTCGAGGGTGGCACGGCTCGCCGCGGCCTCTAGTGGAAAGCTCATCTGGATGTCCGCCGCCGTGAAATCCTCCCCCGCGAACCAGCCCGTCTCGCCGATTTCGCCTTCGAGGTAATCGAGGTGCAGCGCCAGTTGCGGATCGACGAAAGCCTTCTGCGCGCCGCGTGCCAGCATGCGGGCGATGGGCTTGGCGAAGAACGGCACCGGCGCCGATTCCATGCGAATGAAGACGAGCTTCAACAGCAGGGGCGGCATGGCGGACCCCTCCGCGTAATGCATGAAATAGCGGTAGCGCAACGCATCGGGCGTGCCCGGCGTCGGAACGAAGCGCCCTTCGCCGTAACGGTCCAACAGGTACTCCAGGATGGCCGCGGATTCGGCGAGGACGATATCGCCGTCGACCAGCACGGGCGATTTCCCGAGCGGGTGGACGGCGCGCAAGGCCTTCGGGGCCAGCATCGTCTTCGGGTCGCGCTGGTAGCGAACGATCTCGTACGAAAGGCCGAGTTCTTCGAGCATCCAGAGCACGCGTTGCGAGCGCGAGTTGTTCAAGTGGTGGACGACGATCATGGGCCGGCTCGCGCGTGACGGAACGCGAAGACTAGCAGGCCACGGCGCTCCTTCGTTCGTTCATATCGTCGTGAGGGATTCCTGGAGCTTCTTCGTCTGCTCGGGGAATGCCTTGCCCTCCTCGGCTACCGTCTTGGCCACCCGCTTCCGCGCCTCGTCGTCGCGATGCAGCGCACGCAGTGCCTTCACCTGGTAGGTGGTGACCGTGATGCGGTTGGCGCCATACGCTTTCTTCGCCGCGGCATCGAGGTAGGGGAGACCTTCCGCGGCCTTGCCGTTTTCGACCAGGCGGCGCCCATAGCGGTAGTTGTAGACGTAGTCTTCCGGATAGGCCGCGATCAGCTGCTTTTCCAGCGTGTCGAGTTCATCGCCCGCCTTCACGCGAACGAGGTAGACGCGGAGGTTATCCGCGAGATTGCGGTCGCTGCGGAGATCGCCGTGCAACCTTGCGCGACTGAGGTCGATCGCCTTGCGCAGCACCGCCTGCTCACCGCGGGCGTCACCGAGTGCCGCATCGAGGTCGGCCGCCGCGAGAACCGCGCTGCGCTGGTCGGCGCAAGCGGGTGTGTCCGTGAACACCTGGGAAGCGAGGTACGCCTCGTAAGGTGCTTTCTGCGGTGCCAGCAGCTCACGCCGCGCATCGGGCTGCCGCGACTTGCTTGCGCCGAGGAGGTCGTCGAGCACGTACGGCCGGTCGCAACCGATCTTCCCCGCGAGGATCTTGCCCGCGGCGGCGACGATGGCGTCGTCGTCCTTCTTGTCCTTGGCCTGCAGCAGGAGCAGTCGTTGTTTGGCGAGGGCGACACGCTTGTCCTTGTCGGACACGTTGCGCACCATCGGCGGCAGCGTGTCGAACCACGCCATGCCCTCGCTGCCCTGGTATCGGAGCTGGTAGGTGTCGAGCACGTCGGCGACAGCGGCCAGCGAGCCCTTCGCCGCGTCGGCCTTCTGCTTCGACAGGCGGGCGTCGCCGGAAAGGATGCCCGCGACTTCGCTGTAGAAGGCGGCGCGGGGGCGTTCGGCGAGGATGCGGCCGAGTTCTTCGCCATCGGGGCCGACCAGGACATACGTCGGCAGGAAGTGGACGTTGAGCTTCTCCATCCAGGCCTTGTCGGCCGGTTGGTCGGCGTCCGCCTCGTAAACCACGACTTTACGGGTGAGGTCGTCCCACTCCTTGCCATTGAGCACATGGCTCGCCATGAAATAGCACGAGTAGCACCAGACCGCCTGGAAATCGACGAGCACGGGCTTGTGCTCGCGCTTGCCTTGGGCAAGGGCCTCGTCGAGCGTGGCGGGACCCGGATGGGCGGCCTGGGCCGTCGCAACGAGGCTGAACAGGAGGACGGCGAACAGTCGCTTCATGGAGACACCTTCCCATTTGGAGGTATAGACGTCTACCTAATAGCACGCTTTGGGGTGCCGTGTCAGATCGTGCCGCTGGCCCCCTCGACGGGCTCGGGCTCGGAAACAAGGCCCTGGCGGCGGCGCAGGGAGGGGAACCACCACATCCAGAGGCCTACGACCAGAAGGGTCCCGATGCCTCCGATGAGCGTCGCGTTCACCGCGCCCATGGCGGCGGCGAGCAGGCCGGACTCGAACTCACCGAGCTGGTTGGACGTGTTGATGAAGATGGCGTTGACCGCGCTCACGCGGCCGCGCATGTCGTCAGGCGTCTCCAGCTGCACCAGTGCACCGCGGATCACCATGCTGACCATGTCGAAGGCGCCCAGGGCGAACAGCGCCACCACGGAGAGCCAGAGCACGTTCGACAGCGCGAAGACCAGTGTCGCCATGCCGAAGCCCGCCACCGACGCGAACATGATCGGTCCGACGCGCCGCTCCAGGGAGTGACGGGACAGCCAGAGGGACATCAGTAGGGCGCCCACCGCGGGCGCGGCACGCAGGACGCCCAGGCCCCACGGACCCGTGTGCAGGATGTCCTTGGCGAAGATGGGCAACAGCGCCGTCGCGCCGCCCAGCAGCACCGCGAAGAGATCTAGCGAGATCACGCCGAAGACCGCCGGGCGGTTGCGGATGAAGTGGATGCCGGCGAACAAGGTCTTGAGCGTGGCCGGCTCGCGCCGTGGCGGGAGGTGGTCGTAAGCGAGCCGCGACATCAGGACCAGCGCGACGAGGTAAAGGACGGCCGAGACGCCGTATACCGTCGCCGGTCCGGCGACATAGAGCAGGCCACCCAGGGCCGGACCGGCGATCATCGCCGCCTGGCCCGCGGCGGCGTTCGCCGCCATGGCGCGTGGCAAGGCATGCATGGGCACGAGGGCCGGCAGCATCGACTGCAGGGCCGGGAATTCGAAGGTCTTGGCCAGGCTGACGACGAAGACGAGGGCCAGGATGCCGGTCTCTGTCAGGTGTCCCGAGAGACTGAAAACAGCGAGCAGGGCGATGGCGACCCACTCGATGGCCTGGCAGATGGTGACGATGCGGCGGCGGTCGAACTGGTCGGCCACGTGCCCGGCGGGCAGGGCCAGCAGCACCGACGGGACGAATTGCACGAGGCCGATGAGCCCGAGGTCGAGTGCGCGGTGGGTGATCTCGTAGACCTGCCAGCCGACGGCGACCGACATCATCTGGAAACCGAAGCTGGAGGCGTTCTTGGCGAACCAGAACTGCACGAAGGCGCGATAACGCAGAAGCGAAACCGCTTCCCGGGGGGAGGACGACATCGGCGATCCTTGAGGATTTCCTCAGATTTTACGCCGATCCCCGCAGGCGTTTGCTCAGCATCGCCGTATCGGGGAAGCTAAGGCCTTTCCGCCCGGGGTCCGCAAGATCATGCGTCGTATCGCCACCCTCATCGCCGTCGCCGCGCTCGCCAGCGCCTGTTCGTCGCCACAGGACCAGCAGGCCGCGCAGGCGCCCGCGCCCGACAATCGCGCCGACGAAGCGGCAAGGAAGCTGGAAACCTACCAGCAGCTCCTGAAGCTGCATAACGATGGCCCCGCAGTGCAGCTGGGCCACGAGATCGTCGAGACGTACCCCGACACGCCCGCGGCGGCCGAGGTGAAGAAGACGCTCGACGCGCTTGAGTCCAACTACAAGGCAGCGAGCGAGAAGGCGCGCCTGTCCGCGCTGTGGCTCTACCAGACCTCGCCCATGCAGGGCGGCACGCAGAGTACGGCCACGATCCACTCGAGCCGGCCGACCGGGGATCAGACGGTGCGTCTCATCCTGCGCCGGCATACCGCGTGGGGGCAGAGCGTGTTCCTCTACGCCACCACCGGGAAGGGTTTCGTCTGCAAGGGCGACTGCTCACTGAAAGCCACCTTCGACGGCAAGCCCAAGACCATCAAGGCCTTCCGGCCCCCGACGGGCGAGCCGGCCCTCCTGTTCCGCAACGATGCGCAGTTCCTGAAGGACCTCGCCAAGACGAAGCGCCTGACCATCGACGTCGTGACCGTCAGTCGCGGCGAGACGACGCTGACCTTTGAAACCGGTGGCTTCGACCCCGCCAAGTGGACGCCGCTGCCGAAGAAAAAGTAGGAGCGCGCTCCTACCCCGCACTCAGTGCAGGAACAGCTTCTCGGTAATTCGCGTCAGGGGCCACTCCAGCATCGCATTGACCTTCGCCGGCAGGTCGAGCGGACGCAGCAGCATCTTCACCGTCATCTCCGCGGGAATATGCCGCTTCAACAGGCCTTCGGCACGCGAGGTGACGCGGCGGAACTCCGCGTCGTCGTGGGCCTTCTCCGGGTAGCGCACGTTGAAGACATGGCGCAGTGCGATGTCGCTGTCTTCGTTCTTGATCTCGCGCAGGCGCTTCAGCAAGGTGCGGAAGGTGCTCATCCGGCCAATGCGGTCGCGCTCGCGATAGATGCGGAAGTGCTGGTAGAAGTGCTTGTAGTGCCGCACTTCGTCGCTCTTGATGTAGTTGGTCAGCTCACGCAGCACGGGCTCGTCGGTGACGTCGTTCAAGGCGCGATAGAGGCTGGCCGTACCGGTCTCCACGACGCATCGCGCGGCGAGCTCGAGTCCACGGTTGGGTTCCAGTTCCTCGGAGGTGCACACCGAACCGTAATGGGCGAAGAAATTGCGGAAGCCGGCGTCCCAGTCGAACTCGGGCCACACGTGGCGAACGTAGGCCGCCAGCGCGCGGCCGTGCTGCAGTTCCTCGTGCTCCCAATGGTCGCGTAGCCAGCCCTGCAATTCGTCGTCGCCGGCGAAGTGGTCCACGAGATTGTGGGTATACAGGTCCGATCCGCTTTCGACGAAGGAGGAGCTGCACAGGAGCAGGAACAGGTCTTCGTTGTCCCTGACCTTTGCGACGTCGATCCGCGAAAGGTCCAGTGTTTCGAGCGTCCATGGCAAGGTGGCGGCATAGCTCACTGCTGGTGTACCCCGGTCTCTTGATCGTGCGCCCCCGTCGGGCAATGGCAGGATTGTGACAAAGGCGGACGCTCAACGCACGACGGTGACCGGGACGTGGGCCTTGGCGAGGACGTCGGTGGCGGTCGAGCCGACCAGCCAGCGGGCCAGGGCGCCTCGTTCGGTATGGCCGATGACGATGTGATCGACCCCGTGCTGGGCCACATAGGAGAGGAGGGCGTCGCCAGGGCTGCCGTGGACCAAGTCGACCTCGACCGCGACGCGACCCCCCGGGTTCAACGCCGCCACCTCCGCGCGCAGGGCCGCCAGGCGCTCCTCGCCCCCGTTGTCCGTCATCATCAGGGCCGAAGTGTCCGCGCCGTTCTCGATCTGCAGGACCGACACGACGTGGACCCGGGCACCGGCGCAGGCGGCGAGTTCGAGGGCGAAAAGGCAGGCACGGCGGGCCGTTTCGGAGCTGTCGTAGCCGACCAGGATGTGCTTGGGCATGGGCGGAGTCCGGTGGGGGGGGATGGCGCCATCTTAGGCCGGCGGCTCCGCCCGGCGAAGCGGTTCACGAGGCGTCCACGTAGCCGGGCCGTTCCTGAACGGCCAAAATTCCGCTCCGTGTTTCTTCACAATCGTGAGTGGAGAATCCGCCTCGCAGTTCCCTGCCACCTTTTCCACGGAGAACGAACATGATCAAGCGCTTCACGGGTATGGCCGCCCTGGTACTGGCGGCGGCAGGTTCCTTCGGCATGCAGCCGGCGCAGGCCGCCGAGGCGTCCACGAAGTGCCACATGACCTTCAACACCAGCGGTTGGGCGGCGATCTACAAGCGCCTCGACGGCGAAGGCCACGTGCGTTGCGACAACGGCCAGTCGGCCACGGTGATGATCCACGTGCGAGGCGGCGGCCTGACGGCCGGCAAGTACAGCATCGAGAACGGCAAGGGCGAGTTCACCAACGTCAAGAACATCAGCGAGATCTTCGGTGACTATGCGACGGCGGGCGCCAATGCCGGTGCGGTCAAGAGCGCGGAGAGCGTCGCGATGACCAAGGGCGAAGTGTCCCTCGCCATCACGGGTACCGGCCGTGGCTTCAACCTCGGCGTGGACGTGACGCGTTTCGAGATCTCCCGCAAGTAACTGCGGTGGTCTGCAGACGAAGGGCGCTCCCGCAAGGGGGCGCCTTTTTCTTCGGTCGCCGCGAGCGGGCGCAACCTCCGGCCGCCGCGAGTACACTCACGGCATTCCCCACCCGAGGTTCCTCCATGCGTCGCCTCCTCACTCTCTTCGTGCTGTGCATCGTGACCGCCACCGCCTGGGCCGCCGCCCCCGTCGTGGGCGACAAGGCGCCCGACTTCCGCCTGCAGGACCAGAAGGGTGATTGGCACACGCTGGAAACCCACAAGGGCAAGTGGCTGGTGCTCTATTTCTACCCGAAGGACTTCACCGCCGGCTGCACCACGGAGGTCTGCACCTACCGCGACGACACCGTCAAGCTGCACAAGGCTGGCGCGGTCGTCCTTGGCGTGAGCCTCGACGACGTCAAGTCGCATAAGGAATTCGCCGAGAAGTACCACGTGCCGTTCCCGCTGCTTTCCGACGCGGACAGCGCCGTCGCGGTGAAGTACGACGTGCTCACGACCACGCCCACCGGCCAGAAGTACGCCCGGCGCGAGACGTTCCTCATCGACCCCGCCGGCAAGATCGTCAAGGTCTACAAGGATGTCGATCCCGAGAAGAATTCCGGCCAGGTGCTGACCGACCTCGCCGCACTGAAGAAGGCGGGCGCCTGATCGTGTTCGGTACCGTCAAGGGCGCACAGCGCTCGCGTCCTTTCGCCGCCTGGCGCATCGTGGTCTGGCTGGTGATGCTGCTGGCGGCCGTGGGCCTCGTCATCAACACCTACGCGTCGGTGATCCTCGCCAATGCCGTGGGCGCTGTGAGTGCCGAGGCCATCGCCGCCGGCGCGGGCGATCCGCGCGTCGGTGTGGCGTGGTCGCTGGCCTATGCGCTCGGCGCCTTCGTCGTCGTCATCGTGGCGCTTGGCACCTTGCGCTGGCGTGACTGGGGACGCCGGGCCATGCGCATCATCGCCATCCTCTTGCTGGTGTGGTCGGCCTACACGGCCTGGGTATCCTTCGACCAATGGCGGCAACTTGGCGTCGTGCTTACCCAGCCCGGCCTCCCCGCGGACCTGCTCGCATCAGGCGAAAAACACCGGACGATCCTCCTGGTCGGCGTGGTACTCAAGGCGGTTTCGGTTCCCGTGCTGGGCTGGCTCGCCTGGGTCCTCGGCACCCTTCGGGTGCGCCAGCAGTTCGCGCGCTCGCCCTTCTGATCGGTTCAGCGGGCATTCGTCCGCTGCCCGGTATCGAGTGGGTTTTCCGCTGGCCACAGTCATGACCGCACGCTTACCCCTCGTTGCAGCCCTTCTTTGCATCGCCGGCACGGCGTCCGCCCAGGACCTTGCGACCACGTGCGGCGTGGCCAGTACCTACGACCTCACGCTGGGCCCCACGGCCCTCGAGTTCAACCGGTCCGAGGCCCCGCCGCGTGCCGTGCGCATGCATGACGGCACCCTGGAAACGGATGGACGAGCGGTCTCGCTCCGTCCTGACGAACAGGACAGGGTGGCCCTGTTCGAGCGGCAGGTCCGATCGCTGGTGCCGAAAGCCAAGGCGATAGCGAACGACGGTGTGGATCTCGCGGCGCGCGCCGTTCAGGACGAGGCCGCCACTGCGGCGCCCAACGCCGTGGCCAGCGGCGAACTCGATCGTGTGCTGAATGCTCGCGTCGCCGACATCAAGCGCCGTATCGCCGCCAGCCAGAGCACGCGAGACTGGCAAGAGGGCGCCATGCGCGCCTACGCCCAGGAGATCGTGGCGGACGTCGGCCCCATACTCACTCAGGACGTGGGAAGCGAAGCGATGCAGCTGGCCATGAACGGCGACCTGCAAGGCGCGGCGGAGCTGCGTGATCGTGTCGCGGCGGTCTCCACGGGCGGTCAGGCCCGGGTGGTGGCGCGCGTCGAGTCGGCGCTCAGGCCCAGGATCCAGGCCCTGTGCCCCGCCGTGCGCCAACTCGTAGAGCTGTCTGCGAGTCTGCACGACGCGGCGGGCCACCCCCTGTTACTCGTCGAGCCGGGCGGATGACCGTCCGCTGACCGGATACTTCTACGTTTAGGACCGGCTAAGTGCCACGGGAATAAGGTCCAAACCATGGAAAGCACTTCGACTCGCGTCGTTAACGGTCTGATAAAACGTGTCATCGCAGACCGTGACCTGTACCTGCAGGCGGCTCGCGGCGTTCGCGAGCCCGGTCTGAAGGTCATTCTCGAAGAGTCCGCCGACGCGCTCACCGCGATCGCGCACGAACTCCAGGCCCAGGTAAGTGCCACCGGTGGTCGCCCCGCAACCGCGGGTGGCGCCATGAGCGGCGTCCGCCGGACGATGATGGAAGCATCGGTCAAACTGTCGCACGATCCGGATGTGACCTACATCCGGACCCTGGAGCAGATGGAGCGTCGCCTGCTCGACGCTTTCCTGCGCCTGGAAGCGACATCCGGCGACCGCGCCATGGTCGGGCGCCACATCGCGCGATTGCGCCTGCTCCACCTGGACATGACCAACCTGGGCAGCGCCGCCGGTCGTTGATCCGCGCGGAACCTTACGCTACGTCGCGAAGGTGCTTGAGTGTTCGATGCAGGTTGATATCCGCAGACACGTTGACGGCATGCGGCGACATGAGTGTTTCGCGATCGGCAAAGAAATTGGCGAAGGCGATCGCATCGCCCGGATCGCGGCGCGCGGCAATTTGCACCCCTTCGCGAAAGATGCCCCAGGCGTCGCCGACGTCGGCAATGTGGTATTCGATGGCTGTCGCAAGCATGCATGAGTCCTGTCATGCGCCATGGCGGCGTGTTCCGCACAGCATGGCTCGTTCGACGGCGGCAAGAGAATAAGACAAGTCTGAAAATGCGGATCTTTTTTCTGAGTAGATCCTCAACGCCCTCGCATTGTCACCGAGCGCCGTCTTTCGAACTCGCGCCCATCGCAAAGGAATAGCGTGCTTCGGCGCAGTCGCCAGGGCGCCGCGTACTTTCGTGTAGATGTCGCCTACACCACGCCGTGCAGTGGAACGACGAGAAATCTCAATAGCGCCGCGGCGCACGCCGGAACGCGCATGAACGTTTACTGTAATCTGCGCGCAGTACGACGAGTAACACATCTCACGGATGGCGGCTGCACCTTGCCGCCGACGAGGAAAGACATGATTCTGCGCACGATCATCGCCGACGATCATCCCGTGGTACTCATGGGTACGCGCGCAGCACTCGAAGCAGCCGGCGATATCGATGTGGTTGGCGAGGCCGCCAATGGGGACCAGCTCGTCGACCTCCTCGCATCGCGCCCGTGCGATGTCCTCGTCACGGACTTCTCCATGCCCGGTGGCCGTCACGGCGACGGCCTCTCACTGATCGACCTCGTGCGGCGTCGCTACCCGCGGCTGCCTATTGTCGTATTGACGATGGTCAACAATGCGGCAGTGCTGCAGACCATGCGTGCACGCGGAGCGCTTGGCTTGTGCGACAAGCGGGCGCCCTTGAAGGAAGTGGCGGTGGCCGTGCGTCATGCGGCGGCGGGGCGCCCTTACTTGAGCGATACGATCCGGCGCCAGTTCGACGAGGCCGGTGTGCATACGAGTGCAGACGCGGCACGGTTATCCGCGCGGGAGATCGAAGTGGTGCGGCTGTACGTCAGCGGCATGTCCATCACTCAGATCGCCGAACGGCTCAGTCGCAGTGTCAAGACCGTGAGCCGGCAGAAGCGCGACGCCATGCGCAAGCTCGGCATCGACCACGACAGCCGGCTTTCGGAGTACGCCCGTGAACGGGGGCTTGCGTCCTGACCCTGCCGGAAGTCATGGGGTGACGAAGCGCCCATGCATCGACTGCGCGATCGGCTTAAACCATGGGCGTGCCGGGAGCATCCTACCCGCGCCAACCTGGGGAGAAGGATCATGCGCCACCCGTTCATTACCGGCACTGCCGTGCTCGCGTTGTCCGTCGCCGCCGCGGCCGGACACGCCCGGACCGTAGGCTTCAGCACGGATACCTGCGACCACGACTATTCGACGCCTTACGACGTGGATGTGACGACCGCGGGCCTATCTTTCCATCGTACCGATGGTGTGCCCGCGAAAATCTTCCTGCATGACGGTGCGCTGCGCGTCGACGGCAAGGAAGTCGCGGTGTCGCGAGCGGATGCAGAGGCCCTGCGCCGGTACGAGGACGGTGTGCGCCAGCTCGTGCCCCAGGTGGCCGCAATCGCCCGCGAAGGCGTCCAGATGGGCTTTTCCGCGATGACCAGCGTCACCTTGACCTTCGCAGACGGCGACCAGCGCGCGAGCATGCTCGAGAAGCTGAAGCGCAAGCAGGCCCAGGCGTTACGCGAGATCGACGAAGGCATTGGCGCCGGTCACTGGTCGTCGGACCGCATGACGGAGACGGTCGCCGGTTCGGTGTCCGATTCCATTGGGGAACTCGTCGGCTCCGTCACCTCGAGCGCGGTGACGGCCGCGCTCTCAGGTGATTCCAGTAAGGTCGCCGCGCTGCAGGCCAGGGCGGATTCGCTGGACAAGACCATGGATCGCGAGATGGACAAGCGCTCCGAGGCGCTCGAAGCGAAAACCAAGACCCTTTGCCCCCGCCTCAACGACCTTGCCGAGTTGCAACGCGGTTGGAAGGTTCGTCTCGACAATGGCAAGCCGCTGGAGCTGATGACGATCAAGCCGAAGCACAGTGACGACGACAAGGGCGACCATAAGAAGGTCGCGTCGTCCTGACCCGTTGGCCTCTCAGGTGGACCGGCGATCTAGCCAGTCCACGAGGTTGCGTACCGTGTCGCCGTAGAACGTGCGGTACATCTCCTCAGTGACGTAGCCGATGTGCGGCGTCGCCAGCACGTTCGGCAGCGAACGGAAGGGGTGGTCGGCGGGCAGCGGCTCGTCGTCGAAGACGTCGACCGCCGCACCGGCGATTCGGCCGGCGCGCAGCGCGTCCACCAGGGCGGCTTCATCCACGATGGGCCCGCGGGAACTGTTGACCAGCCGGGCGGTGGGTTTCATCGCGGCAAGGTCGGCCGCTCCGATCAGTCCACGTGTTCGCTCGCTCAGTCGCGTATGGATCGTCAGCACGTCCGAATCGGAAAGGAGCTCCTGCTTCGAGACCCGCCGCACGCCAAGCGCGCTGGCCGTCTCTTCTTGCAGGTTCTGGCTCCATGCGATCACCGGCATGCCGAAGGCCTGCCCGATGCGCGCCACCTTCGAGCCAATCCGGCCGAGGCCGAGGATGCCGAGCGTCTTGCCCTCCAGCTCCGAGCCGAGCCCCACCTGCCAGCCACCGGCGCGCAACGAGGCCGCCTCCGTGGCGATGCCGCGCATGAGGCCGAGGATGGCGGCCCAGGTGAACTCGATCGTCGGCGTGGACGAGTAATTCGTATGCACCACCTCCACGCCGCGCGCCGCCGCCGCGTCCAGATCGATCGAGGCGTTACCGCGACCGGTCGAGGCGATGAGGCGAAGACGGGGCAGGGCGTCGATCAGCGTTGCTGTGATTGGCGTGCGCTCGCGCATGACGCAGATGGCGTCGAACGGCTGTAGTCGCTGTACGAGTGCGTCGTGCTTGGCTTGGTGGTCGTGGAAGACGGTGATCTCTGCACGACCCTCCAGCGAGGACCAGTCGGCGCTGCGCATCGCCACGTGTTGATAGTCGTCGAGGATGGCGATCCGCACGGGTCGTTCGTTCATGGTTTAGGTCCAGCGAAGTCGATATCCAGCATCGGCGCTGCGGTCGCGCCGGGCAAGTGAAGAGGGATTTACCTTGCGCCGTCCAGCCTGCGCGCGAATCGCCCGTCCACGCTCCACGGCCCCGCACCCCACAACACCAGCGCCACGATCCCCGCGAGATAAAGCAAGTCGCACTCGTAACCCGGCTGACCGAAGTGCGCCACGCCATCCCGCACGGACATCAGCTTGATCGAACTGAACCCGTAGGGCAGGTGCACGGTGAACGTCGCGACGAGCAGGACGACGATCATCGGGATGCTGGCGAGCGTGACGAAGGCACCGATGACGATGGCGAATCCTCCGAGGATTTCGATCGCGACGGTCAGCCATGCCATCAGTTCCGGTGCCGGCACGCCGATGGCGGCCAGGATTCCGGCGAACATCTCCGGCCCGCGCAGGAGCTTCGCGAACCCGTGCTGCATGAAGCCGCCGCCGATGACCAGGCGAAGCACCAGCGGTGCCCAGCGCGAGAGGCGCGCGGGGCGCGCGAACAGGAGGGAGGTCAGGCGGGCGCCGGCGGACGAGGTGCTCATCATGGTGGTCCTTGGTCGGGTTCAACCAAGGCTGACCGGGCACCGTCCGGAATCCTTTCAGGCTCGGCGATGGATATCAGGAATGCGTGTCGTGTTCGCCGCCGAGCGCGATGCCGCGGTTGTGGAAAGCGCGCTGGCGCGCGAAGGTGCTCGCGACGAACGCGCCAGCGTGCCTCCCCCAGGTTTACCAGGTGGTCGGCTTCGGATTGCGCTCGTCGAAGCCCTTCTGGTGCCAGTACGGGTAAGGCGGCGTGGCCTGGCTCACGCTGTCGAGGCGGGCGACTTCGTCCGCCGTCAAGGTCCAGCCGACCGCGCCAAGGTTCTGCGTGAGCTGGGTCTCGTCGCGCGCGCCGATCACGATGTTCGAGATGGAGGGGCGGCTCAGCACCCAGTTGAGGGCGACCTGGGTGATCGTCTTGCCCCGTTCCTGGGCGATCTCGTCCAGCACGTCGACGATGTCGTACAGCTTTTCCTCGTCCACCGGCGGACCGCCGACGGCGCCGCCGGCGGCGATACGCCCGGCGTCGGCAGGTTTGCCGCGGCGGATCTTGCCGGTGAGGCGACCCCAGCCCAGGGCGCTCCACACCATGGTGCCCACGCCCTGGTCGAGCGCCAACGGCATCAGCTCCCACTCGTAGTCGCGGCCGACAAGTGAGTAGAAACCCTGATAGGCCACGTAGCGGCCGAGGCCGTACTTTTCCGACGCGGCGAGCGACTTCATGAGGTGCCAGCCGGAGAAGTTCGACGCACCGATGTAACCGATCTTGCCGCTGGAGATCAGGTCGTCGAGGGCACGCAGCGTTTCCTCCACCGGCGTGAGCGCGTCGAAGCCGTGCATGAAGTACAGGTCGATATGGTCCGTCTGCAGGCGGCGCAGGCTCGCCTCGCATGCCCGGATGATGTGGTAGCGCGACGACCCCTTGTCGTTCGGGCCGTCGCCCATGGAGAAGGTGGACTTAGTGGCGATCAGCGCCTGGTCGCGGCGCCCCTTGAGCGCCTCGCCGAGCACTTCCTCGGCCATGCCGCGCGAATAGATGTCCGCCGTGTCGAACATGTTGAGGCCGTGCTCGAGGCAGAGGTCGACGATGCGTTTCGCCTCAGCGACCTGGGTGGAGCCCCAGCGCTCGAAGAATTCGCCGGAGCCGCCGAAGGTGCCGGTGCCGAGGCTGAGGACGGGGACTTTGAGGCCGGAGCGGCCGAGTTGACGGTGTTCCATGGGGATTCCTTGGGGAGGAGGGGTGTCGATGCGAATCGCACTTCAATGGATAATGCCAGCTCCCCAAGGTTCCGCTCGATGGCCAGCCATCGTCGAAGCTTGAAGTTCTTCATGTCATTCGTTGCAAAACAACGGCTTGGTGATCCCATGCTCCTCATGATCGACAACTACGACAGCTTCACCTTCAACCTCGTCCAGTACCTCGGCGAGCTGGGGCAGGAGGTCAAGGTCGTACGGAACGACGCGCTCACCGTGGCGGACATCCGCGCGCTGGCGCCTTCGCGGATCATGATTTCGCCGGGGCCGGGAACGCCGGACGATTCCGGCGTATCGATGGACATCCTGCGCGAGATGGCGGGCGAGCTGCCCATTTTTGGCGTCTGCCTCGGGCACCAGGCCATCGGCCAGGTGTTCGGGGGGAAGGTGATCCGGGCGCGCGAAATCATGCACGGCAAGACCTCGCCGGTACGGCATCTCGGTCAGGGCGTATTCGCCGGCCTGCCCAACCCCTTCGAGGCCACGCGCTACCACTCGCTGGTGGTCGAAAAGGACTCGGTGCCCGACTGCCTCGAAGTCACCGCATGGACGGAGCGCGAGGACGGCTCGATCGACGAGATCATGGGTTTGCGCCACCGCACGCTCGACATCGAGGGAGTGCAGTTCCATCCCGAATCGATCCTCACCCAGCACGGCCACGACCTGCTGCGCAATTTCCTCGGCATGCCGCTGCCGCTCGCCGCGTAAAGGATCGCGCTCCATGCCCATCACTCCTTCCGAGGCGCTCCAGCGCACGATCGAGCATCGCGAGATCTTCCATGACGAGATGATCGAGCTGATGCACCAGATCATGCGCGGCGACGTGAGCCCGCTGATGACCGCCGCGATCCTCACCGGCCTGCGCGTGAAGAAGGAAACCGTTGGCGAAATCACCGGTGCCGCGCGTGTCATGCGCGATCTTTCGTCAAAAGTGGACGTTGGTCCGCACCCGCATTTCCTCGACATCGTGGGCACGGGCGGCGACGGCGCCTCCACGTTCAACATCTCGACGGCCTCGATGTTCGTCGCCGCGGCCGCGGGTGCCAGGGTCGCCAAGCATGGCGGCCGCAGCGTTTCGTCCAAATCGGGCAGTGCCGACGTGCTCGAGGCGCTCGGCGCCCGCATCGACCTGCTGCCCGCCCAGGTGGCCGTCTGCATGGCGCAGGTCGACATCGGATTCATGTTCGCGCCGAACCACCATCCGGCGATGAAGGTGGTGTCGCCGGTGCGGAAGGAAATGGGCGTCCGCACGATCTTCAACATCCTCGGGCCGCTGACCAACCCCGCCGGCGCCCCTAACATCCTCATGGGCGTGTTCCACCCCGACCTCGTGGGCATCCAGATCCGCGTCTTGCAGGCGCTCGGCGCCCGTCATGCCATGGTGGTCTGGGGCCGTGACGGCATGGACGAGATATCGCTGGGCGCGGCCACCCTGGTGGGTGAACTCCGCGACGGCACGGTGCACGAATACGAGATCGAGCCGGAGGATTTCGGCCTTGCGATGGCCTCCAGCCGCAATCTGCGCGTGGATGACGCCGAGGGCTCGAAAGCCATGCTGCTCGACGCGATCAGCGGTGTGCCGGGCGTGCCCCATGACATCGTCTGCCTCAACGCCGGCGCGGCGCTTTACACGGCCGATGTCACCCCATCGATACAGGCGGGCATCGACCTTGCCCGCGCCACCATTGCAAGTGGCGCGGCTCGTGCAAAAATGGACGCGTTCGTGGCCGAGACGCAGCGGCTCGGTGCCTGATATCGTCGGGGCTCCCCAGGTCCCCCGGCCTTACCCTAGGAACTCCCCCGATGCCCGACATCCTTCATCGCATCCTCGAGCGCAAACTGGAAGAGATCGCAGAGCGCAGCCGTAAGCACACGCTCGACGACCTCGCCGCGCGTATCGCCGATCTCGAGCCGACGCGAGGCTTCGTTGCCGCGATCGATGCGCGCCTGCATGACGGCGATCCGGCGGTCATCGCCGAGATCAAGAAGGCGAGCCCGAGCAAGGGCCTGATCCGCGAGGATTTCGACCCGGCGGCCATCGCGCGCAGCTACGAGGCCGGCGGTGCCACCTGTCTGTCCGTGCTCACCGACGCCGATTTCTTCCAGGGGCACGAGGATTTCGTGCGCCAGGCGCACGATGCCTGTTCGTTGCCGATCCTGCGCAAGGATTTCATCGTGGACGAGTACCAGGTGTACGAGGCCCGCACGATCGGTGCCGACTGCATCCTGCTCATCGTCGCCGCGTTCGCGCAAAAGGAATCGGACGGCGATCGCATCTATGACGAAGGGCGACTGACGGAGCTTTCGCTGCTCGCGGCGGAGCTCGACCTCGACGTGCTCATGGAAGTCCATAACGAAGAGGAACTGGAGATCGCCCTGGGTACGCCCGCACCGTTGATCGGCGTGAACAATCGCAACCTGCGCACGTTCGAGACGTCCCTCGGTACGTCGCTGCGCCTGAAGGACCGCGTCGGGCCGGAGACGGCGATCGTCGCGGAATCTGGCATCCATACGGTGGAAGACGTGCGCAAGCTGCGCGAAGCGGGCATCCATACCTTCCTGGTGGGCGAGGCCTTCATGCGCGCGGCGGACCCCGGTGCCGAACTGCAGAAGCTGTTCGGCGTGCACCCTCATCCCGCACCGCACCGACACTAAGGAACGCATGGACCAGCGGATGGAAACGGCGACCGTCGAAGAGGCCGCCGTCGACGCGCAGCGCGTCGTCTTGTTCGATTTCGATGGCGTCATCGTGCGCCACCAAACCCTGGAGCTGTTCTACCGCGAGCGCCTTTCGGGCATCGGTCGCTGGCGGTTGTTGCTGGCGTTTCCGCTCGTGCCGTTCGTCCCGCTGCTCATCGGAAGCGTGGCGGGCAACCGGTTCCTCAGCCGCGTGTTCCTGCGCGTCGTCACCTTCGGGCGCAGCGATGCCGGATGCCGGCGCCTCATGCAGGCTTTCGGTCGCACCTACGCGCGGCGCCCCGGCGTGTTTTGCCGCGACGCCGTGGCGGCGCTACGTCGGCATGTCGATGCCGGCGACCGCGTGGTGATCGTCACCGGCAACGATCAACAGATGGTGGAGGCGATGCTCGACGAGGTCAGGTTGACGGGCTATGAGCTCGTCGCCTCGCGGACCCGCATGGGACTCTTCGGCATGCGCTTCGTCCTCCACAACGTCCACCATGCCAAGGTGCGCACGCTCTACCGCGCCGGCATCGCGCGTCCGTGGACGATCGCTTATGGCGACTCCCTGTCGGATATCCCGATACTGAAGGCCGCCGATCTGGCGCGCCTCGTGAATCCGACGCCGAAGACCCTGAAGAAGGCCAGCCGCCTGCTTGGCGAGAAGCTCGAGGTGTTGCACTGGTACTGAGGGTCAAGCCAGGGCATAGCGTCCGAGCTGGTAGAGACTGATCCCCACGATGAGGCAGCCGACCGCGGTCATCACGTAGCGCGGGGGCAGGTGCCGCACGAGCCACGCCGCCAGCGGCGCGGCCAGCACGCCACCAGTGAGCAGTCCCAGCACTATCGGCCAGTGGTGGACGCCCATGTGCGCGATGAGGGTCGTCGAGATGGCGATGGTGACCACGAATTCGGCCGCGTTCACCGTGCCGATCGTCTGCCGCACCGGGCCACCGCGGGCAAGCAAGGTGGACGTGGCGATGGGACCCCAGCCGCCCCCGCCGATGGCGTCGAGAAGGCCCGCGACGAATCCCAGGATGCCCTTGTGGCGCACGCGGTGGTGCGACACCACCCGGCCCGCGGCGCGCACCAGCACGACGATGCCGAGGATGAGGAGGTAGGCGTAGACGAACGGCTTCAGCGCCTCGCCCGGCACGCTGGCAAGGAACCAGGCGCCGATGATGCCGCCGACCACGCCGGGAATGGCGAGACGGCGAAACGCCTTCCAGTCGACGTTGCCGAACAGGGCATGCGCGCCGCCGGAGACGCCGGTCGTGAAGACCTCGGCGGTGTGCACCGTCGCGCTGGCGACTGCCGGCGGCAGGCCGAGCGCCAGCAGTACGGCGTTCGAAACGATGCCGTAGGCCATGCCGAGCGCGCCGTCGACCAGCTGTGCGAGCAGGCCGACGCCGACGAAGATAAGGAATTGGTTCCAGTCCATGGTTTCGTCCTCCGGTGGTTCCGAGGGCCACCATATACGAGGTGGGCGCCACGGCGGCATGAAGGGCGACTTCTGGCGCTTGCGTGCGGCGATCCGCGACAGCTAGCCTGATCCTTCACACTTGGCGAGATCACCGATGTACCTCTCCTCCCTGCGCGAGCTGGCGCTCGGCAGTCGGCTCAAGGCCTTGAGCGACCAGTTCTATACGGCCATCGACGAGGTCTACCGCGCCTGTGGCGCCGGGATCGAATCGCGCTGGTTCCCGGTGATGCGCTACCTCCGCGACGTAGGCCCCACCACCGTCACCGACATGGCCCTGGCCATCGGGCAGACGCACTCGGCGGTCAGTCAGCTGGCCGACCGGCTGGTCGAGGCCGGCATGGTGGTGCGGGGTCGCGATCCGCATGACGGACGGCGCAGCGTCCTGGCGCTGACCGACGCCGGCGAGCGGGCGCTGGGCGCGCTGGGGCCGGTGTGGCTGGCGATCCGGCGCGGCATGAACGACACGCTGGGTCCGCGCGTCGCGGCCATGCTCCAGGACATCGAGGATTGCGAACAGGCCCTGCGCGACCGGCCCCTCGTGGCGCCCATCCTCGACCAGCGCGACGCGCTCAGTCGCGCCGGGGTCGAGGTCGTCCCATTCGACCCGGCGTTGAGCGACCACTTCCGTCGCCTCAACCAGCAATGGCTCGAGCGCCATTTCCGCGTGGAGGCGGTGGACCGGGCGTTGTTCGCCGATCCGGAGGGGCTGATCGTCGCGCGCGGCGGCGCCATCTTCTTCGCCCTCTATGCGGGCGAAGTGGTGGGCACCTGTGCACTCATTCGCGAGGACGACGGCGTCTTCGAGCTGTCGAAGATGGGCGTGGACGAGAATTTTCGCGGACTGGGCGCGGGGCGTGCGCTGCTCGATGCCGCGATCGCCGAATACCGGCGCCGGGGCGGTCGGGAGCTCTTCCTGGAATCGAACAGCAAGCTGGATCGTGCCCTCGGCATGTACGAGCGCGCCGGCTTCGTCCGAGAGCCCGCCGTACGGCCCGGCTCGCATTACGAGCGGGCCGACGTCTACATGGTGTACCGCGGCAAGTGAGTGGGGTCGCGGCCCCTCAACGGGTGCCGCGGACCACGATGGTCTTGCCCGAAACGTCGATCATCCGCTCTTCTTCGAGCTGCTTGAGCACCCGGCCCACCATCTCGCGGGAGCAGCCGACGATGCGGCTGACTTCCTGGCGCGAGATGCGGATCTGCGTGCCGTCCGGATGGGTCATGGCATCCGGTTCCTGGCAAAGGTCGAGCAGGGTGCGCGACACCCGGTTCGTCACATCCATGAACGCCATGCGGCTCACCTGTCGGGAGGTCCGCAGAAGCCGCTGGGTCAGCTGCGAGCCGATGGCGAAGAGCAGCTTGGGGCATTCGGCCGCGAGCGGGCCTTCCAGCAGCTGGAAGAGCCGTTCGTAGCTGATTTCGGCCATTTCCACGGCCGTGCGGGTGCGCACGAGCGACTCGCGCTGCGCCTGCTCGACGAAAAGGCCCATTTCGCCGATGAACTGGCCCCGGTTGATGTAGGCGAGGATCAGTTCGCGGCCTTCTTCATCCTCCGTGCAGACGGCGAGCGAGCCGTCGACCACGTAATAGAGCGTGTTGGCCGGGTCGCCGGGCCGGATGATTGCCGTCTTTCCCGGATAACGGCGGCGGTGGCAGGCGTCGAGGAATCGACCCATGGAAGTC
The DNA here is from genome assembly GCF_050273135.1 of Luteibacter sp. NPDC031894. NCBI lineage: Bacteria > Pseudomonadati > Pseudomonadota > Gammaproteobacteria > Lysobacterales > Rhodanobacteraceae > Luteibacter > Luteibacter sp. NPDC031894. Next base: position 207,164 of record NZ_JBNNMV010000005.1, on the reverse strand, counting down.
GGGTCGGGTGCGAAGCTCGAGGGAGCCTGCGACCGTTCGAACGCCTGTTGCAACATATATTTGAGTTGAGCCACAGCAGATTCCGTTGAGCCTCAATGGCATGGCGTCCCCTTCGGCTGGCGATGACGGAATTCGGTCATGCGTCGCCGACTCGCCATGTCCCTATCCGATTATTGCAGACATCCGGGCGCCAGAATCCACCCATTTGGAGGGATGTTGCCCTGGCGTGTTCAAATCCTGTCCATCTTGCCCCATAATTTCACCCCCTCGGCGTCCAGACCCCCTGTCTCACGCCGTACACAAGCATCGGGCAGGCTTTGGCCCCGTCCGGTGCTTTCATCGTTGCGGGGACCCTTGCTGCTAACCCGCGTCTGCTGCTGGCCGTTCCCCCGGCCTCGGAGAGTCGCTGTGGTCAAACCGCTTCCCCGCCTTCGCCTGCAGGGTTTCAACAACCTTACCAAGGCGTTGAGCTTCAACATCTACGATATCTGCTATGCCGTTTCCGAACAGCAGCGGCAGAACTACATCGAGTACATCGACGAACAGTACGATGCCGACCGCCTGACCCAGATCCTCACCGACGTGGCGGAGATCATCGGCGCGAACATCCTGAACATCGCGCGCCAGGATTACGACCCGCAGGGCGCGTCGGTCACGATCCTCATTTCCGAGGAGCCGGTTGTCGAGAAGCTGGGCCGGGACACGATCTCGGGCGCCGTCGTCGCGCACATGGACAAGAGCCACATCACCGTCCATACGTATCCGGAAACGCATCCGCACAACGGCATCGCCACCTTCCGCGCGGACATCGACGTGGCCACCTGCGGCGTCATCTCGCCGCTGAAGGCCCTGAACTACCTGATCGACAGCTTCGAGTCGGACATCGTGATCGCCGACTACCGCGTGCGCGGCTTCACGCGCGACGTGAAGGGCAAGAAGCACTTCATCGACCACAAGATCAATTCTGTGCAGGACTACCTGGCGAAGCACATCCGGCAGAAGTACGAGATGTTCGACGTCAACGTGTACCAGGAGAACATCTTCCACACGAAGATGCACATCAAGGACTTCGACCTCGACACGTACCTCTTCGAAGCGCAGGCCGACGACCTCTCCTTCAAGGAACGCCAGCGCATCGAGTCGCTGCTCCGCCGGGAGATCGAAGAACTCTTCCACGGCCGCAACCTGATGTAACGAAAAGCCCCGCGAATGCGGGGCTTCTTCATGGCGTCCCTGCAAGCCTTCACGCGCCGTTCGGTAGCGTGGCTTCATGCGCCCGTTCCTGCTCCTCATCCTCCTGCTCGCCCTGGCCGCCCTCGTCTGGACGCGCGGCTGGCGCCCGCCCGATCGCTACAACCCCTGGGCGCCGCTCGACCTGAAGGCCGAGCCGGACATGTTCCTGCGCTTCAAGCTCGCAAGGCTCGGCGATGATCCCGCGCAGTGCCGGGCGGCCATCAAGGACGCCGGTGCGGTCTTCACTCCCGTGGCGGACCGCGAGGAGCCGAATGGGTGCGGCTGGACCGACGCCGTGCGTCTTTCGGCGATCGGTCCCGCGCGTCTCGCTTCGCCCGTGACGCTCACCTGTCCCCTGGCCGCCTCGCTGGTCCTGTTCCATCGCCATGTGCTCGAGCCCGCCGCGGAAAGCAGCTTCGGCACGCCCGTCCGCGTCGTCGACCACGTGGGCAGCTACGCCTGCCGGAACGTCTATCACCGCGACCAGGCGCCACTCAGCCGCCACGCCCAGGCGGACGCCATCGACGTCACGGGCTGGCGCCTTGCCGATGGCCGGAGGGTCACCGTGGCGAAAGGATGGTCGGCTCCGGGCGAGGCGGGCTTCCTGCATGCGCTGCAAGCGGACGGCTGCCGGTATTTCGGTGCCTTCCTGGGGCCCGACTACAACGCGGCCCACCGCACGCACTTCCACTTGCAGGGACGTGGGTTCGGCTTTTGCCGCTAGACCCGGTAGGCCACGGCCTTCATCACGGACGAGGCGGCGTGCATGAGGCCGGGCAGGGGCCAGGGAAGGTCGACCCCCCCGCGGGCCTGGGCGGCCTCGGCGTGGCGCACTTCGTCGGTCTGCATCTGGGCAAGGATGGCCCGCGAGCGCTCGTCTTGCGGGGGTAGCCGTTCGAGGTGGTCGGCCAGGTGCGCTTCCACCTGCCGCTCCGTTTCCACGACGAAGCCGAGGCTGATCGGGTCGCCGACGGCCGCCGCCGCGACGCCGATGGCGTAGCTGCCCGCGTACCAGACGGGGTTGAGCAGGCTGGGGCGGCTGTCGAGCTGCGCCAGGCGCTCGGCGCACCAGGCCAGGTGGTCGGTCTCTTCCCTGGCGGCGTGCATCAGGTGCTGGCGGGTCTCCTCCGTCCGGGCGAGGGCGGCCTGGCCGACGTAAAGGGCTTGCGCGCAGACTTCGCCGACGTGGTTGATCCGCATCAGGCCCGCCGCGTGGCGGCGGTCGGCATCGCTCAGGGCGGCGTCGGCCAGCGTGGCGGCGGGCGATGGCCGCGAGGCTTCCGGCGATCCCGCAACGGCCTCCATGGCCCGCTCCAGGCCGTCCAGCAGGCGGTCGAGGCGACTGAGGTTGCGGACGGACATCGGAGGCTCCAGCGTGCGGGGACGACACACGTTACAATGCCCGTTGTCACGCCGTGGGTGAAGGCGCTGCGGCTGCATGCCGCGCCCGCCCCGAATGCGACAGGCTTGTGAAGGTTCCCGGCTCTCATGTTATGATTGTCGGCCCAAAGCTCACCACCACCGTGGGCTTGCGCGATGAGGGAAAAGTTCGCTATTCTCTCGCGCCTTTGCTTTCACCGATTCCGTGTTCCGCCTTCCACGGCGGCAAACCAGGTATTTTCGAAATGAAAACGTTCAGCGCCAAGCCGGAGAGCGTCAAGCGCGATTGGTTCGTGATCGACGCCACGAACAAGACCCTGGGTCGCCTGTCGACCGAGGTCGCGCGCCGTCTCCGCGGCAAGCACAAGCCCGAGTTTACCCCGCACGTCGATACCGGCGATTACATCGTCGTGATCAACGCCGCGAAGGTGGCCGTCACCGGTGCGAAGCTGGACGACAAGATGTACCACCGCTTCACCGGCTACGTCGGCAACCTGAAGACCACCAGTCTGAAGGACCTGCTCGCCACGCACCCGGAGCGCGTGATCGAGATCGCCGTCAAGGGCATGCTGCCGAAGAACCCGCTGGGTCGCGCCATGTACCGCAAGCTCAAGGTGTACGGCGGCGCCGATCACCCGCATACCGCACAGCAGCCGCAGGCGCTGGAACTCTAAGGAATCGACATGGCTACCCAGCAGAATTACGGTACCGGCCGCCGCAAGACCTCCGCCGCCCGCGTGTTCCTCCGCAAGGGCACCGGTGGCATCGTCGTCAACGGCAAGCCGCTCGACCAGTTCTTCGGTCGTGAAACCTCGCGCATGATCGTTCGTCAGCCGCTCGAGCTGACCGACAACAGCGAGAAGTTTGATATTATGGTCACCGTCGCCGGTGGCGGCATCACGGGCCAGGCCGGCGCCATCCGCCTCGGCATCGCCCGCGCCCTCGTCGAATACGACGAAGCGCTCAAGTCGCCGCTGCGCAAGGCCGGTTTCATGACCCGCGACGCCCGCGAAGTCGAGCGTAAGAAGGTCGGTCTGCACAAGGCCCGCCGCGCCACGCAGTTCTCGAAGCGCTAAGCCCACAGCATACGCTTCACACTTTGGTGCTCCACGGTCAGAGCGCACCAAAGCCCGGTTTATTGGGAGATCGTCTAACGGTAGGACAACGGACTCTGACTCCGTTTATCTAGGTTCGAATCCTAGTCTCCCAGCCACCGATCGAAAGCCCCTGAGCAATCAGGGGCTTTCTTTTTGCACGTCGTTTGGAGGCCGGGACTCGTCGGGTTCGTGCTCCGTAGTCGCCGAGGCATCGAAAGAGGGATGGCGAAAATCATGCACGAGCATCCACGTGGCGACGCCGAGGGCGAGGGGTAGCGCGAGCGCCAGTCCCTCCGTGCCCTGGTGGAACGCCACCAGCGCAGTGACGACCATGCCGCCGACGATGGATGTGCTCACCAGCAGGTCCCGCACGCACGATCGCCATGCCCCGGTCCGCTCGAGCCGGGCAAGGGCTTCCACCGAGACCACCCGGTGTGTCCGCATGACGAACTCGCCGTCGGGCGGCCGTTCGGGTTCGGCGAGGAGGCGGCGCAATGTGTCGTCGTCAGGAACGGTCATGAGGTCCTTGCCTCTGTCGTGAGGTGGCGGCGTAGCTGCTCGCGTGCACGTGCAACGACGCTCTTGAGTGTGCCGAGCGGAATGTCCAGCAGTTTCGCGGCTTCGCCGTGCGACCAACCTTCCATGTCGCACAGGAGGATGCACGCCCGCTCGCGTGGCGGCAGTACCGCCAGCGCGGCCACGATGTCCAGCCGGGTTCCGTAGTTGGGCTCGAACGCTTCGCTGCCGCCCGCGGACCGTGCGTGCTTGTCGCGCAGGTGGTGCTCGTGGCGCTCCAGGTCGAGGAACAGCCGCCAGCCGATGCGTACCAGCCATGCCGGGTAGCTGCCGTTGCCGTCGAAGAGCCTGCAGCGTTGCCAGGCGCGGACGAAAGTTTCCTGGGCGAGGTCGTCGGCCGTCGCGGGTTGCCCGGTGAGCTTGCGCAAGAAGCCGCGCAAGCGTGCTTCGTGCCGTGCGACCAGGACGTCGAAGGCAGCACGATCACCTGCGATGACGCGACGATTCAACGTGTCGTCGTCGATCGGGGGCGCATCAGGTTCCACGGCTCGCTCGCTTCGACAACGCCAGGAGCGTCACGCCGGTGAGCAGCGGAAAGAGGGCGGCGCCGGCAGCCATTCGCAGCGTATCGCCCGAGCCCTGGATCGCGACGCAACCGGCGCAAGCGAGCCCGATCGCTATGAGCAACCAGCCGTTTCGCCAGTCGGTGGCCGCCCGCTCGACGGTGGGCCGGCGACCCAGGGCCCGGTCGAGCTGCTCGACAGTCAAGGGCACGCCCGCCTGCAAGGCGTGGCGGAGGGTGCGGTGGAGCATGGCGACCATGGTTAGCCGGACGAGCTGGTGCAAGGCGACCAGCATCGCGAGCACGATGATGACACTGCCGAGGAAATGGGCGTCGAGCATAGGGATTCTCCTGCCTTGGTCCTGCCATAACGAACGCCGTGCGTGATTTGGATGAGTTGCCGGACACATCCAAAACGCAGTCGCGCCGCGTTTGAGCACCACTGGCGCCACGCGCCCCACAGGAGCATCCCATGAAAACCGCCCTCGGCCTGGCCACGGCACTCATCGCATTGGCCGCGCTTCCCGCGCTTGCCCAACATACTCACAAGGTGATTCCCGCCGCCGCTGTCGTCGACGTTCCCGATGACGCCGTCAAAGCTGGCGATGACTTCGACCGGTACGTCAATGGCGCTTGGGCGAAAACCCACGCCGTGCCTTCCGACCGCAGCTGGGTCGGCACTTGGGCCGACCTCCAGGCCCAGGCACTCGCGCAGTCGCGCACGCTGGTCGAAGCGGCCGCGACCGAAGGCGCGCCGGTGGGAGTCCTCTATGCGAGCTATCTGAATCAGCCGGCGCGAGACCGCCAGGGTCTCCGCCCGCTGCATGGATGGTTGGCCGACATCGACACCATCCGCGACGGTCCGGCGCTCGCCAACGAGATAGGCCGTCTCGCACGGATCGACGTCGCTGGATTCGTGTTGCCAGCAATCGGCGAGGACGACGGGCGTCCGGGTCATCGGGTGTTGAGCTTGCGCCAGGGAGGCCTGGGCCTGCCGGACGCCAGCGCATACCAGGCATCGGAGGGCGCTGGCCGCGCGCGCCGCGATGCCTACCGGACATTCCTCATCGCCATGCTCGCGTCGACGGGCGTGGCTCAAGCGGAGGCCGGCGAGCGCGTCGATGCGGTGCTCGCCTTCGAATTGCGCCTGGCACGAGCGCAAGTAAGCCGCGAGGTGGAACGCGATGCCGCGCACTCGTACCACCCGATGAGCGTGCGAGAACTGGAAGCACGCATTCCTGGGTTCGCGTGGCACCGATGGCTGGCAGGGCTTGGCGCCGCTCGCGTCGATCGGATCATCGTCCCGCAGCCGGAGGCCCTCCGTGCACAGGCCGCGGTAGTGCGCGCCACGCCGCTGCCTGTGCTTCGCGACCATCTCAAGCTGAGGCTCCTGAGCACCTATAGCCGATACCTGGATGCCGACACCACCGCGGCGCGATTCGACTATTTTGGCAAGGCGCTGAGGGGCACGCAGACGGAGGCGCCCGCATGGCGACGGGGCGTCGAGCTGGTGACGAACTTGTTGCCGGAAACACTGGGTCGCACCTACGCGGCACGATATTTCCCTGCTGCCGCCAAGCACCGGGCGCGGGCCATCGCGGAGTCGGTGCGCGCTGCCCTGGTTGCGCGTGTAAGCGAGGCCACGTGGTTATCGGAGACGGCACGACGCGAAGTACGGGAGAAACTGCAGCGCACACGCTTGCATATCGGTTATCCCGATACGTGGCCCGCCACTCCGGCGGCGGTGTTGCGCGACGATCGACTGGTGGAAAACGTGGCGGGCATCCACGCGTGGCGATTCGCCCGCGCCGTAGCAGAGCTCGACCTCCCGATCGAGCGCGACGAATGGACCTCTCCGGTCAGCGTGCCCAACGCCTATGCGAGTGCATCGGCCAATGAAATCATTTTCCCCGCCGCCGTATTGCAACCCCCGATGTTCGATCCCTCGGCCGACCCCGCGGCCAACTATGCGCGCCTGGGTGCGACGATCGGACACGAACTGAGCCACCTCTTCGACGACCAGGGTAGGCACTACGATGCGACTGGCCAGCTACGCGAGACGTGGAACGCCGCCGACGTGCGCCAGTTCGACGTCAAGGTACATGCATTGGTCGAACAACTCGCCACGTACACGCCGTTGCCGGGAGAGCACGTCAACGGCGACCTTGTCATCGGTGAGTCGCTTGCCGATCTTGCCGGCGTCCAGGCCGCGCACGACGCCTTCCTGGCGACACCCGGGGCGGTAGCGGAAGGGCGCCGCGTCGCCGACCGCCGCTTCTTCATCGCATGGGCGCAACTGTGGCGAAGCACGTACCGCCCCGAATACCTGCGCACCTTGTTGCACACGGACGCCCATCCGCCCGGGGCCGTGCGCCTTTCCATCGTGCGCAACCTCGATGCCTGGTATGACGCGTTTCAGGTGAAGGCGGGGGATCGCTTGTTCACCGAGCCCGCTGAGCGCATCCGTATCTGGTGAGGTGGACGCGGGAAGGCACCCAAACATTATGTCCTCGACAGCCATACGCCTTCCCGCGCGTCTCTCGCCAGGCACGCCCGGCCTGCATCGCGGCGCTATACTCCAGCCGCCGCTCAAACATGCGGCGGACTGCAGAAGAGACCCTCCGTCGGCAGGACGAAGTCTCCGGTTCCAAGCCTCGCGGCTGGCCGGAACCGTTGACGATTCGCCGCATCGAACCCACCGGTTTCGGAGCGTGTACTCATGCCTATCAACGAAGAACGACTCAATGCTTTCCTGGGAAAGGCGGTCGGCGATATCGGCGCCGCATTCAGCGCGGTGCTGGTCCTGCTCGGCGACGAGTTCGGCTTGTACAAAGCCTTGGCGAAGGATTCCCTGACGCCGACGGAGCTCGCCTCCCGCACGGGCACCAACGAACGTTACGTACGCGAGTGGCTCGGTAACCAGGCCGCCGGCGGTTATGTGGACTACGACTCGACCGCGGGCAAGTACCGACTCAACGACGAACAAGCGGCATGCCTTGCCGATCCCGCCGGCCCGGTCGACCTCTCCGGCGCGTATGAAATCGCGCTGGCGCTATTCCACGCGTATCCGCGCGTGCGCGAAAACTTCCGCACCGGTGAAGGCATGGAGTGGGGCGAGCACCACCCCTGCCTGTTCCATGGCGTCGAGCGCTTCTTCCGCGCCGGCTATAACTCGAACCTGATCGATGCTTGGCTTCCTGCGCTCGACGGTGTCGTCGACAAGCTGGGGCGCGGTGGCAAGGTCGCCGACATCGGTTGCGGCCACGGCGCGAGCACGGTGTTGATGGCGCAGGCTTTCCCGGCATCCCACTTCGTCGGCTACGACTATCACGCGCCGTCGATCGACGTCGCCCGCGAACGTGCGAAGTCGGCTGGCGTGACCAACGCGACATTCGAACAGGCGGATGCATCGGGATACGCGGGCCGCGACTTCGACCTCATCGCGTTCTTCGACTGCCTGCACGACATGGCCGACCCCGATGGCGCCGCCCGCCACGCACGGGGTGCCCTGAAGGACGACGGCACCTGCATGGTCGTCGAGCCCCATGCGGGTGACAGCGCAGCCGAGAACCTGAATCCCGTCGGGCGCGTGTATTACGCGGCCTCGTCGATGATCTGCGTGCCGGTGTCGCTGGCGCGCCACGGCCCGGCCCTCGGCGCGCAGGCGGGGGAGGCACGCCTCCGTCAGGTGATCGTCGACGCCGGTGGCTTCCGTCGCTTCCGGCGCGCCGCCGAGACACCTTTCAATATCGTGCTGGAAGCAAGGCCATGAAGGACGCATGATGGCAGGCGCCGCGGCCCGCCCGCGGCGTCCTTGCCATGAACCACGAGGTGATCGCCATGCAGAAGCCCGACGTCAAGGTGTTCTTCGACGAGGCGAGCAACACCTTCAGTTACGTGGTTTGGGATCCCTCCACGCTGATGGCGGCCGTGATCGACAGCGTGCTGGATTACGACGCGGCGGCGGGAAGGATCCACCACGCGTCGGCGGATGCGATGGTCGACTTCGTCAGGGCGAACGCATTCACCGTGCAATGGGTCATCGACACGCACGTGCACGCGGACCACCTCTCCGCGGCCGCCTATGTGCAGTCGGTGCTCGGTGGCCGCGTCGCCATTGGCGAACACATCGTCACCGTGCAGGAGTCCTTCGGGCGATTGCTCAACACCGGTGAAGACTTCCGGCGAGACGGCAGTCAGTTCGACCACCTCTTCACGGATGGCGAGCGTTATCGATTGGGAAGCATTGAGGCGATCGCCTTGCATACGCCTGGGCACACACCGGCTTGCATGACCCATGTCATCGGTGACGCGGCCTTTGTCGGCGACACGTTGTTCATGCCCGACTACGGCACCGCACGTTGCGATTTCCCCGGCGGCGACGCGCGGACGCTCTACCGATCGATCCGGAAGCTCTTTGCACTTCCCGACGAGACGCGTCTCTTCCTTTGTCACGATTACAAAGCGCCGGGGCGTGATCGCTTCGTCCACGAAACGACGATCGTTGCGGAGCGCCGGGAGAACATCCACCTCCATGACGGCATCGACGAAGAGGCCTTCGTCGCCATGCGGACCGCACGCGACGCGACGTTGCCGGTGCCGAAGCTCCTACTGCCGGCCGTGCAGGTGAACATGCGCGCAGGCGCGCTGCCGCCGCCCGAGTCCAACGGCGTGAGCTACCTCAAGATTCCGCTCAATAGCGTCTAGTGCCGCCGCTCGGGGCGGTTTCGACGGCGACCTATGCGCGAATTCGGCACGCACCTCCGCATTGGCAGGATTCCTGCGGGAAAGTGGCCTTGACCGTCCGTGGATTGACCACGGGCGGTTCGCATGTTCTGACGTCCGACGGGCGCAGACTGCATCCACCAACCCACGAGGACCACCACCATGCGCAACCCGACTCGCACCCTGCTCGCTACGTTCGTGACGCTCGCCCTCGGTATCGGTGCGGTAAACGCACAAACCGCTCTTGCCGGATTGGGACAGGCGTGGCCGAATGCCACCGACGTCAGCCGCAGCCCGAACTTCCACGTCTATGTCTTCCAGCGTGGCAACACGCGCTACATCCAGGTCAACGATGGCAACGGCAACGTGCGTGGTGCATTCCAACGCACGCCCTATGTCTTGGGCGGCCTGCCCATCGGCGTTGATGCGGAACACCTCGCCACGCCCGACGAGCCGCTGCCGGCGCCTGCCAGCACGGCGGGTGAGACTGTCTACAAGGACGACTCGGTCCAGCTGTTCGTTGCTCCGCAGCCCGATGGCACGATGCGGATGATGCTCGTCCCGGCGGAATGCAAGAATCCGGTCGAGTGCACCACGCGGGGCAACTGAGGCGCCGCGGTACGCAAAGCTTCTGGGGATGGCCGGCAGGGGCCGTCCTCAGCGGTGGGGCAGGATGGTCGCTTCGCGAACCCCGTGGCTCGCCGCGATGCGGCGGGCCACGCGCACCCCAAACAGCAGCGATGTGGAGAGGACGAAGGCCAACACAGTCTGCGCCTGGATCATCGCCGGGTCCTGCAAGTGGAAGGACGTCGAGGCCATCGCGATGCTGGCGAGCATGCCGCCGATCGCACTGCCATGCCACCCATGCCGCAACGTCATCAGCACGACAGGGAGCGCCATAGCGATCCGCGTGGCTTGCAACGCGCCATCGCCCGCCTGGGACGAGAGGAACATCAGCAGGGCGAGCGAGGGAACGACGATCAGCAGGGCGTCGCGCGTCAGGTGGCTATGCCATACGGCGTTCCATGTGACGACCCCCTTGGGTTGACCGGCGAGGCGTTCGCGCAAGGCCATGATGGTCGGTGTCAGCGTCAGCGCGCCCAGATAGGCGCCCAAGGTCCACGCCAGGAAGATGGGAAGCGTCGCGGATGGCGAGGTGCCGTCGTCCATGACGACCGTGGACAAGGTCAGCGAGTTATCCAGCGCGCTGAGCAGCGCGCAACCCAGCGTCGCGCACATCACCATGCCCATGTTGATCTGCCCATCGTCGCGCAGGAGCGTGCTGCGCGAGCGTAGCCACCCGACCACGGGCATGCAGACGAGGATGAGCGGAATGGACGTAAGGGCGGCCCACAGGGTGCCGTAGAGATGCGCATTCAGCGCGGCGCTTTCGGCAGTCGGGAGGGCTTCGCCGATAGCAAGAGCGATCCAGTAACGCTTCGGAACGAGGAGGAGGCAGGCGAGGCGGAGGCCGGCGGTGAGCGTCCAGTGGGAGAACGAAAAATAGCGGGTGACCTCGTAACAGGCCGCATAGGCGCCCGCGACGGCGAGGTAGCGCCCCCAGGTCAACGGATCCATGTTCGCTCTGCCCACGATGTCGCCCCCCACTCTCGCTCGTCCTGACACGGGTGGCCAGCCGATGACGAGGCACTTCATCCACTGACCGCTGCTGGCCCGAGTTCCTGGCGGCACCCAGGAGGTTCTCGATCCTGGCCTAGTTTGAAGGTATAGCGGCCCCTTCGCCATCGACTGAATAGCGTTTTCGACGATTTGCCGAATACGCGCCGGGATTTATCCGTGTCACCAGCGGAGCACGCGGCGGCCGACCAGTGCCCCGAGGGCCGCCGGGATGAGCATGCCAAGCAGGTACCAGGTGGACCAGAACGGCGTCGCCATTTCCGGGCAGTGAAGGCAGTACGCGACCGTGCCGGTCGCGCCCGCCAGAAGCCCCACGGCGGCGCCGGCAAGGCGCGGCCGGACGGGAGCCATGCCCCGAACCGCCCAGAGCATCGCCACGAAGGCAGGCATGGCCAGCATGGCGATGAGGATGGGACAGACCCGCCAGGTATGGCCCAGGATCAGCGGCAGGTGGGTGCCCGCCGCTGCATGGGCAAGGATCCAACCCATCGCGATCCAGCCCAGCGCGACCGGTGCCGCCAGTACCGCCCAGGCGCCGCCGACGTGCACGCCTGGCCGAGCCAGGCGTGCCGTGACCCAAAGGGCGGAAGCGGCGATGGCGCTCGCGTAGCACAGCCGGAACCAGAAGTTCGGCATGCGGATGGCGTCTTCGATGTCCGGGCGCACGCCCAGCATGGCCACCATGAGCAGCAGCGCGGCCACGAAGCCGGCGACCCAGGCAAGCGCGAACCGGCGCGCCGGCGCATGCCGATCCACCGGTGGCGCCTGGGTGGCGAGCAGGGCGATGAGGTCGTCGGTCTTCATGCGTGCCCCCGGATGCGCGCCGCCAGGGCTTTCAGCCCTCGGTGCACGCCTACCTTCACTGCGGATTCGGACATGCCGCTGCGCTCCGCGGCTTCCGCGACCGAGAGGCCCTCCAGCTTGACGAGCTGGATGGGCACGCGATGGCGGTCCGGCAGGGCCTGTAGCAGGAGGCTGACGTCGCGGCGCGCGTCGGTCGAGGCGGTGTCGGACGCGACGAACAGCCCCCCGTCGTCCTCGAAGGGCTCATTCAGGGCTTCGCGACGGGAATGGGCTCGGAAGAAATCCATCAGCTTGTAACGGGCGATTGCGTGGACCCAGGCAGTGAGTGGTTGCTCGAGGCGGTAGGTGTGCCGCGCGTTGTGCACGGCCAGCAAGGTTTCCTGCAGGATGTCCTCGACGTCGGCCTGCGCGCGGGGCAGGCGGCGACGCAGGTAGGCCCGCAGGTGGCCCGACAAACCGTCCAGGAAACGTCGGTAGCTCGTCGCGTCCCCCGCCAGCCCCGCCACGAAACTCGCGCGCAGTTCCATCTCCGCCGGCGGCGTGCCGGCCAGGCGTCCTTTCGCGATCTCCGCGCTTGCCTGCCGACTCTTCATCGACAGGGATTTAGCCGTGCTTCGTCTGACATCGCAATAGCCTCGATGTGGGGGCAACGGTCCCGCGGGAAATGCCGGGAGGGCGAAAGGCCATGGCGTCGCGCGGGTGCTCATGCCTTCCTGTTCGTTGCCGCGCCCGCTTTGGTTACAGCGGCCGCGACGGCACGCGCAAGCCGGCTGCCATTTCAACTCGCCTGTAACCGGAACGCCGCGAACGGCGAATTTCCCCATGACACGGACATCCCGTCCGTTTTCCAAAGGAGCATCCGCATGAATCGTCACGCCGTATCGCTTGCCCTCTCGTTGGCGGCCCTGGTCGCCGGTGTCGCGCATGCCGACAACGACGCCGCCAAGCCCGCCATGGAGAAGTGCTGGGGCATCGCCAAGGCCGGGCAGAACGATTGCGCCGCGGGACCCGGCACCACTTGCGCGGGCACGGCCAAGGCCGATTACCAAAAGAATGCGTGGAAGCTGGTGCCCGCCGGTACGTGCACGTCGATCGCGACGCCGAAGGGCCACGGCTCGCTCAGCAAGGGCTGACCAGGTGCGCGGGTCGCTCGGCGCAGGAATGGGCTTCAAGCCGCAACATATGGACGACGCATTGCATTGCGCCGCACCCGGCATGTGGTTCGAGGTCCACCCCGAAAACTACCTCGCCGAGGGCGGCCCGCGCCCGGCGATGCTCGATGCCCTTGCGGAACGCCATCCGGTATCGCTCCATGGCGTATCGCTCTCGCTGGCCGCGGCAGGCCCACCCGACGCGCAGCACCTGCGCCGCTTGCGCCGGCTGGTCGACCGCGTGAAACCCGTGTTGGTGTCCGAGCACCTGGCATGGTCGACCTGGGCCGGAACGTATGTTCCCGACCTCCTGCCGTTCCCGCGCACGCACGAAGCATTGGCTCGCGTGGTGGAAAACGTGCAGCGGAGCCAGGATGCGCTCGGGCGGAAGCTCTCGCTGGAGAACCCAGCGCATTACCTCGCCCTCGCGGGGCACGACTGGAGCGAAACCGATTTCCTGGCCGAACTGGTCCGTCGGACCGGCTGTGGGTTGCTCCTCGATATCAACAACGTCCACGTCAGCGCTCATAACCTCGGCACGGACGCTCGCGACTACCTCGATCGGTTTCCCCTTCGCGCAGTCACTGAAATCCATCTCGCCGGCCATGCCATCGATGAGGGCGATGCAGGCGGCCTGCTCGTGGATTCGCACGATGCGCCGGTCGCCGATGCCGTGTGGGGTCTCTATCGCCACGTACTCTCGCTGGCGGGTGCGCGCCCGACGCTCATCGAGCGCGACGGCAAGGTGCCTTCATTCGACGAACTGCATGAGGAATGCGTTCTCGCGGATGCGTTGCTTGCCGAGTGCCGGGAGGCCGCATGAGCGGACTCGCCGCGTTCCAGGAGCATTTCCGATCGGCTTTGTTCGACGAGTCGTCGACGTTTCCTCCCGCGGAGCTGGCCGCCTTCGCCGTGTACCGCAACACCGTGATGCGAGCCTGTCTGGACGCGCTCGAGGCAAACTTCCCATCGGTGGCCTGCCTCGTCGGACGTGAATGGTTTCGTTCCGCCGCGGCGCTGCATGTCATGGCCGACCCGCCGCGCGACGCGCGCCTCGCCATGTACGGCGAGACATTCCCTGCATTCCTTGCCGGCTTCGAACCGGCCGCCGTGCTGCCCTACCTCGCCGACGTGGCCCGCCTCGACCGCCTGTGCTCGGAAAGCACGGACGCGGCGGAAGCGACGCCGCTCGGCACGCGGCACCTGGCCGCACTCGCCCCCCAGGCGCTGAACGGCTTGCGCCTGCGCATCCACCCGGCGACGCGCTGGATCGCATCGGCACTACCGGTGCGCACGATCTGGGAAGCCAGCCGCGCCGGCGAAGCGGTGCGAGATGACCTGCTTTGGGAAGCCGAGTGCGCCGTGGTAGTCCGCGTGGCGCACCACGTGCACGTTATCCCGGCCGGCCCCGTCGACATCGCCTTGCTCGATGCGTGCGTCGCCGGCGCGAGCCTTGGCGAGGCCGTACTGGCGGTGGCGGAACGACACAGTGACGCCCGAATCGACCTCACACTTTCCGGGCTGTCGCGGTCCGGTGCATTCGCCACTTCATGAAGGAACCCGCCATGGCATCCACCGTCGTCACTTCCGCCCGTCCCACGCTGCGCACCCGCTGGAATGCGCTTGCCGATCGCCTCGAGCGAGCGGTCGGTCACGACCTGCTGGCGCTGGCCGGCCGCTTTTCCATCGCGGCGATCTTTTTCCAGTCGGGGCGCACGAAAGTGGAGGGCTTCCTCACCGTCACCGAGAGCACGTACGAACTATTCCGCAGCGAATACCGGCTACAGCTGGTGACGCCGGAGATCGGCGCGCACATCGCGGCGAGCGTGGAGACGTTCGTGCCCGTGCTGCTGGTCCTCGGCCTCGCCACACGTTTTTCCGCCTTCGTGCTACTCGGCATGACGACCATCATCGAGATCTTCGTCTATCCCGACGCCTGGCCAACACACCTCTCGTGGGCGGCGATCCTGCTTTACCTGATCGGCCGCGGCGCAGGGCGCGTGTCGCTCGACCGGGCCCTCGGTATCCGCTGAGGGTTCCGTCGCGCCGCCGTGTGCATCGAACTATTCTGAAATCGGGTGCGGTTTGGGTCATGCACCGGCGGCGGCGGGCACACTAGACGGGTGCGAAGCCGCGCCCGTTCGGGTTGCGCGACGCAGGTCCGTCGACTGCCGCCGCGCTCGGCGGGACGTCGGTCCATCCAGCGCACTCGAAGAGTCATCCAACCATGCCTTCCCACCACCCGCCATCCAGACGGGTCACCCCGCTAGAAGGGACGGATTCCCCGTCGGCGCACTTCCATCGGCACAGGTTCCAGGCGGAGTGCTACGGCACCCTGGCCTGCAGCATCGTTTACGACCGTCGCGAATTCGGCACGCGCTGGCGGGACAGCCAGGGCGACTACGATCGGGCGACCCCACCGCTGCCGGCGGAGTGGCTGCCGTGCTGGGAAGGCAAGGGCGGTCATCTGGTCGTGCCTCGTGACCATGAAGCGCCCATTTTCCCCGGGCTGGCCGAGCTCGAGTGGACGGCAAGGGACGGCAGCAGGCACGTGACCCGGCTGGACTTCGATGCGCTCGCCAGGCAGGAACCACGGGTACGCGGACTGCCGATGGCGGACGTTCCAGCCAGGGAAGGGCCGAGGATTCTCCTCGTCGTCGACGACCGCACGGTCCACGTCTACATGCGCACGTGCGTGAGCGAAGGCGTCGAGCAACACGTCGACGGCTGGTTTGCCTGCTGGACCGAGGTGACGTCGGTCTGGAGTCGGACGTTCTGACGAGGGAGAAT
Source organism: Luteibacter sp. NPDC031894 (assembly GCF_050273135.1). Taxonomy (NCBI): domain Bacteria; kingdom Pseudomonadati; phylum Pseudomonadota; class Gammaproteobacteria; order Lysobacterales; family Rhodanobacteraceae; genus Luteibacter; species Luteibacter sp. NPDC031894. Next base: position 191,268 of record NZ_JBNNMV010000005.1, on the reverse strand, counting down.
CCGGCAAGATGGATCCGCGCCTTGTAACCGGATGGCCCGTGGTCACGAATTCATCCATGCCATCCCGGCAATTCCTTCCTGTCACGGAGAACCATCATGCATACCGCCACCCATAGCATCGCCGCTGCCGCCGCCGTCTTCGCCGTCTCGGTCGCCGCGATCTCGGCGCCGGCCCACGCCGCGGAACAGGGCGCCGGCAAGACGGTGCATTGCTACGGCATCAACAGCTGCAAGGGCACGTCCGACTGCAAGTCGGGCAGCCACCAGTGCAAGGGCATGAACGACTGCAAGGGGCAGGGTTTCAAGGCCGTGTCGGTCCAGCAATGCAAGGCCCAGGGCGGCAGCACCACCGAACCGACCAAGTAAGATCCATCGCCCGGCCGCTCTTGCGGCGGCCGGGTCCCTCGTCCTGGAGCGCAGCATGTCCCACCCTTCACCGACACCGTTGTCCGGCTTCGGGCTAGGCCTGCGCATTCCGCACTACAACGAGTTCATCGAGACCGCGCAGCCCGTCGATTTCCTGGAGGTAATCTCCGAGAATTTCATGGTCGATGGCGGCAAGCCGCTGGACGTGATCGCCCGTGTGCGCGAGCGCTACCCGGTGGCGTTGCACGGCGTGTCGATGAACATCGGCTCGAGCGACGGCGTCGACATCGATTACCTGCGGCGCCTGCGCCGGCTCGCCGACCGCATCGAGCCTTTATGGATCTCCGACCATCTGTGCTGGACAGGCATCGACGGATTCAATTCGCATGACCTCCTGCCGCTGCCTTATACCGACGAAGCGCTGGAGCTCGTCGCGGCGAACGTGCAGGCCGCGCAGGATGCTCTCGGAAGGCCACTCGTGCTCGAGAACCCGTCCACTTACCTGGCCTTTCCCGAAGCGGGCATGAGCGAGGCCGCCTTCCTCGGCGAGCTTTGCGCGCGCACGGGGTGTTACCTCCTGCTCGACGTGAACAACATCTACGTCAGCGCGACCAACCAAGGTGTCGACCCCGACGAATGGCTGCGGCGGCTCCCGCTGGACCGCGTCCTCCAGGTCCACCTCGCCGGGCACAGCCAGGGGCGCGACATGCTCGTGGACACGCACGACGCACCAGTCCCCGATCCGGTCTGGGCGCTGTATGCGCGCTTCATCGAACGATTGGGCGACGTGGCCGTGATGATCGAGCGCGACGACCACATCCCGCCGCTCCCCGAACTGCTGGCCGAGGTGGCGCACGCGCGCGACCTGGCTCGCGCTGCACGTCGACACGCCGTATGAGCCTGAGGGACCGACAGAGGGCGTTCGCCGTCGCGCTGGCGGCGGGCGCCGTTCCCGAAGGCATCGACGCGAAAGGCATGGCCGTCTACGCGAACAACTACCGCGGCCAACTCCGTGCGTGCCTGCGCGAGACCTATGAAAAAACCGTCCTCTGGCTGGGGGACGACGCCTTCGATGCGAACGCCACGCGCTACATCGACCGCCACCATCCGTCGTCCTGGACGCTCGACGCCTATGGCGAGCACTTCGTTCGCTGGCTCGAGGACAGCTACCCGGCGGACGTCGAGGTGGGCGAGCTGGCGTGGTTGGACTGGTACCTGCGTCGCGCATTTTCCGGGCCCGACGCGGAACCGATGGCCGTCCGCGACCTCGTCGCCGACGACTGGGACAGCGTCGAGATCGATTTCGTACCGACGCTGTGCTTCAGGCCCATGCGCAGCAACGCGGTCGCCATCTGGCGCGCGATCGCGGACGGTGCCACGCCCCCGCCTGTCGTCATCGTCGCTGAAGGGGTGGGAGCCCGCGTCTGGCGCCACGGCCTGTCCCCCCGTTTCGCGAGCATGACTGCCGACGAGTCCACCTGTCTGGACCTCGCCCTGGCCGGCGCCAGTTTCGGCGAAATCTGCGCCAGCCTGGGCCGCTTTTACGACGACGAGCAGACCGCTCGCATCGTGGGAGGGTGTCTGGGGGCGTGGACCGCCGAAGGGATGATCCGCGGGCTGCGCCGGTGATCGACGATGCCCACCTCACGCACGGGCTGGCCGGTGACCATCTTGCACCGGATTGGCCGCCGCTGACCCCGGAGGAGATCGCCTTCGCCATCGCGCACGTCCCGGCCCTGGGCGGGCTGGTCGCCGTGGACTGGCGTAGCCCACGACCGTTGTCCGCGGCGGCGCTGGCCACGACGACGACCGGGCGGGTTTTCGTGAAGCGCCACCATCGGAGCGTGCGTGACGAAGCCACATTGTCCGAGGAGCATCGCTTCGCCACGTTCCTGCGCGAGCAAGGCCTCCCCGTGCCGCGCATTCACCGCGCCCCGGACGGCGCGACCGTGTTCGGTTCGGACGATTGGGTGTACGAATTGCACGACCCTGCGCGCGGCGTCGACATCTATCGCGAAGCCTTTTCGTGGTCGCCCATCGATGGGGAAGGGCACGCCGTGGCGGCGGGACACATGCTTGGAACGCTGCATGCGGCGGCCGAAGGCTACGACGCGCCACAGCGACGCACGCACATCCTCGTCGCCCGCGCCGATCTGCTCGCCTCGGCGGATCCGCTGGCAAAGCTCGCATGCGAGTTGCCCGAGCGTCCGGCGCTGGCGCGCTACCTCTCGGGTCGCGACTGGCGACGCGAGATCGGTGCGGCCATCGCGCCATGGCACGGGCTCGTGGCCCCAGCGCTTGCCCTGCAGCCCCGCCTCTGGACGCACGGCGATTGGCACGTCTCCAACCTGTGCTGGAGCGGCCCGGAGCACGACGCGTCGATCACCGACGTGCTGGACTTCGGCCTGAGCGCCGCGACGCTCGCGCTGTTCGATCTCGCCACCGCCATCGAGCGGAACGCCATCGCCTGGTTGGACATCGCCCGAGGCGATATCGGGCGGCACGACCTCGCGCTCGCGCTCATCGCGGGTTACCGCTCGGTCCGTCCCCTCGACGCCGCCTCGCTGGACCTGCTGGCCAACCTCCTGCCCCTTGTGCACGTGGATTTCGCTCTCTCCGAAGTCGAGTACTTCGAAGGCGTCACGGGCCGCAGGGACCACGCCGACGTGGCCTACGACACCTTCCTCCGGGGGCATGCCGCCTGGTTCACCGGCGGCCATGGCCGGGCGATGCTGGACGCGATTCGCCACATCGCCTGACGTTCGTGGTTCAATAGGCGTTCTAGAAGCGGGGGTGCCCGGCAATCGCCGGGCTGAGAGAGTCCCTTGGAACCTGACCCGGTTAGTACCGGCGTAGGGAGCTTGCAGAACCATGGTGGCCGTTGCGGCTACGTGGTTCGCCGTCGCTTCGTCCGTGGACCCGAAGACGACGATGACCTATTCCCGAAGCCCGCTTTTCCTCGCCCTGCTGCTCGCCGCGGCCACCGCCCACGCCGCCGACGATGCGTCGACGCCGCAACAGGCGCGTACGCTTCCGAGCGTGGACGTCCACGCGACCACGGCGAACAGCTACCGCGCCACCGACTCCCAACTCGACACGTTCGGTAGCTTCGGCAGTGCGCCGTTGCACGACACGCCGGCTGCCATCACGGTGATCACCCGCGCGCAGATCGACGACCGGCAGCCGCGAAGCCTCAGCGAACTGGTGCGCGGCGATGCCGCGATCAACGACAACTACGCGCCGGCCGGTTACTACCAGGACGTCTCCATCCGCGGCTTTCCCCTCGACCTCGCCACCGGTTTTCGTTTCAACGGCATGATCATGTCGGCGGAACAACTGCTGGCGCTGGAAGGCAAGGAGCGCGTGGAGGTCCTGAAGGGGCTCGGTGGTCTGGAGGCCGGCGTCGTCGAGCCGGGTGGCCTCGTGAACTACGTGAGCAAGCGCGCCGCGAACGTGCATACGCTGACTGTCGGCACCGACTCGCATGGGTCGAATTACGAGGCGCTGGACCTCGGAGCTTGGTTCTCGCCGACCTTCGGCATGCGCGTGAACGCGGCCCACGAGGACACGCACGCGGCCGTCGAGCATACCGATGGCCGGCGCAGTTTCGTCTCCGTCGCGGCGGACTGGAAGATCACCGACAAAGCCACGCTGTTACTCGATACCGACTACCAGACCAGCGGACAGCGCTCGGCGTCCGGCTATCAATTGCTCGGTGGGTCGGAGATACCACGGCATGCGAGTCGCACGCGCCTGCTCGGTTACCAACCCTGGCAGCGGCCAGTGGGCATCCACTCTAGCAACAGCGCGCTGCGCTTCAACTACCGCTTCAGCGACACCTGGAACGCGCAGGTGTCGGCCGGGCACAGCCATACGGTGATCGACGACAACGTCGCGTTCGCCTATGGCTGCTTCTACTCGGCGGACTGCGCCTCCGGGGCCACGCCGGGCTACTTCTTCGCACCGAACGGCGACTACGACGTCTACGATTACCGCAGCCCCGACGACACGCGACAGAACGACGAAGTGCGCGGTGTCCTCACCGGCAGCTTCGCCACCGGATCGCTCGATCACGAACTCAACGTCGGTGCGACGTCGTTCCGCCGCACGGTCGACCAACGCGCGGACGTGTACGACTACGTGGGCACGGCGAACATCGGCGATCGCGTGGTGCCGGTGTTCGATCCCTCGCCCAATCAACCCGGCCCGTCGGTGCGCCGACTGACGAGCTGGCAACGCACGCTGTTCGCGATCGACCGCGTACATCTGGGCGACACGTGGCAGGTTCTGGCCGGCGCGCGCCATGTCCGCCTCGACGAGCGTGCCTACGACGACGCGGGTGCACCGGAACGTCAGACGCGCATGAGCAAGACGCTTCCGCAGGCCGCCGTCCTCTGGCAGCCCGGTGACGCGCTGACGACCTATGTCAGCTATGGCGAGGGCCTGTCGCTCGGCCGCGAGGCACCGTACTGGACGTCCAATGGCGGCACGACGCTTGCGCCGCTGCATTCGCGCCAGGTGGAAGCGGGCGTGAAGGTCGCCGTGAACGATGCGCTCGACCTGCAGGCGGCGCTGTATCGCATCCGCCAGTCGTACCAGTTCGCGCGGCCCGACGGCACGCCCGAAGGCTTCACCTTCGTGCAGCAAGGGCAGGAAGTGCATACCGGCGTCGAAGTGAACCTCGCCGGACGCGTCACCGAAAACCTGCGGTTGACCGCGAGCGCGAACATCATCCGCGCCCGCGCGGAGAATACGGGTGCACCGGATTATGAGGGACACCAGGTCGTCAATGTGCCGAAGTGGCGTACGGCGGTGTACGCCGACTACAGCCTCCCGTTCGTGCAGAACCTCGCGGTCCTCGGCGGCTGGCGTTACGCGAGCGCCAATGTCGCGACGCCGGACGGCATGCATCGCGTACCTGCCTATCACGTCTTCGACGCCGGTCTTCGTTACACCACCAGCGCGAACGGTCACGCGCTGACCTTCCGCCTCAACGTCGACAACGTTTTCAACCGCTTCTACTGGCGCGACACGGGAAGCTCGGGTGGCGACAGTTACCTGTTCCCGGGCATGCCGCGCCTCGCACGCCTGTCGATGACGTATGACTTTTGAGCTTTCGCCTTTCGAGGTGTCCGCCGCCGTGGTCAGTGCGGTAGCTGTCTGGCTGACGGCGCGGCGCAACCCGTGGTGCTGGCCGGTGGGCCTGGTATCGGTTGTCGCGTATGCGTGGATCTTCGTCGACGCGAAACTCTATTCGGACACGTTGTTGCAGGCGATCTTCGCGGTGCTGATCGTGTACGGGTGGCATCGCTGGCTGCGCAACCTCGACGACGACGGGCATGTGCGCGTCGCCAGCCTGTCGCCGCGCGAAGCGGTCGTGCACCTCGCCATCGGTAGTGCGGCGGCGCTGGCGCTGGGTTACGTCATGCACCGCTATACCGACGCCTCCTTGCCTTGGCTGGATGCCGCGCTGACGGCGTTCAGCCTCGTCGCGCAATGGTGGCAGGCGCGCCGGCACGCCGCGGCATGGTGGCTGTGGATCGTGGTGGACGTGATCTATGTCGGTGAGTACATCTATAAGTCGTTGCCGGTCACGGCGGTGCTTTACGTGGCCCTGATCGTCCTGGCGGCCATGGGCCTGAAATCCTGGCGTATCGCCCGCTCGAACCCCGTCGGACCCTGACGTCTGGCACCGGCGCACAGTTGGCGGTGCGCCCTACGATGGGATAAAGCCACGTAGCACGAGGTGAACGATGCGCCTGTCCCTGCTTCTCCTGCTCGTCCTCGCGTTCCCGCCCGCTTGGGCCGCTGACATTCCGGCGCCCTTGCAGGCCGCTCGATCGGCCGCGGCCGGAACGTGGCAGGGCCGAAGTGCTTTCGCCGCCGAAGGCAAACAGGAAAGCGAAGGCTTCGTCAGCGATTGGCGCGAGACGGTCGATCGCCGCTCGGGTGCATGGCGCGTGTCGGTGTCCCATCCGATACGCTCCTATGCCGACGGCGCGGACGCGAAAGGCCGCTGGCACCAGGATATATCCGGCGGCGTACATCCGTTCGATTCGCGGGAAGCGCAACAGGTCGCGGTGACCGAGGGCTGGTTGTTGCGGATGGGCTGGTTGGACGCCGACGATGCGGTGTACGGTGCGCCGACAGTCGACGGTGGCCTCTTGCGCGTCGACGCCACGGCGCACGCCGGACGTACCGTTACGCTCTGGCTGGATCGCACATCGGGGCGCGTGACGCGTGCACAATGGCGCTCGTCGTTTTTTACCATGACACGCGACTTCGCCGATTACCGCGACGTCGGCGGCGTCGCCTTGCCTCATCGCATCGTGACGGTCGCGAAAACGGACAGCGGCACCGAAGACAGCAACGACACGGTACGCATCGATCGCTACGCGTTTCCGGATACCGCGAGGATCGCCACGTCACTGGCGCGGCCGCCGCTCTTGCCCGGGGACGTCGTCATGCGCGGGAGCGCACGCGAGGCCTCGACACCGATGACACTGGAAGGCGGCGCGCTCCTCGTGGACGTATCGATTGACGGCGCGAAGCCGCTGCCGTTCATCCTCGACACCGGTGGGCACGCCATCCTTACCGAGGCGACGGCGAAGGCGCTCGGTATCAAGGGGCAAGGCAAGGGCGTCAGTACGGGATCGGGCCCCGGATCGATGACGGTCGCCTATGCGCGCGTCGCCTCCATCGCCCTCGGCGATGCGGAGATCCACGACCAGACGGTCCTGGTGATGCCGTTCGGATTCAGTTTCTCCGATCGCGGCGATCGCACGCCCGTCGCCGGCATTCTTGGGCTGGAAGTGTTCGAGCGGTTCGCCGTCACCTTCGACTACGACCGGAAGCAGCTTCTCCTCGCCCCTTTCGACCACGGCGCCGCGCCCCTGCCGGGCAAGGGCACGGCCGTGCCGCTGCGCTTCACGTTCGACATGCCGCTGGTGGATGGCGCACTCGACGGCAAGCCGGGGGCGTTCGGCATCGACACCGGCAATAGCGGCCACCTCCTCGTCTTTCCGCAATGGATGCAACGCAACGGCCTGTTCGATCGCTACAGCAAGGGCTATGCCTTGGGTGGAGGCGGTGGCGTGGGCGGCGCCTTCGTCTCCCGCATCTCGCATATCGACTCGCTCGCCATCGGCGATGTCACCGTCCATGGCCATGTGGCCCAGCTGACGCCGCCGGATGCAGGTGCCACCGCCAACGTGAGCGAAGCGGGAAACATCGGACAGGACGTCCTCTCGCAATTCCTCGTGCACGTGGATTACCGGCGCGCTGCCATGGTCCTCGCGCCGCGGACGTCGAAGCCGGCGGGTCCGTGGAACCTCGACCCCGGCATGCGTCTGGGCCGCAAACCGGAGCGGCCGGACCGTTTCGCGGTGGCGCTGGTGGTGCCGGGGAGTCCCGCGGCGAAGGCGGGCATCAAGCCCGGCGACGCCATCCTGAGCGTCGACGGCGTGTCCGCGGCGAAGCTCGGCAACTGGGGCATCCGCGATGTCTTCAACCAGGCGAAGCCGGGACAGAAGGTCGTCCTGGGCATGGCCACCAGTCGCAGGGTGACGCTGGAGCTTTCCGACTTCGCGCCGTAACCAAACCGACCGGTTTTTCAGAATCGTTCCATGGGCCCCGTCGATGAAGTCGCGCATCATGGACAGGTCGCCGCAGGTTGGCAGGGTTCGCTCAAGGACTTGAGCGCGGTCCGCCGGCCGGTGAACGGCAACGGCCGGGGCGTGGGACGCGCCCCGGCCGTTCTTCGTTCAAGGCTTCTTCTGTGACGTACCCCAGTCGTCCGGACCGAACGACAGGTGCAGCACGGCGCGGGTGTCGTCCTCGAGTGGGGGCGTGTATTCCAGGGCGGTGCAGCCGTTCGCCTGCTGCCGCTTTGCCGCCAGCGCCGCCGTTTTCGCCATCTGCGCGGCACGACCCGTCGTGCCGCTGCCGTCGGGCGCCAACAGCAGACGATAGCCGTCGGCGCTCACGCCGTCCTTCAGCCCGGCCGGTGGCGACTGCCCCGGGGCCGATAGCACGATGTCCATCTTCTTGCCGCAGGTGCCCGTGCTGACGATGTCGATGCCATCCAGCAGGCTCGCGATGAAGCCATCGGCGTTTTCCGCCAGCGAGTCCACCGCATCGACCGTGGTACTGAGGCGGATTTTCACGAAGTAGAGCTTGCGGTAGAAAAGGTAGGCGCGCGAAGTGAGCATGTCCTGCTGCGCGTCGAACACGATGGGCAGGAAACGGCCTTCGATCTTCCGGCCACCGGACAGCGTCGCCACGTAGGGACTTTCATCGCCCCACCAGACGTTGCGGTAGATCTGCTGGCGCTCCGCGAAAGAAACGGACTCCCGGAAATCATCCATCGCCCGACGCAGCATCGTCGTGTTGTCGCCTTCGCCCGCCGGATAGATGAAGACGTCGGCGATGATCCATTCGGCGTTGTCGATGCGGTAGCGCAACGAGACGCCAGCGGCGATGTCGCCTTCGTCGGCGTAGTTCTTCACGGCCGCCAGCGTGGCATCGCCCAGTCGCTTGGGTGCGACGATCCAGGTGTCGTCGACCACGCCGCGATGCTCCCCGGGACCGGGGAGCGCCAGCGGGGGCCCGACGGGGGCGTCCTGCGCATGGATATTCATGCCGGCCCACAGGCACAGCACGACGGGGATAGCCTTCCACCGTGACATCTTCACCACAGCCCCAAGATCATTCGAACGCGAACCCCGCGCGCGCACTATAGCCGTCCATTCGTCTTAACGGGAGCGCTTCGTTGCACGAAGCCGCCGTCTCAGGAAAACCAGGGTCGCTGCTTCCAATTTCCGCGGAAACCGTACGCAGGCTTGCGGCACCCACCGGTGCAGGTGTCCGTCACTCCAGCCCGTGAATACCTCCGGGTGGATGTACGAGGCACGGCACACGGCGGGCGTGTTGCCGAGCACCGCCGCTACCTCCTTCACGGCTCCCGCCAGCGCCGACTTCACCGCCCGGTCACCACCCGCCTCGGGCAGCGAGAGGGCGGCGAGCGTCGCCACCGCCTGCACCGTGCCGCCCCAGGTGCGGAAATCCTTCGCCGTGAACTCGCCGCCGGTAATCTCCCGCAGATAGTCGTTGACCATGCCCGAATCCACCGGCTGCGGCTGGCCCTCGTCGTCGATGTACTGGAACAGCCGCTGCCCGGGCAACTCCTGCACGCGGCGTACCACTTTCACCAGTCGGCGGTCGTCGAGGTCGACATCGCGCCAGAGGCCGCTCTTGCCTCGGAAGTGGAAGCTGATGCGGCCTTTGCGTACCGCCACGTGGCGGGAGCGCAGGGTGGTCAGGCCATAGGAGTTGTTTTGCTTGGCGTACTCGTCGTTGCCCACCCGGATCATGGTCTCTTCCAAGAGGCTCACGACCAGCGCCAATACTTTTTCCCGTGGCAGGCCCGGCAGCGACAGATCCTTGCGCAGGCGGCGACGCAGTTTCGGCAAGGCCTCCCCGAACTCGAGGATGCGCTCGAACTTGCCGCGGTCGCGGACGCTGCGCCAGCGCGGATGGTAGCGGTACTGCTTGCGGCCGCGCGCATCGCGCCCGGTCGCCTGCAGGTGGCCGCGCTCGTTGGCGCATATCCATACCTGCGTGTACGCCGGCGGCACCGCGAGCGAACGTATGCGCTGGAGTACCGCTTCGTCGGTGACGCGCCGTCCGTCCGCATCGATGTACTGGAACGAACGACCGCGCTTGCAGCGGGTGATGCCCGGATCGGTATCGCACACATAGACCAGGCCCGCCGCTTTCGCGTGGGCCCGTTCCACGCTTGCCACTTGGAGCGCTTCGGGCGGGGGGTTTCTGGACATGGCCGGCACTATGGTCCGGCGGCCAATCAAGGGCGGGTGAACGCTCCGTCAGGCGACCCGGCAGAACACCGCCTTGAGGTACCGGTTCTCCGGCACGTTGCTCGCCACCGGATGATCGGGACCCGCGCCGGTGACGTCCAGCACCTGGATGTCGCGTCCGGCATTGAGGGCCACGCGGCGGATCATCTCGAGGAAGTCGCCCTCGCCGACCAGCCCGGTGCAGGAACAGGTGAGCAGGATGCCGCCGGGCGCGAGCACGTCGAGCGCGGTACGGTTCATCGCGAAGTACTTCTTCAGCGCGTTCATCACCTGGTTGCGGTCGCGCGTGAGCTTCGGCGGATCGAGCACGATGGCGTCCCAGGTGTCGCCGCGGGCGATGGCCGCGCGCAACCACTCGAAGACATCGCCCTGTTCGAACCGTGCCGTCACCCCGTTCATGCGTGCGTTCTCGCGGGCGACCTCGAGGATCGCCGCGTCCGCGTCCACGCCCGTGGCTTCCTTTGCGCCCGCCTTCATCGCATGCACCGCAAACCCACCGGCGTTGCAGCAGAGGTCGAGCACGCGCCGTCCGCGCGCCAGCGTGGCGAAGCGGCGGCGGTTCTCGCGCTGATCGGCGAAGAAGCCGGTCTTGTGGCCAAGGCCGGGAGCGGCGTGGAACGCCAGGCCGTGCTCGTGCACGTCCACCGCCGCGGGGGCGTCGTTGGAGCGGACGTCGAAGGATTCCTGGCGCTGCACGTGCTGTTCGGCGAACCAGTACAGCGACGCGCCGGGAAAGAGGCGCTGCAGTTCGCCGTGGATGGTGTCGCGGAAGCGCCACATGCCGGCCGCGAAGTATTCCACCACCAGGTGGTTCGCATACCGGTCGACCACGAGCCCGGAGAGCCCGTCGCCCTCGCTGTGCACCACGCGCCAGGCGTCGCTGACCTCGTCGAGGCGAAGCAGGTCGCGGCGGAGCTCGACCGCGCGCGCCAGCCGCGTGGCAATCCAGCCATCGTCGATGATTTCATCGGCAAGGGTGGTGAGCAGGCGCAGGGCCACGCGGGCATGGCCATTCCAGAAGCCGCGGCCGACGAAGCGGCCCTTGGCGTCCTCGACGTCCACCACGCTGCCGGGCGGCAGGCGGTCGGCCGGCTTCACGATCTGGGCGGACCAGATCCAGGGGTGGCCCGGCACGCGGTCGGACTTGAGGCGGATGACGGGGAGTGCGGGAGCGTTCATCGGTGAATGATACCGGTGCTCAGCGGCCGAAGCGCAGGACCAGCCACGATGCCAGTGCGAGGAGGTTGATCCCGATGTGCGCGGCGGACGGCCCGCCGATGGCGAGGAGCCAGCCATGCTCGGCGATGGCCCAGTCGAAGCCGAGCCGCGGCGAGTGCTGGAGGGTCAGCGAGAGGTTGGCGTAGGCGCCGCTGGAAAGGGCGTAGCTGAAGAAGGGCGTGGCGACGAGCGGTGCCTGCAGGAACTGCGCCCAGATCGACATGCTGGTACCGCGCCCGTCGTTGCTGGCCAGGAGCACGCCGGCGACGAGGATGAAGGCGAACAGGAGGACGCCGAGGACGGCGACGATCGCGTCCACGCCACCGAAGCGTCCGCCGAGCAGCCGGTTGAACTGGTGCACGAGGCCGAACAGGCCGCCAGCGATCTGGAAGACGGCGATGACGCGGGTGAGGAAGGAATGCATGGAGTCTCCGGATAAAGGGTCAGATCAGCCGAGGTCGTCGGCGATGTCGTGCAGGTCCGCGATGTGCTGTTCCCACCACCGCGCCTCGGCCGCGAAGGGGAAGGCGGCGGGGAAGGCGGGGTCGTGCCAGCGCTCCGCGATCCATCCTGCGTAATGCACCTGCCGCATCGCGCGTAGCGCGGGGACGAGGGCCAATTCCACCGGATCGAAGTCACGGAACTGCCCGTACCCTTCCAGCAGCGCGTCCATCATCGCCTCGTCGCCCGCCAGCATCCACAGGTCTTGCACGGCGGGACCCATGCGCGCGTCGTCGAGGTCCACGAAATGCGGCCCCGCATCCGTCCACAGCACGTTGCCAGGATGGCAGTCGCCATGCAGGCGGATGAGCCGCAACGGACCCACGGCGTCGAGTCGCCGCGCCACCGCCTCGTCCACGCGACCTGCCGCTTGTCTGTAGGCATCGAACAGGTGCGCGGGAAGCAGGTCCGACCCGAGGGCCGCGCGCATCGGCGTGTCGATCATCGTCTTGCGGTCGAGCGTGCCGCGTGCATGGAAGCGCTCGCGGGAACCCGTGGCGTGCATGCGCCCGAGCAGGCGCCCCAGCCATTCGAGCTGGTCCGGCGATTCCAGCGACGGCGCGCGCCCACCCCTGCGCGGATACAGCGCGTAACGGTAGCCGCCATGGCGGAGCAGGGTGCGTCCGTCGAAGACGAGCGGCGCGACCACGGGCAGTTCCGCCGCCGCGAGTTCCAGCGCGAAGGCGTGTTCTTCCTCGATCGCGGCGTCGGTCCAGCGCCCGGGGCGGTAGAACTTCGCGACGACGAAACCACCGTCCTCCAAGCCCACCTGGAAGACGCGATTCTCGTAGCTGTTGAGCGTCAGCAGGCGCCCGTCGCTCCAACTCCCGGCCGCGTCGACAGCGGCTAGCACGAGGTCGGGCGAGAGCGCGGCGTAGGGCGCGGCCTCGCTCACGCGCGGAGGTTCCCCGGGGCGCCGCCCGGCGATGGAATCACGGCCATCGTGAGTCGCGACAGGCAGACGAGCTTGCCGTGCTCCTCTTCGATGCGGATCTCCCACACCTGGGTGGTGCGGCCGATGTGCACCGCCTTCGCGGTGCCGGTAACGATGCCTCCGCGAACGCCGCGAACATGGTTGGCGTTGATGTCGAGCCCCACCGCCACTTCCTTTTCCACGTCCAGCGTCAGCAGCGAGGCCGAGCTGCCCAGCGTCTCCGCCAGCACGACGGAGGCGCCGCCGTGGAGGAGGCCGAAGGGCTGCTGGGTGCGGTGGTCAACGGGCATGGTGCCTTGCAGCCAGTCGTCGCCGAAGGCCGTGAAGCGGATGTCGAGCGTTTCCATCATCGTGCCGCGGCTCCATGCGTTGATGCGGGCGAGGTCGATGGGGTGTTTCCAGATGGCCATGGCCTGCGGCTTCCTGTGGGGCAAGCCTTCATTGTCCTACAATGTGCGGGTGCCCACCGTAACCCTGACAGCGTCCGGCAAGCGCTTCGACGCCGCTGCCGACGAGACCGTGCTCGAAGCCGCCCAGCGCGCGGGCATCGCTCTCCCGTATTCATGCCGGGGCGGCGTGTGCGGCAGTTGCAAGGCCACCCTTGTCGAGGGCGAGTGCCGCTACCCGCGCAATCCTCCCGTGGCGCTCTCCGGCGCGGCGCGTTCCCGACGGGCGATCCTGCTGTGCCAGGCGGTGCCCTGCGGCGACATTGCCATCCAGGCCCGCGAGATCGCCTCGGTGGAGGACATCCCGCACCGGCGCGTGGACACCGAGGTGGTGGAGCGCCGTGCGCTCGCGCCCGATGTCGTGGGCGTGGGCTTGCGACCGCTCGACGGTACGCGGGTGAACTGGCTGCCGGGGCAGTACCTCGATGTGATCCTCGACGACGGGAAGCATCGTCCGTTCTCGATCGCCAGCGGGCCGCGTACGGATGGCCTGATCGAACTGCACGTGCGCCATGTGCCCGGCGGCGGTTTCACCTCATGGGTATACGACGCGCTGCGGGTCGGCGACCGCCTCACCGTCGAGTTGCCGTTGGGCACCTTCGTGCCGCGCGAGGACTCGGAGCGGCCGATGCTGTTCATGGCCGGCGGCACGGGCTTCGCCCCGGTGAAGGCGATCGTGGAGCACTTCATCGCGCTCGGCACGCGGCGGCCGATGCACGTCTACTGGGGCGCGCGCCACGTGGAGGACCTGTACCTCATCGACCTGGCCCGGCACTGGACGGTCGAATGGCCGAACGTGCGCTTCACGCCCGTATTGTCCGATCCGGAAGCGGCGCGCGCGAGCGGCATGCGCGAGGGCCTGGTCCATGAGGCGCTGCTCGAGGACCACCCAGACCTGTCCGGCGTTGACCTCTACATGAGCGGACCGCCGGCGATGGTCGCGGCGGGCCGCCAGTTCTTCCTCGACGCGAACCTGCCCGAGGACCGCCTGTACTTCGACTCGTTCGACGTGGCGCCCGATGTGTTGACGGCGATCCTGCAAAGCAGGGCCGGCATCCACGGGCTCTGATCGCTTATTTTATTTCTTGCCCTTGACGACGGGCAGCTGCGCCGTCTGCCAGGCGTACGTGCCGCCGTCGAGGACGAACACGCGCGCGAAGCCGGCCTTGATGAGGCGATTGGCCGCCTTGCCCACGCCGCGGCCGTCCTTGTCGACGAGCACGACGGGGAGGTCCTTCGCCTTCGAAAGGTCCTTCTGCGTCTCCGGATCGAACTGGCTCAGGGCGACGTTCTTCGCGCCGGGGATGTGCGCCTTCTCGAAATCCGCGCTCGCGGAGAGGTCCACGATCAGTGGCGTGTCGCGGTTGATCAGCTGGGTGAGTCCCGCCGGCGTCAGGGACTTCCACTTGCGGAAGAGACGGCCCACCTCGCCCGCCACGAGGGCGATCAGGATCACGGCGAAGGCCGCGACCAGCAAGGCGTGGTTGGTCACGAAACCGGGCAGCTTCTGGAATACGTCGTTCATCGGGTCTTTCCGCGTCCCAGTAAGGGGGTAAACGGCCGATTATATCGCCAGAGCGCGGTTAGTGCGGCGAGAAGTCCGGCAGGCCCGTCGTCAGGGTCCACTTGTTCTTTTCGCGATCGTAATGCCAGCGCTGGCGATCGACGATGCCGCGCTCGGACTGGGTGTTGACGTTCACGACATTGATCTGGACAACCTGGACCACGTCGTCCTCGCCGTCCGGCCGCGGACCGGACCCCTCATCGTATCCCGTCACCCGCAGCTGTTGCAGGCGGCCCTGTTCGATGGAACTCATGGGGTGCTCGGCGGCGTAATCCTTGTCGACGAACGTCTGTGCGCCGGCGAAGTCGCCCCAGCGGATAGCCGAGGCGTAGCTCATGAGGGTCTTGTTGAGCGCCTGGTTGCGCTTATCCGTGGCGCAGCCGGCGAGGGCCATGAGGGTGAAGACGAGGGCGGGCAGGGCGAGCGGGCGCATGGCGGCTTCCATTGGCGTTTCCGGGGCGTCGGGCGGCATTATGCCCGGCGCTTGGCCACGAAGCGCGCGTCCAGGCTGGCGGCCGGCTTGCCCTCGGTACCCGGTACGACACAGGTGAAATCGGCCCGCGCACGGCCGCGAGCCTCGAGGGTGGCGAAGAAGGGCTCCCAGGTGGCACCGGGGGCCATCGTCGCGTCCGCCCGCAGGTCGTCCCACACCGGATCCAGGTAACGCACCGTGGAATCGGCCACGAAGACGTCGCAATCCAGGCCGCGCTCGCGCAGGCGTGCCTCCACCAGTGCCCAGCAGGCCACGGTCATGAGGCTGGCGAGGCTGCCGCCGAAGGCGCAGCCCTTGTCGTTGATGTTCGGTGCCAGCGGCGCGGTCATGGTGAGCCGGTCGCCGTCGAAGGCGGCGATACGGAGGTCCATGGCGCGGGCCAGGGGAATGCCGTCGCGGATGAAGCGTTCGAGGTCGGCCAGGGGGGCGTGGATCGTCGTCATAAGCGGCGAAGTGTACGGGCGGCGACGCCCCGTTCGCATCCGTATGTGTAGACCCAACCTTCGGCATTGGCGGTGTCGTCCCCACCTTCTTATCCTGATCCCCAGTCGCAGGATGCCAGACAGGACTCTCAGTAGTGAGTCGCTCCCTTCCCCTTCGTAACGTCACCGTCGTCATCACCCGTCCCGCAGGTACCGCCGGCCCCCTGGCCCGGCGCGTTCGCAAGCTCGGCGGCATTCCCGTCAGCGTGCCGGGCCTGTCCCTGCGCGCCACGGAAGATGCGTCCACCGTCAACGCGGCCCTGCGGCGCGCGCTGGAGGGTGACGTCCTGGTGTTCACCAGCCCCGCGGCGGTGCGCTTCGCCGCGGACGTGCTGCCGCTGGCCACGAACGCCACCGTGATCGCCGTGGGGCGGGGCACCGCGCGGGCGCTGAAGACCGCGAACGTCCCCGACGCCTGTTTCCCCGAAAAATCGCAGGACAGCGAGGGCGTCCTCGGCATGCCCGAGCTGGCCGACCTGGGCGGGCGGCGCGTGGCGCTGGTGGGCGCGCCGGGGGGGCGTGGCCTGCTCCGCGAGCAACTCGCCCTCCGGGGCGCCGACCTCGAGGAAATCCACGTCTACCACCGCGTGGCGCCCCGGATCGACCGCCGCCACATCGATCCCTTGCTGAAACTGGGCCGGCGTTCCGCGGTGTTGCTGTCCAGCGCGGAAGCCCTCGACCACCTGCGCCGGGCCCTGATCGCCCCGGCCTGGCGCAGGCTGGTCCAGGCCGTGGCCGTGGTGAGCAGCGAGCGCCTGAGGGACATCGCCATGGAGGCGGGATTCGCCCGCGTCGCCGTCGCCCAATCCGCACTGCCCGGCGACCTCTTGAAGGCCGCCTCCGAGGTCTCGTTCACCGGCCGTTGAGCGACGTGTTCCGTGCGTTCGAGTATGGCCTGCTAGCATGGCGGGCATGACGAACGAGACCACTCCGACCGATCCCTCGCCGGCCACGCCGGCTCCGGCCGCCGCGCCCTCGCCCGCCACGCCGCGCCGGCCCGTCGCCCCCGCACCGCGACGCGGCGGCGGAGCCCTGGCCATCGCGATCCTGTTCTCCCTCGCCGCGCTCGGCGTCGCCGGCTACACCGCCTGGACGGTTTGGGGCATGCGCGAGGACCTCGGCGCGGCCAACGGCCTGCGCGGTCAGGTCGACACGCTGCAGGCGGGCGTGGACGGCATGCGCGAAGAGAACGCCAACCTGCGCCGGCGGCTCAACGACGCCGATGCCGTCAATCGCTCGGCGCGGGAAGAGATGCTCGGCATGTCCGAGCGCACACGCAACCTCGAGGACGCCGTGGCGAACCTGTCCGAGCGCAGCCTTAGCGGGCACGATGCCATGCTGCTCGACGAGGCCGAGTCGCTGCTGCGGATGGCGAAGGAGCGCTTCGCCCTGTTCGGCGACGCCAGCGGCGCACTCTCCGCGTACGACCTCGCCGACAAGACCCTCGCCGCGGTGAACGACAGCGCTTTCGCGGCGGTACGCCAGGACCTTGCCGCCGAACGCGAGGCACTTGCCGCCGTCGCGCCCGCCGCGCGTGCCGGCGATCTTTCCACGTTGGCCGACCTGCGCGCGCAGCTGCCGGGCCTGCCCTTGAAGCGCAACGACGTGACGCCGTCCGGCGACGCCGCGCCCACGTTCTGGCAGCGCGCAGGGGCGGCGCTCGGCAGCATCGTGCGGGTGAGCCATGACGACGGCTCGCCGGTGGCCCTCGCGGACGAGCGCATCGCGCGTGAACTCGCCGCCCTCGATGTCGCCCACGCGGAAGCCGCCGTGCTCGCGTATGACGACGTGGGTCGCGCCGCGGCGCTCAAGCGGGCGGATGCCGCGCTTGCTTCACATTTCGACACGACCGCTCCCGCGGTGCGCGCCGCGCGTTCGCGCATCGCCACCCTCCTGGCCAGCCAGGCGCGCGGCAGCGAACCCAAGCTCGGTGCCGCCCTCGCCGAGCTGCGCAACCTGCGTTCGGTGCATGCCTTGCAAGGCGCGGCTTCGACGACGAGGCCTGCCGCCAGCGGCTCCACCGCCGCGCCCGCGCGGGCCGCCAGTGCCGCTGCCCCGGGGGAGGGCACGCCATGAAACCGTGGCGCTGGATCGTCGGCCTGATCTTCGTCGCGGTCGTCGCGGCCTTCGCGTGGCATTGGGTGGCGGAAGACCCGGGCTACGTGCTCATCCGCCTGCGCGGCACCAACGTGCAGATGACGGTGGTCACGGCCATCGCCTTGCTGCTTCTGGCCTGGGCCGCGATCGCGCTGATCGTCGCCCTCCTGCGCTGGCCGTTCGGTGCGATGACACGACGCCATCGCCACCTTAGCCGTCGCCGTCTCGCCGACGGCATGGTGTCGCTCATCGAGGGACGGCACGGCGAGGCGGAGCGCGACCTCAACCGGGCGGCGCGTTATCCGTCGGTTCGCGGTCCGGCGCTCCTGGCCGCCGCCGAAGCCGCCGAGCGTCATGGCGAATCCGCCCGCGCGCTGGAAACGCTGGACCAGGCCGCGCAGGAAACGCCGCGTGCCGCTCGCGTGCTGCGTGCGCGCTACCTGCGCAACAGCGGCCGGGCGAGCGAAGCGGCGACCTTGCTGGCTCCCGAGGCGAATGCCGGGTCGCTCACACCGGCCGGGTGGATCGAATACGCCGAGGCATCGCTGGCCTCGGGCGAAGCACGCAACGTGATGCGTGCGCTGGAGCCACTGCAGAAAAGCGGCGAACTGGGCTCCCGTGGCTACGCGGAGATCGAGTCCCGCGTCGTCGGCGCGTATGTCATGAGCGCTACCGATGGCGCGTCACTCGCGACGCTGTGGTCGCAGTTGCCCAAGGGACAGCGACGCTTGCCCGCGGCGGTCGATGCGTACGCGAGGCAAGCCGCACGCTACGGCCAGACGATGGCGGCGATGGATGAGATAGAGACCGCGCTGCGTCGCGACTGGTCACCCGCACTCATCGCTACCTACGGCGGCATGGGCGCCGAAGACATCGAGCAGCGCCTGCGTCGCGCCGAAAGCTGGGTGGACGCGCATCCGAACGATGCCGCGTTGCTTACCGCGCTCGGTCGCATGTGCGTGCGCTTGCGCCTGTGGGGCAAAGCCAGGCCTTACCTCGAGCGCGCGTTGGCGATCGAACCGAATGCCACGGCGTGGGAAGCGCTCGGCGACGTCTACGTCGGCGAAGGCGAGCCGGAACTTGCGCAGCGCTGCTACCGCAATGCCCTCGCGCTGGCACGTGGCGAAGCCGCCGAAGCCTTGCCCGAGGACTTGCGCGGCCGGCGGATCGACACGCGTGTTACCGCGGTGGAAGAGCGCGATCAGCACGGCGTGCCGAGGTTGTCGCCTTAAGGCGCTCCTGGCTCCGGCGGATGCCAATGCCCGTCGCGTGCGCAGTTCGTGCCGCGCGCCTTCAGCGTGAGGATTTCTTCGTCGTCGAGGCCGGTGAACGCATCGGCCCGATCCATCCGAACGTAGAGCGCGGCGCACTGCTCCGCGCTTTCGTGGGGTACGGAGAGGGCCGTGGGCGACGAAACGAGTGTGGGAGCGAGCTTCTCCGCATTCAGAAGGTAATGCGCGCTGCCGCCGAGCATGAACAGAAAGAATCCGCCCACGGTCCACGCTGTGGTGCGGTCGCGTGAGCGCTGTCGCGTGAGGTCAACGCGCTTCGGCCAGTAGACCGACGCAGGCGGTGCCATCCGTCTGTAGGTCTCCTGCGTGGACGCGGGCTGCGCGTCGAAAGCCGCCTGCCACGCCTGCAGCGTGTCGCCGGACACGTGCAGGCTCACCCACGCCGGAAAGCGTTCGTTGAGCCTCCGCATTTCCGGCCAGCGCCGCAGCAGCGATCTGTCCAGGCCCGACTCTGCCTGCGCAAACATCTCGACCCACATGCGGCGACGGTCCTCCGGCAACGCGAGCCAATCCTCGCGCTGCGCGAGCACCAGCTCGATCCACTGGCCACGCTGCCCGAGCGAAGCGAGGTGACCGACCTCGCGCCAGTGGAATTGTTCTTCCGCGGCCGCGAATACCTCGGGGCGATGGCCGATGCGTTGCAGTCCGAGCAGATCGATCAGGTGTTCCTCGAAACGCCCCGGCGCGTCGATGTACTGCGTGCGCAGCTCGACGAGCGTCTCGCCAAGCAGCTGCGGGATCGTTTCCGGCCGGCGCGCACCGACGTCGGCAGCGAAGCGCCAGGCAAGCGTCACCGTGGGATCGACGTAAGGCACGGCGGCTTCGGCACCGACGACGCCCTCATCCGCGCTCGAACCCGCATCCGCGCGATCGCCAGCCTTCGCTTCGACCGCCGATTCCGCGGGCTCGGTGGCAGCCGCATCTTCCGCCTCCTCCGCACCGGCCTGCTCACACCACGCGCGCGCGGCTTCGTATGCCTCCCGCAGCCTCGCGAAGACCGCCGGGTCGGTGGCGGGATCGATCCGGCGCAAGGCTGCGGCATAGGCCCGGCGCACGGCCACGAGATCGGCGTGCGGCGGAAGTCCGAGGGCTTCGTGGTGCCAGGCCAACTCAGTCCACCGTTCGAGAGGAGAAAAGGTCGTCGCGTTCGATCGCGTCGAGCGTCTCGCGGAATGTGGCCGCCTCCCGCGCGATCGTGCGTGAATCCTGTGAGGCGAGCGCCTGTTCGAACTGCAGGATGGCTTGGCCGACCTGCTCGCGCAGCTCCCCGAGCACCTGCTCGTACAGCCGTTCTGCGCGTGCGAGCAGTGTCCGGTTCGGCAGCGTGTCGCGCGGGTGGACCTTCAGTGCCGCGAGCGCGACGAGCCGTTGCGCCACGTCGTCGGCCGTCATGTGCGTGCCGCCGCCCTCGATCACCAGTCGCTCCTTCGCGCCGGTGGCGACCACGGTCACCTCGACTTCCAGCAGGCCGTTGACGTCGTAAGTGAAACGAACATCCACGCCGTGGGCGTGGCCGGGACCCGGCATGATGGGTACGACGATCTCGCCGAGCGAGACGTTGTCGCGCACAAGCCGCGATTCACCCTGGTAAATGCCGATGCGGATCTGCTTCTGTTGCATCGACACGGGCGAGAAACGCTGCACGCGGCTGACCGGTACGACCGTGTTGCGCTCGATGACGGGCGCGTACACGCCAGCCACCTGCGTGCGCTCGTCGATCATGCGGACGACCTCGGTGCCGAGCGTGTACGGACAGACGTCCGTCATCACGATCTCGTCGAGGGCCTTGTCCTTCATTTTCAACCCGGCCTGTACGGCGGCTCCAAGTGCGACCACCTCGTCGGGGTTATGCCCCACGGCTGGGAAGCGGCCGAACATGCGCGTGGCAAGGGCGCGGATCGTCGGCATGCGCGTGGCGCCACCGGCGAGCACGATGTTGTCGAGGTCGGCGGCGCGGATGCGCGCATCGCGCATGGCACGCTCGATCGGCCGCCACAGGCGATTGAGCAGGGGTTGTGCCAGCTTTTCCAATCCCTCGGCGTCGATCGTCACGTTGACTGCGGCATCCCGGTAGCGCAGGTCGAAGCTCGCCGAGCCGTTGGCGCAGAGCTCGCGCTTGGCATGCTCGGCGCGCGACGCGAGGCGCTGCATGAAAGACGCATCGTTGCGGGCCTCGGCGGGGATGCCCTGTTCGAACGCCAAACCGGCGATCAGATCGGTGAAGTCTTCGCCGCCGAGCATGTTGTCGCCCGCGCTGGCGCGTACTTCCATCACGCCTTCGAACATTTCGAGGATCGAGACATCGAACGTGCCGCCGCCCAGATCGAGGACGAGGAACTGCGTCTCTGCCTTGGCCTCGTGCAAGCCATAAGCGAGCGCGGCTGCCGTGGGTTCATTGAGCAGGCGTTCGACCTTCAGTCCGGCCAGCTCGCCGGCGACCCGGGTGGCCTTGCGCTGCGCATCGGAGAAGTACGCCGGCACCGTCACGATCGCCTCCGTGATCGGCCGTCCGAGCCATGCCTCGGCATCGGCCTTCAGCGAGCGAAGCACCAGGGCCGAGAGTTCTTCCGGCCGGTACTCCCGGTCGCCGAGGCGCACGGTGCGCGCGCTGCCCATGTACCGTTTGAACAGCGCGGCCGTGCGATCCGGATGCGTCTGCAAGCGCTCGCGGGCGGCATGACCCACGAGCACACTGCCATCGCCGTCGATACCGACGCAGGAGGGTGTGAGCGTTTGGCCCAACGCATTGGGGATGAGCCTGGGTCCCCCGTCCAGCCACGCGGCCACGAGGCTGTTGGTCGTGCCGAGGTCGATGCCTACGATCATGCGTTCCCCTTTCCCCCACAAAAAAGGCTACAACGCGGTCAGATTCGCGTAAGCGTAAACCAACCACTTGCTCCCGGCATCCTCGAAGTTCACCTGCACCCGCATGTGGGAACCGGCGCCCTCGGCGCTCACGATCGTGCCCTCGCCGAACTTCGGGTGGGTCACCCGCTGGCCCAGGCGGATCGGCGAGGCGTCCTCGAAGGCCGGTGCCGCGGCGAAGCGGTCGGCATAGGCGGGACGCGACACCTGCACGCGGGGCCGCAACTCGTCGATCAGGTCTGGCGGAATCTCGCCGAGGAACCGCGAGGGCCGGGCCAGCATCTCCGTACCGTGCATGCGGCGCGACTCGGCGTGGGAAAGGTACAGCCGCTCACGGGCACGGGTAATGCCCACGTAGGCGAGCCGCCGTTCTTCCTCGAGCCGGTTTTCTTCCTCGGTGGAGCGCTGGCTGGGAAACAGGCCTTCCTCCATGCCGACGAGGAAGACGACCGGGAATTCGAGCCCCTTGGCCGAGTGCAGGGTCATCAGCTGGACGCAATCGTCCCAGGCCTCGCCCTGGCCTTCGCCGGCTTCCAGCGCGGCGTGCGAGAGGAAGGCGGAGAGCTCGTTGAGCCCGGCGTCGATGTCCTCGGGTGTCATCTCGAAGCGGCTGGCGACGTTGACCAATTCGTCCAGGTTCTCCACCCGGGCTTCGCCGTTGCCGCGCTTGTCGTTCTCGTAGAAGTCGCGCAAGCCCGTATGGATGATGGCGTGCTCGATCTGCTCGGCAAGGTCGAGCGCGGAGGGTGCGTCGCCGCCCTCGCCCTCGCCATGGCCGGCGAACGTGCGCGCGAGGTTGTCGATGAGGCCGATGAAGGCCTTCACCGCATTCTTCGCGCGACCGGCCATCGAGCCGATCGAGACCTCGGTGAGCGACGCCTCCCACATGGAACTGGCGTCGGCGCGCGCGCGACGACGCAACTCGTCCAGCGTGCGATCGCCGATACCGCGTGGGGGCGTGTTGACGGCGCGCTCGAAGGCGGCGTCGTCGTGGCGATTGGAAGCGAGGCGAAGGTAGGCCAGGGCGTCCTTGATCTCCGCGCGCTCGAAGAAGCGCAGGCCACCGTAGACGCGGTACGGCAGGTCGCGCTGGATCAATTGTTCCTCGAAATTCCGCGACTGCGCGTTCGACCGGTAGAGGATGGCGCAATCGCGCGCGTTGCCGTGTTCCGCGATGTACTCGCGAATGCGCTCGATGACGAAGCGGGCCTCGTCCTGCTCGTTGTACGCCGCGTACAGTGCGATCCGTTCCCCTTCGCCGCCGTCGGTCCAAAGCTGCTTGCCGAGGCGACCGCCATTGCGGGCGATCACCGCATTCGCCGCGTTGAGGATGGTGGACGTGGAACGGTAGTTCTGTTCGAGGCGGATCGTCTTCGCGCCGGGGAAATCGCGCAGGAACTGCTGGACGTTCTCCACCTTGGCGCCGCGCCAGCCGTAGATGGCCTGGTCGTCGTCGCCGACGACGAAAGCCTGGCCCGTACTGCCTGCCAGCACGCGAATCCACGCGTACTGCAGCGTGTTGGTGTCCTGGAACTCGTCGATCAGCAGGTAACGCCAGCGCTCCTGGTAATGCTTCAGGACCTGCGGGTCCTTCAGCCAGAGCTCGTGCGCGCGCAACAGCAGTTCCGCGAAATCCACGAGGCCCGCGCGCTGGCACTGCTGCTCGTACGCCTTGTAGACCTCGACGAAGGTCCGGGTAACGGGATGGTCGCGATGCTCGATCGCATCGGGCCGCTTGCCCTCGTCCTTCCAGTTGTTGATCTGCCACGCGGCCTGGCGGGGCGGGAAGCGGGCCTCGTCGAGGCCCATGCCAGCGATGACACGCTTGATGAGGCGCTGCTGGTCGTCGGAATCCAGGATCTGGAAACCCTCGACCAGCCCGGCCTCGCGCCAGTGGCGGCGCAGGAGGCGGTGGGCGATGCCGTGGAAGGTGCCGACGGTGAGGCCCTGCGTCCCGCCTGGGATGATGCCATCCAGGCGGGACCGCATCTCGCCCGCCGCCTTGTTGGTGAAGGTGACGGCCAGGATCGCCCACGGCGGCACGCGCTCGACCTGCGTGAGCCAGCCGATGCGGTTGGTCAGCACGCGGGTCTTGCCGGAGCCGGCGCCGGCGAGGATCAGGTAGTGGCCCGGCGGAGCGCTTACCGCCTCGCGCTGGGCGTCGTTGAGGGAGTCGAGCAGGTGGGAAACATCCATCCGCCCATTGTAACGGCTGGCCGCCGGGTCAGTTCTTGCGGGCGATTCCGGCCACGGCCACGATGCCGCCGATCACGATGCCCGCGATGCCCACCCACTGGGGGATGGCCTTGTCGTGGGTGGCCTCGAGCTTGGCGGAGCCGATGGAGGCGACCGTATCGGTCTTGCTGTAGCTGCCGTTGCCCAGGGTCACCCACAGGCCAAGCCCGATCAGGATGACGCCGACGACGATGAGACCTGCACGCATATGTATTCCTCCCGGTTCGATGTGGCGGAGAGGATGGCGTCACGAATGTGCAGGACGTGTATGCGCGCACGTCGAATAAAAAAAAGCCCCGAGAGCCAGGGGAGCTCTCGGGGCCCGGTGGACGACCGGATCCAGGGGAAGATCAGGCCGTCCGCAGGGTGACTCCAGGGAGGTGGAGCCCACCGATGGGACGCCGTTGCGTGCGTCCGTATGTATTGACGTTCGAGGGGCTGGAAAGTTGCAATGCGCGCCGGAAAAAAGTCAGCCTCCGTTCATGGCGCGAAATATCAACGGGTTGCGTGGCGGCGAGCTGAACGACTAAACGGAAATATTACGTTTGGACGTCCATTCAGTGCGCCTCGTCCCAGTTCGCTCCCACGCCGATGTCGACCTGGAGCGGCACGCTGAGGGTCGCCGCGCCGGCCATCCTCTCCTCAATGCCCGCCCGGACCGCGTCCACGGCATCCGCGCGCACCTCGAACACCAGCTCGTCGTGCACCTGCATCAGCAGGCGGACATCGTCGCGCGGCTCGATCCAGGCGGCCACGGCGATCATGGCGCGCTTGATGATGTCGGCTGCCGTCCCCTGCATGGGCGCGTTGATGGCCGCGCGCTCGGCGCCGGCCCGGAACGACTGGTTACGCGACTTCAGGTTTTCCAGGTACAGGCGCCGCCCGAACAGGGTCTGGACGAAACCGTCGCGGTGGGCCTGCTCGCGCGTGGCGTCCATGAAGGCGCGTACGCCGGGGTAGCGCGAGAAGTAGCGGCCCATGTAGTCCGAGGCCTCCCCGCGGTCCACGCCGAGCTGACGGGCGAGGCCGAAGGCACTCATGCCATACATCAGGCCGAAGTTGATCGCCTTCGCGGCACGCCGTTGGTTGGCGGTCACCTCGGCCGGCGGGACACCGAACACCTCCGCGGCCGTGGCCCGGTGCACGTCGCCGCCTTCCTGGAAGGCACGCACCAGGCCCTCGTCTTTCGACAGGTGGGCCATGATGCGAAGTTCGATCTGCGAATAGTCCGCGGCGAGGATGCGCCAGCCTTCCGGCGCGATGAACGCCTGGCGTATGCGCCGGCCTTCTTCCGTGCGGACCGGGATGTTCTGCAAGTTCGGGTCGGACGAACTGATGCGGCCCGTGGCGACGGCGCCCTGGTGGTAACTCGTATGCACGCGGCCGGTGCGCGGATTGACGATGCCCGCCAGCTTATCGGTGTAGGTCGAGCGCAACTTCGCCAGTCCCCGGTACTCGAGGATCAGGCGCGGCAGTTCGTGCATGTCCGCGATGGCTTCCAGGGCTTCCTCGTTGGTCGAGGGCTGGCCCTTGGGCGTCTTGATCTTCGCGGCAAGGCCAAGCTCGTCGAACAGCACGGCCTGCAGCTGCTTCGGCGAGTCCATGTTGAATTCGTGCCCGGCCGACGCGTACGCCAACGTCTGCAGCTCGATCATGCGCTTGCCGAGGTGCTGGCTCTGCAGGCGGAGTTCGTTGGCGTCGATGAGCACGCCGGTGCGTTCCATCTTCGCCAGGACCGGCACCAGCGGTATCTCGATGTCCGCGTAGACCGCGCGCAGCGAAGGCTCCGCTTCGAGTTGCGGCCACAGGGCATGGTGCAGCCGCAGCGTGATGTCGGCGTCCTCGGCGGCGTAGCGGCACGCGGTGTCGCAATCGACCTGCGAGAACGGGATCTGCTTCGCGCCCTTGCCGGCGACCTCCTCGTACTTCACCGTCGTGTAGCCGAGGTATCGCGAGGCCAGGGAATCCATGTCGTGACGCGTCGCGGTGGCATTGAGCACGTAGGACTCGAGCATCGTGTCGTGCACGAGGCCGCGCAGGGCGATGCCATAGTGCGACAGGATGTTGACGTCGTACTTGCCGTGCTGGCCAACCTTCGGGCGTGACGGATCCTCGAAGATCGGTTTCAGCGCGCCGAGTACGTGTTCGGGAGAGAGCTGCGTCGGCGCGCCGGGAAAGTCGTGCGCGAGTGGAACATACGCCGCCTTGCCGGGCTCGACGGCGAGCGAGAGGCCGACGATGTCCGCCTGCATCGCGTCGATGTTCGTGGTTTCCGTATCGAACGCGATCAAGGGCGCCGTTTCGAGCTTCTCCAGCCAGGCCGCGAGACGGTCTTCAGTCACGACGAGCTCGTACTCGCCTTCACCGTCGAGGCCGGGCGTCACGGTGGATGCCGCCGCTGCCGGCGCGGCGGCCGTGGGTGAGGGCGTAGAAGCGCTCGTGCCGCCCGCATCGAGGTCTTTCAGCGCCGCCTTGAAGTCATAGCGCGTGTACAGCTCGCGTAGGGCTTCGACATCGCGTTCGCGCATGCGCAGATCGGCCGGCCCCTGGTCCAGCGGCACGTCGGTGCGGATGGTGACGAGCTCGCGCGACAGCGGCAGGCGCGGGATCGCGGCGCGCAGGTTCTCGCCGATCTTGCCGCCGATCTTGTCGGCGCTGGCGAGCAGCGCCTCGAGGTTGCCGTATTCGGCGAGCCATTTCGCGGCCGTCTTCGGACCGCATTTCTCCACGCCCGGCACGTTGTCGATGCTGTCGCCCATGAGGGTGAGGTAGTCGACGATCTGCTCGGGACGCACGCCGAATTTGTCGACGACGCCGTCGATGTCCATCGTGGTGTTGCTCATCGTGTTGATCAGCACGATGTGGGCCCCGACCAGCTGGGCGAAATCCTTGTCGCCAGTGGAGATGATGGTGTCGATACCCTGGTCGGCCGCCTGGCGCGCGAGGGTGCCGATGACGTCGTCGGCTTCCACCCCCGGCACGCAGAGGATGGGAAAGCCCAGCGCACCGACGATCTTCATCATCGGCTCGACCTGCGCCCGCAGGTCGTCGGGCATCGACGGCCGATTCGCCTTGTACTGGGGGTAGAGGTCGTCGCGGAAGGTCCGTCCGGGCGCGTCGCAGACGAAGGCAACGTAATCCGAACCGGCCTTCATCGTCGTGCGCAGCATGTTGACGATGCCGAACAGCGCGCCGGTGGGTTCACCGAAGGTGTTGGTCAGGGGAGGCAGCGCGTGGAAGGCGCGGTACAGGTACGAGGACCCGTCGATGAGGGTGAGCGTAGGCATCCCCCGATTCTCTCACGGCCGCGCGCCACCCGCTTCCCACGGTCTTCAGCAGGCCATCAGTGTCCCTACATATCGGAGTTGTTATCCTCGGCGTCCCGCAAGGAGGACTCCCCATGAACCGCTCGCACGCCGTCGCCGCCGCGCTCGCCCTGGCCCTGGCCTTACCCGTCGCCGCGCAGGACGCCTCGTCGTTCAAGCCGGCCCCGCCGCCGCCCGGCCTGCACGACCCGGGCGTCAAGGCAGGCGAGCCGGATCGCTCGGGGCAGACGCCGATCGAGCGCCCCGTACCGTACGACCAGGCGCAGGATGGGAAGACCACGCCCGCCACATCGGACGCCAACCAGGCGTCCCAGTCGCCTGTCGCCCTCCCGTCCATGCAGGACGACGGCGGTGTCGATGCCCAGGGCAACCCGCCGCCCAAGCTGAGCAGGTCGTACGACAAGGGGGAAAACCATGTCGACGAATTCACCATGGCCGGCAAGCCGTACATGGTCGTGGTGACGCCGAAGAACGGCGTGCCCCAGACCTACATGCTCGACCAGTCCGGCAATCCCATCCACGATCCGAAGAACGGCCCGGTGAGCCCGGTGTTCTACAAGGTCTACGAATGGGGCAAGGCGCCGAAGCCGGCCGGCTCCGACTGAGCCAGGACGTCATCTGTAGGAGCCGCTATAGCGGCGAGGGAATCCCTCGCCGCTATAGCGGCTTCTACAGGCCTATGCGATTCATTCAGCCGTCCAGCTCCGGGTAATGCCGGAAGATCCCGTTCGTGTTGAACGCGACGCGTCGATCCGAGGCGAGGTAGGCCGCCACGTTCGGCCGGTCGGCGACGCGCCGCGCCAGGTCGCGAAGCAGAGGCAGGTTCTGCCGCTTCATCGCCTTTGGGAACGCGTACGACAACCCCTCCATGACCTGGAACAACGACAGGTCGACGTAAGAATGGGACCGTAGCGGATGCTTGCCTCCGCCGCGCTCCACGGCCTTTTCGAAGTACGAGAGAAATTTCGGAATCCGCGTCTCGCGGAAGTCCTTCGCGCGCTTCGCGGCCTCGTCGGTCTGGTCCTCGTAATACTTTGCCGTGGACACCGGGTGGTGCGTGTCGTGCACTTCCGCGACGAGGTCGGCGATCGTCAGTTGCAGCTGGTGGGCGTAAAGACGCGCGGATTCGCTCTCGGGCACCAGGGCGTGCCGCGGGCCGAGGTACTGCAGGATATTCGCCACCTGCGCGATCACGAGCCGGCCCGAGACGAGGAACGGCGGCGCGAAGGGCAGGGCGCCTTCGTGCTCGCCCGAGAGGAAGGCCTCCATGGCGTCGTCGCCTTCGACGCGTGCCACGTCGGTGTACGCGGCACCCGCGTCCTCCAGGCCTAGCCGCACGAATTCCCCACGTCCCTGCAGGCCCGTCCAGTAATACAGCCGGTAGCCCATTGCTTCCCTCCTGCCGCAAAACCCAAGCGTGCCACCAAGGCGCTCAAGCGCAAGTGAGGACCTTGTGGGAAGTTGCGTTCCGGAGGCGCACGCGTTGCAATGGCCAGATGCGCCGTTTCCTTCCCGACAGCTTCACCCTCTCGCTCGTCGCCACCGTCGTGCTGGCCAGCCTGTTGCCCTGCCGCGGCGCGGTCGCCGGCGTCTTCGAGATCGTCACCGACATCGCGATCGCGCTGCTGTTCTTCCTGCACGGTGCCAAGCTGCCTAGGGAGGCCGTGGTGGCGGGTACGCGGAACTGGCGGCTCCACGCGACCGTGCTCGCCAGCACCTTCGTCGTGTTCCCCGTGCTCGGGTTGCTCCTGCGACCGCTGCTCGCACCGCTGGTCACGCCAGACCTCTACCTGGGCATCCTGTTCCTTTGCACCTTGCCCTCCACGGTGCAGTCGTCGATCGCCTTCACGTCCATCGCGCGCGGCAACGTCCCCGCGGCCGTCGTCGCGGCATCGGCGTCCAGCCTCCTGGGCATCTTCATCACGCCATTGCTCGTGGGTCTGCTGATCGCCGGCACGGGTCACGGCGAGCTTTCCTGGCACGCCGTGGGAGCGATCGTCGTGCAGCTGTTCATTCCGTTCGCGGCGGGACAGATCGCGCAACGCTGGATCGGCGGCTGGGTACACCGGCACGCGATGCTGCTCGGCTTCGTCGACCGCGGATCGATCCTTTTGGTGGTCTACACGGCCTTCAGCGCGGCGGTGTTGCAAGGCCTTTGGCACCGGCTGCCCCCACCGGTGCTCGCGGGTCTGGTCGCCGTAAACGTAATCCTGCTCGCCTGCGCGCTGCTGGCCACCCGCTATGGCTCGCGTGCACTGGGCTTCACGCGGGAAGACGAGATCACCATCGTCTTCTGCGGTTCGAAGAAGAGCCTGGCCTCAGGCGTGCCGCTCGCGAAAGTGCTGTTCGCCGGGCATCCGCTGGGAATGATCGTGCTGCCGATCATGCTGTTCCACCAGATCCAGCTCATGGTGTGCGCGGTGTTGGCCCGGCGCTACGCGGCACGGAAGGAGTAGCGCGCGCCTGCGCGCGCTCCCCTGCTCAGTGGCGGAAGTGGCGGATGCCCGTGAACACCATCGCCATGTCGTGTTCGTCGGCTGCCGCGATCACTTCGCCGTCGCGCATCGAGCCGCCCGGCTGGATCACCGCGCGGATGCCGGCGGCGGCTGCCGCGTCGATGCCGTCGCGGAAGGGGAAGAAAGCATCCGAGGCCATGGCGCTGCCCGGCACGACGAGGCCCGCTTCCTCGGCCTTCAAGCCCGCGATCTTCGCGCTGACGACGCGGCTCATCTGTCCCGCGCCGATGCCGATCGTGCGGTTGTCCTTCGCATAGACGATGGCGTTGGACTTGACCATCTTCGCCACGCGCCACGCGAACAGCAGGTCGTCGAGCTCCGCCGGCGTCGGCTGGCGCTTGCTGACCACCTTGAGTTCGTCGCGCCGCACCTGCCGGTGATCGGCGTTCTGCACGAGCAGGCCCGAACCCACGCGCTTCACATCGTGCGTGTTGCGGCCCTCGCCCATGGGGATCTCGAGCACCCGCACGTTGGCCTTCTTCGCCGCCTCGGCGACCGCGCCTTCGTGGACCTGGGGCGCGATCAGCACTTCCACGAACTGCCGCTTCAGGATCGTCTTCGCCGTTTCCGCGTCGAGCGGACGATTGAACGCGATGATTCCGCCGAAGGCCGAGGTGGGGTCGGTGGCGTAGGCGAGTTCATAGGCGGCCAGCGGATCGGCAGCCACCGCGACGCCGCAGGGGTTGGCGTGCTTCACGATCACGCAGGCGGGCGCGTCGAACTGGCGCACGCACTCCCACGCGGCGTCGGCGTCGGCGATGTTGTTGAACGACAGCTCCTTGCCCTGCAGCTGGCGGAAGGTCGCGAGCGTGCCGGCCGCGGGATACAGGTCGCGGTAGAACGCGCCGGCCTGGTGTGGATTCTCGCCATAGCGCAGGTCCATGACCTTCGTGAAACGCCCATTCGACTGCGCGGGGAATTCGGCACGTCCCGCGATGGCGGTATGCGTCTCGTCGAGCGCGAGGCCAGAGAGGTAGTCGCTGATGGCACCGTCGTAATCGGAGACGCGATTGAACGCCGCGACAGCGAGGCGGAAGCGCGTGGCACGCGACAGTCCGCCCTTGGCTTCGATCTCGGCGAGTGCGTCCTCGTACTGTGCCGGATCGGTGAGGACGCCGACGTCATTCCAGTTTTTCGCCGCCGCACGGAGCATCGCGGGGCCACCGATGTCGATGTTCTCGATGGCATCTTCGAGCGTGCATGCCGGATCGGCCACCGTCCGCTCGAATGGGTAGAGGTTCAGCACGAGGAGGTCGATCGGCACGATGCCATGCTCGGCCATCACCGCGTCGTCCGTGCCGCGGCGCCCGAGCAGGCCGCCGTGCACGCGCGGGTGCAACGTCTTCACGCGGCCATCCATGATCTCGGGGAAGCCGGTGAGGTCGCCCACGTCGCGCACCGGTATGCCGGCATCGCGCAATGCCCGGGCCGAGCCGCCCGTGGAGAGGATTTCGACGTTCGCGGCGGCGAGGCGCCGGGCGAGTTCGGTCAGGCCCTGCTTGTCGGAGACGCTGACGAGCGCGCGGCGGACGGGGACGAGGTCGGGCGTGGGCATGGGCAATCCGGGGGAGGAAAGCGCGCCATTATAGCCGCCCGGCCCGTGGCCGGCGCCTCAGGAAATGCCGTGGGCGGCGAGCTTCTTGCGCAGGGTGGCGCGGTTGATGCCGAGGGCGGCGGCGGCGCGGCTCTGGTTGCCTTCGTGGAAGGCGAGTACTTCACGGAGCAGGGGACCTTCCACCTCGCGGATGACGAGGGCATGCAGGCCTTCGCCGCACTCCGTGTCACCGATGTCGGCAAGGTAGCGACGGACCGTGCGACTGACGCATTCGCCGAGGGCGCTCTGCATCGAGGTCTCGTTGGCGGCCTCGTTGGCAGTCAGTCTCACAGCGTTCAAGGCATTCCCCTCTCGCAGGCCGGCGCGCAAGGCTCCGGTCGGTTCTTGTCGTATCGTCGCTTGGGTTGCGGCCTGGACACACCTCGCCGGGGTGGTCGGAAGTCGCGAAGGGAACCGAGTGTACTCGCCTCCGCCCGTGAAGTGCAGGCTTGCAAAAAGAAATTTTTCGAACGGTTCAGTCGAAGCTGAAGGCGAAGGCGACGGCCCGCTGGCCCGGGTCTTGCACCTCGAACACCATCGCCGTCGTCGCTCCTCCGGCAAGGCCGCGCGCGCGCGTCGCCGCATCTCCCACATAGTCCTCGGGTTGGAAGCGACGCATGGCGAGCCGCTGGCCGTTCGCGTCGGAGAGCACGATCGTGACGACGGGATAAGGCTGCGCGAATGTCGCGTCGTTACGCACGCTCGCGGTGATGAGCAGGCCGTCGCTTACCGACGGATGCTGTTCGACGTCGCGCGCGAGCAGGCGCAAGCGTGTCGGCGCGGATACCAGCGGCAGCCGGCAGCCGACCACCGCGCAACCGGTTTCGATCAAGGGACCTATCGTCGGATCGGCGACGAGCACATCGCGCTTCGCCCACGCCAGCTGCGCGCCGAGACCGAGCACGAGTACCGTGCATACGGCGACCCACGCCGCCGTATGCCACGAGCGCCGACGCCGTGGCTTGGCGAAGCGCGGTGTGAAGGTGAGTTGCGAGAAATCCTCGCCGATCTCCTCCACGACCGCTGGCTCGTCGGCCGGTTCGGTCCCTTCCACGGGCTCCATCGCTTCATCGACCACCGGGCGCGGGCGGAACACGGCGACGTCGGCGAGGGGCGGGTCCTGGTCGAGCGCATGGTCCGGGAGCCGTGTGAACGGTTCCGGCGGCAGGTGTGCCGCCAGGGTGCCCAGGGCATTGAACACCGCGTCGCAATGGCTGCAGCGCAGGCAGCCGCAGCCGGGAACCAGGAGTTCCGCTTCCAGCTTGTAGACCGTGAGGCACTCGGGGCACTGCGTATACATCGTTGAATCATAACGGCCACGCCGCGTTCGTGCGCGCGCCGGTAGAATCGGAGGCCCCTCTCCGGACTGGCCCCACGATGCCCTGGCTCGAACTTTCCCTCACGATCCGCGCCGCCGAACAGCCGCGTGTCGAAGCCGCGCTGGAAGACCTCGGTGCGCTGTCGATCACCTTGCAGGACGCGGACGCCGAGACGCCGGACGAGGAGGCGATTTTCGAGCCGGGTGTCGGCGAGATTCCTCTATGGAACCAGATCGTACTGAACGCCTTGTTCGATGCCGACGCGGACAAGCGCGGTCTTACCGAGGCCATCGCCGACGATCTTCCGTTCATCGAGCCCGCGCAGATCGACTGGCGCGTGGTGGACGACCAGGACTGGGAACGCGCCTGGATGGACCAGTTCAAGCCGATGCCGTTCGGGCGGCGGCTGTGGGTCTATCCGTGGAACATCGAGCCGCCGGTCGACGGCGATATCGTCGTGGTGCGCCTCGATCCGGGCCTTGCCTTCGGCACCGGCACGCATCCGACCACCGCGATGTGCCTCGAGTGGCTCGACGGTCAGCAGTTGGCGGGGAAACACGTGCTCGATTACGGCTGTGGCTCGGGCATCCTCGCCATCGCGGCACTCAAACTGGGCGCTTCGCGCGCGGTCGGCATCGACAACGACCCGCAGGCGCTGCTCGCTTCACGCGACAACGCGGAACGTAACGGCGTACATGACGATCTGGACGTCTACCTTCCGGGCGAAGCACCGGCAGCGCTTGCCGATGTGCTCGTCGCGAACATCCTCGCCGGTCCCCTCGGCGAACTCGCGCCCACCTTCGCCGCCGCGGTGAAACCCGGTGCGCCCTTTGCGCTCTCGGGCATCCTTCACGGCCAGCACGAGGAGTTGCTCGTGCGTTACGCCGGGTGGTTCGAAGGGCTCGAAGTGCGCACGCTGGAGGATTGGGTGCGTATCAGCGGTTTCCGTAAGGCCTGAGCCTCTGTTGTGGGAAGCGGTCTTGGCCGCGAAGGGGTGCTCGCCGCGAGCACCCCTTCGCGCGCCAGCGCGCTTCCCACCCAGCGCGCTTCCCACAAAGATTCACACAGACGGCGGCGTTTCTTTCTGCTCGGCCATCCGCTTTTCCAGGTAGTGGATGTTCTGACCACCCTGCTGGAAGCCGACGTCGGCCATGATCCGCTGCTGCAGCGGGATGTTGCACTTCACGCCTTCGATCACCGTCTCGGCCAGGGCCATGCGCATGCGGGCGATGGCGGTGGCGCGATCCGGACCGTGCACGATGATCTTGCCGATCATCGAGTCGTAGTTCGGCGGAATACGGTAGCCGTCGTACAGATGGGTATCCACGCGCACGCCGGGGCCACCCGGGGCTTCGAAACGCTTCACCGTGCCGGGGCTCGGCATGAAGGTGTCCGGATCCTCGGCGTTGACGCGGCACTCGATCGCGTGGCCAGTCAGCACGATGTCTTCCTGACGGATCGACAGCTTGTGCCCGCTGGCGATCAGCAGCTGCTCGCGGACGAGGTCGATGCCGGTCACCAGCTCCGTCACCGGATGCTCCACCTGGATGCGGGTGTTCATCTCGATGAAGTAGAAGCGGCCGTTCTCGAACAGGAACTCGAATGTGCCCGCGCCCCGATAGCCGATGCGGACGCAGGCATCGACGCAGACCTTGCCGATCTGTTCGCGCAGCTCGGGCGTGATGCCGGGGGCCGGGGCTTCTTCCACGACTTTCTGGTGGCGACGCTGCATCGAGCAGTCGCGCTCGCCAAGGTGGATGGCGTTGCCCTGGCCGTCGGCCAGCACCTGGATCTCCACGTGGCGCGGATTTTCCAGGAACTTCTCCATGTAGACCTGATCGTTGCTGAAGGCCGCCTTGGCCTCCTGCTTGGTCATCACGATGGAGTTGGCGAGGTGCGCCTCGGTGCGCACGACGCGCATGCCGCGACCGCCGCCGCCACCGGCCGCCTTGATGATGACGGGGTAGCCGATCTCGCGCGCGATGCGGATGTTCTCGTCGACGTCGTCGCCGAGCGGTCCGCCGGAACCCGGCACGCACGGCACGCCAGCCGCCTTCATCGCGCGGATGGCCTCGACCTTGTCGCCCATCAGGCGGATGACGTCAGCCGTGGGGCCGATGAAGACGAAGCCCGACTTCTCCACCTGTTCGGCGAAGTTGGCGTTCTCCGACAGGAAACCGTATCCCGGGTGGATGGCGCCGGCGTCGGTGATTTCCGCCGCCGCGATGATCGCGGGAATGTTGAGGTAGCTTTCGGCGGACGGCCCCGGACCGATGCATACCGATTCGTCGGCAAGGCCGACGTGCTTGAGGTTGCGATCGACGGTGGAGTGCACCGCGACCGTCTTGATGCCGAGCGCATGGCACGCGCGCAGCACCCGCAGCGCGATCTCACCGCGATTGGCTATGACGACCTTCTCGAGCATGGGTCGTGGCCTCAGGCGATGACGAACATCGGTTCGTCGAATTCCACCGGCTGGCCGTTTTCGACCAGGATGGCGACGACCGTACCGGAGACGTCGGCCTCGATCTGGTTGAACATCTTCATGGCCTCGATGATGCCCAGCGTCTCGCCGGCCTTCACCTGCTGGCCGATGCTCGCGAATGCGGGTGCGCCGGGCGTCGATGCGGCGTAGAACGTGCCGACCATGGGCGCCTTGACGACGTGGCCCGGCGGCAGGCCCGGTTCGGAAGCGGGTGCAGCCGGCGCGGCGGCCGGCGCGGCCGGGGCGGGTGCGGCGGCCACCGGGGCAGCCATCATCTGCGGCGCGGCGACGGCGTTACCCTTCGGTACGCGCGAGAGGCGAACCACTTCTTCGCCTTCCTTGATTTCCAGCTCGGCGAGGTTCGATTCCTCGAGCAGGTCGATGAGCTTCTTGATCTTGCGCAGGTCCATGGGACAAACCTTCTTTGGGTTGAGCGGGCGCGCCGGGCGCGCCACGAAAGAGAATCAGGCCGCGGGCACGGCGAGGCGTAGCAGGGCGGCTTCCAGCGCGAGGCGGTAACTGTCGCCGCCGAATCCGCAGATCGTGCCGGCCGCGATGCCGGACACATAGGAGTGGTGCCGGAACGATTCGCGCGCGTGCGGGTTCGACAGGTGGATCTCGATGAAGGGGATGGCGACCCCGGCGAGGGCGTCGCGCAGCGCGAGCGACGTATGGGTGAACGCCGCGGGATTGATCAGGATCCACGCCGTGCCTTCGTCGCGCGCCTGGTGGATCCGGCCGATCAATTCGTGCTCGGCGTTCGACTGGAACCAGCCGAGGTCATGGCCGGCCGCCTGGGCACGGGCCTGGAGCGACGCATTGATGTCGGCCAGTGTTTCGTGGCCGTAGACGGAAGGTTCGCGCACGCCGAGCAGATTGAGGTTGGGTCCGTGCAGGACAAGGATCCTGGCCACTGTTCACCTGGTTGCTGTGGGTCCGGCTCCCCCGGTTCGCGGCGAAGTGTGCGCCTGTCGCCCGGAGTTGTCCAGTTCGGTGGAGTTCGGCGCAGTTCGCTGGAGATCGTGACTTTCCAGACGGAAGCGTATGGATCGATCGCCGTAGGAGCCGCTATAGCGGCGGGGGAACCCGCCTTGCTGCCTCATCGCTCCGTGGGCTTCTCGCCGCTATAGCGGCTCCTACGGGTCGAATAGCTTTCGCCACCCGTCGTGCCCCAGCTTCTCCAACGTCTCCATGTTCGTCTCGAAGATGGCCGCGGCGTCGGGGAAGGCCGCGACGGCCCGGTCGATGCTGGCCTCGCGGAGCAGATGCAGCGTCGGGTGGGGCGAACGGTTGGTGTAGTTCGTGATGTCGTCGTCGGCCGTGCCTTCGAACCGGAAGTCGGGGTGGAAGCTGGCTACCTGTATCTCGCCTTCCAGGTGCAGGTCGCCGACGGCCGCGTCGGCCACTTCCAGGAATTCGTTGAAGTCGAGGAAGTCGTTGAGCACACCGGGGTGGATCAGCAGCGTGGTGTCGACGTTTTCCGGGTCCGTGTCGCGCAGGAGCTCGAGTTCGCGAACCAGGTCGGCATGCAGCTGGAGGGGCTGGGTGGCTTCGCTGACCACGTACCGTACTTGCCCCTTCCGCTGTACCGCCTTGGCGAACGGGCACAGGTTGAGGCCGATCACGGCGCGTTCGAGCCACTGCTGCGTGGCCTCGATGGCGTCGTCGGGCGATGGCATGGCATCCATGGGAAGGTCGTTCATCGTGCGGGAGCCAACCATTCGTCGAGTTCGGCCTGGCTGAAGGTGCCCGGCTTCTGCCGCAGGATACGCCCGTCCTCGCCGACCAGGACGCTGAAGGGCAGCACGCGCCGCGTGTTGCCGAAGGACAGCGAACCGCCGGGCGCGTCGGTGTCGGCGAGCAATACCGGATACGTCACGGGCTGCTCGGCAAGGTACGTGCGCACCGAGCCCGCCGTGTCTTCGGCCACGCCGACGATCGCGACGTTGCGCTCGCGATAGCGCGCTGCGTTCTCGCTCAGCAGCGGCATCTCGCGCCGGCAGGGTGCGCACCACGTCGCCCAGAAATTGATGAGCACCCGCTTTCCGCGCCAGTCCGAGAGCTGGCGCGGCTTGCCGTCGACGGTAAGGAACGTGGCCGCGGGCGGAAGGTCGCCGACGTCGGCCACGGTGAGGCCCTGCGGCGGCGGGGGGTGGAGGCGACGGTGCTCCAGGTAGAGCCCCGTCGCCGCCGCCGCGATGGCGAGCGTCACGATCCAGAACGTCGGCCCGCGGATCATGGCCGGGCGGCGGCCTCGAGCGCCTTCTCGACGCCGTCGTAGGTGAGCACGGTGGACAGCTTCGTGCCCTCGCCGCCGCCCTTGGGGTAGACCACGTAAAGCGGCACGCCCACGGAGTGGTACTGCTCCAGGAAGGCGGCGATGGTTGCGTTCACGTCGGTCCAGTCGCCTTTCATGTAGACGGTGCCAGTGCGCTTCAGCAGGGTGCGGAAGGCGTCGGTGTCGAGCACGGCGTGTTCGTTGGCCTTGCAGGTGATGCACCAGTCGGCCGTCATGTCGACCAGCACGGGCGTGCCGGCGCCACGCAGTTCCGCGAGCTTCTCCGGCGAGTACGGCACCGACCCGTCGGAGGCCACGTTCACGGTCGACGGCGCGGGCAAGCCATGTACCGTCCACAGGGCCGCGGCGGCACCGATCGCGAGCACGGCGGTGAACGCCCACGACAGTGCGCGACCGCCGCGATTGCGCCCGTACCACCACAGCGCCATCGCCAGGAGCACGCCGCCCGCCAGCACGAGCGCGGTGGCATCGGCGCCACGCTGTTTCGTCAGCACCCAGAGCAGCCACACAGCCGTGAGGTACATCGGGAACGCCAGCGCCTGCTTCAGCGTTTCCATCCATCGACCGGGGCGCGGCAGCAGTCGCGCGATCGCTGGCACGAAGCCGATGAGGAGGAAGGGGAGCGCGAGGCCCAGACCGAGCGCGAGGAAGATCAGGAAGGCAACGGCCAGCGGCGCGGCGAATGCGAAGGCGATGGCTGAACCCATGAACGGTGCGGTGCAGGGGCTCGCGACGACGACGGCAAGCACGCCGGTGAAGAAATCGCCGGAGGGGCCGGAACGCGCCGCCAGGCCACTGCCGACGTTGCCGAGGGAGCCGCCGATCTCGAAGACGCCGGACATGGACAGGCCTACCGCCAGCATGACGTAGACGAGCAGGCCGATCGCCAGCGGCTGCTGGAACTGTGCGCCCCATTGCACGCCGTGCCCGGCCGCCCGGATGCCGACGATGATGAGGCCGAGAACGGCGAAGGCGACCAGCACGCCCGCCGTGTACCAGAGCGCGTGGCGGCGCGCCGCGGCATGGCTTTCACCGCTCTCCAGCACGGTGACCGCCTTCAACGACAGCACGGGGAGCACGCACGGCATCAGGTTCAGCACGAGACCGCCAAGCAGGGCGAGCCCGATGGCCGCGATGAAACCGACAGGCGCGTCCCCGCCCGGCTTCATGCCCGGAGGTGGCGGCGTTGGCGCCACCTCTGCCGGCGCGGCGGCCTGCTGTTCCTCGCTGGCGGCGCCGACCGAGGCGGTGCCGGCTGCGAGGTCGACGCTCACGAGGCGCTTCATGACGGGGTAGCAGATGCCGTTCTCGAGGCAGCCCTGGTAGGCCACGTCGATAGCGACGGTCGAAGCCT
Source organism: Luteibacter sp. NPDC031894 (assembly GCF_050273135.1). Taxonomy (NCBI): domain Bacteria; kingdom Pseudomonadati; phylum Pseudomonadota; class Gammaproteobacteria; order Lysobacterales; family Rhodanobacteraceae; genus Luteibacter; species Luteibacter sp. NPDC031894. Next base: position 152,007 of record NZ_JBNNMV010000005.1, on the reverse strand, counting down.
TCGCCGTGCCTTCGAGCGGGACGGGCAACTCCACCTGGTCGAAATAGACGATGGTGTCGCCGAAGTGTTCGTCGTGGTGGGCCGTGCCGCTCGGCCATTCCGGCTCGCCGACGCTCACGCCGGCGGGCGACGCCACCGTAACCTGTGTCTTGTCGCGATACAGGTAGTAATCCTTGGGCATCGTCCAACGCAGCAGCAGGTTCCCGCGATCCTTGACCAAGGCCTCGAAGCGGAAGGCCTGCTCGGCGGGTAACGGCTGGGCGTCGGTGCCGGAGGTCGCGCCGGCGGGCGCGCCGAGCAACGCCGCGGCGTTGCTCGCCGGCGTGGCGGGCGCCGCGGCAGGGATCGTGGACGGGCCGCCGATCGCCAGCGTGAGGTGCTCGGTGTTGGGCGGGTAGCAGATCTTCGGCTCGACCTCGTGACAGCCCTGGTACTGGACGTTCAGCGCCAGGGTCTTGGTCGACGCGTCGGCGAGGGTATAGGGCACGCTCGCCTGGATGTCGCCGTGGTAGATCTCCACGTCGCCCAGGTATTCGTCGTGCTCCTTGAGACCATTCGGAAGGCTGGGCTCGCCGAGCTTCACCGCCGCCGGATCGGCCGCCGTGATCTTGATCCGTCCCCGGTAGAGGTAGTAGTCCGGCGCGATCCGCCAATGCAGCTTCACCGTCCCAGGCTGGCTGGCGTCCGTCGTGAGGAGGAACGCCTGGGTGACGGGCAGCAGTTCCTGGTCGTCCTGGGCGACGGCAGGAAGGACGGCGAACAGGCCGAGGCCGGCGACGAGGATCAGCGCGCGGCGCATTACAGACATCATGTCGACTCCGTGGATCGGTGCGGCGACGAACCGCGATGGACGTCGATCATTATGACCGGGCGTCACCGGATTGGCTTGCACGACACCTGCGTCGGCCCGGGCGAGGCCGCTGGCGACGGCTTCGGACAGCGCGCCCTTCGTGTGTCCTTGTCGTCCTTTTTTGGACCCGGGCCCTTGAACGGTTTCATCCAGGCGCCATGTGTCGATCACCCCAAGGACTTCCGATTTCGGAACGGCTTTGGCTAAAATTCTGGCACTCACCCTGGTCAAGTGCTAACAGGGTGGAATAATTCCTTTGTCTGTCAATCACATGGTTGGAGAAGTCATGAGCAAATTGCGCCCGCTGCACGATCGCGTCATCGTCAAGCGCCTCGAGGAAGAGCGTATTTCCGCCGGTGGCATCGTCATCCCCGACAGCGCCACCGAGAAGCCGACCCGCGGCAAGGTCATCGCTGCCGGTACCGGCCTCCTCCTGGCCAGCGGCCAGCTCCGCCCGATGGGCGTGAAGGAAGGCGACGTCGTCCTGTTCGGCAAGTACGCCGGCCAGGAAATCAAGGTCGACGGCGAAGAACTGGTCTTCCTGAAGGAAGACGACATCGTGGCGGTCCTGGAAGGCTGAGCTCCCGCTCGCCCCGTTCCTCCCGACCATTCCCAAGCATTCAAATAAGGATTCACAGTCATGGCAGCTAAAGAAGTCCGCTTCAGCGAAGACGTGCGCTCGCGCATGCTGAAGGGTGTCAACACCCTCGCCAACGCCGTCAAGGTCACCCTGGGCCCGAAGGGCCGCAACGTCGTGCTCGAGAAGAGCTTCGGCGCTCCGACCGTCACCAAGGACGGCGTCTCGGTCGCGAAGGAAATCGAGCTTTCCGACAAGTACGAGAACATCGGCGCGCAGATCGTCAAGGAAGCCGCTTCCAAGACCTCCGACGTCGCCGGTGACGGCACCACGACCGCTACCGTGCTCGCGCAGGCGTTCATCCAGGAAGGCCTCAAGGCCGTCGCCGCCGGCATCAACCCGATGGACCTGAAGCGCGGCATCGACCAGGCCGTCATCGCCGCCGTCGGTGAGCTGAAGAACCTGTCGAACCCGACCGCCGACGACAAGGCGATCGCCCAGGTCGGCACCATCTCGGCCAACTCCGACGCCGACATTGGCGACATCATCGCCAACGCGATGAAGAAGGTCGGCAAGGAAGGCGTCATCACCGTCGAGGAAGGCTCGGGTCTCGAGAACGAGCTCGACGTCGTCGAGGGCATGCAGTTCGACCGCGGCTACCTCTCGCCGTACTTCATCAACAACCAGCAGTCGCAGCAGGTCGAACTGGACGATCCGTTCATCCTGATCCACGACAAGAAGATCTCCAACGTTCGCGAACTCCTGCCGGTCCTCGAGGCCGTCGCGAAGGCCGCGAAGCCGCTGCTGATCGTCGCGGAGGAAGTCGAGGGCGAAGCCCTGGCGACCCTCGTCGTCAACACCATCCGCGGCATCGTGAAGGTCGCCGCCGTGAAGGCGCCGGGCTTCGGTGACCGTCGCAAGGCCATCCTGGAAGACATCGCCATCCTCACCAACGGCGTGGTCATCTCCGAGGAAGTCGGCCTGCAGCTCGACAAGGCCACGATCACCGACCTCGGCCGTGCCAAGCGCGTCGTGATCACCAAGGAAAACACCACGATCATCGACGGTGCCGGCGAAGCCGAGCGCATCCAGTCGCGCATCGGCCAGATCAAGGCGCAGATCGAGGAGACCTCCTCCGACTACGACCGCGAGAAGCTGCAGGAGCGTGTGGCGAAGCTGGCCGGCGGCGTTGCCGTCATCAAGGTCGGCGCCGCGACGGAAGTCGAGATGAAGGAAAAGAAGGCCCGCGTCGAAGACGCCCTGCACGCCACGCGTGCGGCCGTCGAGGAAGGCGTGGTCCCGGGCGGCGGCGTCGCCCTGATCCGTTCGCTCAAGGCGCTGGAAGGCCTGAAGGGCAAGAACCCGGACCAGGACCTCGGCATCGCGATTACCCGTCGCGCCCTCGAAGCCCCGCTGCGCGCCATCGTTGCCAACGCCGGTGAAGAGCCGTCGGTCGTCCTGAACAAGGTGAAGGAAGGCCAGGGCAACTTCGGCTACAACGCGGCCAACGGCGAGTTCGGCGACATGATCGCCTTCGGCATCCTCGACCCGACCAAGGTCACGCGTTCTGCCCTGCAGTTCGCCGCCTCGGTGGCCGGCTCGATCATCACGACCGAAGCGGCCGTGACCGAGCTGCCGAAGAAGGACGAAGGCCACTCGCACGGTGGTCCGGGCGGCATGGGTGGCATGGGCGGCATGGACTTCTAAGTCCTCGTTCGCGACCCGTAACGCAAAGAGCCCGGCGCAAGCCGGGCTCTTTTTTTGTCTTGCATGCGAAGCGACCGTGGGCGGCTATTGACCAGCGCCCGCAGCCGCGTTCTCTTCACTCGTACCTGGCTGCCGTGCCACGGCATTCGAGTCGGGTGCGGCGTACTGCGCCATCAGCGGGTCGAGCTTCTTCTTCAGGCGGAGCATCGCGACGTTGCCCATCGAGATGTCGGTGTACTTCTGCAGCGCGTCTTCCGGTGGCGAAGGCGCGTCCGGCGCGTGCGTGAGCGCGGCCAGCCTCGGACCGACGACCTGCGTGAGTGCGAAGTAGGCGTCGTCGTGCACGCCGGCCTGCTCGAGCAGCTTGCCTGGCAGCATCCAGGCGGCCAGGTCCTCGGGCGCGGCCGCGGAACCGTCGCGATGCGCATCGAACAGGATGTACGGCACGGTCTGCGTGAACATGCTGCCACCGTCGACGAAGCCCGCCTTGTCGAATGTCTCGGTCAGTGCCGGCAGGTGATCGCCATAGAACAGCAGGAGCGTCGGACGCTCGCGCTGCTTCAGCAACTCGGCAAGGCGCCCAAGTTCCGCGTCCGCGTGGCGCATGTGGTAGACATAATTGCGCAGCTGCAGTTTGGCATCGTCGCTGATGCCCTCCGGTACCGGGATCGCGTCGCGTTCCTTCGTGTCCACATTAGTGGACTTGTCGTAGGGACCATGCGCTTCCATGCTGATGGCGAACACGAAGCGCGGCGGCCCCGAGTCCTTCAACTGGCTCATGATCTCGTCGGTCATGGCGCTGTCCGCCATGTAGTCGCCGTCCTTGCGATAGTCCTTCGGGAAATCCGGCTGCGACACGAAGCGGTCGAAGCCGAGCGACTTGAAGGCGGTGATGCGGTTCCAGAACGCGGCATCGTTGCCGTGCACGGCGATCGTCTCGTACCCGTGCGACCGCAGCGTGCGGACCATGCTCGGGACCACGTTCGTGTGCATCTGCAGGTACGGGAACTGCATGTCCGGGAAGTAACGGAGCGACAGGCCCGTGAGGACCTCGAACTCGGTGCGGATGGTGCCGCCGCCGTAGGTGGGGACGTGCAGGCGGCCGCTGATGGACTGCTTCGCAAGGCGGTGCAGGTTCGGCGCGAAGTTCTCACCTTCCAGCCCGCGAATCACCTTGGGGTCGAAGAACGACTCGCTCTGCACGACCACGATGTCGGGCGTCTGCCGGTGGTTGGCCGCCGCGTCGATCATGTGCTGGCGCAGGTCACGGTCGCTGTCCGCGATGAAGCGACCGGCCTCGGCGGCGTCGGCCTTGGGCTTCTTGCCCGCGTTCTGCAGCCGAAACTGCATGAGCGTCGTGACCACGCCGTTGTAATGCGCGTTGCCCGCCGCCGACCAGGGCTGCATGCCGAGACGGTCCTTGTTGTAGAGCGCCGACCACGCCGGCATGCCCGCGAGCAAGGTTCCGATCAGTGCTACGAAGCCGATGCCGGCCACCAGTCGACGTCCGCGCGTGCGCCGGGCGAACAGCGGCGGCTCGAACCGGGCGGCGAGCGCGATGACGGCCACCACGGCGAGGATCGCGAGGTAGGGGAGGGGGCTCGTGGGCAGGTAGCCGCCGAGGAGGTGCAGGCCGCCGTTCTTGAGCTGGCCGACCATCCGGAAATCGGCGGGCAACAGCGGCGCGCCGAGGTTCTGCATCTTGATGGCGCTGACGACCAGCACCGCACCCTGGGCCATGAAGGCCACTCCGAAGGACAGCCAGGCACGACGGGTCAGGACCAGCAGGAAACCGGCGAGCAGCAGGCCGGGGAAGGCGTTCGCCACCAGGTGCCACGGCCGCGACGCCCATTCCAGGCTTGCCACGCCCGGATTGCCGTCGAGGAAGCCGGTGTAGAGGATGAAGGCCACGGCGAGGCAGAGCGGCAAGGCCACTCGCGCCGTCACGTCCCGCCAACGCTTTGAATCGACAGTCATAACATCCTCTTGTCACACCCCGGTCGTCCCAGGGGCATGGACTGTAACGCAACGGACATGAAAGCGTTGTCCGGCTACGGGGGTGGGTTTATCGCCCGTTCCGCACGCGAGCCCGGAGACCAACACCGCATCCGCGCAGGAGCGCGCCACGGCGCGGCTGAGGCACAATGACCGCCTCATGAATGCTCCCTCGCAGGCTCCGCGCGAAAGCCCAGAACTCCGCGCACTGATCGACGCCCGTTATGCCGACGTGATGGCGGCCTGTCGTACCGCGCGCATTCCGTTGTACGACGACGCCGGTGTCGCCGAGCGCATCCGGCGCACGTTGCTGGCGTCTGATTTCGCTTTCGACATCTTTCGTCGCCAGCCTGATCTGCTGGCGCCGGCCGGACTCGAGCGGCTGCGCGCGAATACCGACGCGGCCACGCGCGGCGCCTCGTTGGACCTGCCTCCGGACGAGGAGCGTTGCATGACCGCGCTACGCCGTTTTCGGCACGCGGAAGCGGTACGCCTCGTGTTCCGTGACGTGAACGGCCTGGATGAGCTGGACGACACGTTGTCCGCGACGAGCGCGCTTTACGAGACCCTGCTCGACCTGGCCCTGCGTTGGTCGGAGTCTTCGCTGCACCTACGTTATGGCCAGCCGCGCGACGGTGCCGGTGCGCCCCTGCGCATGGTCGTGCTGGGGTTCGGCAAGCTCGGCGGGAACGAACTGAACTTCTCCTCGGACATCGACCTCGTATTGGCGTATGCGTCGGGTGGAGAGACCGACGGCTCCCGTCCGCTCGACAACGGCGAATATTTCGTCCGCGAAGCGCGTCAGCTCGTCCGTCTGCTGGCGGAGCCTACGGTGGATGGCATCTGCGCGCGCGTCGACCTTCGCCTGCGGCCCTTCGGCCAGTCGGGCCGCCTCGCGCTGCCGTTCTCGGCGATGGAGCAGTACTACCAGCGGGAAGGGCGCGACTGGGAGCGCTACGCGTGGATCAAGGCCCGCCCCGTTGCCGGCGACCGTGTCGCGGGCCGCGAACTGCAGGACATGCTGCGCCCGTTCGTCTACCGGCGTTACCTGGATTACACCGCGTTCGCCGGGCTGCGCGAGATGAAGGCGCTGATCGACGCGGAGGTCGCGCGGAAGGACCTCGCGGGCAACCTCAAGCTGGGCCCGGGCGGCATCCGTGAGATCGAGTTCGTCGTGCAGCTCACCCAGATGATCCGCGGCGGCCGCGATCCCGCGTTGCGCGTGCGGGGGCTGCTGCCCGCGCTGCGGGCCTGCGAAGCGCGCGGCTACATCCCCGCCGCGCGGGCGAAGGCGTTGCGGTCGTCCTATGTCTTCCTGCGCCGGCTCGAGAATCGCGTGCAAATGCTCCGCGATGCCCAGACCCACGACATCCCGGACGACGCTTTGTCGCGCGAGCGACTTGCGCTCGGCATGGGGCATGCCTCATGGGACGAGCTCGCGTTGGAACTGGCGGGGCATCGCGATGCGGTATCGGCGGAGTTCGCCGCCGTTCTCATGCCCGAGGCCGGCGGCACGGCCGTGGCGACGGTCGCCGACGTCGCCCTGTGGCAGGCCGCCTGCCAGGAGACGATCACGGCCGGGATGATGGAAGCGGCGGGTTTCACGCCGGGCCACGACGTCGCCGACGAACTCGTGAAGCTGCCGCGGGCGGCGGCCGTGCGATCGATGTCGGCGCGGTCGGCCGAGCGGTTGCAGCGCCTGATGCCGCAATTGATCGATGCGGCGCGCGACAGCGTCGCGCCCGCGGCGAGCCTCCTGCGCCTCCTGCGCCTCGTGCAGGCGGTCGCGCGGCGATCGTCCTACCTCGCCCTGCTCGACGAACAGCCGAATGCGCGCCGTCGTGTCGCGAGCGTCTTCGCGGACAGCGCGTTCCTTGCCGAAAGGGTCATCGCCCAGCCCCTGCTTCTCGACGACGTGCTGGATCCGCGCATCGATCAGTTGCCGCTGAAGCGCGCGGACATCTCCGCGGAAATCGCGCGCACGCTGGGCGCGCTGGACGAGCGCGACGCCGAGCGCGAGCTCGAACGCATCAATGAATTCCGCTCGAGCATCGCCTTCCGTCTCGGCCTCGCCTTCAACGACGGCCGGGCCGATGCGCCGGCGACGGCACGCCGACTGGCCGGCCTGGCCGAGGCGGTCGTCGGCGCGATCCTCACCCTGGCGACGCGCGAACTCACGGCACAGCATGGGCGCCTGCCCGGTGAGGGCAGCGGCTTCGCGGTACTGGGCTATGGCAGTCTCGGTGGCGAAGAATTGGGCTTCGCCTCCGACCTCGACCTCGTCTTCGTCTACGACGGCAAGCGCGCCAACGCGATGAGCGACGGGCCGCGGCCTGTCGACGGCACGCGCTGGTACCAGCGGCTGGCGCAGCGCGTCATGCACTGGCTGAGCGCGCAGACGCATGCCGGCAGCCTGTACGAGGTCGACACGCGCCTGCGCCCGGACGGATCGAAGGGCTTGCTGGTCGCAAGCGTCGACGCCTTCGAGGCCTATCAGCGTGACCGCGCCTGGACCTGGGAGCACCAGGCGCTGCTGCGCGCGCGGCCGGTAGCCGGGGACCCTGCCCTCGGCGAAGCCCTCGCCGCCATTCGCCGCGACATCCTGGCGACGCCGCGCGATGCCGCGCGCGTGCGCAACGAGGTCGGCGCGATGCGTGCGCGCTGGCGTGGTGAGCGCGATCGCTCGGACGCCTCGCGCATCGACCTCAAGCAAGGCAAGGGCGCGTTGATCGACATCGAATTCATCCTGCAGGGCATGGTGCTCGCGCATGCGTCGACGCATCCGTCGGTCCTCGATACGCCGGCCAGCAGCGCGTTGATCGACGCCCTGCGCGACGTCGACCTGCTCACCCAGGCCCAGGCCGACACCTTGCACGTTGCGCATGCCGACCTCCTCCAGGCCGGGCTTGCCTGCACGCTCGACCTGCGCCCACGTATCGCGACGCGGACGGCCGCGCTGGAGGCGCTGTGCGTGGGTGTGGAGGAGGTGGCGCGCGAGCTCGGCTTCGACTTCGGCCCTCGTGCCGAGGTGGTGGCGCAGGGTGCCTGATCGCGCGGCGAGCGTTATGCTGTGCGGCCGTTACGGAAAGCGATCCCGATGATGCAAACCCCGTTGCTGATCGACACCGACCCCGGCGTGGACGATGCGCTGGCCATCCTCATGGCGCACCAGCATGCGGACGTCGCGGCGTTGACCGTCGCGGCGGGTAACGTCGGCCTCGTCCACACCGTGCGCAACGCGCGCACACTGGTCGAATTGATCGGTGCACGCACGCCTGTCTACCCGGGCTGCCCCTCGCCGCTCGTCCGCGCGCCCGACGAGGACGCGGCGTTCGTCCACGGGGCCGATGGTTTCGGCGACGTCGGTTTTGCTGAGCCGGCGCATGCCGCCGAAGCCGAGCATGCCGCGGCGGCCCTGGTGCGGCTCACGCGGGAACGGCCCGGCGAACTCACCCTCGTGGCCCTCGGGCCGCTGACCAACCTCGCCCTCGCGGTGCGCCTCGATCCGGGCCTGCCGGAACGCGTGAAGCGCCTGGTGGTCATGGGCGGGGCGGTTACCGGCCACGGCAATACCGGGAAGGTCCCGGCCGAATTCAACATCGGCTTCGACCCCGAAGCCGCGCACGTGGTCTTCGAGGCCTTCCCGATGTTCGACCTCGTGGACTGGGAGGCGACCGTGCGCCATGCGTTCCCGGACGAGGTTTACGAGCGCTGGGTCGCCTCGGGCGATCGCCGCGCCGCCTTTTTCGAGAAGATCTTCGCCACCGCCCGCCGCTTCAACGCGGACCACGAGCGCACGGGGTTCATCGCCGCCGACGCGCTGGCCATGGCTGTGGCGCTGGATCCGGCCATCGTCGTCCGCGCGGAAACCCGCCATGTCGCCATCGAGCTCGACGGCCGCCTGACGCGCGGCGCGACCGTGGTCGACTGGCAGCGGCGCCTCGGCGCCCGGCCCAACGCCCGGATCGTCCTCGAGGTGGACCAGGATCGCTTCGGCGAACTGATCGCCGGGGCACTGGGCGTCGGCTGACGGCGGTTGCAGCGTCCGGGACCCCGGGCTACAATGCCGCTCTTTTCACCCCGCTATTTCTCAGGTTCAAGCCATGAAAGAGAACATCCATCCGAAGTACCAGCCGGTGGTCTTCCAGGACCTGTCGTCCGATTTCGCGTTCCTGACGCGTTCGACGATGTCCAGCAAGGAAACCGTCAAGTGGGAAGACGGTAACGAGTACCCGGTCGTCAAGCTCGATATCAGCAGCCATTCGCACCCGTTCTACACGGGCAAGCAGAAGACGCTGGACGTCGGCGGCCGCGTCGACAAGTTCCGCCAGCGCTACGGCAAGAAGTAAGACCGCTTTCATCCGCGCGCCGCCTGCGGGGTGGCGTTGCGCGAGGATCGAGGACACGGGGCGAGCCCACGGCTTGCCCCGTGTCTTTTTGCGTCCGGCGCATACGTTCCTCTAACGGACGTTTGAACGGGCTCTGTGCGATAATGGGGAACTTCGGTCGCACGCAGTGACCGATACGCCGCCTTCCCCAGGGCGCCGTTTTTCCCAACATCGCTACGTCGCTCCGCCTGGCGGGACGGCGGGAACAGAGAGAAGAGGAGCTCGCCGTGTCCGACGCCAAAACCGTCAAATTGGTCGATGAATCCAACAAGCCCGTGAGCGAACTGCCGGTCATCGGCGGCACGCTCGGTGCCGAGTGCGTCGACATCGGCACGCTCTACAAGGACACCGGCTACTTCACCTACGATCCGGGCTACGGCAGCACCGCCAGCACCAAGAGCGCCATCACCTACATCGACGGCGACAAGGGCGTCCTCCTGTACCGCGGCTACCCGATCGAGCAGCTCGCCGAGAAGTCGACCTTCCTCGAAACCTCGTACCTGCTCCTCAACGGCGAACTGCCGAACAAGGACCAGTTCGCGACGTTCGAGGACGAGATCACGCATCACTCGATGATGCACGAGAACCTCAAGTTCTTCCTGCGCGGCTTCAACCACGACGCGCACCCGATGGCGATGCTCGCCGGTTCCATCGCCTCGCTGTCGGCGTTCTACCACGACAAGCTCGACGTCGATAATCCGGAAGATCGCAAGCTCGCCGCCATTCGCCTCATCGCGAAGATGCCGACGATCTCCGCCGCCATCTACCGCCATTCGATCGGTTGGCCGACGCGCTATCCGCGCAACAACCTCGAGTACGTCACGCGCTTCCTGCACATGATGTTCGAGGTGCCGAGCGAGCCGCTGGAGCTGAACCCGGTCGTCGCGAAGGCGCTCGACCTGCTCTTCATCCTGCATGCGGACCACGAGCAGAATGCCTCGACCTCCACGGTCCGCCTGGTCGGCTCGACCGGCGCCAACCCGTATGCGTCTATCGCCGCCGGCATCACCGCGCTCTGGGGCCCCGCCCACGGCGGCGCGAACGAGGCCGTGCTGAAGCAGCTCGAGGAAATCGGCTCGGCCGACAAGGTCGAGACCGCGGTCAAGCGCGCGAAGGACAAGAACGACTCCTTCCGCCTGATGGGCTTCGGCCACCGCGTCTACAAGAACTTCGATCCGCGCGCGAAGATCATCCGCGAGATGTGCCACAAGGTGCTGAACGAACTCGGTGTCAACGACCCGTTGCTCGACGTCGCCATGAAGCTGGAAGAAGCGGCGCTGAAGGACGACTACTTCGTCGAGCGCAAGCTGTACCCGAACGTCGACTTCTACTCGGGCATCATCTACAAGGCGCTGGGCATCCCGACCGAGATGTTCACCGTGATGTTCGCCATCGCGCGCACGTCCGGCTGGATCTCGCACTGGATCGAGCAGCACGAAACCCCGGGATCGCGCATCGGCCGCCCGCGCCAGATCTACACCGGCGCCGACGTCCGCGATTACGTTCCGAACGACAAGCGCTAAGAATGGAAGAACCCCGCGAGAACCGCGGGGTTTTTTTTTGGTTCTTCTGAAAGCCGAGCCAGCCTTCGCCACACGTCGCAGCGCATCACGTCGACGCGTTGAACGCCTCGATGTCTTCCTCGGCCATGAGTTGCTGGACCATGGCCGCGCTGGCCCGGCGCATCGGGCGTTCGTCCACGCGGTCGAGCGGTGCCTGCCGCAAGGCGTCCAGCGGCAGCACGGTCAGGTCGAAGGGGATACCGTCCGCGCCGAACAGCAGCACGGGGTGTTCGCTCTGCTCGCTGGCTGACCAGCGCAGGCGACGGGTCTGGACTTCCAGCGGAATGCCTTGCTCGCGCAAGAACATGCCGGGGGCGTCCGGGTCGTCGCTGAAGACGTGCAGGCAGACGGCCGAGTGCTCGTCGGCGGTGCCTTCGAGCACCGCGCCGACCAGCCGGGCGTCGAATCCGCGCAGGAATCGCATCGCTTCCACGGCGGCTTCGCGTCGGGCGCGTAGCGCCTGCGGTTGCGTGTCGGCGTGGAAGAGGCGCTGGTGTTCGCGCAGCGCGTCCTCGATCTCGTTGTTGCGGGGCAGGGCCTGCGTGTCCACGATGCCGAGCCGCTCGGCGGCCTTCAGCTTCGCGTGGTGGAAGTCACGGATACCATGCTCGCTCATCAGGCGCGCCGCCTCCTGGGCGACGCGGACGCGGTTGCGTTGCGTCCGGTCCTGGGCATGGATCCTGTGGTGTTCGCCTCGTGCCATGACTCACCCCCGTGTGGTGTCATTCGAGTGCCAGGCGCGCACGGTTGGCGGCGTACGCGTCAGAAGATGTCGTAGGCGTGTTCCTGTTGTTCCTCCTGTTGTTTCTGGGTCGCCTGTTCGCGAAGACGATCGACGTCCTCGACCTTCATGATTTCGTTGATGCCGCCGGGTGAGGGCAGGCCGGAACCGGGGTCGATCTGCACGGTGGCGATGCCGGGCGGCATGGCCAGGGTGTGCGAGGGCTTGTCCTTGAGGACGGCGCCCATGTAGTCCATCCAGATCGGCAGCGCCGCCTTGGCGCCGAACTCGCCGCGCCCCAGGGAACTGAAGTCGTCGAAGCCGACCCAGACGGCCGTGGACACGTCGCCGTTGAAGCCGACGAACCACGCGTCGCGATGGTCGTTGGTGGAGCCTGTCTTGCCGGCGATGTCATCGCGACCGAGCGCCTTGGCCGCGGAGCCCGTGCCGCGCTTCACCACGTCCTGCATGAGCGAGGTCACGAGGTAGTCGTTGCGGACATCGATGACATGCGGCGCCAGCTTCGGTGCCTCCGACGCATCGGCGTGCGCGTCCGCCGGCAGAACCGCGTCACCCGTGCCACTGCCCGCGGTGCTGCCTGCCGTGGCGGGGCGGGCGGGGATCAGCGCGGTGGAAGCCTGTGTCGGCGGGCCCGGTGGCGTCGGGTTGAGCAGGCGCTCCTGGCAGTCGGCACAGGCGCGTTCGGGATTGGCGACGTAGACGGGGTTGCCGTCGCGATCGTCGATGCGCGAGATGAAATACGGCGTGACGAGGTAGCCGCCATTGGCGAAGACGGCATAGCCACGCGCCATGCTCATGGGCGAGACCGATGCGGTACCCAGCGCCAGAGAGAGGTTCTGCGGCAGCGCGTCCGGCGTGAAGCCGAAACGGGTCATGTACTCGCGGGCGTAGCGCAAGCCAAGGGCGTCGAGCAGGCGCACGGAGACGAGGTTCTTCGACTTCACCAGCGCTTCGCGCAGGCGCATCGGCCCATCGAACTTGCCGTCGTCGTTGGAGGGTGTCCACATGCCATCCGGTCGGGATGGATCGGGGAAGGCCACCGGCGCGTCGTTGACGATGGATGCTGGCGTGAAGCCACGGTCGAACGCGGCCGAATACAGGTAGGGCTTGAAGCTCGAGCCTGGCTGCCGCGCGGCCATCACGGCACGGTTGAACTTCGAACGTACGAAGCTGAAGCCGCCGACCAGGGCGCGCACCGCCCCGTCCTCGGGATCGAGCGAGACCAGGGCCGCCTGCACGGCAGGGATCTGCGTGAGGCGCCATTCGAGCTTCGGCTCGGGCTTCGGCTCGGCCGGCTTGCCGTCGGTCGCCACGTCCTCGTTCACCTCGTCCTTCGCGGCGCGGAAGAGACGGACCACGTCACCGCGCTTCAGCACGGCATCGACGCGGGTCGGCGCGGCGCCCGCGCGGCCTTCGTTGACGTAGGGACGTGCCCAGGCCATGGATTCCAGGCTGAGCGTGACCGTCTCCTTGGGCGAGAGGTACACCTGGGCCTCCTTCGCGCCGGTCTCCGTGACGATGCCCGGCATCATGCCAGCCACGCTCGTGTAGCCGGCGAGAACGCGGTCGTAGTCGTCCGGACCGGCCTGCGCCGGCAGCTCCTCGTGCCCCTCGGGGCCGCGGTAGCCGTGTCGGCGATCGTAGGCGGAGAGCCGGTTGCGCAGGGCGTCGTTGGCGGCGGCCTGGCTGTCGCTGGGTACCGTGGTGTGGACGACGTAGCCTTCGGTCAGCGCGTCGTTGCCGAGCTTTTCGAGGACCTGCTGGCGAACCATTTCCGCCAGGTAGGGCGCGTCCACCTCGATCTGCTGCTCGTGAGGGAAGGCGTCGTTCGGCTCCTGGACGGCTTGGTCGTACTCGGCCTGGGTGATGAACCGGTTGCCGAGCATCTGGCCCAGCACCCAGTTACGCCGGGCGAGCAGGCGCTTCGGGCTGTTCAGCGGATTGACCAGGGACGGCAGCTGGAACGTCGAGGCCAGCGCAGCGCATTCGGCCACCGTCAGCTGGTCGAGGGTCTTGCCGTAGTAGTACGCCGCGGCCGCGGCCAGGCCGTAGGAGCGGTGCCCAAGGAACATCTTGTTGATGTAGAGCTCGAGGATCTGGTCCTTGGTGAGCTCGTTCTCCATGCGCAGGGCGATGAACATCTCCGTCAGCTTGCGCGAGTAGAGCTTCTCGGGGCTGAGGAAGAAGTTGCGCGCCACCTGCTGGGTGATCGTGGACCCGCCGGGCCCCTTGTCGCCGCCGGAAAGGATCACGTGGATACCGGCGCGGGCGATGCCGTGCCAGTCGACGCCGGGATGGCTGTAGAAGTCGGCATCCTCGGCCGACAGCACGGCGTTCTTGAGCCGGGCCGGCACGTCGGCGATGTGCACGGGGATGCGCCGCGTCTCACCGAACGACGCGATGAGGCGGCCGTCCGCACTCAGGACCCGTAGGGGAACCTGCATATGGTAGTCGCGCAGCACTGCCACGGAGGGCAGGCGGGGCGAGAGCAGCCAGTAGGCGACGCCCACGGCGCCCACCACGAAAAGGATGCCGGCCAGGGCCAGGTACAGCGCATAGCGCAGCAGACGCTTGAGGATTCGCATGGAGGGGAAGGGGTCACCGCCTTGTGTGTCGGGGCCGAGTATAGAGCCTACCCAGTCCGCGAGGCGGGGGCCCAGGGTTCGACCCGGCATGAAGGGCTTCCGCTAACCCAGTGACTGGATTTGTGAATTAGTGCCGGTAAGGGCCCCATGATGGCCGTTGCCAATCCGTTAAGTTTTAAGCTTTAATGCCCTCGCGCCGAAGACCAATTCCGACAAAGGCGCGGGGAAGGGGGACATCGTGGGGCTCTTTACACCCAAAGCGGCGCCGTTGATCGGCGTCGATATCAGCTCGACCGCGGTAAAGCTGCTTCAACTCAGCCAGGCCGGCGGGCGTTATCGCGTGGAACACTACGCGGTGGAGCCGCTGCCACCCAATGCGGTCGTCGAAAAGAACATCGTCGAGGTCGAGGCGGTAGGGGAGGCCATCCGGCGCGCCCTGGCCCGCTCCGGCGCCAAGACACGGCACGCGGCGGCCGCCGTGGCCGGCTCGGCCGTGATCACCCGCATCATTCCCATGTCGGCGGACCTGTCCGAGGATGACCTCGAAGGTCAGATCCAGGTCGAGGCAAACCAGTACATCCCGTACCCCATCGAGGAAGTAAGCCTCGATTTCGAGGTGCTGGGCCCGGTTCGCGACAACCCCGAGATGAACAACGTCCTCCTCGCCGCGTCGCGGACGGAGAACGTCGACATGCGCATCGCCGCGCTGGACCTCGGCGGCCTGACTGCCCGGGTGGTTGACGTGGAGGCCTTCGCCATGGAGAACGCCTTCGGCATGGTCGCCGACCAGTTGGCGGTGTCCCGTGACGCGCTGGTGGCCGTGGTGGACATCGGCGCGACCATGACCACCCTGGCGGTGCTGAAGAACCAGCGCACGATCTACTCCCGCGAACAGGTTTTCGGTGGAAAGCAGCTGACCGACGAAATCATGCGGCGCTACGGCCTCTCCTACGAGGAGGCGGGCCGGGCCAAGCGCAAGGGCGGCCTCCCGGAGTCCTACGAAGTCGAGGCCCTGGAGCCGTTCAAGGAGTCACTGGTCCAGCAGGTCAGCCGCCTGCTCCAGTTCTTCTTCGCGGGCAGCGAGTACAGCCGCGTCGACCAGGTGGTCGTCGCCGGCGGCTGCGCCGCCATCGACGGCATCACCGAACTGCTCGAACAGCAGTTGGGCGTGCCCTGCGTGGTCGCCAACCCACTGGCGAGGATGTCGCTCTCCAGTCGCGTCCAGGCCCAGACGCTCGCCCAGGATGCGCCCGCCCTGATGATTGCCGTCGGCCTGGCCATGAGGAGCTTCGACTGATGGCACGCATAAACCTGCTCCCATGGCGCGCCGAGCGCCGCAAGCAGCGCGAAAGGGAGTTCTACGTCCAGCTTGGCCTCGCCTTCGGCGCGGCGCTCGTCGTGCTGATCGCCTGGTCGTTCTGGATGGATGCCCGCATCAACAACCAGGGCGACCGGAACACCTACCTGCAAGGCGAGATCAAGCAGCTGGACGACCGCATCGCCAAGATCAAGGACCTCGAGAAGGTCCGCGCCGACCTGCTCCAGCGCAAGCAGATCATCGAGCAGCTGCAGGCGAACCGCTCGCAGATGGTCCACCTGTTCGACGAACTCGTGAAGACGATCCCCGCCAGCGCCCGCCTGTCCGGCATGAAGCAATCGGCCGAGTCCATGTCGCTGGACGGCGTGTCGCAGTCCAACTCGAGCGTGGCCGAATACATGCGGAACATCGAGGCGTCGCCCTGGATGGGCCATGTCGACCTGCGCAAGACCGAAAACACCCACGACGGCTCGCGAATGCCCTACCGCTTCGGCCTCGACGTTCGACTGAGCAGCCCGGGCGACGACACCCCCGCCACGGCGCCGGGGGCTGCCCCTGCGGCCGCGCCGGCGACTAACGCAGCGGTGCCGGCACCGCTGGCCCAGGCAGCCCAGGCCGCCACGGGCGCGCCCGCAGCCGTTGCCGCGCCGCAGGGCGCGACAGTTCCGGCACCGTCCGCCGTCGCCCCGGCCACGCCGCCGGCTGCTCCCGCCCCGGCAGGAGCCAAGCCATGAAGTTCCTGGACGATCTGCGCAATCTCGATCGCCATAACGTCGGCGGTTGGCCGAATGCGATCAAGCTCTTCTTCACCGGACTGGTGTTCGTCGTGGTGCTGCTCGCCGGCTGGTATTTCCAGATCAGCAGCCAGCAGGACGACCTCGCCAGCGCCGAGAGCAAGGAAGAACAGCTGAAGAACGAGTTCTCCCAGAAGCAGGCCAAGTCGGCGAACCTGGAGGCGCTGGAGCAGCAGCTTTCGGACATGCAGGACATGCTGCGCACGTTGCTGCGCCAATTGCCCAGCAAGACCGAGATGCCGGAGCTGCTCATCGACATCTCCCAGACCGCGTTGGCGGCCGGCATCGAGAACGAGCTGTTCCAGCCGGGCCCGGAAACGCCCAAGGACTTCTACGCCGAAAAGCCCATCACGCTGCGCATGGTCGGCACCTACCACCAGTTCGGCACCTTCATCAGCGGCGTGGCATCGCTGCCCCGCGTCGTCATCTTGACGCTGCACGACGTGTCGCTGAGCCCGAAGGACGCCGGCAAGGACGGTAAGGGCTCGTCCGGCCAGCTCGTGCTGCAGGGCACGGTCAAGACCTATCGCTACCTCGACGACGACGAGACGCCGAAGCCGGCGAAGAACGCGAAGACGGCCAAGGGGAAGAAGAAGTGATGACCCGCGACCACGCCATCCTTCGACCCGTCGCGCTCGCCCTTTTCGCTGCGCTGGCGCTTGCCGGCTGCACGCGCGGCACGTCCGACCTGCGCGAATGGGTCGATGCCCAGAAGCACAAGAAGGGCGAACCGATTCCGCCGCTGCCGGTGATCCGCACGTTCGAGACCTTCGCTTACCAGGACCAGGGTGCGCGCGACCCGTTCAGCCCGAGCACGGCTGAGATGGACACCGCGGTGTCGAGTGGTCCACGTCCGGACGAAAACCGTCCGAAGGAACCGTTGGAAATGTTTTCGCTGGACAGCCTGAAGATGGTTGGCACGGTTGGTGCTGGCGGTAGCCTGGAGGCGCTCGTGAAGGATCCCGGCGGTGTGATCCATCGCGTCCATCGCAATGAATACATGGGGCAGGCCTACGGCCGGATTACCGCCGTGGGAGAGGATCGGATCGATCTGGTCGAGCTGGTGCCGAACGGCGCCGGCGGATGGATGGAGCGTCCGGCAAGCATTGCGGTCGGTGAAAAATAAGAACTCGGGGATGACGCACATGACGACCAAACTCAATCATCTGCCGGGTAGCGCGCGCCATCGGTCGCGCCGCTGGATCCTCGGCGTCACGATGGCCTTCGCGGGTGCCTTCACGGGTAGCGCCATGGCGGCCAACACGCTGCAGAACGTCAGCTACGACGCCCACCCGGGCGGCCGCATCGAACTGACCCTGGCGTTCTCGGAGCGGGCACCGGATCCGAAGGTCTTCACGACCAGCAATCCGCCGCGCATCGCCATCGATCTTCCCGATACCACCAACGCGTTCAGCACCCGTCATCTGGACATCGGTAAGGGCGCCACCTCGGGCGTGTCGATCGTCTCCGCCGGCGCGCGCACCCGGGTTACCGTGGAATTGTTCCGCGACTCCGCCTACAAGACGCGCGTCGATGGCAAGAACCTGGTGGTGACCGTGAACAACGGTCCGACCGGCGCCACGACCACGACGGCCATCGTGTCCGACCCGACCAAGGCCCTGCCGTCGAGTGCGGGCGCACCGCTGAACAACATCGACTTCCGTCGCGGTCCGAACGGCGAAGGCCGCGTGCTGGTGACCCTCGGCAGCGCCGCCTCCACGCCGGAGATGCAGCGCGAAGGCGACCACGTGGTGGTCAGCCTGCCGGGCGCCACGCTCCCGACGAAATTGAACCAGCGACTGGACGTGCTCGACTTCGCCACGCCGGTGCAGTCGATCGAGCCCAGCTCGCGCCCCGGCGGCGCCCGGCTGGACATCCGCACCAAGGGCAACGTCGAGGTGTCGGCCTACCAGAACGGTATCGAATACGTCGTCGAGGTCGCGCCGAAGAAGTCCGCCACGCCAACGGGCAAGGTCGCCAAGGGTCAGGAACCGACGTATTCGGGTTCCCGCCTGACCTTCAATTTCCAGGACATCCCAGTCCGCTCCGCGCTGCAACTGATCGCAGACGAGGCGAAGCTGAACTTGGTGGCCTCCGACAGCGTCGGCGGCAGCGTGACGCTGCGTCTCGTCAACACGCCGTGGGACCAGGCGCTGGACGTCATCCTGCGCGCCAAGGGCTTGGACAAGCGCCGTAGCGGCAACGTCGTCTGGATCGCGCCGCAGGCCGAACTCGCCACCTACGAACAGAGCCTCGCCGACGCGCGCCAGAAGGCCGAGGACTCCGCTGAACTCGTCTCCGATTACATTCCCATCAGCTACGGCAAGGCGGAAGACATCGCGAAGCTGCTCACCCAGGGCAGCCTGCAGGGCGGCGGCGGTTCGGGTGGCAATACCACCCGCGGCTTCCTCTCCCCGCGCGGCAGCGTGTCGTTCGACGACCGCACCAACACGCTGCTCATCAACGACACGCCGGACAAGATCCGCGACCTGCGCGAGCTGATCGGCACCCTCGATCGCCCGGTGCAGCAGGTGCTGATCGAATCTCGCATCGTGGTGGCCACCGACCAGTTCACGCGCCAGCTCGGCGTCCGTTGGGGCGCGCAGGCGTTCAACCACAACAATGCCAACCAGATCGTGGGCACGACGCCCGACCTCAGCAGCGGCGGCAGCGGCACGACCGGCGGCGGCACGGGCGGCTTGGTCACCAGCGTCCGCAACAGCGACGTCACCTACAACAACGCGGTCAACCAGTACCTCGCCAACGGTGGGACCGGCACGATTCCCACGCGGACCCCGTATACCTTGCCCGGTGGCTACAACGTCAACCTGCCGGTGTCGAACCCGGCCGGCAGCATCGGCCTGGCGATCCTGGGCGCGAACTACCTCGTCGACCTGGAGCTGTCCGCGGCACAGACCGAGGGCCGCAGCGAAGTGATCTCCAGCCCCCGCGTCATCACGGCCAACCAGCAGGAAGCCGTCATCAAGCAGGGTACCCAGATCGGCTACGTGACCTACCAGGCCTCCGGTTCCGGCGGCGGTGCGCAGAACGCCACCGTGCAGTTCAAGGACGCCGTGCTGGAGCTGCGCGTGACCCCGACGATCACGGCCGACAGCCGCGTTTACCTGAAGATCAACGTCAAGAAGGACGCCCTCGCCGGCAACACGCCTTCGCCGGGCGGCGGTTTCGTCCCGTCGATCGACACCCGTGAGATCAACACGTCCGTGCTCGTCGACAATGGCCAGACGGTCGTCCTCGGCGGCATCTACGAGATCACGAAGAGCAACACGACCGACAAGGTGCCGGGCCTGGGCGACATCCCGGGCATCGGCGTGTTGTTCCGCCGTACCAACCGGGGCAACAACAAGGCGGAGCTGCTGATCTTCGTCACGCCGCGCATCCTGAGCGATACCTTGCAGTAAGGACGCCGCCCACGGAGCCCACGGAACGCCCGCGGCAACGCGGGCGTTCTCGTTTTCGGGAGAGGGACTGACCTTCGGCCCTAAACTTATCGGCCGCGCTGTGGTCTTATCGGGCCTTCGTCTTGCCCTGGATTTCCTCGATGTCCGCCACGCCGATCGCCGCCAGCCCTCTCCAGGACGCTTTCGTCCGCCTGCGCGAGGACCTGTCCCGGAGCATCATCGGCCAGCCGCACCTGGTCGAATGCCTGCTCATCGCGCTGCTCGCCGACGGCCATTTATTGGTGGAAGGCGCCCCGGGGCTGGCCAAGACCACGGCGATCAAGGCGCTCGCCACGCGGGTCGAGGCCGATTTCCACCGCATCCAGTTCACGCCGGACCTGCTCCCGGCCGATCTCACTGGCACGGACATCTTCCGGCCGCAGACCGGCAGCTTCGAATTCGAGCGCGGTCCGCTGTTCCACAACATCGTGCTCGCCGACGAAATCAACCGTGCCCCGGCCAAGGTGCAGTCCGCGCTGCTGGAGGCCATGGCCGAGCGGCAAATCACGATCGGGCGCCGCACCTGGCCGCTGCCGGACCTCTTCATGGTGATGGCCACGCAGAACCCCATCGAGCAGGAGGGCACGTTCGCCCTGCCGGAGGCGCAGCTGGATCGCTTCCTCATGCACGTGACCATCGGTTATCCGGACGCGGACGCGGAGTTGGCGATCCTCCGGCTCGCCCGCGAACAGGCCCGGGAGGCGCTGCATCCGGCGCCGCCGCCGGCGCACCGCCTGCGGCCCGCGGACGTCTTCGCCGCACGCGACGCGGTGTTGGCCGTGCACATGGCCGAGCCGCTGGAGCTCTACATCACCCAACTCGTGGTGGCTTCGCGCGAGGCCGGTCGCTACGGGCAGGAATTGGCACGCTGGATCGCCTGGGGGGCCAGCCCGCGCGCCACCATCGCGCTCGATCGCTGCGCGCGGGCCCACGCGTGGCTCGCCGGGCGTGACTACGTGGTGCCGGAAGACATCCATGCCATCGCGCACGAAGTACTCCGCCACCGGGTGCTGCCGAGTTACGAAGCCGAAGCCGAAGGCGTTCGCATCGACGCGGTGATTGCCCGCTTGCTGGACCTCGTCCCGCTGCCGTGACCGCCGTTGCTCCCATGGCCGATGGGCGCGTCCACGTGTCGCTCCCCGAGTTGATCGCGCTCCGCTCGCGCGTGGCCCGTGCGCCCGCGCCGCCGGTGGCCTCGCGCGTGCAGCGGAGCGGGCAACGGCCCAGCCGCCTGCACGGCCGCGGCATGGACTACGCCGAGTCGCGTGTGTATCAGGCCGGCGACGACGTGCGTCGCATGGACTGGCGACTCACGGCTCGTAGCGGCGTGGCGCACACGAAGCTGTTCCAGGAAGAAAGGGAAGGGCGACTGCTCATCCTGCTCGACACCAACGCGAGCATGCGTTTCGGCACGCGTACACGGTTCAAATCCGTGCAGGCCGCGCGCGCGGCCGCGATGGCCGCGTGGTACGCGGTGCGCGGCGCCGACCGCGTCGGCGTGCTGGCCTTCGGCGGGCAGCGCCACCTCCTTCGTCCGCAGGGTGGGCCCCGGGGCGCGCTTGCCGTCGCGGGCGCCCTCGCTGCCTGGGACGCACTGCCGCCGGGCGAGGACGAAACCCTGTCGGCCGCGCTGCAACGGGCGGGACGGCTCATGCATGGCGCCTCGCGTGTCCTGGTCGTCAGTGATGGTTTCGCGGTCGATCCCGCAACGCGGGGGCGCATGCTCGGACTCGTCGCCAAGGCGGAAGTCGCCGTGCTGACGGTGGCCGACCCGCTGGAGCTGTCCGAGCCCCCGGCGGGTCGTTATCCCTTCGCCCATCGCGGCGTGCATTACGACGTGGTACTGCACGGCGAGCGCCAGCGCGCGGAGTTTGCGCGCGGTCTCGGCGCGGGCCACCGCCACCTCGACGAACTCTGCGACGGCCTCGGTCTGCGTCATCGCACGCTGGATACCAGTGCCGATCCGCTCGACGCCATCGTGGCCTTGCTCGGCACGACGAGGGCACGCTGATGCCCGTGAACGGCCCGGAACTGCGTGACATCCACGTACCACAGATCTCCATGTGGTGGCCGCTGGCGCCTGGCTGGTGGCTGCTCCTCGCGTTGCTGGTCGCCGGCATCGCCGTGCTCACCGTCATCCTGCGTCGGCGGGCGGCGTGGCGTCGTTACGTCGACGCATCGCTCGCGGAGTTGCGCGAAGCCTCGGTGCGGCATGCGGAGAAGGGCGATGCGCTTGCCTTCGCGGCCGTGGCGAGCCAGCTGGTTCGCCGCGTCGCACGCACACGCGATCCGCACAGCGTCACCCTGGCAGGTGCTGCATGGCGCGATGCGCTGGCGGCGATGACGCCCGACTTCGATGTCGCGGCACTTGCCGCGCTCGACGAGGCGAAGTATCGCCGCGACACCGATATCGACGTGGTCACCACCGCGCGTACCGTCGAGGCTTGGGTGCGCGCGGCGATGCGCAGGAGGCCTTCGCATGTCCCTGCCTGACTTCGCCTGGCCGTGGATGTTCCTCGCGTTGCCGTTGCCCTGGGTGCTGCGCCACGTGTTGCGTCCGCTGAAACCGGCGCAGGCGTTGAACTTGCCGCAACCCGGCATCGCACTCGTCCAGTCGTCGCTGACGAAAGCACCGTTCGCCGCGACGCTGCTGCTGGCACTGGCCTGGTTCTGTCTCGTCGCAGCGGCCGCGCGTCCGCAGCGTCTCGGCCCGCCCGAACCGCAGCAGCGCAGCGGTCGCGCCTTGATGATGGCCGTCGACCTCTCCGGCAGCATGTCGCTGGACGACATGCAATTGGCTGGGCGGCCGGTGACGCGCTTCGCCGCCGTCGAAGCGATCGCCGGCGACTTCATCGACCGTCGCGCGGGCGACGAACTGGGCCTGATCCTGTTCGGTTCGCAGGCCTATCTCGTCACGCCGCTGACGTACGACCTCGACGCCGTGCGCGCCCAGTTGCATGGCGCGGTCGTCGGACTGCCCGGGCGAGAGACCGCGATCGGCGACGCGCTGGCGGTCGCCGTAAAGCGTCTGGCCGACATGCCGGAAGCGGCGCGCGTCGTCGTGCTGCTGACCGATGGCGTGAACAATGCCGGCTCGATCGCGCCGCGTGAAGCGGCGCGCGCGGCAAAGGCGGCGGGTGTCCGCGTCTACACCATCGGTGTTGGCGCGAATGCCATGCGTGTGCCGGATTTCTTCGGCAGCCGCGTGGTGAATCCCTCGGCCGATCTCGACGTCGGCATGCTTACCGACATCGCCAACCAGACCGGGGGCCGTTTCTTCCGCGCCACGGACACCGACGAGCTCGCCAAGGCCTATCGTGCCATCGACGAGCTCGAGCCCGTGCCGCAACAGGGAGCGGCGCTGCGCCCCCACTTCGATCTGTTCCGCTGGCCGCTGCTGCTGGCGCTCGCCCTTTTCGGTGTCGCCGTGCTGCCGCGCTACGTTGGCGGGAGGGCCGCCGCATGAAGGCGTGGTTCGCCGCGTTCCACTTCCTGGAGCCCCGCTGGCTCTGGCTATTGCTGCTCGTACCGGTGCTCGCGTGGCTCGTGGCACGGCGCAAGGCCGGCGAGCGCATGCTCGCGCGCCTCGCCGATCCCGCCTTGCTTCCCTACCTGCTCGATGGCACGCCATCAGGCTCACGGGCACCCGTCGTGGCGTTCGTCGTCGCGGCCCTGCTGGCCATAGTCGCGCTCGCCGGCCCCACGTGGGACAGGCAGTCGCAGCCGTTGTTCGCCGAGCGCGCGGCGCAAGTCGTGGTCGTGTCCATGTCGCCGCACATGCTTTCGCACGACGTCGTTCCCGACCGGCTGAGCCGTGCACGGTACAAGGTGCGCGAGCTGTATGCGGCAAACCGCGACGGCATGAACGCGCTGGTCGCCTATACGGGCGAAGCCTTCACCGTCGCGCCGCTCACCACCGATGCGCACAGCGTCGACGACCTCCTCACCGCGCTGGCGCCGGACACCATGCCGGTCGACGGTGACGACCCCGGGAAGGCCATCGACCTTGCCGCCGACCTCATCCGTCGCGCCGACCTGCGCGGCGGGTCCATCGTGCTGGTCACGGATCGCGCGGACGCCCCCGCGGTCGCCGCGGCGCAACGTGCACGCGCGGCAGGCGACCGTGTATCGGTGCTCGGTATCGGTAGCGAGCGCGGCGGCCCGATCGCTTCGGAGGACGGCGGATTCCTGAAGGACGCTCGCGGCGATGTCGTGATGGCGCCCCGCGATGACGCGTCGTTGGCCGCCGTGGCCTCGGCTGGCGGCGGCCGTTTCGTCGCGGCCGCGAACGATGCGTCGGATGTCGATGCCTTGACTGGGCTGGTGCATGGCGAGGGTGACGGGAAAGCGGTGGAAGGCGCCGCGTCCGGCCAATGGCAAGACCGAGGGCCATGGTTGCTGTTGCCCTTGCTGCCGATTGTGGCGCTGGCGTTCCGGCGCGGCTGGTTGCTGATACTCGCACTGGCCCTGTTGCCGCTCTCGCCGGCGCGCGCCGACGGCCTCGCCGATCTGTTCCGCACGCGTGACCAGCAGGCGGCGCGTGCCCTGGCGGAGGGCGATGCGCAACGTGCGCAAGCGTTGGCGAAGGGAGCCGCATTGCGCGGTGCCGCCGCCTATCGTGCCGGCGATTACGCCGCGGCGGAGAAGGCCCTGGCGCAGCGTGGCGACAGCGACTCGCAGTACAACCTAGGCAATGCGTTGGCGAAACAGCAGCGCTACGACGAGGCCATTGCGGCCTACGATCGCGCACTGAAGGTAGATCCACGGAATGCCGACGCCGTGGCCAATCGCAAGGCGGTCGCCGATTTCCTGAAGAAACAGCAGGAAGACAAACAGAAGCAGCAGGACAAGAAGGGCGACAAGGGCCAGCAGGACAACGCATCGAAGGGCCAGTCCGGCGACAAGGACCAGCAGCAAGGGCAGCAGGACGGCAAGGACGGAAAGCAAGGCGACAGCGGCCGGCAGTCCGGTGCCGATGGCAATGAAAACGGCGAACAGCAGGGCGCTCGCGACAAGGCGGGTGAAGGCGAGGGCGACGATCGCGGCAAGGACAACGGCAAGGCGCAGGCCCCGCAGGGCGACGCGGCGGCGAAGTCGGCCGCCGAGCGCGCGCAGGCGCAACAGGCGCAGGAGGCGTTGAAGCAAAAGATGGACGAGGCACTCGCCGGAAAGGGTGAAAAGAACGATGGCGACAAGGCGCACGATCTCGGTGCCGTGTCCGGGGACGATCCCTCGTCGAAACTCCCGGCCGACGTGCAACGCGCGCTGATGCGCGTCCCCGACGACCCGGGTGGCCTGTTGCGGAGGAAGTTCATGCTCGAATACCAACGCCGCCATGGCGCGGAGCCGGAAGAATGAGAATGCGCGGGATCGTGCTCTGCATCGTGCTGGGATGCCTGCCCTTGCTGGCTTGGGCGCAGGACGCCGCGCCCGTCGCCTCGCTCGACCGTAGCAAGGTCGGCGTGGGAGAAACGGTGACGTTGAACATCGAGATCGGCGACCAGACCACGGACTCGCCCGACCTCTCGCCGCTGACGCCCGACTTCGTCGTCCTCGGTACGTCCACGAACCACACGCTGAGCATCGTCGACGGCAAGCGCGCGTCGCGGACGATCCTCGGTATCGCGCTGCGCCCACGCCGCGAAGGCCATCTCACCGTGCCCGCCCTGACGATCGGTGGGCAACAGACGCAGCCGGTGTCGCTCGACGTGGTCGCTTCCAGCGACACGGGCGGTGCCTCGGCGGATCGTCCCATCGTGCTCGAAGGCAAGGCCGAGCCGATGCAGGCGTATGTGGGGCAACAGATCGATTACACGCTGCGGCTGTACTTCGCGGTGAACCTCGCCGACGGACAGCTGGGCGATCCTTCGGCGGAGGGCGCCGAAGTGCGGCGCATCGGGCAGGACGCCAACTACCAGACCATGCGGGGCGGCCGCCGCTTCAACGTGGTGGAGCGGCATTACGCGATCTTCCCGCAGCATGCGGGCACGCTCGACATCCAGCCGCCGACGTTCCAGGGCACGGCCGTGGACCCGACCGACGCGAACTCGTTCTTCGGCGCGGGCGAGCCGGTCAACGCGGTCGCCGGGAAGCTGCGCATCGAGGTGCGCCCGCGTCCGGCGTCCGCGACGGACGGTGCGTGGATCCCTGCCCGGGACCTCAAGCTCTCGCTCGACGGCCTTCCCGCGGATGGCAAGGCCCGCGTCGGCCAGCCCATCACCCTTACCATGCGCCTGTCCGCGACGGGGATGCCGTTCGAGGCGCTGCCTGCGCTTTCGCTGCCCAAGCTCGACGGCGCGGATGTCTATCCTGACAAGGCCGTCACCGGTGGCGGCAACAGCGGGTCCTGGGTCACGGGGCGTCGCCAGCAGGGCTTCGCCGTCGTGCCGACGCGTACGGGTACGCTGCATATTCCCGAGACCACGCTGCATTGGTGGAACGTGGTCTCGGATAAGGCCGAAGTGGCGACGGTGCCGGCGCACGACATCGAGGTCGCCGCGGCGAATACGGCTGCACCTGCGTCGACCGCGGCCTCCGCCGCCGGGCAGGCGCCAGCCGATGCCACCTCCGCGCCGACCTCGACGGCGCCGGCTTCGGCGGTACCGTCCTTGGCGCCCGCCGATGCGCGGTGGCGCTGGCTGTTCTTCGGCGTGCTTTTGTTGTGGTTGCTGACCCTGGGCGCATGGTTCGTCGTCACCCGGCGGCGAAAGCACCGGGCGCAGACGCCCGCGGTCGCGCCCAACGCGCCAACGCGTGAGCGTCCGGCGCACGACCAGTTCCTCAAGGCCACCGCGGGGACCGATCCCGCGTTCATGGAGCGCAGCCTGCTTCAGTGGGCACGGACGGTCCGTCCCGCTGTCCGCTCGCTGGGGGAACTGGCTTCCTCGCTGCGTGAAGGCCGGCAACCCGAGGCGATCGTTGCGTTGCAACGGGCACGATTCGCGGACGGCGAGGCGCCGGGCGCATTGCTTCGCGCAGCCTTCGCCAAGGGTTTCGAGTGGAAGTCGGCACCGTCCGCCAAGGCCACCGAGGGCGTGCCACCCCTCTACCCGCGATGACCTTTACATGAGGCCCTCGTAGATGCGCGTCATCGCGCTGCCGAAAGTGCAGAAAACGACCCGTTCCGGTCGCCATGGGGCGGCACTCATCGTACCGACGGCGACCGCCGCCGCCGCATCCGGCGGGTAGCCGTAGACCCCGGCGCTGATCGCGGGAAAGGCGATCGATTCGACACCCTTCTCACGAGCGAGTTTGAGGCAATTCGTATAGCACGCGGCGAGGAGGTCCGGCTCGCCATGGTGCCCGCCCTGCCAGACCGGGCCGACGGTGTGGATCACCCAGCGCGCAGGCAGGTCGAAACCAGGGGTGACGCGTGCCTCACCCGTCGGACAGCGGACATTCCTGCGCACTTCCGGCAGGCCGCGGCAAGCGGCCAGCAGGGCCGGTCCGGCCGCGCGATGGATGGCGCCGTCGACGCCGCCGCCACCCAGGAGCGATTCGTTCGCGGCGTTCACGATCGCATCGACGCGGAGCGTGGTGATATCCGCTTCGAGCACTTGGAAATTCATAGGAAAACTCCTTGTGACGGCCACGCGGCATTTGGCTAGGATGGTCCCGACATACCAGCGATCCACCGAAGGCCATGGCCGAACTCAAAGTCGAAGATATCTCGTTCGCATACCTCATCAACGACGTGACCTTGCTCTTCCGCAAGCACTTCGATCGACGGGCCGTGCGGTTCGGACTGACGCGTGCCCAATGGCGCGCCCTCAAAGCGCTCCACCGCCGGCCCGGCATGCGCCAGAACGAACTGGCGGAGCAGCTCGACATGGAGCCCATCGCCGTGGGCCGCGTGATCGATCGCTTGCAGACGGCAGGGTTCGTCGAGCGCCGTGCCGACCCGAAGGACCGCCGGGCCTGGCGCCTGCACGATACCGACCAGGCGCGCGGGATCATCGACGACATGGAGGAGATCGCCCGTGGCTTGCGTCGGGACGCCACCCAGGGCATCTCGACGGGCGACCTGCAGACCATGCTTGCCGTGCTGGACCGCATGAAGGAAAACCTCCAGGGGCTGGACGGGCCCGTCGAGGAAAGCTGAACCCCAGTCAACCGATCGCCGGCATGCGCGTTAGCTTCTACGGATAACCGTCCCTGAAACCAGCCCGCGCCTCCCCAGCGTGGCGACCGAACCCCAAGGATTCGGCCGGAGCCCCACATGCAGCGATCCCCCGGGAAGAAACTCCTCCTTATCGTCGGCCTCCTGGCTGTCGTGGCTGTCGTTTTCGGCCTGTGGCGGCATGAGGCGGGCGGCAAGGCGACGCGTGCACCCGGCAAAGCCCAGGACGCGGGCGTGCCCGTGACCACGGCCGTGGCGACGCGCGGTGAGATCGACCTGTCGCTCAAGGTGATCGGGAGGGCCGAAGCCTATTCCACGGTGAATGTCCGTTCCCGCGTCGACGGCCAACTGGAAACACTGGCCTTCACGCCCGGTACCCACGTGAAGAAAGGCGACCTGCTCGCCAAGGTCGATCCGCGTCCACTCCAGGCCGCGTACGACGAAGCCATGGGCAACGTCGCGCGCGACCAGGCGCAGCTGGCGAAGGCCGAGGCCGACCAGGCGCGCTACCAGAACATGCTCGGCAAAGGCTTCGTGAGCCGGGCCGACTTCGACCTCTACAAGGCCAACCTCGGCGTGGCTCGCGCGGCCCTGGAAAGCGACCGAGCCGCCGCGCGCGCGGCGAAGACCCAACTGGACTTCACCACCATCGTCGCGCCCTTCGACGGCGTGACCGGCGCGCCGCTCGCCTATCCGGGCGCCACGCTCAGCGCGGACACGACCGACATTGTGGTGCTCAACGAGATCGATCCGATCCGGGTGGCCTTCTCCATTCCCGAAGACAGCCTCTCGGCCGTGCGCAACAGCCTGCGCCGTGGGCCCGTCCCCGTGCAGGCGAAGATTCCCGGCGACGATGGCGGTCCGCTGAAGGGCGAGCTGGAATTCATCGACAACGCGGTGGACGCCACCACGGGCACGATCGTCCTCAAGGGCCGCTTCGCCAACGCCGACGGCCGCCTGACGCCGGGCCAGTTCGCGGAGGTGACGCTGCCGACGACACGACTTTCCGATGCGATCAGCATTCCCGTCGTCGCCCTGCAAAGCTCGACCGCCGGAACCTTCGTCTTCGTGGTGAAGGCGGACGGCACGGTCGAGCAGCGCACGGTAAGCACCGGTGCGACCACCGCGAACCGCGTGGTCGTGGATAAGGGCCTGCAGGCCGGCGAGCGCGTCGTCACCGAAGGCCAGATGCTGCTCGTCGACGGCGCCCGCGTGCGCATCGACAAGGGCTGAGGGCGCGCCCATGAACCTGCCGGAACTCTGCATCCGTCGGCCCGTGATGACCACGCTGCTGATGGCGGCGCTGGTGATCTTCGGCATCGCGGCGTACCCGAAACTGCCGGTCAACGAGCTGCCGAACGTCGACTTCCCGACCATCAACATCAGTGCCAGTCTCCCAGGCGCCTCGCCGGAGACGATGGCCTCGTCGGTCGCCACGCCGCTGGAAGCGCAGCTGTCGACCATCGCCGGCATCGACTCGATGACCTCGTCCAGCTCGCTGGGCTCGACGGCCATCACCGTCACCTTCGCCCTCGACCGCAGCATCGACGGTGCCGCGCAGGACGTGCAGGCGGCCATCTCCGCCGCGACGCGCCAGTTGCCCCGCGAGATGCCCACGCCGCCGACGTATCGCAAGGTGAATCCGGCCGACGCACCGATCCTCTACCTCACCATGCAGTCGTCGACGCTGCCGCTCTCCACCGTGGACGACTTCGCGGAGACGGAACTGGCCCAGCGCCTGTCGATGGTCGACGGCGTGGCCCAGGTGAACGTCTACGGCTCGCAGAAATACGCCGTGCGCATCGCCGTCGATCCCGACCGGCTGGCCGCCACGGGCATCGGCGTGGACAAGATGCGCGACGCCATCGCCGCCGCCAACGTGAACAAGGCCACCGGGTCGCTCAACGGCCAGCGGCAGCTGCTCTCGATCCGCTCGGACGGCCAGTTGATGCGCGCTGCGGATTACGGTCAGGTGGTCGTCGCGTATCGCAATGGGGCACCCGTTCGGCTCTCCGACATCGCCACGCCGCGCGATAGCGTGCAGGACGACCAGAAGGCGAGCTGGTTCAACGGCGGGCGTTCCATCACCCTGGCCATCCAGCGCCAGCCGGGCGCCAATACGGTCGAGACGGTCGACAACATCCTCGCCTTGCTGCCGGGGTTCACGCAGACGCTGCCCCCGTCGGTGAAGCTCAACGTCATGTACGACCGTTCCGAGTCGATCCGGGAATCGGTGCACGACGTCCAGTTCACCTTGTTGCTCGCCGGCGTCCTCGTTGTGCTGGTGATCTACCTGTTCCTGGGCAATGCGTCGGCCACGCTCATTCCCGCCGTGGCGTTGCCCATCTCGGTGCTCGGCACCTTCGGTGCCATGTTCGCCCTCGGCTACAGTCTCGATAACCTATCGCTGCTGGCGCTGACGCTCGCCGTCGGCTTCGTCGTCGACGACGCCATCGTGATGCTGGAAAACATCATGCGCCATATCGAGGCGGGCGAGGCGCCGTTCGACGCGGCCGTGAAGGGCGCGGGGGAGATCGGTTTCACGATCTTCTCGATGACGCTGTCACTCGTCGCGGTGTTCATCCCGGTGATGTTCATGGGCGGCATCGTCGGCCGCCTGTTCCACGAGTTCGCCGTGGTCATCAGCGTGTCGATCCTGATCTCCGGTTTCGTTTCGATCACCCTGACGCCGATGCTGTGCAGCCGCTTCGTCAAGGCGCATGCCCACGACAAGCGTAGTTTTGTCGTGGCCTGGTTCGATCGCGGATTCGGCGCCGTGACGCGCGGCTATACGCAATCGCTCGGCTGGGGCATGCGACACCCGCGCACCGTCCTCGGCGTCTTCGCGCTCAGCCTCGTCGCCACGGGCGTCTTGTTCGTCATCACGCCGAAGGACTTCATTCCCGCCGGGGACAGCGGCCAGTTGCGTGTGACCACGGAAGGCCCGACCGATATTTCCTTCGCCGCGATGTCGGCCCGGCAGCAGGCGCTGGCCGATATCGCGAGGAAGGACCCGAACATCGAGGCCGTCATGTCGAGCGTGGGTGCGGGTGGCGCGCGTTCGACCGTGAACAACGGATCGCTGCTGCTGCGCCTCAAGCCGCGCGACGAGCGCGGGCACACGACGCCGGACGAGATCATCCAGTCGCTGCGGCGGGAATTCGCCGAGGTGCCGGGCATCCGCACCTATATCCAGAACCCGCCGGCGATCCAGGTCGGCGGTCGTCAGTCCAAGGCGCAATACCAGTACACGGTGCAGTCCACCGACCTGCAGGCGCTGTACGACTGGTCGGGCAGGCTCGTCACCGCGTTCCAGAAGCTGCCCGGTTTCCAGGACGTCACCACCGACCTCGATCTCAACAGTCCCTCCGTGGTGGTCACCGTCAACCGTGACAAGCTCGCGCCCCTGGGCCTCACCATGGACCAGGTGCAGACGGCGCTCGGCACGGCGTTCGGTGAGAACCAGATTTCCACGATCTATGGGGCGGCCACGCAGTATTGGGTGATCCTGCAGGTCGAGCGGCGCATGCAGGACGATCCTGCGGTGCTGTCGCGGCTCTATGTCACGTCCGACAGCGGCAAGCTCATACCGTTGAACACGGTCGCCAGTTTTCAACGCAAGCCGCAGGTGCTCACGGTGAACCACCAGGGCCAGCTACCCGCTGTCACGGTGTCGTTCAACCTTGCTCCCGGCGTGTCACTCAGTGATGCGGTGGCAAGCATCGACCGCGCTACGACCGAGATGAAGCTGCCGCCGACGCTGAGCGGCAGCGTGCAAGGCACGGCGCAGGCCTTCCAGGATTCCGTCAAGGGCATGGGCCTGCTCCTGCTGCTGGCCGTCTTCGTGATCTACCTCGTGCTCGGCATCCTCTACGAGAGCTTCATCCATCCGTTGACGATCCTTTCCGGCTTGCCGGCCGCGGCGGTGGGAGCGCTATTTACGCTTGTCGTCTTCAACGCGTCGCTCGACCTCTTCGCGTTCGTCGGCATCATCATGCTCGTCGGCATCGTGAAGAAGAACGCGATCATGATGATCGACTTCGCGCTGGAGCGTCAGCGCGAGGAAGGCATGGCACCGTTCGACGCGATCTTCGAAGCCTGTCGCGTGCGTTTTCGTCCGATCATGATGACGTCGATGGCGGCCTTCGCGGGCACGTTGCCGATCGCGCTCGGCATTGGCGCGGGCGCGGAAACCCGGCGCCCCCTGGGCCTTGCCGTGGTGGGTGGCCTGGTGGTGTCGCAGATCCTGACGCTCTACCTCACGCCGGTGATCTATCTCTACATGAACCGCCTGCAGGACAGGCTGGCCCCGGCGAAGAAGCTCGAGACCAACCCGGCACATTGAGCGCCAGCGTTCCGTCGACGGCCGTCATGCTGCGATGACATTGCTTCTCGCCTGGTGGGAGCCGACCCTGTCGGCGATGGGAGCTTGCGCAAGCCTTGCCATCGCCGACAGGGTCGGCTCCCACCAAGCCTCCCCCGTTTCTCGGGAGGCGCGATCAGTCGTGCGCGCCGTCGTTCGCGAAGGCACCGGGCGCCGAGCCGAAATCGCCGTTAGCCTGCGCGGCCATGTACGCGAACGTGGCATATACCGCCACGTTCTGCGCCAGCGCCTTCGGGTCGATCTTGTCGAGCGTGTCGTTGGCGTTGTGGTGGTAGTCGAAGTAGTCCGTGCCGTCCTGGGTGAGCGACAGCGCGGCCATGCCCTTCGCGTGCATCTGCGAGAGGTCGGAGCCACCGCCGCCGGGCTTCGTCGCGTCGTAGGCGACGCCGATCGGCGCGATCACTTTCGCGATCTGTTCGATCGCGCCGCGCGCTTCCGGCTTCACGCTAGCGGTCATGCGCCAGATGCGACCCGCGCCGAAATCGGACTCCGTGCCGAGCTGGAACGTGGAGACCTCCTTCGCATGCGCTTCGGCGTAGGCGCGGCCACCCCACAGGCCCATCTCCTCGTTCGCGAAGGCGATGACGCGGATGGTGCGGTCCGGCCGCTGCGGCATGTCCTTGATCAGCTTCGCGGCGGCGGCGGCGATCGCCACGCCGGCGCCATCGTCGATCGCGCCGGTGCCGAGGTCCCACGAATCGAGGTGGCCGCCGATGGCGACGACCTGGTCGGGATGCTTCGCGCCGGTTACTTCCGCGATGACGTTGCTGCCTTCGTACATGCCGGTGACGCCGACGTCGAGGTCCAGCTTCAGCGTGACGGGCTTGCCTTCCTTCAGGATGCGCTCGAGCTGGTCGGCGTCCGGCAGCGACAGCGCCGCGGCGGGGATGGCCTCCTTGGGATCCTGGAAGCCGGTGACGCCCGTATGCGGCGTGCGGCTGTGCGGGTCGGTGCCGGCCGAGCGCAGCAGGTAGGCGGCCGCACCCAACTTCGCGGCGATCACGGCACCGGCGGTACGCGTGGTGGAGCCCTCGCGGTAGTCGTGGCCGTCCTTCTGCTGGTGCATGTGCGTGCTGACGTAGACGATCTTGCCCTTGATCTTCGCCGGGTCCGCCTTCTTCAGCGCGTCGAGGTCATCGAAGCCGATCACTTCCGCGCTGAGTCCACCCTTGGGCGTGCCTGCCGAATAACCGAGCGCGGTCAGCGCCAGCGGCTGGGGATACGGCGCGACGATCTCGGCGTGCTCGCTGCGGCGCTCCCAGAGCGGGTAGCTCACCTTCTCGGTGTAGACCTTGTCGAAGCCCATGGCCTTGAACTTGGCCACGGTCCAGGCGACGCCGCGCGCATCGGCGGGGCTGCCGGCCAGTCGCGGGCCCACTTCCGTGGTCAGGCCTTCGACGAATTCGTACCCGGTGTTGTCCTTCATCGCGCGGTCGCGCAGCTGCGTGGCCGCGGCGACCGCCTTGTCCGGAATCGTGGTGGCCTTGTCGGCGGCATGGGCGGAAAAGGCGAGCGCAAGGCACGCGGCGAGCGCGTGCAGACGGAACGTGTGGCGCATGTATGACCCCCGGGGACGGAAAGACCGATTATTGCGCCGGGGCAAAAGCGGCAAGTAGGCCGGAAGTCATGGGGGTGGCGGCGAGTGGCCGCCATCCACGTTTACGGTGTGCGGTTCTGCTGCTTCAACAGGTCGCGGATTTCGGTCAGCAAGGCCACGTCCGCCGGCGGTGCCGCCGGTTTCTCCTCTTCGCGGTGGGTGAGCCGATTGATGGCCTTCACGACGAGGAAGATGGCGAAGGCAACGATGGCGAACTGGATCAGCACGTTGATGAAGACGCCGTACTGCACCGCGACTTCCGCCGTCTTGGTGGCGGGGTCGCCGGGCTTGAGTACCCACTTCCAGTCGGAGAAGTCGATGCCGCCGATGGCCCAGCCGAGCGGCGGCATGATGATGTTGTCGACCAGCGACGTGACGATCTTGCCGAACGCGGCGCCGATCACGACACCGACGGCGAGGTCGACCACGTTACCGCGCAGCGCGAATTTCTTGAATTCCGCGATGAAGCTCATCGGCCCTTCTCCTCATGGCATGGCAGCGAACGATGGAAGCTAACGATCCTTATGTCGGCACGTCGCGAAGTCAGGCCACGCGCCCCTCGAGCGTGGCGATGCCTTCGAGCGTGGCGCGGAAGCGGTCACCCCGCTGTAGCGCAGCCACGCCCGCCGGCGTGCCGGTGTACACGATATCACCCGCCTTCAGTTCGAACAGGCGCGACAACGCACTGAGGATTTCCGGCACGTCCAGCACCATGTCGGCAAGCGTGGCCTGCTGGCGCACTTCGCCGTTGACCTCGAGTGCGATACGGGTTGCTGCCGTCGGCACGGCTTCGCTGGCCGGCACCAGGGCCGAAACGGGTGCGGAATGGTCGAATGCCTTGGCCACGTCCCAGGGTGCGCCCTTGGCCTTCGCCTGCGCCTGCAGGTCCCGGCGGGTGAGGTCCAGGCCCACGCCGTAGCCCCAGACGATCTTCGCGGCGTCCTCGACGGAGAGGTTCGAGCCACCGGCACCCAGGGCGACAACCATCTCCACCTCGTGGTGCAGGTCGGTGGTGGCGGTCGGGTAGGGGACATCGGCGCCATCGGTCACGATGGCATCGGCCGGCTTGGTGAAGAACATCGGGTTCGCTTTGTCCACCGAGGCGCCCATTTCACGAGCGTGATCGGCGTAATTGCGCCCGATGCAGAAGACACGGCGGACCGGAAAGCGCTCGCTGCGCCCCATGACGGGGATGCTCGGCTGGGCCGGCGAAGGGATGACGGTATTCATCCGCCAAGCGTATCAGGTGACACCTGTCACGGCAGATGACTGATGGCTAAAAGTGGTGCACGGTCCGCGCGGGCCGCATGATCTTGCTGCGGCAGTCGCATGGGGAATAGGGAAGATGAATTCGAACACCGAGCTGCTCCGGCAGCTGAAGATCGACAAGTCGCACAAGGAAGGACACGGGGGTGGGGGAGGTTCCGGCGGACGCACCGCGCTGATCGCGGCGGCCCTGCTGGTGGTCGTCCTGATCGTGGCGGGTGGTGCGTGGGCCTTCCTGGCCCGGCGTCCCGTCGAAGTCCGCACCGCCACGGCCGTCGCCCCCAGTGCCGCCAGCGAGGCGGGTGCGGTCCTGCAAGCCACCGGTTACGTCACGGCCCGGCGCCAGGCCACGGTGTCGGCGCAGATCACCGGCAGCCTGGTCGAGGTCCTCATCGAGGAAGGAGACCGGGTGAAGAAAGGCCAGGTGCTGGCGCGGCTCGAAGACAACGCGCTCCGGGCCAGCCTGGATTCGGCGCGCGCCAACGCGGCGGCGGCGCATGCGAACGTCATGCAGAGCGAAGCGCAGCTCCAACAGGCGCGCCGCGACGCGGACCGGCAGGAAGCGCTGGTCGGCCGCGGCCTGGTCTCCCGCCAGCTCGCCGAGCAGACGCGCACGCAGGCGAACACGCTGCGTGCGCAACTCAACACGGCGCGCCGCCAGGCCGATGCCGCCGACGCCCAGGTGGGTGTCGGGCAGGTCAACCTCGAATACACGGTGGTCCGTGCGCCCTTCGACGGCGTGATCACCGATAAGGCGGCGCAGGTGGGTGAGATCGTCTCGCCGCTCTCGGCCGGTGGCGGCTTCACCCGTACCGGCGTGGGCACCATCGTGGACATGGACTCGCTGGAGATCGATGTCGACGTCAACGAGGCCTATATCGGTCGCGTGCAGCCGGACATGCCCGCCGAAGCCGTCCTCCATGCGTATCCCGAGTGGCGTATCCCTGCGCACGTCATCGCCATCGTGCCCGCCGCCGATCGTGGCAAGGCCACGGTGAAGGTCCGTGTGGCGCTGGAGCAAAAGGATGCCCGCATTGTTCCCGACATGGGTGTGCGCGTGTCCTTCCTCGATCGGCGCGCGCCCACCCAGACAAGCGCGCCAAAGGGCGTCATGGTCCCCGCGGCGGCCGTTGTGCGTCGTGACGATCGCGACATCGTCTACACCGTCGCCGACGGCAAGGCCGCGCGACGCCCTGTCACCGCGGCGAAACAGGCCAACGGCGACCTGCGCCTCGTCACCGACGGCGTTGCCGCCGGCGACACCGTGATCGTTTCGCCACCCGACGACCTTGCCGACGGCACCGCCGTCCGCACCGCCACCACGACGCCCTGACAACGCACGGAGACATAGCAATGGCCACCTTGATCGACATCCAGGATCTTTCGAAGGTCTACGAGCGCGGACGGCAGAAGGTCGAAGTGCTGCACGGCGTCGACCTCAAGATCGAGGAAGGCGACTTCCTCGCGCTGATGGGCCCGTCGGGCTCCGGCAAGACCACCTTGCTGAACCTCATCGGCGGCCTCGACACACCCTCCGGCGGCAGCATTACGGTAGGTGGCGACCGCATTGACCAACTCGGCGCCGGTGCGCTGGCGAAATGGCGCGCCGCGCACGTCGGCTTCGTGTTCCAGTTCTACAACCTCATGCCGATGCTCAGCGCCCAGCGCAACGTCGAGCTGCCGTTGCTGCTGACGAAGCTCTCCGGAGCGCAGCGCAAGCAGAACGCGTCGATCGCGTTGCAACTGGTGGGTCTTGCCGACCGCGCCTCGCACAAACCGTCGGAACTGTCGGGCGGGCAGCAGCAGCGAGTGGCGATCGCCCGCGCGATCGTCTCCGATCCGACGCTGCTGGTCTGCGACGAACCGACCGGCGACCTCGACCGCCAGTCGGCAGAGGAAATCCTCGGCCTGTTGCGCGAACTCAATCGCGAACACGGCAAGACGATCGTGATGGTGACCCACGATCCCAAGGCCGCGGAATACGCCAACCACACGCTGCACCTCGACAAGGGCACCCTCGTCGAGCAGACCGCGGCCTGACCCGGAGGATGCCGGCATGAAATACCTGCACCTCATCTGGGCCGCGCTGTTCCGGCGCAAGGCACGCACGTTCTTCACCCTCGTGTCGATCCTCGCCGCCTTCCTGCTGTTCGGCATGCTCGACGCCACCCGCGCCGCGTTCTCTTCGGGAGGTAGCGTGATCGGCGTCGACCGCCTCCTGACGGCGTCCCGCTATTCCATCATCCAGTCGCTTCCCGCGAGTCTCTCGACGCGCATGCAGGCGGTGCCGGGCGTCAAGGCCGTGGGCTACGCCAACTGGTTCGGCGGCATCTACCAGGATCCGAAGAACTTCGTGCTCAGCTTCGCGGTAAGCGACAACTACCTCGACATCTACCACGAGATCATCCTGCCGCCCGAGCAACGCAAGGCGTTCGAGAACACCCGCACGGGCGCGATCGTGGGCGAGGCGTTGGCGAAGCGCTTCGGCTGGAAGGTTGGCGACAAGATTCCGCTGCAGTCGACGATCTTCCCGCAGCGCAATGGCGACAAGACCTGGCCCTTCGACCTCGTCGGCATCTACACGCCGGCGAAGGGCGCGGCGAACGGCACCGACCAGCAGTTCTTCTTCCACCACAAGTATTTCGAGGACGCCAACGCCTTTCAAAGCGTGGGCACCACCGTGGGCTGGTATGTCGTGCAGCTGACCTCCGCCGACAAGGCGGACGCGGTGGCGAAGGCGATCGACGCGCTGTCGGCCAACTCCGACCACGAGACCAAGACGCAGACCGAGCAGGCGTTCAACGCCTCCTTTGCGAAGCAGCTGGGCAATATCGGCCTCATCGTCTCGGCCATCATGGGTGCCGTGTTCTTCACCCTGATCCTGCTCACGGGAAACACCATGGCGCAGGCGGTGCGCGAGCGAACCAGCGAACTGGCCGTGCTGAAAACCATCGGCTTTTCCAGTCGCAGCGTCCTCGGGATGGTGCTCGCGGAAGGCGTGCTCCTGCTCCTGCTGGGTGGCGTGCTCGGGCTGGCGCTCGCGGGCGTTATCGTGCCGATCGTCGCCAAGGGCAGTGGCGGCATGCTCAACCTGCCACCCATCGGCATGCAGACCTGGATCCTGGGCATCGTGCTGATGCTGGTCATCGGTGCGCTCGTCGGTGCGTTGCCCGCCATCCGCGCCATGCGCCTGAACATCGTCGACGCGCTCGCCGGTCGCTGAGGAGACATACGATGAAATTCGCGAAGAAGTTCGGCGCCCGTCTGCTCACCCTGCTGATCGTGGCGATCTTCCTGGCCATCTGGATCGTGTTGCCGTGGCCCGGCATCGTCGCCCTCGCCGTCGTGCTGGCCCTCTGGATGGCGTTCACGCGGCGTGGGCGGCAAACATGGGAGGTCACGAAGGTCGGCCTCGCGACGGTCACGCAACGGCTGGGGTCCTCATCGGTGGTCGTCGTCGGCATCGCCGGCGTCGTGGGCGTGCTGGTGGCGATGCTCGCCATGAGTGAAGGCTTCGCCGACACGCTGCGATCCACCGGCAACGATCACACGGCCATCGTGCTGCGCGGCGGCTCGCAGGCGGAGCTCAATTCCATCCTCGACCGCGACAGTGCCAACGTCGTGATCCAGGCGCCGGGCGTGAAGAAGGATGCACAGGGCAAGCCGATCGCGTCGGGCGAACTGGTGGTCGTGGCCAACCTGCCGCGCAAGGGCGATCCGAACAGCGATTCGAACGTGCCTATCCGTGGTGTGAGCGAGGACGTATGGTCGCTGCGCGACCAGGTGAAGATCGTCGAGGGACGCAGGTTCAAGCCTGGCTTGCGCGAGCTGATCGTCGGCACGGGTGCGAAAGCGCAGTTCGAGGGCCTCGACGTCGGCAAGAGCATCCGCCTGGCGGGCCAGACGTGGACGGTGGTCGGCGCGTTCGCCTCGAACGACGCGCTCGAGTCGGAACTGTGGGGCGACACGCAAAGCGTCGCCTCGGCCTATCGTCGCGGCAGCAGCGTGCAGTCGGTGACGGTACTGCTCGATTCGCCCAAGGCATTCGACACGTTCAAGGCCAGCCTCGCCGCGGACCCGCGCCTGAAGGTGGACGTGACGACCACGCGCGAATACTTCGGCAAGCAGTCCGAAGGGCTGACCAAGGTGCTGCGCGCGGTGGGCATCACCGTCGGCATCATCATGGCGATCGGTGCCGTGTTCGGTGCGCTCAACACGATGTTCGCAGCCATCCAGGCCCGTGCGCGCGAGATCGCCACGTTGCGCGCGATCGGCTTCCGCGGCGTGCCCGTGGTGGTGTCGGTGATGCTCGAGACGATGTTGCTTGCGCTATTGGGAGGCATCATAGGCGCAGGCATCGTGTGGATCGTCTTCAACGGCTACACCGCTTCCACACTGGGCGCGAACTTCAGTCAGGTGGTCTTCCGCTTCCACGTGAGCGCAGCGTTGCTATGGACCGGCATCAAGTGGGCGCTCGCCATCGGTTTCATCGGCGGATTGTTCCCCGCACTGCGTGCGGCGCGGGTGCCGGTGACGACGGCACTGCGGGAGTTGTGATCGCAGGGTCGTCACCGCTCCGGATCGCCACCGCATCCCGGCGCGGTGGCGACCCGAACATGCGCGCATACTCGCGGCTGAACTGGGAAGGGCTTTCGTATCCGACGCGGTAGGCCGCGGTTTCAGCATTGGCTTGCCCCGCCACGAGCAGATGCCGCGCTTCCAGCAGCCGCAACCGTTTCTGGTACTGCAGTGGCGTCATCGACGTGAGCGCCTTCTAGTGCCGGTGAAACGACGATGGGCTCAGCTGCGCGATGCTTGCCAGTTCGTCGATGCGCATGGGCCCCGCGAAGTTGGCGCGAAGCGCCTGTACGGCGCTGACCACGCGCCGCGTGCCCGGGTCGCCGAGCGTCACCTTGGCCACATCGGCGGCGTGCGGCCCCGTCAATAGCCAATAGGCGATCTCGCGCTTGATCAGCGGTGCCACATGGGGGATGGCATCCGGCGTGTCGAGCAGCCGGACCAGGCGCAGCACGCAGTCCGAAAGCGGCCCGTCGTAGTGGGTTACGAAGACGCCGCGCGCCACGCCTGGCGACGGTCGCACCGGTGACGGCAATTCCTCCATCAACTGGCCCAGCACTTTCGGGTCCAGTCCGATGGCGACTCCCAGGAAGGGCTCGTCGGGACTGGCCTGCACCACACGGCTGAACGCGGGCATCTCGACGCTGACCACCAGCGCCTGCCCCGCACCGTACTCGTAGCGCCGGTCGCCGAAGGCACTCCACTTGGCACCCTGGGCCACCACGCAAAGCGACGGGCGGAACAGGACCTGCGAACGATGCGGCAAGTCGGCCCGCATGATCACCACGTCGTCGATCGCAGTGAACCACGGCGAAGCGCCTCCGCGGGTGTCCGTGTAGCGCTTGATGGCCTCGAGCAGCTGGCGGGACATGGCGGGCATCCGAAGGTGGGGCTGATGGTGCGCATCCTATCCTGCCGGGCTGGTCGCGGCCGCGGGGCGACAGGATCAGGCAAGAAGACGACCACTTCCGGCATTCGGCCGGGTTAGGCGGAGGCATAACCTGCACGCTCATCCAGCAGGAGTACGTCATGCAAGCTTCCGAAGCCAAAGGCCGAATCGCGGTGATCACGGGCGGCAGCCGCGGGTTGGGCCGCAATACGGTGCAGCACCTGGCTCGCCGTGGCGTGTCCAGCATCTTCACTTATCACACCAATCGCACGGAGGCCGACGCGGTCGTCGCGATGGCCGCCGCGGAGGGTGCGCAGGCCGTGGCCCTCCAGCTGGACACCGGCGACACCGCCGCGTTCGCCGGCTTTACCCAGCGCCTGCAGGAAGCCCTGCAACAGCTCGGAACCGACCGCTTCGATTACCTCGTGCACAACGCGGGCACTTCGCACCACGCGCTGATCGCGGAGACCTCCGAGGCGCAGGTGGACGCGCTCTACCAGGTGCACTTCAAGGGAGTGTTCTTCCTGACCCAGGCGCTGCTTCCCTTGCTGCGCGATGGCGGCCGCATCGTGACGGTGTCCAGTGGCCTTACCCGTGTATCGATGCCTGGCAGTGCTCCCTACGCGGCCATGAAGGGTGCCGTGGAGGTGCTCACGCGCTACCTGGCCAAGGAGCTGGGATCGCGCGGCATCACGGCGAACTGCGTCGCGCCGGGTGCCGTGGAGACGGACTTCAGCGGCGGCATGGTGCGGGACAATCCCGACGTGAACAGGAGGGTGGCCGACTTCACCGCGCTCGGACGAGCCGGTGTGCCGGACGACATCGGTCCCATGATCGCGTCGCTTCTGTCGGACGAGAACCGATGGGTCAATGGCCAGCGCATTGAAGTGTCGGGTGGCATGCTGCTTTAGCGAGCGCGTTCGTTCGCCGGATCAATCGCGCCAGGATGGCGCCGCGCCTTCGAGGGTGTCCGCGCGACGCACGCATCGGCGGGCATCCAGCGACCACGACCCGCCGCCGTCGAGGCACGCATCCGCATCGGCGAGTTCCTGCGCGAGGCCCCGCGGATCCGGCGCGTGGGGATGGAACCGCTGGCAGGATGCGATCGCGGCGATCGCCACGCCGAAGACCGTGGTCATGCGCGCCATCCACCAGCGACGGCTTTGCGAGCAGCCGAAAGGTATCGATCCGGTCCGAGCCAAGGCCTCACTCCGTAACGAGGCAGGCCAGCCTAGGGAGTCGTGAGAATGACGGACATCGAATAATTCTGAAAAAGCGTCGGCACGGTTGGAGGTTGCGACGCCCGTCACATATCCGCCGTACCGACTCAGTGCGCCTTGCGCACCCGCATCATCGTGATGATCCCGACGCCGAGGAGGATGATCGCCATGCCGGCGAGGTCGAAGGCGCCGACATGCTCCCCCGCGAGCGCCACGCCGAACAGCACGGCCACCGGCGGGTTGACGTACGCGTAGCTGGTGGCGAGGGCGGGTCGCACCGTCTTCAACACGTAGAGGTACGCGCTGAACGCGATGATCGAGCCGAAGACCACGAGGTAGGCGAGCGCCATGGTGGCACCCACTTCCGGATGGGCGGGGATGCGCTCGCCGTGCAGCAGGGCGATGATCGCCAGCGAGACGCTGGCGCAGAGCATCTGCGCGGCGGTGTTCATCGGCCCCTTGGGCATGTCTTGCCGCTTGGACCACACGGAGCCGAAGGCCCACGACATCGCCGCGACGATCAGCGCGATGGCGCCCAGCGGAGCCCCCGACAGGCCCGTGCCGAGATTGAGCACGATCACGCCGACGAAGCCGAGCAGGAGGCCGGATGTTTCCCGGCGCGTGGGCCACTCGCCATAGATGCCGCCGAAGACGGCGGCGAACAAAGGCATGCTCGCCACCGCCACGGCGGCGATGCCCGAGCCGACCGATTGCTCGGCGAAACAGACGAGCCCGTTACCGCCGGCGAGGAGCAGCGTGCCCACGATCGCCGCGTTCTTCCACTGCCGCGCCGTGGGCAGGGCTTCGCCACGCACCCGTAGCACGGCGAAGAGCAGCACGCCCGCGACGGCGAAGCGGATCGCGGCCAGCGTGAAGGGCGGGTAGCTCACCAGCGCGTAGCGGATGGCCAGGTAGGTGGAGCCCCAGATCACGTACAGGGCGAACAGGGACAACGGCACCATCCAGCGCGGATCGGTGGCGACGGAAGCGGGGGCTTGGTTCGTACAGGCGGCGTCTGACATACGGGGATCCGGCGGAATGCCGCAAGATATCGTTGCCGCGTGGACCGCGGTAGCGAAACGTTTCGGGGTCAGCCTTGAGTGGCTTTCATGGCACGTTCGGTGGCAAGCAGTTGTTGCTTGATATCCAAGCCCCAACGCCAGCCGCCAAGGCTTCCGTCCTCCCGGATGATCCGGTGGCACGGCACCAGCAAGGCCAGCTTGTTGCTTCCGCAGGCACGGCCGATGGCGCGTGCCGCCTTGGGCACGCCGAGCTTCGCGGCCAGTTCGCCGTAGCTGAGCGTCTCACCCCGAGGGATGCGCGT
Source organism: Luteibacter sp. NPDC031894 (assembly GCF_050273135.1). Taxonomy (NCBI): domain Bacteria; kingdom Pseudomonadati; phylum Pseudomonadota; class Gammaproteobacteria; order Lysobacterales; family Rhodanobacteraceae; genus Luteibacter; species Luteibacter sp. NPDC031894. The sequence continues at coordinate 108,651 of NZ_JBNNMV010000005.1, read as the reverse complement.
CAGCGCGTCCCAGACCCGCCACTGGAACGCCGTGGCGGCGATGTCGAGCGGCGGCATCGCCGGCGACTCGCGGTCGCTCCAGCCAAGTTCGTTGGCGACCCGGCCGATCACGGCATCGAGCCACTCCTCGCGGCCCTCGTCCACCCGTTCCCGCTGCGCGAGGGGGAACTCCGCGGCAAGGCGGGCTTCGAGTTCCGCATCGTCCTCGCCCAGGGTGACCGAGCAGATTCCTTTCGCCGTCGTGGCGACCAGCAACTGGCCGAGCGGCGTGTTGGTGGTCGTGTAGCGGATGGACGCCCCCGCGCCACCGGCGCGGTAGCTGGCCGGCGTCATGCCGAGGCGGCGATCGCTTTCTTCGTACACCCGGCTGCCGGAACCGAAGCCCGCCTCGTAGACGGCGTCGGTCACGGCGGCGCCTTCGCGCAAGGCTTCGCGCAATTGGCCGAAGCGACGGGCGCGGGCGTATTCAGCCGGGCTGACGCCATAGCGGCGGCGAAACGCCCGTTGCAGGTGGGTCGGGCTCAGTCCCGCGACGACGGCGAGGCTAGTGAGGTCGGTCGCGCCGTCGTCGCGCTCGAGGGCGGCGCGGACACGTTCGAGGGCATCGTCGGCGGCGGGACGCATGGTGCAAGCCTGGAGATTCATGGTGGCCTCCTTCATGGGAGACCAGCGTAGGACGGGCCGGGGCCCGTCACCATCCGCTTCTTGCGGGTATCAGTGGTGGACCGGCCGGCTCTGCCGAATGACCACGAATTCGCCTTCCAGCACGTCCGGCTCCTTGGCTGCGGGCTTGGCACCGCCCGCGACGCGGCCGCGCGAGAGCTTCCACTGGCGTACCGCGAAGAAGACCAGGCCGCCGACGAACAGTACGCCGAGCACGACCACGCCGAACACGAGCAGCACGCCCACCACGGCAAGGCCCAGCACCAGCGACAGGGCGCGGACGAGAGGGTTACGCGAGCGGCGGATGGGCGGGAAGACGAGGCGCATTGGTTAAAAATCCGTATATGGCACAATGACATGCATGCGAGCCCTGTACCTTGGGGCATCCCACCCCCATAGACAAGTGCCATGACACCCGCCATTGAATCCGAGCCCCTCTGCCTCCTGGCGGACATCCCCGATGGCAACGCCATCGAAGTCGAAGCCCTCGTCGCCGGGGAGGTGGAGTCGTTGATGGTCTATCGGCACGGTGACGAGGCGCGGGCCTACTTCAACGTCTGCCCGCACGCGGGGCGACGCCTGGACTACGTTCCGGGCAAGTTCCTCGTTCGTTCGGGGCAGATCATCTGCGCCGCCCACGGGGCGACCTTCACGGCGGAGAGCGGCGATTGCACGGCCGGGCCCTGCCGGGGCGACCGCTTGCGACCGGTGGCGGTCACGGTGAGGGACGGCGCCGTCCACCTTGCCTGACGAACGAGGCTGCGGGGTTGGGGCGAGCACCCATTCGCGCGCCAGCGCGCTTCCCACGTCACCCCAAAGGCTCAGCGGTACATGAAGTTGATCGTGACGAGGGTCAGGGTCAGGATCAGGATCGTGAGCGGAAGGCCGACGCGCAGGAAATCCCGCGATCGGTAGCCGCCGGGGCCGGCCACCATCATCAAGGCTGGATGGCCCGAAGGCAGCAGGAAGGTGTTCGACGACGACACCGCCACGATCAGCGCATAGGCCGACGGATTGCCCCCGGTGGTGACGGCGACGCTGATCGCAATGGGCACCATCATGACCGTGGCGCCCACGTTCGACATCACCTGCGAGAACATCAACGTGAGCACGGCGATGGACAGCTGCAGTGTCCATTGGGGGGCGTGCCCCAGGATCTGCAGGACTTCCTGCGCGATCCACGAGGCGGTGCCGGTGGAATCCATCGACCAGCCCAGCGGAATGAGGCACGCCGTAACGAAGATCGTCTTCCAGTTGATGGCCTTATAGGCCTCGTCCATGTTCAGCACGCCGGTGAGCAGCATGCCCACGGCGCCGGTCATCATCGCCACCGAGAGGTCGAGGTGGGTGAACAGGGCGAGGCACTTCGCGAGCACGAAGAAGCCCACGGCCTGCCAGATCTTGCCGGGACGCTGTTCTTCCTTGGGAATGTCGGTGACGACGACGATGTCGCGGTCTTCCTCGGCCAGCATGAGGTCGCGCCACTTGCTGTGCAGCACCAGGGTGTCGCCGGCCCGCAGCGTCACGGCGCGGACATCTTCGCGGAACACTTCGTCGCCGCGGTTCACCGCCAACACGGAGATACCGAAACGCTTGCGCAGGCGCAGCTCGCCCACGCTCTGCTTGATGAAGCGCGAACTCGGTGGCACCACCGCCTCGGAGATACCCGCGCGCGTGGTGTTGAACTGCTCGCCCAGCTGGCGCATGCGCATCGACACGCGGCAGAGCTGGTTGTTGGCGAAGGACATGATCGCGTCCTTCGGGGCCAGCACGCCGAGCACCGTGCCGACCCAGATCATCTGGTCCGACGGTGGGGCCACGCGGCTCTCGTTACCGTTCTTGATGGCCAGGATCAGGGGCGCGCCGTGCAACTGCTCCACCTCGCCGATGCTCATGCCTACCAGCGGGCTTTCCGCGGTGACCGTCAGCTCGGCCGTTTCGCCGGCGATGCCGTAGGTGTCGGCGAAGTAGCTCTCGGTACGGCCGGGCGTGACCTTGAGGCGGTCGTCCTCACGCTCGGGCAGCAGTTTGCGCGTGAACAGGTAGAAGAAGAGCACGCCGGCCACGGCCAGCACGAGGCCCACCGGCGTGACGCTGAAAAGGCCGAACTTCGGGATCGTATGCGCGCCCGGGGGGAGGTTGCTGTTGGCGCTGGCGATCAGGTCGTTGAGGACGATCAGCGGCGAATTCGCGATGAGCGTCGTGTTGGTCGCCGTGAGGATGCAGAAGGCCATCGGCAGCAGCAGGCGCGACATCGGCACGCCGGTGCGGGCGGACAGGCGGCTGGTGACGGGGATCATCAACGCGGCCAGCGCCTGGCTGGGGATCACCGCGCTGAACAGGCTGGTCACGCTGTTGACCACGACGCCGAGGCGGGATTCCACGCCGCGAGCCATGCGCATGACGAAGGCGGCGGTGAGGTTGAGCACGCCGGCGCGATCCAGGCCAGCGCCCATGATCATGATGGCGATGATCGCGATGACGGCGTTACCGGCGAAGCCGTTGAACACCTGGTCGCCGGGGATCAGGCCGGTCAGGCCGATGGTGACCACCACGAGCAGGGCGACCATGTCGGGCCGGATCCACTCCAGAACGAGCATGAGCATGGTGAAGCCCACCAGGCCCAGCACGAGGATCATTTCGGGAGTGAGGGTCAGTGCCACTAGCCGGCTATCCGGGTCCGGTCGGTTGGAGCGTGCGGTGGCATGGTCTTGCCAGGCTGTGGTGTTGCCGCCGGAGTATACGCGCTGGGCGTGGACAAGGGCTGAAGCAGCGAAGAGATGATCCCACGAGTAAAGGGCTATTCGCTCCGCTCGTAGAGGAAGTCCCACACCCCGTGCCCGAGGCGCGTGCCGCGGCGTTCGAAGTGGGTTTCGATGCGCCACGCCGGACGCTCCGCGACTTCGTCCGGGCCCACGCGATTTCGCCAGCCCGGCGCCGACTCCATGGTCTCGCGCATGTGCTCGGCGTAGGCCTCCCAGTCCGTCGCGAGGTGGAGCAGGCCACCCGGTGCCATGCGCGAGGCCAGCAGTTCCGCGAAGGCGGGCTGCACCAGCCGGCGCTTGTTGTGGCGCTTCTTGTGCCATGGATCGGGGAACCAGATGCGCACTTCGGAGAGGCTGCCGGGTGGGATGTCGTTCTCGAGGACTTCCACCGCGTCGTGCTTGTAGAGGCGTACGTTGGTCGCCTCCCGCGCCGCCAGGGCGTTCATCAGTCGGCCGACGCCCGGACCGTGGACTTCGACACCGATATAGTCGCGAGCGAGGTCGTGCTCGCTGGCCCATGCCAGCGCCTCACCATTGCCGAAGCCGATCTCCAGGACGCGAGGCGCATGACGGCCGAAAGTGGCGTCGAGGTCACGCTCGTTGCCGGCGTAATCGAGCCCGAAACGCTCCCAATGCTCGTCGAACGCGCGTTGCTGCGCCGGCGTCATCCGGCCTTCGCGCAACACGAAGCTGCGGATGCGACGGTGGAAGGGGGCTTCGCCCGGCATATCGTCGTCACTCGTCATCGTTACCCGCCTCGACCGGCATGGACCAGCGTCGCGCGCGGCGCGACGGCGGGCGCGCTTACACGCGCGTGACCATTGAACGTAATCAGCATCCGCCGATTCTACCGACCCTACCTACCTTCGGGTAGGAGTGACCTCGGCCGCGAACGGGTGCTCGCGCGAGTCCCGCGTCAGCGCCCGTGTCCCCGCCAGCCGCCATCATTCCCGCGCATCGGAATGCCGGTCCCCGGCTGATTGCCCGAACCCATCCCCGTTCCCGGCTGCGGCGCGCGATTGTTCGTGAAGCCCGTGCCTGGCTGCATCGGGGGGTTCTGGTAGTAGCCCCGGTTCCAGTCCCGACGGCGGTCGTTCCGGTCCGGCTGCCGCTCGGGGGCCAGTCGCACGCCGGCGGCACCGCCCGCCGAGGGATTGCCGCCACTCCCGGCGGCGAGGCTCAGCGAGCCGTCCCGCCTGTCGTCGCGATCGTGCCAGCCACCATGGCCATCGCCCGGTCCGTCGTGATCGTGGTCATGTCCCGGTCGCCCGTGATCGTGGTCGCGACCACCGCGGCCGTCACGATCGTTCCAGCCGTACCCTGGCGGATAACCCCCGCCGTAGTAGCCGCTCCCGGCGTACGAGCCATCGTCGCCGTGGCCCTGGTAGTCGCTCCCACCGACAGCCACTTGGCCGCCGACGTAAAGGCGAGCCGGTTGGGGCAGGGTGCCCGTGCTCACCGTCTCCTTGCGGACGGCGACCGCAGGTCCGGAGATGTAGCTGACCCCGGGTTTGGGCATGTCGGCCGTGGACACGGTCCGCGACTGCGCCGCGACGGCACCGGCGGTCAGCACCAGCCCGATGGCGATGGAAAGCGAAAGCATGCGACGCATGAGCCGGCCCTCTAGGGATTCCCTGGCTCGATTATGCGCCGCCCCCGGTCAGGCGGCGCAGCTGCCCCCGCACGCGTTCAGATGCCCGCCACCTTTGCCCGGTCGCCGCTCTCGTATTACCATCCAGGCCCGACGCGGGTGTAGCTCAATGGTAGAGCTGTAGCTTCCCAAGCTACTGACGAGGGTTCGATTCCCTTCACCCGCTCCATCGACCGTCGGAATTGCGGCAGGGCCGTCCGGCCTGCCAGGTGCGAAGACCCCTCCTTCACAGTTGCCACGCCGAGGTTCATGCTCGCGTCGGGAGCTAATGAGGAGGCAAGGACGATGCACATGAGGGCGACATTCCGTTTTCTGCTTGCGCTGGGCAGCATCGCTTCTTCTAGCGTCTTGATGGCGCAGGAACATGACCCTCGGAAAGACCGCGTCCGCATAGCATGTCCGGGAGTCGCCGCGTGGGAGAGTACGCGAGCGCATGCAGCGCCGCGGGATCAGCGGGTAGCGACACCATCCGATCCGACCCTCCGTGATGAGCTGAACCGCATGGCCGACAAGGACCAGGCGGCACGCGACCTTTCAGCCACAAAGGTTGCCACCGAAGACGCCGCCGCCCTAGGCGAGGTGAACAAGGTCGATGCGGAAAACCTCCATCGCTTGCAGCAGATCGTCAAGACGCATGGCATCCCGACCCCGAGCCTCGTGGGCGACAAGGGCATGAGGTCATTCTGGATACTCGTGCAACATGCGAGCCCCGATCCCCTTCTTCAGCAGCGGGTCCTGCAGGCACTGACCACGGATCGACGAGGATTACCTCTGAGCGAGATAGCCCTTCTGACGGACAGGGTGCAGGTCAACCGAGGTGAGCCGCAAACCTACGGCACCCAGTTTCATCGCGAAGGCGGAAAATTCGTTCCCGATACGAACCGGGAGCCGGAGTCGCTGGCGGAGCGACGGAACGAGATGGACTTGATGCCGATGAGCGACTATGAGTGCCTGCTCCAGGCGACGTACGCCGAATAACGTATTGATTGGCACAAGTGCAACGTTGAAGCCGCAGGGTATGGCTATCGAGAAGAAGCGATCGCGGTTGCCAATTTGATCAACGTCGAGGGCGGAGCGGAGCCCGATCCGCACTGCTACTTGGACTCAGCCTCTTGACGCGCTCTGTCGAGGTCATCTTTCGAAAGCTGTTCCGCTTCAACGTGACGTGCACTGATACTCCGCGACCACGTCGACCCGGTCCGGATCACGGGACGCTGTGTTCGACGCCGCCGGAGCAGAACTATAAGTCGAGTCGAGCATGGCGGCAGGCCCATCGCAGGCCTCAACCGCACTTTGGTCGCATTCTTCGAAGTGCCCAGCGCGCGCATAGGCACTGCATGAGACGCGCACGAGCCCAGTGGCATCCGGGTGCGGCTTAGGGAACAGGGTGGCGCAGCCTGTCAATAACACAGCACAGGCGGCGGCGAACGTCATCGCTCGCATAAAGCCTTCCAGGTCATCGGTGATGGTGGGACGTCCTTGTCCCTTGGCATCCAATCGTCCTTACACCGCGAACCTTAGAACTTGTAGTTCGCTTCCACGTACATCGTGCGGCCGTAGATGTTGTAGTTCAGCTCGTTCCACGGGCTCGTCTCGGTGCCGAGGTAGGAGTGGTCCTTCGGCGGCATCTTGTTGAACACGTTGTTCATGAGGAACGAGAGCTCCAGGTCCTTGAAGCCCTTGTAGCTGACCGACGCGTTGTACGTTACCCAAGGCTTGAGCTTGCCGGCGCCTTCGCTCACGTAGTCACCCGACTGCGTGGCCGCGTAGTTCGGGGTCGAACCGTAGCGGTTGAAGTAAGCGGTGGCACTCCACTGGTCGGCCGGGCTGATCCACGTGATCGAACCATTGACCTTCGTCTTGAAGTCGGTCGACCAGTCCGGCCGGCGCAGCAGGTCGATGTAGTCGTCGCCCGGCAGCGGCTGATAGGTGTGCTTCAGCAGGTCGCTGTAGCTGGTGTCGAACATGAACGTACCGAAGTGCGAGGTCGGCAGCATGTAGCTGAACTCGGCATTGAGCGCATTCACCTTTTCGTTGGACACGTTTACCTTCGGCGTGCTGATCGAAGCGAGCGTACCCAGGAGGCCGTCGATGGTCGCCGGGTTGCGCACGATCTTCGAGTACGCGTTGAGGCACGTCGGGCTGTTCGGATCGTAGTCGCCGATGTTGCAGTGGTACTCGTCAAGCATGAGCTTGTCCGCCGACTCCTGGGCCACCTCGTTCGCGATGTCCCAGTGCAGGTAGTCGACCGAGAACTTCATGCGCGCGATCGGCGACCAGACGAAGCCATAGCTCCACACCTTGGCGGTGATCGGCTGCAGGCCCGGATTGCCCGACTGCTTGCCGCTGAACTGGGCATTGCTGTAGTTCGGATCGCACTTGTCCGACTGATTCGGGTCGAAGCCGAGGCGCGCGCAGTTCGAATAGTCGGTCACGCTGCTGTAGTAGCCGGATTCGCCCATGAACTGGTCGGAGATGTTCGGTGCCTTGAACGCGGTGCCGTACTTGCCACGGAGGAGGAGCGTGTCGAACGGACGCACCTCGATGCCGAAGTTGTAGGTGCCGTGGGCGATGGTCTGCTCAGCGACCCGGTAGCCGTCGTAGCGGCCGGAAACATCGAGCGTCAACCACGAAAGGACCGGTGCGCGGAACTCCGAGGTCAGCGCGTAACGGCTGCGGTGACCCGCACCCTGTACGTCCGACGATCCCCAAACCTTGTCATTCAGCATGTTGTACGACGGGGTGTACTCCCAGCCCTGGTTGCCGCCTTCGGCGACCATGGCGATACCCGCGTCGCCGCCCGGGAGCGAGAACAGCTCACCGTTCGTCACCTGGAAGCGGAGCATGTTGTCCCATGTCTTCGCCTTGGTGTGGTCGCGCGTCGTGAAGCTGGCGAATTCCGAGGGCGTGATCGGGCGATAGAACTGGTCGTAGTTGATCGCGTACGAGGGGTAGTCCGGGTCGAGGCCCAGTTCCGGTCCCATGAACTTGTTAATGAAGAAGTTATCCATCGGCTCGGACAGACGGTCCACCGTCGACGTGTTCAGATGGTCTTCGCTGTGCGTGAAGCCGAGGTCCCAGTTCCACTTCTGGTCCCACACGCCGTTGCCGCCGAGCGTGACCATCAGACTGTTTTCCGTCTGCTTGTTCATGATGTTCTTGTAGCCACCGACTTCCTCGTCGGTAAAGCCACGCTGCAGCGCGACGTAATCGTCGAGGTTCGGGTCATAGATCGGACCGAAGTCGGTCTGCGAACCCCACCACATGTAGCTCGGTCCCGAGGTCCACTTCTGTTCGCCGTGGTGGTACAGGAAGTCGCCGTACAGCTGCGTGTTGGACGTGACATCGAACGTCGCATGCGTGTAGAAGTCCGCATTCTTCGACTCGTTCTGCATCGTGCGGTAGCCCGGGCTGTTGTACGAGCCGCAGTACGGGTTCACCTGGTTGGAGCGGTACTGCTTGCCTTCGCCGCCGTGATTCAAACCCACGGTGTTGGCGCAGTCGTTCGGGTCCGCGAAGATGTAGCTGTTCCTGCTGGTGGTCAGCGAGTTGACGAGGAAGTCGCGACCCGCGGCAGCCGGACTGTCCGGATTGCCCGTGAAGTACTGCTTGGACAGGTTGCGCTGCGACGCCCAGATCGGATCGACCTTCTCGAGCTGCGCGCCCACGAGCACGTTCAACTTGTCCCACTGGAAGCTGTCCGCGAACGACAGGCGATGCGACTGCCCACCGCCTTCCGACGTCCAGCCATAGCGGTAGTCGAGCGTGGGACGGTCCACCTTCTTCTTGAGCACGATGTTGATGACGCCCGCGATGGCGTCCGAACCGTACAGCGACGACTGGCCGCCGGGGAGGATGTCGATGTGGTCGACCAGGTCCGCCGGAATGCCCGAGATCGAGTTGAAAGAGTCGCTGCCGTTGTAGAGGGCGGGGAAGTTGCCCATCGGTCGACCGTCGATCAGGTACTTGGTGAAGCCCACCGGCAGGCCGAACATGGAGAGCGACTGCGCGCCCGGCGTGAAGCCCTGGGTGAACTGCGCGCCCTGCACGGAGCCGGTGGCGAACGAGGACGACTGCAGCACTTCCGCGATGGTGGAAAAGCCTTTGGCCTTGATCTGTTCCGCTGTGACGGTGATCGTCGGGGTCGCCGTTTCGATCTGCGAGATCGGGATGAGCGAGCCGGTGACCGTGACGGCTTCCAGCTTCTGGGCGGCTTTGCCGTCCGTCCCGGTATCGGTGGACGTGGCGTCCTGCGCGAAAGCACTGAAGCTCATGAGCGACGATGCGATGGCGATGCCCAGGATCGAGCGGCGGAGGTTCTTTGGTGTGTTCAACGTGTATTCCTTGAGCAGGATCGATTTTGTTTAAGGCAAGGGCGGTACTCCAGGAAGACTGGTAATCATGGATCGTGCATGTCAGGTCCCCCCCTGAGTGTTGAATCTGCCTCGGGGCCCCCTAAGCGCCCGAGACAGCATCGAGTTGGGCGACGGTGTCGCGCCGAACTTGCTGGGGAGAATAGCAATGTCTGTAACTAAATATAAACAGGGCAGTAATGGCTTTGAACAAAACGCCAAGAGCCCTATCTGGAAGGTTTAATTCGCAATATTTCACGAACAACTAGCTGCGACAGTCATGGCCTTGTATGCATGGGTCGGATGGAGTCGTCGCGTTTACGCGGAAGGATCAGCGCCGGGGCCGCCTGTCGAGGAACGCGAGCACGAGCGAGGCGATGGCATCGACCTGCTCATCCCATGGAAAATGCCCCGCGTCGAGCAGGTGCACTTCCGCATCGGGTACATCGCGCTTGTACGCTTCACCGCCGGCGCCAATGAACGACGGATCGTTGTTCCCCCAGACCACCAGGGTGGGCGGCTTGTGCTTCCGCAGCCACGCCTGCCACTCGGGATAAGCAGCCACGTTGTTGCGGTAGTCGAAGAGAAGGGACGACTGGATGGCACGCTGTCCGGGTTGCGAAAGATGCGCGAATTCGTCAGCCCACGTATCGGGGTGGTACCGCTCGGGATGCGACGTGCCGAGCGTATGGCGTTTCTCCGCCGCGTCGCGCGACACGAAACTCTCGAAGACGTCGGGATGCGCCTTGGGATCTTTCCAGTACCCGGCGATCAGCGCCCACTTCTTGCCCAGGCCTTCCTGGTACGCGTTGGCGTTGGACACAATGAGCGCGTCCACGCGCTCGGGGTGCGCCAGCATGATGCGGAAGCCGACCGGGCCACCGTAGTCGTGGAGGTAGAGCGCGTAGTGCTTGAGGCCGAGTTGCTCGAGCAAGCCGTTGGTCGTCTTCGCGAGGTTGTCGAAGGTGTACGGGTACTTGGACGGATCGGGCGAATCGCTTTGCCCGAAGCCGGGATAGTCCGGCGCCACGAGGTGGTAGCGGGTCGCCAGCAGCGGAATCAGGCTGTCGAACTGGCGCGACGACGATGGAAATCCATGCAGGAGTACGAGGGTCGGCGCGTCCTTGGGACCCGCCTCGCGATAGAACACGCGAACGCCGTCCACGTTCGCATAGCGATAGGTCGTCGTGGCATGGGTGGCGGGTAAGGGAGTCGCCCGGATGCCTGTGCCAAGCAGCATGGCCGTGGCGAGGATAGCGATGGTTTTCATGTCGGTAGCCTCATGGGTCGGCCGGTCCGTGCGGGCGGCCTTGTCCCGTATATGCCTCAATTCGCTGGCCGTATAGGTCGGGTTACTGCCCGCGCCGGACGCAACGTGTCCGAAGATAGTTGCATGATGCTACTTATTGGAATAGAGTTGCATCAAGAAACTATTACCCGGAGACTCCATGGACCGCCGGCTGCTAATGCTCGCCCTCGGCATGTTCGCACTTGGCACCGACAGCTTCGTGGTCGCTGGGGTGCTGCCGGAGCTTGCACGGCATTTCAATGTCGGCGTCGGTGCCGCGGGACAGATGACCACGGCCTATGCGCTGTCTTACGCCATCCTCGCGCCGTTGATCGCCGCCGTCGCGGCACATGTGCCTCGCAAGCGGCTCCTGTTAGGCAGTCTGTCCATCTTCGTGGTGGCCAACCTGCTCACCGCTGTCGCGCCCACCTTCTGGTTCGCCCTTGCGACGCGGGTGCTGGCAGGTCTCGGCGCGGCCATGTTCGCTCCGACCGCCACCGGTACGGCGACGATGATCGTCGCGCCCGAGCGGCGCGGGTTCGCGCTGTCCGTCATCATCGCCGGACTCACCTTCGCCACCGCCTTGGGGTCACCGATCGGCACCGTGATCGGCGGCCTTGGTGACTGGCGGTACACGATGGTCTTCGTCGCCGCCCTGGCGACCGCTGCCGGCGTGGGCGTGGCGACGCTTCTGCACGACGTGCCTTTGCCGCCGCAGATCAGCCTCCGCGATCGCGTCGCGCCGCTACACGACAGCCGTGTGGCCCTGACCTTGGTCACGACGCTGCTGGGGCAGACAGGTAACTTCATCGTCTATACGTACTTCGCCGTGATCTTCGATCGCGTCATCGGCGGCAGCACGGCGGTCCTCACTCTGCTCCTTGTCCTGTGGGGCTCGGCGGGCACGGCAATGAACCTCGTCGCAGGGCGTTACATCGACCGGATCGGTTCGCGCAAGGTGCTCGTTTTCATGTTCACGATCCTCATCGTCAACATGGCCCTCATCCCGTGGGCGAGCGCATGGCTGGTGACGGGCGTGCTGGTGATCGTCGTGTTCGGCGCATGCGGTTGGGGATTCCAGGTGCCGCAGCAACACCGCCTCGTGCACCTCGCGCCGGCGACCGCGCCGGTCGTGCTCGGACTGAACACGGCAGGCACCTATTTCGGTGTATCCACGGCCGGGGTGCTGGGCGCAGCGGGTCTCGCCACGGTGGGCGCGCACAACCTCGGCCTGGTGTCTTCCGGCTTCATGGTGTTGGCGCTGGTCGTCTCGGAACTGGCACACCGCCGCATCCACGCCATCGACCGCCGTACCTCCGCACAAGCCGTCGCGGCTGCCTGATCGCCGACTGGCGGCCCTCAGGGTTCGCCAAGGACCCTGAGGTTACGGTTCTCGATCACTTCCCGCGTGCTCGCGGTGGCGCCGGGTCCTGGGACGAATCGCACATCGCGATACGACAGCGGCTTGCCATCGGGGCCGTGCACCGTGATTTTCTGGATGCTGTGGCCCGAGTCCGCCGTGACCAGCCGCGTCGTCGGCTTGCCGTTCGGTGCCACCCAGCGATCGCCCCATTGCTTGAGCGTGACCAGGACAGGGTAGAGCTCCTCGCCCTTGCGAGTCAGCCGGTAGCCGTCCGTGTTCGCGCGGCACTCCAGGGGGAACCGCTCCATGATCTCGAGCTCGATGAGGCGCTCCAGGCGGGACGTCAGGATGTTGCGGGCGATGCCCAATCCGTTCTGGAACTCGTCGAAGCGAGTGGCGCCCTGCGTGGCTTCCCGGATGATGAGCAGCGTCCACCAGTCGCCGACCTGGTCGAGCGCGCGCGCAATCGTGCAGTTCATGCCGTCGAAGCGTTTCTTTCGCATGGGTGCACCTCCGGTGGTTCACATGAGTTGCATCATACCACTGTCACCAGGAGGTCCGGATTGCCTGGCGAGCGGTCGGACCATCAGCATCGACGAGTGCCACGCGGATGCTGCCCCGGCGGCCCCTAAGGGTTACGAGGGGTAGCCACGCATTGACTACATGTGTAGTCTGACGACACGTGTAGTCAAAGGGGCGCAGCGTGAATCTCCGTATCGGGCACATCGTGGCTTTTTTCCTGGCGGGCGCCGCCATGGACACCCATGCGGCGGACACATGGATCCTGCGCACGGACCTCTGGCAGTCGCCTGCGTTCTCCACCTTGAGCGTGACCCTGGACGCGATGGCCTTGCAGGGTGAACTGGACGGCGATGCCATCCGGGGCACGGTGGACGGAAAAGCGTGGACGTTCGAGAGCACCGATGCCCAGGGGCGAACCTCACGCTACCGATTGCGCTTGGGAAAGCAGGCGATGACTGGCGAGGCGGACTTGCCGGACCCGAACAATCCCGCCCGTCGGGTCACGCATGCCGTCACGGGCTGGAAAGTGCCCGCGCGGGACGGCGGCACGCGCACATGGGAGTACCGGCCAACGACCTATTCCAACACCTGGGACGCCGACCGCCACCCGGCACTCGTCGTCTGGCCGGGCGACTCCATCCACACGAGCACGGTGGATTCCGGCGGCGTGGACGAGCACGGTGTGACGCGCGCATTGTTCGGCAACCCCCAGACAGGGCCGTTCTTCATCGTCGGGGCGCAGGCAGGCGACACGCTGGTCGTGCACATCCGTCGGTTGCGACTCAATCGTGACTATGCCGACAGCCTCGATGCCATCGTGGGTCGTGCGCTGGGCTCACCGTTGGTTCCCGAGGCACGAGACCTCGGCAAGCCCGTGCGCTGGATCCTCGATCGCGCACGGGGATTGGCGCGACCCGAAGGGGCGTCGGGTCCGCTTGCCCATTACGCGGTTCCGGTGAAGCCGATGCTCGGCGGGATGGCCGTCGCGCCGGGATTCGGCACGCCGCCCATCTCCACGGGCGATACCGGACGCTTCGGTGGCAACATGGATTTCAACGAAGTGGTCGAGGGAAATACCGTCTACCTGCCCGTGCAGCAGCCCGGTGCGCTCCTTTACATCGGGGACGCCCACGCCCTCCAGGGCGACGGTGAAACCACGCAGTACGCGCTCGAGACGTCCATGGATGTCACCCTCACCGTCGACCTCATCCACGGCCGCGCCGTCTCGATGCCGCGTGTGGAATCCCCTGCCCAGATCATGGTGCTGGGGCAGGCGGGGTCATTGGACGAAGCACTGAAGGCAGCAAGCACCGGCATGATCCAATGGCTGCAGCAGGACTACGCCCTGACGCTGTCGGAGGCCGCGCAGGTGATGGGCACCGCCGTGCATTACTCGGTGCCGAACCTGGCGGGACGAAGCGTCGGCGTCGCCGCGAAGATCGACAAGTCCTTGCTTCCTGCGCGCGCGTCTCCCACGGCTTTCGACCAGGTCGGCGCACCGCCGGCACGCTAGAAATCCGACGTGCCGAACCGCGCCACGCCTTTGTTGTGCCCGGGCGGGTCGAGCGTCGTCAGGTCCAGGGCCAGTGGCTCACCGATCCAATCGGCGAGTCGCGTGTGATCGGCCAGGTCATCGTCCGTCAACGGATGGACGAGGGCGGTCAGGCCGCTCGCCACAATGGCTTCGCGGATGGCGGCCACGGTGTTCGCCATGAAGTGCACTTCGAACTGCGGCTTGGGATGCGGACCCGCCTTCCCTTCTTTCAGGCTTCCCACGAAGAGCAGGCCTGGCAGGTTCCCGCTTTTCATGCGCGTGCGGAGGGCGGCATTCAGGGCCTCCGCGACGTCGCGGCTGTCGCCGTCGAAGTAGACATGGGCATGGTACGGCTGGTTGGGAAGGTGCTCGTGGCTCATGCGCTTGGTCATCCAGGGGGAGGCGAGGTTGCGATCCCTCAGCATCATGCGCGCCGCCCGTCGCCCGATAAATATGGGAATATGCCGGGCATTCCGAACCTATAGGTTGCGAATTTGAACAAGCTGGCCGGCATGGAGATGTTCGTCCGCGTCGTGGAGGCCGGCAGTTTCGCGGCAGCCGCGGAGTTGTCCCGTGTCTCGCCCACCATGGTCGCGAGGCATGTCTCGGACATCGAACAGCGGCTTGGCGTTCGCCTGCTCCACCGTACGACCCGGCGCCAGCAACTGTCCGACGTCGGACGGGTGTACTACGAACGCTGCAAACGCGCGCTGGCTGAAGTGGAGCGCGCCGAGGCGAGTGCGCTCGAATTGCAGGAGAGCCCTCGCGGCAACCTGAGGCTGGTCGCGCCGGTCGGCTTCGGAAGCCATTGCATGGTGCCTGCACTGGGCGAGTACATGGCGTTGCACCCTGACGTCACCGTCGATCTCGTCCTGGACAACCGCCGTCCGAGTCTTGTCGAGGGCGACTTCGAACTGGGCATCTACATCGGAGAGGCTAGCGAGCCGGGTATCGTCGCGCGTCCGCTGAGGCCTTACCGGCGCATCCTCGCGGCATCGCCGGAGTATCTGCGGCGGCACAAGGCGCCGACGGAACCTGAGGAGCTGGCCGGGCACCTGTGTCTGGGACCGTCGTACTGGCGCAGGCATAACCAGTGGCAACTGGTCGCGACGGACGGACGGACGACCAGCGTGACCGTGACGGGTCGCTTCGCCGCGACGCAAGGAGAGGCATTGCGCATGGCTGCGCTGCACGGCATGGGCATCGTCCTGCAACCCGAGGCAGTCCTCGCCGATGACCTCGCATCGGGCCGGCTGATGCCCGTGCTGGCGGACTGGTCGCTGAAGCCATCGCCCATGTACCTGATCTACGCGCAAGACGCACGGCCCAGTGCGAAGCTGCGCAGCGCCGTGGATTTCCTCATGGCGCGCTTCGGCATCTGAGTAGCCCGCCGTGCTTGCAGTCCCGGCGATCGCCAGGACTGCAAGAGACGAACCGACTTACGCGGCCTCCAACTCCGTGGCTGGCTCCTTTCGCCGCTTGAGGTCGTAACGATCGAGGTTCATCACCTTGGTCCACGCGGCGACGAAATCTTTGACGAACTTCTCCTCCGCATCGGCGCTGCCGTATACCTCGGCCAGGGCTCGCAGCACCGAGTTGGATCCGAAGACGAGATCCACGCGGCTGGCGATCCACCTCAGGTCGCCGGTGCGACGGTCGCTGCCTTCGAACGATTCCCTCGCCGGTGACGTCGGCTTCCACGCGATGCCCATGTCGAGCAGGTTACGGAAGAAATCGTTGGTCAGCTTGCCGGGCCGCTGGGTGAACACGCCTTGCTTGCTGTCGCCCACGTTCGCACCGAGGACACGCAGGCCGCCCACGAGCACGGTCATCTCCGGCGCGGTGAGGGTCAGCTGTTGTGCCTTGTCGATCAGCAACGCTTCGGCCGGCACGCTGTACGCGCCCTTGAGATAATTGCGGAAGCCGTCGGCGACCGGCTCGAGAGGGACGAACGAATCGACGTCCGTCTGTTCCTGCGACGCATCGGTGCGCCCTGGGGCGAAGGGGAGTGACACAGGATGACCGGCTTCCCTCGCCGCCATTTCGACACCCGCGTTGCCGGCGAGCACGATCAGGTCCGCGAGCGAAACCTTCGTGCCTCCCGCCTGCACCCGATTGAATTCGGCGCGGATCTCTTCCAGCCGATCGAGCACCCTTGCCAGGCGCTCCGGCTGGTTCGACGGCCAGTCTTTCTGCGGCGCGAGGCGAATCCGTGCGCCATTGGCACCGCCGCGCTTGTCGCCGCCGCGGAACGTGGCTGCGGAGGCCCACGCGGTGGATACCAGTTCGGAGACGCTGAGTCCCGAGGCGAGCAACTTGTCCTTCAGGGCCTGGACCTCGTGCTCGCCGACCAGCGGATGATCGACCTTGGGCAGCGGATCCTGCCAGATGAGTTCTTCGTCCGGCACATCCGGGCCCAGGTATCGCGAGCGCGGTCCCATGTCGCGATGGGTCAGCTTGAACCAGGCCCGCGCGAACGCGTCGGCGAACGCCTCGGGGTGGTCGAGGAAGTGACGAGAGATCTTTTCGTACGCCGGATCGACGCGCAGGGACAGATCGGTGGTGAGCATGGTGGGCCGGCGGCTCGCACCGCCATGGGCATCCGGGATGACCGCGTCGCTGTCCTTCGCCACCCACTGGTTGGCGCCGGCGGGACTCTTCGTGAGTTCCCACTCGTAACGGAAGAGGTTCTCGAAGAAGTGATGGCTCCACTGGGCGGGCGTCTGCGTCCAGGTCACCTCGAGGCCGCTGGTGATGGTGTCGGCGCCGACGCCGCTGCCATGGGCATTCTTCCAGCCGAGGCCCTGCTGCTCGAGATCGCCGGCTTCCGGCTCCACGGCGACGTTCGCGGCATCGGCCGCGCCGTGCGTCTTGCCGAACGTATGACCACCCGCGATCAACGCGACGGTCTCTTCGTCATTCATGGCCATGCGCGCGAAGGTTTCGCGGATGTCGCGGGCCGCGGCCAGCGGATCGGGATTGCCTTCCGGGCCTTCCGGATTGACGTAGATCAAACCCATTTGCACGGCGGCGAGCGGATTCTCGAGGTCGCGTCCGTCCTCGGTGCGGTCTTCCTCCGTGCCATGCAGGTGGGGATCGGCGACGAGGACGCCCTCGTCATCGGGCTGGACCTTGCCGTAGCGATGGTCGCCGCCCAGCCATTCCGCTTCCTTGCCCCAGTAGACGTCTTCGTCAGGCTCCCAGGTGTCCTCGCGCCCGCCGGCGAATCCGAATGTCTTGAAGCCCATGCTCTCGAGCGCGACATTGCCGGTGAGGATCAAGAGGTCCGCCCAGGAAAGGCTGCTTCCGTATTTTTGCTTGATCGGCCAGAGCAGGCGGCGTGCCTTGTCGAGGCTGACGTTGTCGGGCCAGCTGTTTAGCGGAGCGAAGCGCTGCTGCCCGCGCCCGCCACCGCCGCGTCCGTCGCCGATGCGATAGGTGCCGGCGCTATGCCATGCCATGCGGACGAAGAGGGGGCCGTAATGACCGAAGTCGGCAGGCCACCAGTCCTGCGAGTCGGTCATGAGGGCGGCCAGGTCTTTCTTCACTGCCGCCAGGTCGAGTGTCGCGAACGCCTCGGCATAATCGAAGTCGGGCGTGAGCGGGTTGGATCGCGAGGAATGCTGGTTGAGCAGGTCGACGCGCAAGCGCTTCGGCCACCAGTCCTTGTTGGTCGTGCCGCCCCCGGCGGTATGTTTAAAGGGACATTTTGCTTCGGTCGACATGGGCGCCTCTCCTCTGTGCTGCCACGGACGAATGGCCTCGTGGGCGATTCGTGAAATCAAACTCCTCGCCGGATCTTAGGCCTCGCAATCCCATTGCGAAAATTGATTGATCCGATGACGGCGAGAGGCTGGGCCTATCGTGGCGGCGAATGTCTTGAAGCATTCCCGCCAGTCGACCGGGTCGGTGGCCGGATCGGTGGGATACCAGTCCGTTGCCGCGTTGCGGCGCGTTTTCACCCACCCCATCGGCACGACGCAGGGCGAGTGGTGTCGGCAGTTTCGTCCAAAGACCGGCGTCTGACTTGACCGCCCGTGGTCCGGAGCAGCTAATACCCGTTTGGTCCGTCTCCCTTTTGCCAAGCGTACCCATGAGCGCCATCGCCGATACCGACCTCACCGACACCCGACCGCTCAATCGCAGTGACGCAAAGACGCTGATCCTTTCCGCGCTTGGCGGCGCGCTCGAGTTCTACGACTTCGTCATCTTCGCGTACTTCGCGAAGACCCTTGGTCACTTGTTCTTTCCGCCAGGGACGTCGGACTGGGTGGCGCAGCTGCAGGCTTTCAGCATCTTCGCGGTCGGCTACCTCGCGCGGCCGCTCGGCGGTCTCGTCATGGCGCACTTCGGCGACCGGGTCGGACGCAAGCGCATGTTCACGCTCAGCGTGTTCCTGATGGCGGTCCCCACCCTCATCATCGGCGTGCTTCCCACTTACGCGAGCATCGGCGTGCTCGCCCCCGTGCTGCTCACGATGCTGCGCGTGGTACAGGGCATCGCCATCGGCGGCGAGGTGCCCGGCGCCTGGGTATTCGTGGCGGAACACGTGCCGCGGCACCGCGTCGGCCTGGCATGCGCCAGCCTCAGTGCGGGCCTCACCGTGGGCATCCTCATCGGTTCGCTCGTGGCCGCGGGCATGAATGCGAGGATGTCGCCGGCGGAGATGCTCGACCATGGGTGGCGTATCGCGTTCCTCCTTGGCGGCGTGTTCGGCTTCTTCGCCGTCTACCTGCGCCGCTGGCTCAGCGAAACACCGGTGTTCGCGCGCATGCGCGAACGGAAGGAGCTGACGACCGAATTGCCGGCGTGGGTGGTGTTGCGCGACCACTTGCCATCGGTGTTGCTGTCGATGGTGGTGACGTGGGTGCTCACCGCGGCCATCGTCGTCGTGATCCTGATGACGCCGACGCTCATGCAGACCGCATTCCACGTGGCGCCGTCCCGCGCTTTCACCGCGGGCAGCCTCGCTGCGCTGGCGCTCTGCATCGGCTGCGTGCTCGGGGGTCTGCTCGTGGACTGGCAAGGCAAGGCGCGTGCGATGCTCCTCGCGTCGGTCGGACTGGCCGTGAGCACCTACGCGCTGTACATGGACCTCAAGGCGGGCGGTACGAACCTGTTCGTCCTTTACGCGCTCGCGGGCTTGTTCGCCGGCGTGGCGGGCATCGTGCCCGCCGTGCTCGTCGCGGCGTTTCCGCCCGCTATCCGGTTCTCCGGCATCTCGCTCTCGTACAACATCGCCTACGCCATCTGTGGTGCCGCCACGCCGGTGCTCGTGGGTTACCTGGCGAAGACGGCGGGCGGACTCGGTCCGGCCCATTATGTGGGCCTGGTGGCGTTGATCGGTGTCGGCAGCGCCGTTTACATGATGCGTGCACGTTCTCGCGGATGAACCGCCTGCAGGGCATGACGCCGTCGCCTTCATGACCTGATCGCTTCACGACTTTTTCATGGCTGTGACGGGCCGGCAGGGTCGCCGCTTCGTCCTAGTTGCGCCGGCCCTGCGCGTTGGGCATCCTTTTCCCATCGCGGCGATGCCGTCGCGCACACCGGGTCGTTCCCCGCGGCCCACCGTCGTCCTCCCACCGTCGCTCCAGACCCATGACTGACGTCATCACCCTAGGCTGGCGCGAACGGCTCGCTCTTCCGTCGTTCGGCGTTCCTGTCCTGAAAGCCAAGCTCGATACGGGCGCGCGCTCGTCGTCGCTGCACGTCGAGTGGCTCGACGTGGAAGAGCGAGCCGACGGCACCTGGCTGCGATTCCAGGTCCGCACGTCGCGCAAGGGTGGCTTGTCCGCGCCCTGTGAGGCGCGGGCGACCGGACGCCGTTCCGTGACCGATTCGGGCGGGCATACGACGACGCGCTGGTTCATCCAGACCGAAGTGGAGCTGGCCGGGCGCCGGTTTACCGCGGAGGTGAACCTGACCGACCGGCGGCACATGCTGTTTCCCCTCCTGCTCGGCCGCACCGCCCTCGAGGGGCGTTTCGTGGTCGATCCCTCGCTTTCCTACTCGCAGACGCCGCGCCGCGCCGTCCGGGACCCTTCATGAAAATCGCCATCCTGTCGCGCAACGCGCGGCTGTATTCCACCCAGCGCCTGGTGGAAGCGGCGCGCAAGCGCAAGCACACGGTGCGCGTCATCGATCCTCTGCGTTGCTACATGTGCATCGCGCCGCAATCGTTCGCCATCCACTTCAAGGGCAAGCCCCTGGGGCCCATCGATTGCGTGATCCCGCGCATCGGTGCGTCGAGCACGTTCTACGGCACGGCGGTACTCCGTCAGCTGGAATTGATGGGCGTGTACACCCCCAACCCTTCCGACGCCGTGCTCCGCGCGCGCGACAAGCTGCGCTGCCTGCAGTTGCTCGCGGCCCGTGGTGTGGACATGCCGGTGACCGCCTTCGGCGACAACCCGGACGACACGTCCGACCTGATGGCGATGCTTGGCGACCCGCCGCACGTCATCAAGCTGAACGAGGGGACGCAGGGCGCCGGCGTGGTCCTGGCGGAGAAGCGGTCGGCCTCGCAGAGCGTCATCGAGGCCTTCCGCGGCCTCTATGCCAACTTCCTCGTCCAGGAGTTCATCCGCGAGGCGAATGGCCAGGACCTGCGTTGCTTCGTCGTGGGCGACCAGGTGGTGGCGTCCATGCAACGGTCCTCGGCGCCGGGTGAGTTCCGCGCCAACCTGCACCGCGGCGGCTCGGCCGCCGCCGTCCAGCTGTCCGAAGACGAGCGCCGGGTGGCCGTCGAGGCCGCCACGGCCCTGGGACTCGAGGTGGCCGGCGTCGATCTGCTGCGTTCCTCGCGCGGGCCGCTCCTCCTCGAGGTCAACGCCTCCCCGGGGCTGGAAGGGATCGAGGGGAGCACCGGCGTGGACGTCGCCGATGCCATCGTCGCCCATTGCGAAGCGCGCCTGGCCGGCCGTCCGGTCGTTCCCAAGCCCCGCAAGGCCCGGTCCGCCAAGGGGTTAACGGCGTTTTAAAGGACGCTCCCCTATAAAGGTCCCACTGTGATTCCGCGACGCGGGGTGACGGTATCGGGGCAGTAGTTCTTTCGGCCCGGGCGGGTTCTCCCGCCCGGGCCTCTCTTTTGCCGCTGTCCGCTTCACGAATTCCCCGTTAAGCTTGCAGTCGCAATACTTATAAGACTCAAAGCGACCGCACAACGGAGTGCCGCATGCGCGTTCTGGTCATCGAAGACAATACCGACATCGCGACCAACATCGGGGACTACCTCGAGGACCGCGGCCACGTCGTGGACTTCGCCGGCGACGGCGTCACCGGGCTGCACCTGGCCGTGGTGCACGACTTCGACGTCATCGTCCTCGACCTCACCCTGCCGGGCATGGACGGCCTGGATGTCGCGAAGAAGCTCCGCCACGAGGCGCACAAGCAGACGCCGGTGCTGATGCTCACGGCCCGCGACTCGCTGGAGCACAAGCTCACCGGTTTCGAATCCGGCGCCGACGACTACATGACCAAGCCTTTCGCGCTGCAGGAACTGGCCGCGCGGCTCGAAGTCCTGGCGCGTCGTGGCAAGGGCCCGCAGAGCCGGGTGCTGAAGGTGGGTGGTCTCACCTACAACCTCGATACCCTGACCGTGACCCGCGAAGGCAAGTCGATCCAGCTGAACCCCATCGGCCTCAAGCTCCTGCAGGCGCTGATGGAGGCCAGCCCGTCGGTCGTCACCCGCCAGGACCTGGAGCAGCGCGTCTGGGGCGAGGAGCTTCCCGATTCCGATTCGCTGCGCGTGCACATCCACGGATTGCGCGCGGCGATCGACAAGCCCTTCGACAAACCCCTGATCCACACGCGTCACGGTATCGGATACCGCATGGTCGATCCGGATGCGGTCCAGGCGTAAGCTCCGTTTCCGACTGATCGTCACCTTCACGCTGTTCGGATTCGGGCTGAGCGCGTTGTTCGCGTTCGCCGCCCTCAACATTCGCGAACGCGTCGAAGAACAGCTGATCAATTCCGCCTTGCAGGACGAGGTCGATTCGCTCAACGCGAAGGTGCGGGCGAACCCGAACGAGCCCCCGCCATTCGAGATCGTGAAGGGTGCCACCTTCAGCGACCGGACCATCTACAAGGCGCCGCTGAACTGGCAGTCGCTCGCCACGGGCGTGCACGACCTTTACGAGACCGACAAGGACGAGAAGAGCCACCACTACAAGGTGGCCGTGCGTCGCGAGGGCGGGATCATCAGCTTCCTGCAGTTCGACGTGTCGCGCGACGAACTCGGCAAGCGCCAGCTCGTCACCAGCGTCATCGCCGCGGTGTTCCTGTTCGGCCTCATGTCGCTCGTCATCGGCGTGTGGCTGTCGTCCCGCGTGCTGCGTCCGGTCACCGACCTTGCGCGCCGCCTGCGCGACTTCCGCCGTGTCGGCAAGGCCGAGGCACTGGCACCGCACTTTGCGGATGACGAAGTGGGTGAACTCGCCGTGGCGCTCGACGAGTACGCGATGCGCCTTACCTCGGTGGTCGAGCGCGATCGGGAATTCAACTCCGACGTCAGCCACGAATTGCGCACGCCCCTCGCGGTCATCGCGAGCACGACGGAATTGCTGCAAGGCTCGCCCGACCTGACCGACAAGCTGCGCGAGCGCCTCAAGCGCATCGAGCGCGCGTCGCGCCAGGCCACCGAATTGATCGAAGCCTTGTTGCTGCTGTCGCGCGCCGAACGCCGTGGCCCCACGCGCGGCGAGACGACGGATGTGGCCAAGGTCGCCGCCGACGTCATCGAGAGCCAGCGTCCGCAGATGGGCGGTAAGCCGATCGAGATCGAACTGGTGTCGGACGGCTCTGTCACGGTCAACGCGCCGGCCTCGGTGGTATCGGTCGCCCTGACCAACCTGATCGGCAACGCGATCAAGTACACGATGGAAGGCATGGTCACGGTGCGCGTGCTCGACGGCCGCATCGACGTCATCGACACCGGTCCCGGCATCAAGCCCGAGGATGCGGAAAAGTTGTTCCAGCGCGGCATCCGCGGCGAGAGCGCCACCGGTGGTGGCGCCGGCCTCGGCCTGGCGATCGTGCGCCGCCTGTGCGAACTCTACGGCTGGGACGTCTCCCTGCGCCCGCGGCCCGAGATGGCCGGCGCCATCTCCACGATCGACTTCCGCTGACCGGTCCGTTGTAGGAACCGCCATTCGCAGGAAAACGCGAATGTTACCGCCGTCATCTCAACTGTCATCAGATCTTCATTCGGACGTCCGAACATGCGGCGCTTCCACGGCGCGTACCGGGCTGCCTCAGGGGAGGCTGGCTGCGGCGTGTCAGCGCAAGGAAGGACATCGCCTCTTGTTCAAGCAGACCGTTCTGGCCGCCGCCCTCGGCATGGCCTTCGCGTCCGTCGCGTGGGCGACCGATAACACCGTTCCCACGTCCGACACCGATCCCGCCGCGGCCAACCGCGCGAAGGCGCAAGACCTCGATGCCGTCTCGGTCATCGGCAGCGGCGAAACGCGGCAGGTGCAGCGCTTGCGTCCCGCCGACCAGAAGGTGCTGCCGCCGGGAACCAGCCTGCAAAAGGCCCTCAACACCTTGCCGGGTGTGAACGCACAGTCGGTGGACGCGCTGGGCAGCAACGAGCAGTCGATGACGCTAAGCCTGCGCGGCTTCAGCGGCACGCGCCTCGGCTATACGCTCGACGGCATGCCGCTGGGTGACAGTGCCTACAACAATTACAACGGCCTCACGATCAACCGCGCGTTGATTTCCGAGAACTTCGCTGGCGCAGAGCTTTCGGAAGGCATCGGGAACCTCGGTACACCGTCCACCAGCAACCTGGGCGGCACCATCGCCTACGCGTCGAACGATCCGGCGAAGACCATGGGCGGTCGCGTCGTACAGAGCTTCGGTAGCGACAACAACCGGCGCACCTTCGCCCGATTCGATACGGGCGAATACCATGGCTTCTCGATGTACCTGTCGGGCGCTCGCACCACGTCCGACCTGTTCAACCACCAGGACGCTTACAGCGGCTCGACCACGAAGCAGTTCAATGGCAAGGCCGTGTGGGACTTCGACGGTGGCCGCATCACCGGATTCGCCGACACGTCGAGGACGTCACAGGCCGATTACTTCTACCTCTCGAAGAGCGAACTCGCCCGTGGCCTCGGTTGGGACTGGGGCGGCTATGCACCGAACTGGCAGCGCGCGGTCGGCAAGGCGTACTGCAACGCGGGTACGTTCAACGCGAAGCTTTGCGACAGCAGTGGTGCCGACAAGGACGCGGATGGCGCGTTCACCGCCGGACAGATCCTCCGCAGCGACGACCTCTACTACCTCGCTGGCGACTTCTTTCCCAGCGATGCGGTGACGATCCACGCGCAGGTGTACCACCACGAGGATGCGGGCGAGGGCCATAACTGGAACAGCGGCACGTACTCCTATCCGGGCACGACGCGGCAGTTGCCGATCATCTTCCGTAACACGCTGTATACGATCAACCGGTCCGGCGCGATCCTGTCGGCCTCGTGGGACGTGGGTAACCAGCACGTCGAAAGCGGCGTGTGGTACGAGCACAACGTGTCCAGTGCCGCTCGCTACAGCAGTTACGTCACCGGGCCTCGCGACCTCAGCGGACCCATCGATACCACGCCGGACCTCGGTGTTTTCGACCAGCGCACCGTATGGAACACGCGTCAGGCTTTCCTGCAGGACACCATCCGCTTCCTTGACGACGCCCTTACTGTCGACGTGGGAGTGAAGAGCCCGCACGTGACGTCGCAGGCCACCGCGCTTCCGGGTGACGCCGTACAGCCGATCAAGCCGACGTCGAACAACCAGTTCGCCAGCGGCAAGCTCAGCGCGAGCAAAGCCATCCTTCCGCAGTTCGGCGTGCGCTATCGCATCGCGGACGGCCAAGAGGCGTTCGCGAGCTTCGCGAAGAACATCGCCATGTTCCAGGGCGGTTTCAAGCTCGGTCCGCAGGCGGTCAGCCAGGCGACCTGGGATACGCAGGGCGACCTGAAGCCGGAGAAGTCGCGCAGCCTCGAAGCCGGCTATCGCATTGAGACCGGCCCGGTCGCCGCGTCGCTCGCGGTGTACAAGGTTCGCTTCGACAACCGCCTCCTGCAGTACAACCCCTGCGACTCCCGCCAGCCGG
This sequence comes from Luteibacter sp. NPDC031894, assembly GCF_050273135.1. Taxonomy (NCBI): domain Bacteria; kingdom Pseudomonadati; phylum Pseudomonadota; class Gammaproteobacteria; order Lysobacterales; family Rhodanobacteraceae; genus Luteibacter; species Luteibacter sp. NPDC031894. The sequence goes on along the minus strand of NZ_JBNNMV010000005.1, from coordinate 83,397 downwards.
TGGGCCCCGCTTGCGGTAACCGCTTCTACAACGTCGGCGGCGTCGACAGTCACGGTGTCGAGCTCACCTTCGTGTGGACGCCGACGGACCACCTGCGCTGGTACAACTCGGCGTCGTACAACCGCTCCACCTATGCCAGCGACTACGTGCAAGCCGGCACGGTCCAGCACACGAAGGGCAAGATCCAGACGGATACGCCCACCAAGCTGTTCGCCACGCAGATCGATTGGTCCGAAGGTCCGTGGTTCGCGTCGCTGCGTGGCAAGTACACGGGCAAGCGCTTCTACACCTACACGAACGACCAGGGTTTCGGTGGCTTCACGGTGTGGGGCCTCTCCGGCGGCTACGACTTCGGTCCGGTGTCGGTGGCCAAGGACGTCCGCCTTTCGCTCAACGTGACGAACCTCGGCGACAAACGCTACGCCAGCAACTTCGATTCCAGCGCCTTCGTACCCAGCGATCCGGCCGGCACCGCGTACGTGTTCCACGCGTCCGCGCCGCGCCAGTACTTCGCCACGCTCGACGTGCGCTTCTGATGCTGCGTCCGCTTGCCGGCCTCGCCGTCCTCTTCCTGTTCGGGAGCACGGCCGCCGCGCAGCATGGCGTGGTGCTCGTGCCGGACATCACCGCCACGCCGCTGCCGCGGGCGGTGGAGGCGGGCGGCGCCACCTATGTGGACAAGGGACTGGTCGCAGCCGGCTCGCTGCCGGCCGGCACGATCGATTTCCTTGGCGACACGCTGGGCTCGTTCTCCTCGCTGATGATCGAGCCAGGAACGTGGAGGCGGGACGGCGATACGTATACCGGTGTGCTTTGGACGCTGCCGGATCGCGGTCGCAACGATCCGGAGCACGGGCTGTTCTTCGACTACAAAGGGCGACTGCACCGGTTCCGTTTCCGGATGACGATGGCTGACGAAGCGGGTGAGGCGGCGCGGGTCGTTCTTACGCCGGACGGTGGCCGCGAGCTTCGCGACTTCCGTGGAAGGCCATTCACGGGCGCGGACCCGGGCACCGGGACGCGCAGCGAGCGGGGCATCGTCCTTCCGTCGCCGGTGGGAGGTGCCGGTGCGGGGAAGATATCGCTCGATGCCGAGTCGCTGCAGTTCACCCGCGATGGCGCCTTCTATGTCGGGGACGAGTACGCCGCCAACGTCTATCGGTTCGACAAGGACGGCGGGTTGACCGGGGTGATCGTGCCGCCGCGCGCGGTGCGTCCGCTGGATGCCGGCGGCAAGCCGGATTTCACGTCGCTGCGCCCTCCGGCGAGCGGGCGTCGCAACAACCAGGGCGTGGAGGGCATGGCCTTGTCGCCCGATGGAACGCGGCTCTTCGTCGTGCTCCAGAGTGCGCTCATACAGGACACGAAACCCGGCGACGCCGCGGGCCGCACGCTGACGCGCGTGCTCGTCTACGACGTGAGCCGCGACGCGACACCCCGGCGGCCGATGGCGCACTACGTGGTTCGCCTCCCCGCGTATGATGCCGACGGCGTGCGCAGCGCGGCGAACCGAACAGCGGCGCAGAGCGAGATCCGTGTCCTCGACGATCGGAGGTTCCTCATGCTGGCGCGCGATGGCGCCGGACTGGGCGCGGAAGGCGGCAAGCCGATCGTGTTCAAGAGCGTGCTGCTGGTCGACACCTCCGGTGCGACGAATCTCGCGGGCACGGCGTACGAGCATGGCACGGCGTCGCTACGGGGGGATGGTGGCGAGCTGCGCTCCGGCATCGTCACGGCGACCTGGGTCCCCTTGGTCAACCTGCTCGACCCGGCGGACCTCGCCCGCGTCGGCCTGTCGCTCGACCCGCACGCCAAGGGGAAGGCGCTTCTCTCGGAGAAATGGGAGGCCATGGACCTCGTGCCGGCGCTCGACCCCGGCCACCCCGACGATTGGTTCCTGCTCGTCGGCAACGACAACGATTTCATCGCAAGGCATTGCGTCATGGACGGCAAGCGCTGCGATTCGGCCTTCGACAACGACAACCGCATCCTCGTGTACCGGCTGAGCCTGCCGGTCGCGCGTTCCACCACCGCTTCCCACCACCACTGAAGGGTCATGCGCATGCTGAAACGTACGGTTCTCTCCCTGCTGTCCGCCACCCTGCTTCTGGGTGCGACGGCCAGCCACGCCAATTCGCCGGCCTATGTCGACAGCAAGGAGTACAAGGTGCTGCTGGACGCCACGCGCTTTGCCAGCAACCCCTCCAGCGCCGCCGCCACGCTCCTGCACGACGTATCCGCGCGCTTGTCGACGCTCGGCTTCGACAAGACCGTCACCGGCAACTTCAGCGCGGGCGATCGCGACACGCTTGCCTATTACGACACGCCGCACAGCTGCACGCTGATGAATCGCGGTTACTCGGTTCGCACGCGTGCCGGCGACCACGCGGACATCCAGTTCAAGTTCCGCCATCCGGACGAGGAACTGTCGTATTGGACCGACGTCAGCGGTGCGGGCAAGAACAAGGAAACGAAGCTCGAAACGGACGTGACGCCCGGCAACCTCGTGCTCGCGCACTCAACCAAGCAGGATGCGACCACCACGCCCACGACGGTCGCGGCGCTGATCAAGCAGTTCCCGGGAGCATCGGCACTCTCGGACATCTCCAGCGCCGGGCTGTCTCCGGTGGCGGGTGTCACGGTCACGCAGCAGGAATACGACGGCCCCGAATCGGACATCGGCGAATCGGTGGCCGAGTTCACCCTCACGCTGTGGTACGTCAATGGTGCCGCCGCGCCCGCGCTGGCCGAACTCTCGTTCCGCGTCGAAGCCGACGAGGACAACTACTTCACGACGCCGGTGCTCAATCGCTCGCAGGTGCTCAACAAAGCCATCGGCTCCATCGGCAATGGCTGGAACATCGCGAACGACGGCGGCAAGACGAGCTGGCTGTACGCCTATCGTTCGACGGCCTATCCGAACGGCTTCTGCAACTAAACCCGACTGCAGGAGCCGCCATGGCGGCTCCTGCAACGGTGTCAGAGCGGCTCGAGCCAGCCCCAGCGGTCGGCCGTCTTGCCGTTGAACAGGCCGAAGTACAGCTCCTGCAGGCGGCGGGTGATGGGGCCCGCCTTTCCGGTGCCAATCTTCTTGCCGTCCACCGAGCGGATCGGGGTGACTTCCGCCGCGGTGCCGCACATCAGGATCTCGTCGGCGAGGTAGAGGTATTCGCGCGGCAGGTCGCGCTCGACCACCTCGATGCCTTCCTCGCGCGCGAGGCACATCAACGTGTGCCGCGTGATGCCGGTGAGGATGGAGGCACTGGCGGGCGTGGTGTGCAGTGCGCCGTCGAAGACCAGGAACAGGTTCTCGCCCGCGCCTTCGCTAAGCAGGCCCGTGGATGCCAGGGCGATGCCCTCGCCAAAGCCGAGGCGGCGTGCCTCGCGTGCGATCAGCTGGCCAGAGAGGTAATTGCCGCCGGCCTTCGCGCCCGCCGGAATCGTGTTCGGCGCGAAGCGCTGCCAGCTGGAAACGCAGGCGTCGATGCCGTTCTCCAGTGCCTCGGGTCCGAGGTACGGCCCCATGGGCCAGGTCGCCACGGCCGTGTCGGTGGGGCAATCGGCGGAGAGGCCGAAACCACCCAGGCCGCGGAAGGCCACCGGCCGAAGGTAAGCGGCCCGGAGGTCGTTCTTCTTGATCACCTCGCGGCAGGCGTCGGCCAGTTCGTCCACCGAGTACGGAATCTCGATGTCGTAGATCTTGGCGGAGAGGTAGAGCCGCTTCAGGTGGTCGGTCAGGCGGAAGATCGCGGCGCCATCAGGCGTTTCATAGCTGCGAATGCCTTCGAACACCGACGAACCGTAGTGCAGCGCATGCGCCATCACGTGGACGGTGGCTTCGCGCCACGGCTTGATCTGGCCGTTCTGCCAGATCCATTCGGGGTAGTTCTGCGACATGGGAGCGCTCCGGAGGGGACCGCCCATGATAACGGGTGCCGCCCCGGGCCACATGGCGCGTTGCGTCAGTGCGCCTGCGGATGGCTCGCCGCCTTAGCCCGGTGGCCTCAGCCATAGGCAGCCGGAGTCGCGGACGACGGCGAAATGGGCGCGGCGGGTGGCGCCGTCTGCGCCCGGCATGGAGGTCACGGCGTCGATCCCGGCGCCCTCATTGCCTTCGAGGGATACCAGCGGCCGGCGAACCAGCGCTTCCATCGCCCGCAGGTTGTCCACGGCACTCGCGCTTCCGTAACCGTTCCACAAGATCAGGCCGCCGACACGGTTGGCGCTGCGCGCGGCGAAGGCCTGGGCCAGTCCGTCGCGTAGCTCCGCCATGTCCTTCGCGCAAAGCAGGCCCGCGGTCGGTCCGGCGGCCGACCTCGCTGCCACCGGCAGCAGCGAGGTCGCGCCCAGGTTCGCGCACGGCTGGTCGCTGAAGACCGGGCTTCCGTCGGCACCGACGCAGCGATAGATCGCCGTCTGCGCGGCGGCGGGCAAGGCGACGAACAGGAGGAGCAGCAGGACGATGGCGCGGATCACGGATGGCACGCGGTGGCTGGCGGTGCGCCATCATCCCCGTCGCCCCATCTCCGAGGGGTGACGGCGCGCACGTTACCGCGCGGCGAGGCGCTCCAGCACCGACGTCGTCGCCCGGGCACGGTTGATCGTATAGAAGTGCAGGCCGGGCGCACCGCCGTCCAACAGGCGGCGGCACAGGTCCGCCACCACGTCGGCACCGAGTTCGCGCACGGCGGCAGCGTCGTCCCCGTGCGCCTGCATGCGCTTCACGATCCAGCGCGGGATCTCCGCACCGCACTGTTCGGAGAAGCGTCGCAACTGGCTGAAATTGGCGATCGGCATGATGCCGGGGACGATCGGCACGCGGACCCCGAGCTTCGCCACATCGTCGACGAAGCGGAAGTAGGCGTCCGGGTTGAAGAAGTATTGCGTGATGGCGCCATTGGCGCCCGCGTCCACCTTGGCCTTGAAGTGGCGCAGGTCGACGAGCGCGTTCTCCGCCTGCGGATGCGTCTCGGGGTACGCGGCGACCTCGATATGGAAGTGGTCGCCACTGTGCTCGCGAATGAAGGCGACCAGTTCCGACGCGTAACGGAAGTCGCCCGGCGTGGCCATGCCCGAGGGGAGGTCGCCGCGAAGGGCGACGATGCGCCGGCAGCCGGAGTCCTTGTAGGTATCGAGGAGGGCGGCGATCTCGGCGCGCGTGCCACCCATGCACGACAGGTGCGGCGCCACGGAAAGGCCGTGGTCGGCCCGCAGGCGCCGCACGGTTTCGTCGGTATAGCTGAGCGTGGAGCCGCCCGCGCCGAAGGTGACGGACACGTACTCCGGTGCGTGACCCTTGAGCCGGCCGACGGCGGCATCGAGCTGTTCGCGCTGCTCGTCGGTCTTGGGCGGGAAGAACTCGAAGCTGATGGCGGGCATGGGCGCTCTCGTCTGGACGCCCGCAGTATAGATATCTTTCCATCCAGATGGAAAGATGGCTGTGCATCCCGACATGAAAAAGGCGCCACCAGGGCGCCTTTTTCGTTCGCGGACCAGCGATCAATAACGGTAGTGGTCAGCCTTGTACGGACCTTCCACCGGCACGCCGATGTAGTCCGCCTGTTCCTTGGTCAGCACGGTGAGCTTCACGCCGATCTGCTCGAGGTGCAGGCGGGCGACTTCCTCGTCGAGCTTCTTCGGCAGACGGTAGACCGTCTTCTCGTACGTGTCCTTGTTCGTCCACAGGTCGATCTGCGCAAGCGTCTGGTTCGAGAAGCTGTTCGACATCACGAAGCTCGGATGGCCATGGGCGCAGCCGAGGTTCACCAGGCGCCCTTCCGCGAGCATGTAGATGCTGCGGCCCGAAGCGAAGGTGTAGCGGTCGACCTGCGGCTTGATGGTCTCGCGGGTGACGTCCTTCGCCGCGTTGAGGCGGTCGATCTGGATCTCGTTGTCGAAGTGGCCGATGTTGCAGACCAGGGCGTTGTTCTTCATCGCCGCCATGTGCTCGAGCGTGATGATGTCCTTGTTGCCCGTGGTGGTGACGTAGATGTCGCCAGTGCCGAGGGTTTCCTCAATCGTGGTGACCTGGAAGCCTTCCATCGCGGCCTGCAGGGCGTTGATCGGATCGATTTCGGTCACGATGACGCGCGCGCCGAAGCCCTTCAGCGAGTGCGCGCAACCCTTGCCCACGTCGCCGTAACCGCAGACCACGGCGACCTTGCCGGCGACCATCAGGTCGGTCGCGCGCTTGATGCCGTCGGCCAGCGACTCGCGGCAACCGTAGAGGTTGTCGAACTTGCTCTTGGTGACCGAGTCGTTGACGTTGATGGCCGGCACCAGCAGCTTGCCGGCTTCGGCGAGCTGGTAGAGACGATGCACGCCGGTGGTGGTTTCCTCGGACACGCCCTTCCATTCCGCGGCGATCTTCTTGAACCAGCCCGGACGCGCGGCGGCGGTCTTCTTGACCAGGTCCTTGATGACCTGCTCTTCGTGATTGCCGCTCGGGGTGTTGACCCAGTCGCTGCCGTCTTCGAGCTCGACGCCCTTATGGATGAAGAGCGTGGCGTCGCCGCCGTCGTCGACGATCAGCTGCGGACCGAGCTCGCCCGGGTGGGTGAGCATGTCCAGGGTGCACTCCCAGTATTCCTCCAGCGACTCGCCCTTCCAGGCGAACACCGGCAGGCCGCCGGCGGCCAGTGCGGCGGCGACGTCGTCCTGGGTCGAGAAGATGTTGCACGAAGCCCAGCGCACGGAAGCGCCCAGTTCGCGGAGGGTCTCCGCGAGCACGGCGGTTTCCTTGGTGACGTGCAGCGAGCCGGAGAGGCGCACGCCCTTGAGCGGCTGCTCCTTGGCGTAGCGCGCGCGGATCTGCATGAGGCCCGGCATTTCCTCTTCCGCCATGCGGATGCGGCGGCGGCCGAGGTCGGCCTGCGAGATATCGCGGACCTTGAAATCAGTGAAAGATGTGTCTTTGGTGACGGCGTTCATCTGGCGTAGCTCCGGAAATTCACGGGGGCGCCGTTCGGTGGGACGCCGCGCCGAGCCTGGCCTATGGGTGATCCCATGGTCGCAGCGCCCCTCGGCGGGCAAAACGGTCCGATCATTATATCGCGGAATCCGGATGCACGGATGAATCACCCTCGTGCGGTACTCTCGTGGCTCCCCCTCGCCGAGAGAACCCGATGGAAGCCGCACGAGACCCCGAATTCCTGCCCCACGACGGTCCCCTGCGCGAGGACGTGCGCCGCCTTGGGGCGCTGGTCGGCCAGATGCTGGCGGAGCAGGGCGGCCAGGGCTTCTTCGAGCGGGTGGAGCACGTGCGTACCGCGGCGATCCATCGGCGCCGCAGCGGCGCGTCGGTGGATGCCCTGGCGGATTCCCTGACCGGCCTGGACGCGGCCGACGCCGAGGCGCTGGCGCGCGCCTTCGCCACGTACTTCCAGGCGGTGAACACCGCCGAGCGCGTGCACCGGATCCGCCGCCGCCGCGATTACCAGCGCGAGGGCGGGGCGCCGCAGCCGGAATCCCTGGCCGCCGTGCTCGCCCGGCTGAAGGAGGAAGGCGTGGACCGGGACGAGCTGGGTCGCCTGCTCGGGCAGCTCGACGTGGAACCCGTGTTCACCGCCCACCCGACCGAAGCCGTGCGCCGTTCGCTGCTCGAAAAGGAGCAGGAGATCGTCCGCGCGCTGGTCGACGAGTTCGACCCGAGCCGCACGCCGCAGGAGCGCCGCGACGACGACGCGCGCATCCTCATGGCGTTGTCGGCCGGCTGGCAGACCGCCGAGGCGTCGCCGGTGCGTCCGAGCGTGCAGGACGAGTTCGACCACGTGGGTTTCTACATCGCGCAACCGATCTACCGCGTGTTGCCCGCGTTGTACGAAGCGCTGCAGCAGGCGCTCGCCGACACCTTCGGCGAAGGCATCGCGATTCCGCGCCTCCTTCGTTTCGCCACCTGGGTGGGCGGCGACATGGACGGCAATCCCAACGTCAACGCCGAGACCATCGCGGCGACCCTCTCCGCCCAGCGTTCGCTCGTCCTGGAGCGATACATGGAGGACGTGGGCGCGCTGGGTCGCCTGCTCAGCCAGACGGAGGATCGCGTGGAGCTCGACGATGCGCTGCGCCAGCGCATCGTCGCGTACCGCGAACGTTTTCCCGAGGCCGTGGCGCGCATCCGGCCGCGGCATGCGGACATGCCTTATCGCGGTTTCCTCACCCTCGTCGCCGAACGCCTGGACGCCACCCTTCGCGATCATGATGGCCGCTACGCCTGCGCCGATGAATTCATCGACGATATCGTCCTCGTCGAGGACAGCCTGCTGGCGCATGGCGGGCGGCACGCGGGTGCGTACGCCGTGGGGCGGTTGCTCTGGCGCGCGCGTACGTTTGGTTTCCACCTCGCGCGCCTGGATGTTCGCCAGGACGCACGCGTCCACGACGAAGCGCTGGGTGCGCTGCTCGACGATGGCGAGTGGGCGAACCGCGATGCCGCGTCGCGGGCCGGCACCCTTCGCCCCTACGCGTCCGGGGAGCGCAGCTTCGACGCGGGCACCGGCAACGAGGCCGCGACGATGCTGCGCGACGTGTTCGCCACGCTCGCCGATTCGCGCAAGCGCTACGGGCACGAGGCAACGGGCCTCTACATCATCAGCATGGCGGAATCGGCGGCGGATGTGCTTGCCGTGCTGGCGCTCGCTCGCCACGGCGGCCTGTTGCACGACGGTGGCGTCCCCCTGGATGTCGCTCCGCTTTTCGAGACAATCGACGACCTCGCGGGCGGCGCGGAAACCCTGCGCACGCTGCTCGACGATCCCGTCTATCGAGCTCACCTAAAGGCGCGCGGCGACCGTCAGTGGGTGATGCTCGGCTATTCCGACAGCGGCAAGGACGGCGGCACGGTCGCGTCGAAGTGGAGCTTGCAGCGAGCCCAGGTGGAACTGCTCGAGGTGGCCGCGGAAGCAGGCATCCGCGTGGCGTTCTTCCACGGCCGCGGCGGCTCGGCCAGTCGAGGCGGTTCCCGCATCACGCCGGCCTTGATGGCGTCGCCGCGCGGATCCGTCGGCGGCGTGCTGCGCGTGACGGAACAGGGCGAGGTCATCCACCGGAAGTACGGTATCCGTGCGCTCGCGGTGCGCAACCTCGAACAGACGCTGGGCGCGGTGATGCGTGCTTCGCTGCGGCCGCGCGACAGCGAGGCACGCGAGCAGGCATGGAAAGAGACGATGGCGCGGCTCTCGGACGAGAGCCGCAAGGCGTATCGCGCTTTCGTCGATACCGAGGGCTTCGTCGACTACTTCCGTGGGGCGACGCCCATCGACGTCATCGAACGTATGACGCTCGGCTCACGACCCGCACGTCGGCGCAGCATGAAGGGGGTCGAAGACCTTCGTGCGATTCCGTGGGTCTTCTCGTGGACGCAGTGCCGCGCGGTCCTTACCGGTTGGTATGGGCTAGGCGCGGCGCTGGATGCCGTCGCCAAGGATTGCGGGGAGCAGACACTCGTGAACATGGCGCGGGACTGGCCGTTCTTCTCCACGATGCTCGACGATGTCGAGATGGTGCTTGCCAAGGCCGACATCGATATCGCCGAGGCCTTCTCCCGGCTCGCCGGGCCGTTGCACGACCGCTTCTTCCCGATGCTGCGTGACGAGTTCGAGCGGACGGTGCGTTGGGTGTTGAAGTTGAAGGGGGCGAGGGAACTGCTGGCGGGCGATCCGCGGCTGGCGACGTCGATTCGCCTGCGGAATCCGTACGTCGATCCGATGAGCCTGCTGCAGGTCGATTTGCTGCGCCGCTGGCGCGCGACCGGCGGCAAGGACGATGCCCTGCTCGCTGCGTTGGTCGCTTGCGTGAATGGCGTGTCGCAGGGGTTGCAGAATACCGGCTAGCGTTTCGCCGCTTCAGCGGCGAAGGGTGCTCGCGATCAGCCTTCCAGCTCTTCCCAGCGCGCGAATGCCGTTTCCAGTTCCGCCTGCACCTTCGCCAGTTCCTCGTTGCCGCGTGTGATCGTCGCGGCGTCCTGCTGGAAATAGCCCGGTGCGTTCATCGCTTCGGTGCGCCTGGCGATCTCGGCTTCCAGCTGTTCCAGTTTGGCGGGTAGCAGTTCGAGTTCGCGCTGTTCCTTGAAGGAAAGCTTCTTCTTCGGCGCGGCGGGCGCGGACGCCACGGGGGCCGAGGCGGAGGCATTTTTCGCTGGTGCCTGCTTCGCGGGCTGCGCCACGGGCTTCTGTCTCAGCCAGTCGCTGTAGCCGCCGATGTATTCGCCCACGACGCCGTCGCCTTCCAGCACCAGGGTGCTGGTCACGACGTTATCGATGAAGTCGCGATCGTGCGAGACCAGCAGCAGCGTGCCGGTGTACTCGTTGAGCAGCTCCTCGAGGAGCTCCAGCGTCTCGACGTCGAGGTCGTTGGTCGGCTCGTCCATGACGAGCAGGTTGGACGGTTGGGCGAACAGCTTCGCCAGCAGCAGGCGATTGCGCTCGCCGCCGGAGAGGCGCGTGATCGGCGCGCGGGCGCGCTCGGGCGAGAACAGGAAATCCTGCAGGTAGCCGATGATGTGCTTCCGCTGGCCGTTCAGTTCGATGTACTCGCGGCCTTCGGCCACGTTGTCCAACGCGTTCAGCCGGTCGTCGAGCACGGAACGGTGCTGGTCGAAATACGCGACCTCGAGCCCGGTGCCCAGCGTGACCTCGCCTTCCTGCGGCTTCAGTTCGCCGAGCAGGATCTTCAGCAGGGTCGACTTGCCGGCGCCATTGGGTCCCATGATGCCGACCCGGTCGCCGCGCATGATGGTGGTCGACAAGTCGTGCAGCAGCGTACGACCGCCATACGCCTGGGTGACGTGCTTCGCCTCGATCACCTTGCGCCCCGACGACTGCGCCGTGGCCAGGGTGATGCGTGCGTTGCCGGATTGCTCGCGACGCTCCGACCGCTCGCGTCGCATCGCCTTCAGCGCGCGCACACGGCCCTCGTTGCGCGTCCGCCGCGCCTTGATGCCCTGGCGAATCCACACTTCTTCCTGGGCGAGCTTGCGGTCGAAATGCGCGTTCGCCTGGGCCTCGGCATGCAGGCGTTCCTCGCGGCGGCGCAGGTAGTTGTCGTAATCGCCTGGCCAGCTGGTGACCGCGCCGCGGTCGATCTCGACGATCCGCGTCGCCAGTGCGCGCAGGAAGCTGCGGTCATGGGTGATGAAGACGATGCTGCCGGCGAAGCCCTTGAGGAAGCCTTCCAGCCAGGCGATCGCCTCGATGTCGAGGTGGTTGGTCGGTTCGTCGAGCAAGAGCAGGTTCGGGTCGCGCACCAGGGCCTGGCCGAGCAACACGCGGCGCTTCATGCCCCCGGACAGTTCGGAGAAATCCGTGTGTGCGGGCAGTTCCAGGCGTTCGATCACCTGCTGCACACGGGAGTCGAGGTCCCACGCGTTCTGCGCCTCGATCTGCGCCTGCACGTCGCCCAGGCCATCCATGTCGCCTTCGTCGAGCAGGTGGTGGTAGCGCGCGAGCAGGTGCCCGAGTTCGCCGAGGCCGTCGGCGACGACGTCGAAGACGCTGCCTGCCGTGTCCTGTGGGACTTCCTGGGTCAGCCGCGCGATACGGGTGCCGCCCTGCAGGCGGATCTCGCCGTCGTCAGGGTGCAGTTCGCCCGCGATGAGCTTCAGCAGCGTGGACTTGCCGGCACCGTTGCGCCCGACGATGCACACGCGCTCGCCGGTATCGAGGGAGAGGTCGACCTGTTCGAGCAGGAGCGGGCCGCCGACGCTGAAGTCGACGTTGAGCAGTTGGATAAGCGACATCCGCCCATTGTACCTGCTTGCCGGATGCCGCTTCCTGTAGGAGCCGCTATAGCGGCTCGTACAGGGGGTGCTATGCCGTGTCGACCCGATAGCGCGTGTGCTGGCGCCAGACCGTGCCGGGCCGCAGGATCGCCGACGCCGCGTCCGGTCCGTTCACCTGGTCCGGGAACGCCTGGGTTTCCAGGGCGAACCCCGCAAACGGGCCATAAACGTCTCCGTGCCGTCCCGGCTGACCGGTGAGTTTCTGGCCGCTGTAGAACTGCAGGCCCGGACGATCGCTCTCGACAGTGAGACGGCGGCCGCTGGAGGGCTCGGTGACGACGGCGACCACCCGCGGCTCGGCGCCCGCTTCCCCTAGGGGGACATAACAGTGATCGAAACCGCCGACGAGCCGGAGTTGCGGATCCGGCCAATGCAGGCGCGAGCCGATCGGTGCCGCCTCGCGGAAGTCGAAGGCGGTGCCCGCCACGTGCTGCCGCCCGATGGGTATCGCGCCCGCGTCGATGGCGAGGAAGGCCTCGGCCTCGATCCGGATCAGGTGGTCGCGGATGTCCGGCCGCCGGTCGTTGAGGTTGAAGTACGGATGCGCGGTGAGGCTCAGCGGCGTCGGGGCGTCGCTCGTGGCGGCATACCGGAGGTCCAGCGTGCCGTCGTCTTCGAGCCGCAGTTGAAGTTCGACGCGCACCTCGCCGGGGAAGCCCCCGTCGCCCTCCGGCGAGACGAGCCAGAGGAGGAGGTGGTCGCCCTCCGGTTCAACGTCCCAGCGCTGCCGGTGGAAACCGTCGTTGCCACCGTGCAGGTGATTGCCACCGTCGTTGCGATCGACCTTGTAATCGATGCCGTCGAGACGGAACCGGCCGCCGCGGATGCGATTGGCCCAACGACCGACGATGCCGCCCATGTATGCGTTGGAGTCCAGGTACTGCCGTGCGTCCGCATGGCCCAGCAGGACCTCGCCCAGGCGGCCCTGGCGGTCGGGTGTCTGCCAGGAGAGCAGGGTGCCGCCGAGGTCGCTGATCTCGACCTGCGCGCCACTCGCATTGCGCAACGTCCAACGATGCAACGGGCGGCCGTCGGGCATATGGCCCCAGGCAGTGGCTTGGGATACGGGCATGGAGCGTTCCGGACGGATGGCGATCACGTCGCCCCCGTCGTCCGATGGTTGTCGAGGTACTGGCGTGGGGTGCAATCGTACTCGCGCCGGAATACCGCATACATGTATTGCAAGGAGGTGAAACCGCAGCGCAGTGCAATGTCGGCGAGCGGCGTATCCGTATGCACGATCAGGTCGCATGCGGTGTCGAGCTTGTGCTTGAGGATCACCTGGTGCACGGTCTGCTTCAGCTCCCGCTTGAAGTGTTCCTCCAGCACGGTGCGCGACACGCCCACGTAGTCCGCGACCTGTTCCGTCTTGATGCCGAGGCAGCCGTACTGGCGGATGTAATGGCTGGCACGCATCACATGCGGGCTGCGCATCGGCTGGTAGCGACTCGACACCTGCACGTTGATGCCCACCGGTGGCACCAGCACGCGCGTGCCCGAACAATCCACGCCGCGAAGCATCTGGTGCAAGACGTGCGCCGCCGTGCGTCCCATTTCTTCCGCGCCCTGGATCACCGAGGTGAGGGGAATGCGGCTGAGCAGCTGGGCCATGGGATCGTTGTCGATGCCGACGATGGCGATCTGCTCGGGCACGGCGAGGTCGCCGATCACGCAGGCTTGCAGGAGCTGGCGCGCGCGGGCGTCGGTCGTGGCGATGATGCCGACGGGCTTGGGCAGGGCGGTCAGCCACGCGACGAGCTCCTCCACCGCCTCGCCCCATCCGCCGGCGCTGGTGGGCGAGCCTTGGTAGACCGTGGCTTCCACCGCTTCTTCTTCGACGATGGCAAGGAAGGCCTGCTCGCGCTCCTGTGCCCACCGGCTCCCGGGATGTGCCGGGAGGCCGTAGAAGGCGAAGCGGCCCAGGCCCTGCTCGATGAGGTGGTCGTAGGCGAGACGGACGAGGCGCGCGTTGTCGGTGGCGATATACGGGATGCCGGCCGGGTACGCCGACGAGTCATGGTACGAGCCACCCACCGCGACCACCGGTATGTGCAGGTCGCGCAACGCGTCGGGCGCTTCCGGATCGTCGAAGTCGGCGATGACGCCATCGCCCTTGAACTGGCGGATGTCGCGCATGCGGCTGCGGAAATCCTCTTCCATGAAGAGGTCCCATTCCACGCGCGTGCTGTTCAGGTAGTGACCGATGCCGGCGATCACCTGGCGGTCATACACCTTGTTGGCGTTGAACAGCAGGGCGATACGGTGCGGAGTCATGGTCTTCCGGGGACGACGGGCCGCTTCAAGCTAGCAGGGATCGCCACGACGTCAATGACGCAGCGCGGCATCGAAAAAGACCCGGCGCCCGCTGGAAATCGCAATTGCGCGGAACCGGTCCGGCTGGTCACGATCATTGGATTCCGCCGCCACCGTCGTTGAGGAAAGCCCTATGTCGTACTTTTCCGATATTCCCAAAATCCGTCACGAAGGTCCCGGCAGCGACAACCCGCTCGCGTTCCGTCACTACGACCCCGACAAGGTCGTCCTGGGCAAGCGCATGGCCGACCATCTGCGCCTGGCGACCTGCTACTGGCATACGTTCGTCTGGCCGGGCTCCGATGTGTTCGGTGCCGGCACGTTCGGACGGCCTTGGCAGCAGCCGGGGGACCCGATGGTCCGTGCGCGCGAGAAAACGGACGCGGCCTTCGACTTCTTCTCGCGGCTTGGCACGCCGTTCTACACCTTCCACGACACCGACGTGGCGCCGGAGGGTGCCGGTCTCGCGGATTACCAGAAGAATTTCGCGACGATGGTGGACGTCCTCGAGCAGAAGCAGGCGGACACCGGCATGCGACTGCTATGGGGTACAGCCAACCTGTTCAGCCATCCGCGTTACGCCGCCGGCGCGGCGACCAATCCGCAGCCGGAGGTGTTCGCCTATGCGGCGACGCAGGTGCGCCACGCCATGGAGGCGACGCATCGCCTCGGCGGTGCCAACTACGTGCTCTGGGGTGGCAGGGAAGGCTACGACACCCTGCTCAACACCGACCTCAAGCGCGAGCGCGACCAGCTGGGCCGCTTCTTCCAGATGGTGGTCGAGCACAAGCACGCCATCGGGTTCAAGGGCACCCTACTCATCGAGCCGAAGCCGCAGGAACCCACCAAGCACCAGTACGACTACGACGCTGCCACCGTCTATGGCTTCCTCAAGGAATTCGGCCTGGAGAACGAGGTGAAGACGAACCTCGAGGCCAACCACGCCACGCTCGCCGGGCATTCCTTCCACCACGAGGTGGCGACCTCGATCTCGCTGGGACTGTTCGGTTCGATCGACGCCAACCGCGGCGATCCCCAGAACGGGTGGGACACCGACCAGTTTCCGAACAGCGTGGAAGAGCTGACCCTGGTCACCTACGAGATCCTGAAAGCGGGCGGCTTCACGACCGGCGGATTCAACTTCGACACCAAGGTGCGCCGGCAGAGCAGCGCGCCGGAAGATCTCTTCCATGGCCATATCGGCGCGATCGACGCGCTGGCGCTCAGCCTCGAGCGCGCCGCCAAGATGATCGAACGGGATGCTCTGGCCGACTTCAAGGCGAAGCGTTATGCAGGGTGGGATGGCGGTTTCGGAAGCAAGATCCTGCAAGGCGGCTTCACTCTCGCCTCGCTTTCCGACGAAGCGCTCGCGCAGGATATCCATCCCGATCACGTTTCCGGCAGCCAGGAGTTGCTCGAGAACATCGTCAACCGCTATATCTACGGGTGAATGAGATACGACATGGATGCATCGGCGCGCCTGTACCTGGGCATCGACCTGGGCACATCTTCGGTGAAGGCGGTCGTCATGGACGAGGCCGGCACGGTGCGCGCCAGTGCGTCGAGCGGGCTCACCGTGTCCCACCCAAGGCCTCGCTGGTCGGAGCAGGACCCGGCGCACTGGTGGGCCGCGACGGAGTCGGCCGTGGCGAAAGTCCTCAAGGACGTGGACCCTCGCCGCATCGTGGCGACGGGTCTTTCGGGGCAGATGCACGGCGCCACGCTGCTCGACGCATCTGACACCGTCCTCCGTCCCGCCATCCTCTGGAACGACGGCCGCTCGGATGTCGAATGCGCCGAACTGGAACGCGTCCCCGGCTTCCGGGCCATCACGGGCAACCTCGCCATGCC
The DNA here is from genome assembly GCF_050273135.1 of Luteibacter sp. NPDC031894. NCBI lineage: Bacteria > Pseudomonadati > Pseudomonadota > Gammaproteobacteria > Lysobacterales > Rhodanobacteraceae > Luteibacter > Luteibacter sp. NPDC031894. The sequence continues at coordinate 67,457 of NZ_JBNNMV010000005.1, read as the reverse complement.
CGGTTTCACGGCACCGAAGCTCGCCTGGGTGCGACGGCACGAGCCGGAGGTTTTCGCTCGCGTCGCGAAAGTACTGCTACCGAAGGATTACCTGCGGCTGCGGCTGACGGGCGAGTACATGACCGATGCCTCGGATGCCGCGGGCACCTTGTGGCTGGATGTGCAAAAGCGCGAGTGGAGCGACGCCATGCTGGCGGCCACCGGTCTCGACCGTTCGCACATGCCCCTCGTCTGCGAAGGCACGCAGCCTGCCGGACGCCTGCGTCGTGAGCTTGCCGAGCGCTGGGGCATGGACACCGTGCCCGTGGCGGCCGGAGGCGGCGACAACGCGGCGGGCGCGGTTGGCGTGGGCATCGTGCGCGGCGGGCAGGCCATGCTCTCCCTCGGTACGTCGGGCGTCTATTTCGCCGTCTCCGACGGTTTTCGCGCGAGTCCCGAGCAGGCCGTGCATGCGTTCTGCCACGCCGTGCCGGACACGTGGCACCTGATGTCGGTGATGCTCAATGCCGCCAGCTGCCTGGATTTCACCGCAAGGCTTACCGGGCAGGCGGACGTCCCCGCGCTGCTCACGGAAGCGGAGTCCCGGGGGCTGGAGACGCACGGCCCTCTTTTCCTCCCCTATCTCACGGGCGAGCGCACGCCGCATAACGACCCCCACGCCCGTGGCTCCTTCACGCAGTTGGGGCCCGACACCGATCGCGCCGACCTCGCCAACGCGACGCTGGAAGGCGTGGGCCTGGGTCTCCTGGACGGCTTGCTCGCCGTGGAATCCACGGGGCTCGTCGCCGACGAAATCACCGTCATCGGCGGCGGCTCGCGCAGCGCCTACTGGACGCAGATGCTCGCCGACATCCTCGGGAAGCGGCTCGTGCTGCGCAGCGGCGGCGACGTGGGCCCGGCGCTGGGCGCGGCCCGTCTGGGGCGCCTCGCCGCCGATCCGGGCGCGACGCTGGCGGAGGTCTGCCCGATGCCGCCGGTCACGGCCGCCTTCGAGCCCGATGCGGCGCGTCATGCTTATTTCCTGCAAACGCGCCACCCTCTGTTCCGCCGCTCGTACGAACAACTGAAGCCCCTGTATGCCGACGCCGTCGCCGGCGACGCTCTCGGCCCGTCCTTGAGGGCCGTGCCATGACCGTATGGAGAAGCACATGAAACAGAAGCCCCTGCACACCGTTCTTACCGTCGCCATGCTGGCCGCCGGCGTCTTCGCGATACCGCAGGCGCATGCGAGCAAGGAGAAACCGGTGATCGGCTTCTCCATCGACGACCTTCGCGTCGAGCGCTGGACGCGCGACCGCGACTACTTCAAGGCCGCCGCCGAAGCCAAGGGGGCCACTGTCTCGGTGCAGTCCGCGGATGCCAACGAGCAAAAGCAGATCCAGCAGATCGAGAACCTGATCTCGCGCAAGGTCGACGTCATCGTCATCGTGCCGTTCAACGCGAAGACGTTGACCACGGTCGTCGCGGAAGCCAAGCGCGCCGGCATCAAGGTGATCTCGTACGATCGCCTGATCCTCAACGCCGACGTGGACGCGTACATCTCCTTCGACAACGACAAGGTCGGGCAGATGCAGGCGCAGGGCGTCGTGGATGCCGCGCCCAAGGGCAACTACTTCCTGCTCGGCGGCGCGCCGACCGACAACAACGCGAAGATCCTGCGCGAGGGCCAGATGAAGGTCCTGAAGCCGCTGGTCGACAAGGGCGACGTCAAGATCGTCGGCCAGCAATGGACGAACGAGTGGCTGGCGTCGAACGCGCAGTCGATCATCGAGAACGCGCTCACCGCGAACAAGAACAACATCCAGGGCATCGTGGCCTCCAACGACGGCACCGCCGGCGGCGCCGTCGCTGCGCTGAACGGCCAGAAGCTGGCCGGCAAGGTCGCGGTGTCGGGGCAGGACGCCGACCTCGCCGCCATCAAGCGCATCAAGGCCGGCACGCAGACAATGACGGTGTACAAGCCGATCAAGACGATCGCCACCGACGCCGCCAACCTCGCCGTGACGATGGCCAAGGGCGGCACGCCGTCGTTCACCTCGAAGATGAACAACGGGAAGAAGGACGTGGACACCATCCTTCTGCAGCCGACGGTGCTGACCAAGAAAAACGTCGACCTCGTGGTGAAGGACGGCTTCTACACGCAGGCGCAGGTCGGCCCCTGATTCCACGGCCATGAGCGATTACCTGTTCGAGATGCGCCGCATCGTCAAGGAGTTTTCCGGCGTGCGGGCGCTCAATGGCATCGACCTGGCCGTGCGGCCAGGCGAGTGCGTCGGCCTCTGCGGTGAGAACGGCGCGGGGAAATCCACCCTCATGAAGGTGCTGTCGGGCGTGTACCCGTACGGCACCTGGGAGGGCGAGATCCTGTTCGACGGCAAGCCGCTGAAGGCGGCCTCGGTGCGCGACAGCGAAGACGCCGGCATCGTCATCATCCATCAGGAACTGATGCTCGTACCGCAGTTGTCGGTCGCGGAGAACATCTTCCTCGGCAACGAGATCCGCCGCTTCGGCGGTCTGATGGACTACGACGCGATGTATGCGAAGGCGGAAGCGCTGCTTGCCCGCCTGAAGCTGAAGGACGTCAACGTGGCCGCCCCGGTGATGAACTACGGTGGCGGCTACCAGCAGTTGTTCGAGATTGCGAAGGCGCTGGCGAAGAACGCGCGCCTGCTCATCCTCGACGAACCGTCCTCGTCGCTTACCTCGTCGGAAACGGACACGTTGCTGTCGATCATCGAGGACCTGAAGCGCGATGGCGTGGCCTGCGTCTACATTTCGCACAAGCTCGACGAGGTGGCGCGCGTCTGCGACACGGTCACCGTCATCCGCGACGGCAAGCACATCCTCACGAAGCCCATGGCCGAGATGACGACGCACGCGATCATCACCGCCATGGTCGGCCGCGACATCGAGAACCTCTTCCCGAAGGTGGAGCATGCCATCGGCGAGGTGGTGTTCGAGGCGCGGCACGTCACCTGTTGGGACGTCGCCAATCCCAATCGCAAGCGGGTGGACGACATCTCCTTCCAGGTGCGCCGCGGCGAGATCCTCGGGATCGCCGGTCTTGTCGGCGCGGGCCGCACCGAGCTCGTCTCGGTCATCTTCGGCGCATACCCCGGGCGCTACCAGGCCGAGCTGCTGCTCGAGGGCAGGCCGATCAAGGTGCGCTCGCCCGAGCAGGCGATCAAGGCCGGGTTGTCGCTCGTCCCCGAGGACCGCAAGCGCCAGGGCATCGTGCCGCTGCTTGGCGTCGGCGACAACATCACGCTCGCGACGCTGTGGCATTACTCGCACGCGGGACAGATCGACCGGCAGGCGGAGCTGCAGACAGTGGAAGCCGAAATCCGGCGCCTGCGCGTCAAGACGGCGAGTCCCGAGCTGCCCATCGTCGGACTGTCCGGCGGCAACCAGCAGAAAGCCGTCCTGACGAAGATGCTGCTGCCCGACCCGAAGGTGCTCATCCTCGATGAGCCGACCCGCGGCGTGGACGTCGGTTCCAAGTACGACATCTACAAGCTGATGTTCGAACTGGCCGCGAGGGGCGTGGCGATCATCATGGTTTCCTCGGAGATGCCCGAGGTACTCGGCGTGAGCGACCGCGTGCTCGTCGTCGGCGAGGGCAAGCTGCGTGGCGACTTCCCCAGCCTCGGCCTCACCCAGGAGCAGGTGCTCGCCGCCGCCATCTCGCATGCCGCCGAAGGGCCCGCGCACGCGGCCTGACCCCGTTCCATCCGTTATCGCGCCATCAGGAAAGGCACCTATGCAGGCCCAGAAAGTCCAGCAACTGTTCGTCCGCTACAAGATCCTCGCGCTGCTCATCGCGGTCGCGATCATCTGGGTGTTCTTCCATGTGAAGACCGACGCGGCCTTCATCACGCCGGGCAACCTGTCGAACCTGTTCCGGCAGATGGCGATCACCGGCATGCTCGCGTGCGGGATGGTGTTCGTCATCATCGCCGGCGAGATCGACCTTTCCATTGGATCGTTGCTCGGCCTCCTGGGTGGCGTCGTCGCGATCCTCACCGTGAACGAAGGCTGGGGCACCTGGCCCGCCATCGGCGCCGTGCTCGTCCTCGGCCTCCTGCTCGGCGCCTTCAACGGCTTCATCGTCACGAAGATGCGCGTGCCGTCGTTCATCGTCGGCCTGGGCGGCATGCTCGCGTTCCGCGGCATCGTGCTCTACGTCACCGGCAGCTCGACGATCGCTCCCGCACCCGACGACCTCATCGCGCTCGGCCAGGGTTTCGTTCCCGTGGCGCTGTCGCGCTGGATCGGCGCCGTCATCTTCCTGGTGATGGTCGGCCTCACCGTGCGCCGTCGCGTGCGCCGTTCGAAGCTCGGTTTGCAGCAGGGCGCATTGTGGATCGATATCGCGCGACTGGCGGCGATCGGCGCGTTCATCGCGGGCTTCATCCGCATGCTCAACGACGCCAACGGCATCCCGATCCCGGTGATGATCCTGCTCGGACTGTTGGCTGCCTTCACGTATGTGTCGACGCAGACCGTGTTCGGCCGGCACATCTACGCCGTGGGCGGCAACATGGAAGCCACGCGCCTTTCGGGCGTGAACGTGGCGCGGGTGAAACTCGTGGTGTTTGCCCTGATGGGCCTGATGTGCGCGTTCGCGGGCATCATCACCGTGGCACGCACCGGCTCGGGATCGCCGTCGGCGGGCACGGGCGGCGAGCTCGACGCCATCTCGGCCTGCTTCATCGGCGGCACCTCCATGCGCGGCGGTTCCGGCACCGTCTACGGCGCGCTCATCGGCGCCCTGGTCATGGCCAGCCTGGACAGCGGCATGCAGCTGATGGACGTGGACAACTCCTGGCAGATGATCATCAAGGGCGTGATCCTGGTCCTGGCCGTTTGGGTGGATGTGCTATCGGGCTCGAACCGCAACGCGTGAGGACAGGAAGCGGCTCCGTGGGAGCCGGCGCCTAGGGCAGTTTCCTTGCCATCTCCAGATGATGCTTCAACGTCGGCAGGGTCTTCTTCGCGAAGGCCTTCAACGCGGGGCTGGACCCCTTCTCGATCTCCGTTTCGAAGATCGCCACCGCTTCTTCATGGTTGGCGACCATCATCTTCGCGTAGGCCTTGTCGAACTCGGCACCCTTCATGCGCGACAGCGCGTCGATGATCTTCTCGTCGTCGGGCTTCGCCGAGCGCACGAGGGCGTAGCCTTTGTCGCCGGATTTCAGCGTCTCGAGTTCTTCATTCACGCGCGTGTGGTCCTGGACCATCTGCTGCGCGAATTTCTTCACCTTCGCCGACGATGCTTGTTCCATCGCCAACTGACCGGCCTTGACCTCGGCGAGTCCTGACGCGCCCGCGTTCTTGAAAAACCCCGAATCGGTGGCGGTGCCTCCCTGGCTGTCCTTTTCCTGGGCCTGCGCGGCGAGGCCCAGCGTGGCGGCGAGGAAGGCGAAGGCGAGGGCAGGGCGGCGGGTCATGGCGCGGTCTCCAGTGTGGAAGCCCTAGGTGTCGCACCACGACGATGAAGTGCTCGTGACAGCATGCGATTCAAAAAAAACGGGCACCCGAAGGTGCCCGTTCGATTCGCGATGGTGCCCGGCTTACTTGCGGCCGATCTTCGCACCAAGGCCCGCGGCATCGCGCAGGATCTCGGCCTTGTCGGTCTTCTCCCAGGAGAACGCCGTGAACGTGTTGCCGTTCTTGTCGGTGATCTCGTAGGGCTTGCGGCCGAAGTGACCGTTGGAGGCGGTCGGCTGGTACATCGGGTGGACCAGGTCGAGCATCTTGATGATGCCGTACGGGCGCAGGTCGAAATGCTTGCGGATCAGCTTCTCGATCTTCTCGTCGGAGATCTTGCCGGTGCCGAAGGTCGTCACCGAGATCGAGGTGGGCTCGGCCACGCCGATGGCGTAGCTGACCTGGATCTCGCAACGGTCGGCCAGGCCGGCCGCGACGATGTTCTTGGCGACGTAGCGCGCGGCATAGGCTGCCGAGCGGTCGACCTTCGACGGATCCTTGCCCGAGAACGCACCACCGCCGTGACGGGCCCAGCCGCCGTACGTGTCGACGATGATCTTGCGGCCGGTCAGGCCGCAGTCGCCCACCGGGCCGCCGATGACGAACTTGCCGGTCGGATTGATGTGGAACTTGGTGCCCTTGTGCAGGAGCTTGGCCGGCAGCACGGGCTTGAGGATCAGCTCGCGCACGCCTTCGACGAGGTCCTTCTGCTTCACGTCCGGATCGTGCTGGGTGGAGAGCACGACGGCGTCGATGGCCACGGCCTCGCCGTTCTCGTAGCGCAGGGTGACCTGGCTCTTCGCGTCGGGGCGCAGCCACGGCAGCGGCGAGTTCTTCTTCTTGCGGACCTTGGTCTGCTGCTCGACGAGGCGATGGGCGTAGTGGATCGCCGCCGGCATGTACTCGCTGGTCTCGTTCGTGGCATAGCCGAACATGAGGCCCTGGTCGCCCGCGCCCTGTTCTTCCGGCTTCTTGCGGTCCACGCCCTGGTTGATGTCCGGAGACTGCTTGCCGATGAGGTTCAGCACGCCGCAGGTCTCGCCGTCGAAGCCGACCTCGGACGAGTCGTAGCCGATGTCCAGGATGACCTTGCGCGTCAGGGCCTCGAGGTCGATCCACGCGCTGGTGGTGATCTCGCCCGCGACGATGGCGACGCCGGTCTTCACCAGCGTCTCGCAGGCCACGCGAGCGCGCGGGTCCTGGGCCAGGATGGCGTCCAGAACGGCGTCCGAGATCTGGTCGGCGATTTTGTCCGGATGGCCTTCGGAGACCGACTCGGAGGTGAAGAGGTAGTTGCTCATCGGGGCGATATATCCTTCTTTACGGATAAAGAGATAAATGGGGCGCGCCATAATACACGCCCCCGGTCCGTTTTGCAGCGGAAAGGGTACCCGCCAGGGGTGACGATTGCATGGTGGTTCAGGGGCCTGGGCCCTCGCGGGACCCGCGGTCAGAAGCCCGCGATGGGATGCGGGCCGTAGGCCGCCTCGAGCTCGGCCGTCTCCGCCTCGCTCAACACGAGGTCGATCGCGGCCACCGCGTCGTCGAGGTGCTGGGGCTTCGAGGCCCCGACGATCGGCGCCGTGACGCCCTGGCGGTGCGCCACCCACGACAGGGCCACCTGCGCCCGCGGCACACCGCGACCCTCCGCGACCTTCTTCACCGCGGCCACGATCGCCCGGTCCGATTCCTCGGTCGCGTTGTACAGCGTGCCGCCGAACAGGTCGTTGTCCTGCCGCGCGCTGCGTTCTTCCCAGTCTCGTGTGAGACGGCCTCGCGCGAGCGGGCTCCACGGAAGGACGGCGATGCCCTGGTCGATGCAGAACGGGATCATCTCGCGCTCTTCCTCGCGCTGGAGCAGGTTGTAGTGGTCCTGCATGCTCACGAATTCGGTCCAGCCGTGCAGGCGCGAGGTGTACACCATCTTCGCGAACTGCCAGGCGTACATCGACGATGCACCGATGTAGCGCGCCTTGCCCGCCTTCACCACGTCATGCAGCGCCTCCATCGTTTCCTCGACGGGCGTCGTCGTATCGAAGCGGTGGATCTGCAGCAGGTCGATGTAGTCGGTGCCGAGGCGCCGCAGGCTGTCGTCCACGGAATGGAAGATGGCCTTGCGTGAGAGGCCACCGGTGTTCGGTGCGTCGCGCCAGCGGTAGAAGGTCTTCGTCGCCAGCACGACCTCGTCGCGCCTCGTAAAATCTTTCAGGGCCCGGCCCACGATTTCTTCCGACGTGCCGTCGGAATAGGCGTTGGCCGTGTCGAAGAAGTTGATGCCGAGATCCAGCGCCTTGCGGATGAAGGGCCGGCTTTGCTCCTCGTCGAGCGTCCAGGCGTGGTTGCCACGGCCGGGCACGCCGTACGTCATGCAACCTAGGACGAGGGGGGAGATGTCGAGGCCGGTGCGGCCCAATTTCACGTAGCGCATGGGGAACTCCGTTGGAAGTGCACGCTTGGCGGAATGGCGTAGACGTTACATATACCTGCCAGGGCTATCTTCAATGGTCTCGCACCTGCGGAGTAGCACCATGTCGTCCACCCGCGCATTCCTGCGGCCGCCACGCATCACCGGCATTGTCATCGCCATACTCGGGCTGGCCCTCGCTTTCGGGGGCGCCTGGCTTGCGATCCTCGGCGGCAGTTTCTACTACCTCGTGGCCGGGGTCGCTGTCTTGGTCACGGGTGTCCTCCTCGCCCGCGGCTCATCCGCCGCGCTGTGGCTCTACGCGATCGTGCTGCTCGGCACCGTCGCGTGGGCCGTGGCCGAAGTGGGCTTCATCGGGTGGCAGCTCGAACCGCGGCTTCTGCTGCCCGTGCTGCTCGCCATCTACCTGGCGATGCCCTGGGTCACGCGGCGCCTGCCGCCTGCGCGGGGTGGCGTCGTCGCGCTGCTGGTGGCGGCCTTGCTCGGCATCGGCGTGGGCGTCGCGGGGTTCATGCAGCCCGTCGGCACGCGCGGCGACATGGTCGTGCGCAACGACGCCGGCGGCCACGATGCATCGGTGCCGGACGACGACTGGCTGTTCTACGGGCGCACGCCCCGCGGCGACCGCTTCTCCCCGCTGGACCAGATCGACACCCGCAACGTGAAAGACCTCAAGCTGGCATGGAGCGCGCGCACCGGCGACACCATGCGTCCCGGCGAAGACAAGGGCGGCACCGACGCCGGCCACGAGTTCAACTTCGAGAACACCCCCATCAAGGTGGGCGACACGCTTTACGTGTGCACGGGCCATAGCTGGGTGGTGGCCTTCGATGCCGCCACGGGCCAGAAGAAATGGACGTTCGATCCCAAGGCGAACACGGAGCCGGACGTCTACCTCGCCTGTCGCGGCGTCGCCTATTACGAAGCGCCGCAGGGAACCCGGACGGACTGTCCGCGCCGCATCATCGCGCCCGTGCTGGACGCGCGGCTCATGGCGTTGAACGCCGACACCGGCAAACCCTGCGAGGACTTCGGCGAGCACGGCTTCGTGTCGCTCACGCAGTACCTCGGCCACGTGCCGGCGGGGTTCCACTTCGTCACGTCACCGCCGCTCGTGATCAAGGACCGCGTGATGCTCGGCGGCTGGGTCTATGACAACCAGGCGGAGGGCGAACCCTCGGGCGCCGTGCGCGCCTTCGATCCGATGTCGGGAAAACTCGTCTGGGCGTGGGATGTGGGGCACGACCCCGAGAACTGGACGCCGGGACCGGGCGAACAGCTGACACGCGGCACACCGAACGCGTGGGGCGTGTATACCGCCGATCCCGACCTGGGCATGGTCTACCTGCCCATGGGCAATGCCACGCCCGATTACTTCGGCGGACACCGCCGTGCGATCGACGAGAAGGTGTCGAGCTCCACCGTGGCGCTCGATATCGAGACCGGCGCACCGAAATGGGTCTTCCAGAACACGCATCACGACGTCTGGGACATGGACGTGCCGACCGGACCGTCGCTCGTCGACCTGCCGGACGGGCAGGGCGGCAGCGTCCCCGCGCTCGTGCAGACGACGAAGCGCGGCGAACTCTTCGTGCTCGATCGGCGCACGGGAAAACCGCTGACGGAAGTGCGCGAAAAGCCGGTGCCCCAAGGCGCCGTCCCTGGCGACTTCACCTCGCCCACGCAGCCGTACTCGGTGGGCATGCCCTCGCTGGCGCCGAAGGACCTGACCGAGCAATCCATGTGGGGCGCGACGCCGTTCGACCAGTTGATGTGCCGCATCGAGTTCCGCAGGGCCGTTTACAAGGGGCAGTTCACGCCACCGCAGCTGAAGGACACCATCGTGTATCCGGCCTTCGACGGCGTGATCGACTGGCATGGCGCCTCCATCGATCCGTACAACAAGCTGCTTATCGCGAACGCCAACTACATCCCGTTCATCATCAGCCTCGCGCCGCGCGAGCAGGCCGAGGCCAAGGGGCTGGTGAAACCGTGGGACGGGTCCGGCAATGAGCCGCCGGTCGGCGGCGGCCTCGCCCCGCAGTACGGCACGCCGTACGTGGGCAAGGTGCACCCGTGGCTGAATCCGATCGACGTGCCCTGCAACGCGCCGCCGTGGGGCACGCTCGCGGCCATCGACCTGGTGACGCACAAGCTGGTCTGGGAGCGGCCACTGGGCACCACCCGCGATACCGGGCCTTTCGGCACCCACTTCAATGCGCCGCTGCCGACAGGCATCTTCAATATCGGCGGCAACATGACCACGCGTGGCGGACTCGTCTTCATCGGGGCGACCGCGGACGATTACCTGCGCGCGATCGACGAGCGCACGGGCAAGGAACTGTGGAAGGCCCGGCTGCCGGCCGGCGGGCAAGCCAATCCAATGTCTTACGCGGTGAACGGCAAGCAGTACGTGGTCATCGCCGCGGGCGGTCACAGCGGTCTCGGCACGCGGTCCGGCGATTACGTGATGGCTTACGCATTGCCGTGACCGTCGACATGCCTCTTGAAAGGCGGCACCGCCGCCTACAGATGCCTCCCAACACCCACGAGACCCCACGCATGTTCCGCTGCAAGCACGATTTGACGCACCTCCCAACGATGGCCCCACGGGCGCGTCGCGGGTGCGCGCGCGCCGTGCGTGGAGGTGGTTCGCCTTAAGGCGATCCGCCCGTCTACTGGAACCTCAAGCACCCGCAAGGGTGCTTTTTTTTTGCCTTCAGGAGTGACAACCATGAGTACCGACCGAGCCTCCCGCATCCCCGTCGACCGTTGGCGCAACCTCGGCATCATCGCCCATGTCGATGCCGGCAAGACCACGCTCACCGAGCGCCTCCTCTACAAGACCGGCACGATCCATCGCACCGGTGAGGTGCACGATGGCGCGACGACGACGGACCACATGGAACTCGAGCGCGAGCGTGGCATCACGATCGGCGCCGCCGCCGTGCGTGCGAACTGGACGCCGGAAGGCGGCCAGGCGCACCGCCTGACCCTCATCGACACGCCGGGCCACATCGACTTCGCGATCGAGGTCGAGCGTTCGCTGCGCGTGCTCGATGGCGCCGTGACGGTCTTCTCCGGCGTCGCGGGCGTGCAGCCGCAATCGGAAACGGTTTGGCACCAGGCGCGCCGCCACGGCGTGCCGCTCATGGCGTTCGTCAACAAGATGGACCGACCGGGCGCCGATTTCGACGCCGTGGTCGCGCAGATGCGCGAGAAGCTCGGTGCGAACCCGTGGGTGGTCGCGCGACCTGTCATCGAGGGCGAACACATGACCGGTCTCGTCGACCTCGTCGCCGGGCGCACTTGGCGCTATGACGACGCCGGCACGCCCGAGTCGCATGCATGGGACGAGACCGAGCGGGCGACGTATGCCGGCGCACGGGCCGAACTCGTGGCCGCCGTCGCGGATCGCGACGAGGCGCTGGCGGACCTGTGGCTCAATGACCAGCCCATCGACGCGGCGACGCTCACGGCGGCGCTGCGCCGCGGCACGCTCGCGGGCCTCGGTTCGCCGGTGCTGCCCGGTTCGGCGTTCCGCAACGTCGGCATCGAGCCGTTGCTCGACGCCTTCGTGGCGTACCTGCCGTCGCCGCTCGATCGACCGGCCGTCGTTGCGCACACGGAGGACGGCGACACGATGCTGGCACCCGACGCGGAGGCACCGCTGGCCGCGCTCGTCTTCAAGGTGGTGAACCAGGCGCATGGCCCCCTGGCCTTCGTGCGCCTGTACGCCGGCCGCTTGAATGTCGGCGACGCCGTGTGGCGCAGCGGCACCGACCGTGTGCAGCGCGTCGGCCGCCTCGCCGTCGTCCGCGCGGAAGACACCGAGGCGGTGGAATCGGCGGAGGCGGGCGACATCGTCGCCATCGCCGGCTGGAAGGACGTCGCGACGGGCGAGACCCTTGCCGACGCCCACCGTCACGTCCGGCTGGAGACGATCCAGGCGCAGCCCGCCGTGTTGTCCTGGCGGCTGTCGCCCGAGCGCTCGGCTGACCTGCTCAAGCTCGGCAACGGCCTGGCGCGCCTCGCGCAGGAGGATCCGTCCTTCCGCGTCGGCACCGATCCGGACACCGGCGAGACCCTGGTCTGGGGCATGGGCGAACTGCACCTCGAGGTGATGGTGGAACGCCTGCGCCGCGAATGGGGTGTGCAGGTGCGTACGGGTTCCCCGCGCGTGGCCTACCAGGAAACCCCGGCGTCGCCGTCCGGCGCGGTGGAAGGGAAGCTCGCCAAGCAAACCGGCGGCAGCGGACAGTTCGCGCGCGTCGTGCTGTCGGTCACCCCGACCGGTGGCGATGGCAACACGTTCGAGGACCGCACCACCGGGGGCGTGATCCCCAAGGCCTTCCAAGGGGCCGTGGAGAAGGGCGCGCACTCGGCGCTGCTGGAAGGGCCGCGTGGTTATCCGGTGGTCGGTGCCTCGGTGGTCGTGCTGGACGGGCAGGCGCATGCCGTCGACTCGAACGAAGCGGCTTTCCATCGCGCGGCGCAGATGGCCGTGAAGGCCGCGCTCGAGGCGACGGGCACGGTGCTGCTCGAGCCGGTGATGCGCGTGTCGGTCAGTGCGCCGGGTACGGCGGTCGGCGACGTGCTTGGCGACCTCCAGCGGCGTGGCGGGCAGATCGTGAACCTCGTCGACCGGCAGGAGCGGACGGAGATCGACGCCGACGTTCCCCTGGCCCAACTGGACGGCTACAGCACGGCCTTGCGTTCCCTGAGCCAGGGCCGCGCTTCGGCGACGGTGGCCTTCCATGCCTATCGTCCGGTGGTGCAGGAGCCGTCGCGCCGTTCGGCATGAGGTGAAGGCGCTATCCGGCGGTGTGTCGGCACGTTACGCTGCGGCCATGACGTTGCGTGCCGACATGCCCCTCATCGTGGGCCTCGTCCTCGCCGGTGGCCGCTCCTCGCGCATGGGCGAAGACAAGGCCACGTTGCGGATCGCCGGACAGAGCCTGCTCGACCTTTCGGTTCGCGCCCTGCGGGACGTCGGGGCGGAACAGGTGGCGATCAGCGGCGACCGCGCCGGCGGCATCGCGGATCGCTGGCCGGGCACCGGCCCGGTCGGCGGTATCGCCAGTGCCATGCACGTGTTGCCCGACGGCGAATGGCTGGTGGTACCCGTGGATATGCCGCGCCTCGGCGTCGACGTGCTGGCGCCGCTGCTGGCGGAGCGTCGGGCGGCGACGGCGCACTGGCAGGGCCATCCCTTGCCCATGCGCCTGACCATGGGCCGTGCCGCGCGCGAAGCGCTGGCCGAACTCATGACCCGCCCTGGTCGCGCGTGTTCGATCGCGGCATTGCAGGAACGGCTTGGTGCCACCGCGCTACCGCTAGACGGTCTCGACACGCGCCGGCTGGTCAACTGCAATACTCCCGATGAATGGCGCGAGGCGAACGCATGAGGGTGCAGCTGGAAGACGACACGATCCGCGTGCGGATCGACGAGGACGAGCTGGACGAGTTGCTCCAGGATATCGCCTTGCTGGGTTCCACGGCGTTCGGCACGGCTTTCACCATGCGCTACGCGATCGACGCCACCGACAACGGTTGCACCTTGTCCGGCACGGCGCACGAGTGGCGCATGGAAGTGCCGCGCGAGGCGCTACGCGACCTGCAATCGCGCCTGCCGAGCAAGGACGGCCTCGTGTTCGACATTCCCGGTTATGACATCGTGGCGACGACCGTCCGCTTCGACGTGGACGTCAAGGACAGCCTGCGCCGCCGCCGCGGTTGATGTGGCTCGGCCCTAGGGATCGCGTATGCGCTCGGGCCGGCTGTAGAGGTTGAATCGGCCGGGGCGGGCGAAGCCCAGGAGGGTGACGCCGCAATCCGCGGCGAGGTGCACGGCGAGCGCCGTTGGCGCCGAGATGGCGACGACGATGGTCATGCCCGCCACGGCGGCCTTGGTCACCATTTCATAGCTGGCGCGGCTGGTGATGACGAGGAAGCCGTTGCGAGGGTCGGTGCCCGCGAGCAGCATCGCGCCGATGAGCTTGTCGAGGGCATTGTGCCGGCCGACGTCTTCGCGCACGTCGACGATCGTTCCATCCGGCAACGCCCAGCCCGCGGCATGCACCGAGCCGGTAAAGGCGTTGATGGGCTGCCTCGAGCGCAAGGCTTCGAGGGCCCGCTCGATGGCATCCGCGCCCACCGCCGGACCGGCCGCCACCGGCGCGGGATGGCGCACGACGTCCTCCAGCTCACGACTGCCGCATATGCCACAGCCGCTGCGGCCAGGGAGCTCGCGCGTACTCGTGCGCTGCGACGATAGTCCGGCGGCCGTGCGTACGTCGACGACGATGCCTTCCAGCACCTCGCGCACGTCGATGGCGACGATGTCTTCCACCGTGGCGACCTTGCCTTCGGTGAGCGCGAAGCCGCGCGAGAAATCGGCGAGGTCGGCAGGCGTCGCCATCATCACGGCGAACGGCTCGCCGTCGAAATGCATCGCGACCGGCACTTCCTCCGCCAGCCGGTCGTCGGCCTCGATGCGGCGCCCGCGTTCGTAACGGATCACCGGGCGCGTGGCGCAGCCCGGTGGGGGCTGCCGCTCAGGCGGCATGTTCCGCCTTCGGCGCGGCGGGACGGGAGGTTGGCGCGGCCGCGGCTTCGATGCGGACCGGCACCGACTTGTACGCCGGTGTCCCGGAACGCCGGTCGTGGCTTTCCAATGCGATGAGCGCGTTGCCCTCGGGGTAGTACATCGCCACCGATCCTTCCGCGATGTCGTAGGCGACGGCGATGAAATTGCGTACCGCGCGTTCCTTGCCATCGGCGGCGTTCACGCCGGTGGCGAACACGTCGATGCGGTCGCCATGCGCGAGCCCTCGCGCGGCGAGGTCCTTCGCGTGCATGAAGATCACATCGCGCCGTCCGCTCACGCCACGATAGCGATCGTTGAGGCCATAGATCGTGGTGTTGTACTGGTCGTGCGAGCGGATCGTCGTGAGGATCAACCCGTCGCGATCCAGCGGCGCATCTTCGTCGAGCCCGCTTGCGAGGAGGAAGTGCGCGCGCTTGTCCGGCGTGGCCCAGTCGCGTTCGCTGGCGGCGACGCGCAGCCGGAAACCACCCGGGACGCTGACGCGACGGTTGAAGTCGCGGAAGATCGGGAAGACCTTCTCGATATCGTCGCGGATGAGGTTGTAGTCGCCGACGAGGCGGTCCCAGTCGACGCGCGTGTGCGGCAGGGTCGCCTTCGCGATGCCGGCGACGATCCAGGGCTCCGAGCGCAGGTGCTCCGACGCCGGCGAGAGCGTTCCGGCCGAGGCGTGCACCATGGACATCGAGTCCTCCACCGTCACCGCCTGCGGGCCGGTGGCCTGCACGTCCAGTTCGGTGCGGCCGAGGCAGGGGAGGATGATCGACTCCTTCGCCAGGATCAGGTGCGAGCGGTTGAGCTTCGTCGCGACGTGCACCGCCAGGTCCAGCTTGCGCATCGCGTCGAACGTTTCCGCGGTGTCGGGCATGGCCACGGCGAGGTTGCCGCCCAGGGCGACCAACGCTTTCGAGCGGCCCTCGCGTATGGCGATCACCGCGGCGACGGCGTCATGCCCGTGCTCGGCCGGCGGCGCGAAGCCGTAAGTGCGGCGGATGCCCTCGTTGAGCTCGTCGTTCGGCTTTTCGGTGATGCCCACCGTGCGGTCGCCTTGCACGTTGCTGTGGCCGCGCAAGGGGCAAATACCCGCGCCCTGGCGGCCGATGTTGCCGCGGAGGAGGAGCAGGTTGGCGATCTGCTGGACGTTCTCGGTGCCGTGCGCGTGCTGGGTGATCCCCATGCCGTAACAGACGATGACGTTCTTCGCCTTCGCATAGATGTCCGCCGCGTCCTCGATCTCGGCGCGAGTCAGTCCCGAATGGCGTTCGATGGCGTCCCATGAGGTGCGCGCGAGGTCGTCGGCAAGGCCTTCGAATCCCGTTGTGTTGGCGGCGATGAACGCGCGATCGAGCACGCCGGGCATGCCGGCGGCCACCGCGCGTTCGTCCGCGGCCAGCAGCGACTTCATCATGCCCTTCATCACGGCGACGTCGCCGCCGATCTTCAGCTTGTAGTAGGTGGAGGCGATGCGCACCGACTTGCCCGTAAGCATCTCGACGGGGTGCTGCGGTGACGTGAAGCGTTCCAGGCCCCGTTCCGGCAGCGGGTTAAGCACCACGATGGGCACGCCGCGCAAGGACGCCTCGCGAAGCGTCGACAGCATGCGTGGGTGGTTGGTCCCCGGATTGTGCCCGATGCAGAAAATCGCGTCGCAATGGTCGAAGTCGTCCAGCGTCACGGTGCCCTTGCCCGAGCCGACCGACTGCGGCAGGCCGACGCTGGTGGCCTCGTGGCACATGTTGGAGCAGTCGGGGAAGTTGTTCGTGCCGTACTCGCGGACGAACAACTGGTAGAGGAAGGCCGCTTCGTTCGACGCACGGCCGGAGGTATAGAACTCGGCCATGTTCGGGTCGGGCAGGGCGCGCAGCGCCGCGCCGATGCGCTGGAACGCCTCGTCCCACGCGATCGCGCGATAGGTGTCCGTCGCGCGGTCGTACGCCATGGGATGGGTCAGCCGGCCCAACCCTTCGAGCGCGTAGTCGGTGAGGTTCCAGAGATCGGTGACGGTGTTGCTGGCGAAGAACTCGGGGCGTACACGCTTCGCGGTCGCTTCCCAGGAAACCGCCTTCGCGCCGTTCTCGCAGAACTCGAACGAGGAGGTCTCCTTCGGGTCCGGCCAGGCGCAGCCAGGGCAGTCGAAACCCTTCGGCTGGTTGACCTTGTGCAGGGCCATGGATTCGCGTGCGATGGCCATCTGGCCGCTGATGGCCTTGGCCACGGCGCCCAGGGCACCCCAGCCTCCCGCCGGGCCATCGTAGGGTTCGAAGCCTGGAACGGGTTTGTCGCTCATGGTCGTCGCTCGATAGTGAAGGTGCCCACCGTCCGATCATTCTACGCGGTGGTGCGCGGGGGCAATTGCACGAAGGTACGGTGCGCCCGCGTCCGTGCGGCGGTGCCGCAGCGGCGACCGCGATCGGCGCTGGTTCGGCGCATGCCGGAATTGTGCAATGCACAATAGTCATGGCGCGAGCGCAGGTATGCGTGGAATGCATACCTGATAGTTTCTCGATCGCGTTGTTCCGGGCGTGCGTCGCGCCGAGCATCGGGGCCGCTCCGTCGGCAGTTCGGCGGGTTCGGGGGTTCCGCCATGATGTTCCGTCGTTTCGCCATCGCCGTCTTCGCCACGCTCGCCGCCTCCGCTGCCATCGCGCAGACCGATGCGGTCGCCTCCGGCGACGACAAGGGTCCCGTGGATCGTTTGCGCGATGAGGGTGTGTCGCTGCGCTTCGTCTGGGCCAACGACTGGGCCGGCAGCGTACGCGGCGGCGAACGCCTCGGTGCGACAAATGGCGGTGGCGCCGTGGGCGGCGCGGATCTCGACATGGGCAAGCTTGCCGGCATCGACGGCGGCAAGATGCACATCACGTTCGCGCGTTATTACGGCCACAGCGTCGCGGCGGACGATATCGGCGTCGTCCAGAAGATCCAGGGCTATTGGTATCCGAAGCGGCAGTGGGAGCTGGCCCAGCTGAGTTGGGAGCAGCAGTTCTCGAGCAGCCACATCAATGTGCTGGCCGGGCGCATCAATGCCACGTGGCAGTTCGCGCGGTCGACGTATGGATGCCGTTTCGTCAGCGCACCCGATTGCCCCTACCAGCTCACCAATACGTCCGGCGGCTTCACGGGCTTTCCGTATGTGAACTGGGGCGCGCGCGTGAAGTACCAGCCCGATGCGCGCTACGTGTCGATCGGCGCGTTCGAGATCAATCCGGAGCGACGCAACAACAACGGCCTGGACTGGGGCCTCAACAACGCGACGGGCGTGTTGATTCCCGTGGAAGTGGGCTACGGCACGACGTTCGCCACCGACCCCTATCCGAGGCACCTCATGATCGGCGGCTGGTACAACTCGGCCCGGTTCACCGATCCCGAACTCAACACGCGCGGCCTGCACCGTGGGCTCGTCGGCGGCGCGGCACGCGATTACGAGGGAGGCCGTTACGGTCTTTACCTCCTTGCCGACCAGGTCGTCTGGAAGCCCGATCCGACCCGCAATACGCGCAACCTCGCGCTGTTCGGTTCGGTCACCGGCCCGCTGGACAACGCGGAGAACTACACCCTGCAATCGACGGTCGGCATGCTCTGGACCGGCCCGTTCGCCGCCCGTCCGACGGACTCACTCGGTTTCCAGGCCACGTTGTTCCGCTTCAGCCGCAAGGCCGTCGGCTTCGAAGACGACGTCATCCACAAGAACGGCGGCTCGAACGACCATTTTGATCGCAATGAGTGGATGACCGAACTGAACTACAGCTATAAGCTGCTCCCCGCGGTGAGCCTCGTCCCCAACCTGCAGTACATCGTGCACCCGGACGTCCTCGGCAATACGGCGGGCGCAAGGCGCGTGCCGGCCAATGCCATCGTCGTGGGCCTCCGCGTCATGGTGAACATGGGCGGGCCAGGCAGCCAGTGAAACGCGCGCGGCCCGGATCGGCACATAATCGGGCTATCCTGGCCGCCCGGCGCGTGACCCTTCCGTGGACCTGAAACACCTCCAGAGCTTCATTCGCATCGTCGAGTTCGGCAGCCTCACGCGGGCGGCCGCCACGCTCGACGTGTCGCAATCGTTGCTGAGCCGGCAGGTGCGCCAGCTCGAGATGGAACTCGGCACCCACCTGCTGGAGCGCAATGGTCGTGGCGTCGTCGCCACCGAGGCGGGACGCGAACTGGTGGAGCATGGCCGCGGCATCCTGCGCCAGGTGGAAGTGGCGCGCATGCAACTCGGCCAGGCGCGCGGCGTCGTCGGGGGCAAGCTGGCCATCGGTTTGCCGCCCAGCGTGGGCGGTCTCCTCACCGTCGACCTGGTCATGCGCTTCCGGGAGCGGTACCCGGCCGCCCAGATCAGCGTGGTGGAGGCGCTCAGCGCCAGCCTGCTCGAATGGTTGCAACTTGGCCGCCTCGACTGCGCGCTGCTGTACAACCCGGCGGTCAACGCCAATATGCGTTTCCGCCACGTGCACTCCGAGCAGCTGTACCTCATCGGCAGCGTCAAGGACGGCAGCGAGCTACCGGACAGCGTGCCGCTGGCGACGCTCGGGCAATACCCGCTGATCATTCCGTCGCCGCTGCATTCCGTGCGGCAACTCATCGAAGCGGACGCCGCGCGTTACGGCGTGTCGCTCGACATCCGCCTGGAAATCGACTCGGTCCGTTCGTTGCTCGACCTGGTGGAGCGGGGCGTCGGCTACGGCGTGCTCTCACGCAATGCGGTGCTGGCCCGGCGCGGCTCGCAGCACCTTCGCGCCGTGCCGATCGTGATGCCGAATATCGTGACCCGGCTCGTGGTGGCCACGCCGACGCAGCGTCCGATGAGCGCGATTACCGAGCGAGCGCTGGCGCTGGTGGACGAGCTGATCGCCGAAGGCAAGCTCGACCCGGCCGAGTAGCCGGGCGTTGTGCATTGCACCAAACGCAATTCTCACGACTGGTTATGACTATCGTGCATATCAGATAGGCGTCCGATCGCGTTGTTCGCGCTTCTCGGCGGGAAGACCATCTTTGCATTGATCTTCCGGTCGAGCGCCATGGCACACGAGATTTCCTGCTGGTACATGCGAGGCGGCACCTCCAAGGGGCCCTTCTTCCTGGCCCGCGACCTACCGGCGGACCAAGCCGTCCGTGACGCCGTGATCCTCTCGGTGATGGGCTCTCCCGACCCCCGACAGATCGACGGCCTTGGCGGCGCCAAAACGCTCACCAGCAAGGTCGGCATCCTCTCGATTCCCGACGACGGCGCGGCCGACCTCGATTTCCTGTTCGGTCAGGTCGGTATCGACAACGCCAGCGTGGACACGACGCCGAACTGCGGGAACATGCTGGCGGCCGCGTTGCCCGCGGCGATCGAGGCCGGGCTCCTCACGGGTGACGACGGCAGCACGACACGCCGGGTGCGCACGGTGAATACCGGCGTCGTGGCGGAGATCACGATCGAAACGCCATCGGGTCGGCCCGTCTACGACGGCGACGCGCGCATCGATGGCGTGCCGCGTCCGGCAGCGCCCGTGACCTGCGGCTTCCTCGACACCGAAGGTTCGCTCACCGGCAGCCTGCTTCCCACCGGCAACGCACGCGACACCGTCGACGGTGTCGAGATGACGCTGATCGACAACGGCATGCCGGTGATGATCATCGCGGCCGCCGCGCTCGGCGTGCGCGGTGACGAGCGGCCCGAGGAGCTCGAGGCCAACGTCGCGCTCAAGGCCCGCATCGAGGCCCTGCGCCTGCAGGCGGCGCCACTCATGAACCTCGGCGACGTCACCCACAAGCCGGTGCCCAAGATCACCCTCGTCTCGCCTGCGCGCGCCGGCGGAACCCTCGCCACGCGCACCTTCATTCCCCACGACGTGCACACCTCGATCGGCGTCCTCGGTGCCGTCACCGTTGCGACCGCGGCGGTCTTGCCGGGCTCCGTGGCGTTCGACGTCGCGACGCCGGGCGAGAGGGAGGTACGCACGCTGTCGATCGAGCATCCCACCGGCGAATTCAGCGTCGAGGTCGGCATGGAAGGCACGCGCGTGGTCCGCGCGGCCCTCCTGCGCACCGCTCGCTTGCTGATGCGCGGCACCGTTCCCGTCTCCCCCTCGATCTGGCGCGGCCCCGCCGCCTGATCCATCACCTGGAAATCGCCATGTCCGAACAGAAGACCGCGCTCGTCGTGAGCGCACACTCCGCCGATTTCGTCTGGCGCGCCGGCGGCGCCATCGCGCTGCACGTGGCCAAGGGCTGGCGCGTGCATATCGTCTGCCTGTCCTTCGGCGAGCGGGGCGAATCCGCGAAGCTGTGGCGCCAACCCGGCATGACGATGGAGAAGGTGAAGACGGATCGCCGCGCCGAAGCGCAGGAAGCCGCGGACATCCTCGGCGCCAGCGTGGAGTTCCTCGACATCGGCGACTACCCGATGCGCGCCGACCTCGACGTGGTGTTCCACCTCGCCAAGGTGTACCGCGAGTTGCGCCCGTCCTTCGTGCTCAGCCATTCGCTGAAAGACCCGTACAACTTCGACCACCCGCTCGCCACGCACGTCGCCCAGGAGGCGCGCGTCGTCGCCCAGGCACACGGCCACGAGCCGCAGGTTCCGGTGATCGGCGCGCCGCCGGTCTTCCTCTTCGAGCCGCACCAGCCGGAGCAGTGCGAGTGGAAGCCGGAGTTGTTCCTCGACATCACGCCGGTGTGGGAGAAGAAGCGGGCGGCCTTCGAGACCATGCGCGCCCAGGAGCACCTCTGGGAGTACTACACGCGGGTCGGGTTGCAGCGCGGCGCCCAGGCGACACGCAATTCGGACGCCAAGATCACCTATGCGGAAGCGTTCCAGCGCGTGTTCCCGCACGTGACGCAGGGGACCCTCGCGTGATCGGCGTCGTCGTCCGCAACCGCCCGGCGATCGGCGCCGAGCAGGCCAGCACGCTCGCCGCCCTCGGCGTGGCCACCGTGCACGAAGCCCAGGGCCGCGTCGGCTTGTTCCAGCCGCCGATCACCCCGATCCAGCGCGACCGCTCGATCGCCGGTTCCGCGGTGACCGTGCTGGCGCAGCCGGGCGACAACTGGATGCTGCACGTGGCCGTGGAGCAGTGCCGCCCGGGCGACGTGCTGGTGGTCGCCTGCACCACCGAGAACACGGACGGCATGTTTGGCGATCTCCTCGCCACGTCGCTGATGGCGCGCGGCGTCGCCGGCCTGGTCATCGACGCCGGCGTCCGCGACAGCGCGGAACTGCGTCGCATGGGCTTCCCGGTCTGGGCGCGCGCGGTGCACGCGCGCGGCACCGTCAAGGCCACGCTGGGTTCGGTCAACGTGCCCGTGGTCATCGGCGGCCAACGGGTGAGGGCTGGCGATGCCATCGTTGCCGACGACGACGGCGTGGTCGTCGTGCGGTACCCGACCGTGGATGCCGCGATCGCCGCGTCGCGGAAGCGCATGCTGAACGAAGAAGAGAAGCGCAAGCGCCTTGCGGCGGGAGAACTCGGCCTCGATATCTACGAGATGCGCCCGAAGCTCGCCGCCGCCGGCCTCCGTTACGTCGACGACCTTCCGAACGAGTGATCCCATGAAGTCCTGTCTTCCCCCCGATCCCCATCCCACCAAGCCGCAGCACGCGCTTCCCCCGCTGGCCTGCGACGCGCATTGCCATGTGTTCGGCCCCGCCGACCGCTTCCCTTATGCCCCCGACCGCAGTTACACGCCGCCCGACGCGCCTTACGAACACCTCGTCGCGCTCCACGACTTCCTCGGGCTCGCCCGTGGCGTGATCGTCCAGGCCAGCTGCCACGGGACCGACAACACGGCGATGCTCGACGCGATCGCGCGTGGCGAAGGCCGTTATCGTGGCGTGGCCATCGTCGACGATGGCATCGACGACAAGGGACTCGAGGCACTCGACCACGGCGGCGTGCGCGGTGTCCGCTTCAACTTCGTACAGCACCTGGGCGGCCGGCCGGACATGAAGGTGTTCTGGCGCGTGCTCGACAAGGTTGCGGAGATGGGCTGGCACGTCGTACTCCACCTCGATGCCAACGACATCGTCGAACTGAACGACGATGTACTCGCGAAGATCCGCGTGCCCTTCGTCATCGACCACATGGGTCGCGTGCAGGCCGCGAAAGGCCTGGACCAGGAACCGTTCCGGCTGCTGCTGGAACTCATGAGGACCAATCCGCTGGCGTGGGTGAAGGTCTGCGGGGCCGAACGTGTCTCCGTGGGCAAGCGTCCGTTCGACGATGCCATTCCCTTCGCCAGCGCCTTGATCGAGGCCGCGCCCGACCGTGTGCTGTGGGGTACGGATTTCCCGCATCCGAACATCTCGAAGGACATGCCGAACGACGGCGGTCTGGTCGACCTGATGTTCCGTTTCTGTCCGGACGAGGCGATGCGCAGGCGCCTGCTCGTGGACAACCCCGCCCGCCTTTACGACTTCGCCTGATCGATCCACGCCCCGAGAATCCCATGCCCGATATCGCCGCCACCGTTCCCTCGTCGCAGAAGCCGCGCAAGCCGTTCTACCGGCAGCTCTACGTGCAGGTGCTGGTGGCGGTGATCATCGGCGTCATCCTCGGCTACCTGTCGCCGAAGTACGCCGTGGCGATGAAGCCACTGGGCGACGGCTTCATCGCCCTCATCAAGATGGTGATCGGCCCGATCATCTTCTGCACCGTCGTTACCGGCATCGCGGGTATGCGCGACATGCGCAAGGTCGGACGGGTGGGCGGCAAGGCGTTGCTGTATTTCGAGATGATCTCGACGTTCGCGCTGTTCTTCGGCCTCGTCGCGGCGCACGTCTTCCACCCGGGCACGGGCTTCAACGTCGATCCCGGCACGCTGAAAGCGGGCGAGGTCGGCAACCTCGTCGCGCAAGGCCACAACATCGAGTCCATCGGCTTCCTGTTGTCGATCATTCCCTCGACCTTCGTCAGCGCCTTCGCGAAAGGCGACGTGCTTTCGATCCTCCTGATCTCGGTGTTGTTCGGCTGCGCGTTGGCATCCGTGGGCGAGCGTGGCAAGCCGGTGTACGACGTGATCGAGGCGGGCGCGCAGGTCTTCTTCAAGATCGTCCACTACATCACGGCGGTCTCGTCGATCGGTGCTTTCGGCGCCATGGCCTTCACCATCGGCAAGTACGGCGTGGTCTCCCTGGTGCCGTTGATGGAGCTGATTGGCAGCTTCTACCTCGTCTGCGTGCTCTTCGTCGTCCTGGTGCTCGGTGCCGTGACCCGCCTCGCGGGGTTCAGCATCCTGCGCTTCTGCGCTTACATCAAGGACGAGCTGCTGATCGTGCTCGGCACCAGTTCCTCGGAGGTCGTGCTCGCTCCGCTCATGCGCAAGATGGAAGACCTTGGCTGCCCGAAGGAGACGGTGGGCCTGGTGGTGCCGACCGGCTACTCGTTCAACCTCGACGGCACCAACATCTACCTGACCATGGCGATCCTGTTCATCGCCCAGGCCCTGAACATCGACCTGACACTGCAGCAACAGATCACGGTGGCGATCGTGGGGATGCTCACGTCGAAGGGTGCCAGCGGCGTCGCGGGAGCTGCGCTGGTGATGCTCGCCTCGACGCTGAGCGTGGTGCCTGTCGTCCCGGTCGCAGGCATGGTCCTCATCCTCGGCATCCACCGCTTCCTCGGCACGGGCCTCGCCATGACGAACCTCGTGGGGAACGGCGTCGCGGCGATCGTGGTATGCGCATGGGAGCGCGAACTGGATCGTCCGAGAATGGCAGCGGTGTTGAAGGCGGCATAAGCCCACAACAGATATCAGGCGGCGAGGGAGACGCCCGCTTCCAGCGCGTCGAAGTAGTTGCGCGTCAGCCGTAGTTGTGTCGCCGCGTCTTCCGCCTTGTTCACGACATGGCGGAACGCGGCGTTCTCGGGGCGATCCTTTGCGTACCAGCCCAGGTGCTTGCGGGCGATGCGCACGCCCATCTTCTCGCCGTAGAAGGCGTAGAGGTGTTCGAGGTGGCCCGCGAGGATGTCGCGCACTTCGCCGGGCGTGGGTTCCGGGAGGAAGCCGCCGGTATCGAGGTGGTGGGCGATCTCGCGGAAAATCCACGGGCGCCCCTGGGCGCCGCGGCCAATCATCACGGCGTCGGCGCCCGTCAGGCGGAGCACGTCGCGTGCCTTTAACGGATCGACGATGTCGCCGTTGGCGAGGACCGGGATCGAGACGCTGGCTTTCACCGCGGCGATGGTCGCGTACTCGGCTTCGCCTTCGTACTTGTCCGCGCGGGTGCGGCCGTGCACGGACAGCGCGGCGACGCCGGCGTCCTGCGCGATGCGCGCGATCGTCAGGGCATTGCGGTGCTCGCGATCCCATCCCGTGCGGATCTTCAGCGTGACCGGCACGTCGACCGCCTTCACCACGGCGTGGAGGATGCGCGCCACGAGCGGTTCGTCCTGGAGCAGGGCGGACCCTGACCAGACGTTGCAGACCTTCTTCGCGGGACAGCCCATGTTGATATCGACGATCTGCGCGCCGTTGTCGGCGTTGTACTTCGCCGCCTCGGCGAGCATGCCGGGGTCGTAGCCGGCGATCTGCACGCTTACCGGTTCGGGCTCGCCGTCGTGGTCCATCCGCCGCAGCGACTTGCGCGTGTTCCACAGGCGCGGATCGGCCGTGGTCATTTCAGACACGGCAAGACCGGCGCCCATGCGCTTGCACAGGAGCCGGAACGGCTTGTCGGTGACGCCGGCCATGGGCGCGAGCACCACGGCGGGCGCAATGGTGTAGGGGCCGATGCGCATGGCCTTGATTTTACACGATCAGCGGGCGCGGGTTCCCCGCTCGGCGGCCAGCGCGGCGACCGCGGCGGCCGCGTCCACCTCGCGCATTCCCTGGGTGACCCGGCTCGTCCGCAGCAGGATGTCGCGTGCGGTGGTCGCATCCAGGCGGGGCGACATCGAGAGGAGCAGGGCGAGGATGCCGCTGACGTGCGCCGCGGCCATCGACGAGCCCGAGGTGAAGTCGTAACCGCCGTCGGGCTGGGTGGTGAGGATGTCCTTGCCCGGCGCGCTCAGCACGCCCGCGGCCGCCGGCCCGGCGGCGCTCGAGCGGACCACGATGACGCCGGGGGCGTTGTCGGGGAAACCGCCGGTCCCGCCTTCGGGCGGGAGCGCGGCGACGACGATGCGCCCTTGGCCGAGCAACTGGCCGAGCAACTTGCCGAGGAGTGGGTCGGCCGGACCGCCCAGGCTCATGTTGATGATCCGTGCGTCGGTATCGTCGATGGCGGCGAGCGCCTTGGCCAGCGTAAACGAGTTGCAGCGCGCACCTTTGGCCGGATCGGGGTACCAGCAGGCCTTGTAGACGCTGATGCGGGATTTCGGCGCGATGCCGACCATGCCCTGGTGGTTGTCGCCCTCCGCGGCGATGATCCCCACCACTTCCGTGCCATGGCGGTCACTGTTGAACGCATGCGCGTCGTCGTCGACGGCATCGCCGCCGTCACGGACATGATCCTTCAGATCGGGGTGGCCCATGTCCGCGCCCGTGTCCACGACCGCGATATGCACGCCGTCGCCCTGGGTCGTGGTATGCGCCACAGCCGCCCGGGTTTCCACGAACCCGCGCTGCAGATCGGTATAGGGGTCGTTGTACTGTCGGCCGTCTGGCGGTGCCGCCGGCGGTGTGGCGTCGGCGTCGCTGTAGACGGCGTATTCCTGGAGCGGCTGTGCCAGTTGCACGCGCTTGTCCGCCGCCAGCCGCGCGATCAGCGCGTCGCGATCCGCCCCGGGCGGCGGCTGCAGCACGACGCAGTAGAGACCCAGCGCCTTGATCGGCCAGCCGGTGATCGTGCGGACGCCATACGCTTTCTCGATGTCGGCCAGCGCCGAGGCGGCGCGCTGGCCGGCACTGTAACCCGCGGCGGGCGTGTAGCCGAGGAGGTTGGAGCCGGCATGGGTCGCCGCGGGCTCCAGCGGATTGGCGACGGCCAGGACGATGTCGCGCTGGCTGTCCATGGCGCCGACGTCGCTACCGGAAGCGCGCGCGCCCACCGATGTTCCATCGTTCGCGCGCACGGATGCGCACCCGCCGAGTGCCGGGAGCAGGAGCAACGTGGCGACCGCGACAAGCAGCTGCTTCATGGCGCTCCGCTGACGGGCTCCGCGAAGCGGATGCCTTGCGTGGCGCGCAGGCGCTCCAGCGTCTCCTTCGAGGCGGCCTTGCCGTCGTCCGGGACGAGCGTATAGGCGCCCACGTCATTGGGACCGCCGGTGACACGGAGGTGCAGGTCCTGCAGCAGCTTGTTCCATTCGGCGACCTTCATCGCGGACTGCGGAACGACGCGCAACGAGCCGGGGAGCACCGGGGCTTCCGGCTGGCTCAATGTGCGGTAGGCCGGCGCGGGCGACTCCTCGCCGCGCAGTTTCATCCCGAGCACGCCGATGCCGATCGCCTGGACCAGCACCGCGGCGACGAGGCCGCGAACGACCCAACCCGACGCGAACCGGCGTGCGACGGGCGGTCGCGCTTCGGACTCGTCGATGCGAGCCATCAAGCGGGCCAGGCCCGCCTCCGCGTCCACCGGCAGATCGGTCGGGAGGGACAGCGCCCTGCGCAGGCGTTCCTGCTGGGCAAATTCCTGACGGCAGGCCGGGCAGCCGGCGAGGTGAGACTTCAGCCACTCGTCCTGGGCGGCCGGAGCGTCGCCCCGGAGGACCCAGGGCATGGCGTCCCAGGCTCGTGTGCAGTCCCTGCCGGCATCCTTATGGAGGGTCATGGCGCGCTCTCTCTGGTGATGTTCCGCTCCCCGCCGAGGCCGGGAAGCACGTTGCGCAGCTTCACCCGCGCGTGGAAAAGTCGGGCCTTCACGGTGCCCACCGGGCACTGCATGATCGAAGCGACGTCGTCGAGCGTGTGGCCGACGCCGTACACCAGCTCGACCACGACCCGCTGGTCGGCGGAAAGCCTGTCGAGGCCCTTGCCCAGCCAGTCGCGCAGCACACGGTCGTCATCCGGGTCGTGCGATGGCGTGCGGTCCTCGGGCAGGTTGTCCTCGTCCACCGGCTCGCTGCCGTGCTGGCGCAGGGCCTTGAGGCAGCAGCGGTAGGCGATGCCCATGATCCAGGTGGAGACCCGGGAGTCGCCCTGGAACGTGCCGGCCTTCTGCCAGGCGACCAGGAAACTGTCGTTGATGGCCTCCTCGACGATGTCCGGCCGCCGGGTGAGGCGCGACAGGAACCGGCAGAGCCGACCGTGATAGCCGCGATACATCGTCGCGAGCGCACTCCGGTCGCCGTCCGCCATGCGCTTCAGCAGCTGGCGGTCGGTCGCGTCGGACTCGTTGTCGGCGTCGCTCATGGGCTGGCCCATTGGTTCGAATGACCCGTGAGTTCCCGGCGGGAGCCCAAAGGTTGCGCAGACCGCGCCGGCCCTCAGAAGGCCCGCGAAATCGTCGCTGTCCAGGGTGAGACCCTGGGCTGGTAGGCCGGACGATCGCGGTTGCTGGCGATGTGGGCGACCTCGACCCGCCATGGCCCGTTATCCCATGTGAGGCCGGCGTGCCCGTAATAGTAGTGGTTGCGGCGTTCATAGCCGGCACGCCGGGGCGGTACCAGCTCCTGGGCGACCCCGGCGCTGGCCGCCAGGGAGAAGCCGCCGGCCAATGGCCACCGCACGCCGATGTCGGCGGCGCCGCGCGGACGCTGGCCGCCGTAATGGTTCATGTGCGAGGCCGAGAGACCCACCGTCAGCACGTCGCGATAGATCCAGCTGACGCCAAGCTCCGTGCGGTCGTACGTTCGCGCCCGCCCGTGGCTCGGATAACGGTAGCCGAGCAGGTTCGCCTGCATCTGCCAGTCGGCGGAAAGCGACCAGGAGTGCGCCACCTGCGCGACGAAGCTGGCGAAGCCGCGCGGTGTGCGGAGCTGGGCGCTGGCCGAGACGCCGGCGGACCATCCCGAGGGCGACGTCCAGGCAAGTGCGCCCTGCAGGACGGGCCCGGGCCGCGTGACCGCGACCCCGCGGTCGACCAGTTGTGAGTTCAGGGCGATGGTGCCGGTCAAGGGCGAGGCCTGCGCATGGACCGTCTGGCACGCCATCGCCACCGCAGCGGTCACGACGACGCCGGCCGAGCGTGCACAACGGCGCGCCCGGGGAACGGTGACCTGTCGGCGGTGCGGGGCAGGCAGGAACGCGGGACCATCCTCCATCGGCGGCATCCGGCCGATCCGGGTGCCGTGAGCACGCGGATCACACTCTAGTGCAGCGTGTCGAGATAGGAAATCAGGTCGTCGAGGTCCTTCGCGTTGTCCAGCCCGTCGTATTTCATCTTCGTGCCGGGGTTGGCCTTCTTCGCCGGCTGCGACAGGTAGGTGTGCAACTGCTCCGCCGTCCATGTCCACGGGCTGTGCTTCAGCGCGTCGGAATAGTCGTAGTCCGCCACGCTGCCCGCCTTCCTGCCCACGATGCCGAAGAGGCTGGGCCCTTTCTTGTTGCGGCCCTCCTTCACCGCGTGGCATTCGGCGCATTCCGATTTGAAGACGTCCTTGCCGGCATCGGCATCGCCGGCCCTGGAGGGCGGTGATGTCGATGCCCAGCCGGCAACGAGCAGGGCGAGGAGGGCGAATCGAAAAGGATGCCGCGAGTTGTGTGTCGACACGCGATGGGTTCCCGTCATGGTCAGAAGGCGATGCTGGCGGAGAGGGAGAACGCGTTCAGGTCACGCGCGTCGGTGCGCTGCGTTCCCGGTGGCGCGAAGAAGATGTCGTCTTCCCTGCCGGCGAAGCGGGTGAAGCGGAACCAGGTCGCGGCGAGCTTCAGGTTGGCGATGGAGGTATACGAATCGTCCTTGCCGAACGGTGCCCAATAGACGCTGATGAGGTTGGTCGTCGTGTCCGGATCGCCAGAGGGTCCGAAGCGCGCGAGGTCCGTGGAGCCCGTGCTCTTGAAGTGCGTGAAGGTCACGCCATACGTCTGCTTGAAGGTGTAGGTCACGGTCATCGTCTGGTCGTGCACGATGCCGCGATCGCGCGCGAGCACGCCGCCGATGATCGGGGTACTGCCGTAGTCGCGCTTCTCCAGGATGTTGACGTAGGCGAGCTGGACGATGTGCTCGCGGTTACCAAGGTACTGGTAGGTCAGGTCGTAGCCGAGGTCGGTGATGTCGTCGCTGGGTCCGGAGCGCGGCAGTTGCCGCTTCGTCGTCAGGCCCACGACACCCGCCGAGAAGAACTGCCGCTTCATGTCCTTCATATAGGCGAAGCGGGCATACCCCGTATCGCGGAGCCGTCCCGGGTCGCCGCCGATGTTGTAGCCGAGATGGTCCTGCTGTGAGGTTGGC
This sequence comes from Luteibacter sp. NPDC031894, assembly GCF_050273135.1. Lineage (NCBI taxonomy): Bacteria > Pseudomonadati > Pseudomonadota > Gammaproteobacteria > Lysobacterales > Rhodanobacteraceae > Luteibacter > Luteibacter sp. NPDC031894. Next base: position 37,670 of record NZ_JBNNMV010000005.1, on the reverse strand, counting down.
AAGGAGCGATAGCTACCCACCTCGCCATACCAGTTGTCGTCGAATAGCGCGTACGCGGTCGCGCCGATCACGCGGTTGGCCAGCGAGTTCGGGCTCGACGGATTGAGCAGGGAGCCGGTGACGCCGGCGGGTCCGAGGAAACTCGCGGAGGGCAGGGCGGCGATCGGATCGTTGAAGCCGGGACTGTTGTTGACGCTCACGCCGAACAGCGCGTCCTTGCCGCCGATCTTCAGTTCCTTGGCGACGAAGCGCAGGTCCACGCTGCTGAGCTTGGTGTTGTATGTGTTGTGGCCGGTGTGATCGGCCTCGACCTTCACGAAGCCGCCGACCTGGTCGGTAAGGCGGCCCGCAAGGTAAAGGTCGCCCTCCGTCAGGGACGTGCTGCTATCCCCCCGGGCCGGATTGTTGTGCGTCTCGGTCAACTGCAAGGCCAGCGGGATCTTGGTGCCCTTGCCGTCGGTGTCGGTATAACCGCCGAGTTTGAAGCGCATGCCATAGGGTGTCAGCGCCGGACCATATGCACCCGCGTGGCAGTCCGCGCAGGCGGCACCGGTCTGTCGTGCGTAGGCGGGAATCGCCTGGGCCGTCGTCGTGGCGAACAGCAACAAGACGGCCACGAGGCCGCCGAATAGCAATGTGTCGATCCTGCGCTTCGGGCGTCGGCTGGGTAACGGCAGCATGGTCTGGTCCTTCTTCCTGTTGTCGATGGGTCGCAACGAGCAGGGAGCCGCGCCCATCAGCGGCGGCGCCCGGGTAGCATCATGCGAAGCGTGTGGTCGCGCAGCACGAAGTGGTGCCAGAGCGCGGCGCCGAGGTGCAGGGTGACGAGCACCAGCAAGGCCCATGCGGCGTCCACGTGCCAGGCCTGCAAGGCATCGGCGAGGTCTTCGTCTTCCCCGACGAGCGGCGGCAGGGTAAGGCCGAAGAAATGCACCGGGGTCCCGGCGGCGCTGGACATGGCCCAGCCGAGCAGCGGGAGGGCAAGGAGCAGCGCGTAAAGCGCGACATGCGTCAGCCCGGCGCAGATGCGCACGATGCGCGGATGGTCGCCACCGGGCTGCAGCTTTCCGTAGCGCATGCGGAGACCGACGCGGGCGAAGAAGAGGAGGAGCACCAGCAATCCCGCATGGCGATGGCCTTCGAGCAGCCACTGGCGCAGGGCGCGTCCGTCCAGTTCGTTCCAGAGCAGGATCAGGGTCGCGGCCGCAACGACACACAGGACCGTCAGCCAGTGGAGCGCCACCAGCTTTCGTGGGCGCGCCGGTACCGGTTCGTGTGTCGCCATCGCCAGCCATCCTCGTGAGCCATGTCCGGTTGAGTGCCCGTCGACCCGCAGAAGGTTGCGCCATGGCGGGGCAACCTTTTGCCATGCCCCGCGGCACTCAAGCTCGAGTCCGCCGCCAGCACAGCAGGTCGCCCGAACATGGACATCCAACCGATCCTCCTGCAGACGCATGGCGACAGCCGAGGGATGCTCGTCGCGCTCGAGCAGGAAAGGAACGTTCCCTTTCCGATCCGGCGCGTGTACTACCTCTTCGCGACGACCGCCCATGTGCATCGCGGCATGCACGCGCACAGACGGCTGAACCAGATGGCGATCGCCGTCCGCGGCCGCGTCACGTTCCTGCTCGACGATGGCACCGGTCCCGCGGAGGTGACGCTCGAGGACCCCACGCAGGGCTTGCTCCTGGGAAGCATGGTGTGGCGCGACCTCTACGACTTCAGCGATGACTGCGTGCTGATGGTGTTGGCCGACCAGCCCTACGACCCGGCCGACTACATCACCGATTACGACGAGTTCCTCGACGAAGTGCGCGGCGAGGCAAGGCTGGGGGGCACCGCGTGGTAGCCGTTGCTTCGCAGCACGTACCCTTCCTCGACCTGCGCGCCGTCAACGCGGCGCACGCGGAGGAGCTGAAAGAGGCGGTCGCGCGCGTCGTCGACTCCGGCCGCTACATCCTCGGCGACGAACTGGCGGCATTCGAGGACGAATTCGCGGCGTGGTGCGGCGTCGGTCACGCCGTCGGCGTGGGCAACGGGCTCGATGCGCTGTCGCTGATCCTCCGTGCTTACGTCGAGCTCGGTGCACTGGGCGAGGGCGACGAAGTCATCGTTCCTGCCAACACCTTCATCGCGACCTTCCTCGCGGTGAGCGGCAACCGCCTGGTGCCGGTGCCCGTGGAGCCCGACGACGCCACGTTCAATATCGACCCTGCACGCATCGAGGCCGCTAGTGGCCGTCGCACGCGGGCGATCGTGGCCGTGCACCTTTACGGACGCCTTGCCGACATGCAGGCGCTCGCCACGATCGCGCGGCGCCATGACCTGCTGCTGATCGAGGACGCGGCCCAGGCGCACGGTGCCACGATGCGCGACCGCAAGGCGGGCTCGTTCGGGGACGCGGCCGCCTTCAGCTTCTATCCCGGCAAGAACCTCGGTGCGCTCGGCGATGCCGGCGCCGTGGTCACCGACGACGACACGTTAGCGGACACCGTGCGCTCGCTGCGCAACTACGGGTCCTTCGAAAAGTACCGGCACGCGCGGGAAGGCGTGAATTCGCGCCTGGATGAGCTGCAAGCGGCGCTGTTGCGCGTGAAGCTGCGCTACCTCGATGGCGAGAACGCGGCCCGCCGGCGCATCGCCTCCGCCTATCGCGAAGCAATCGCCCACCCGGCCATCCGGCTGCCGGAGGAGGGCACGCCCGGCGCGCACGTCTGGCACCTCTTCGTGGTGCGCAGCGCATGGCGCGAGGCATTGCGCATGCACCTTGCCGAGGCGGGCGTACAGACGCTCGTGCATTACCCGATCCCCCCGCACCGGCAGGACGCTTACCCGCGCCTGCGGCACCTGTCGCTGCCGCTTGCCGAGCGCATGCACGACGAGGTGCTGAGCCTGCCGATGTCGCCCCGCCTCGACGACGAACAGGTCGAACGGGTGGTCGACGCCTGCCTGGCGTTCCCCGCGCCATGAATGTCCTTCGCTCCGGCGTCTACGCGGCGGCCGGTACGGCCGCACGCCTGCTCGCGGCGCTGCTGGTGGTGAAGCTGGTCGCCTCGTTCGCCGGTCCCGCCGGCGTCGGCCGCCTCGGGCAGTTCATCAGCCTCATGTCCCTTCTGGCTGTCTTCGCCGGCGGCGGCATCGGTTCCGCCGTCGTGAAGTACGTGGCCGAGTACCGCGACGACGATGCCCGCCTGTCACGACTGTTGGCCGCCGCGCTGTGGTACGCCCTCATCGCGTCCTGCGCGATGGGCCTGGTGACCTGGTCGTTCAGTGCGAGGATCGCCACCTGGCTGCTCGGCGACGCGGGTTACGCGGGGCTCGTTCGCGTGCTTGCCGTTGCCCAGCTCGGCGTCGCCGTCGTCAACTACATCCTCGCCGTCGTCAACGGATTCATGGACGTGCGCCGGCTGGCGCTCATCCAGGTCGTCGGGTCGATCCTGGCGATGCTGGTCGCCCTCGTGCTCTCACGCTGGCTGCACCTGTACGGCGCGCTGCTGTCCCTCGTGCTCGGCCAGGTGCTGTGGCTTGTGATCGGTCTTCCCGCCTGGTGGCGCAGTCCCTACTTCAGCCGCGGCATGCTGCGCATGCGCTTCGACCGCGAGATGACCGGGCGCCTTGCCGCTTTCTCGACGATGACCCTCACCTCGGCCCTGGTGCCTCCCCTGGTCAACATCGCCGTCCGCGACGACCTCGCGGCCCGCTTCGGCTGGGAGCAGGTCGGCTATTGGCAGGCGGTCACGCGTGTTTCCGATGCGTACCTCTTGTTCATCGTCACCGCGATCAACATCCACTACCTGCCACGGCTCGCGGCGGCCAAGGCGAGGGCGCCGCTGGTTGCGGCGCTTCGTGAGGCGTGGCGCTACCTGTTGCCTGCGGTAGCCCTCGTGGCCGCTGTCATCTACCTGATGCGCGACGTCGTCACCCGGGTGCTCTTCAGCGGCGACTTCGTCGCGGCCAATGCGCTGTACGCGCCGCAGCTGGTCGGCGATGTACTGAAGGTCGCGTCCTTCGTGCTGGCGTACCTGATGCTGGCAAAGGCCATGACCCGACTGTTCATCGTGTCCGAGCTGGTCTTCGCCGCCACGTATTTCCTTCTGGTGCATGCGTTCACCGCGCAGTTCGGGCTCATCGGCGCGATGTACGCGTTCGCCGCTAACTATGCGGTGTACCTGCTCTTCAACCTCGTCGTGGCGCGACGCTACCTGGGGACCCTGTGACATGACCACGCCGACGCTCCCCGCGATGCCGCTCGTGTCGGTGCTGGTGCCGGCATACAACCACGAAGCCTTCGTGCAGCACTGCCTGGACAGCATCCTCGCCGACCCGTATCCGGCCAAAGAGATCGTCATCATCGACGACGGTTCGACCGACGGCACCGCGGCACGGATCGAGGCATGGCTGGCGCTGCACCGCGACCACATCCCGGTGGAATACGTGCGCTGCGAGAACAAGGGCATCGCCGCCACCCTCAATGAACTCGCCGCCCGCGCCCACGGCGAATTCCTGCGCATCGGTGCCAGCGACGACCTCCTCCTCCCGGGCGGTTGCGAGGCGCTGGTGCGCTACCTCATGGCACACCCGGGGAAGGGCGCGGCCATCGGCGATTGCGTGGTCGTCGATCGCGAGGGCACGAAGATCCTCGATAGCGGCATGTCGGACCTGCACGGTGCCGACAAGCGGCTGTACCGCTCCGACGAGGGCATCCGACGCGCGGTGATCAGTCACTGGGCGATCGGCGGGCCGGTCACCATGCTGCGGAAGGGCGCTCTCGAGACCGTGGCGCGTTGGACGGAAGGCCTGCGCATCGATGACTGGGACTTGTTCCTGCGTCTTGCCGCGCGGGACGCGATCGGGTTCATCGACGTCAAGGTGTGCGCGTACCGCCTGCACGGCGCGAACTTCAGCAAGACCCGGCACACCGCCACGCGCATCGTGAACCTGACCGAGGCGCGCGAGGTCGCCTTGCGGCGGGTGTGCATGTTCGCCGAGCCCGATCGCACGCGACTGCGGGCGGAGGCCTGCCGGATCGGCGCCAAGATCGCCTTCCTCCAGGGCAGGATCTGGCCCGTCGCCGTGCACATGGCCGCGTACCTCTCGCTGCTGGCCATGTCGAGGCTGCGCGTCGGCCACGGACGTCACCGCATAGGCGCGGCATGAAAGCGCTCCTACGCATGCCTTCGGCCTACCTGTGCCTGCCGATGCTCCTGGCCTGCGGCATGACCTGCCTCACGTACGACCTGCCCGCGGGCTATGGGCAGGGCATCCTGCTGCTGGTGCTCGCCGCCATGGGCATCATGCTCGCGGACATGCTGTTCGGACCGAGGCTGCCCATCGCGGAACGCTTTCGGCAGCGGCGCTACGAGGGTACACGGGAGGCGTTCGTGGCCCTCGCGTTCGCGGGAGTCGTCGTCGTCTTCTGCCTGCTGGACGTGGCGCTGTACCCGGTGCCGCTGATCGACGACCCGTCGTCGTACGCCACGCTCGAGCCCGGCCGTGAGCACCTGCGGCACATCTCCGACATGTGCTGGACACTGCCGGTCATCGGCTTGTTATGCGCGCGGCACCGGGCGCTCCGCTACGGCCTGCTCACCGTGGGCCTCGTGTTCCCGATCCTTGTCATCGATCGCAACCGCATCTTCGCGGGACTGTTTTCGATCGCCTTCGTACTGGCGTTTCGCCGCGACGCGTCCCGCCCGCTGCCGTGGAAGGCGATCGGCGCGCTGTCGCTCACCGGCTGCGTGGTTTTCTCTGTGCTCGGCGCGCTGCGTTCCGGCTCCATCGAGCACGTGACCCTGCCTTTCGGCGACCTCTACCAGGCGGCGCCACAAGGCGTGAAATGGTTGCTCCTGTACATCAGCGCGGGCCCGTACAACTTCGCGTCGATGCTCGCCAAGCACTACGCCAACGCGGACTTCCTCGTCCACCAGCTGGTGCCCGGCAGCGGCCCGTTGCTGACCGCCGACACCGATATCCCGTTCGATGCGGCGAACATCAATGTCGGTACCGAATACCTCCCGTTCCTGCTGGCATGGGGTGCGGCCGGCGCGGTCGCTTCCATGGTCGCGGCCTATGCGTTGCTCCTCTGGTGCGTGCGCCGGCTCGGAGAGGGCGTCTCCTTGTTCGGCCTGCTGATGTTCCTGCGCATCGCCTACGTTTCCGTGATGGCGCCCTTCGCACCGCAGATCTTCATCTGGATGAACGGCGGGTTCCTGGCGCTCTGTCTCCTGTTGCAACTTCTCGCGGCCCTGCTGCCGGACCGGCGCGCGGCCCGCTCTCTCCCTCCCGAACCACACCACGAGTTCCCGGCATGGCAAACGACGACGAAATCTACCTGATCGACATGTGGCGCATCGTCGTCCGTGAATGGCGCTGGTTTATCGGTGTCGGCCTCATCGTCGTCGCCGCGACATTCGCCTATCTCCACCACGCCCGCAGCCAGTGGGAAGCCACCGCCTGGATACAGATCGGCCAGGTGGGATCGGCGCCCGTGGGGCAGGATCCGCACGTCGAGGCCTTCTCGCGCACCGTCGAACGGCTGGAGACGAGGAACTTCCAGGATGCCGTGCTGGACAGCGTCGGCGTGCCGGTCGACGGGCCCGCCGGCCGCCTCTACCGCGGCAGCATGAAGATCGAGCAGCTGGCGTACGCCAACATCATCAAGTTGCGCGTACGCGGCTACTCGCCGGAAGATGCGAAGCAACTGGCTACCGCGACAGCGACCGTTCTCCAGGACGTCCACTCGCGACTCGGAGCCATGCCGTTGGCGCTCGCCAGGGATCGACTCGACGCACTGGAGTCGGAATTGAAGGAGGCAGAGGCCAATCGCCGCCACCTGGCGACCGAGGCGACGGGCAAGGGTGACACCGCGGCACTCGCCGCGATCGCCCTCGCAACGAACAATGCGGAGATCCGGGGCCTTGAGCACGCGCGCGCCGACCTCGCGAGCCGCCTGCTCGCCAATTACACGTACGAGACGTCGACGGCATGGCCGGTTTACGCGCCGAAGGACCGGGTGTTCCCCAACACGCTGCTCACGGCTGGCATAGGTCTGCTCGCCGCGGCGTTCCTCGCGAGCCTGGCGGCCGTGGCGCGGCATGCGTTGCGGGTGCGGCCGGTGCGCGCCGGCGTGTCCGTCCACGCCGCCTGATTCAACCGAATTCCCGCGCGTCGGCACATACGGGCATGAACCGACACGCAGAGGCCTCGCAGGCCGTACCCGAACCCTTCGACGAGACGCGCCTGCTCGATACGCAGCGGGCGTTCGACAGCGTCGCGCCCGACTACGACGGCCCGCGCGGCAATAACGAACTGATCCAGCGGATGCGCACGACGATGTGGAACACCGTCGGTGCGGAACTGCCTGCCGGCTCGCGCTTGCTCGACCTGGGTTGCGGCACGGGCCTGGATGCCGTGGAATTCGCCCGGCACGGGTACCACGTCGTCGCAAGCGACTGGTCGCCGGAGATGATCGAGCGGACGCGCGCCCGTGCCGTCGAGGCCGGCGTGGAATCGCGGTTGAGCGCCGTCCACCTGGGCATACAGCAATTGCACCTGCTGGGTGGCCGGTTCGATGGCGTCTATTCGAACTTCGGTCCGCTGAACTGCGCGCCGGACTTGCATGCCGTCGCCCACGAATGCGCGCGACTGGTGCGTCCCGGTGGCAGCCTCGTCTTCTCCGTCATGGGGCGCATCTGCCCCTGGGAACTGGGACATTACGCGCTGCGCCGTCGTTTCCGCCGCGCGGGCGTGCGCTTCGGGAAGGGCGTGCGCGCCGTGGGCATGAACGGCCACACCATCTGGACCTGGTACTACATGCCGCGAGAGTTCCACGCGGCGTTCGCGGAGCATTTCACGCTCACCAGCTACCGCGGGTTGAGCGTGTTCCTGCCGCCGCCGTACATGGTCGACCGCTACCGGCGCCATCCGGGCTGGTACGAGCGGCTCGGTCGCATGGACGACCGCCTCGGCCACCTCCCTGTGCTACGGGACATGGGCGACCACTTCCTGATCGTGATGCAGCGGCGTTGAGCATGCGTGGCGTGGCCTCCATTCCCGGCTTCACCCTCACCGGCGTGTCCTTGGCCGGCGGCGCACGAGGGCCGCTCCAGCTTCGTGCCGGCCGCATCGCCGCGCGGGCGGGGACGCGTGCCTTTCCGCTCGACCTTCGCGACCACATCGTCTTTCCCGGTCTGGTGAACGCGCACGAACACCTCCAGGTGAACACCGTGCCGCCTCTGCCAGGCGACGCGGTGTTCCGCAATGCGTACGACTGGATCGATGCCTTCCAGGCGCACTTCGCGGATCCCGCGACGGTAGCCGCGCTCGCGGTACCGAAGGCAAGGCGCATGCGCCACGGCGGACTCAAGAACCTCCTCGCCGGGGTCACTTGCGTCGCCCAGCACGATCCGTGGCATCCGGTGCTCGACGGGCCCGACTTTCCCGTGAGCGTCCTGCGTGACCACGGCTGGAGCTATGCGCTGCATGGTCCGGCGTACGGCCCACCGGTGCAGGCCAGCTTCGCGGCGACGCCCTTCGGCAGGCCCTGGATGATCCACCTTGCCGAAGGCACGGACGCCGTGGCCGCGGGCGAGCTGGACGAGCTCGATCGCATGGGCTGCCTCGCCGCCAACACCGTGCTCGTCCACGGTGTCGGCATGGGCACGCGCGACATCGAGCGCGTGATCGCCGCGGGCGCCGGTGTCGTCTGGTGCCCGGGCAGCAACCGGCGTCTCCTCGGTCGCACGCTCGATCCGCGATCGTTGCAGGCCGCCGGCCGGCTGGCACTCGGCAGCGATTCGCGCGTGAGCGGCGAGCGCGACCTGCTCGAGGAGTTGCGCGAGGAAGCCTTGCGCGGCGAACTCTCGAGCGAGGACCTGCTCGGGCTGGCGACCGCCGACGCGGCGCGCCTGCTCCGATTGCCCGCCCGCGGGCACCTCGATGCCGGCTGCGTGGCGGACCTCGTCATCGTCGAGGATCGCGGCGCCGCCGGTGCGGACAACCTCGTCGGCCGCACGCGTGCGGAGCTTCGCGCCGTGGTGCGCGACGGCCTGCCATGCCTGGCCGATCCCGACTTCGCCGACTGGTTCGCGGCGGCGAACGTCGACACCATCGCGGTCACGCTGGATGGCAAGCCGAAGCTGCTCGCGCGAGCCTTCGCCGATCCCGATCTGCTGGCGATGGAGCCCGGGCTCGAGCCGGCGGCGTCGACCGGCCGCAGCTCGCGGCGCGTGGGAGAGCGGGCGTGAGCGGAATCCCGATACTCGACCCCGTGGAGGCCTATGCACTCTGGGCCGAGACGTATCCGGCGCAGGCGCACAATCCGGTCATGCGTGCCGAAGAGCGCGCCATGCTCGGCTTGCTACCTTCTGATCTGCGTGGCATCACCGTGGTCGATGCCGGCTGCGGCAGCGGGCGCTACGTGCGACACGCGCTCGCGCGCGGTGCCGCTCGCGTGCACGGCGTGGACATTTCCCCGGAAATGCTAGCGCGTGCCGCCAAAGCGCTCGCCGGCGTGGACACGGCCTCCCGTGTCGATCTCGTCCAGGGCGACCTCGAAGCCTTGCCCTTGCCGGACGACATGGCGGCCATGACCTTGTGCGGGCTCTCCGTGGGCCACCTCGATGAACTCGAGCCGGCCCTGGGCGAGTTGCGGCGTGTTACCCAACCCGGAGGACGCATCCTCTGCAGCGACGTGCACCCGACAGGGCATGCCCTCGGATGGCTGCGTGATTTCAAGGCGGGGGGCCAGCGTTTTGCGGCGCGCCACACGCCGCACCTCTATAGCGATTGGCATGCGGCGTGCCTCCGGCTTGGGCTGGCGATCGAGCGTGTGCTCGAGCCGATGCTCGACCCGATCGACATCCCTGACGGTGCGCACTTCGATCGTCGGGCGCTCGACCTGCCTGTCGCCCTGGTTTTCCAGTTGCGCCGGCTCCCCATTCCCTTGCCCGGGCCGTTGCCATGACACCGTCCGCGAACACGCTGCTGGTCAACCCGACCATTACCTCGCGCGCGAGCGCCCGGTTCCCCTTGTCGCTGCTGCACTTGTCCGCCGCGCTCGACGTGCATGGGACGAGTCGCATCGTGGACGGCAACGTCGATCGCGACGTGGTCGCCGCCACGCTCCAGGCGATCGGGGAGGAGCACTTCGACGCCGTGGGCATCAGCGTGATGGGCGGCCCACAGATGGCGCCGTCGATCGCCCTCTCGAAGGCGATACGCGAGCGCCGTCCCGACCTGCCGATCGTCTGGGGCGGCTACTTCCCGACGCTTTACACCGACACGGCGCTGTCCGCCTCCTACGTCGATTACGCGATCCGCGGCCAGGGCGAGGAGAGCCTGCCGGAACTGCTGGCGGCGCTGCGTCGCCCGGATCGCGACGTGTCCCGCATCGCGGGGTTGTCGTGGAAGCACGATGGCGCTGTCGTGCATAACCCGAACCGCCGCTTCTCGCTGGGCGACAGCGGCATCGTGCTTCCGTACGACAAGCTCGGGGATCCGCGACGCTACCTCGCGCGCACCTTCCTCGGTCGCCGCACGGCAGCCCACCAGGCCGCCATCGGTTGCCGCTTCCGTTGCACCTTCTGTGGCGTGGCGGCGATGTTCGGTGGTGCCACGACGTTGCCCACGACGGCACGCCTCGAACGGGACCTCCGCTACCTCAAGCATGACCTGGGCGCCGATTCGATCCAGTTCTTCGACCACAACTTCTTCGACAGGGAAGCCGACATGATCCCCCTGCTGGAGATCATGGCGAAGCTGGAGCTTCCGTGGTGGTGTTACGCCCGCTCCGATGCACTGCTCAATCTCTCCGAGTCGACATGGAAGCTGGTTCGCAAGAGTCGCCTGCGCATGGCGTACATCGGCGCGGAATCACCGAGCGGCGCAATGCTCAAGGAGATCCGCAAGGGCACGCGCCCGGACCAGACGCTGGAGGTGGCGGAGCTCTGCCGCCGGCACGGCGTGATCCCGGAACTATCGTTCATGGTGGCGCCCCCGGTGAATACGGAAGAGGAGACCATCCATACGTTCGAGTTCATTCGCGAACTGAAGAAGATCAATCCGCACTCTGAAATCATCGTCTACATCTACACGCCCCTGCCGGAGGGCAGCAAGCACGAGAAGGATCGCGGCAAGCGCGCGTCGATGCCGTTGCTCGACCTGCACGGCGAGCCGGTCATTTTTCCCGCGACGCCGGAAGAATGGACGGAGAAGCGCTGGGTCGACTACGCCTGTCATGCGGATGCCCCTTGGCTGACCGACGACCTTCGTCGGCATATCCAGGACTTCGTGACGGTGTTGCGCTGCCGCTTCCCGACCGTGCAGGACCTGCGCTCTCCCACGTGGGCGAAGCGCGGCCTGAGCGCGATGGCGGCGTGGCGGTATCGCCGGCGAAGCTACGACAAGCCGTGGGAACTGAACCTCGCCAATCGCCTGGTGCGCCTGCGCCTCCCGCAGGTTTCCGGACTCTGAGGCGGCCGCGTTGCACGCCATGATGGTCAACTTTCGCTGTGCGCCGCGAGGGCTTGCCGTCGACGACGTCCTCGCGCGCTGGCGTTCGCTCGTGGATATCGCCGAGATCGTCGCTCGCGGTGGCACGCGCGTGACCGTCGTGCAGATGGCGTCTTTCGATGCGCAGGTGGCTCGCGACGGCGTCGACTACCGTTTCGTCGACGCGGACGATGCGCGCCACGCCAGGAGACTCGGTCGTCATGCCGCGCGGGTCGCCGCCACGCTCGGCCCGGACGTCGTGCACGTGCACAGCCTGGCCTATGCGCGTTGCGCATCGGCCCAGTCGCGCGCCCAACCGGCAACGCCCGTCCTGCTCCAGGACCATGCGGACGGCGTGCCCGCGGGCTTGCGCCGCTTCGCGTGGCGCCGCTGGTACGGATCGGCATCGGGCATCGCGTTCACGTCGCCGGGCCAGGCGGACCCTTTCCTGCGACAGCGCCTCTTTTCCAGCACGACGCAGCTCTTCGCGATTCCGGAAAGCAGTAACCGGTTCACGCCTGGCGATCGCATGGAAGCCCGCGCGGCGACGGGATTGCGTGGCGACCCTTGCGTCCTCTCCGTGGGCCACCTCGCTCCCGGCAAGGACCCCATGACGATGCTCGACGGCGTCGCCCGCGCCGTCGAGCGCCTGCCCGATCTCCAGCTGTATTGCGCGTACGGCACCGCGCCCCTGCTCGACGACGTGCGGCGGCGGATCGAGGCCGATCCTCGCCTGGCGGGGCGCGTCCATCTCCTCGGCGACGTGCCACATGCGCGCATCGAAGCGCTCATGCGCGCGACCGATCTTTTTGTTTCGGCCAGCCTCTCCGAGAGCGCCGGTTACGCCTTGCTGGAAGCGATCGCCTGCGGCGCTGTCCCGGTCGTGACGGATATCCCGTCGTTCAGGGCCATGACGGCGGATGGACGTATCGGGAAGCTCTGGCCATGCGGTGACGGGGCGGCACTGGCGAAGGCACTGGTTGCCGCCGTGGAAGCGCCGGTCGATCGACGCGCCGTGCGCGGGCACTTCGACCGCGCCCTTTCGTTCGACGCGCTGGGCGCGCGCTGGGCCTCGGCCTATGCGGCGCTGATCGCGGCCAAGGAGGCGCGATGAAGATCGCGATCGTCCTTCCCGGCGGGGTGGATCGAAGCGGCGAAGAGCGGATCATCCCCGCGTTCGTCGCGCTGATCGCGCGACTGGCGCGTCGGCACTCGGTGCATGTCTTCGCCCTGCACCAGGAGCCGTTGCCGGCGTCGTGGTCGCTGGTCGGGGCGACGATCCATAACATCGGCGCGGGACGCACCGTCTGGCGCGCCATCCAGGCCATCCGGGCGGAGCACCACCTCGGGCCGTTCGACGTGGTGCAGGCGATCTTCTCCGGTCATTGCGGTCTCATCGCGGTCGCCGCGGCTAAGCTGCTAGGCCGTCCCAGCCTGGTGCACATCGCAGGAGGCGAGCTCGTAGCCCTCGCGTCCATCGACTACGGCGGGCGCCGAAAGTGGCGCGGCCGTTTACGGGAAGCCCTGGTGTTGCGCGCGGCGGATGTCGTCACGGCCGCCAGCGCACCGATCCTCGCCGCCTTGTCGGGACTGGGAATCCGGGCACAACGCGTACCGCTGGGCGTCGACACGGCGGACTGGGAGACGCTTGCGCCGAGAGCTCGCGGGTCGGGCCCCATCCGGTTCGTCCACGTCGCCAGCCTCAATCGCGTGAAGGACCAGCCGACCTTGCTGCGGGCGCTGGCGAAACTGGCGAAGGCCGGCGTGGACTTCGAACTCCGCATCGTCGGCGTCGACACGCTGGACGGCGACATCCACCATCTGGCGCGCGACCTCGGTCTCGAGCAGCGCATCCATTTCCTCGGCTTTCGAACCCAGCGCGAATTGCGTCCGCTGATGGCATCGGCCGACCTCCTCGTCATGTCGTCACTGCACGAAGCGGGGCCGCTGGCGCTCCTCGAGGCGGCGGTGGCCGGCGTGCCCTCGGTGGGAACCGCGGTCGGCCATTTCGTCGAGTGGGCACCGGACGCGGCGCTCGCCGTCCCGGTGGGCGATGCCGACGCCCTCGCGAACGCCATTTCCCAGCTCACCGACGATGACGGCCTGCGCATGCGCATCGCGGCGGAAGCACAGCGCCGGGCGTTGGCGGAAGACGCCGATCACACGGCGGCATCCTTCCAGGCGCTCTACGCGAACCTGGTGTAGGAGCCGCCATGGCGGCGAGGGAAGCGTACCTCGCGTCAGGTCGACGATCAGGTTCCGTATTCCAGCGCCTTGCCCACGACGTACAAGGTGTCCATGCGCGGCACCGGCCGCGTGAGCCAGGTCAGGAGGCGCCGGCGATGGCCGAGCGTGACCCAGTCCTGGCCCTGCAACCACGCCTGTGTGCGGACCATGTCCGCACGCTCCTCGATGCTTTCCTGCGTGGGGCGAAGGCGATTCTTCAGGTAACGCGCGGCGTCGGCGGGCGAGCGCGACCACTCCAGGCCGGGCAGGGCGTTCAACCAAAGGTTCGAGCAGGAAAGACGGGTCAGCGTCTGTCGCCTCGCGAAGAGCCGGAGCAGCGGTGGGCAAGCGCGTTCGAGTCGGGACAACACGGCCTTGGGCACCGCGTCCCGGTAATAACGCGCGACCAGTCGCAGCGGAGGTAACGCCCACCACGGTGCGCTGTCGGCCCAAAGCGGTGCCCAGTCACCAGGGGCCATGCGCGTGGCCAGCAGCGCGATGTCGTTGAGGTGGATGAGGCGCAGGCTGCGTCCGCAGATATTTCCCGCGGCATGCAGGAGGAGATGGTTCATCAGCGCTCCCGCGGAGGGATAGGCGTTGAGACCCGGCTGCGCGGCGTGCGGACGAACCTGCGCGGTGATGTCGACCGTTGCGACCGGCAGGCGTTCGTGGATGCGCGTGTGCAGCTCGATGTTGATCGGCGTGTCACGGTGTTCGCCCAGGCCAGTTACCGGCGGCAGGCCGGCCGGCTTGAACACGCGGTGCTTCCACTGTACGAAGGACGCTTCGTAACCCAGGGCGGTGAGCAGTGCGGTAGCCGCGTCGACGTTGGCATCGTCGACGAGAAGGTCGATGTCCGCCATCGGCCGGTCGCCCGGTGCATACAGGCCGAGCGCATGCAGCGCGGCGCCCTTCAATGCCATGAGAGGCACTCCGGCGACGCGGGCATCGTCGTCGATGCGGCGAAGCAACGCGGCGATCCGTTCGTGCCGCTGCGCGACGTGTCCGCGCTGCTCGACGAGGAAACGCCGCCAGGCCGGCCGCTGCCATGTGGAGAAGCGGCACAGCAGCGGCGAGATGCCATGGGCTACCGCCGCCGCGGTCGCGAGCCGCCACTCGAGTTCGTTCCAGCGCGGCATCTCGGTGCCGGGCAGCGCCAGCGCCAGTTCCATGGCGAGCACCTCGGTGGTGTCCTGGAGGCCGCGACGTACGAGCTTGAGCGGAGGTGACATGGTGTGGCCTCAGACGATAGGCAGGGCGACGCTCTGCCATGCCGTGGACGACGGCAACGTGGGCTCGTCGCTGCGGTGCGATCGTTCGCTCGCGATCAACGCGTTCCAGCGCTGGCGTAGCGACGCCTCGGCGATCTGGTCGGGGCCGTTCTGTCGCAGCGTGACCTGGTCGTGCAGGAGGTCGCGGAAGGCGCGATAGAAGTCGGAGTCGTACGCGCCGCGGAACATCATGGCCAGGTCGGCGCTGTCTTCCCAGTGCGTCTTGCGGCCGAGCTGGGCCTTCACTTCCTCGAAGAACTTCGTGCCGGGCAAGGGATAGGACACGCTGACGCCGATGTCGTCCGGCGCGGCCTCCGCCACGAGTTCGCGTGTGGCGAGCAGGTCGTCGAGCTGCTCGCCGATGTAGCCGAGCTGGATGAAGAAGCCCACGCGGATGCCGTGGTCGCCGAGGCGATGCCGGGCCCCGATGAGCTCAGGCACGCGGGTGCCTTTCGTCATGCGGTCGAGCACGCGCTGGCTTCCGCTCTCCGCGCCGATCCAGGCTTCGGAGCAACCGGCCTTCGCGAGGGCGGCGCACATGCGCTCGCTGGCGAGGTCGGCGCGCGTCTGGATGGTGAACGGGATCGATCCGTCCTCCTGCTGCAGGTGTTCGGCGAACTCGCTTACCCAGTCGGCGCGAAAGCCGAAGATATCGTCGGCCATCCAGATATGGTCCGGAGCGTACGTTTGCTTCAGCCAGGTCATTTCCGCCGCCACTTCCTGCGCGGGTCGCTGGTTGTAGTGATTGCCCCAGATGGGTTTCGCACACCAGTTGCAACGGAAGGGGCACCCTCGCGAGGCGGCCATGTTGAGGCTGAAGTAGCCGTGCCGGTCACGCCAGAAATCGCGGTATTGCTCGATGTCGAGCAAATCCCAGGCCGGCTGGCCCACCACGCGCGGGTCCGGTGGTTGTGGTCCGATACGACCAGTCCGCACGGCGCCGTCGACGAGGGTGGCGACGCCGGACAGGCCGGCGGTCCATGCCTCGTCGTCGATATCCGGATGTCGTTCCAGCCGCTCGACGAGCGCGGATAATGCCCCGATGCCTTCGCCGACGAGGACCGCGTCCGCTCCCGCGGCAAGGAATGGTTCGGGCTGGTCGGAGGCATCGGAGCCCGCGACGATGACGCGGGCGCCGGCGGCGCGGGCCTCCGCGATCATGCGGCACGCCGCTTCGCGCATCCGTCCCAGGCACATCTTGGTGAGGAAGTTGAAATTGTCCTCGTAGAAGACGACGAGGTCGGGGCCCGCCGCGCGGAATGCCGGCATGTACGCCTCGACACCGTCGGAAAGCATGGCGTCGAACAACGACAGCGAATGGCCCATGCGCCGCAGCAGCGCGGCCACCTGGATCGTCGCCAGGGGCGGATAGGGCTTGCCGCGCTCCCACTGTTTCCTGTCGTAGCGGAGGAAATAGGAGTGGCCTACCTGGATCTTCAGCATCGGTTGGAAGCCTTGGACGAAACCATCGGGACGCCGCGTGGGCGACGCTGCCATGGTCGTAAGTGCCGGGCCCCCGGCGGGAGGTTGCGTTGTCGGGAGGGACAACCATTCCAGGGACGCGTGGCACCCACGGTCCAGTGTTGCGACCAGAAGATGATCGACCGGCAATGATGTTCCCCAGCCCTGTCTCCCTGCGCGACGATCCCTTGTCCGATCCTTTCGGCGAGAGGGTGCGTCCGGCGATCTGCATGAGCCGGCACGTCCTCGGCGGCCGCTTTCGCTTCGAGAGCGACAGCATCGCCTTGCTCGAGATGGTCGAAGCGGCGTACGGCGGTCTCCCCGCGCATCGCTTGCCCGGAGTCTCGCCCGAATTCCACATCGAGTTACGCGTGGTGGCACGCGCGCCGGGCGATGTTCCGGAGGAGCCGGCGCCGGTCCGCATGCAAGGAGGCAAGGGTTTGCTTTGTGGCGTCGTCGACGCGGCGAACTACCTCGTGCTGTCGCCTGCGCAGCGGCGTGCGCTCATCGTCGTCTCGGAGGACATGCTCGCCTTCCCGTACCACGTGCGTTACGAGTTGATCGAATTCGCCGTGTTCCTCCTGGCATCGCGCGTGCTGGACCTCGTGCCCTTGCACGGTGCGTGCATCGGCAGGGACGGCGTGGGCGTGTTGCTCCTCGGCGCCAGCGGCGCGGGCAAGTCGACCCTGGCGCTGCAAGGCGTGCTCGACGGCATGGAGCTGCTGGCGGAAGACAGCGTTTTCGTGCACGCCGAAACCCTCCTTGCGACAGGCGTGGCGAATTTCCTGCACGTCAAGGACGACACGTTGCGTTTCGTCGACGACACCACGGCGCGAGGATGGATCGGCGGTTCGACCGTCATCCGCAGGCGCAGCGGCGTCGCCAAGTACGAAGCCGACCTGCGTGCGCGGCCCGCGTCGGCCGCGTCCGCCCCGCTGCGGCTCGCGGGCGCGGTGTTCGTCTCGAACAAGCCCGCGGGCGATCGGGCAGAGCTGCTCCAGCCCGTGCCATGGGAACTTGCCGCGCCGATGCTTGCCGCCGACCAGCGCTACGCGGCGGGACACGCGGGATGGGATCGCTTCGTGTCGCGGATCACGCGTGCAGGTATCCACGAACTGCGCCGCGGCGAGCACCCTCGCGATGGGATACGTGCACTCGACCGGCTCCTCGACCGCTGCGACAAGCCCGGCTGACATGGCCGACACGCTGCCCACGCGACATCGTTCTCCACTGCGCGCCTTGCTGGAAACCTTGCCGCGCGGCGATGGCGGAAAGGTCGCCATCTACGTCGCGCTCTCGCTCGGCTCGGCGCTCGCGGGAAGCGTCGCCGCGTTGCTGCTGGTGCCGCTGGTGCAACCCGCGCACGACCTTTCTTTGCCGCGTTTCCTGCTTCCGGCGCGCGACGGCGACGCGCCGGCGGTCCTCTTCGCCGTGGCGATCGCTTGCTTCGCGCTCCTGCGCTGGCAAGCCTCGCGCCGGGGCGCGCGACTCACGGCGCGTTATGGCATGGTGCTGCGGCGCCGCGTGCAGGCACGCCTCGTCGATGCCCCTCTGCCAGCGCTCGCGGATGCCACCTCGGCCGAGATCGCAAACGTGCTCACGCACAACACCGAGGTCGCCGTGCAGGGCTTCAGTGCGTTGCAACAGCTGCTCGTGGCGGGCACGACCGCGGCCGTCAACCTCGCTTTCGCCTTCTGGGTGTCGCCCCCGCTGATGCTCGCGGTGCCGCTGTTCGCCGCGGCGGGGCTGCTGGCGGCGCGTGCGTTCGGTCACGAACAGACCGAGGTGGCGAGGGCGTATGTCGCCGGCATGACCCGTCTGTTCTGGCATAGCGAAGACCTCCCTCGCCGACTGCGCCACGTCCGTTCCTTCGGGCGCGAAGGGGCGGAGAAGGCGAGCTACGGAGACGTGGCCGCGGGACTTGCGCACGGCTATGCGCGGCAATTCGAACTGATCGCCTCCGGCAGGCTGGTACTCGAACTGGTGTCCGCCGCCGGCATCGCCGGCCTGTTCTTGCTGGCGCGGCGCTGGCACGGCATCGACGGCGCCTCGCTGGTTGCCGTATGCCTCCTGCTCGGACGCCTGCTGCCCTATGTCGCGACCACGCGGCAGAGCTTTCAACAACTGCGCGCGGCGGTGCCTGCCCTCGATCTATGGCAGCGGTACATGGCACTCCCCGCCGCGTCGGTGCTTGCGGCCGCGGAAACGCCCTCCCTTGCCGTCACCATCATCATCGACCGCGTGCTCGTGCGACCGCCCATGCGAGGGATCGAAGTCGCGGGCCTGACGCTGGTGCCCGGAGAGCTGACCCTCGTCTGCGGCGACTCCGGCATCGGAAAGACAAGCGTCGTGGACGTCCTCGCCGGCATGGCGCCGCCGGAAACGTTCTCGGCGCATACCGTCGACGGGCCGCTCGATGTCGCGGCGTACCGCCTCCTGGTCCGCAAGGGTGCCTACGTCAGCCAGGGGGTTCGCTTGTGGCAGCATTCGGTGCGCGAATGCCTGGCGTGGGCAGCCCCGGAGGCCGACGACGCGACGTTGCGTCGGGCGCTCGCCGATGTCGGGCTGGACCGCCGCCTGGACGACACTGCGACGGGTCTCGACACCGCGCTGGCGGACGCGTCGAGCCGCCTTTCCGGCGGTGAACTGCAGCGCCTCCTGTTGGCCCAGGTCATCCTTCGCCAGCCGCGCCTGGCCGTGTTGGACGAGGCGACCAGCGCCCTGGACGCGGCCTCCGAACTGAACGTGCTGGCGGCCCTGAAGCGTCGCTTGCCGGACACCATCCTCCTCGTGGTGTCGCATCGACCCGGCGTCGCGGCGCTGGCGGAGCAGTCCGTCGCCATCGATGCCGAGCAGGCCGTCGTCCGGCGGCACGTCACCCCAGTGACGGCCTGAGCCGGCCGGGTGGCACCGGACGTTCGGTCTATTGTCTGCCGCGGCCGCGGGCCCTAACGTCGGCATGGCAACCAGGGGAGAAGGCCATGCGCATCGGGATCCGGACCGTCGCACTCGTCATGGGCATCATGCTGTCGCTTGCCTGCGGCGCGGCGGGAGGCGCCGCTCGTCCGTCCTTCGACGCGTTGGCCGGGCACCGGACGAGCGATCCCTGGCGGATGGACCCGTGCGGACCGCACCGACCGATCACCGGCATCTGCCGGATGCTCCGCCCGGTGAACGGCTGAGGCCTGCTTCGTCGTACGATGCCGCCAGGGCCACGGGATCGGGGAATTGCTTGGAACGCGATGTCTGGGAGCGCAAATACCATCTTGCGCTGGAACGGATGGAAAGCGACGAGCGCGCGTTTCGCGCCGTCGAAGAGATGTTGCGCCGCCTTGCGCTGCGTCTCGTCGCCCTGGCGAGGCCGTCCGGCGGCCCGGTGGAAAGCCTGCTCGAACGCCTGACCGCGGAACTGCGGGGCACGCCGTCGCCGGCGGTGATCGAACCGCTGCTCGACGCACTGGCCGAAGCCGTCACCCGCATCGACGATGCGCCCGCCCCGGATCCCGTGGCGGACGCGGCCACCGTCGATGCCCTGCGCGCGGATATCGCGCGCCTCCAGGAACTGCTGTCCGTGGTGGGCGCGCGCCTTGGCGACATGACGCGTTACCTGGCGGGCGAGTTGGAACAGGCCGGAACGGAAGCGGCGGGGAGTCGCGAACTCGATGCCCGGGTCCGCGAGGCGATGCGCGAGCTCGGCGAGAAGACGCTGGCGGCGGTCGATCTCGCCAGCCTCCAGACCGAAGTGAATGCGAGGCTGTCCCTCATCGACCGGCACTTCAGCGACTATCGCGAACGCGAGGATGCCAGGCTCGCCGCCTATCGCGACCGCGCGGAACGCATGCGCGATCGCGTCGAGGAACTGGAAAGCCAGGCCAGCACCCTGCAGGATTCGTTGCGCCGTGAACATGAACTCGCCTTGACGGACGGCCTCACCGGCCTGCCGAACCGGCTGGCGTACGAACGGCACATGGCCGAGGTGGCGCCCGAGGTACGCAACGGTGGCATGACCTGTGTCGGCGCCTTCGATATCGATCACTTCAAGTCGATCAACGACACCTATGGCCACGCGGCCGGCGACGCCGTGCTGCGCATTGTCGGCCAGACACTGGCGCGCGAACTCGAAGGCCGTGCCTTCGTCGCCCGCTATGGCGGCGAAGAGTTCGTCGTGGTGTTTCGCCACCTGTCGCCTGCCGAGGCGGAGTCGCTGGCACAGCGCCTCTGTGACACCGTGGAGAAGCTGGCCTTCCACGCCAGTTCCCGGCCGGTCACCGTCACGATGTCCGGCGGCGTCACGCGCTTCGCGGCGCACGAAGAAGCGGCGGATGCGTTCGACCGCGCGGATCGCGCGCTCTACGCGGCGAAAAGGGCGGGCCGGAATCGCTGCGTGCTCCTCTGAGTCATAATGGCCCACCTCCGTTTCGCAAAGAGGTGACGCCAGCCCATGAAAGCCACGAAAGAAAGTCGCACCGGTGCCGGCGCGGCAGCCCGGCCCGAGGCGACCGTCGAGCGCGGCCCGGTCCGCTTCACCGTGCTCACGCCACGCCTCGTCCGCCTGGAATGGAGCGCCAACGCCGAATTTCGCGATGGCCGCACCCAGATCGTCGTGCAGCGGTCATTGGACGTGCCGCCGTTCACTTTCGTGGAGGACGAGCGCTTCATC
This sequence comes from Luteibacter sp. NPDC031894, assembly GCF_050273135.1. Lineage (NCBI taxonomy): Bacteria > Pseudomonadati > Pseudomonadota > Gammaproteobacteria > Lysobacterales > Rhodanobacteraceae > Luteibacter > Luteibacter sp. NPDC031894. The sequence goes on along the minus strand of NZ_JBNNMV010000005.1, from coordinate 16,562 downwards.
GAGATCGACACGGGCCCGCTGCGCGTTCGTTATGAAAAGGACACCGGCCGGTTCGGCGCCGCCAACCTCGCGATCCTCGTGCGCCGCGACGGCGACCCGGTGACGTGGAATCCCGGCGACGCGCAGAAGGCGAACCTCGGCGGCACGTATCGCACGCTCGACCGCTACGACGGCGACACCTGGCAGGACGGCAGCAAGCTTCCGCTGGAAGACGGCCTCATCGCTCGCGACGGCTGGCATGTGATCGACGACACCGACGGTTTCGGCATCGACGACGAGGGCTGGGTCGTCGAGAGGCCGCAGGGCGAGCGCCAGGACCTTTATTTCTTTGGCTATGGACGCGACTACCGGGCGGCGCTCGCCGACTTCGCGGCCATTGCCGGACCGCAGCCGATCCCGCCGCGCTTCGTGTTCGGGTACTGGTGGTCGCGTTACTGGAACTATTCCGACGACGAACTGCGCACGCTCGGCGCGCGCTTCGTGAAGGAGCGCATTCCGCTCGACGTCCTGGTGCTGGACATGGACTGGCACACGACGCCGGGCTTGTCGCTGCGCCCCGGACACGAGCAAAAGGATGTCTTCGGCGAAGCCTCGGGCTGGACCGGTTACACCTTCAACCGCAGTCTCTTTCCCGACCCGAAGGCCTTCATGCGCTGGGCGCACGGACAGAACCTGCGCATCACTCTCAATCTCCATCCCGCCTCCGGCATGATGCCGCACGAGGAACGGTACGAAGCCATGGCCGCCGCACTGTCATGGGATACGTCCACGCAGGCGCCGATACCGTTTGAAGGCGCCTCGCAGCCGTACATGCGCGCCTTGTTCGACAGCGTGCTCCGCCCGTTGGAAGCGCAGGGCGTCGATTTCTGGTGGCTGGACTGGCAGCAATGGCCGGAGTCGAAAGCGCACCCCGGCCTTTCCAACACCTGGTGGCTCAACCATGTGTTCTTCACCGAGATGGAGCGCGACCGCGATCGCCGCGGACTCATCTACCACCGCTGGGGCGGCCTGGGTAACCACCGTTACCCCATCGGCTTCTCCGGCGACAGCGTCATATCCTGGACGTCGCTGGCTTACCAGCCGCACTTCACGTCGATGGCCTCCAACGTGCTCTACGGGTATTGGAGCCACGACATCGGTGGGCACACCTTCGACAAGCGCATCCCGCGCCCCGAGCGCCACCTCGACCCGGAGCTCTACGCCCGATGGATGCAGCTCGGCGTGTTCAGCCCGGTGCTGCGAACGCATTCGGCGAAGGAGGCGAGCCTGCACAAGGAGCCGTGGCATTTCGCCCCGCCGTATGGCGACGCGATCTTCGCGGCGATCCGCCTGCGCTACCAGCTGGCGCCGTACATCTATGCCGCGGCACGCCACGCCTACGACACGGGCATCTCGATCGTGCGGCCCATGTACTACGACTGGCCGGAACACGAGGAAGCGTATGCGTATCCGGGCCAGTACATGTTCGGCAACGACGTCCTCGTCGCGCCGGTGACGGTGCCGGTGGGTGCGGACGGTAGCGCGCTGTTTCCCGTCTGGCTTCCGCCGGGGCTCTGGTACAGCCGCGACGGCGCGGAGTCATTCAAGGGCGGCGCCGTCCTCGAACGCTCGTATACGCTGGGCGAAATACCGATCTTCGTCCGCCCGGGCAGTGTCGTGCCGTTGTACCCGGAGGGGTTGCGCGACCTCGCCGGCGTGCCGGATGCGCTGATCCTGCAGGTGTTCCCCGGTGCCGAAGGCGCAACGGCGCTCTACGACGACGACGGTACGAGCCAGGGCTACCAGCGCGGTGACTTCGCGCGTACCCAGGTCCTCAGCCGCCGCGACGAGCGCATGCACTGCGTCCGCATCGGCGGCATGGACGGTCGCTACGAGGGCCGTCCCGATCGACGCGCCTACGTCGTGGAGTTCCTCGATGCAGGCATTCCCGAGAGCGTGGAGGTCAATGGCGAGGCGCTGCCATACAGCGCGGAACCGCAGCCGCGCACCTGGTTGTTCGACCCGGCGTGGCTTTGCATCCGCGTCGACCTGGGCCCGGTGCCGGTGGAGGAGGCGCAGGACGTCGTTGCGCGCTTCGCGCCCGAGCATGCGCCCCGTGACGGCCTGCTGCACCGCATGCGCCGCGCCGCCGACGCCGTGACCTACCTGAAGCAGGTATGGGGCGACATCTCGGCCTTGCCCGACGATATCGACCTGGCCGGCCAGGCCGCGCGCGTGCTTGCCTATGCCGTGGACGAAGGCGACGACGAGGGCAGGGCGGAACGCTTCACGGCGGCGGTAAAGACGTTCGAGGCGCGCTTCGCCGCGCTCCCCGCGAGCGTCGGCGCGACGCCCATCGACGAGTCGTTCAAGCGCGGCTTCATCGACCGGCTGGGACGATGAGGCGTCGTCTCGCCGCGGTCCTGCTCGCTCTCATCGTTTGCACGGTGCACGCGCAGGAGCCCCTGCGGGTAGGTTCGAAGGCGGATAACGAAGGCGCACTCCTCGGGCAGGTGGTCTTGCAGGTGCTCCGCCATCACGGTGTGCCGGTGGTCGACCGCACCCAGCTGGGCCCGACCTCGATCGTCCGTCGTGCCCTTCTCAACGGCGACCTCGACGTCTACCCGGAGTACACGGGGAATGCCGCGTTCTTCTTCCACCGCGAGAGCGATCCGGCATTCCGTGACGCTGCCAAGGCGTATGCGCTGGCCGCCTCGCTGGACCACTCGGCGAACCACCTCGTGTGGCTCGCACCGGCGCCCGCGGACAACCATTGGGCGATCGGCGTGCGCGGCGACGTGGCCACGCGCGAAAGCTTGCGTACCTTGCGCGACTTCGCGCGCTGGGTGAATCGCGGCGGAAACGTGCTGCTCGCCGGTTCGGCGGAATTCGTGGAGAGCGACGCGGCGCTACCGGCCTTCCAGTCGGCGTATGGCTTCAACCTGCGCGGCGACCAGTTGCTGGTGCTGGCGGGTGGCGACACGTCGGCGACGATCAAGGCGGCGGCGGAGGGCATTTCCGGCGTGAACGCGAGCATGGTCTATTCCACCGACGGCGCGATCGCGATTACCGGTCTGGTGGTGCTCGACGACCCGGCGCATGTCGAGCTGGCTTACCAGCCGGCGGCGGTGTTCCGCGAAGAGGCGTTGCAGCGCTATCCGGCCGTGCGCGCGCCGCTCGAGGCGGCGTTCCGGCCGTTGACCGTGGACATGTTGCGCCGGCTCAACGCGCGGACGCAGATCGACGGGGAGGATGCGGCGAAAGTGGCCGCGGATTACCTGCGGGCCGAAGGGCTCGTTCGATGATGCCGGGATACCGTTCGCGATCCGGCGCGTCCTACCGCGGGGTAGCAGCGGCCCTGGCCGCGAACGGCACGGCCTTGCCCGTCATCGTGCTGTCCCTCATTGGCTTGGTCGCCGCCGTCCTGCCGACGTTCCTGCGCATCGCGCCGAACCGCCTGCTGACGGGCGAGGCATTCAACCCTCACATGTGGCCGCTCGCGGGCGGATGGCTGCTGGTCATGGCCACAGCGATCCTTCCGCTACCCGGTCGTCGATGGTTCCTCGTCGCGCTCGCATGTCTCGCCGTGATCGGCTTGCCACTGCTTGCGGGTGCCGAGGCGCGCCAGATCCTCGCGCGGGCCAGCCCGTATACGCGCGTGCAGCTCGGCGCCGGCTTCTGGCTCGCGTGGCTCGCGGGCGCGCTGCTCCTCCTCGATCGCTTGCGCGCCATGTCCAAGGCCGTGCAGGCCGGCGTGTGGCTCGCGATCGCGTCACTCCTTGTCGCCGCCGCAATGGCAGGCCAATTCGACGGTCTTGCGCTGGTACGCGAGTGGCAGGCGCAGCGGGCACCGTTCGCCACGGCGACCGTGGAACACCTGCGACTGGCGGCCGTGACGCTCCTGCTGGCCCTGCTCGTCGGAGCACCCTTGGGCTGGTGGGTCTGGCGCACCCGTCGCGGCGACGGTGTGCTCGTCGGCGTCCTTGCCTTCCTGCAGACGGTTCCGTCGCTGGCCCTGTTCGCTTTGCTGATCGCCCCCTTCGCCTGGCTCGCGCACGCGTGGCCGGCACTGGGTGGCCTGGGCTTCGGCGGTACCGGGGCGGCGCCTGCCGTGTTCGCATTGCTCTTGTACGCCTTGCTTCCCGTCGTGCGTTACACGATCGCCGGACTCGACGCCGTGCCCGCGGATGCGCGCGAAGCGGCACGCGGCCTCGGCATGAGCCGTGGGCAACTCCTGTGGCGTGTGCAGCTGCCGCTGGGATGGCCGGTCTTGCTCGCCGGCTTGCGCATCGTCGCCGTGCAGACCATCGGTCTCGCGGCCGTCGCGGCGCTTATCGGCGCAGGCGGACTGGGGCGCTTCGTCTTCCTCGGAATCGGGCAGGGCGCCATGGACATGGTGCTGCTGGGTACGCTCGCCATCATCGTCCTCGCCCTGGCGAGCGATCTTCTTTTCCAGGGGCTGCTGGCCCTCACGGAGCGCCGCGCATGATCGAGTTCGACCACGTCCACAAGCGCTTCGGCGACCGTGTGGTGATCGACGACTTGTCCCTGCGCATCGAGGACGGCGAGTTCTTCGTTCTGGTCGGCCCCTCGGGATCGGGCAAGTCGACGCTGCTGCGCACGGTGAACCGACTGGTCCCCGTCGACGCAGGCGCCGTTCGCGTGGACGGCGAGGACATCGCGACGCTCGATGTCGAGACCCTGCGTCGCGGCATCGGCTATGCCATCCAGTCGGTCGGCCTGTTCCCGCATCGCACCGTGGCGGAGAACATCGCCACGGTGCCGCGCTTGCTGCACTGGCCCGAGGCCGACATCCGCGCGCGCGTCGACGAACTCCTCGCGTTGCTTCGCCTTGACGAACCCGGCATCGCCGCACGCTACCCGGAGACGCTTTCGGGTGGCCAGCAGCAGCGTGTCGGTGTTGCACGCGCCCTTGCGGCCCGCCCCCGCATCGTCCTGATGGACGAACCGTTCGGCGCGCTCGATCCCCTCACCCGCGAATCGCTGCAGGTGAGCCTGAAGACGATCCAGCGCGACATGGGTACGACAATCCTCTTCGTCACGCACGACATGGACGAAGCGTTCGGCCTGGGCGATCGCGTCGGACTGATGCTGGATGGCGGCCTCGCGCAGGTGGGCACGCCGCTGCAACTGCTGCATGATCCTGTCGACGAACGGGTGCGCGACTTCGTCGGCGGTGCGCGTGCGCGCCTGCGTGAACTCGCGGTGCGGACGGTCGGGCAGTCCATGCGTCGCGGCGAGCGGGCGGAAGGCGAACCGGTCGATGCCGACGCCTCGTTGCAGGATGCGCTGGGGGCGATGCTGACGCAGCGGCGCGATCGCTTGCCGGTGTTCCAGGACGGGCAGCCGGTGGGGGCGATCGCCCTCGTCGACCTCGTGGCTCGCGACGCATGAGGATCCTCGTTCCCGTTGCGATCTTGGTCCTGCTGCTGCTCGGACTGCCGCACGCGGGTGCGTGGTTCCATGCCTGGCAACCCGACCTGTCGCATCCGCTGTACACGCGGACGTCGTTCCCGATATTGACCCTGGCCCACCTCGGCCTCGTCGTGGTGGCCACGCTCATTGCCGTCGTGATCGGCCTCGGGCTGGGCATACTCGCCACGCGTCCCGCGGGACGTTCACTGTTGCCCACGGTCCGCGCGGTGGCGGTGATCGGCCAGACGATTCCGCCCGTGGCGGTACTCGCCATCGCGGTCCCGCTGTTGGGATTCGGTGCCGCGCCTACCTTGCTGGCGCTGGTGCTCTATGGCGTGCTGCCGGTGCTGGGCCAGACCGTGGCAGGTCTCGACCAGGTGCCGCCTGCCGCGCTCCATGCCGCGGACGGCATGGGCTACGGTCGTTGGCGCCGCCTGCTCGACGTGGAACTACCCCTGGCCGCCGGGCCCATCATGGCCGGCGTGCGCCTGTCGGCCATCGTCGGCGTCGGCACGGCGACTATCGGCTCGGCGGTTGGCGCGACGACGCTCGGCTCACCGATCGTGGAAGGGCTGGTGGGAAATAACCCCGCGTATGTGGTGCAGGGCGCGCTGCTGGTCGGCGCGTTGGCGCTGAGCGTGGACGCCATGCTTGGGACCGTCGAACGACGGGTGCGCCGCCAGCGGTGATGCTTGCCCGGTGGGAGCCGACCCTGTCGGCTCCCACCGAGCCAATCCTGCCGAGTCTCGGTTATTTACCAGATCCGCACGCGCTGCTTCGGATCGAGGTACAGCTTCTGCCCCGGCTTTGGCTGGAACGCGTCGTACCACGGGTCGAGGTTGCGCACGGTCTGCGCGCGGAACTGGCCGGGCGCGTGGCCGTCGCCGATCACCTGCTGGCGCAGCGCGGCATCGCGGGTCTTCGTGCGCCACGACTGAGCGAAGGCCAGGAAGAAGCGCTGGTCGCCGGTCAGGCCGTCGATCACCGGGGCCGGCTTGCCGCCCAGGCTCTCCTTATAAGCCGCGTGGGCGATGGCGAGGCCCGATACGTCGGCGATGTTTTCGCCCAGTGTCTGCTGACCATTGATGTGTAGGCCGGGCAGTGCTTCGTACTGGTTGAACTGCTCGACCAGCCGCTGGCCGGCTTCCTTGAAATGCTTCTCGTCGGCCGGCGTCCACCAGTTCGCCAGGCGACCCTGGGCATCGAATTCCGCGCCGGTGTTGTCGAAGCTGTGACTGATTTCGTGGCCGATCACGGCGCCGATGGAACCGTAGTTCGAGGCGGGGTCGGCCTTCGGATCGAAGAACGGCGCCTCGAGGATCGCGGCCGGGAAGTTCAGCGCGTTCTGCAGGGGCAGGTTCACCGCGTTCACCGTCTGTGGGGTCATCCACCACTCGTTGCGGTCCACCGGCTTGCCGAGCTTGGCGACCTGGTGCCGGTACTCCGCCAGTTCTGCGCGCTGGTGGTTGCCGAGCGGATCGTCCGGGCGGACCTCGAGCTTCGAATAGTCGCGCCAGGTATCGGGATACCCGACGCCCACCTTGATCGTGGCGATCTTCGCCTTCGCCTTCTGCTTCGTGGCGGCTGACATCCAGTCCAGCGTGTCCACTCGCTCGTCGAACGCCTTCAGGATGTTCTTCACCATGTCCTGCACTTCCGCGCGCGATGAGGCCGGGAAGTACTTCTTCACGTAGATCTGGCCCACGGCGTCGCCGAGGTCGACGTTGACCCGGCCCAAACCGCGCTTCCATCGATCACGCTGCTTCGGCGTGCCGGTGAGGGTCTTGCCGTAGAAGCCGAAGGCGAGGTCGTCGTAGGCCTTGGGCAGCAGGCCCGCTGCGTTTTCGTTGATGGTGTGGAAGCGTAGCCACGCCTTCCAGGTATTCAGCGGTTCGCTGGCGACGAGCGCGGCGAACTTCGTGACCGTCGCGGGCTGCCAGACGATGAAGGTCGGCTGGTCGTCCAGGCCGGCCGCCTTGAAATAGGCATCCCAGTCGATGCCCGGCGCCTTCGTGGCGAAGCTGGTCCGCGGCCACGGGTTGTTCGCCTTGTGGATGTCTTCGCTCTCCACGATCGACTGCTGCGCCTGGGCCAGCTTCGTTTCCAGCGCCACGACGGCCTTGGCCTTCGCCGCCGCATCGGGCGTGCCGGCCTGGGCAAGGATGGCCTGTACATAGGCCTCGTACTTGGTACGCGCCTCCACCATGTCCTTGTCGTTCTTCAGGTAGTAATCGCGGTTGGGCATGCCCAGGCCGCCTTGCAGCAGGTAAGGCACGTTCTTCGACGGATCCTCCAGGCCCTGTGCCACGAACAGGCCGAGCAGGTGCTCGGTGTCGAGGTTGGTCGCGTTGATCGGATCCACGTCGGCGCGCAACTGGGCGCCCAGGGCGGTGGAGAGTTGCCGCTTGTCCTTGATGGCATCGACCGTCGACAGCGCCGGCTCCAGCGGTTTGAGGCCGGCCTTCTCGATGGCGGCCTCGTCCATGTACGCCTTGTAATAGTCGGCGATCAGGCGCTCGTTGCTGCCCGCGGCCGGTTGGCCCTCCGCCGCTGCCTTGATCAGCGCCGCATTGCGCTTCTCGGCCTTCTGGAACACCTCGAGGAATACGCCGGTGCTTGCCCGGTCGGCGGGAATCTCGGCCGTCTTCTCCCAGGCGCCGTTGGCGTAGCCGTTGAAATCGTCGCCCGGCTGGACGCCGTGGTCGATGCCCTTGAGATCGATGCCCGACGGCTGGGCGGCGTGCGCGGCGGTGGACGCGAGGCCGCAGGCGATCGAGACGGCGAGGAGCCGGTGGATGGTGGCCATGGAGGGAGCCCTGTCTGGTTGGTTCGCCCACGATAGTCGTCGCCGTTGGACTTGTGTCCATGACCGATGGACTAGGCGCAAGGCCACCCGAGATCACAACAAAGCCGCACGGTCGATGTGCCCTAATGGCCGCCGGTCCCGCAATGGGGCCGATTTGGGCGGGCCGCGGGTCGCCCGGGCTCGCCCGACCATCCTTGGCAGATCTTTAGGGAGATCTATATGAACGCACGTTTCGAACTGACCGGTCCGCAGACCGATATCGCCAGCTATCCCGCCTGGGCACAGGACATGGTCGCGTCCTGTGAGGATGCACGCCGCGGTATCGTGAGCCATGAGATGTGGGCCGCCATGTGCGCCGCCACACTCGACCGTCAGACAACCCGCAACTTCATGGTGGGGGTGTGGCCCGTCATCGAACGGTTCCCGGGCTACATGTCGCACAGCCTGTTGAAGACCCGGTTTGGCCGCAGCCCGGGCGACGACCTCGCCCGGCGCTGGCTGGTCCGCAACATCCGGGTGGAGCAGAACCATGCCGAGTACTGGCTCAATTGGGCCGAAAGCGCGGGTGTATCGCGGGCGGAGGTGCTGGCCGCCGAGCCGCCGAAGGGTAGCCAGGCCCTGGCCGACTGGTGCGAGGAGGTGAGCCGCAACGACTCGCTGGCCGCCGGCATCGCCGCGACCAACTACGCGGTGGAGGGCGCGACCGGGGACTGGTCGCAAATCGTCTATGAAAGCACGACCTATGCGGAAAGCCTGCCGATTTCCGGCAGAAAAGCCGGCCTTCGCTGGCTCCAGCTGCATGCCGCCTATGACGATACCCATCCATGGGAAGCACTGGAAATCGTGTGCACCTTGCTCGGAAGCAACCCGCCGGCGGACCAGGTGGAGCACGTCAGGGAGTGTGTACGCCGGAGCTACGTGAGCATGAGCATCACCCTCGACCGCTGCATGGACGCGGTGGGCCAGGTCCACAAGTGGAACGAGGCGGCCGCGTAACTCGCAAGTTGGGCGCCAAGTAGCGCACTATCCGTCAGGTTCTGGAACAAGAGGATCCGATGCGCGCCGAGGCCAGCCACCAACAACTCCTGTCGCGGCGCCTCAGGCCCTTGGCCTATGCGCTCGTCGCAGTCGTGGGACTGGTCCTTGCCCTGACGTGGGTCGCGTTGCAGACCCAGGTGACCCTCGCCGGTTTCCTCAACGGCGAGAGTCTCTGGTCCAAGGCGCAGAAGCAGGCGGTCATCGACCTGGACATGTACGCCGCCCACGGTCGGCCCGGGGACCTCGACAGCTTCCGCCGGAACTACGCGGTACTGATGGCCGACCGCCAGGCCCGTGACGCCATCGCCAGCGGCAAGTTTTCCCATACCGAGGTCGAGGACGCCTTCGCCCGGGGTGGAGTGATCCGGGAGGCCATCCCAGGCATGGTCTTCATCTTCCAGTATTTTTCCGGCATGCCCTACGTGCGCGAAGCCGTGGCCGAGTGGCGTTCCGTCGACACCAGCATCGCGGAACTGGCGGGCATAGCCGACCGCCTCGAACAGGGCTATCGCTCCGGGACACTGGACGACGCTGCCTCGGCGGCCGAGCGGAATCGCATCGCGACGCTGAACGACTATATCGAGCCGCGCGCCAAGGCCTTCTCGCTCAACATCGCCAATGGGGCTTCCTGGCTGGGGCGCGTGCTCTTCTTCACCGTGCTGGGCGTCGCCGCGCTGGCCTCGATGCTCTGGATGCGCATGGCCCAGCGCATCCTCGCCGGAATACGCGGCACCGAGGAGCGCTACAGCCTCCTCTTCGACAGTGCGGCGGACGCGATCTTCATGGTGGATCGCGAGAGCGGCCGCATCCTCGACGCCAACGACCGCGCGGCCACCTGGCTAGGCTGTTCGCGCGCCGAGCTGACCGGCGTGGAATTGGCCAGCCTGTTCGCCGAGGGATCGCCGGATTCGGGCGAGGGCCTGCTCCGCGACGCGGACGGGGGGACCCGTCCGGTGGAAACGCAGAGCAGCCTCGTCGCATGGGGGGCGCGCCAGGTTTCGCAGGCCATCGTCCGCGACGTCTCCGACCGCGTGGCCATGGAGCAGGAACGCAAGATCGCCGCCGAGGCGCTCGCGAGCATCGCCGAGGGCGTGATCATCGCCGATGCGGATCGGCGCGTGACGACGGCCAACGCCGCGCACGCCAAGCTCACCGGGTTCCCCGCGCAGGCACTGCGACGCAGCCGCTTCGACGCCACTCGGACGTTACCCGACGGCCGCCCGCTGCCGCAAAGCCTCTGGGACGATATCGCGGCGGGCGACAACTGGTTGGGCGAAGTGGAAAGCCGCCGCGCCGATGGCACGACCTATCCCGAACTGATGAGCATCAGCACGATCCGCGACCGCGACGGTCGCCCGCAGCATTACGTGGCCGTGGTGTCGGACATCACCGCGCGCAAGGCGGACCGCCAGCGCCTGCAGCACCTCGCCACGCACGATCCGCTGACGGGCCTGGTGACACGCTCCGAGTTCGAACGCCGCTGCGCCGAGGCGATCACCCGCGCGGCGCACGAGCGCGGCGCCGTGGCGGTGCTGTTCGTGGACCTCGACGCGTTCAAGGTCGTCAACGACAGCTACAGCCACGCGATCGGCGACGCGCTTCTCATGCGCGTGGCCGAGCGCATCCGTGGCCAGCTCGCCCCGCACGACGTGGCCGGGCGCATCGGCGGGGACGAGTTCACCGTGCTGCTCGCGGACCTGCGCTCGCGCGAAGAGGCGTTACTGGTGGCGGAGGCGATGCTCGCCGCGCTGGCACGCCCGTTCGACCTCGGCGATTACGAGCTCTTCGTCAGCGCCAGCATCGGCATCGCCGGTTATCCGTTGGACGGCAACGACGCGGTGACCCTGATTGCCAATGCCGATGCCGCGATGTACGTGGCAAAAACCGAGGAACGCAACGCGCTTCGCTTCTACACGCCGAAGATGCACGCGGACGCGCGGCGGCGCCTGAAGCTTGCGTCGGAACTGCGCCAGGCGCTCGTGCGGAGCGAATTCGAGCTCGTCTACCAGCCCAGCGTGGAAATGAAGAGCGGGCGCATCGTCGCCGTCGAGGCGCTGATCCGCTGGCGCCACCCGGAGCGCGGGCAGATCGCGCCGGACGAATTCATCCCCATCGCCGAAAGCCTCGGCCTCATCCGCCAGATCGACCAGTGGGTGCTCGAGACCGCATCCCGACAGCTCGTGGCGTGGGATGAGGCGCGCCTGCCGGCGCTGCGCATGGCGGTGAACGTGTCCGCGGGCTCGTTCGGGCATCCGGATTTCCTGCACGGGGTCAGCCAGGCGCTGCGCGACAGTGGGGTGTCTCCGAATCGCCTGCTCGTCGAACTGACCGAGAGCGCCATCCTGCGCCTGGGCGAGGACACGCATCGCGCCATGCAGTCCCTGCACAACCTCGGCATCGCCGTGGCCATCGACGACTTCGGCACGGGGTACTCGTCGCTCGCCTACCTGAAGCTGCCCGCGGTGGCCTACCTGAAGATCGATCGTTCCTTCGTGACCGGGCTGCCGGCAAACGCGAACGATGTGGCGATCACCGAAGCGATGGTCGCGATCGCCCGCAGCCTGGACCTGCACACGATCGCCGAAGGCATCGAGACCGAGGCGCAGCACGAGTTCCTGCTCCGCGCGGGTTGCCAGGAAGGCCAGGGTTTCCTGTATTCCCGCCCCATGCCGCCCGACGAGATCGCCCGCCTGCTGGCGCCCAAGACGACCGGCGGCAAGCGCCTGTCGCTGGTGCCGCCGAAACGAGCCTGACGACGTCGCCCGGAAGGTAGGTTGGACCAAGAGACTGCGTCCCCTACACATCAGACTGACCGCCCCCATGTGACGCTCATCGTCTACCGTGCAAGGACTCCCCGTGCCAACCCGCGACCCCATCGTTTTCCTTTTCGACGTCGACAACACGCTCATCGACAACGACCGCTTCGGCGCGGATCTCGCCGCGCGACTCGAGCGCGAGCTGGGTCCGGACGGGCCGGCGCGCTATGCCGCCATCGACAAGGACCTCCGTGCGGAAGTGGGTTACGCCGATTACCTCGGCGTGCTGCAGCGGTTGCGCGGCAAGGGCGGCGACCCGGCGTATATGCACCTGTCGTTCTTCCTGCTCGACTACCCCTTCGACGAGCGCCGCTTCCCCGGCGTGCCGGAAACGGTGGCGCACCTGCGCACGATGGGCCGCCCGGTCATCCTGTCCGACGGCGACACCGTCTTCCAGCCGCGCAAGGTCCGCCGCGCTGGCCTCTGGGACATCTTCCAGGAAGACGTGCTGATCTACATCCACAAGGAAGAGATGCTCGACGATGTACGTGCGCGCTACCCCGCGGACCACTACGTGATGGTCGACGACAAGCCGCGCATCCTGGTCGCGATGAAGAAACTGCTCGGCGACAAGGTCACCACGGTCTTCGTGAAGCAGGGTCACTACGCCGCCGCGGCGGGCAAGGAGCTGGAGGAGACGCCGCCCGATATCACGGTCGATACGGTGGCCGAGCTGGCGCGGATGCGCCGCGAGGACTTCCTCGTTACGGCCTGACCCTCGATATCGGCGCTCAGGCGTCGAAGGCGCTACGTACCCATTCCACGTCGTCGCCTTCGAAAGCGATCACGTCGAAGCGGCTGGGCCGGCGGGCGTCGTTGGGGTGCCATGCCATCCAGAGGTGCGCGGCGCTCACCAGCTTGCGCCGCTTCGCCATCGTGACCGAGCCGAGCGCGCCACCGAAGGCGCCGTTGCGACGATAGCGGACCTCGACGAAGACGAGGACGTCGCCATCACGCATGACGAGGTCGATCTCGCCGTGCCGGCACAGGAAGTTGGCGCGGACGAGGCGCAGGCCGCGCGCTTCGAGGAAGTCGCGCGCCGCTTCCTCGAAGCGATTGCCGGTGGCGCGGAGCGGGGTGGTCTTGGTCGTGGTGCGGGTCACGCGAACTCTCCGTTCGCGCTCGCGGGATCAGCCGCCGCCGCTTTCCACGTTCGGGGCCGTCGCGGGCGCTTCGAGTTCCAGGCTACCCGCCACCGGGCGAGCCACGCCGTCGGCGAAGCGCGCCCAGATGAGTACGCGGCGCACGCGGCCGAATTCGTCCGCCACGAGCTGGCCGGTGGCGCCGGGAAGGTAGCTGCCCGGATGGCCGCGCATCCAGTCGATGTAGGGCACGAGGCCCCACGCATCCATGCCGAAGGCGAACAGCCGCGCCGCCACGCCCTTGGTCGCCGGCAACGCGTCGGCGAGCGCGGCGCGGCGAGGCAGCCCCGACTGCGCATCGAACAACCAGGGGGCATCGCAGAATTCCACGCCTTCGAGGTCGCGATCGGCCGTCGGATCGTCGCCGCCCGCATAGACATGCGAGGTGGCGAACACGGGCAAGGTGTTCTTCGCCAGGCGCAACTGCGGAAGGAGCAGGCGGGCCTGTTGTGGCTTCATGCTGATGAAGACGCCGCTCGTCGCCGGATCCTGGCCGACGGGCTCGGAAAGCTGCGACGCGAAGTCGATGCTGCCGGAATCGAGCGTGATCTGGCCCGCGAGCGTGCCGCCGCGTGCCTGCCACTCGGCCTTGAACGCGTTGCCGGCGCGGCGGGCGAAATCGTCGGTGGAGACGATCACCGTGGCTTGCCGCATGCCGCGATCGGCCATGTGGTCGGCCACCTGCGCGCCCTCGGTCTCCGGGAGGAGGCCGAACTCGTTGGCGCCCGCCGGCGGCAGGTTCTTGTTGTCGTTGGGATAGTTCAGCGTGAGCATCGGCGCCGGAAGGGCGCCCTTGGCGAAGATGGCGGAGACGCCGTCGCGGTTCAGCGGGCCGACGACGAATCGCGCGCCTTCGGCCACGGCCTTGTCGTAAGCGGCGACCACGTGCTGTGCGTCATTGCCGGAGTCGTACACCGCGACCTCGGGGCGGGGCGCGCCGTTGTGCGCGGCCTCGAGGTAATTGGCGAAGAAACCGTCGCGGATGGCGGCGCCGGCACCGGCGAGCGGGCCGGAGAGCGGAAGCAGCAGGGCGACCTTCGTCGGTACCTTGTAGCCCTCGCGTACGCCCTTGTCGCCCGTCACCGTGCCGACAGCCTGGTCGAGCACGGCCGGCGAGCGAGTGATGCTGCCGAGCTGGGCCTGCGCCTCGACCACCCAGGGCTTCATCGGATCATTGGCGGGCAAGGCAGCGCCGCGTTCGGCAAGCGGCTGCGCGCCGAGACCGGTCAGCAGGGCGAGGATTTCCCGCCGGTTCTGTTCGCGATCGATGCCCCGCAACTGGCCGTCGAGTTCGATGCGCGTCTGTGCCGCGCTCCACGGGTCGCCCGCGGCGGCCTGGGCCCGCGCCCTGAGCTCGGCGAGGCGCTGGTCGATCTGCGGCGAAACGCGAGCCGACGGCTTGCCGGTCAGCGACAGTGCCGTTTGTGCATCGTTGTTCTTCAGGGCGATCTCGGCGCGGAGCGCATCGAAACGCAGTGCGTCCTCGCCTTCCAGTCGGGAGCGGCGGATGTCGGCGACCACCGGGGCCGCGCGATCGAGGGCGCCCTCCTGGCGATACGCCTCCGCCGCCAGCAGCCGGTAGTAGTCGCGGTGGCTGCTGTCCTGGTCCGCCAGGGCGAGATAGGCCTGTGCGGCCTGGTCGAACTGACCCTTGGTGTACAGCGCCTGCGCCGCCTGCGTCGCCGCGCCCGAAGGAGCGGGGGCATGCTGCACGCCGCCCTGGGTCACGCAGCCGGCAAGGCCGGCGGACAGCAGGAGGCCGAGGGTAGTCGCACGAATCGATCGCATCGGAAGGTGGTCCTTGGCTGCACAGGCGCCCTCGGGCGCCGAAACGTCCGGATCATAGCCCATCGTTTCGCGAGGCCGGCGTGAGGTGGGTCGCTCGCGGAGCCGGATGTGCCTGCGATGGGTGCTCGCGAACGATCCGCACACTCACGCGCCGTAAAGCGCCTTGCGCGGCGCGCCCGTGATCGCGGCGGCGAGCTTCGCCGCCTTCGCGGGCGGTAGTTCGTCCTTGAGGATCGCGAACACGCGCAGGCCTTCCGCGAGCCGCTCGTCCTCCCCCGCCTCGCGACCGGCGACCATGACGACGAACTCGCCTTTCTGCTGGTTCGGATCGCTCGCCACCTGGGTGACGAGGGCCGTGAGCGTGCCGTCCAGCACGGTCTCGAACATCTTGGTCAGCTCGCGGGCCACCACGGCTTCGCGGTCGGCACCGAAGGCGTCGCGCATGTCTTCCAGCGATTCCAGGATGCGATGCGAGGACTCGTAGAAGATCAGCGTCCGAGTCTCCCCGGCGAGTTCAGCTAGGCGCGAGCGGCGAGCCCCCGCCTTCGCGGGGAGGAAACCTTCGAACACGAAGCGGTCGCTCGGCAGCCCGGCGACGGACAGCGCCGCGACCACCGCGCTGGGGCCGGGCACGGGACTCACCCTGAGCCCGGCGGCGCGCGCCGCGCGGACGAGGCGGAAGCCGGGATCGCTGATCAGCGGGGTGCCGGCGTCGGAGACCAGCGCGATGTCCTCGCCGCCGCGCAGCCGCTCGACGAGACCGTCGACGGCATGGCGCTCGTTATGGTCGTGCAGTGCCACCAGCGGGGTATCGATCCCCAGGTGTTGCAGGAGCGGGCGCGTGTGTCGGGTGTCTTCGGCAGCGATCACCTTCACCCGCCGCAGCGTCTCGACGGCGCGCGCGCCGATGTCGTCGCGGTGGCCGATCGGCGTGGCGACGACATGGAGGATGCCGGGGCGTGATGACGACATGGGAGAGGCCGAGGCGAGGAAACAGGTGATTCTAACTACGTAGGAGCCGCTATAGCGGCTCCTACAGGGGCTCGGTGAGCGCTTGCGCTATACTCCGCGATGGAGTCGGCCAGACAGTCGCGTTGCGCCTCGTGCGCATCGAGGAAAGTCCGGGCTCCACAGGGCAGGGTGCCAGGTAACGCCTGGGCAGCGTGAGCTGACGGCCAGTGCAACAGAGAGCAGACCGCCGATGGCCCCGCAAGGGGATCAGGTAAGGGTGAAAGGGTGCGGTAAGAGCGCACCGCGTGCGGGGCTAACGTCGCACGGCACGGTAAACCCCACCCGGAGCAAGACCAAATAAGGGAACCATGACGCGGCCCGCGTCGTTCCCGGGTAGGTTGCTAGAGCCTGGCGGCGACGCCAGGCCGAGAAGAATGACTGTCACGTCGCAAGACGCACAGAACCCGGCTTACAGGCCGACTCCTTTTCTTCTTTCGTGTGCTTTTGTGGGACAACGATATCGGCGAGATCCTCATCGATGAGGAATCGCTGTTCAACGACGCCCGCGACTTCGTCCAGCAGGTGATGCCCAACAACCTGCGCAAG
>NZ_JBNNMV010000004.1:0-353245 GCF_050273135.1 Luteibacter sp. NPDC031894 | reverse complement strand
CGTGGAACAATTCGCGGCCGATCAACATGCGGCGGATTTCATTCGTGCCCGCGCCGATCTCGTAGAGCTTGGCCCCGCCTTCGCGCGCCAGCGCGCTTCCCACAGCCTTGGCCGCTCTTCCTGGCGTCACAACGGTTGCGATACCTTGTTCTGAGGAATAACCCTCCCGAAGGAAGGCTTGCATGTCCCTCGTTCTCTATACGTACTGGCGCTCCAGTTCCGCGTATCGCGTCCGCATCGTGCTGAACCTGAAGGGGCTCGATTATGAAGCGCGTCCCGTGCACCTCGTCGAAGAGGGCGGGCAACACTTGAAGCCGGATTACCGCGCTCTGTCGCCGCAAGCCCAGCTGCCGACGTTGATCGACGATGGGCGCGTCGTCCGTCAGTCGATGGCGATCCTGGAGTACCTCGACGAAACGCGCCCCGAGCCAGCCCTGATGCCGAAGGACGCGGCGGGGAGGGCGAAGGTGCGCGAGCTCATGCAGGCGGTGGGCACGGATATCCATCCCGTGGGCAACCTCCGCGTGCTGAAGGCCATCGAGGCGGAGTTCGGCGCCGACCAGGCGGTGAAGGAGGCCTGGTCGCGGCGCTGGATCGGGCTCGGCTTCGACGGGCTGGAGAAGTTGTTGGCCGAAGGCGTGGCTGGGCGCTTCAGCTACGGCGACGCGCCGACCCTCGCCGACGCGTGCCTGGTGCCGCAGTACTACAACGCCGTGCGCTGGGGGGTGGACCTGACGCCGTACCCGACAATCCGCCGCGTGGTCGAGGCGTGCCAGGCACTGGCGGCCTTCAAGAAGGCAGCCCCCGAGGCGCAACCGGACGCCCCGTAAAAGCATCGCCGACAGGGTCGGCTCCCACCAGGCTAGCGCGTCCCTGATTCGGCGCGCGCTCGGTGGGAGCCGGCCGTGTCGGCGACGGGTCTTGCCTCAGACCCCGATCCCGTACGGATCGCTCGACGCGAACTCGTTCCCCGACGCGCCTTCCGACAGACGGATCTTCAAGGCCAGTCCATCGCGCGAATCGGCCTTGTTGAGGCATTCCTCGAGCGTGATCTGTCCTTCCTTGTAGAGGCGGTACAGGGACTGGTCGAAGGTCTGCATGCCTTCCTGCAGGCTGCGGTCCATGGCGTCCTTCACCTCGTGGATCTGGCCGCGACGGATCATGTCGCGGATCAACGGGGTGTTGAGGAGGACTTCCGTGGCCGGCATGCGGCGGCCGTCCTTGCCGATGACCAGGCGCTGGCTGATGACTGCGCGCAGGTTCAGGGCGAGGTTCATCAGCACGTTCTTGTGCGCCGACTCCGGGAAGAAGTTGAGGATACGCTCGAGGGTCTGGTCGGCGTTGTTGGAGTGCAGGGTGGCGAGGCAGAGATGGCCCGTCTCCGAGAACGAAATGGCCGCTTCCATCGTGTCGGTGTCGCGGATCTCGCCGATCATGATGACGTCCGGCGCCTCGCGCATCGCGTTCTTCAGCGCCTCGTGGTAGCTGTGCGTATCGAGCCCCACTTCGCGCTGGTTGACGATGGACCGCTTGTGCCGGTGCAGGTACTCGATCGGGTCCTCGATGGTGAGGATGTGACCGGAGCTGTTGCTGTTACGGTGGTCGAGCATGGCCGCCAGGGTGGTGGACTTGCCCGAACCCGTGGCGCCCACGACCAGGATCAGCCCGCGGGGCTCCATGATCAGGTCACGGAAGATGGCCGGAAGGCGAAGCTCCTCGAGGGAGGGGATCTCGCTCTTGATGGCACGGATGACCATGCCGATCTCGCCGCGCTGCTTGAACACGTTGATGCGGAAGCGGCCGGCTTCCTTCACGGCCAGGGCCATGTTCAGTTCGAGGTCCCGCTCGAACTGCGGCACCTGGCCCTCGTCCATCAGGGAGTAGGCGATTTTCTTGACCATGCCGCTCGGCAGGCCGGTGTTTCCGAGCGGGTAAAGCTTGCCCTCCACCTTGATGTTCACCGGGGCGCCGGTCGTCAGGAACATGTCCGACGCGCCCTTGTCCACCATCAGTTTCAGGAAATAACCGATATCCACCTAAACCCCCGGGCAATCGCATTACAATCGAGAAGACGGTCTCACTGACCTGTTATATCGACAATATCTCGCAAATCTGTACGAGGAACGAGTGATGGTGCACAACTTGCAGTCGAAAGCCCTTTCCCGGGGCCGCCGGCTCGTCGGCCTGGCCTCCCTGGCCCTGGCTATCGCCACCCTCGCTGGCTGTGCCAGCGTGCCCCCACCGGACGGTGCCATGAACCAGGCACTCGCCCAGCTGCAGGCTGCGCGCGACGCCGGCGCCGCCGATTATGCGCCGGTCGACCTGGATTACGCGCAGAGCAAGTTCCGTCAGGCCCAGGCCGCCATGGCCAGCCGCAAGTACGAAGAGGCCGCCATGCTGGCCGACGAGTCCCGCGCGGACAGCGAGCTGGCCCGTGCCAAGGCGCGGCTGGGCGCCGCGCGCGCGCAGAACACCGCCAAGAGCAAGGAAAACTCCAGCATGCGCGTGGAGATGATCGACAACCACGCCAACGATACCGTGCCCATTCCGAGCAACGTGCAGGAGTCCGAGACGGTCCTGCCGGAACCCACCGACACCACGCCGCCGCCCGCCGGTGGCGAGACCCAGCCGCTGAACAACCAGGGAGGCCAGTGATGAAGCGCTCAACGATCTTCCTCTCGGCCTTCGTCCTTGCCGTTTCCGCGGGTGCGGCCGTCGCCGCCACCGACGACCTCGATGCCCGCCGCCTCACCTCGAGCCTGGACCAGCTCTCGTCCGACCCCACCCTGGGCGGCTACGCGCAGGCCGAGCAGGCACGCGCCCGCGAGGCGATCAGCCAGATGGCGCAGTTCAAGCCCAAGGAGAAGGAGCACGGCCATTACCTGTATATCGCCGAGCGCCGTGTCGACATCGCCAAGGCGATGGCCCAGTACCAGGATGCGCAGGTAAAGAGTGCTCAGCTGGATCGCGAGCATGACGCCATCCTCCTCGAGGCCAGCCGCCTCGACGCCGAGATGGCCCGTCGCCAGCTCGAGCAGCAGCGCATGCAGAACCAGATGATCCAGGAAGAGGCGGCCCGCCTGCAGCAGCAGGGTGTGGAGTACTCGGAGGCCCTGGAACAGGCGAAGGCCGAGGGCGAGAAGGCCCGGCAGGTCGCCGCCGCCCAGGCCCGCGTGGCCAATGCCGCCAAGAAGCAGGCCGCTCTTGCCGAGGCAGCCGCTCGCGCCATGCGCGACATCAACTCCTCGGACGGTGGGGCACCGGCCTCGACGCCGGCCACGCCGGCCCCGAAGAAGACGAAGAAGGGCGGGCACTAACCGCCCGCCCCCGTCACGGGCCTGCTCGGCTCCCACCGAGCACGTGCCCTGACCATGGCACCCGAGCCCCGGCAAATCGCCGGCGCTGGCCCCGCTTAAGGCGTAAGGGCGCCGATCCACTAGCTCCAAAAACCTCGGCACCTGCCGGGTAAGTCGTTGCGCTAGCAACTATTTTTTAGCGATTTTTTGAGAAGTATCGCTCTTGCGGCTCCCTCGGGAGCGGAGTAGCTTGGACCTCCCGTCACGGAAAAAACACGTGACGGTCCTGCCGGAGCATGCGTACGTTCACCCAGGCACATAGCATCGCCATTCTCCCTGCCGCCGATGCGCGGATGGTGCCCGCATGGCTCCCCTCACGACCGGTCCGCACCGCGGACCGATCCCACCGCGAGGAGATCGATATGTTCGAAAACCAGCAGCATGACGACGTCGAGAAGTTCATCCACGCCGATGCCGAGACTCGCCGTCTTTATTTCCGCCACAAGGAACTCGATTCGAAGCTTGAAGACGCCGGCCGCGGATGCCTGGCGCTAGGCGACGAGGCCCTCACCCAGATGAAGCGGGAAAAGCTGCAGGCCAAGGTGCAACTCCAGCGAATGTGGGACCGCTGGCAGCAATCGCGACACTGACGCCCCACCGGGCCGGATCGAGAAGACGGGCGCTGCGAAGCGCCCGTTTTTTTTAATCGGTCGTCACGATCGGCCAGGCCACGCCTCCACGATCGGCCAGGCCACGCCTCCCTACGGAACCTGCCGGCCAATTCGCAGGTCCATACACCGTTTTGGCTCGGCCGAGAAGCCGGGCATCGGTTCAGTGGCGCACCCTTTATCATGTAGGCCCAATGGGCGCGGTCGAGGGACCGCGCCGGATCAAGACCATGGAGTTCCAATGAGTGTTCACGACAGCGTCCTCGAACTGATCGGCCGCACCCCGATGGTGCGTGCCCAGCACCTGGATACGGGCTGTTGCGAGTTGTTCCTGAAGCTGGAAAGCGCCAACCCGGGCGGCTCGGTCAAGGACCGCATCGGCCGTTCGATGATCGAAGGCGCCGAGCGTGCCGGGAAGATCAAGCCGGGCGACACGCTCGTCGAGGGCACCGCCGGCAACACCGGCCTCGGACTTGCCCTGGTCGCCCAGCAGAAGGGCTACCGGCTGGTCCTGGTCGTGCCCGACAAGATGAGCCGCGAGAAGATCTTCAACCTCAAGGCCATGGGCGCGGAGGTGGTCCTCACGCGCTCGGACGTGGCCAAGGGGCACCCCGAGTACTACCAGGACATGGCCGAGCGCATCGCGCGAGAGACCCCGGGCGCCTACTTCATCAATCAGTTCGGCAATCCCGACAACCCTCTCGCCCATGTGGAAACCACGGGGCCGGAAATCCTCGAGCAGTTGGACGGAAAGGTCGATGCGATCGTCGTCGGCTGCGGCTCGTCCGGCACCATGAGCGGACTTACCGCCTACCTCCGCGAGCATTCGCCGAACACGGAGATCGTCCTGGCCGATCCCGTCGGCTCGATCCTCGCGCAGTACATCAACGAAGGCACCTTGTCCGAGAAGTCGGGCAGCTGGATGGTCGAAGGCATCGGCGAGGATTTCCTGCCGTCGATCAGCGACTTCTCGATGGTGAAGAAGGCGTACGCGATCAGCGACAAGGAAAGCTTCCTGGCCGCGCGCGAACTCCTGGCGAAGGAGGGCGTACTTGGCGGCTCGTCGACGGGAACGCTGCTCTCCGCGGCGTTGAAGTACTGCCGTGAGCAGACGACACCGAAGCGCGTCGTCACCCTCGTCTGCGACACCGGCAACAAGTACCTGTCGAAGATGTACAACGACTACTGGATGCTGGACAACGGCTTCATCGAACGCGAGCAGTTCGGCGACCTGCGTGACCTCATCCTTCGCCCGTACGCGCAGCGCGACACCGTGGTGGTCAAGCCGCAGGACATGCTGATCACCGCCTACAACCGCATGAAGCTGTACGACGTGTCACAGCTGCCCGTGATGGACGGCGATCGCATCGTCGGCATCCTCGACGAGTCCGACGTGCTGCTACACGTGCATGCCGACAGCGCGAAATTCCGCGATCCGGTGTCCACCGCCATGATCGCCTCGCCGGAGATGCTCCAGGTCAAGGCGCCCATCGAGGCGTTGTTGCCGGTGTTCGAAAAAGGTCACGTCGCTATCGTGGTCGATGGGGAGCAGTTCCTCGGGTTGATCACGCGGATCGATCTGCTGAATTACCTGCGTCGCAAAGTCAACTAAGGAACAGGGGAAGCGTCATGTGTGGAATCGTCGCCGCTGTCGCGCAGCGTGATATCGCGCCCATCCTCATCGCCGGGCTCAAGGCCCTGGAGTATCGCGGGTATGACTCCGCGGGCATGGCCATCGCCGACGGCGGGGAGATCCGTCGTGTGCGCGCCAAGGGCAAGGTGCGCGAGATGGAGGCCCTGTATGACGCCGACCCGGTGCCGGGGGGCACGGGCATCGCCCATACCCGCTGGGCCACGCATGGCGTGCCCAGCGAGAAGAACGCGCATCCACACGTGCAGGGCCGTATCGCGATCGTGCATAACGGCATCATCGAGAACTACGCTTCCCTGCGCGATTCCCTGAAGGCCAACGGCCGTGCCTTCCATTCGGAGACCGACACCGAGGTGATGGGTGCCGTCATCGACGAACATGTGAAGGCCGGCAAGCCGCTGCGCGAAGCCGTCACGGCCGCCGTCCGCGAACTCGAAGGCGCCTACGCCATCGCGGTGATGAGCCTCGACGAGCCGGAACGCATCGTCGGCGCCCGCCGCGGCTGCCCCCTGCTGGTCGGCATCGGCATCGGCGAGCACTTCCTCGGTTCCGATGCACAGGCACTCATCAAGGTGACCAACCGGATGATGTACCTCGAGGAGGACGACGTCGTCGAGATCACCCGCGACAGCGTCGCCGTCTTCGGGCTCGACGGCCAACCCGTTGACCGTACCGCGCACGAGAGCGAGATCAGTGCCGACTCGGTGGAGCGGGGCGAGTATCGCCACTACATGCAGAAAGAAATCTTCGAGCAGCCGCGCGCCGTCGCGGATACGCTCGAGGGCCGCATCGGGCCGCATGGCGTGCTGCCGAACATCTTCGGTATCGACGCCGATCCCATCCTCGACAAGACGCGCGGCATCCATATCGTCGCCTGCGGCACCAGCTATCACGCCGGCATGGTGGCGAAGTACTGGATTGAGGAATTGGCCCGCATTCCGGTCGTGGTCGAGGTGGCGAGCGAATACCGCTATCGCGACGTGGTCGTGCCCGAGAACACGCTCTTCGTGGCCGTATCCCAGTCCGGTGAAACGGCCGACACGCTGGCCGCGATGCGCGAATCGCGTCGCCGGGGCTACCTCGCCACCTTCGCCATCTGCAACGTGCCCGAGTCCTCGGTGGTGCGCGAGTCGGACCTCCGCCTGATGACGCGCGCGGGTCCGGAAATCGGCGTCGCCTCGACCAAGGCGTTCACGACCCAGCTTGCCGCTTTCGCACTGCTGGCGCTGGATCTCGGGCGGCGACGGGGGCTGGACAACGCGCGGTACCTCGAGCACTGCAAGGAATTGCAATCGCTGCCCCGCTACATCGAGAACGCCCTGCAGAGCGAACCGGAGATCCTCAAGATCGCCGACCACTTCGCCAACAAGCAGCACGCATTGTTCCTGGGGCGCGGAGCCCAGTTCCCCGTCGCATTGGAAGGCTCCCTGAAGCTCAAGGAGATTTCCTACATCCACGCCGAAGCCTATCCGGCCGGTGAACTGAAGCACGGTCCGCTGGCGCTTGTGGACGAGAACATGCCCATCGTGGCGGTAGCGCCGAACGGGCCGCTGCTGGACAAGTTGAAGTCGAACCTGCAGGAAGTGCGGGCGCGTGGTGGCGAGCTGATCGTATTCGCCGACCAGCGGGCTGAGATGGACGCGGACACGGCACATATCGCCACCGTGCGCGTCGACGGCGGCGGCGACCTGATCGCCCCGGCCGTGTTCACCGTGCCGATGCAGTTGCTGGCTTACCACGTGGCCGTGCAGCGCGGTACCGATGTCGACCAGCCGCGCAACCTGGCGAAGTCGGTTACGGTTGAATGAGTGACGAGCCGTTCATCCATGCGCTGGCCGACGTGCAGACGCTGCACATCGGCCAGCGCACGCGAGTGTGGCAGTTTGTCGTGATTCTCCCCGCCGCCTCGATTGGCGAAGACTGCAACATCTGCTCGCACTGCTTCATCGAGAACGATGTCGTGGTGGGGGACCGGGTGACGGTGAAGAGCGGGGTTCAGCTGTGGGATGGCGTGCGGCTCGAGGACGATGTGTTCGTTGGGCCGAATGTCACGTTTACCAACGACCGTGTTCCGCGGTCGCGCGATCACACGCATCCTTTCCTCCAGACGGTGGCCCGTTCCGGCGCCTCGATCGGTGGCGGCGCGACTATCCTGCCGGGGCTCGAAATCGGTTCCGGAGCCATGGTCGGGGCCGGGGCGGTGGTGACACACGACGTGCCCGAGCGGGCGATCGTCGTTGGTAACCCCGCCCACGTGATCGGCTACACCGACGAAGTGCCACCCGATGACGGTGACACTGTCTAGGACAGGGGATCGCTCGGTTCCACCGGTCCGGGAATCGCCAGGTAGAACAGGCGCTTCAATTCCCTCCGTCCGCGCGTGACGGCGTCCATGATCAGGCCGCACACTAGTGAGATCGCCGCGACTAGCGCGAGTCCGGTGGACAGCAGTGCCGTCGGAAGTCGCGGCACTTCATGTGTCGTGAGGTAGGTGGTCAGCAATGGCGCGGCGATGACGACGCCGACGATGAGGGACAGCGCGCCTATCAGACCGAAGAAGTGCAGGGGCCGTTCCGCGACGAAGAGGCGCAGGATCATCCGCACAATGCGCAGCCCGTCCTTGTATGTCGACAGCTTGCTCTCCGAGCCTTCGGGTCGCGTTGAGTAGGGCGTGTCCATCTCGCTCCACGGCATGCGCAGTTCCAGGGCATGCACCGTCAGTTCCGTTTCTGTTTCGAAACCAGCCGACAGGGCAGGAAACGACTTGACGTAGCGGCGGGTAAAGACGCGGTAGCCGGACAACATGTCCGTGAATGTGCCACCGAATATCATGGCCACACAGCCAGTGAGAATGCGGTTTCCTACCCGATGGCCGCTCCGGTAGGCGCCCACGAGATTGTCGTCCTTGCGGACGCCGACGACCATGTCGGAGCCGTCGCGCAGCAGTCGTTCGATCATCGCGGGAGCACTGGACGCGTCGTAGGTCGCGTCGCCGTCGACAAGGACGTAGATATCCGCATCCACGTCAGCGAACATGCGCCGTACCACATTGCCCTTGCCGCGGAGCCCCACCGTACGCACGGCCGCTCCGGCATCCCGTGCCACGTCAATCGTGCGATCCGTGGACGCGTTGTCGAAAACGTGGACGCGGGCATGCGGCAGGGCGGCCCGGAACTCCTGGATCACGCGTGCGATGGCCAGCTCCTCGTTGAAGCAGGGAATGAGTACGGCGACGTCCGGACCATGGTCGGGGGCAACTGTCTGCATGTGGCGTTCATCCTTCAGCGGGATCGGGCGGTGTGCCTGTCGTGGAGGGCCAGCGCGGCAATCCGGCAATTGTATAATCGCCGGCGCCGCCGCCGGGGCGCGACAGACGAGGGGATCGCCTTGGTTGACTGGAAGGACGCATGGGTGCCGAGGCTGGCCTGGCTGCTGCCGTTGGCGATGTTCCTGGCCCTCGTCCTCCTCCATGCGGACTTGCCAGGCATCTACATGGATGCGGCGAACCCGGACTTCCTCGCGGCGCGCTGGCTGCACCATGGCCATAATCCGGGTGCGGGCATCCCATCGAAAATCTTTCCCATACTCGGCAGCTTCTACCACGGGATGCAGAACGCCTACCTTGGCCTGCCCTTTTTCGCCGTGGCAGGCTTCAGCGTCACGTCGCTTCGGCTCGAACAGGCCGTGTTTGGTGCGATCCTGCTCCTGGCGCTATACCACCTGACCCGCCGGCTCACGTCATCGCGCGGGCTGGCCGTGGCCGTGGGAGTCGGCCTCGCGACCGAACTCGCCTTCACCGCCTCGTTCCGTACACAGTTCTACATTGTCCTCGGCGGAGCGGCATGGTTCATCCTCTCGATGCTGCTGGCACTTCCGGCAGAGCCCGACTCGCGAGTCGTACGCCGGCGAGCTTTCTGGTCAGGTGTCTGTTTCGGCCTCGCCAGCTATGGGTACTTCGTCCTTTCGTTCTTTGCGCCCGCCATGGCTCTCCTGGTCGCATGCTGGATACCTCGCCGCGACTGGGGGCGCTGGGTAGCGGGTGCCGTGGTTGGCGTCAGTCCGTTCCTCCTCGGATTCCTGTCGCTGCTGGCGAAGAAGCACGGCTTGGAACCGACCCTCGAATTCGTGCGGGGGATGCTGGGCCAACTGAAGCCTTTCGAGGCCAGTGGTGCTTCCGGGAATAACCTGGTTTACGCGTGGGACATGATCGGACTGGCGACGAGCGATCTCGCCAACGAGGGCATGATCTTTGGTCAGCGGGTGTCGGGCCTTTGGGGCGCGAGCAAGGCATGGTGGCTGGCTGCGAGTGTCCTCGGTCTGCTCATGATCGGTGTCGTTCGTGCGCTGAGGCACCAGCCACGCGCGACGACGGTGATGCTGCCGGCGTTGATGCCGCTCTCCTTCCTCGCTGTCGCTTCGCTGTTCGGTCATCGCCTCGGAGCCCACCATTTCAGCGTGCTGCTGCCATTCGTTTATCTGTTGCCCGCGTTGCTCCTGGCACAGGCGGCGGCGATGCTTCGCGGATCGAGCCCTCGCGTACGGGTCGCCGCACTCGTGATGCTCACGCTCGGGGTAGTCGGCGGCAACCTGGTCCAGCAGGCCCACTTCCACGGATGGCTGGTCAAGACGGGTGGCCGGGGCCACAGCAGCGATGCGCTGACGACGCTCGCCGTCGAGGCGCGCAGCGTCCCGACGCATGTTGCCTACTTGTTTCCGGAGTGGGGATTCTTCACCTCGTTTGCCTTCCTCACGGGGAATCGCGTGCGTTACAGCGTGGATATCGAGCCCGGCACGATAGAGCACCTCAAGAAAGACGGCATCACGGAATTTCGCCTCGTTTATTGGGATGCAGGCGATGAAGGCCGCTATCGCCGCGCCTTGCAGAACAGCGGTGTATCTTCCGTGGAGCCGCGTACCTTCCTGTCGCGGGAGGGCCAACCCGCCTTTCATTGGTTGCGTGGCTTCGTGGATGGCGGGCCTCAACCTTGAGGGACGGGCCGCGTCCGGTGAGAATGGACCGCTGACTCGCTGGGACAACGCTCATGAAGTGCTTCAAAGCCTACGACATCCGCGGCCGCGTGCCGGACGAACTGAACGAAGACATCGCGTATCGCCTCGGTCGTGCCTTTGCGCGGACGGTGGGGAAGGGGGCCGTCGCCGTCGGCTACGACATCCGGCGTGACAGCCCCGGGCTAGCCGAGGCCCTCGTCCGCGGGCTGAACGACGAAGGTCGCGATGTCGTCGACATCGGACTCTGTGGCACGGAAGAAGTCTATTTCCAGACCTTCCATCGCCAGCTCGCCGGCGGGATCATGGTCACCGCCAGCCACAATCCCATCGACTACAACGGCATGAAGCTGGTGCGCGAGGGCTCGCGACCGATCAGTGGCGACACCGGTCTGCGCGACATCGAGCGCATGGTCGAGGAGAACGTTTTCGGCGAGCCAACGGGCGCGCGCGGAGGCGTGCTCCAGGATCACGACAAGAGTGCCTATATCGAACACCTGCTGGGTTATGTGGACCCCAATGCGTTCACGCCTTTGAAGGTGGTCGTAAACGCAGGAAACGGCGGCGCGGGCCAGATCGTCGACCTGCTCGAGGCACACCTTCCATTGCGGTTCGTGCGCGTGAACCACGAGCCGGACGGCAGCTTCCCGAATGGCATCCCCAACCCTCTCCTGCCTGAGAACCGTTCGGTCACGGCCGATGCCGTGCGGGAACACGGCGCCGACTTTGGCATCGCCTGGGACGGCGATTTCGATCGCTGTTTCCTATTCGACGCTCGCGGCGAGTTCATCGAGGGCTATTACATCGTCGGCCTGCTGGCTGCGCAGATCCTGGAGAAGCACCCGGGCGCGAAGATCATTCACGATCCGCGGCTGACCTGGAACACGATCGACATGGTGGAGGAGGCGGGTGGCATCCCCATCGAAAGCAAGACGGGCCACGCATTCATCAAGGAGCGGATGCGTGCGGAGGACGCGATCTACGGCGGCGAGATGAGCGCGCATCATTACTTCCGCGAGTTCGCCTACTGCGACTCGGGAATGATCCCCTGGCTGCTCGTGGCCGAGCGTTTGTCGCGGACAGGTGTCAGCCTCGCGGACATGCTGGCCGAGCGCATGGTCGCGTATCCGTGCAGCGGCGAGATCAATTTCGTCGTGGATGACGCGAAGGCGGCGGTGGCGCGCGTCCTCGCCTACTACGAGAACGATGCGCCTGCGCTGGAGTACGTAGATGGCACCAGCGCCGACTTCGGTGCGTGGCGCTTCAACCTGCGCTCGTCGAACACGGAGCCCCTTCTTCGCCTGAATGTGGAGTCCCGCGGCGATACTGCGCTAATGAAGGCCAAGACGGCCGAACTGGCAGGCATCATCGATGGCCGCGGAGGCTAAGAGCTTTCCGCCAGGTTGGGCACCGGATTAACCGACGGTGCCCGCCCGCCCGTAGACGTCGTCGAACCTCACGATATCGTCTTCACCCAGGTAGCTCCCCGACTGCACTTCGATGAGTTCCACGGGCACCTTACCGGGATTGCGCAGGCGATGCTTGCTGCCCAGCGGTAGGTACGTGCTTTGGTTCTCGGCGAGCAGGAACACCTTATCGTCGCAGGTAACCTCCGCGACGCCCTTGACCACGATCCAGTGTTCCGCGCGATGGTGGTGCATCTGCAGGCTGAGGGCCGCACCCGGCTTGACCACGATCCGCTTCACCTGAAACCGCTCGCCGTTCTCCAGGGAGTCGTACAAACCCCAGGGGCGGCGAACCACGCGATGCAGATCGTGCTCGGTCCGGCCGGCGGCCTTGATCTCGTCGACGATGCGCTTGACGTCCTGCGAGGCGTCGCGTCGCGCGACAAGCGTGGCGTCGGGCGTCGTGACGATCACGACATCGTCCAGCCCCACGGTGGCCACGAGGTGCCGGTCGTGCGAACGGATCAGGGAGCCGTGCGTGTCGATCGTGATGACGTCGCCTTCGTTATGGTTGCCGTTGGCGTCCTTCTCAGCGGCCATCCACAGAGCGTCCCAGGAGCCGATATCGCTCCAGCCGCAGCTCACCGGAACGACCGCGGCGCGCGACGTTTTCTCCATGACGGTGTAGTCGATGGAATCGCTCGGCGAGGCGGCGAAGGCTTCCGTGTCGAGACGAACGAAATCGAGGTCGACGTTGGCGCGCTCATAGGCGGCACGTGCGGCTTCGAGCATCGCCGGCGCGTGTTGAGCCAGCTCGTCCAAATAGCGAGAGGCACGGAACAGGAACATGCCGGAGTTCCAGTCAAACTTGCCGCTGGACACATATCCTTCCGCCACGCCCAACTGCGGCTTCTCGACGAACTGGCTCACGCGGAAGCCCTGCTGGCCGATCGGCTCGCCACGCTGGATATAACCGAAGCCGGTTTCCGGTCGCTCCGGCCGGATCCCGAAGGTCACCAGCCAGTCCTGCTCAGCCAGCGGGCGGGCCTTGGCCACGGCGTCTGAGAACGAGCCGTCGTCCCCGATCAGGTGGTCCGCAGGCAAGACGAGGATCAATGCGTCCGCCGACCGCTCGAGCGCGCGCAGGGCGCCCACGGCGATCGCGGGGGCGGTGTTCCGCGCCACGGGTTCAAGCAGGATGCTGGCCCCGTCCACCTGGAGCTCCTGCAACTGCTCGGCCGCCAGGAAGCGGTGGTCGTCGCTCGCCACGATAATCGGCGCGCCCGTGTCGGGCAATTTGCTTGCCCGGCGGATCGTCTGCTGGAACAGCGTCTCGCTACCCGTGAGCGTCAGAAACTGCTTAGGCAGGTTGCGCCGTGAGATCGGCCACAGGCGCGTGCCGCTGCCGCCGCTGAGGATGAGGGGAATGAGCATGGCCGTTATTCCGCGTGTTCGGAGAGGAGGGTCAAGACGTCATCTACGCCTGTCTGCCACGCCGGGACGTCGAAGCCGAACGTTCGAGCGAAGCGCCCGGTGGCGAGGACCGAATAGGCGGGACGGCGCGCCGGGGTAGGAAAGTCCGCCGTGGCAATGGGTGTGATCTTCGGCAAGCGGGGCAGTAATCCCTGTTCCGCGGCCCGGCGTAGCAGATATTCGGCAAAGCCGTGCCAGGTGGTTTCACCATTCGCGGTCAGGTGGTACGTACCCTGCAGTTCGGCCCGTCTCGCCGCATCCCGGGCCAGCCAGGCGTCGATGGCACCGAGCGTGGCCGCCACGATGAGCGAAGTGCTGGTCGGCGTGCCCCGCTGGTCGGCGACGATGCGCAGTTCCCCGCGCTCCGCACCGAGCCTGAGCATGGTGCGCAGGAAGTTGTTGCCCACGGACGAATACACCCAGGCCGTGCGGAAGATGTAATGCGGCGCCCCGCTGCGCCGCAGCGCGTCTTCGCCGGCCAGCTTGCTGCGGCCGTAAGCACTGGCCGGGCTGGTCGGCGCGTCCTCGGTATAGGGGCTACTCGCACCGCCATCGAAGACGTAGTCCGTCGAGTAGTGGACCACCAGAGCGCCATGCCGTGCCGCCCATGCTCCCAGGACGGCGAGTGCGTCGCCGTTGATTCGCTCGGCTATCGCCGCTTCCGTTTCGGCCTTGTCTACCGCGGTATAGGCGGCGGCGTTCACGATGACGTCGGGACGCTCCGCTTCCAGCAGCGGAATGAGGGAATCGGGTTGTGCAAGGTCGGCGACGAGCGCGGATTCGCCGCCGGCAAGCAGCCCGTCGCGGCTCGCCGCAACGACCACGCCCCGGCGGGCGAGGCCCCCGTCGGTGAGGAACGTGCGGCCGAGTTGCCCCGTCGCGCCCAGCACGAGGAATTTCACGGGAGGTACTCCGGGAGGCGCTCCTGGGCGACGTCGGACAGCACGGGTGCCTTGATGTCCTTATCCGAGAGTATCGGCGCGCTTATCGGCCAGTCGATGGCCAATGACGGGTCGTTCCAGGCGACGCCCGCGTCCGCGGCCCCGTCGTACAGCTCCGTGCACTGGTACGAGAACGTGGCGAAGTCGGAAACGACGCAAAACCCATGGGCGAAACCCTCTGGGATCCAGAAATGTCGGTGGTTTTCCGCCGTGAGCATGGCGGCGGCCCATTGCCCGAAGGTCGGCGAGCCGCGGCGAATGTCGACGGCGACGTCGTAGACCTCGCCCTCGAGCACGCTAACCAGCTTTCCCTGCGGTCGCGGCCACTGGTAATGAAGCCCACGCAGCACGCCTCGCGACGATCGAGACACGTTGGACTGGACGAAGCGCCGGTCGATGCCCAGGTCGTGAAAGGCCTTCTCGTTATAACTCTCGTAAAAGAAACCGCGCGAATCGCCGAAAACCCTGGGCTCGATCACGAGCACGCCGGGCAGGGATGTCTGGGTGCACTTCATTTAACGAGACCGTGTCCGACGAGGTTCTGGAGGTACTCGCCGTACCCGGTCTTGGCGAGCGGCTTCGCCAGGTTGAGCACCTGCTCTGCGTCGATCCACTTGTTGTAGAAAGCGATTTCTTCCGGGCAGCAGACCTTCAGGCCCTGGCGGTTTTCGATCGTCTCGATGTAGTTGCCGGCTTCCATGAGCGATGCATGGGTTCCGGTATCCAGCCACGCGAAACCGCGACCGAGCTGCTCGAGCATCAAGGATCCGTCCTCGAGATAGCAGCGGTTGAGGTCGGTGATTTCCAGTTCGCCACGTGGCGACGGCTTAAGGCTGGCGGCGAAATCGCATGCGCGACCGTCGTAGAAATAGAGGCCGGTCACCGCGTAGTTCGACTTCGGCTTCGCTGGCTTTTCCTCCAGGCCGACCACGCGCCCCTCGCCGTCGAATTCGGCGACGCCGTAACGTTCCGGGTCACGTACCCAGTAGCCGAAGACGGTAGCGCCCGTGGGACGGGACGCCGCACGCTTCAGCCGTTCGGTCAGCCCTTCGCCATAGAAGATGTTGTCGCCGAGCACGAGGCAGCTCGGTTGGCCGGCGATGAAGTCGCGGCCGATGAGGAACGCCTGGGCGAGGCCATCCGGCGACGGTTGCACGGCGTAGGAGATATCAATGCCCCATTGCGAGCCGTCGCCGAGCAGGCGCTGGAACAGGGCCTGCTCGTGTGGTGTGTTGATGATCAGTACATCGCGAATGCCCGCGAGCATCAAGGTCGCCAGCGGGTAATAGATCATCGGCTTGTCGTACACAGGGAGCAGCTGCTTGCTGACGGCCTGGGTGATGGGATAAAGCCGGGTGCCGGAACCGCCGGCGAGGATGATGCCCTTGGTCGTCATGCGCCCAGGCGCTCCATGCGGTAGCTGCCGTCGAGGATCGATGTCACCCATGGCTGGTTGTCGAGGTACCAGGCCACTGTCGCTTCGATGCCGGACTCGAAGGTCTCCGTCGGCGACCAGCCGAGTTCGTCCTTCAGTTTGCTCGCGTCGATGGCGTACCGGCGGTCGTGGCCAGGCCGATCACGTACGAAGGTGATGAGCGACTCCCTGGACTGCCCACCCGCCAACGGCATGCGCTCGTCGAGGATGCGGCAGATCGTCTTCACGACGTGGATGTTCTCTCGCTCGGCGTTACCGCCGACATTGTAAGTCTCGCCGACGCGGCCACGATCGAGCACGCGGCGGATCGCCGAGCAGTGATCAACCACGAAGAGCCAGTCACGGACGTTCCTGCCATCGCCATAGACGGGGAGTGACTCCCCCTTCAATGCCTTCTGGATGGTGAGCGGAATCAGCTTTTCGGGGAACTGGAACGGGCCGTAGTTGTTCGAGCAGTTCGTGGTGAGGACGGGCAGGCCGTAGGTGTGGTGGAAGGCCCGGACCAGGTGGTCGGACGCGGCTTTGCTGGCGGAGTACGGCGAATTCGGCGCATACGGCGTCGTTTCGGTGAATTTGCCGTCCGCGCCGAGGGAGCCGTAGACCTCGTCAGTCGACACGTGCAGGAAGCGGAACGCCTCCTTCTCCGCGCCTTCGAGCGCGCGCCAGAAGTCCCTGGCCTCCTCGAGCAGGCCGAGGGTGCCGACCACATTCGTCTCCACGAACGCAGCCGGACCGTCGATGGAACGGTCGACGTGCGATTCGGCGGCGAAATTGACGATCGCATCAGGCCGGTGCTCGGCCATGAGGCGGCCGACCAGTGCGCGGTCGCCGATGTCGCCCTGCACGAAGACATGCCGGTCGTTACCTTCCAGGGATGCCAGCGTGCCAAGGTTGCCCGCATAGGTCAGCTTGTCGAGGTTCACGACCCGCAATCCGTCGGCAATGGCCTGGAGTACGAAATTGGCGCCGATGAAGCCGGCTCCGCCCGTCACCAACAGTGTTTTCATAGAACCTCTGGTCGTCCGTATTCGTGTTCATGACTGCGAGGGTACGCTTGCGTAGCCTGTGGGCTCTCGCGCCCGCAGCGTATAGGGCGTCAAGTGTAATATGTAGCGCCGTTTGCGAGGGATCGCGATTGAACGGTGTATGAATCCAAGAGATAAATTCCTGTGAAGACAATCGGTTACGCAAAGAACGCTCGCTCCGCCCATGGACTTGGCACCCGCGCGATCCATGCGGGGCAATCGCCGGATCCGTCGACCGGCGCGATCATGACGCCGATCTACGCCACCTCGACCTACGTGCAGGCCAGCCCGGGCAAGCACCAGGGCTACGAGTACTCGCGTACACAGAACCCCACGCGGATGGCATACGAGGCTTGCGTTGCCTCGCTCGAGGGGGGCGTTGCAGGGTTCGCCTTCGCTTCCGGACTCGCCGCAGCCTCCACGACGCTCGAACTGCTCGACGCCGGCAGCCACGTGATCGCCATGAACGATCTCTACGGCGGCACCTACCGGCTCTTCGAGCGGGTACGCCGCCGTACCGCCGGCCTCGAGTTCGACTTCATCGACCTCAATGACCCCGCAGCCCTCAAGGCCGCGCTGAAGCCGAATACGCGGATGATCTGGGCGGAAACGCCGACCAATCCGATGCTTCAGCTTGTCGATCTGGCCAAGGTGTCCGCTTTCGCGAAGAAGCACGGACTGATCCTCGTCGTCGACAATACCTTCTGCTCGCCGATGCTGCAGCGTCCCATCGAGTACGGAGCCGACCTCGTGCTCCACTCTGCCACGAAGTACCTAAATGGGCATTCCGACATTGTCGGCGGCATTGTCGTGGCGGCGAACGAGGCACTGGCGGAGCAGATGGGCTTCCTGCAGAACTCGATCGGCGCCGTGGCCGGGCCATTCGACGCGTTCCTCGCGATGCGCGGCCTGAAAACCCTGCACCTGCGCATGCGCCAGCACTGCGAGAGTGCGCTTGCGCTCGCCGCTTGGCTGGAAAAGCACAAGGCGGTGGAACGGGTGATCTACCCAGGCCTGCGCAGCCATCCGCAACATGCCCTCGCGCGCAAGCAGATGGACGGCTTCGGCGGCATCATTTCGGTGGAGGTCAAAGGCGGCAAGGCGCGCGCGAAGCGCGTCCTGGAGCGTTGCGAACTCTTTGCGCTAGCCGAGTCGCTCGGTGGCGTGGAAAGCCTCATCGAGCATCCGGGCATCATGACCCATGCGTCCATTCCGCCTGCCACGCGCAAGCGCCTGGGTATCTCGGATGGCCTTATCCGCCTGTCTGTCGGCGTCGAAGACCTTGCCGACCTCCGCAACGAACTCGAGTCTGTCCTGGCATGACGGGTGTCCCAGTCAGGGCGGCTGCGCTGCGCATCCCCCTGCATCCGCTGGGGCCCTACGTGTCACTGGCACGGCACGGCAGGCTCGTATGGGAGCTGTCCAAGCGCGATGTATCGGGCCGTTACCGCGGCTCGATGGGTGGCATGTTCTGGGCCTTCCTCAATCCGCTGCTGATGCTGGCGATCTATTCGTTTGTCTTCGGCTACATCTTCAAGTCGCGCTGGACCGCCGCGGAATCCGGCCATGTGAATTTCGCCATCATCCTGTTCATCGGCCTGATCATCAGCAACTTCTTCTCGGAGTGCCTCAATCGCGCGCCGGTGCTCATCACGGCAAACCCGAACTACGTGAAGAAAGTCATCTTCCCGCTCGAAACCCTTTCCTGGGTAACGGTGGGTACGGGCCTGTTCCATGCCTTGATCAGCACGATCGTCCTCATCGTCGCGCTGGTCGCGACGGGTACTGCCGTGTCGCCGCTCGCCGCGCTTTTTCCACTGGCACTGCTGGTCTTCTTGCCCATGGTCGCCGGCGTGACGTGGCTGTTCTCAGCGATTGGCGTGTACTTCCGGGACACGCAGCAGATCATGCAGGTCCTGACGACGTGTCTCGTTTTCCTCGCCCCGATCTTCTATCCGCGTAGCAGCCTCCCGGAGCAGTACCGGTGGCTGCTCTCGCTCAACCCGCTGACCTTCGTCGTCGAGACGTCGCGCGACCTCATCCTCTGGGGCCGGCTGCCCAGCGCCACCTCCGCCCTGACCTACCTCGTGGTGTCCCTGCTGGTTGCGTGGCTCGGCTGGCTGGTCTTCAATGCAACGCGCAAGGGGTTTGCCGATGTCATCTGACGATTTCGTCATTGACGTCCGCAACGTCAGCAAACGCTACGAGATCTACGCCAAGCCCGCCGACAGGCTGAAGCAAATGCTGGCGTCAGGCGTCCGTCGCGTGCTGCCGGGGGGTGAAGTCCGCTATTTCAGGGAGTTCTGGGCGCTTCACGATATATCCCTGCATGTGCGTCGGGGCGAGTGCGTGGCGATCATCGGCCGGAACGGTTCGGGGAAGTCCACGCTGTTGCAGATCATTGCGGGCACGGTGTCTCCCACGTCGGGATCGGCATCCGTCGCGGGACGGATCGCCGCGCTGCTCGAACTCGGTTCCGGCTTCAATCCCGAGTTCACCGGCATCGAGAACGTCTACCTCAACGCGTCGCTGCTCGGGCTCTCGCGGGAAGACGTTGATGCCCGATTGGACGACATCCTCGCCTTTGCCGACATCGGCGAATTCGTGCACCAGCCGGTCAAGACGTATTCCAGCGGCATGACCGTACGGCTTGCGTTCGCCGTGCAGGCACAGATCGACCCGGACGTGCTCATCGTCGACGAGGCCCTGGCCGTGGGCGATGCCCGCTTTCAGGCGAAGTGCTTTGGCCGCCTCAAGGCGTTACGTGAGCAGGGCACCTCCATTCTCCTGGTGACGCACTCCACGGAGCAGGTGGTGACGCATTGCGATCGCGCGATCCTCATCGAGCGGGGAGAGAAACTGGACGACGGAGAGCCGCGGCCCGTGGTGAACCGTTACCTCGACCTTCTCTATGGCAGGCAGCGAATCGCTCCCATTGCCCGAGGGGTGGAGCACGCGGGCGACGCACCGGTCAACGACCAACTGGGCGGCTTCGATCCATTGTTTGGCGAGCGCCACGACCCGATGTTCGACCAGCGCCCGGCCTACAACCAGTACGAGCATCGCTGGGGCGACGGCTGCGCCGAGATTATGGATTTCGCCGTGTTCTCGGGCGACGAGGCATTCCCGCCCGTCATCCGCTCCGGCAGTGAGGTTGCGCTTTACGTGCGTTATCGATTCAAGGCGGACATCCTTCGGCCGATCCTCGGCATCACCCTGAAGACCAAGGAAGGCCTGACCGTCTATGGCACGAATACTGAAATGGCGCTCATGGACGAAGCATTCCCTTCCGGGGAAGC
Source organism: Luteibacter sp. NPDC031894 (assembly GCF_050273135.1). Taxonomy (NCBI): domain Bacteria; kingdom Pseudomonadati; phylum Pseudomonadota; class Gammaproteobacteria; order Lysobacterales; family Rhodanobacteraceae; genus Luteibacter; species Luteibacter sp. NPDC031894. The sequence continues at coordinate 333,044 of NZ_JBNNMV010000004.1, read as the reverse complement.
CGGGCGCTCGGGCGTGGCACTGTGCAAGTTCAGCCTCCGCTGCGCACCGGGGGACTACTTCATCTCCGTCGGCATCGCCAGCCGCGATGGCTCGGGCGAAGCCGTGCCGCATGACCGCCGATATGATTCCATCCACGTCTGCGTCGAGCCCGACATCCCGTTCGTCGGTCTCGCGGATTTGGGTGCCAGGCTGGAATTCCTATGAACGCGCCTAACGATCAGATGCTGTCCCTTGCCGCGTACCGCTACGACGGCGATTCCCTGTGCTGGCTGCGCAAGGACGCCGTCCACGATTGGGCCTACTCCGACGGCGAGGCCGTCGAGGAGAACCTGTACCGCCTTGTGGCCGACTGTTCGGATCGGTCGGTCCTGTCCGCAGAGCTCGCGGAAAAAATCACCGATTGGCCGACACGCTATTACTTCAGTTCGCGCCGCGCAAACTTGCTTCGGCCGCTCGAGGAGATGCTTCGCGGGGACGTCCTGGAGATCGGCGCCGGGTGCGGCGCGATCACGCGCTACCTGGGCGAGACCGCACGTTCGGTTGTAGCGATCGAGCCGTCACCACGACGCGCTCGCGTCGCGGCGAAGCGCTGCGAGGATCTGCCTGGCGTGCAGGTGGTGGTCGACAACCTTGAGGCGTTCGACACGTCGGCGAAGTTCGACGTGGTAACGCTTATCGGCGTTCTAGAATATGCGGAGCGTTTCGCCAACCGTCCCGACGCTGCATCGCACTGGCTGCGCTGCGCGCGCGCCCTGTTGAAACCAGGCGGCGTGCTGCTCGTCGCGATTGAGAACCAGCTCGGCCTGAAATACTTTGCCGGCGCGCCAGAGGACCACCTGGGCCGGCCGATGCTTGGGCTGGCCGACCTCTACGGGACGAGCGGCGCACGCACCTATGGCCGTGCGTCATTGGAAGGCCTTCTGGTTGATGCGGGTTTCGCCGAGACCGCATTCGCCCTTCCGTTCCCCGACTACAAGCTGCCCACGTCAGTGTTGCTGGCACGCGGAAACGATGCGATGCCTGGGTTCGACGGTGGCGCGGCGTTGGCCGCCGCCAGCGTGACCAAGGACCCGCAGATCGGTCGTCCGCCACTCTTCGCCTTGGACCGCGCCTGGCACGTGGTGGCGGAAAATGACCTGCTCACCGAGGTGAGCAACTCATTTCTCGCTGTGGCGCATACGTCGAAGACCAGCGCACCATTCGGCCGTAGCAATACGAACATTTCGGGATACCACTTCTCCACCGAACGCTCGCCAATGTTCGCGAAGCTCGCGACGTTCGAGCACGGCGACGGTGGGGCATGGGTGCGCCGGCGGTTCCTGATGGACGCGGCGTCCCGTGAGAACGCCAGTGTCGAATGCAATCCCGGGGACGAAGCATACGTGCATGGCGAGGCGATCACGGCGGATCTCCACGAGTTGCTTCTCCAGGACGGCTGGCGTATCGAGGATGTGGGAGCTTGGACCCGACGGTGGCTCGATGCAGTCGCCATGCACGTTGGCATCGACCTTGAGACGTTGCGCCGCTCGTCATACAGCGCCGAAGTGATGCTGCCTGGTGACGCCATCGACCTCGTGCCGCACAACCTGGTCCAAGACGCGTCCGGTGAACCTCGCTTCATCGATCTTGAGTGGCGCACTCCGAATCTGCTGCCGCTCGGTTATGTCGCCTTCCGCGGTCTGCTGGAAGTCGTGAGCGGCTGCGTGTCGGTCGCGCGGCCCTACGACGAGCGGCACGCAGGTGTCGATCAGTTCATCGCCGATGCGATGCGCCATTGTGGCAGCGAACTTTTGCCCCTGGATACGGATCTCGAGCGATACATCGACATGGAGCGTCGGTTCCAGCGGGCTGTGTCGGGCCGTGAGCCCGAGCTTTCCCTCGAAACATATCGCGCGTCGCGCCTGCCGATCTCGCTTGCCAGCCAGGTGGAAGGGGCGCTGTCTCCCGCGCAGTCGGAATCCCGGGAGCTTGCCGAGCATCTCACCAATCTTCAGCAGCACCATGACGACCTGCTTGCCGAGCACGATAAGGTGGCCGAGTGGGCGCACGGTATCGACGGCGAGCTTCGCGAATTACATGAGCGCTATGCGAATCTGGTGAGAGAGCACGAAGAGGTTTCCGGATGGGCGAAGGGCCTGGACGATCAGGTCCAGGTGGCGACCGAGCGCCTGGACGCACTGGTCCAGCTGGCCGAGGACGATGGTGACGTCCAGACGGCGACGCTTGGCGCGTACATGGTGGAAGTCACCACCTTGCGGCGGAACTACGGACTGGCGAAGCGGCGCGCGGATCGACTCGCGGCTGACCTTGCTGCCATCGAACGAAGCGTCCACTCCAGTTCGGAAGCCACCGGCGAGCTGCGCGTCCAGGTCGGATCGGCTGAAGCGCGCATCCATGAGCTATCCACGGAGAACGAGACGCTCCAGGTTTCCCTCGGCGAAGCGCGGGAGCGTCTCCATGGCCTGGAGCGGGAGCTGAGTCGGCTTCGCCGCACGTTGACGAGCGCGCAGCCCCAAGCGGCTGCCGAAGATACCTCGAATCCCCTGGACACCCTGGCCCCGGAGCATCTGCATGCGTTGCAGGCCGAGTTGGCGAACGCGACAGCACAGGCCAACTCGGCACGCTCGCGTGAGAAGCGCACGGCGGAAGACCTTGCCGCGGCGCTCGCCCGCCTTGGCGAGGTCGAGCGGCAGCTTGCTTCCACACGAGCACAGTTGGATGTCGTGGTTCAATCGCAATCGTGGCGCCTGACGCGCCCCCTGCGCTTCGGCATGCGGATCCTGCGTGGGGATTGGGCCGGGCTTACGGAGTCCCTGCGCGGTCGCGCCTGGACCCAATCCAGGGCGCTGGGCATCATACGAGGACCTGCGAAACGTTTCCTCATGCGCCGATCCGCAGCAATCGCACCGCCGCCCGGCCTCATCGGCACGGAGAACGTGGATCCGCGCCAGTTGCTCGAGGGCGTGGCTTTTCCAGTGGTCGAGTCGCCGGTTGTGAGCATCATCATTCCCGCCTACGGCCGACTGGATCACACAGGTGCGTGTGTTCGCTCGATCTTCGACCACCTGCCGGCCGTGCCGGTGGAGGTCATCGTGGCGGAGGATGCTTCCGGCGATACGGAAATCGGTGAACTGGCGAAGGTGCCGGGGCTGCGGTACTACGAGAACCCCGTCAACCTGGGCTTCCTGCGTTCCTGCAATCACGCCGCGAAGCAGGCGAAAGGACAGTACGTCTACTTCCTCAACAACGACACCCAGGTCACGGCCGGCTGGATGGATGCGTTGGTCGACACCATCCGCCGCTGGCCGAAGTGCGGCATGGTCGGGTCCAAACTGGTGTACCCCGACGGTCGTCAGCAAGAGGCCGGCGGCATTGTGTGGAAAGACGCCAGCGCGTGGAACTACGGTCGCCTCGATGATCCTTCGCGTAGCATCTACAACTACACGCGGGAGACTGACTACATCTCGGGCGCGTCTATCTTGCTCGAGCGAAGCCTGTGGGAGTCGTTCGGCGGCTTTGATGAGTTGTACCTGCCGGCGTACTTCGAAGACACCGATCTCGCGTTCAAGGTTCGCGCGGCCGGTCTGCAAGTAGTGTACGAACCAAAGTCGGTGGTTGTGCACTTCGAGGGCGTGTCCCACGGCACGGATACGGGGACAGGCATCAAGGCTTACCAGGTCGAGAATCAGAAGAAGTTTCGGGAGCGTTGGAAGGAAGTACTGCAACGCGACCATCTCGACAATGCGGACAGACCGTTCCTTGCCCGGGAACGTAGCCAACTCCGAAAGATCGTGCTTGTGATCGACCACTATATCCCGCAGCCCGATAGAGACGCCGGTTCCCGCGCCATCTACCAATTGCTCATGCTTCTGGTCCGCAACGGCTACTCGGTGAAATTATGGCCGGAGAATCTCTGGCACGATGCTCAGTATGCGCGACCCCTACAGGACGCAGGTGTGGAGGTTCTGTATGGCGGAGAGTACGTGGGGCAGTTTGAACGGTGGATTCGCGACAACGGTGGCGAAATAGACGCAGTCATCTTTAGCCGCCCGCATGTGAGCGTAAATTTCATCGATGCGGTCGCGGCGCACAGCAACGCGCGACGTCTTTATTATGGCCACGACATCCATCACCTCCGCTTGGCTGAGGAACTCAAGGTCCGCCCATCGGAAGAGGTCAGGATGGACATGGAGCGATTCCGTGCCATGGAGGAATCGCTATGGTCACGGATGGATGCCATCTACTATCCCTCGAGCCTCGAAACCGAGTACGTGAATAAGTGGGCGGCCGACAGGCATGCCGATATCAACGCGTTCACGATTCCCCTTTATGCCTACGATGGCGTTCCTGAGGGGGCGCGGGATAATCTGGCAGATCGAGAGGGGATTCTCTTCGTCGCCGGATTTGGTCACCCGCCGAACGTGGATGGTGCGGCTTGGTTCGTAAACAGCGTGCTCCCGCACGTACGCCGTGCGTACCCCGGCATACGCGTCACGCTAGCCGGATCGAATCCGTCTGATGATGTGCTGGCATTGGCGAACGACGGCATTGTCGTGACAGGGTTTGTCAGCGACGACGTCCTTGCTTCGCTTTACCGCGCGTCGCGAGTTGCGATCGCCCCATTGCGTTTCGGCGGGGGCATGAAAGGTAAGGTGCTCGAAGCCATGCGTAACGGATTGCCACTGGTGACTACGTCAACCGGGTTGCAAGGATTGGCTGATGCCGCTGACTTCACGTTTGCGAGCGACGATGCCGAAGCATTCGCGGCGGATGTGCTTCGACTGCTAAACGACGATGTCGAATGGTTAAAGCGCTCGGCTGCGGGGCAGGAATTCATCTGTCGCCGATTCTCGACCAAGGCGGTGTATGCCGTCATTGGCCAGGGGCTGGGCAGTTAGGTAACGTATTGAAGGAAGGCACTCCCGGCGGCGAATCTGTGCCGGAAGCGTGGAGCAAGAAGCACCGAGCAAGGGGTATCGTGAATGCAGCATCTCATGGGAATACGGCGAGGCAAGGTCGCCGGCGCGGCTGCGGTCGCTTCACTAATCGCGGCGCTCTGCCTGTTGATTCATTGGATACTCGGCCACGACGCCCTTGTCAGTAATCCTGACGCCGTAGACATCTTCCTGACGATGGCTTTCGACAGTAGTCAGGCGGCGAGGAACCACGGCGTGAGCGCCATGTTGTTCGACCCGAATCTGCTGGCGGGATACTCTCACTGGCTGAACGCGAATTACAGCCCGCTCTATCCATTTTTCTTCAACTGGATGGGCTCCGACCAAACGACGTTCGATACCCTGCTCCGGCTTGAGTTCGTCGTGCGGCTGCACATGGTCATCCTGGCCTTGGGGGGCTACTGGTTATCGAGGGAGTTGGGCGCCAGTCGCTGGGCGTCTTTCTTCGCGGCATTGATTTTGCCCTGGATGCCGGCAGTCCAGACGACATTCGGCTGGCCGCATATTCTTGCTTCGCTGGCATGGATCCCGTGGGTGTTGGCGGCTCAGGTCCGTATGGCGCGTTCGGACCGGTTCGATACATCGGCGACCCTGACGCTGGCGATGTCGACAATTCTCCTGGTGTACGCGCAACCTGCGCAGAACCTGGTGATTGCCGCGTTTGCCAGCGGCATTCTTTGGGTGGTGCCCCTTTGCCGCCTGTGGAGGGATCGACAGGATCGCACCGACCTACGTAATCCGTCTTCAGTAATCCTGGGGTTGGCAGCCGCCGTCGCGCTTGTGCTTGTTGCCTGCGGGTACTACTTGGCGCGGCTCGTCCATTTTCAAGGCGAAAGCATCCGTTGGTTGGGAGCCTTCGGCCAGATTATTGGCGCCAAACGGGTTCCGGTGGACGCGCTACGGGAATTTGCCGTCTCGCCACGCGACATGATTTCCGCTTTTTCATTCAGGCCCGAGTATTCCAGTCAGCCAGGAAACCTCTTTGTCGGAATTTCATTGGTGGCAGTGTCGACCTACGCAGTGCTGCGGGCACGCGAGGCGTTCGTGCGTTCGTTAGGCATCGTGGCGCTCGTGGCGCTGGTGCTCTGCTGCAGGTTGATTGTTCCGGTCACATATTGGATTCCGTTGATCAACAAGATCCGTGAATTGAATTGGTGGTCCTGCCTATGGGTGATCGCTGTGGTGCCGCTCGCGGCGCGCGGGGCAACGATGCTCGCCGCCGATGCGAGGGACGGGGCTTTCTCGCGCCGCTCCGCGATTTCAATCGCAGCAGTCATCGTGGCCACGGCGGCGGTTGTTGCCGTGGTGGATCATTCGATGTCTCGCACGGGCGCGGTTCTGACCGCCGCCATGGCAGGCGCCGTCTTGCTCCTCGCTGCCTCGGGGCGTAGCCGCCTCTACGCGGCAGCGGCGGTTGCTCCGATACTCGCGGCGGTTACATTTGCGCCCGCGGCTTACGTCCTTCCCCATAGTGACGTTTCGAATTCCTATTTCTTCAACCCTCGGAACCTGCAATTGCGCCATGAGGCCAGGAATCTGGCGAACGGCTTGCCACCTGCGCAGAGGGGGCTCTATAGGGCGGCCGTCGATCCCCAGGTACCCGACTTCAAGGTCCTGACGCACATGCTGGCGAACGAAGGATTGCGAATGATTCGCGGGGATATTCATCCGCAACTCTTCTCGAAATTCGAACTGCTTTATTTCCCGAATGTAAGAGTGCAGAAGCTTTTCGGTGTGCGGTACACGGTTAAGGCGTCGAAGGCTGGAGACACCGACTTGCGGTGGGAAGAGCTCGATGGCGCGCGGCCTAGGCTGTATTTCCGAGCCGTCAAACCCACTTTGGCTAAAGTGCCGGCCGAGGCCGTGCTCCAGGAAAGCGGTGATGAAGCCATGCGCGACTTTGTTAGCGATAAGGTCGGGATCGACCCGAGGCTTTCAGGCTTGCCTGAGAGCGGTCCGGGAATCGTGACCCCGGAAATACTCGAGAACACCGCGACACGAATCCGTGCTGTGGTCACAACAGCATCCGCTGGTATTCTTGTCTTGAATGAGGATCCCGAGGGTTCGTGGTCCGCTTATATCGATCATGTAATCCAGAAGGGGGTCGCACTTAACGGCTTTCAGAGTGCGTTCGTGATCCCTGAGGCAGGAACTTATGAGATCGTCATCGAAGGGGGGAGATAACTTGATGAACTCATCTTATTCGCGTCGGTTTGCTTTGATGCTGATTCTCGCGTTAATGGTCGTTTTTGCAAGCGTAATGTCCGGCTGTAGCGCCGAGGGTGGTCGCAAGCCAGCCGAAGCGGCGGGCTGACCGACATGGCTAATGGGGACTCTGCAGCAAATGGAAAAATGCATAGCGTGATGAGGATCGGTGATGGGCTGCGGGCTCGCCAGGATAATTTCCTGTGGCTGCGTATCATCGCGGCTCTTATGGTCATCTACGGGCATTCGCTGATCATTTCGCCGAGTCCGGGCGTGACAGACCTGTTTGCATCGTGGCGCACCTATAGCGGCGAGATCGCCGTGGACATTTTCTTTGCGCTGAGTGGCTTCATGGTGTCGGGTAGCTTCATGCGTCGTCCCGATTGGGTCGACTTCATGACCGCGCGCATCCTGCGCCTGATTCCTGCGCTCCTCGTCTGCCTTGTTCTTCTGGCATACGTAGTTGGGCCAGTGCTTTCCAATCTGGATTCGCACTCCTACTTCGCAAGTAAGCTGCCGCGGCGATTCGTGAAGTGGAATCTGCAGTTCGCCTCGCGACAGAGTTACCTGCTGCCGGGCGTATTCACGACCAATGCTGTGAAGGACACGGTAAACGGAAGCCTCTGGACTATCCCGGCCGAGATGCGGATGTATGTCTTTCTCGCCATTTTCGGTGTGCTCGGATTCTTCCGATCACGTCGGGTTGCGTCCGTTATCTTGCTCGTTCTCTTCATCGCTGGTGCGGTGGTGCCCTGGCAGCTCCCCCTGTTCGATGGTTGGATCAAGATGTCGGGGTACTTTGCGCTGGGCGTGTTGGCCTTCATGTACAAGGACGACATTCCTGTTCGTACCGATATCCTTGCAGCCCTTGTCTACCTCGCATTCCTTTCGCGGGCTGTCTGGATATATCCGATTCTCGTCGCGCTAGCGATCACCTACTTCTGCTTCTGGTTCGCATACAGACTGAAGTTGCCGCGTATCGAGCGCTTCGGCGATCCGTCGTATGGTACTTACCTCTGGGGATGGCCAGCCTCCCAAGCGTTCGCGCAGTTCGTGGGGCCCGGGCATCCTTATGGCTGCGCGCTGGCGGCCGGCGCTGCCTCTCTCGTGCTCGGTTATCTCTCGTGGCATTCGATCGAGAAGCCGGCCATGCGCTTGAAGATGCGTGTGCATTCCATTTTCAAGTTTGGACAGACGAGCGCGCAATGATCGGTTTGCACCCGCGCACAAGGGATAGCTGTATCGCCGGTTTTGTCGCCGTGCTGGTTATTCTGATAATTCAGCAGTTGGCCGACGTGACCGAGTTCCACTACGACTCGGGCCAATATTGGTCGCTCAGCGAATTCAGGCCGTTCGCTGAAATACCGCCTGGAAGACGGGGATACCTCTATCCCTTGCTGCTTGCGCCGGTCAATTGGCTGTCGCAGGTAATGCACGGATCGAAAATTCCATACCGTATCGCATCCTCGCTTGTCTACGGCATCGCCTTGTCTGGATTCGTGACGACATTTTTTCTGCGCGTATTCAAGGGCGAGGCGACCGTGGCTCGCCGTCTTGTTGTGCCTGTCCTCGTCGCGCTCATCTTTCCGGGCTTGCTTCTCTACCCACTTTCGGATCTGCCCGCTCTGCTGTTGATCATTGCGGCGATTTCGCTAGCAGGCGGCAAACGCCCTAGCTCAGTACTTCACTATGCGGTGATTGGAGCGCTCTGTTATGCGGCCTACAATGTCCGCACGATTTACCTGTTTCCGTCCCTGGTTCTTGGTACATTTCTAACGTTGAACGCAAGAGGGGCCGGATGTCGCGCTGTCGCCGCCGCGCTCTTTCTGGCGGGGGCAGGCGTGCTGGCGGTTCCCCAGGTGCTGATCAACAATCATCTCTACGGTGTGAATTCGCCTTGGGTCGCGACGTTTGGTAAGTCATCACTTATGGCCTCACAGCTGCGCCACGGTATAGCGATCGATAAGTACGAGACATCTATCAGTCCATCCGATCCGAGTCCCCAGGTAGTGTATCTATCGCCTGGCGGCCGGGCCATCCTCGAGTCGAATCGTGATTTCAATGTCGAACCAACCGTCGGGAAGTACCTGAATATCGCCCTGCACGAGCCTGTATATTTTCTGCTCGCTTTTCTGCGGCATGCGATAGGAGGTCTAGATGTTCGCGATGGTACTGTTTACGTGACGGTTCGCTCAGGCGATAGAGACGTGTGGTCCGCTGTGCATTTCGCCTTCTTGTGGCTAGCCACCGTTACGATGCTCTTACTTGTACCCTGGCGCAGCGTGAAGGTCTTGCCGATTTTCTTACTGCTCTTGCCAGCGATCCTAATCATTCCCGGGGCAGTCGAAACGCGATTCCTCTTGCCTGCACACCTGGTTTTGTACGGTTGCGTCGCATCTCAATTCGGGTTCGAAGAGTTCGGCAGGCAGTTGAAGCGTCGTCCGTTGGCGGGGCTGGGAATCGCGGATTTTATGCCGCGTGTTTTGCAGTATCGACGTGGATGACCATGCGGACGGTCACGTTTGGGCTGGCCGACTGGAGCTAGTTCGGGGGTCGGCGCCCATGGAACACGAGCCTAGACAGCGCATAGGTGAGCGGTACGGTGACGATGATCGCAATGATTGGCCCCGCCTCTTTCGACTGATGAAACTCGTCGATCCATAGCCGAAGCACCAACATGCTTGCCAAATACTGCGCTAGGTAGACGAAGGGAAAAAGCAGCATCGACCGCCAGCCACGATGGGTCTGGAACACGAAGAATCGGTTGATCACGAAAGCAAGCACGATGCCGAAAAGATAAGCGATCGTGTAGGCGATCTTGTAGCCCATCACTTGGATGAGTGCTAGGTACAAGAGATAGGTGGCTGCGGTATTCGCTCCACCAGAAATGAGAAAGCGAAGGAAGCTGGACGCTGCCACCGCGGCGCGCGCGCGATCCGCAATGCCGCGCATCATGCGTTCCTGGCGCCAACCTTCTCTACAAAGGCGCCATATTCTCGAATGTAGTCAGCAGGGTCGTAGTAATGGGATGCAAAGACGAGCAGTACGGCATCTTCGGAGTACTTGTACTGGATGCCCCACGTCATCGGAGGTAAGTAGAGGCCGATGTTCGGCCGGTCGAGGACGAACTGCTCGCGGCGCTCGCCATCGTCTGCCACGACGTGCACGGAACCCTTAACTGCGATGAGGAACTGGTGGCACTCGAGGTGGGCGTGTTCGCCGCGAGTCTCCGCGGTAGGCACGTCATAGACCAGGAAGTAGCGCTTCGGCGCGAAAGGTATCTCGCGTTCGAACTCACCAACGGAGAGGTTTCCGCGCATATCGGCAATGGCATTGAAGGTGTGTAGTTGCACGCCCTTTACAGTGGATGCGCGCACGCCTTTGCCAGGAGCGGATGCAGGTTCTTCGTCACTTGCGGACACGGTACCAGTACCCGCATAGCCAATGATCTTCGCGGGATTGCCTACGACGATGGCATTGGGGGGGACGGAGCGGGTCACCACCGCGCCGGCGCCGATCATCGCGTTACGACCTATGCGGACTCCCGGGAGTATGGTGGCATTCGCACCGATGGAAGCACCCTCCTCTACGATCGTTCGGAGGAATTGGTCCGGGTAGACCTTGCTGCGTGGACGGATGTCGTTGGTGAACGTGGCGTTCGGCCCGACGAACACGTTGTTCTCAAGTGTTACCCCGTCCCAGAGCTGCACACCGCACTTCACGGTGACGTTGTCGCCCACGCTGACATCATTCTCGATGAACACGCCGTCGCAGATATTGCAACCGCCACCGATGGTAGCCCCCGGTAGTACGTGGGCGAACGCCCAGATGCGCGTTCCCTCGCCGATTCGGGTGGACTCGCAGAGTCCCTTTTCATGCACGAAGAATTTCATAGGTCCTTGCCAGGAAAGTCGATGCGGAGGGAAACCACATTGAGGGGCCGCTGCTTGGTGTTCTCATAAGCGCGCCAGGCATAGTTGCCCACGATGCCGATTCCAAACGTGTTCAGCGCGCCGAAGAAAAGGATCGCTAGCATGGAGCCCGCATAACCGGGCACTTCATAGGTACCGAAAATGCGTGCGGCTGTGACGATCAACCCTAGCAGCACCGCCACGCCAAGGCCTACGAGGCCGGCGCCCATCAGGACCCGCACCGGAAGATCCGAGAATGCGAAGACGCTATCGAGGAGGTAGGTCACCTTCTTCTTTATGGTCCAGGCACTCTTGCCGTGCTCCCGTTCGAGGCGGGTGTAGCCAATGAATTCACGGCGGCCGCCAAGCCAGAACAACAGGCCGAGCAGACTGCTGTTGGCTTCGCCGAGCGCCACCAGACGGTCTCGGAAGCTGGCGGTGAGGGCGAACACGTCGACACCGCCTTCGGGCACATCGGGTTGCACTAAGCGTCGGTAGATCTTCCAGAACAAGTTGGACGCGAGTTTGCTGAACCCCGGATCGTGCCGGCCCAGACGTTGGCCGAACGCAACGTCGAGCGGCTTCGAGGCTAGCGCCTTGAAGAAGTCGAGCATCAAGGAAGGCGGTTCCTGAAGATCGGCAGCCATTACACCGATAAAGTCCCCGCGAGCCTCGGCCAAGCCGCAGCGAATCGCCGCGAACGCACCGAAATTGCGAGAGAGCAACACGAGTCGGGAGGAAAACGATACGCCGCGAAGACCCTCTTCAAGCCGCGCAAAACTGGCGTCCGGACTTCCATCGACGACGAACACCGTTTCCATGGGCGCGTCCAACGTGCCTGCCAGGTCGTCGAGTGCCTGGAGCAGAGGCGCTATTGATCCCTCGTTCTTATAGACGGGGATGACGACAGAGTAGCGTGGCTTTACCACCGGTTGCAGGCCTCGATCACCCGCGTCACCTCGTCATCGGTGAGTTCGGGGAAGCAGGGGAGGGTGAGCACAGAGGCACAGGAAAGATCCGTGTTTGGCAAGCTCGTGGACGAAAACTGGCCGGCGAACAGGGGCTGGCGATAATCGGGTACTGGGTAGTGCACTTCACTTTTCACACCGCTGGCCGCAAGGTGGCTCTGCAATCCGGTACGATCCTCGGTGTGCACCACGTAGAGGTGGCCTACGAACTCATCGCCGCCTTGAGGTGGAACTCCGATCCTTGCATGTCGGATCCCGTCCGAATAGCGATTGGCGATCTCACGCCGCCTCGCGTTCCAGGCATCGAGCGATGGCAGCATCACTCGCAGGAACGCGGCTTGGATTTCGTCAAGCCGGCTGTTACGGCCGCCTGAAAGCTCATTGCTGTACTTGGCGGACCAGCCGTACTGGCGAAGCTTGCGCAGCGTATCGGCGATACCGGCATCGTTGGTTGTGACGGCACCACCGTCACCCAGGGCGCCGAGGTTCTTCGTGGGATAAAAACTGAAACTGGCTGCGCTACCGAAAGATCCGGCCTTTTTTCCCTGTGCGTCCCGAGCCCCGTGCGCCTGGGCGCAATCCTCGAAAATGGCGAAGCCATACTTGTCGGCGAGAGCGGTGAAGGCCGGCATGTCTGCAAGCCTGCCGTAAAGATGAGTCACGATTACCACATCGATGCGGCGCGTCGCGAGGATAACCTCGAGCGCGTTCGGGTCCATCGTGCAGGTCACAGGGTCGATGTCCACGAAAACAGGCTCGGCATCGCAGGCGAGGACCGCGGTGGTCCCATACATGGCGGCATTGCCGACCACCGCCACGCTTTTGCCCGACGTGACACCCAAGCTGCGAAGTCCGAGCTCGAGCGCCTCGGTACCGTTAGCGACGCTGACACAGTCGGATACACCGCACCAGGCGGCGAACTCGTTCTCGAATGCCTTCACATTGGGGCCAAGCACGAAGTATCCGCTCGATATCACCTCGGCTGCCACCTTCTCGAGCTGGCTGGCGATTGGGGCGATGTGACGGTCGAGTGCGTTGACGGGGACGGTCGTAGTCATGGGATTCCGTAGCGTGGAAAGCGAGAGGCCATCCGGCCTCCCGGGAGTTAACCGAGGGCGGCTTCGAGTTCGGGCAGTATCTTGAACAGGTCGCCGACGAGGCCGATGTCCGCGATCTCGAAGATCGGTGCTTCGCCGTCCTTGTTGATCGCCACGATCGTGCCGGCATCCTTGATTCCGGTCAGGTGCTGGATAGCCCCCGAAATGCCGATGGCGATGTAGAGCTCTGGCGCGATGATCTTGCCGGTCTGGCCGACCTGCATCTCGTTTGGCACATAGCCGGCGTCGACGGCGGCGCGCGACGCGCCGACAGCCGCGCCGATCTTGTCCGCGAACTTGTAGATGATCTCGAAGTTCTCCTTCGAGCCCACGCCGCGCCCGCCGGAGACGACCTTCGGCGCACCCTGGAGGTCAGGCCGGTCGCTCTTGCCCTGCTGCAGGCCGATGAACCGGGTATGCGTGGGCAGCGTGACGTCAAGCGACAGGGCCTCGACGGTCGCCGAACCGTTTGCCGCCGCCGCGGGCCAGGAGGCTGTGCGGATCGTGGCCACAACGATGGATGACGCGTCCACCTCGACCGTCACGATGGCATTTCCGGCGTAGATCGGGCGCTCGAAGCTGTGCGGACCCTCGACGGACATCACGTCACTGACCTGCGACACGCCGAGCAAGGCCGCGACGCGCGGAGCGACGTCCTTGCCGAAGGTGGTGGACGGCGCGAATACGTGCGTGTAACCGGCCGCGACCTTCGCGATCTGCGGCGCGAGGACCGCGGCCAGCGGATGGGCGTTCTCGCTGCGGGCGATGGTAAGCACCTTGCTCACGCCATCGATTCGGGTGGCTTCCGCGGCGACGGCGTCCGGGGCATCGGAAAGCACGAGCACATCGATGGACTCCGGATTGACCGCGGCAGCCGCGCTCACGGCGCGGGCGGTGGAGCCGTTGAGTTTGCCGTCGAGGTGTTCGGCGATAACGAGGATTTTGCTCATGTGGATTCTCCGGTCGGCTGCCTTACAGCAGGCCCTTCTGCTTGAGGGCCGCGACGAGCTCGGCGGCGTCCTTCACCATGGTCCCCTTGCTGCGCTTGGCTGGGGCGGCGTAGTGGGTGGTCTTGATATGGTCCGCTGCGCCGACACCCAGCGAGGCAAGCTCGATCACGTCGATAGGCTTCGACTTGGCCTTCATGATGTCGGGAAGCTTGATGAAGCGGGGCTCGTTGAGGCGCAGGTCCGTCGTGACCACGGCAGGCAATTCGGCCTCGATCTTCTCCAGGCCGGCGTCGACCTCGCGGGTCACCGTGGCCTTGCCGTCGGCAACCTCGACCTTGCTTGCGAACGTGGCCTGAGGGCGGTCCCAAAGGGCGGCGAGCATCTGGCCCGTCTGGTTGGCATCGTCGTCGATGGCCTGTTTGCCCAGAATTACCAGTCCGGGCTGCTCTTTCTCCACAATTTTCAAGAACGTCCGCGCGGCGGTGAGCGGAGAGATGGCGTCAGCCGTCTGGACATGGATGGCGCGATTGGCACCCATGGCCAAGCCGTTGCGTAGGTGGGCCGTCAGGTCGGCCGGACCAATGCCCACGACCACGACTTCCTCGGCGACTCCCTTCTCCCTAAGGCGCAGGGCTTCCTCCAGCGCGATATCGTCGAAAGGATTGGCGGATAGCTTCACGCCATCGGTGACGACACCGGTGCCGTCCGGTTTCACCTGAATGCGAACGTTGTAGTCCACGACGCGCTTATAGCCGACCAGAATCTTCATTCGGGGTTCCTGTTCATTGTGACGCACGCGACCGCGGGCGCCTCTGAAGTTGACCCGTCATTCTAGCGAATCTTCATTCCTGCGTTTGCCGCAGCGCGGGAAGCGGGATTCCACTTCATGGGCGCGTCTATCATATATCTGTTATTGTCATATGGCACTCATATGACAAGCCGGCTCATCCGGCGCAACGGGCAGTTGCCAGGGGTGGAGTACATGCGATTGGCCGTGAAATCGGTTGCAGCGACAACCGGGGGATTCCTCCTTCTGGTCGTGACCTCGTGGGCGCTTGACCGCCACTCCCTGCACCTCGAGTGGGATACCTATCTTTTCTCGCCGGGATTTTTCGCCAGCGCCTTGCCGTTGCTGGCCGCTTACGGAGTTCTTTTGTCAATCACGGGTCGAGCCGGCCTGTCCGTACTGCTGGGCGGCGCAATGGTCGCGGGGCTGTTTGTCGCGAACGCGAAGAAAATGGAGTATCTGCACACTCCTCTGGTCCCCGCGGACTACACATTCGTCCGGGGCGTGAGTCTTTCCAATTTGGGCCTGTTCCAGCACTACATCAATCTTCCCGCGGCGGGCGCAGCCATCGCGGCGTCACTTTTGGCGATCGGCCTCTTATTGCGCTATGAGCCGCCTGCCTTCCGGGGCCGCCTCGCTGTGCGGGCAGCGGGCCTGAGCGTCAGCCTATTGTTGGGTTGGCTGCTGCTGCCCGGGAATTGGCTTGTGGAGCGAATCTACAATCCTGTCGCGCTTCAGATCGCCTACTCCCCCGTCGTGAGCCAACTGCATGCGGGCCTGCTCAGCACGCTTGTCTACACCAACCTGGCAAATCAACGGGCGATGGATGTGGCGCCTGACCCAGCCGCTGTCGCGCGGGTGGTCAAGATGGAGCGGGCGCGCTTTCCGTCACTGCCTGCGTCGGTGGATGCGGGGCACGTCGAAAAGCCCGATATCGTGGTGATCCAGAGCGAATCGTTCTTCGATCCGTCGATCATGCGAAGCGTCGACACGACGGAACTCCTTCCCAATCTGCATCGCGCGCAAGGCGAAAGCGGCTTTGGCACAATGAGCGTACCCACCTTCGGTGGCGGAACATTGCGAACGGAGTTCGAGATACTTACTGGAATTCCGCTCGAAGCTTATCCAGACCTTCAGTTTCCGTACGTGCAGATATCGCAGCCGCGGATATCGAGTATCGTGACTTCGCTAGACAAAGCAGGTTATTCCACTACGGCCATTCATCCCAACGGCGGGGAATTTTGGAACCGCCGGGCAACATTTCAATCCCTGGGTTTCCAGAACTTTCAGACTATCGATGAGTTTCCGTCCACGGCTTACCGGGACGGCTATTACATGTCGGACCACTCGATGACCTCGCAGATCATCCGATCGCTTGAGCAGGCTCCGGGACCAACATTCGTTTTCGCCATAAGCATCGAAGCACACGGCCCATACCGACATGGGCCGGTGAAGGACGAGGCGCAACGGGCTGGACTGACCGTGCCGACGAATTGGCCCGCGAAAGCAGCGGACGAATTTCGCACCTACGCATACCACATCCATCATGCTGACGCGGAGTTGGGGCGTCTTTGGGACTACCTGAAGAAGCGAGACCGTCCGTTCCTCCTTGTCTTCTACGGGGACCATCTGCCCGGTTTCGAACTCGTCTATGACGCGGTTGCGTTCGAGAATGGAAAGGCTGCATGGGAGCAACGTGTTCCCTGGGTCTTGCTAAGCAGCCACGAATCGCCCTCCAATGGCTCAACCGAGCACATCTATTCTTGGATGTTGGCGGACGAGATTCTCCGTCGCGCGGGAGTCCATGAGCCCAATTACCTTCGTTTCGTCGGCAACGTTGGCAGGATGCTAGATGCGGAACATGGCGCGAGCGCCGATCAGACACGAGCTGGTCTTCGCTCTGCCGCGCGGATGCGCCTATCGGGGCGGTTCAGCGCCTTTTACAGGGAGCAGTCCGGTGAGAAATAGACGTTGGCACTTGCTCGCTGCAACTGTCGTGTTAGTGATCGCAGCCAGCTTCGCTCATAGGTTCCTGGTAGTGAAACTGGAACTGACGCCGAATCAGATCACGACATGTCCAAATGTGCCTGCTCAAATCAACGTTACGTGGCGGGCACCGCGCACGGACGTCGTTAAGATATTCATCTATCAACTGGGCGAAGCCCCTCGATTGTGGACGATGGGCGGCTCCAAAGGCGAAGCCAGGACGGGACCCTGGATAGGTGACGGAACAACGCTGATGATCACCGACGGGAGCGGGAAACCACTCGCCCGGAAAACTGTTGAGTCCATTGTCTGCCCAGCTTGAGGTAGCTAGTCAGCTTACCGCTAGCCTCAGGCTATGGAGCGCGGCGTCTGCTGAGAAATGTTTGGCAACATGCAGCAAGGAGCGATCGGAAAGCTCCGTCCAAAGCGCCGCATTCGCAGCCAGGCGTGCGTACACGGCCGCGAAGTCGTCCGGTGTTTCGGCTATCAGCACATCGATCCCATCCGTCAACCGCATTCCTTCGACGGCGATTGGCGTGCCGATCACTGGAACGCCATGGCTCATGGCCATGTTGACCTTGCCCTTCACTCCCGCGCCGAAGCGCAGAGGCGCAATGGATGCGAGGACTGAGTTCATCAACGGCGCGAGGTCTGCCACCCGCCCGAGCATGTCCAGGCCCGCGGCTTCCAAGATCCGACGCTCACCCTCTGGCACGTCCCCAGCAACGAAGATTCGAACATTAGGATCATGCTGCCGGAGTGCCGGCAGAATCTGAGCCGCCATCCAGTGCATCGCGTCGGCGTTAGGTGGGTGCCCGTGGCCGCCGATGAAGAGGAGGTCACGCCGGCCAGCGAATCCGGCCTTACGTCCGAAGACTTCGTGGATGTTCGAGAGAAGGCGGACAGTGGCTGTCGGTAGCAGATGCGCCAGCATCTCGCGTTCATATTCGCTGACGACGAAGGCGGTGTCCGCAGCTTCAATCAAAGCCAGTTCCTGACTCCGGGTTCTCTCAGCCTGTCGCGCGAGGGCGGCGTTACCACTCTGCTCCGCGGCCCTTTCTTCGCGAAGGAAATGGAGATCGACCGTATCGAAGATCAGCTTTGCCGCTGGTGCGTGCCGCCTCACGAGCGCTTCGTATTGGTTCGCAACGGTATGACGACAGAGAATGGTTGCTTGCAGCGCGTCGCCTATTGCCTCTAACCAATGGGGAAGGCTGCGGACCCAGGGCTTGATCAGCATCTCGATGCCGAGTCCGCCAAGCTCACGAACGATATGGTCTTCGGCATGTCCGTCGTCGGGTGCAAAGACCACGTGCCAGCCGTCCTGCAGCAATAATTTCATTATGCCGATGAGTCGCAGGGATCCGGAGTCGCGCGAAGCGTCCGGGGTCACGGTATCCACCACCAGTACGGTACCGCGGCGTCGCGCGCGATCCACCGCAGCCAGCGGTGTACCCGCTGATGGCTGCCCGCGCAGCGCATCAGCCCACTTCTCCACGAACTTCCGCTGGTTGACCCCCTGAAATCGCTTCATGCCCGTTTCGACGACACCGCCGGAACTGACCCCCTCCGCATGAATTACCAGACTGTCCGGCACGTACCAGACCGAGCGGCCCGCTGCCCGCGCCGCAAACGCAAGATCAGTGTCTTCGTAATAACCCGGCGCGTAGCGCAGGTCGAAGCCGCCAAGCGACAGGAAAAAGTCGCGAGCGATTGCCAGCGAGGCACCGGAGACGTAGTCCACCGTGCGCGCATATCGGAGCGAAGGGTCTTTCCGCGAAGAGAAGCGTCCAATGTTCCACGCCGAGCCGTCGGAGAACACCCATGCGCCAGCTTCCTGCAGGCGGCCGTCGGGATAGACAAGCTGGCTCCCCGCAATGCCTGCGTCGGGGCGCAGCGCAAAGCAGCGCAGCAAGGCTTCTGTCCAGCCCGGCGTGACCTGCGTATCGTTATTCAGGAAGACCAGGTACTCACCACGTGCCGCCGCCGCACCCGCGTTACAACTGCCGACAAAACCGAGGTTGCGTTCGTTGCAGAGCAGGCGGACGCCCGATACTTCCGCCAGCACCGACGCCGTGTTGTCCGGCGAAGCATCGTCCACAACGACAACCTCGAAGGGGTCGCTAGGCGGAAAATTGGCAATGGATCGCAGGCAGGCCAGGGTGTATTCGATTTTCCCGTGCACCGGAATCACGACACTGACGCGAGGGGTCGCTGACGTGGGCAAGGACAGGGACGTGAAAGCTGCTTCCAACGGCAACAAACTCAGCGAATCATCCACATCCGGCCGCCGAGCCAGATCCTGCGAAATCCGCCCAATCGTCCCCTTCCACCCGCGCAGCGCAATGCTGGCGCGAACGCGTCGCGTCATGCTCAGGAAGCGCTTATAACGCCAAGAAAAGGGAGTCGACACTGCCGCTTACCTCCGGGTCCGGCCGCTCATGTTACCGGGCTGGCCGTCCCCTTGGGCCAGGTCCAGTCGCCAAAGGTCGGCCTTGTCGCCAATCACGTTCAGCTTGTGGGCCTCGCCACGGAGCGCCATGGCCTCCAGCACCGGGCGGATGCGGGAGTCCACGGCTGCCACGGGGTTGTGGGACAGGGCCACCAACTGGATGCCGTGATCTCGGAACATACGTAGGATCGCCTGTTCATTCTCCAAAAGGGTGCCGCGGGCCCAGGAAATCGTGCCGATCGATTCATAGCGGACAGGAAAATACCCGCCGTCGTCGGCGGGCATGTCGCCGAGCATGCGGGTACCTCGCGGCCATGCTTCCAGCGCGTCGGCCAACGGCCCCATGCCGCTCACGCGGAACCGCGCATCGGCCAGCGTGCGCAGTTCGCCGAACGGTGTCCTGTCGAAGCGCGCGTCCAGCCGTCCGGTGCCTGGGAACCAGTTGCCTGTCGTCACCACCAGGAAGAGGCAGAAAGCGGCCATCGCCGTCGCGCCCCATAGGAAGGGGCGCGGAGTCACCACGGCGCGGGCCCCGACGAAAATCCCTGTCCATGCCGCCAGGTGCAGCAACACGATGGGCACGATGAAGTAATTGCCATCGGCGCCGTCGTTGCCGTAGCGATAGGCATAGAGCAAGGCGTACATCGACACGCCGACGAGGAGCATGAACAGCGTCGCAGGCTGCAGGATCCAGCGCCAGCCGCGCAGCGCGAGGGCGACGACGAGCAGCGGTAACCAGCCGTTGCCCATCCAGAACAGGGCCTGGTGGATATAGGCGGCGGGACCGAAGAGCGAGTCCAGCAGACCGGCCGGAAAGGGTGTCCGGAACGTCGGTTCATAGCGCCCGATGTCCTCGTGCAGCTCCCAGCCGAACAGGCCCTGCAGGTGCACCAGCACATCCGGCGAAGCGAGCGCGACACCGGCCTGCTCGAACGTGCGCAGGCAGACCAACGCGACCACAACGAGCCCGAGCCCCAGGGGGATGCCCATCCGCCCGTCCAGTCGCGGGCGCCTCACCGCCGCCACGGCGACAATGAAGACGAAGATGGCCGCGGCATAGGGAAGAACCGTCAGCCGGGCGAGCGGAGCGACCAGCACCGCGGTCAATCCGACACCAAGCCAGTGCCGATGGGTATCGCCGTGACGAAGGCGCAGACCGGCAAGCAAGCCCGAAACGCACAACCAGGCCGCGAGGAGCTCGCCCTTCGGCGTGGCGGCCGATGCCGCAACGGCCGGCACCACGCACGCGAATACCGCGCCGAACCATGCGGGAAGGCCTTCCACGCCGAGTTCGCGCAGCACTTCACGCGCGGTGGCCACCAACAGCATCCAGCAGAGCAGGCTGAAACCTGTTACGAGGCTGGCGCTGCCCAGGCCCAGGAAGGGTGCCTGCAACGACTCTGCCAGCTTCGGGTAGTAATGCACGTGCGCGATCAGCCCCTGTGCCTGGAAGAGGCCACCGTCGCCGAACAGGACGCGGTCCGCGTTGAGGCCATACCAGAGCGCGTCGCTGTCCACGGCGACAGCGGCCTTGGCGGACAACATGAGGACGATCGTCACGACGCTGGCGACCAGGAAGGCGCCGGCCCGGGTGGACGGAGGTGTCGGCGCGACGACCTGCCGATGCCAACGCCAGGACGCGAAAGCGAGGGCGCCGCCGAGGATGGCGATTGCCAGCATGCGCAAGGCGGGAAGGCTCCCGGTGCCCAGGAGCGACGCGGTCCAGATCGCCGCGGACCACATGAGTACGCCGAGGACAGCATCACGCAGGAACGTATCAAGCGAGGGCGCGGTCGGCATCCGAAGCGCGGCCGCTCCGCAGCGCCCGAGGGCGACGATGCCCATGAGGTAAAGCGCGAGCAGGAGCACCGTGATGTCTATGCCATGACGCCGCGCATATACCTCGGCGCAGAGGGCCGCCAGCACGATGCCGTGCCGGCGCAGTCGCAAGCTCCCATACACGGTACCCAGCAACAGCAGGCATTCGGCGAGGCTCTTCCACGCCAGCGAGCGCGAAAGCTGGCGAACGAACGGACCGGTGCCTTCGAACAGCGCGTGCCACGGCAGCCAGATGCATGCCGCGACGAGGACCAACCAGGCGAGCCATCCCAGGCGTACGCGCATGCTCAGAGGTTCTGGTAGTTCGGCCCAGACCCACCCTCGGGCGTCACCCAGGTGATGATCTGGTAAGGGTCCTTGATATCGCACGTCTTGCAATGCACGCAGTTCGCGGCGTTGATCTGCAGCCGCCGGCCGCCCTCGTCCTGCACGATCTCGTAGACGCCCGCAGGACAGAACCGCTGGCAAGGATTCCCGTACTCCACCGTGCAGCGCTCGATGCAGATGGTGGTATCCGCCACCTTCAGGTGCACCGGCTGGTCTTCGTCGTGTTCGGTTGCGGCGAAGTAGACGCTGGCGAGGCGATCGCGTGGCGCGAGGGTGCGGTCGACGTAATCCTTCTTCGGCGCCTCGTACCGGTCGAGCTTGCCCAGCGCGGACCAGTCCGCGTGGTTCTTCAGCGTCCATGGCGAACGGCCGAAGGTGACCGTTTCCACGGCCGCATTGGCAAGGCCCCACCACAGCCCCTTGTTGAAGCCGGGCCGGATGTTGCGCACCTTCTTCAGCTCCGTCATGACCGCGGAGGCGCGCAGCTTCGCGTCCCAGCCGGCCGGGTCGAAGTTCGTCGCCATGAGGTGCTCGGCGGCGAGCATCGCCGATGCGATGGCCTGGTGGGTGCCCTTGATCTTCGGCACGTTGACCAGCCCGGCGGCATCGCCGATCAGGATGGCGCCCGGCATCTCCACCTTCGGCAGCGATTGGTACCCGCCCTCGATGATGGCGCGCGAACCGGCCGAGACGATGGTGCCGCCTTCGAGGAGGCCCTTCACGTTCGGGTGGTGCTTGAACTGCTGGAACGCCTCGAACGGCGAGAAGTTCGGGTCGGGGTAATCCAGCCCCACGACGAAGCCGACCGCCACGCGGTCGTTATCCATGTGGTACAGGAAGCTGCCGCCGTAGACGTCGCTCGGCAGCGGCCAGCCGACCGTGTGCACCACCTTGCCGGGCGTGCCACGGCCCGGCGGCAGTTGCCAGAGTTCCTTCAGGCCGATGCCGTAGGTCTGCGGGTCGCTGTTGGCGTCGAGGTCGAAGGTCTTGATCAGCGTCTTGCTGATGTGTCCGCGGCAGCCTTCCGCCATCACGGTGACTTTCGCGCGAATGTCGATGCCTTCCGTGTAGCCCGGCTTGTGCGTGCCGTCACGCGCGATGCCCATGTCGCCGATGCGCACGCCGGCGACCGCGCCGTTGTCGTCGAAGAGCGCCTCCGCGGCCGCGTAGCCCGGGAAAACATCCACGCCCAGCGCCTCGGCCTGCGGGGCCAGCCAGGCGCAGAGCGCGCCCAGGCTGACGATGAAGTTGCCGTGGTTGTGCATCTGCGGCGGTGTCACCGGGCTCTTGATGCCGGCGGTGGGACTGGAAAGGAACCAGAATTCGTCCTTGGTCACCGGCACGCAGATGGGCGGTGGCGCCTTCCGCCACTCGGGCAGCAGCCGGTCCAGTGGTGCGGGCTCGATCACCGCGCCGGAAAGGATCTGCGCGCCGATGGTCGACGCCTTCTCGATCACGCAGACCGATACGTCCGGATTGAGCTGCTTCGTACGGATCGCGAACGCGAGGCCGGCGGGGCCGGCCCCGACGACGACGAGGTCGTATTCCATGGTTTCGCGTTCGCTCATGGCTGGCTCACTCAACGGCTGGCTACGGAATCAACCCGGTATTGTCCGGTTTCGCCGGTAGCGGGGCAAATGGCTGTTTCAAACGACCCGGGGTTGCACGATCTTCACATGTCGCGTTCATAATCGGCGCAAGCGCAAGGAGAGTTCATGAATACGATGCCGCCGGTCGCCGATGTCGACATGCGCCGCGCCACACTGCTGCAGATCCTGCATTGGCTAGCCATAGGACGGGTCCAGCCTCAAGCCCTTTCCGACGTGTACCAGGGCGCGATGGAGCGCCTCAACCCCCGCATCAATGCCTACGTCGACTACAGCGTGTCGCTGATCCAGGAGCAGGCCCTGGCGGCGGATCGCCGCCGGCGGGACGGCGTCATCGGCCGCCTCGACGGGCTGCCGATCGCCATCAAGGACAATTTCGACGTCGCCGGCGTGCCCACGCGTGCCGGCATGCGGCGTCGCACGGTCGTCCCGAGCCAGGACGCGCATGCGGTGGCCCGCCTGCGGGCGTCGGGCGCCGTGCTGCTGGGCAAGACCAACATGGACGAGGGCGCCCTCGGCCTCGTCACGAACAACCCGTTCCATGGCGCGACGCACAATCCGCATCGCCTCGGCTATACCGCGGGCGGTTCGTCCGGCGGGGCGGCCGCGGCCGTGGCTGCCGGTCTCGCCGTCGCGGCGATCGGTTCGGACACGCTCGGTTCGATCCGCGTCCCGGCGAGCTATTGCGGCGTGTATGCGTTGAAGCCTACGCATGGCGAGATATCGGCCCGCGGCCTCGTTCCCGCCGCGCGCCGCCTCGACGCGGTGGGCTTGCTGGCCCGCGGCGTGGACGACCTCACCGTGTTGCTGCAGACGCTCGCGGGCTACGACGCGGACGATGCGCGGTCGCGCCGTCGCCGCGTCGCCTTCTCGCCGCCCGACTGGGAGCCGGGCAACCTGCGCGCCGGTTTCCTGCCCGACCTGGCCGCGGTCGGCGTGGAGAAGGACGTTATCGACGTGTTCGACGCGGCCCTGTCGAAGTTGACGGGTGAACTGGGCGAGCGGCGCACCGTCGACTTCTCCGACTGGGACTTCGCCCGCACCCGCCGCGCCGGGCTCCTGTTGATGGAGGCGGAGATGCTCAACACGTTCGCCACCGAGTTGTCGGACGAGGCGTATCCGGTGTCATCCGGCTTCAGGGACATGGTGGATTTCGCCGCGAAGAAATCGGCGGCCGATTACGCGGCCGCGGACGGTGTCCTGGACGCTGCCACGCTCAAGATGCGCCGCCTCTTCGCGCAGGTCGACGTGCTGGTCCTTCCGACCACGCCGCAGGGCGCGTTTCCGCTGGATGGCCCCGTGCCTTCGTCGCAGGCGGACCTCTGCGGCTTCGCCAGCCTCGCCGGCTGTCCGGCCGTGAGCATTCCCATGGGTACGTTGCCGAATGGCATGCCGATCGGGTTGCAGCTGGTGGGTGCCCGTGGATCGGATCTGCGCCTGCTGGAGCTTGCCGGCGTCTGCGCGTCGTCGCTCGACGCCGAACCGGCCTATCCGGTCGAACCACCCTGACCGTCCGCTGGTCCCGGATCGAACTGCCCGGCGCGGACGTCACGTTCGCGCCGGGTTGGCTCGAGCCTGCGGAGGCCGACGACGTGCTCTCGCGCCTCAGCAACGACTTGCCGTGGGAAGTGCACCGCCTGCGAATGTTCGGTCGACTCGTGGATTCACCGCGGCTGAGCGCGTGGATCGGCGACGACGACGCGACGTATCGCTATTCGGGCGCGCGCTTCGTGCCCCATCCCTGGACGCCCCTGCTCCTGGCGTTGCGCGATCGCGTGGCCGACGCATGCGGCACGGCGTTCAACAGCGTGCTCGCCAACCTGTATCGCGACGGCAGCGACCGCATGGGCTGGCACAGCGACGACGAAGCGGAGCTGGGACCCGCGCCCGTGATCGCCTCGTTGAGCCTGGGTGCGGCGCGGACCTTTCGCTTCCGGGCAAAATCGGGAGGCGAGCCGGTGGCGATCGAACTAGGGCATGGCAGCTTGCTGCGCATGGCCGGCGCGACGCAGCGTCTTTACAAGCACGAGTTGCCGGTAAGGAAGCGGGTGAACGGTCCCCGCATCAACCTGACCTTCCGCCAGATCGAAGCACATCGCCGATAGGCTCGGCTCCCATCGAGCGCCTGAATCAGCGCGATGGCGCGGTCTGCAACGTCCACGCGACGACATCCGCCGTCACCTTGTCCATCGCCCGGCCGAACGCTTCCACCACCTGGGGAACCGCTTTGCCATCGACCGCTTCGTGCACCTCGAAGCGACGACTGCCGACAATGCGATGCTTGTGCGTGTCGGCGAGCACCGCGTCGAAGCGAACGACCACTTCGGGCTTGCCGCCGGCATATTCCGTCTGGAACGCACCCAGGCCACCGCCGAGCTCATAGTCGGCGGCAAGGTCGCTCTCGTCCGTACTGAGCGCGGCGACGCGGCCATTGTCGCGGAACCCGTTCGCCAACCTGTCCCGGAACAGCTTGGGCATCGCATCGGACCAGCGTGCTCCGGCGTACACCGTGATGGTGTTCGCTTCCGGCACGACGGCGATACGCGAGTTGTCGAGCGCACGCGGCGCGTTCGGTGCGGCGAGGCGCAATGCCCAGGTCACCGGCGTTGTCGCCATGGGCCTGCCGCCAGGTGCTGCGGGCAACGTATAGACGTGCGGCGTCTCCGCCTTGGGCAGGATCGAGCATGCCGACAGCAGGGCGAGGACCAGTGGCGCGGCGACGCAGGCGATGCTCCGCCGGGGGAGGGAAGGGCGGCTCATGGGGTGAACTCCTTTGTGTTCTCACGACCGAACAGGTAGCCGCTGGGATTCTCGTCGAGACGGCGGGTGATGGACCGCAGCGAGCCCAGCGTGTCGCGCAGTTCGTGCAGCGCGGGTCCCAGTTGCCCCAGGCTGGCGGCGCCACCGTTGATCGCATCGTTGTTGTCGTTGAGCAGACGGTCGATCGTCGCCGTCGAATGTTCCAGCGAAGCCATCGCTCGCTGGGCGCTTTCGAGCGTGGCCTTGCCCTGGCCTTCCACGAGCCCGTTGGCGTTGTGCACCAGCGCACGGCTCTCGGCCAGCGTCTCGTTGGCCTGTCGCGTCGCCGCCGTCAGTTGTCCGATCAACGCACGGATGTCCTCCCGCTCATCGGCGATCACCCCGGTCGTTTTTTCCAGATGGTCGAGCGTGCGCTCGATCGCATGCACGTTCTCCTTCGACAACAGCTGGCTGGCGCGTGCCGCGGCCTGGTTGATGTTGGTGATGAGGTCTTCGCCGTTGGCGAGGATGCGCGAGAGGGGCGAGGGATCGGCGATGATGACCGGCACTTCCCCGTCATGCCCGACGAGCAGGGGGCTCCCCGGCGAGCCGCCGGAAAGTTGGATGATCGCCACCCCGGTGACGCCGGTGAGCGCGAGCTTGGCATGCGTATCCCTGCGCAACGGCGTGTCTCCCGCGACGCGGATGCGGGCGAGCACGCGCCGGGGGTCCTCCGGATCCAGGCGCAGCTGCATCACGTCGCCGAGTCGGATGCCGTTGTACTGCACGCCGCCTCCGCGCGAGAGACCAGTCACGGCTTCGTTGAAGACCACGTCGTAGTAATTCCACTCCTGGTCGGAGTGCGCCTTGGCGAGCCAGACGCCGAAGCCGAGGCCGAAGAGGACGACAAGGACGGTGAACAGTCCGATGAGGATATGGTGGGCGCGGGTTTCCATGATCAGGCTCCCTGGTCCTTGCCCTGGTGGGCGGCGAGGGTGGCCGCGCGGCCGCGCGGTCCGTTGAAATAGGCTTGCACCCATGCATCGTCGGTGCGCGCCACTTCGTCGATGGGTGCGGCGGCGAGCACGCGCTTCTGCGAAAGCACGGCGACGCGATCGCAGGTGGAGTAGAGGGTGTCGAGGTCGTGGGTCACGAGGAACACGGTGAGTCCCAAGGCGTTGCGCAACGTGACGATGAGGCTGTCGAAGGCGGCGGCGCTGATCGGGTCCAGCCCGGCGGTCGGTTCGTCGAGGAACAGGATCTCCGGGTCCAGCGCGAGTGCACGGGCCAGCGCGGCACGCTTGACCATGCCGCCGGACAATTGCGATGGATACTTGCGCCCGGCATCCACGGGCAGGCCGGCAAGCGCGAGTTTCACACCGGCCAGCCGTTGCGCGTCCACACGGGGAAGACCGGCGTGTTCGACCAGGGGCAAGGCCACGTTCTCCGCCACCGTCAGTGAGGAGAACAGCGCGCCGCTCTGGAACAGCACGCCAAAGCGACGCTCCACGCGTGACCGGCGTTCCTCCGGCAGGGCGAGCAGGTTCTCGCCGAACACCCGCACCTCGCCCGCCACGGGTCTCACCAAACCGACGATCGTTCGTAACAGCACGGACTTGCCTGTGCCCGATCCACCGACGATGCCAATGATCTCGCCGCGATAGACATCGAGGTCGAGGTTCTCGTGCACGGTCTGCGAACCAAAGCGGTTGACCAGGCCGCGGACTTCGATGACGGTCTCGTTCACCAGCCCATCTCCATATAGAAGAGGGCGGCCATGGCGTCGAGCAGGATCACCACGAAGATCGACTGGACGACCGCCGAGGTGGTGTGCTCGCCCACGGACTGCGCGCTTCCGGAGACCTTGAAGCCTTCCATGCATCCGATCACGGCGATCATGAAGGCGAACACGGGTGCCTTCGCGATCCCGACCAGGAACTGGCCGAGCGACATGTCCGCCTGGAACATCGTCAGGAACATCGAAGGGGACATCTTCAGGACGGCCATGCAAACCACCGCGCCGCCGACGATGCCCGCGACCATCGCGAGGAAGGTGAGCAGGGGAAGGGCGATCAGCAGGGCGAGCACGCGCGGCAAGACCAGCAGCTCGACCGGGTCCAGCCCGAGTGTGCGGATCGCGTCGATCTCCTCGCGCGACTTCATCGAGCCGATCTGCGCCGTGAAGGCACTCGCCGTGCGGCCGGCCAGCAGGATGGCCGTGAGCAGCACGCCGAACTCACGTAGGAAGGCGAAGCCGATCAGGTCCACCGTGAACACGCTGGCGCCATAGCTCGCCAGGGCGGTCGAGCCGAGGAAGGCGACGACGCAGCCGACCATGAAGGAGAGCAGGGCCAGAATCGGCACCGCGTCGAGGCCCGTTTGCTCGATGTGCGACACCAGCGAGGTCACCCGCCAGCGGCTCGGCCGCCATGCCGTCGCGAGGAACCCCTGCAACGTGATGCCGATGAACGCGAGGAGCTTGGCCGTTTGTTTCCAGAATCCCTCCATGGCCCGCCCGATGCGCTCCAGCATCACCACGAAGCCGGCATCCCGCGGCCGCCTCACGCCCGTGCAGTACGTATCTATGGCGTCCCCGACCGTCTTGAGGAGCGCCCGTCGCGCCGGCGGCAACGCTTCGTCCTGGGCGAGCGCCTGGGTGCGCGCGCTGCCCAGGAGTTCGGCGATGACGAAGGCGCCGGAGGTATCCATCGCGCCAAGTTGCCCCGTATCCACGGTGACGTCGCCGTCGATGGTCCCGCCCAGCTCCCCCGCTCGCCGTTGCAGCGCGGTGTAGTAGGGGAGGGTCCAATCGCCCGCCAGGGCCAGCCGCGTGCCGCCCGCATCGCGGGTCAGGGTCGCCGAACCGGGGGAAGATGCCGTCGCCATGGAAGGAAGGCTAGCAGGACTCGGCGTCGCCTTGTCTTGGCCTGCATTGGCCTTCCGGGGCCGGCGCCGCGATAATGGGAGGCTGTTCCCGCCGCCAACCCCCTGCAAGGTACGCCGATGACCGACAAGACCGCACTCAATGCCAGCCACCGCGAGCTGGGCGCCCGCATGGTCGACTTCGGCGGCTGGGACATGCCGATCGCCTATGGCTCGCAGATCGAGGAACACCATGCCGTCCGCAAGGACGCCGGCATGTTCGACGTGTCGCACATGACCGTTGTCGACCTCGAGGGCGAGCGGACGCGCGAGTTCCTCCGCAAGCTGGTGGCCAACAACGTCGACAAGCTGGCGAAGACGGGCAAGGCCCTCTACACCTGCATGCTCGACGAGAACGGCGGCGTCATCGACGACCTCATCGTCTACTTCCTGCGCGAAGATTTCTTCCGCCTGGTGGTGAACGCAGCCACCCGCGCGAAGGACCTGGCCTGGATCGAAAAGCAGGCGGCAGCCTTCGGCGTCACCGTCCGCGAGCGTCCGGAGTTCGGCATGATCGCCGTGCAGGGCCCTAACGCCCGCGAGAAGCTGATCGGCCTCCTGCCGGAAACCCTGCGCGAGAAAGCAAGGAAGCTGGGCAAGTTCGCGGCCATCGACATCGAGGGGCCGAACGGCATGCCGCTGTTCCTCGCCCGCACCGGATATACCGGCGAAGACGGGTTCGAGGTGGTCGTCCCCAACGCGCACGTGGTGACGTTGTGGAACCTCCTTCGCGAAGCAGGCGTGGCGCCGGCGGGACTGGGCGCGCGCGACACCCTGCGCCTCGAGGCCGGCATGAATCTCTACGGACAGGACATGGACGAGTCGGTCACGCCATGGGAAGCGTCGCTCGCCTGGACGATCTCGCTAGACGAGGGCCGGGACTTCATCGGGCGCGCGGCGCTCGAAAAGCAGAAGGCCGCGGGCGTGCCGCGGGTCATGGTCGGGCTGGTGATGGACGACAAGGGCGTGCTGCGGCACGGCCAGAAGGTGCTTACCGCAGCCGGTGACGGCGAGATTCTTTCCGGCGGCTTCGCGCCCACCCTCGGCAAGTCGATCGCGTTCGCTCGCGTGCCCGCGGGCGACCTTGGTGACGTGCGCGTGGACATCCGTGGCCGCGAGGTACCGGTGCGCGTGGTCAAGTTCCCGTTCGTGCGTGATGGCCAGCCGATGCCGGGCATCGTCGGCTGACGACATATATATATGTGTAGAGAAAGGGCGGCCACGGCCGCCCTTTCTCGTCAGACCACGAATCGTTCTGGATCAGAGACCCTTCGCGCCACCGTTCCCTGCGTTCCCGGTCTTGTCCACGGAGTCCTTCACCGACTGCCCGCCGAACGTGCGCAGCTCGAGGCCGATTCTTGCCTGTTTTCGCGCGCCGATGTTCGGATTTTTCTGCGTGTAATGGCTGCGGCGATCAACCAGGTAGAAGGAGTCGATATAGTCGACCGAGTTCTGCCAAATCTTCCCTGGCATGGCCTCGATGACCTTCGCGGCAATCTTAGAGAGTGCGCCAGTGAGGGGGTCTCCTGGCGCAATGATCAGTGACAGGTCGCCGACGGTGTTGATGATCGTTACGGCGATCTTCTGCCAATCCGTATCGCCGTCGTCCTCGAAGAGCTGGATGTTGACGTAGTTGCCGGCGAAGCTTCGCCAGGTGACCAGGTCCTGGCCCGGCGTATACCATTGCTTGTCATGGTCCAGGTACGGCATGTCGACATTGACGAGTTCGACCTTGCCCTCCCGGTTCACGCCGGACACCACGGCGAAGACGTCGGCGTCTCCCGCCGTATTCGGCTCGTGGTCGTCCGTGAGGTAGATGTCGGTAAGCACTGTGACTTCTTCGACCGCCGATGCGCTGCGGGCCGTCATCAGTGGCGAGACCGACTGCACGCCGCCGCGGCGCATGGTCTCGTTCATCAGGCGGATGCCGGCGCCCGTTGCTTCGCGGTTCTTTGACCCGACCATGAGCATCGGCACGGCCGGGGCCGCGTTGGCCGGGTAACGGTGCTCGGCGCCCGCCGGATCGTAGGCGACGAGTTCACGCTGGCCCGACGCCATGTTCTTCACGATCGTAGCGGTCCAGATGTCGCGCGTGCTCGCGACCGGCTGCCCACCGACGTCGCCGGAGAGATGAAGGTCGAGTAACGAGCCAACGGCGCCGTCAAGGCCGCGCAAGTGGATGGCCTGCCGGTCGAGATCCCGGAGCGTCGCCGTGGTATCGGAGGCTGCGTGAGCCTTGGCAGGTGTGTAGCTGGCCAACACGTCGGCGAGCCGGGCCCTGTCCTTACCCATCTGGGCGCGGAACGCTTCCTCGAAGGCCGGATCGTTGACGAGCGATGCAACGCTGCGCGCGGCCTCCTGGCGGGCTTCGGAGACTGACGCGACGTCCCGGGCCATCAGCGGACTGGAAATGGCGAGCGCCAGTGCGCTGGCGATGATTGTGGTGTTGAGCATCCGTTTCATGGGGGATCCTTGAGTGGGTGATGCGATGGCTTGCATGGAACCGGCGCGCCACAGAAGGGAGAGGCGACCGGCGCGGCGTCATGTGATCGCGCCGCAGCTACAAGGTAGTCGCGGCGCCCGCGAGGTTCTGCCGGTGCCGGCCTAGGGGCGTGTGGGGGAAAGGCCGTGTTCCCCGCCGGTGCATGGAGCTAGACAGGGCCGGAACCCCGGCTGCGACGCTTTCCCGCCGCGCGCTAACCGGTACAATCGGCCGACCCATCCCTGCACCCCGTACAGAAACGAACGAGGCCTGACCCATGAGCGACATCCCTGGCGATCTGAAATTTGCGAAGTCCCACGAATGGGTTCGCGTCGAGCAAGACGGCACCGTCACCGTCGGCATCTCCGACCATGCGCAGTCGTCGCTCGGCGACCTGGTCTACGTCGAACTGCCTGAAGTGGGCAGCTCGGTGCAGGCGGGCAACGGCACGGCCGTCGTCGAATCCGTGAAGGCCGCCTCGGATATCTACGCTCCCCTGTCGGGCGAGGTGATCGCGGTGAACACGGCACTCTCCGATAAGCCGGAGACGATCAACGAAGACGCGTATGGCGAAGGCTGGATCTTCAAGCTGAAGCTCGACGACAAGTCGGAACTCGACAGTCTCCTCACGCCCGACGAGTACGCCGAAGTCGCCGAAGACGACAGTCACTG
This sequence comes from Luteibacter sp. NPDC031894, assembly GCF_050273135.1. Taxonomy (NCBI): domain Bacteria; kingdom Pseudomonadati; phylum Pseudomonadota; class Gammaproteobacteria; order Lysobacterales; family Rhodanobacteraceae; genus Luteibacter; species Luteibacter sp. NPDC031894. Next base: position 301,144 of record NZ_JBNNMV010000004.1, on the reverse strand, counting down.
ATCCTCTTCGGCAAGCTCCGAATCGATGCCGGTCGTCCTCGACCGGCATTTTTTTTGTCCGGAAGGGGGTCGCGGCGAAATTTTTTTTCGCCGCCAGTTGAACGCCGTTCATCCCCGGAATCGGGGTTATCCGGTACGTCATCGGAGACGACGGACACGCGACGACTGTCGCTGCCGCTTGCGCGGACGCTCGTTGGAGACGAACGAAATATGCCTTGATTTAAGGTGTTTGCTGAACCCGTTTTGCGCGTGCGTGTGTTTAGTCGATGCAGTGCGCGCGATTCAGAGAGGCTTCGCAAAGGTCGACATCGGCCCCTCCGGACTTCGTCGAAGTCGCCGCTATCCGACCGCAAGGTCTTCAATTTAGTGCCAAAATTTATTGACAGCGGAAATGTTCAGGAATAGCTTTTGCGTCAATTGACGGGGAACCCGGAATGGAAACAGGAAAATTCATCAGGCCGTATGTGGAGCATGGTTCAAAAGCAGGGTCGGTTCGAAAGATCACAGTCTCGATTCCGCTGCATGTGCTCCGCCTGCTTTCCGATGAACGTACTCGCCGCCAGGTGAACAATTTGAGGCACGCGACGAACAGCGACCTGCTGGTCGAAGCGTTCCTCCACGCTTTTACTGGGCAACCACTGCCAACTGATGAGGAGCTGAGACGAACCATGGCCACTGCCAAGAAATCCACTGCCAAGAAATCCGCCGCCAAGAAGGCGACCCGCAAGTCCACCGCCAAGAAGACCTCCGCCCGCAAGTCGCCGGCGAAGAAGGCCTCGACCCGCAAGGTCGCGACCCGTAAGGCTGCTACCCGCAAGTCGCCGGCGAAGAAGGCCGCTGCGAAGAAGACGGGCGCTCGCAAGGCGTCCACCCGTAAGGTCGCTGCCAAGAAGGCGGTGAAGAAGGCTGTCCGTAAGGCGCCTGCCAAGAAGACCGCCGCCAAGAAGGCCACGCGCAAGGCTTCGCCGCGCAAGGCTGCTTCGAAGAAGGTCGCCGCCGCCAAGGTCGTTCGCGCGACCAAGACCGCGAAGGCACCGAGGGCCCCCAAGGCCAAGTAAGCTTTACTTCCAATAAGAAAGTACGTTTTGCGAATTAGCTCCCCGCGGTGCCCAGCGCGGGGAGTCACTTCGAAGACTTGACCCCGGCCTTGCCGGGGTCGTTCGTTTCCGGGGTCGGGAAAAGCTCCTAGGCCGCCGAACTGGATTCACGCGCCCATTACGGTTACCTTGTCGCCACATCGCGCTGCGGGGGACGGGGGGTCTTCCGCGTCAAGCCAATCAGGGGCGCGCGCCTGCGGAGTCCGTTCCGAACCGCCATGGATAACCGTCATCGCCTTTCCTCGCGTCGCTTCGTACGCGGCGCCGTCAATCCCGTCACCCTCGCCGTCGTCGCCATCGTGGTGGCACTCGCGGTCGCGGCGTGGTTCCTGATCATCAAGCCGTATCGCGATGCTGCCGCCGGCGTGACGCCGGTGCCTACCGCGGCGCAGAAGGCCGCGGCGATCCGCGAGGCTCCGCCCGCGAACGTCGATGCGCTGAGTGTCGACCAGTTGCTGGCCGAGGCGCGCACGGCGATGAACGACCAGCGCCTGGTGGCGCCGGCCGGCAACAACGCATTCGAGTTCTATATGAAGGTGCTGCAGAAGCAGCCCGGCAACCAGGTTGCGGCCGACGCCTTGCGCGAAACCTTCTCCTACGGCGCCGCCGCGACCGAGCAGACGATCAACCAGCGCGAGTTCAACGAGGCGCAGCGGGAGATCGATCTCCTCGCCAAGGCGGATCCGGAGAACTACACGCTGACGATCCTGCGCTCCAAATTGGACGCCCAGCGCAAGACGCTCGACCGCGAACAGCAGCAGGCGGTGGACGCGCAGAAGGCGCAGCAGCTTGCCCAGCAGAACGCGGCGACAGCGGCGAAGCAGCAGGCCGAGCAGGCGGCCGAGGCGCAGCGCTTGCAGGCTGCGCGCGAACAGGCGGCCCGCGTCGCGCAACAGCAGGCACCGGCACCCACTGCCAACCGCCCCGCGGCACCCGCCGCCCGGGCGGCGGCCGCGGAAGCCGACGCGATCAGCGACGCGGTGCTTGTCCGTCAGGTGAGCCCGCGTTATCCAACGGCTGCGATGCGCGCGAACCAGGAGGGCTGGGTGGACGTCGAACTGACGGTAGGCACCGATGGCGCCGTGGGTAACGTCACCGTGGTGGATTCCCAACCCAAGCATGTCTTCGATCGCTCCGCGATCGACGCCGTCAGTCGCTGGGAGTACAAGCCGGCGACGCGCAACGGCGAGCCGATGGCGGTGACGCTGCGGCGACGGTTGCAATTCAACCTCGGCAGGTAAAAAAAAACGGCCCGCGAGGGCCGTTTTTCTTGGTCGAGGTCGGGTCAGGCTTCAGGGCTTCTTCTTGCTCTTGCCCTTGGACGCCGTCTTCTTCTTCGAGGCCTTCGTCTTCACGGGAGCGGCCTTCGCCGCCTTCGCGACCGGCGCGGCCCGTACCGGCCCTTCCACGCCCGCCCAGTCGACGTGCGGCAGGCCGAGCAGACTGTCGAACACCATCGGCATCAGTCCGCCGGGGACGGGACCGGCGGCGTTCCACATTGTGACGACGCCAGCGTGGTACTTGGGGAAGAAGCCGATCATCGTGCGGTAACCGGAGACGGCACCAGCGTGGTAGACGAGGTCCTCGTTGGCGTACTTGAACACGCGCCAGCCCAGCGCGTAGTGCGCGTCGGTGACGCGGGCGCGTCGCCAGGGCTGCGAACGCTCCTCGGAGGGCGTCGCCACTTCCGGCGCATGCAGTACGTCGAGCAAAGGCGTGGGCAGGACATCGGGGCGACCACCCATCTGCGCCATGAGCCACTGTTCCATGTCGCGCAGGCTCGCATTCACGCCGGCCGCAGGCGCGACGCGGTAGTAGCTGTCATTGGGTTCGTAAGGAGTCCAGTGGTGCGGCGTGCCGCGATGCGGACGCGCCCAGCTCTTGCTGGACTCCAGGGCGTCGCGGCCGTAGCTCGCGGTGTTCATGCCCAGGGGCGTGAAGATGCGCCGCTCCACCTGGCGGAAGAAATAATCGCCGGTCTGCGCGAAGATCACGTCGCCGATCATGCTGAAGGCGACGTTCTGGTAGCCATAGCACTCGCCGACCTTGCAGGACAGGTCGACCTCGTCGAGCTTGCGCACCAGTTCCTCGTAGGGCGCGTCCGCCTCGAGCATCGCGTCGTACGTGTTGCGCGGCAGGCCGAGCCGTTGCCCGAGGATGTCGCGCACGGTGGCCTGCTGGGCCGCCTGCATGTCCTTGAGCTTGAAGTAGGGGATCGTGTCGATCAGCTTGGTGTCCCAGCTGAGGAAGCCAGCGCGCACCAGCACGGCGGTGACGCCCGTGGCGAAGGCTTTCGACAGCGACGCCAGGCGGAAGACCGTTTCCGGCGTGGCCGGTTCCTTCGTCTTGGCATTGGCGTAGCCGATGGCCCGTTCGTAGACGACCTTGTCGTCGACGATGATCGCGGTGACGACCGCTGGCGCGGCATCGCGCGCTTCGAGGGCGTCCAGCCAGCGTTTGTAATTCTCGACCGTTTCCTTGACCCGCTCCGGGGGCAGTTTCGCGGACGTGGGGTCCACGTGGACGACAGGCGGTTTTTGTGGCGTCGCGGCGAACGCGAAGGGAGCGGCGACGGCGCAGGCGAGCGTGCAGGCGAGCAGGGACGCGGAACGAAACGACATGCTTTTCTCGCGGATCGAGGCGTGGGAGACGCCACGGGACAGGGACACCGGAGGGCCCGGCTCCCGGCATTGTCTTTTACTTCCCGTCCGGCGACAACGGATGGGATGTTGACGACCCTGAACGAGCCACACGGCCGTGCTAGGCTTCGCACGCCGCCTCAACCGGATATCCGGCCAACGTGAACCCGCGCCCGAATGCCGCCCGCAGCGGAGGAGCGACCCTCGCGCTCTCGGTCATCTCCTTCTTCCTGATACTGACTTCCTATTACGTCCTCCGGCCGGTCCGCGACCAGCTGGTGGGCGCTGCGGGTTCGTCGTCGCTCCCCGTGTTCTACGCCATCGTCTTCGTGGTGATGCTGGCGCTGACGCCCGTGTTCGGCTGGTTGGTCGCGCGATTCCCGCGTCGCCGGATGATCATGGTCAGCTATCTGTCCTTCGTCATCTGCCTGGTCGCCTTCGTCCCGGCCTTCGTCGCACAGGACCGCATCGGCGCCGTGGCCCTCGGGCGGGTCTTCTTCGTTTGGGTGAGCGTCTTCAACCTGTTCGTGGTGTCCCTTTTCTGGAGCTTCATGGCGGACGTCTACCGCAGCAGGGATGCGCGCCTGATGTTTCCCTTCATCGCCTTCGGTGGGATGGCGGGTGCGCTCGCGGGTCCGCTGCTGACCCGACTGCTCGTGCTCCGTCTCGGCGTGCCGGCGATGCTCGTGGTATCCGCGGTCATGCTCCTCCTGGCCCTGGCCGCGCTACTGTCGCTGTCGACGCGTGAGGAGGCGAGGGACGGCGCAAGCGCCGCGCCGTTGGGCGGCTCGATCCTCGAAGGCGCGAAGGCGGCGTTCGCCCAGCCGTTCCTCCGCTACATGACCGTGCTGATGCTGCTGAGCGATGGTATCGCCACCATGGCGTACGCCCTGATGGCCGATTACACGAAGGCCCACTTTGTCGACAACGCCGCGCGCACGGCCTTCTATGCCGACCTGGACCTGTGGATCAACGGCCTGGGCGCCTTGCTGCAACTCACCCTCACCCCACTCTTGCTGCGTGGCCTCGGCACGGCCTGGGCGCTGGTACTGCCGTCGGTGGTGAACCTTTGCCTCCTGGGCTGGCTCGCCGTCCATGGGCCAGGCGACGCCATGCTGTTCGGTTTCGCCGTACCGCTGGTGGCCATCGTGCAGGTAGGCACGCGCGGTTTCACCTTCGGCATGGCGAAGCCGGCGGCCGACGCGCTGTACACCCGCATGCCGCGCGAGGCGCGCTACAAGGGCAAGAACTTCATCGAAACGACGGTATGGCGCTTCGGCGACCTGCTGGTCACCACGGGCCTGAACGGCTTGCGTGCCGTGGGCGTGGGCATCGCCGGCATCGGGCTCATCTGCGCGGGCCTTGCGGCCATCGCGACGGAGGTTGCGCGGCGCGCGGCCTCGTCGCCGGACCTCGCGCCCGAATCGCAGGATGTCGCGGACGACGACGCCTAGCCGACGATGTAGCTTTCCAGCTGGTTGATCGTTTCCTTCTGCTCCGAGATCGTGGCCTTCACCAGGTCGCCGATCGAGACCATGCCCACCACGCGACCCCCATCCAGTACTGGCAGGTGGCGCAGGCGACCGTCGGTGCAGAGCCGCATGCAGTCGTCGACGCTGGCGTCCGGCGCGACGGTCACGACACTCGGCGTCATGATCTCCGCCACGGGCGTGTCCCGTGACGAGCGGTCCTTCAGGATGACTTTGCGCGCGTAGTCGCGCTCGGAAACGATGCCGACCAGTTGGTCGCCGCGGATCACGGCCAGCGCGCCGACGTTCTTCTCGGACATCTGCTGGATGGCCTCGTAGACCGTGGCATCCGGTGCTACTGCGTAGACAGCGTTGCCCTTGCTTGCAAGGAGATGCTTGACCTGCTGCATGCTCGACTCCCGGGATGGGCGCGGCCGCCGCCGCGGTGGATGCAGTCTACTCCCGCGGTGGCCCGGCGGAGTCACGAGCAGATGAAGGAGGATCCTCGGCGATGGCGTCGCTGCGACGCCGCAAGAGAGTGGCGCGCGTGAAGCGATAAACGGGGCCTGCCCATCGCTTCAGCGGCTTCTTGGCGTTCCACTTCGCCCACTGCCGCCACCGGGTGCCGCCGCCGCCCGTGGCGAGCGCCACCGCTTCGGCCGCCGGCGACTCCCGCAGCAGGGCGTAGCGGCCCAGCAAGACGCAGGACAGGCCGCGCGTCGGACGCGTGGTGGGCTCGGAGGTGAAGAGCGTGCGGATGCCCGCGGCCTCGGCCGCGCGCCGCACGGACGGCGACAGGAAGCCACCCGGCACCGACGCCGTGCGCACCGGCTCGCCCAGGAGTTCCTCGAGGACATCCACGCTACGTCGCCATTCCGCGTGCAGCGCAGGTGCGTCGAGGGTCGAGATGTTCGCCGGGTGCGTATGCGAATGGCTGCCGATCAAGTGGCCATCGCGACGAAGGGCGCGCAGGTCCTCGGCAGTGACGAATCCCGGGGTGCCGATGCGCGCGGTGGTGATGAAGAAACATCCTCGAATGCCCGCGCGCGCGAGGGTCTTTCCGATGGCACTCGCGCTGGCACCTCCATCGTCGAAGGTCAGCAGGCAGCCGTCGTGTCGACCGCTTGCCACCGCGTCCGGGTCTGCGAAGACAACTCCGCTCGCGCGGAGGCTCCCGAGGTGATCGGCGAAGGCCGTGTCGTCCAGCTTGTAGTGCGCCGCTGCCGATCCCGGAAAGCCGCTGTCGTCCCAGCGCCCTCCCGGTACGACGTCGTGGTACATGAGCGTGACCAGGCTCATCCGGCGAGTGCCCGTGCGGAGCGCTTCCAGCGGACGTAGCGGCTCAGCCACGGCTGCCCCCACACGCCGCTCTGCCTCCCGCTGACGTCCATGGGAACGGCTTCACCGGCGGCTATCTCCCGTACCCGTTGCGCCAGTGCGTCCAGGTTCTCGACCACCACGCGGTACTGCACGCGTACATGGGATTCGCGTGCCTCGTCGAAGGCATAAGTGAAATAGCCGTAGATCGGGCCCGTGTCGACACCGGCGTCGATGCGCAAGAGTGTTAATCCGACCCGGTCAAGGTCCCGTTCCGCAAGCGCCCAGAAGCAGCCGTGGGCGTTGCGATATTCGGGGCAGATGCCCGGGTGCATCACGAGGCAGCCGTTGCGAGGAATCCGGTAGATCCGTCGCGCCAGGAGTTGCTTGCTCCGGGCGATCATGATGTCGGGCTTCCGCTCGCGCAGGAACGCCGCCACCTCCGGGGCGTTGGCATCGGCGACGCGAAGTTCCGGCACGCCGGGCACGTCGCCGAACCGGCGCCGCATGTTCGCGAGGGTCGCGTCCATCCACGCCCGGTCCGTGGCCGCGAGCTTGAAGCGGTAGTAGAGGCGCATCGCCAGCACGTCGAGGAAGCGCCACGTCCCGAGGCGCCGCCATTCGCGACGAATGCGTGCGCGCTTCTGCACGCCGGTCTCGTCGATGACGACCACGCCGGCCAGGTCGGAGAACGAGGCCATCCATGCCGCGAGACCTTCGCGATCGAAGGCGTCGCCGGCGTGGCACATCAGTACCGTGCGCATGGGTCGCTCTCCGGCTGGACCTGCGGCATGTTCGGTTCTCGTCTCGAGGGCGGCCTTGCCGCGTTGCGCGGAGTCTAGCGCCGTGCAACTCCACGGGGGACCTGATCGGCCGAAGGCAATAGGCCGCCCCGGCGAGACTCGACGTAGTACAGCGGGCGACGTTTCGACTCGGCATAGGTACGGCCCACGTACTCACCGATCACGCCCAGCGCCAGCAACTGCGCGCCCCCTAGGAAGAGGATCACCACCAACAGGGTGGGGTAGCCGCGCACCGGATCGCCCCAGATCAGGACCTTGAGCATCACCCAAAGGCCATAGAGGAACGCCAGTGTCGCGGCGGAGACGCCGAGCCAGGTAGCGACGCGCAGCGGCGCCGTCGAGAAGGATGTGATGCCTTCCACCGCGAGGTTGGTCAGCCGCCAGTAGTTCCACTTCGTGGTTCCGGCATGGCGTGCGTCGCGGTGGTAGGTGACTGCCGTCTGGCGATAGCCGATCCACGCGAACAGACCCTTCATGAAGCGCTGCCGCTCGCGCAGCCCGCACAGGGCCTCCACCGCGCGCCGGGAGAGCAGGCGGAAGTCGCCCGTGTCGCGAGGCAGCGGCGTGTCGGAGAGTCGCTCCATCACCCGGTAGAACGCGGCGGAAGTGAATTTCTTCGTGCGGGTCTCGCCGTCACGCTCGCCCCGGGTGGCGTATACGACGTCATAACCGTCCAGCCAGCGCGCGACCAGTTCCGGGATGAGCTCCGGCGGATCCTGCAGGTCGGCGTCGATGACGACCACCGCATCGGCATCGGCCGCGTCGAGCCCGGCGGTCATCGCCGCCTCCTTTCCGAAATTGCGCGAAAGGCGCAACGCCTCCACGCGTGCGTCTTCCTCGGCGAGCGCCGCCAGCATCGGCCAGGTGTCGTCGCTGCTGCCGTCGTCGACGTAGATGATGCGGGCTGTCGCGTCGATGCCATCGAGGACGGCGCCGAGCCGGGCGTGGAAGCTGCCGATCACCTGGGCTTCGTTGTAGGCGGGGACGACGATGGCGAGGGAAAACGACATGGCGAGGCTCAGTGAGCGCGTCCGGACACGGGGGCCGGACGGGCGAGGTAGGCCGGGCCGCCCAGTTGGGCAGCCTGCCGCGCGATCCACGCGGCGCGGCGTTGCACATAGGCGCTGGGGGCATCGGCATGGAAGCGCCGGGGATTGGGCAGTACCGCGGCGAGACGCGCGGCCTGGGCCATGCCGAGGCGGTCGGGCGTGGTGTGGAAGAAGGCTTCGCTGGCCGCGCCAACGCCGTAGACGCCGTCGCCGAGTTCCACCGTGTTCATGTAGACCTCGAGGATCCGTTGCTTCGACCAGAATGTCTCGATCAGCACGGTGAACCAGGCTTCCAGCCCCTTGCGCACGAAGCTGCGTCCATTCCAGAGGAACAGGTTCTTGGCCACCTGCTGGCTGATCGTGCTCGCGCCACGCAGGCGCTTGCCTTCGTCGGCGGCATCGATGGCATCCTGGATCGCGTCGACGTCGAAGCCGTGGTGAAACGGGAATTTCTGGTCCTCGCCCGCGACCATCGCGATGCCGACCTGCGGCGATATCCGCTCCCATGCCACCCAGCGATGACGGAAATCGAAATCGCTTTCGCGTTGCACCAGCGCCTCCACGCGGCGCTCCATCATCATGGCACTGGTCCAGGGCGGCACGAAGCGGAACACGACCACCACGAGGCAGCAGAGGCCCAGCCACGCGAGGAGCAGCAGGCCCAGGAACTGGGCGATCCGGCGTATCGGCGAGCGGGGCGTCGGACTCATGGGGGCGCGTTGGCGAAGGATGGCGCAGTATAAGGGCCAGGACCGTCGCAGGCTTGTCGGTGTCCGCGACCGTCCCCATCTTCCGTCGGATCACCAGGAGACCGCCGTGACCGATTCGATCGTCGACACCCTAGCGTCCGAAGACGTGCTGCATCGCTTCATGCTCGAGAAAGCGGGCGTGCGCGGCGTGCTCGTTCGGCTCGGCGCCAGCTGGCATGAAATCGCCTCGCGTGCCGAATACCCCAGCGACCTGCGCGATACGCTGGGCCAGGCCGTGGCCGCCAGCGCGCTGCTCACGGGCAATATCAAGTTCGAAGGCGCCCTGTCGCTGGAATTCAAGAGCCAGGGAGCCCTGCGCCTGCTGTTCACCGAATGCACGGACAAGGGCCGCCTCCGTGGCCTGGCGCGTTACGACGCCCAGGCGCTGCCGCCACGGGTCGAGCTCGCGAACCTGCCCGACGCGATGCTGGCGATCACGATCGGCCATGCCGAGCGGGGGCGCTACCAAGGCGTCGTGCAGCTCGACGACACCGCCTCGATCGGCGAGGCGCTCGAGAACTACTTCGAGCGCTCCGAGCAGCTTCCCGCGCGCATCCTGCTGGCTGCCGACGGCGATCACGCGGTGGGCCTGATGCTGCAGCCGGTACCGGGCGAAGGCGGGCGCAACGCGGCCGACGAAGACGAGGACGCCTGGGCCCGTGTCGGCCATCTCACGGCGACCTTGAGCGCCAGCGAGATGCTTGCGACGCGCCCGGAAGAGCTGCTCTATCGCCTCTACCACGAAGAGACGGTGCGCCTCTACGAGCCCAAGACGCTCGCCTTCGGATGCACCTGCTCGCAGGAGCGCGTGGAAGGCATGCTGCGCGCGCTGGGGCGCAAGGAAGTGGAAGCTACCCTCGAGGATCGGGACGGCGAGATCGAGGTGATCTGCGAGTTCTGCGCCAAGCGTTACATCTTCGACCGCGTGGACGCGGAGCGTCTGTTGACGCAGTCCGAGACGCCGCCGTCGCCCTCGACGTTGCAGTAACCCCTCAGGCGTCGAGCGACAGCGGTGAGCCCAGCCATTTGCTGGCAGGTGCCGGCTGCGCGAACAGGAAGCCCTGGCCGAAGCGGCAGCCGATGCGGCGCAGCGCGCGCATCTGCGACTCGGTCTCGATGCCCTCGGCGATGACCTGCATGCGCAGGGAGTCGGCCAATGCCTGGATGGCGCGGACGACGGCGGTGCTATGTGCCTCGCTGTCTTCCGCGGGAAGCTCGATCACGAAGGAGCGATCGATCTTCAGCGTCTCGATGGGGTACTGGTGCAGGTAGCTCAGCGACGAATACCCCGTGCCGAAATCGTCGAGCGCGATGCCGACGCCGTGGTCGCGCAGGTTCTCGAGGATGCGCTTGACCTGTGCCGGGTTCTCCAGCAGGGCGCGCTCGGTCACCTCCACGCGGATCGAGCGTGCGGGCACCTTGTGCTCCGCCAGGAGGTCGAGCAGGCGCTGGTCTAGGTCGGGCGAGCGGAAGTGGCTGCCGGAGACGTTGATGCTGATGAAGCCTTCGTCGCCGACGAGGGCGCTCGCCTGGCGTGCCACCTGCTCGAAGATCTGCCAGTCGATCGCCTCGGAGCACCCCGTATCCTCGGCCACCGCGAGGAATTCGCCCGGCGGAAGTAGCCCGCGCTCCGGGTGCCGCCAGCGCAGCAAGGCTTCGTAGCCCACGACACGCGCATTCTCCAGCTCCACGATCGGCTGGAAGAAGGGCACGAACTCGTTGCGGGTCAGCGCTCGGCGGAGGTCGCCTTCCAGTTCGAGCAGCGAGAGCGCCTCGCGGCGCAGGCGATCGTCGAAGACGGCGGCACGATGGCGACCTTCGTCCTTGGCCCGGTACATGGCCGAGTCGGCGTCGCGCAGGAGTTCTTCCGGACGGGTGTAATCCGGCGTGGGCAAGGCGATGCCGATGGACGCGGAGGTGAAGATCTCCTTCGCGCCCAGGCGGAACGGCGTCTGCAACTGGGCGATGATCCGTTCCGCGATGTGGGTCGCCGCGTGCGGATCGACGATGCCCTCGACCAGCACCGCGAACTCGTCGCCACCCAGGCGGGCCACGACATCGCGCGTCTTGAGGCAGGCGCGGATACGACCGCCTACCTGGAAGAGGAGATCGTCGCCCACCAGGTGGCCGACGGAATCGTTGATGACCTTGAAGCGGTCGAGGTCGATGAACAGCACGGCGAACAGTTCGCCGGGGTTCTCCCGATAATGGTTCAGCGCCTGCTCCAGCCGCTGCAGCAGCAGCGTGCGGTTCGGCAGGCCCGTGAGCGAATCGTGCAGGGTCTCGTACTTGAGCCGGCGCTCCACGCGCTCGCGCTCGGCGATCTGCTCGCGGAGGTCGCGATTGGCCAAGGCCAGGGCGCGCGTCCGCTCGGTCACGCGGCGCTCCAGGCTGGCGTAGGCCTGCTTCAGCGATTCGGTCGTGTACTTGCGCTGCAGCGCGTTGGCGATGTGGTAGCTGACGAAGGTCAGCAGTTCCTGGTCGCGCGCGCTATACGTGTGCTCCGGCGTGTAGCTTTGCACCGCGAGCACGCCCATCGACTTTTCGTTCCAGATGAGCGGGACGCCGAGCCAGTGCAGGGACCGCGCGCCGCTCGTGGAAAGCACCTGGTCGCGGTTGAGTCGGTCGATTTCGTCGCGGTCCGCGAGCAGGGCCTTGCCGTTGCGCAGCACGAATTCGGTGAGTCCACGGCCCAATTCGCGCGGCTCGCGCGTCCCGTCGAGTTCGTCCACCGAGTAGGGGAAGGTGAGCTTGTTCTGGTCTTCCGACAGCAGCGCGATGTAGAAATTGCGCGCGTACAGGAGGCCGCCGATGACGCGGTGCACCGCGGCGTAGAAGTTTTCGATGCTGTCCGAGGTGTTGGCGAGTTCGGCGATGCGGAAGAGGGCGGCTTGCAGCCGCTCACCGCGCTGGCGTTGCAGGACCTGCTGGCGCAGCACGCGATTGGCTTCGCGCAGCGCGGCCGTGCGCGTCGTGACGCGTCGCTCGAGTTCCTCGTGGGCCTGGCGCCGTTCGAGTGCCGTCTGCACGTGCTGGGCCACGTAGGTGAGCAGGTCGCGGTCGTTCTCGGTATATCGCGTATCGTCGCGATAGCTCTGCACGACCAGCGCACCCACGACATCTTCGCCGCGCTTCATCGGCACGCCGAGCCAGTCGTCGCTGGGCGGCCCGATGTTCACCCGCGGTCCCGGCAGGTTCTTCTCCAGGTCGCTGCTGGCGCCCATCATCGAGCGGCCGCTCTGCAGGACGTGCCAGGTCAGCGTGTTCTCGATGGCATCGATGGTGCGGATGCCCTCCGGGTCCGGGATGTCCTGGTCCTCGGTATCCACGAAGTAGGGGAAGCGCACCGTGCGGTTCTGTGCGTCGTACAGGACGATGAAGAAATTCTCGGCATACATGAGGCTGCCCACGATGCCGTGGAGCGCACTCATCATGTCCTTCATGTTGTGCTCGGCGCCTGCCTGCTCGGCGATCGCATACAGCGCGCGCTGGAGACGCTCGGCCAGGGCGAGCCGCGAGATGGCTTCGTACAGGTTGGCGGTTTCGGCGAGCTGGCGCAGGCGGGCGGAAGCCAGGCGGCCCAGCCAGGAGAGCATGTCGGCGAAGCTGGCGAGATCGGCAGCCGTCGCGGCGATCTCGAGGCTGCGTTCGTTCTGCGGATCGATCGCGAGCTCGAGCAATCCAGGCCGTGCCAGCGTCGCGTCGGCATCCGCGCGCCACGTCACCGTTGCATCGGCGAGCAGGCAGTGGACGAAGGCCTCGCATTCGGTGCGCACGGCTTCGGCGTCCGCGGCGCGAAGCAGCCGCTCGACGGCGTCCTGCAACGGCTCGACGTCGCCCGGACCGGGCGCCTGCAGAGTCGGGCTTTGGGATGGAGCGAAGGTCATCGCCTGACGAGGTTCCGGTCGTGTTCGGATCAGTCTATCTGCGTTGTCGCGGCCGCGCGATGGGCGCGGAGAATACCGTCTCAAGGGCCGTGAGCCTATGCGGCTAGCCCTCCCCTGGAAGTGGTCAACGGCAGCTGTTTCTTTTCCTGAAGAGGCCATGCCAGGGGTGTTAGTAAAAAGTAAAACGGGATATACTTGAGCCCGTTCCCGTTCAGGCTGAGGACGAGACCTCGGGGAATATCAGCCGCTGCCGACAGACTACTCATGCGCAGATCCTTACTCACCATGCTTCTGTTTATGCCGCTCGCCGCGGCAGGACAGTCCGCGCCGGTGATTTCGGACGCGACGAAGTCGCCCTTGCTGGGCGCTTACGCGGATGCCGTCGACCAGCCCGAGACCTCCGGCCTGCCGCTCGCGCGGACACCGGACGGTCGAACGCTGGGCCTCCAGGCCGATGATCGTGCCGATCCGGCGCGACCGCTTGCCCTCAACCCTGTCGGCGCGGGTCCTTTCCTTTCCAGCGGCCTCCAGTACGACCTGGGTCCGCGCGTCCAGGCCCATGCCAGTGTGAGCGGGCAAGGTTGGATCAATTCCGTGGAATCCTGCGGGGCCGCGGCGGCCAAGAGCGACCGTTGCAGTTCGCCCGGCGCACCGCCGCGCATCGTCGGCAGCGAAGTGGGCGCCACCTATCGCGGTACCGGCTACAGCGTCGGTGTCGGGGTTGGCTCCAGCCGCCCGACCGGCACGGGAGCCGCGTTGCCTCGCGTACTGCCGGGTCTGTCCACCGCCTCCGGTCTGCCGGTCGGCGCGCTTTCGTCCAGCACCGAATTGAACGCGCACGGCCGGGTCGACCTCGGCGCGCGCAGCGGCATCGATCTTGGCGCGAGCATCGGCCGGATCCGCCTGCTTCCGGGCAACCTGCTCGGCATCGGCTCCGTCGACCAGAAGGCGCTCAGCTTCGGCGTCGATCGCGGCCCGCTGTCCGGCTTGATCACGGGTCGCACCATGCAACCCGAGGCCAATGCGGTGAACGGGTTGAATCCCGACCGCCGCTGGAGCGCCATCGACCTCGGCGTGACGTGGCGCCTGCCATGGCGCGGCGAACTGTCGGTCGGTGCGCAGAACGTGTGGTCGTCGGGCAACGCCCCCAGCAGCGCGGCGCTTCCCGAACCGGACCAGTCACGTACGCCGTACGTGCAGTACCACCAGGACCTCTAACAAAAAGCCCCCAGCGGGGGCTTTTTTGTGGGAGCTGCTATAGCGGCGAGAAGCCAACAGGGCGGTGATGCGGTGAGGCATGATGCCTCGCCGCTATAGCGGCTCGACAATCAGCGCGCCGCGTTGCGCAGCCTGACGTCGCCGCTGAACGATTCGACGTGGATGTAGCCGTCGCCGGCGCCGATCGTCGTCTTCAGTTCCTTGCCCGGGCCGTCGTCGCCGTTCGAGGTATTGCCCCAGTCGCTGCGCAGGTCGCCGCTGAAGGTGGATGCCTCGAGTCGGGCTGACGTGTTGGTGGGCAACTGGAGCTGGACGTCGCCGCTCATCGAATCGACGTCGATCTTTCCGCCGTTGATGAGACCGCCGTTGACCTGGGTGTCGCCGGACACCGTGCTGAAGCTCGCTTCCTTCCAAGGCCCGCCGCCGATGGTCATGCGGCCGGACACCGTCTGTGCGTCGACCTTTTCTCCCACCGCGGGCGCGGTGATGTCGCCGGACACCGTCTGCAGGTCGGCGCGACCGGCGCGGCCGGCGAGATCGATGGTGCCGCTGACGGTCTGCATGCTGACCTCGGGTGAGCGCAGGTTGGCACGGATGCGACCGCTGACGGATTCCACGTCGATGCGGCCACCGTCGAGCCCGTCGATGCTGACCGGCGCGCTGACGACATTGATCTGCACGTCGACCGACCTGGGCACGCGCACGTTGAGGATGGTCGCCTGCATGCTGGAATCGTTGCCCCAGCTGAACCAGCGGCCCTTCTTCTCGTCGCCTTCGACGTGGATGTCGACGTTGCGCTCGTCGCCTTCGATCTGCAGCGGCCGCGCGCCCTCGCCCAGGGTGCCCGAAACCTGGACCTGGTTCTTGTCCCAGGCGGTCACGGTGACTTCGCCCTTGACGTTTTCGATGCTGATCCGCGCGTTGGGCCGGATGTCTTTCGACAGGTTGATCGGTGTCGAGGCGAAGGCCTCACCGATCGACAGCGCCAGCAGCAGGGGAGTGAAGTAGAGCGTTTTCATGGGGAATGTCCTGGCTGTTGGCGTTTAGCTGGCTTGCTTGTCGAGGTTACGCAGACGGTCGCGCTGGCGTTCGGTGCGGAGCAGCAGGCGCTGCAGGGCGGCCGAGTCGGGGGAATCCTGCATGGCCTGGGTCAGCTCCATGCGCGCGGCGTCGAGTTCCACGGCCGCGCCGGTGAGGCGCGGGTCGGAGGGTTTCCACGGGGTGCTGGCGGCGACGGCGTCGCTACCGGCAGGTGCCGTCAGGTGCAGGCCAATGCCGCCGCCCAGTATCGCGACCCCGGCGATGGCCGCGGCCATCAGCCAGGGCCGTGCGCGATGCCGCCGCTCGGCGGGCGCGGCCTTGGCCTCGTCGAGGCGTGCCTCGATGCCGGCCCAAAGGTCGCGATGCGGCGTGACCGCGCGATTGAGCGAGCGCATCCGGCGAAGGTAGTCGAGTTCATTCATGGCTTGTCTCCCAGCGCGCGGCGGAGCAGGCCGCGGGCACGATGCAACTGCGCTTTCGAGGAACCGACCGCCATCGACAGTTCGACGGCGATCTCCTCGTGTTTCCAGCCCTCCACGTCGTGCAGCACGAGGACGGCACGGGCCCTGGGCGGCAATGCCGCGATGGCCTGTTCCAGTTCCTCGCGCTCGAAGGCGCGGACGGGGTTGTCGATATCGGTGATGTCGGGGAGGTTATCGTCCCCCACGATGCTGACCGGATCGGCGTTGCGGGCGCGTATGGACATCAGCGCCACGTTTACCGCCAGTCGGTAGACCCAGGTGCCGAAGGCGCTCTCGAAGCGGAAGCCTTCCAGCTTCTGCCAGGCCCGCACGAAGGCTTCCTGGGTGAGGTCCTCGGCGCGGGCATGGTCGAATGCGGCGAGCCGCAATACCGCGCCATAGACGCGATCGGCATGCCGCCGGTAGAGGACTTCGAAAGCCTTGCGGTCGCCGGCCACCGCCGCGCGCACGACATCGTCGTCCGACGAGGCGGCGGGCAGCTCAGGCTGCATGAAGGAGGTGGCGGCGAGGCATAGGGCGTTCATCTTGCCAGCTTGGATGCCGGCAGGGGACAAACGGTTTAAGGCGGCCCATGTGGGAGCCGCTATAGCGGCGGGAAGCCCATGGAACGATGAAGCGGCGAGGCACGATCCCCTCGCCGCTGCAGCGGCTCCTACAGGGCGATGCCGACCTCAGGCCACGCTGGCGGCTGGGCGGATCACGGCGGCGTCCAGGGCCTTGCTCACCCTCAGGCGCTCGGCCTTCAACTTCTCCGGCATGCGCTGGCCGAAGCCGTCCAGGTACAGGCCGATGGCGCGCAGTTCCTCCTGCCAGCCTTCGACGTCCACGCGGAGCAGTTCGTCCAGGGTCCCCGGCGTGAGGCCGAGGCCCTCGACGTTGAGCTCGTCCCGCGCGGGAAGGATGCCGATGGGCGTCTCGGTGCCTTCCGCCCGTCCTTCCACGCGCTGGATCATCCAGTCGAGCACGCGGAGGTTGTCGCCGTAGCCTGGCCACATGAACTGGCCCTCGCTGTCCTTGCGGAACCAGTTCACGTGGAAGATGCGCGGCAGCTTCGCGCCGGGCTTGTCGAACGACAGCCAGTGGGCGAAGTAGTCCGCGAAGTTGTAGCCGCAGAATGGCTTCATCGCCATCGAATCGCGGCGGAGCACGCCGACCGCACCGGTGGCGGCAGCCGTCGTTTCGGAGCCCATCGCGGCACCGACCAGGACGCCATGTGCCCAGTCCTTCGCCTCGAACACCAACGGCACGAGCGACGGGCGACGGCCGCCGAACACGATCGCGGAAATCGGTACGCCCGTGGCGGATTCCGATTCCGGCGCCCAGCTCGGGCATTGCTTCGCGCTTACCGTGAAGCGGGCATTCGGGTGCGCGGCGGGACCGTTCGCCGGATCGTAGGGGCGACCCTGCCAGTCCGTCACCGGCTCGCCTTCTCCGAGGCCCTCCCACCACGCGCTGTTGTCGGCGGTGACCGCGACGTTGGTGAAGATGGCATCGTGGCCCAGGGTGGCGAGGGCCGAGGGATTGGTCTTGGCGCTGGTACCGGGAGCGACGCCGAAGTAGCCGGCTTCCGGGTTGATCGCCCAGAGGCGGCCGTCCTCGCCCGGGGTCATCCAGCAAATGTCGTCGCCGACCGTCCAGACTTTCCAACCCGCCTTGCGGTAGCCCTCGGTCGGAATGAGCATCGCGAGGTTCGTCTTGCCGCAGGCCGACGGGAAGGCCGCGGCGATGTAGTGCTTCTCGCCCTTCGGGTTCTCGATGCCGACGATCAGCATGTGCTCCGCGAGCCAGCCTTCGCGACGGGCCTGGTGGCTGGCGATGCGCAACGCATGGCACTTCTTGCCGAGCAGGGCGTTGCCGCCGTAGCCGGAACCGATCGACTTGATCGAGAGCTCCTCGGGGAAATGCATGATGAAGCGGCGTTCCGGATCGAGGTCGCCCGTGGAGTGCAGGCCTTTCACGAACTGGCCGTCGCGCTCGATGCGGGCAAGCGCGGGGGCGCCCATGCGGGTCATGATCCGCATGTTGGCGACGACATAAGGGCTATCGGTGATCTCGACCCCGCAGCGCGCGAGCGGCGAATCGATCGGGCCCATGCAGTACGGAATGACGTACATCGTGCGGCCGCGCATCGCGCCGGCGAACAAGGCGTCGATTTTCGCGTGCGCATCGGCCGGCGCCATCCAGTGGTTGTTCGGACCGGCGTCTTCTTCGTTCGGCGTGCAAACGAAGGTGAGGTGCTCGACACGGGCGACGTCCGAGGGGCTCGAGCGATGGAGGTAGCTGCCCGGATGCTTCTCGGGGTTGAGCGGGAGGAGGTCGCCACTGGCGAGCATGGTTTCGACGAGCTGCGCGTACTCCGCATCCGAGCCATCGCACCAATGAATGGCGGCGGGATCCGTCAGTCGGGCGACCTCGTCAACCCATCGATTCAACGCTTCCAGTGAACTGCCGTGCGAACGCATCCGTGGTGGTCTCCAGTTAAACGCAAGCGGAGACAGTAGTTTGCGATCCCTGGTATTGGCAAGGTACGGCGCAGCAAATCGGGGTTGTCGTTCAGGATCAGTCGCTGGACTTGGCGGGCGTCAGCGTGGCGATCATGTGTTCGACGTAGGCGTCGAATTCCTCGTGCGACAGCCGCGGGAGTCCCAGCGTGAAGTTCAGCTGCAGGAATCCGACATACGCGGCATAGGTGAGCCGCGCGCGGTGGAGGGCGACCAGCGGGGCCAACCCGGCTTCCGTGTACATGCGGGTGAGGAAGTCGATGCGCCGCTGCGACACCCGCGACATCACCGGGACCACCTGGGGGTGGTCGAGGGCCTTCAAGAGGGCCGCATAGACCCGGTGCGGCTGCAGCTCGTGGGCGACACGGCGGAACAGTTCCGGCAGGCGCTTCCGCGGATCGGCGATGCGCTCGATGTCCGCGAGCACCTCGCGTTCGCCGTACTCTTCCCACCGCTCGAGCGAGGCCTGGAGCAACGCCTCGCGGGTGCGGAAATGCCAGTAGAAGCTACCCTTGGTGACGCCGAGGCGCCGGGCAAGGGCCTCGACGGCGAGGGCGCCGACCCCTTGTTCGGCGATGAGGGCAAGGGCGCCGTCTTCCCAGTCTTCGGCGGACAGGCGGGCTCGTTCGTTCTTCGCACCATCGTTCATCGACGCATGGTAGCCGAGACTTCAGGGTTTGCAATCGGTGACAGGGGCCCTGTGCTGCATAAGACCTTGACTTACCAGCCCTTACGTGACCGTACGCAAGCGTATTGACGCGCCTCATGGCGGCATACATACTCAGGCGTATGGTTGCAGCCCCCCTTCATGTCGCCTCCGCCCGGACGAACCTCGTCTCGTTCGACGGGCTCGTCCTGGCCACCGAGCGCTGGCACGGCGAGCGATCGCCGTCACTCCTGTTCGCCCATGGCTTCGGCCAGACCCGCCACGCCTGGAACGGCGCGGCCCGGGCCCTGGCGGCACAAGGCTTCGCCGCCACCACCTTCGATGCGCGTGGTCATGGTGAAAGCGAGCACATGCCGCGCGGCGACTACCACATGGAGCAGTTCGTCGCCGACCTGACGACGGTCGGTCGCGAGGCGGTGTCGCCCGATGGCCAGCCGCCGGTCCTGGTGGGCGCGTCCATGGGCGGTTTGCTCGGCCTCGTCGCCGCGGGCGAGTTGGACGAAGGGAGGGCGCCTTTCTCGGCGCTCATCCTGGTCGACATCACGCCGCGGTGGGAAACCGCCGGTGTCGAACGTATCCTCGGCTTCATGCGCGCCCATCCTCGAGGATTCGCGAGTTACGACGAGGCGGCCTCGGCCATCGAGGCGTACCTGCCGCATCGTCGTGAGCGCAAGACCGAAGCGCAGTTGAAACCGCTGCTGCGGCAGGACGAGGACGGCCGTCTCCGTTGGCACTGGGATCCGGCGCTGCTCGACGGCCTCGTCCAGGAGAGCGAGCGCTACCAGCCGCGCCTGTTTGCCGCCGCCGCGCGTGTGAAGGTGCCGGTGCTGCTGCTGTCCGGCGCGCGCAGCGACGTGGTGTCCAGCCACACCGTCGACGAATTCCTCCGCCTCGTGCCGCATGCGCGCCACGTGGCCCTTGCCGATGCCACCCACATGGTGGCCGGCGACGCGAACGACGCGTTCACTCGCGAAATCGCGAGCTTCCTGACTACCCTTGCTAATCCGACTGTGACGAGGTGATACCGATGTCTGCGATCCTGGTTGTGCTGGCGGCGCTCATCGCCTCCGGTGCCTGTGCCTACCACCGCACGTCCCTGAAGACGTGGGCCATCGCCACGGCGGCGACGATCCTCGTCGTCGGGTTCCTGGCCGGTGCGCCGGTCACCACCGTCGTGCTCCTCGTCCTGCTGGCGCTGATCGCCGTGCCGTTGCTCATGGTCGATTTCCGCCGCAAGAAGATCAGCGCGCCGTTGCTGTCGCTGTTCGCGAAGGTGACGCCGAAGTTGTCGGACACGGAACAGACCGCGCTCGAAGCCGGCACCGTCGGCTTCGAAGGCCAGCTGTTCTCGGGCAAACCGGACTGGTCGGAACTGCTCCGCCAGCCGAAGCCGGAGCTGTCGACCGAAGAGCAGGCCTTCCTCGACGGCCCCGTCGAAGAACTCTGCGCAATGATCGACGATTGGCAGATCACTCACGAACTGGCGGACCTTCCGCCGAACGTCTGGGAGTTCATCAAGAAGAACAAGTTCTTCGGCATGATCATCCCGAAGAGCTACGGCGGTCTCGGTTTCTCCGCGCTGGCGCACTCCGCGGTGCTGCAGAAGCTGTCGAGCATGTCGCAGACCGTGGCGTCCACGGTTGCCGTGCCCAACTCGCTCGGGCCGGGCGAACTGCTCATGCATTACGGTAGCGACGAGCAGAAGAACCACTTCCTGCCGCGCCTCGCCGATGGCCGCGAGATTCCCTGCTTCGCGCTGACGGGTCCGTACGCCGGCTCCGACGCGACGTCGATTCCGGACTTCGGCATCGTCACGAAGGGCATGTGGAATGGCGAGGAAACCCTCGGCATCCGCCTGACCTTCGACAAGCGCTACATCACGCTCGCCCCCGTCGCCACCATCGTCGGCCTGGCCTTCCGCATGTACGACCCGGACAAGCTCCTGGGCGACAAGGAAGATATGGGTATCACCCTCGCGCTCCTGCCGCGTGAAACGCCGGGAATGGAAATCGGCCGCCGGCACTTCCCGCTCAACAACCCGTTCCAGAACGGCCCCATCCATGCGAAGGACGTGTTCGTCCCGCTGTCCGTGTTGATCGGCGGACCGCACATGGCGGGCCAGGGCTGGCGCATGCTGGTGGAATGCCTGTCGGTGGGTCGCGCCATCTCCCTGCCGTCGAACGCCACCGGCGCGTCGCGCATGGCGGTCGCCGCGACCGGCGCCTATGCGCGCATGCGCAAGCAGTTCGGTCTGGCCATCGGCCGGTTCGAGGGCGTGGAAGAAGCGCTCGCCCGCATCGGTGGGCTCACCTATGCCACGCAGGCCCTGTCGCGCGCCACGGCCGCCGCCGTGGACCGCGGCGAGAAGCCGGCGGTGCCGTCGGCCATCGCGAAGTATCACGCCACGGAGTGGTGCCGTCAGATCGCGTCGGACGCGATGGATATCCACGGCGGCAAGGGCGTGATCCTCGGGCCGAAGAACTACATGGGCCGCGGCTGGCAGAGCGTGCCGATCGCCATCACGGTGGAGGGCGCGAACATCATGACGCGCAGCCTGATGATCTTCGGGCAGGGCGCCATCCGCTGCCATCCTTATGTGCTGAAGGAAATGCAGGCGCTGAACATCGCGGACTACCGTGAGCGCCTGAAGACCTTCGACGACGCGCTCTTCGGTCACATCGGGTTCGGCTTCTCCAACGCGGTGCGCAGCTTCGTGCTCGGCATCACGGCGGCGAAAATCGGCGATACGGCCGGCGACGCCTACACCCGCCGCTACTACCGCAAGCTCAACCGCTACTCGGCCGCGCTCGCGCTGTGCGCCGACGTCGCCATGGGCGTGTTGGGCGGCAAGCTGAAGTTCAAGGAGAAGCTGTCGGCTCGCCTCGGCGACACGCTGTCGTACCTCTACATCGCCAGCGCCATGCTGAAGCGCTACGAGGACACCGGCCGCCCCGAAGCGGACCGTCCGCTGCTGGCCTGGGCCTTTCACGAGTGCGTGTGGAAGATGCAGATGGCGCTGGACGGCGTCATCCGCAACTTCCCGGTGCGTCCGGTCGCGTGGCTGCTGCGTGCCCTGGTGTTCCCGTTCGGCCGCCGCGAAGTGCCGCCGTCGGATCGCCTCGGCCGTCGCGTCGCCGCGCTCATCACGGCACCGAGCGAGGCGCGCGACCGCCTCACGACGTGGAGCTACCTCACGCCGACCGCGAACAACACGGTGGGCCGCATGAACCAGATCCTGCCCGACGTGATCGCGGCGGAGCCGGTGGAACGCAAGTTCCTCAAGGCCTTCAAGGGCGGCCAGCTGCGCTCGCACACGTACAACGAGCAGTTGGTGGAAGCGGAGAAGCTGGGCGCCATCACCGCCGCCGAGCGCGAACTCCTGCAGCGCGTCCGCGACGGCGTGGCGGAGTTCATCTCCGTCGACGACTTCGACACCGATGAACTGCGCGCGAACGTCGTGCGTAATCCGGAGACGACGAAGTCCGTTCGCGCCGCGTAACGCGTCGCGCGAAAGCGTTGTCGGAAGGGCCGCGAGAAATCGCGGCCCTTTTTGTTTGATCGCCCCTTCTGGCTCGGCTGCCCCATCGTGTTCGATCGGGCGCTGAGGCAGGGGAGCCGGCGCGCGCCACCCCGTTCGCTAGGTGCTCGTCCGGCCTTCGCCTCCCTGCGCAATCGCTCCCAGGGCGACGCCCGTCGACTCCTCCGGCCACGGAGGTTGCTCGATAGTGACTAGGAGTGTCGCGCTTTTGAGAGCGAGGACGAGCATCACCCCGATTGACGGTGAGCGGTCGCGCACAGCCGAAGCGGAAATAGGTGACGTCCGTTCGCGGGCCGAAGTGTCTGATCGGAGGCGAGGGCACCCAGCACCATGGAGCTGCCGCGCTTCGCGGTGCCGCATGAGTTTTCATCATGTTTCTTTCACTAGGTAAGCGACTGCTCTGGAGCATTCACTGCGTCGGCTTTCTTGCGTGCTCCTCTGACTGCGTTGCGCAAGACACTCCCAATAAGACTGTCATCGAGATGACAGAGGGTGAGCGCCTTGCTCTTGTCGCCGATCTTCAGCTTGCACTCGACAACGCGATGGTCGGCAGGAACTTCTTTAGCGAGGTTCCCTTGCCTGTGCGCGCAGAGGTCAGCCTTGACCCCGCCACCAACCTGGTAGTCATCAATGTAGATGAGCGGCTCGGTCCGGAGGCCTTGAGCGGGGAGTTCGACGACTTCGATAGTCACATCACCAACGCGCTTTGGATCTTGCTGGAGCGGATAGATGGGGTGACGGGAATAGATTTTCGATTCGGGGAATTCGACGCCGACCATTGGCCGGCCAATCGTCGCCTGTCCTCGCCGGTCACCTGCTAAGGGAGCTGCACCCCGGCGCCTCCGGCGATACGGTCCCAGATGCTCGGCAAGACGCGAGGGCGCGAGCCGAGCCCGCCGATGCCGAAGCTACCGCGGCTCAGGAAAGACCGGCTTGCCCTGCGCGTCCCATTGGATGGGCTGGGCGTGGGGCGCGCGGCGCGCGGTGCATTTCCAGTCGGGGCCGCCGTTGGCGTGGTAGACGATCCAGTCGGTCTTGCCGTCTGCGGACTTGAAGAAGCCGTTGTGGCCCGGTGCGTAGACGTTATTTGCGGGCGAGGTGGCCAGCACCGGGCGTGGCGTTTTCTTCCACGACGCCGCGTCGAGCAGATTCGCGCCCTTGTCCGCGGTCAACAGGCCGATCGCGTAACTGTCGGACCAGCACGCGCTGCCCGAGTACGTGAGGTAAGCCGTGCCATCCGGCCCCTCGATGAACTCGGGGCCTTCCAGGATCTTCCGACCTCCCTGCATCTCCCAAGAGTACGTCGGACCGGCGATATCGACCTGCGGTTCGCCGATCGTCCACGGGTTGGTCATGGGCGCGAGGATCAGGTCGCTCTGGTCGCCGACGTATGCGGAGTAGGCGAAGTAACGCTTTCCCTGGTATTCGAATACCGTGCCGTCGATGCCGGCGTGGTGCGTGACCAGCATGCCCTTGTCCACCCAGCTGCCCGTGGTGGGATCGGCAGCAGCGTTCTCGAGGACGAAGACGTGGCGGTGCATGTCATCGTTGTGCTCCTTGTCCACGGCCGTGTAGTACAGGTACCACTTGCCGTCGAGAAAGTGCAGCTCCGGTGCCCAGATCGACGCAGAGTTCGGGCCTTCGGCCGGCGGACGCCAGACCGTGACGGGCGACGCCTCGCTCAGGCGCTGGATGTCGGTCGTCTTCCGTATCGCGATGCGGTCGCCCATCGTATTCATGTAATAGAACACGCCGTGCCGCTGGGTCACCCAGGGATCCGGTCCCGAAGGCAGCAAGGCCGCGGCATGCGCTGCCACGGTCACGCCGAGGAAAGCGGCGGCAACAAGTCGTCGCATGTCAGCGCTCCACTTGCACGTAGTCGACGTCCAGCGCATGCGCGCCGCCGTCGATCGCCAGTGCATTCATGCCCGACAGCAGGGCCACCTTGATCGCCAGCATGGACCACCCGTCACCATCGTCGCGCACAGTACCTGCCGGTTGCCGCGCCCCGTTGACGACCACTGTGGGCGTGCCAGGTAGCCCGACGGTGGCGAAGCGCACACGCAGCGTCTGCGCGCCTCCTGTACTCGCCACCTCGAATCCCAACCGGCCAGTGCGGCCGGCGCCCAGTCGCGCCTTGCGGCCGTTCGAGGCCTTGGCGTCGCCGATGATCACGCTGCCTTCCAGCGCCGCGTCCTCGGCCTCGAAGCGAGTGAAGTCCAGCGGTGCGGAGCGGTAAAGCACTTCGTTCGCCCATTCGGACGTAGGTTCCGTCGGTGACGATGACGTGGTCACGTGCAGGAACCGGCCGTCGTCGCGGCGGATCAGCGCTTGTGTCCAACCCGCATGGATATTGCCCGTCCGCTTTTGCACGGGTGCCTGCGCCTCCCACCACGGACCGCGACCCGATGCGTTGTTCCAGTACAGCGAGCGACCTCCCTCGTCGCCACCGCCGCCCGCCCGCTCGGCGGAGATCACCAGCGTCCCCTCGGGACCGCCGATGGGAAACCACTGCACGACA
This sequence comes from Luteibacter sp. NPDC031894, assembly GCF_050273135.1. Classification (NCBI taxonomy): domain Bacteria; kingdom Pseudomonadati; phylum Pseudomonadota; class Gammaproteobacteria; order Lysobacterales; family Rhodanobacteraceae; genus Luteibacter; species Luteibacter sp. NPDC031894. Next base: position 276,166 of record NZ_JBNNMV010000004.1, on the reverse strand, counting down.
GGGCACGCCGAGGGCCATGCGCCCGACAAGGTCGCGACGGGCACGCCGTGCCGCTGCGGATCGCCCCAATCCAGCCCATCGCGGCTGAACTTGATATGCACCTGTCCGTTGTTCGGGCCGTCGATATTCTCGTACGTCATGGCGTATCGACCGTCGCCCAATCGCGTCACGATGGCCATGCCCGGGCGCTCGACACCACCGGGGATGGCAACATCCAATACCTCGTCTCCCCAGGTCTTGCCGCCGTCCGTCGAGAGCTTGTGGGCAAGCGCCTGGTTGTAGCCGTCGGCCTTGTGCTGCTCCGTGGAGTAGTAGGCCACCATGCGCCCATCGTCGAGGACATGGATGTTGGTTTCCCATACGCCCTTGTTGTCCTTGTCCTCGGGGCGCCCTCCACCGCGTATCACCGACCCGCGGTAGTGCCACGTCGCGCCGCCGTCGGTCGACGCGTAAACCTGGAGGTCCTGGGCCGATACCCGGCCGTCGGCGTTGTTGCCGGTAGTGTTGGCGGAGAGGATGAGTGTCCCCGCGGCGAGGCCACCACTGGCGCGTGGCATGCGCATGAGGTGCGGCTGCCAACGCAGCTGCCACGAGGGATCCTTATGGACCTGGTCCGTGACGTTGCCTACCGATTGCCAATGGTCGCCACCGTCATCGCTGCGCCAGAGCGCGATGCCAGCCATGCCTTTCTGTTCGAAAGCCATGAGCAGGCGGTCGTTGCCTTCGCCTAGCGGGGTGACGGTGACGTACCCGGAACCGTCGGCCAGGTGGGTTCCGACAGTCGCGGACTCGGGGGCAGCCGCTCTTGCACACATCGCAACGGCGAGCAGGGCAAGCCCGGAAGTCGTGCGCTTGAAAGACATCATGATGTCCTGGTCCCTTAAGAAAAAAAAGACGTATCGGGACGCGCTGCCCGATACGTCAGGGGAAACTTCAGAGCTTGAGACGCACGCCGACACCCACCGTACGATCCTGGTAGCGGATATCCCGGGGGCGGCTGGTGCCCTCGCCAAAGAACTGGTGCAGGTTGGCCCCGAGGATATTGGTCGCGTTGAACACGCCGGTCAGGTTCTTGTTGAAGTCGTAGGCCAGCGAGAAATCCACCTGGTTCGCCGGTTTGACATAGTCGTTCACGCCCGCCACGTTCACGGCGTTGAACCCGTCGATGAACTTGCTGCGGTAGTTGTACGCGAGTCGCGCCGATACGCCGTACTTCTCGTACATGAGCACGGCATTGCCGTTGTTCTTCGAGACGTTCTGCAGCGGCGCGACGACGATGGGCCCGCCGATGTACTGCGGCGAACGCGTGCTGCCCTCGATGTACGTGTAGTTCAGCTGGACGCCAAGGCCGCTGAACGCACCTGGCAGGAAGTCGAAGAACTGCTGGTAAGCCACCTCGCTGCCGTCGAGGTGACCGGAGCCCGCGCTTTGCGGCGAGGAGAGCTGGTACGGGAGACCGCCGATCACCACGTCCGTCACGTAGTTCTGGATGTAGCCCTTGATGTCGCGATAGAACACGTTCGCGCTCACGTAGCTGGACGGACCGAAGTAATACTCCAGGGACGCATCGTAGTTGGTCGACTTGATCGGCGTCAGGTTGGGGTTGCCGCTGGCGGCCGCGCCCGCACGATTGATGGTGGGCGGGTTGAGCGAGATCGACGGGTTGAGCTGGCCGAAGCCGGGATACGTGATCGTCTTCGCCGCGACCAGGCGCAGTTGCAGCTGGTCCGTCATGTGCAGGTTGAAGCTGACGTTGGGCAGGTAGACGGGCGCGTTGGTTCCCGCCGAGATCGGCGTGTAGACGTTCGTGCTGGCGTCGTACGAGAAGGCATTGAGCCGGCGCAGGTTCCGCTCGACGCGGACGCCCATCAGGCCGTCGTACGGCATCCCGAAGAGATCGTTGCCGTACGCCACCTGCAGGTAACCCGCGAGGGCCTGCTCCTTGATCTGGTAGTAGCGGCCCGGGTTCTGCGGGGCCAGGCCGGTGGGCAGGCCGTACAATGTGCGCAGGTTATCGGCGTTATCGATCAGGTAATCGTAGGAGCCGGTCAGCCAATGGGTGGGCAGCGCCGACGTGCTCGGCATGGCCGTGAAGTAGCCGGTGGGGAAACGCGCGATCACCTGGTTGTCCGGATTCGGATTGCCCGGGATGTCGCCGGTACCGCCCGGCGGCGGAGTCGAGATCTCCACGCTGCCGGTGTACTCGGCCTTGTGGTTCGAATAGCGCAGGCCGAAATCGGCGTACTGGAAGAAATCGCCGGCAAAGTCGAAGTTGCCGTCCCCACGCCAGGCGAATTGCTTGGCGCTCTGGTTATTCCACGTCTGGAACAGGCCGTTGAGGTAGTAGTTGGCGGGGTTCGTTTCCGGACTGCCCGCGAGGCCCCAGTTCGTGTGATCGCCCTGGTTGCCGCTCCACACCGTGGTGATCGGCCCCTTGAGGAAGGTATCGATGATGAAGTTCTGCTCGTGGAAGGACGTCGAGTTCCACGAGAAATCCGTCGACAGGGTCAGCTTGTCGTTGTGCCACTTCGCGCCGATCGAATTCTGGATGTCGTGGCCACGCTGCTGGTGCGCCTGGGTGCTCGTGGCGGCGTAGCTGTTGCCGGACCAGGTCGCATTGCTGGCGTCGCAGATGCGTTGGCCATAGTAAGGAGACCCGGTCTGCTGGTTGGCATAGCAGGTATCGGACACCGTGACCGACGTGGGGTCCACGGCTCCCGTGGGGAAGCTGAAGAAGTAGGGCTGGTTGTAACGATCGTTCATCCAGTCATACAGGCCCTCGACGTAGAACTCGGTCTGGTCGTTAGGCTTCCATTGCAGGGCGTAGTTGGCTTCTTGGCGCTTCCGCTTGCCGATGTTGTAGTCGGCCCCGAAGCCGTTGGGCGCGGAGATGAGGTCGCCGTTGCTGCTGCGGATGGGATCGCCCGACGCGCCCGTGAGCACGCGCGGGTAGTCGCCCCAGACCGCGTTGTACTCGTAGTGCTGCTCGCCGGCACCCACATTGAGCAGCGCGCCGAACTCGCCGGCATCGGTACGCCACCGGTTGCTCAGCAACAGGCTGCCCTCGGGGTCGTTCTTGTCGGCGTAGTGGCTGTGCGTCTCGTTGAAAGTGGCCGCCACGCGCGAACCGTCGAAATCCAGGGGGCGGTACAGCTGCATGTCGACGACGCCGGCGATGCCGCCGTCGATCATGCTGGCCTCGCTCGACTTATAGACATTCAGCGCCTTCACCGCCGTGGCCGGCAGGTTCTGGAACGCGAAGGAGCGGCCGACGCCGGAAAAGATCTCGCGGCCATTGAGTGTCGTGGCGACGTTGGGCAAGCCACGAATCACCACGGAGGTCGTTTCACCCTGGAAGCCCTGCGCCACCTGCACGCCGGTGATGCGCTGCAGGGCGTCCGCCACGCTGTTGTCGGGCAGCTTGCCCACGTCTTCGGCGACGATGGAATCGACCACCATGCGCGAGTCCTGCTTGATCTGCTGCGCGCTGGCGAGGCTCTCGCGCAGCGCCTGGACCGTCACGGCGTTGAGGTTGACGGCATTGGCCGCCGCATCGCGCTGTGCCGTGGCCGCGGGCTTCTTCGCGTCCTTCGCGGGCGTGGCGCCGGTCGTTTGCGGGGCCGCGTTCGTCGCCTGGGCCACCGTGCCTGCGGGTGCTGGCGTTGTTGGACTTTCGGCGGCAAAGGCGGGCGACAGGGCAGCAGCGATCATCGACGCCAGGAGCGTCGTTGGGACAGACAAGCGCTTCATGGAAATCTCCCCTCAGAGATTAGGTGTCGTCTAGCGGGTCAACGAGCGGTCTTCAAGGCTTGTAGCGGGTACGAGACGGCGTCGGGCGGCACGACGCCGCGCGGGGCTTTCGAAAGCATGCGGATGATGTCGACCTCCCGCTGGCGGTACGGGGTACCGTCGGTGTGCAGCAGGTCGTGGAACCAGAGCACGGGCGGCTTCTGGATGTATGGCTTGTCCCAGGAGTCCCAGGGCATGGTGGTTTGCGTTTTGCCTTCGACGAACCCCCACTGGATCATGCCGACGTCGAGCTTCTTGCCCAGCGGAAGGATCTCGTCGATGGTCGAGCCGGCGCCGCGGGCCATGTATTCCGTGCAGATCATGGGGCGGCCGTAAGGTTTCAGCTGCGCGACGCGCTTCACGAACGTCTCCGGCCAGTCGTAGCTGTGGAAGGTGACGATGTCGGAGCGTTCGAGTTGCGTGGTCTCCACCGCGTTGAGCTTCGCCCCCGGCGCCCAGTCGTCGTTGTGCCACACGCCGCTGGTGAGTGGCTGCGTCGGCGACGCGCTACGTGCCCAATCGAACACTTGCGGCAGCAGCTGGGCCACGCGATCGAACTTGTCCTTCGGGTTGGTCGTGTAATTGCCGCCGCCGGGATTGTCCGGTTCGTTCCAGACGTCCCATGCCAGGATGCGCGGGTCCTTGGCGAAGGTTTTGACGATGTCGACCGTGTAATCCTTCAGGCGCGGATACTGGCTCGGATCGTCCATCGCGACGCCCGGCCCCTGCACCCAACCGGAATTGTGGATACCCGGCAGGGGAGCGTGCTGCTTACCTGGCTTCGGGACCGGATCCCAGCAGGAATCGAACAGCACGAGCATGGGCTTGATGCCGTGCCTGGCGGCGATGGCGAGGAAGGTGTCGATGCGCTTCTTGAAGCCCGCGGCGTCCTGCTGCCAGAGCTGGTCATGCAGGAAAACGCGCATGGTCGTCATGCCGAGTGTCTGCGCCCAGCCCAGTTCCTTGTCGATCCGGGCGGGGTCGAAGCTATCGGCCTGCCACATCTCGAACTGGTTGATCGCATTGGCGGGGATGTAATTGCTGCCGACGGGCCATGCCTGCTTCGCGTACCACGCGTGCGCCTCCGCGGGTGTCCACTGCGCCCCATCGCGCGCCGACACCACCGGCGCCACTAGCGCCACGAACACCCCGACCGCCAGCGCCCGACATGCCTTCCTCATGCTGCCTTACCCCGTCGACGACCGCGCCTACCCGAACGCGGACAAGCCTTCCCCGTGGGCGTCCGGCGAGGGCGCCCGCTCATGATCGTGTCGCTTCGCGGCCCCTGGTCCCGGCCGAAACTCAGTCAAACACATTGTCCTACAAAGTCGCAAGTGTCCGAATTTGCTTATTTTTCTTTGCGGCAGTGCGGCAATCGGTAGTGCTTTGAGGATTGGCCGTCGTGGCGGTGATTTTCCGGCTCGCCTGTCGCAATGCGTCATCAATCAGTGGCGATAGCGCCGTCTGGCGGGAAGCTTCGCGTTATGCATATAGTCCGTTTGTACGACTAACTTCCTTCCACAGGGCGGATCGCAATGAAGAAACCCGGTACCGCGCGCAACCTGCATGGCCACGTCGTGCAGGAGCTGGGACAGCGGATCGTCGGCGGCAAGGTGAAGCCGGGCGAGGTGTTCCCTCCGGAGGAAACGCTGGCGGGGAGCCTGCGGGTCAGCCGGACGGCGTTGCGTGAAGCCCTCAAGGTGTTATCGGCGAAGGGCCTTATCGAATCGCGCTCGGGAGTGGGGGCGCGAGTGATGGAAGAACAGCACTGGAACCAACTGGACCCCGACGTGCTCGCATGGCGCTGCGCGTCGATGCCCACGGACGACTTCATCCACAAGCTGGTGCAGATGCGCAAGATCATCGAACCGGCGGCCGCTGCCGCGGCGGCGAGTCATCGCAGCGCGGAGCAGCTCGCCAGCATCGAGGCGGCACTGGGCCTCATGGAGGCCTCGAGCACTCTCGACGAGTGGGCTGACGCCGACCTGAAATTCCACGATGCGGTGTTACACGCCACGGGCAACGAGTTGCTGTGGTCGCTGTTCACCGTGATCGAAACCGCCCTCGGTACCTTCTTCGTGTTGTCCGCGCGCACGGCGGCCAACTTCAAGTACTCGCTGCCTTACCACCAGCAGGTTTTCCACGCGATCCGGGATGCCGACGCGAAGGCGGCGAGCGACGCCATGCTTGCGATGATCGCCGACTCCGAAAAAAACCTGCATCCGCAGGCGGTGGCATCGACCGCTTGACGGTGCGCCTCAGGCGCAGCCGTCTTGCTTCGCCACGACTTCCAGCAGGCGTTCCTCGACCTCGTCGCGCGTATGTGCGCGGAACAGGCGCGGTGCCGCGCGGCGAAGCGCCCCGCAGTCGAGGGCCGTGAGGCGGTCGCGGACCTGTAGCAGCTGCCCTGGGTGCATGCTGAATTCTTCCAGGCCCATGGCGAGGAGGAGCGCGGTGAACTGCGTGTCGCCGGCGATCTCGCCGCACAGGCTCACCGGTTTCTTTGCGCGGCGCGCGCTCGCGATCACGTGTGCGATCAGGCGCAGGAACGGCGGTTGCAGCGGGTCGTAGATACCTTCCAGCGCGTCGTTGTTCCGGTCCGCCGCCAGGACGTACTGGGCGAGGTCGTTGGTGCCGATCGCGAGGAAGTCGGCCTTCGCGAGGATCGAACTGACCCCGATCGCCGCTGCCGGCACTTCGATCATGGCGCCGACGTCGAGCCGCTCCGGCAGTTCCTGGCCTTGTCGCGAGAGGTCCTCGCGCGCCTTCTTGATGAGCGTGCGCACCGCCGTGAGCTCGCCGATGTGCGTCACCATCGGCACAAGGATACGTACGCGCCCGTAGCAGGCCGCGCGCAGGATCGCGCGCAACTGCACACTGAAAATGTCCGGATACCGCAGGGAAAGGCGGATGCCACGGACGCCCAGTGCCGGGTTGTCCTCGCCGCGTATTGCCAGCCCGGCCGCGTCGGCCTTGTCGGCGCCGAGGTCGAGCGTGCGTATCGTCACCGGCAGGCCGCCCATGCCGAGCACGACATCGCGGTAGGCCGCGAACTGCTCGTCCTCCGATGGGAGGCCGCGTTGGCGAAGGAACAGGAATTCGGAACGGTAAAGGCCGATGCCGTCGGCGCCGCGCGAGCGGGCCAGGGTGACGTCGCCCGCCAATTCGGCGTTCGCGTACAGGCGCACGTGCGCGCCGTCGCGGGTGAGCGTCGGTGCCGTGGCGAGCGCGGCCAGGCGGCGGCCTTCCGCGGCGGCCTGGCGCTGCCACTGCCGGTAGCGCGCCAGGTCCTGTGCCGTCGGGTGGACGATGACCTCGCCATGCTCCGCGTCGATCAGCACGAGGTCGTCGTCGTTGACGGTGGCGAGCGCATCGCGGGTGCCGACCAGCATGGGAATGTTGAAGCTGCGCGCGAGGATGGCGCTGTGCGAATAGATGCTGCCCGCGCTCGCGATGACGCCAAGCATGCCCTGGCCGGCCATCCCGGCCATGTCGGCCGGCGCGATCGTGTCGCTGACGACGATTTCGCCTACGCGTGATGCCAGTTTGCGTTCCTCGCGGCTGGACTGCTGGTTGAGGGCCGACATCACCCGGCCGATGACCTGGTCGATGTCCTCGCCGCGGCTCTTCAGGTACGGGTCGTTCATCGCGTCGAAGACGGCGGCGAGGCGGTCGCGCTGCATCTTCAACGCGGCGCTCGCCGTGTAATGGCCGACGGCGACGAGGTCGTCCAGTCCGCGCAGCAGTTCCTCGTCGTCGAGGAGGAGGCTGTGCGCGTCGATGAAGTCGCCCACTTCGCGGGCGAGCGCGCCGTGCAGCTTGCCGCGCAGCTCGTGCAGTTCGGTGCGGGCGGTGTCGATGGCTTTGTGCAGGCGTTCTATCTCGGCGCCGACCTCGGCGTCCTCGAGCATCCGCATGTCGACCGCGAGGAGGCTCGGCTGGACCAGGCGTGCCCGGCCGAGGGCCATGCCCCGGGCGGCGGGTGTACCGGTCAGCACGACTCTCATAGGGGCTCCATGCGCGGGCGGGGTGTCATGCTCAGGCGCCTTCGTCGAATTTGCGTTCGAACAGGGACACGACGGCGGCGATGGCCTCCGCCTCGTCCTCGCCCTCCGCGCGCACGGTCAGGGCGGTGCCCATGCCGGCGGCCAGCATCATCACGCCCATGATGCTCTGCGCGTTCACTTCGCGTCCCTTGCTGACGAGCCAGACCGTCGATTTGAACCCCGCGACCAGCTGGACGAGCTTGGCCGATGCGCGTGCGTGCAGGCCGAGCCGGTTCGATACCACGATGTCACGTTCAAGCATGGTCGATGAAGATCCCTCCGCGACCGCCGCTGGCCGCGATCTCGGCCAGCTCGGGAAGCGATTTTTCCGAATAGTTGAGGACGCGCAGCAGCATCGGCAGGTTCAGGCCCGACACGCAGCGCAGGTGCACGCCGAGTTCGCCCAGCGACAGGCCGATGTTGCACGGCGTGGCGCCGTAGAGGTCGGCCAGCACCAGCACGCCATCGCCGTGGTCGAGCTCCCGCGCATGGCGGGCGGTGAGCGTGCGCATGATGTCGGGGTCGGCGCTGGGCGGGACTTCGACCGCGTCGACGTCCAGCGGGAGTTTCGGCATCACGTGGCGCGCGGCTGAAATCAGCGCCTTGCCGACGGCCTCGTGCGTCATGAGGAGGACCCCGACGGTCATGGCCCGAAATCTCGTGTTGGCTGCAAGCGGGTCATGTCACTCGAGTTCGCGATGGAAGGTCAGTACGTTGCCGCGTTCCGAGCGGAAATGTTGCGCCAGTTTCTCGACCAGGTAGACCGACCGATGGCGTCCGCCGGTGCAGCCGATCGACACGGTGACATAGCTGCGGTCCTCGCCGTCGAAGCGCGGCAGCCAGGTGTCGAGCCAGCGGGCGACGTCGTCATAGTACTCGCCCACGAGCGGGTTGGCGTCGAGGAACTCCCGGACGGGCAGGTCCTTGCCCGAGAACGGCCGCAGGCGCGGGTCCCAGTGCGGGTTGGGCAGGCAGCGCGCGTCGAAGACGAAGTCCGCGTCCGACGGCAGGCCCCGGCGATAGGCGAACGACTCGAAAAGCAGGGTCGTGCCGTCCGATGCCGCGGCATAGCCGGTGGCGAACAGGCGGCGCAACTGGTGCACGTTCAGGTCGCTGGAATCGATGACCTTCTCGGCGATCGAGACCAAAGGCCGCAGCAGCTTGCGTTCCTGTGCGATGGAGTCGGCCAGCGAGAGCTTCTCCGCCGCCAGGGGATGGCGGCGGCGGGTCTCGGAATAGCGCTTGATCAGGACGTCGTCGCGGCTGTCGAGGAAGATCAGGTGGACGTGCACGCCCGCCGTGGACAGCTCCGACAGCACGTGCGGCATGCGCGAGAGGTCGATGCGGCGGTTGCGTACGTCCACGCCCACGGCGATGCGCCGACGCGGCCCATGCTCGCCCTGGCTGACGGCGGCGACCAGCTGCGGGATCAGTTCCGCGGGCATGTTGTCGACGCAATAGAACTCGAGGTCCTCCAGCGCCCGCAGGGCCACGGTCTTGCCGCCGCCGGACATGCCGGTCAGCACGACGAGGTGGATCGCGTCGGGTTCGACGATGGGGCTCATGACTTCGTCGATCACGGGAGCATGTCCTGGTTCACCATGGAGAGAAGCGGCGCATCTGGTGCGCCTGGCGGTCGATGAAGGTCTGGGCGGGATCGATGCCCTTGCTCTTCAGTACGTGGTTGCGCACCGCCGCCTCGACAAGGACTGCGAGGTTGCGGCCCGGCGCGACGGGGATCGTGATCTTCGGCACGTCCACGTCGAGTACGTTGCGCCGGCTGATGTCGCCGGTGAGGCGGGTCATCGCGTCGGGCTCCTCGCCGTCGCGCAGCGGCTTCAGGTGGACGACGAGGCGCAGGTATTTCGAAGGCTTCACCGCCGTATGGCCGAACATCTCGCGGATGTTGAGCACACCCAGGCCGCGCACTTCCAGGAGGTCCTGGAGCAGTTCCGGGCAGGCGCCGTCGATGACGTCGGGAGCGATGAGGGTGAACTCGGTGGCGTCGTCCGCCACCAGCCGGTGACCGCGGCTGATGAGTTCCAGGGCCAGCTCGCTCTTGCCCGAGCCGGGCTCGCCGGTGATCAGCACGCCGATGGAGAACACCTCGAGGAACACGCCGTGCAGGGTCACCCGCGGCGCAAGCGTGCGCGCCAGGTGGTATTGCAGGTAGGTCAGCAGTTCATGGCCGCGTTTCGTGCTCTGCCACAGCGGCGTGTCCGTCTCCTCGGCGACCTCGCGCAGGTCGGACGGGATCGACTGGTCCTTGGTGACGATGAGCGCGGCCGGCTGGTAGGCGGCGATCTTGTGGATGGCTTCCCAGCGCTGGCGCGAGTCCAGGCCATCGAGGAAGTTCAACTCCTCGGTGCCGATGATCTGCACCTTGTTGGGGTAGATCACGTTGAGGTAGCCGACCAGCGAAGGCCGCCGGCTCTGCTTGGCATTGGGCTCGAGCACACGGGATTCGCCGCGCATGCCGGCGGCCCAGCGCAGGGCCATGCGCTCGTGTACCCCGTCGAACAATTGTCTGGCGGTCAGCCGGTCCACGGTGGGGCCTCTCGATAAGGAAAGGCCGACACGCGGGGCGTGCCGGCCTGGGTCCTATTGTGCCATCAAGGGCGGGCGGGCTGCCGGGTGGCCCCGGACGTCAGGTGGCGGCGCGGGCCTCCCGGACCTCGCTGTTGTGGTGGTCCTTGAGCTTTTCCTTATGCTTCCGGAGCTGGTCGGCCAGCTTGCCGACCATCGCGTCGATGGCGGTGTAGAGGGTGTCGTTCTTGTTGTCGTCCTCGAGCCGCGCAATGCCGTCCGCGTGCAGGCGGGTACCGGAGCAATGCAGGGTACCGCTGGCCTTGTGCTCGTTCTTGTCGACGGACAGGACGACGTCGAGTCCCGTGATGTTGTCGAAAAGGCGTTCGAAGCGACCGATCTGTAGTTCCACGCGCTCGCGCAGGGCGGGGGTGATCTGGATGTGCTGGCCGCTGATCTGGATTTGCATTGACGCCTCCTTCTTGCTGAGGGTGCCGCCTCGTGGCGGCGAGACCGGAGCGACGGAGCGTCGCTCCTCTAGCTTGAACTGGTTGGACCGTGGACCTCCGGTGGGGTTCCTTCGCGTCGTCAGTTGGCGCGGACGCGTTCGCTGGAACTGGGGATGCGCATCGCTTCCCGGTACTTTGCCACGGTACGTCGGGCGACCTGAATGCCGCGTCGATGCAGCTCCTCGGCCAGCGCCTGGTCGGAGAGCGGCCGCCGCGCGTCCTCGGCCGTGATGAGTTTGCGAAGCATGGCCTGGATGGCCGTCGCCGAGGCGCTGCCGCCGTCTTCGGTCGCCACGCCGCTGGAGAAGAAGTGCTTCAGCTCGAAGGTGCCGCGGGGGGTGTGCATGTACTTTCGCGTCGTGACACGGGAAATGGTGGATTCATGCATGCCCACCTCCTCGGCCACTTCACGCAAAACCAACGGATGCATGGCCTCGGGGCCGTAATCGAGGAAGGCGCTCTGCCGGCGGACGATCACGTCGGCCACCTTCTGCAGGGTTTCAGCGCGCGATTGCAGGCTCTTCAGCAGCCAGCGGGCCTCCTGCAGCTGTCCCTTCATCCAGGTGGCGTCGTCGCCGCGCGCCCGGGCGATGAGGTTGCAGTAATGCTGGTTAAGACCCAGCCGCGGCTGGGCGTCCGGATTGAGGCTGACCTGCCAGCGGCCGTTCTCCCGACGCGCGTAGACGTCCGGGGCGACGTATTCGACCGGCGTGGCATCGAGCGCCGCACCCGGGCGCGGGTCGAGGCTGCGGATCAGCGCGGCGGCCGCGGCGACGTGGTCTTCGGCGGCCTTGAGTCGGCGGGCGATCTTGGCGACGTCGTTGCGCGCCAGCAGTTCCAGTTCCTCGTTCACGACGCGGATCGCGAGTTCGCGATGCGGCGTATCGAGCGAGAACTGGGAAAGCTGGCAAAACAGGCAGTCGCGGAGGTCCAGGCTGGCGATGCCCGTGGGATCGAAGCGCTGCACGCGCTGGCGCACCGCGTCGATCTCGTCCGCCGTCGCCTGCATCTCGGAGGGCAGGGCGGCTTCCACCGCTGCCGTGCCGTCGCGCAGATAACCGTCCTCGTCCAACGCATGGATGATCGCGGTGGCGATCGCGTGGTCGCGCGGCGAGAACTGCGACAGGTTGAGCTGCCACTCCAGGTGTTGCTGGAGACTCTCCGGCGCGGCGTTCTGCGGCTCGAAGCCGTCTTCGTCCACGCCTCCCGTGCGCGACGACGAGCCACCGTATTCGCTGGAGTCGCCATGGAAGCGGTCGTCTTCCCACTCCGGCGCCAGTTCCTCGGAAGGAGCGACGGTGGATTCCTCGTCGTCCTTGGACGCCTTGGCCGGCGGTTCGTCCCGCGACGTGAATTCGGGGATCTCGTAGCCGTCCTCTTCGGGTGCGTCGGGGTCGAGCTCGGATTCGGCATCTTCGGCGAACTCGAGCAACGGATTGCTTTCCGCGATCTGGCGGAGTTCGGCCTCGAGCTCCAGCTGGGACAACTGCAACAGGCGGATGGCCTGTTGGAGCTGCGGCGTCAGCGTGAGCTGCTGGTGGAGCCGAAACTGGAGTCCGGGTTTCATGCCTTCGATGCGTGGGGTTTACCGGAGCATCCTAACCCCTAAAGGCCAGACCAAACCAGCGGCCGGGTGGGCTACGCAGCCCCCACGACCGCCGTCCATCCGTCATATCCTGAATTCACGTCCCAGGTACACCTCACGCACCTTTTCGTCCGCCAGGATGTGCTGGGGCGTACCGCGCGCCAAGACTTCGCCGTCGTTGAGGATGTACGCGCGATCGCATATGCCGAGGGTTTCGCGGACGTTATGGTCGGTGATCAGGACACCGATGCCGCGCTCCTTCAGGTGACGGACGATGCGCTGGATCTCACCCACCGAGATGGGGTCGACGCCCGCGAAGGGTTCGTCGAGCAGCATGTACCGCGGCCGGGCCGCCAAGGCGCGGGCGATCTCGACGCGGCGACGTTCGCCACCGGAAAGGCTGATGCCTTTCTGCTCGGCGATGTGCGCGATCTTGAGTTCGTCGAGCAGGCTTTCCAGTTCGTCCTCGCGCTGCTTCTGGCTCATGCCTTCGCGCAGTTCGAGCACGGCCAGGATGTTGTCCGCCACGCTGAGGCGGCGGAACACCGACGCCTCCTGCGGGAGGTAACCGATGCCGAGTTTCGCCCGGGAGTGCATGGGCAGCCCGGTGATGTCCTGCTGGTCGAGCTTGATCGAACCGGCGTCGGCCTGGATCAGGCCCACCACCATGTAGAAGCAGGTGGTCTTGCCGGCGCCGTTGGGGCCGAGCAGGCCGACCACTTCACCCTCGCGGATGGAGAAGGCGAAATCACGGACTACCTGGCGCGCGCGGAAGCGCTTCTGCAGGCCTTGGGCTGAAAGCATCGGGTCAGGGCTTCTTCGTGTCGTTGGACGCTGGCTTCGCGGGGGCGGGCGCGGGCGTCTTGTTCTTCGGCTGGAAGGTCATGTGCACGGGGGCGCCGCCGGTGCTCTCGCCCGTCATCGTGCTGTCCTTGGTGTTGTAGGTGAGCTTGTCGCCCTCGGCGCTGCCCTTCGCCGGCTGGTTGACCTTCGCGTTGCCCGTGAGCACCGCGTAGTCCTGTTCGATCTTGTAGTCGATGTTCGAGGCCTTTCCGTCCATCGGCTGGTCCTGGTCGTCCAGCTGGTGGATGGTGGCGGGGTTGCCATCGACGATCACGCGGATGAGGTGGCTGTCGGCGTCGAGGTAACCCGTGGCCTTGCTGCCCGTGATCTTGAGCGTGCCCTGCGTCAGGACGACGTTCGTGGTCCAGATGACCTTGCCGGGCTGGCCGTTCTGCGGCGCCTGCGTGCCATCGAACGACTTCGACGTGACGTCCGCTGGCTGGTTGCGGTCGGATTGCTTGGCATAGACGGGCATGCTCGCCAGGAGCGCCACGCCGAGCGCCGCGACGACGGCCTTAGCGCTTGCGCGGCTGGTAGACGGTGTGGACTGCATCGAGGAGCTCCAGGTGCTTGGTGTCGAGATTGGCGCGCATGCCAACGCCCTGCATTGTAGAGGTTCCCTGGACGATCCGCGCCGCCTCGGCGGTTTCCAGGCGGTTTTCCTTCGGCCAGGCCGTGACTTCCGACGTATCGATGCTGGCGGGCGGATTGGTCTGGAAGGCCACCCGGTCCATATGGACCTTGCCTTGCAGTTTGAGCAGGCTGCCGTCCTTGTTCACCCACCCGTACTGGGAGTGCCCGGTCCACGGCGGAACGTTCGCTTCCTTGGTGGACGGAAGCACGAAGTCGGGCGCGTTGATGTACAGCGATTCGTCGCCCTCGCGCCGTTCCAGGTGCGGCGCGACCAGCTTGAACGCGGGCTTGCCTTCCTCGTTATAGGAATCGAGATCGAAGTGGGTCAGCACATAACCGGAACGCGGCGGGCCGATGAAGTCCTGTACTTTCTTCTCGGGCGCCGTCCAGTAATACAGCAGCACGCTGACACCCAGGACCGCGGCAAGAATGCCCGCGACGCCGGCGGCGCTCGTGTCCTTGAGGAGATTGAACACGCTCACAGCCAGCGGTCCCGTTCGGCCTCGGCCTTGCCCTGCGCCGCGAGGATCATGTCGGCGACCTCGCGGGCTGCGCCATAACCGCCGATGAGGCGGGTGCGCCAGTGGGCGCGCTCGGCAACCCAGGGATGCGCGTTGGCCGTCGCCACCGCCAGGCCGGCGAGACCCATGGCGGGAAGGTCCGGGAGGTCGTCGCCGACGAAGGCCGACTGTTCCGGCGCGAGCCCGAGCGCGTCGAGCAACCCGGTCAGGCAGGCCCGCTTGTCCTTCTGGCCCTGGTAGACGTGCGCGATGCCGAGTTCCTCGGCGCGCAGCGACACCGGATGACTGATCCTGGCGGTGATGATCGCGACCTTCACGCCGTTGCGTTCCAGTGCCTTGAGGCCGAGCCCGTCGTGCACGTGGAAGACCTTGGTTTCGCGACCGTCCTCGCCATACCAGAGGCGGCCGTCGGTAAGGGTGCCGTCGACATCGAACACGACCAGGCGCACGCGGGCCGCTCGCTCGGCGACGTCGGCGGGAATCTCGGTGTAATGCGTGTAGGCCATGGTTCGCTATGTGGGGACGGAGGGGGCGCGCCGGAAGCGCGCCTGGGAACGGTTGTTCAGACGACGCGGGCCCGAAGCAGGTCGTGGATGTTCAATGCGCCGACGACGCAGCCGTCCGCGTCGATCACCAGGAGGGCGTTGATCTGGTGCCGTTCCATGAGCTGTGCGGCCTCGACGGCGAGCTTGTCCGATCCGATGGTCTTCGGACCGCGCGTCATGAGTTGCGCCACGGACGCGCTGCGCAGGTCGACGCCATCGTCGTCCAGCGCGCGACGCAGGTCACCGTCGGTGAAGACGCCGAGGAGGCGTCCCTCCGCGTCGACGACGGCGGTCATGCCCAGTCGCTTGCGCGACATCTCGACCAGCGCTTCGCTGAGCGTGGCCTCGAGGCGAACGCGCGGCACGTCGTCGCCGGAGTGCATCACGTCGGAGATGTGCAGGAGCAGACGGCGACCAAGGCTGCCCGCGGGATGCGAGCGGGCGAAGTCGTCGGAGGTGAAGCCGCGGGCCTCCAGCAATGCAACGGCGAGGGCGTCGCCCATGACCAGGGCCGCCGTGGTGCTGGCGGTCGGGGCGAGTCCGTGAGGGCAGGCTTCGGATGCGACATTCGCGTCGAGGTTGAGGTCGGCCTGGGTGGCCAGCGACGACTTCGGATTGCCGGTGATCGCGATGAGGCCGATGCCCTGGCGCTTGATGGCCGGCAAGATGTAGAGCAGTTCGTCGGTTTCGCCCGAATACGAAATCCCCAGCACGATATCGTCGGGCTGGATCATGCCGAGGTCGCCGTGGCTGGCCTCGCCGGGGTGGACGAAGAAGGAAGGGGTGCCGGTGGATGCCAGCGTCGCCGCGATCTTCCGCCCGATATGGCCGGATTTGCCCATCCCCGACACCACCACCCGGCCCTTGCAGGCCAGGATCATCTGGCAGGCCTCGACGAAGGCGGCGTCGACCTTGGCTTCCAGGGCGCGAATCGCCGCGGCTTCGGTCTTGATGACGTTGCGAGCGCTCCGTATGACGGTGTCGGCGTTCACGAGGCGGGCGTCGGCGGGCGGGGCGGTGCGGGCGTTCATGCGACCTCGAAGTCCGGGTGGGGCAGTCCCTTGGTTACCCGGGATGTCCATTTCTGCGACACCGGATTTCCATTACCATTACATATTCTCATTTTATGGTTGCTGCCATCGACGGGTGGTTCAGGGTCCGTTTCGGAACCCCGGCCCGCGGCGACCCCCTCTACCGGAGAATCCATGGACGCTGCGCGCATCCAGGCATTGATCGAAGCCGGCCTGCCCGGCGCCCGGGTGGCCGTGCAAGGCGACGACGGCGTCCATTTCGAAGCCGAAGTCGTCTCGGAACAGTTCGCCGGCAAATTGCCCCTGGCCCGCCACCGCCTCGTCTATGCGACCCTCGGCGACCTCATGGGCGGCGCCATCCACGCGCTTGGCCTAAAGACCCTCACTCCCGAAGAAGCCGCCGGCCGCCGCTGAGTCGCGCGCCAGGCCGTCTTCGCCGATTTCTCCTTCAAGGCACTCCCAACCCATGGCCAAGATCCTGATCAGCGGCGGCCAGCCGCTCCATGGCGAGGTCGGCATTTCCGGCGCGAAGAACGCCGTCCTGCCCATCCTCGCCTCCTGCCTGCTTGCCGACGAACCGGTGAGCATCGGCAACGTGCCGCACCTGCACGACGTGACCACCTTCATCGAACTGCTTGGCCGCATGGGCGTGCGCGTCGTCCTCGACGATCGCATGAAGATGCACATCGATCCGCGTCCCGAAAATTCCTGCGTCGCCCCGTACGACCTCGTCCGCACGATGCGCGCGTCGATCCTCGTGCTCGGTCCGCTCGTCGCGCGCTACGGCAAGGCGGAAGTATCCCTTCCGGGCGGCTGCGCGATCGGCTCCCGTCCGGTCGATCAGCACATCCGTGGCCTGCAGGCGCTGGGCGCCGACGTGAGCGTGGAGAACGGCTACATCAAGGCAAGGTCGGGCCGCCTGAAGGGCGCGCGCATCGTCATGGACATGGTGACCGTCACCGGCACCGAAAACATCCTGATGGCCGCCACGCTCGCCGAAGGCACCACGATCATCGAGAACGCGGCGCAGGAGCCCGAGGTCGTCGACCTCGCGCACTGCCTGCTCGCGATGGGCGCGAAGATCGACGGCATCGGCACCTCCACACTGATCGTCGAGGGCGTCGAGCGCCTGCACGGTGCGCATTACGAGGTGCTTCCCGATCGCATCGAGACCGGTACCTTCCTCGTCGGCGCCGCGATGACGGGCGGCAAGGTCCGCGCACGTGGTGCGCGTGCCGACACGATGGACGCGGTACTCCAGAAACTCGAGGAAGCCGGCGCGCACATCAGTACCGGCAAGGACTGGATCGAGCTCGACATGCAGGGCCGCCGGCCGAAGGCCGTGAACCTGACGACCGCGCCGTACCCCGCGTTCCCCACCGACATGCAGGCGCAGTTCACCGCGCTCAACTGCGTGGCCGAGGGCGTCGGCGTGATCACCGAGACCGTCTTCGAGAACCGTTTCATGCACGCGCTGGAACTGCAGCGCCTCGGCGCGGACATCCGCCTCGAAGGCAACACGGCCATCATCACCGGCGTGGCGAAGATGAGCGGCGCGCCGATCATGGCGACCGACCTGCGCGCGTCCGCGTGCCTGGTGCTCGCCGGGCTCGTCGCCGAAGGCGACACGACCGTCGACCGCGTGTACCACATCGATCGCGGCTACGAGAACATCGAGGAAAAGCTCGGCGTGCTCGGCGCGCGCATCCGCCGCCTGCCGGGCTGAGGGGCCTGTGTAGGTGCCGCGATGGCGGCTGTAGGAGCCGCTATAGCGGCTCCCACATGGTTTCTTAGCGACCCTCGAACTTCACCAGTTCCATCGTCAGGTCGCCGCCGTCTTTCTGTGCGAGCTTCACCGGCACCGGATACTTCGACGGCACGTACCACGCGTTGAAGCCGCGGTCGGCGTCGGTGCGGTCCACACGAACAGCGTCGAACGACCCGGCCGGCACGGTGACCTTCTCCGTGGCCGATACCTTGAACTGCTGGTTCTCGACTTCCTGCTTCACGGCGACCGGAAAGGCCACGTCCTTCTTGCCCGAGCGCAGCGCGAGGCCGAGGGCGAGGGGAAGCGTGTTGCGCTCGACCATGCCCGGCACGGCGGGATAGCTGAAGCTCTTCTTGTTGTCCTGGACCTGCACGGTTCCGCCCTGCACCGTCAGGTCGCGCGTCTTCGACTTCACCGCCGCCTGTAGCTGGTAGTGGTAACTGACCGCTTGCGGAACCTGGCCCACCCAGGTGAAGCGCGAGGTTTCCGAGACGTTGGCGCCGAGCATGGCCGCGAGCCCCGAGGTGCCCTTCGTCTCGTTCGCGTATTCGAATTGCCCGCCGCTGGCCGGCTTCAAGGTGATGGTGGCCTCGCCGAGCGGGCCGCCGTCCTTGAGGACCTGGTAGGTCGCCGTGAAAGACTGCGGCACGTCCACGGCGAACGCGGCGGCGGGCAGGGCGAGGGCCAGCGCGAGGCCGGCGCGGAACAGGGTGGTTTTGGTCATGTCGCCGAGTGTATCCAAGCCGCCTGAATCCGGGGCGAGCGCCTTATCTGTGGGAGCCGCTATAGCGGCTCCTACAGGAAATCGGCGAGGTCCAGCGGTTGCCTCAGGGCGGTCCCATCGAAGACCGGACCGTCCTGCCAGCCCAGGCGACCCATCGCGATGGCGCCCACCACGGCCGGTAGCAGCTTGTGTTCCTCCACCAGCAGCCGCGTCGCGAGATCGTCCTCGCTGTCGCCCGGGTGCACTGGGATGCGTGCCTGCGCGACGACGGGGCCGCCGTCGAGTTCGGCAGTGACGAAATGCACGCTGGCGCCGTGCTCGGTGTCGCCCGCCTCCAGGCAGCGCCGGTGCGTATGCAGGCCGCGATACTTCGGCAGGAGGGAAGGGTGCACGTTGATCGCGCGCCCCTCCCAGTGGGCGACCACGGCGGCATCGACGATGCGCATGTAGCCGGCCAGCACGAGCAGCTCGGCCCCGCTGTCGGCGACGCGACCGAACAAGGCCGCGTCGAACTCGGCGCGAGTGGCGTAATCCTTCGGATTCATCGACACCGTGGGAATGCCGGCGGCTGCGGCGATCGCCAGCGCACCCGCCTGCTTCTTGTCGCTGCCCACGAGGGTGAATTCGATGGGCAGGCGACCGGCATCGCGCGCGGCGATGAGCGCGGCGAGGTTACTGCCGCGCCCGGAAGCGAGCGCGGCAACGCGCAGGGGACGAGTCATCGGGGGTCAGGCGATGTGGACGCGATCGCCGCCTTCGTCGGCCACGACGCGACCGATGACCTGGCTCTCGAGGCCGTGGTTCGCCAGCAGGGCACGTGCCGCCTGGACCTGTTCGGGGGCCAGGAGCACGGTGAAGCCGATGCCGCAGTTGAACGTGCGCCACATTTCCTCGTCGGCGACGTTGCCTTCGCGCTGCAGCCATTCGAATACCGGCGGCAGCTCCCACGAGGAGGCATCGATCGACAGGGCGAGACCATCCGGCACGACGCGGATGATGTTTTCCTTCAGTCCGCCGCCCGTGATGTGCGCCATGCCGTGCACGTCCACTGCGCCGATCAGCTCGAGCATGGGCTTCACGTAGATGGTCGTGGGCGCCATGAGGGCATCGACGAGCTTCACGCCGTCAAGGTCGGTCTCGAGGGGCGAACCCGCGCGTTCGAGGATACGGCGGATCAGCGAATACCCATTCGAATGCGGGCCGGACGACGCCACGCCGAGGATCGCATCGCCGGCGACGATGGACGAGCCGTCGTTCATCGCGGATTTCTCCACGGCACCGACGGTGAAGCCGGCGAGGTCGTACTCGCCGGGCGGATACATGTCGGGCATCTCCGCGGTTTCGCCGCCGATGAGCGCGCAGCCGGCGAGTTCGCAACCGCGCGCGATGCCGCTGACGACGGCCGCGGCCGTATCGACGTCGAGCTTGCCGGTCGCAAAGTAATCGAGGAAGAACAGCGGCTCCGCACCCTGCACGAGCACGTCGTTGACGCACATGCCGACAAGATCGATGCCGATGGTGTCATGGCGGCCGAGCTGCTGGGCGAGCTTGAGCTTGGTGCCGACGCCATCGGTGCCGGAGACGAGCACCGGCTCCTTGTAACGGCCGGAGAGGTCGAACAGGCCGCCGAAGCCGCCGAGCCCGCCCATCACCTCAGGCCGGAACGTCCGCTTGACCATCGGCTTGATGCGCTCGACGAGCGCGTTGCCGGCATCGATGTCGACGCCCGCGTCGCGGTAGGTGAGGGAGCCCTGGTCGGAGGACATAAGCAGTTCCGGCACGTATTGGAAACCGCGCATTCTAGCAGCAAGCGGCTGTTCCACCTTGCCCCTGCACACCCCCTGGATGGACGCCATGGCACGGTTTGGGCAGACTCCCGCCTTCACTCGAGCGATGCCAAGCCCATGCGCCCAGTCCGACTCCTCGCATCATTGATGCTCTTCGTGGCGGCCAGCCTCGGCACTGCCTGGGCCCAGACGCCCATCTATACGGTCACCGTGCCGGTGGCCGACACGAGCGCCGCGGTACGCGACCAGGCCTTCGCCACGGGCCTCACCCAGGTGCTGGCAAGGGCCTCGAACGGGGCCGATCCGCGTGGCAAGGCCGGCTACGCCGACGCCATGAAGCAGCCCGGCGGCCTCGTCCAGCAATACCACTACGCCCGCACGGGCGGCGCCAATGGCGCGCCTCTGAGCCTGGAGATCGTTTTCGATCCCGGTGCGGTCCGCCGTGTCCTCGCTGTCGGCGACGCCTCGGCCGCCGCGCCCAAGGCGCCCGTGCTGGTCGTCGCGCGGGACGCCGGCGGCAAACTCCTCGGCCAGGAAGACCTGGTGCCCCTGGCGCAGATGGCCGACACCCGCGGCTACCAGATCGTGGTGCCGAAGGGCGACGCGATCCCGGACCCGGCGGCGCTGGCCGCGGGAGACCCGGCGGCGGTCGCCACGGTGGCACGGCAGTACAACACCGCGGTCGTGCTGGTCGGCAAGATCGGCAACGACCAGACCGACTGGACGCTCGTCTCGGCCGGCCGGACGTCCACCTGGAAGGACAGCGGCGAAGCCCGCGCGGCCCTGCTGACCAACGGTGCCAACGCGATGGCCGACAAGCTGGACCGCCAGTTCGCCGCTACCCAGGGTGGCAGCTCCAGCGGCACGGTGTGGGTGGCGGGGCTCCGCTCCGCCACCGACTACGCCGGGCTGCTCTCGACGTTCCAGAACGACCCGGCGGTCAAGTCCATCGCCCCTGCCGCGGCCACGGCCGACGGTGTGCTCTTCAACGTCTCCGCGAACGCACCGCTGGCCCGGCTCATCGCCGGCTACGCGGCAGGCGGTCACATCCTGGCGACGGACGGCCACGATGGGGCGGACCTCGCCGTGCGCTGGGTGCCCTGACGCATGACCATGAACCACGACACCTCGCGCCGCTGGCAGCTGCTGGCGATCGCGGCCGTCATCATCTTCGTGATCTGGCTGCTGGCGCCGGTACTGATGCCGTTCGCCCTCGCCGCGATGCTCGCCTACCTCGGCGACCCGCTCGCCGATCGCCTGCAGCGCGTCGGCATGGGCCGCACCTGGGCGGTGAGCATCGTTTTCGCCGTCATCTCTCTGGTCTTCATCGGCGTGCTCCTGCTGCTGATCCCGCTGATCCAGCACCAGTTCGAAAACCTCTCCGAGAACCTGCCCCATTACGTCGAGTGGGTGCGCACCACCGCGCTGCCCTGGATCCAGGCCAAGCTGCGCCTGGACGCCAACGTGTTCGACACCGACCGCCTGCTGGCGACGATCCGCGAGCACATCGGGTCGGTTGGCGGCATCGCCGCCAAGGCGGTGGCGAAGGTCACCGCGTCCGGCATGGGCGTGGTCATGTGGCTGACCAATGCGGTGTTGATCCCCGTCGTCGCCTTCTACCTGCTGCGCGACTGGGACACGCTGATGGCGCACATCCAGCGCCTGCTCCCACGCTCGATCGAGCCGACCGTTGTCCGCCTCGCCCGCGAGTCGGACCAGGTGCTCGGCGCTTTCGTTCGCGGCCAGTTGCTGGTGATGCTCGCCCTCGGCGTGTTCTACGGCCTGGGTCTCACGGTGATCGGCATCTCGATCGGTCCGCTGATCGGCATGGTGGCCGGCCTGCTCAGCTTCGTGCCGTACCTCGGCTTCATGATCGGCTTCGTCGCCGCGCTGATCGCGGCGCTCGTGCAATACGGCGACTGGACGCACGTCATCCTGGTCGCCGTTGTGTTCACCGTCGGTCAGTTGCTCGAGGGATACGTCCTCGTACCGCGCCTGGTCGGCGGCAAGATCGGGTTGCATCCCGTGGCGGTGATCTTCGCCGTGCTGGCCGGTGGTCACCTGTTCGGTTTCCTCGGTGTGCTGCTGGCGCTGCCCGCGGCGTCGGTCGTGGTGGTGCTGATGCGTTACGCCTTCACGCGTTACCGCGCGAGCGACCTCTATACGGAGCCGGCGGCGGGGGCGACGGTGGAGTCCGTCCAGGTGGAAGTGGACGTCGACGTGGCGGCGCCACCGGGACAGACGCAGGTTCCTCGCGACGTCGATCCATGACGAGCCAGCTTCCGCTTGCCTTGCGCTGGCCGCGTCGGCAGCGCTTCGAGCACTTCCGGGCGGGCGAAAATGCCGTCGCGCTGGAGGCCGTGCGCGCCGCGGCGACGGACGCCGCGGCGCCCTGGGTGTTCATGGCAGGTCCACTGGGCAGCGGCCGCAGCCATCTCCTCGTTGCCGCCTGCCAGGCCGCCATCGATGCCGGACGCACCGTGCAGTACCTGCCGCTGGCCGGACTGCGCGGCTCGCGCGCGGCGGCGATTCGCGGCATGGCCGGCAGCGACCTGCTCGCCATCGATGACATCGACTCCGTCGCCGGGGAGGGCGAAGCGGAGCACGCGCTGTTCGACACCTTCAACCGCTATCGGGCCGAAGGTTGCACGTTGCTGTTCTCCGCCCTGGCACCGCCCGCTTCCCTCGGAGTCGCCTTGCCGGACCTGCGTTCGCGCCTCGGTTCGCTGACCCAGGCGGTGTTGAAACCGCTGGACGACGCGGAGCGCAGGCACGTGCTGCGCGAGCAGGCCGCGGCGCGCGGCATCGAGCTCGACGACGCCGTGCTCGACTGGCTGTTCGTCCATCACGCGCGCGATCTCGGCACGCTGCTCGACCTCCTCGATACGCTGGACCGGGCGTCACTCGCCGCGCAGCGGCGAGTGACGGTGCCCTTCCTGCGCAACCTGCTGAAGGGCGAACCCTCGGCGGGACACTAGCCCTGCGGGATGCGCACCGTGCCGATCAGCCGCTTGCGCTCGGGATCGTTGTCACGCACGCCATAGACGCGCAGGACGGACACGTCCGTGTCGTGCTCGACGATCAGGTACGTGCGCTGCGATGCCGAGCCACTCAGGTACACCGGTACGCCGCCGATGCTGCGGTAATACCCGAGGGTCTGGTGATAATGCCCGGCGAACACGACGGCTACATCGTGTTCGGCCAGCAAGGTCGCCAGGGGTGCTCCATAGGTGGAGTCGGGATCGTGCATGTGCACGATCGCGAAGTCGAAGGGCCGGTCCGCTGGCGTGCCATAGGCGGGAACCTTGAGTTGCGTGTCGAGCAGGTTCTCGAGCCACGGAAGCGATGAGGTGACTCGATAGCTGGACGTGCGAAGACCGATCAGCGAGTCGAACGCGACCTCGTAGCTGGGATGGTTGTTGAGCTGCACGTTCAAAACACGCTCCATGCCGGCCGCGCGCACCGCGTAGGCAAGGCTCCCCACGTGATCGTTGCCGAGCAGGCCCGGGTAGGTCGTGAAATCGAACGAGACCTTCTCGCGCTTCCGTGTGACGTGGCGCACGAGGTCGTCGATGCTGTCACGCGCGCAGCCGTTGTTGTAGCAGCCGCTGCCGTCGTCCTGCCGGATATTGTTCTCGTAATCGTGGTTGCCGAGGCCGAAGTGCACGTTTTCACCAAGGATCGGAAGCAGTCGGGCCATCACGCTGCGTTGCCAGCCGTGGCCATAGGCGGTGATGTCGCCGTTGATGAACACGGGGATGTCCTCGCCGGGACGCGCCGCCCGGTAGGCGGCGATGCTGCGGTATTGCTCTTCGATCAGCGCCTCGGAACGCGCATTGCGGGCGTCCTCGCCCTCAGGTTCGTCCGCGTCGCTCGCGGGTGTCCATGGGTACTGCGGGTCGGACGTGACGACCATGCTGCGTACGTCGGCGTGACTTGCCGGAGCGAGGCCGGCCAGCGCGAAGGCGAGCGCGAAAGCGGCAGCGAGGCGACCGTGGCGCGTGGTGGGGGGAGTCATGGCTTTCCTTTCCGTCGGGGATACGGTCCGCGAACCTTCCGTTCGCAGACGGAAAGGTACCGGCCGAACCCGGAGCGGTATGTAGGAAAACCGGAAGTAGCGCCGGGGCATTGCCCCGGGCGCTTGTAGGGTTATGTCCCGAGCAGGCGTGGCGTCGCGTTGGCGCCGATGATCTCGGTCATGGCGGCGGCGACCTTGTGGTTGCCCGCGATGATGTTGCCGCTTTCCGGCAGGCCTTCGCGGCCCGCGAAGTCGCCGTAGACGCCGCCCGCCTCGCGGACGAGGAGGGCGCCGGCGGCGATGTCCCACACGCTGAGGCCCGGCTCGAAGTAGCCGTCGACGCGACCGGCGGCCACATAGGCCAGGTCGAGCGCGGCGGAGCCCATGCGGCGGACGTCCTCTGCTTCCTTGAGCAACGCGGCGGTCATGGCGAGCTGCGATTCGAGGTGGTTGCGCACGCGGTAGGGGAAGCCGGTGGCGATCAGCGCGCCGGTCAGCCCTTCCCGCTTGCCCACGCGGATGCGGCGGTCGTTGAGGTAGGCACCGTCGCCCTTGCTCGCGGTGAACAGCTCGTCGCGCAGCGGATCGAACACCACGCCGTACACCGGTTCACCCTTCTCGACGAGGGCGATCGACACGCTGAAGTGCGGAATGCCGCGCAAGTAGTTGTGCGTGCCGTCCAGGGGATCGATGACCCAGGTGAGCGGCCCCTTGCCGATCTGGCCGGTCTCCTCGCCCAGGATGGCGTGCGTGGGATAAGCGCGGTGCAGTTCCTTCACGATCTCCGCTTCCGCCAGGCGGTCGACCTCGGAGGCGAAGTCCATCCGCTGCTTCTCGACGACGGCGAGGCCCTCGATGCGGTTCATGTAACGCAGGATGATGTTTCCTGCGGAGCGCGCGGCGCGCGCCGCGACGTTGACGGCGGGTCTTGGCATGGGGCTCGGCTTGGCAAAAGAACGGGAGAGCGGTCGGAGCCGCATCGACCGGGAAGTTTACCACCCCGTTCCGCCTCGCCCAAGTCGTTGCCGTTGTAGACTTTCCGGTCCTCCCCCCGACCGTACCGCCAGCCATGGCCCTCTCAGAGCTCCACGACCGCCTCCGCTTCGTCCTCGTCCGCACCTCGCATTCGGGGAACATCGGGTCGGCCGCGCGTGCCATCCGCACGATGGGCTTCGACAGGCTAACGCTGGTGGCGCCGCACCGTTTCCCCGATCCCGAGGCCACGGCGCTCGCCGCGGGGGCCGACGATGTGCTCGGCCAGGCGGCGATCCACGACGACCTGGTCTCCGGTCTGGCCGGCAGTACCTTCGCCCTGGGCCTGTCCGCACGCCGCCGGGGCGTGAACCTCCCGGAGCTGGACCCTCGCGAAGGCGCCGCGCAGGCGATCGCCGCCGCGCGACGTGGTGAGCAGGTGGCGCTGGTGTTCGGCAACGAGCGCACGGGCCTGGAGAACGACGAGTTGTCGCGCTGCCATGCGATGGTCCGCATTCCCAGTGTGGACGACTTCAGTTCGCTCAACCTCTCGCAGGCGGTGCAGGTCGTGGCGTACGAGCTCCGGCTCGCGTCATTGGGCGAGGTCGTGGAGACACCCGTTGCCGACGTCGATCCGGACGAGGTTCCCGCGGATGCCGAACAGCTTGAGCGCTTCTTCACCCACCTGGGCGAGACGCTCGACGACATCGAGTTCCACAAGGGCCGTTCGCCCACGACGATCATGCTGAAGCTGCGCAAGCTGTTCCTGCGTGCCCGCCCGGAACTGCGCGAGCTGCGCATCCTGCACGGCGTCCTCGCCGATGCGCAGCGCATGGCCGCCATCGCCCATAAGAAAGACTGACGCGGCCGGCCTCAGAAGAGGTCGCGGAAGAATCCGGCCAGCGCGCGGCTGAAGGTGGCGGAAGCGATCACGATCGCGATCGTCGTCGCCCAGACGACGAGCAGCAAGGCGCCGTCCCGTTCGACCAGGGCGAAGGCAAAGGCGATGAGCATGCCGCCGAAGACGTAGTTGGTGAACGGGATCGGCAAGGCGAGCAGGATGCCCACGAGGATCATGATCGCGCCGGAAACGAAGGTGAAAGGCCGGCGCGTGAGTCGCTGCAGGCGCGGCTTGCAGATCTTTTCCAGGCGCCGGGTCATCGGCGCGATGCGGTCGAGGAAGCGCAACAGTCCCTCGCGCGACATCGTGCGCCGGCGGAGGAAGCCGGGTATCCACGGATGCTCCAGGCCGATCAACATTTCCAGCCCCAGGCCCACCACGAGCACGCCCATGATCCCGCCGATGCCGACCGGCACGGGGATGAAGTTCGGGATCGCGAGCAGCAGGAGCAGGAAGCCGAAGGCGCGTCGCCGCAGCGGATCGAGCAGTTGCTCGATCGTGATGCGCTCGCCAGGCGTGGCCATGAGCGCGGCCCTGAGGAGGGCGGCGGTTTTTTCCTCGCGGGGTTCGTCGTCCTGGGTCATGGCTCGAATGTGGCCGTCGCGGCTTGAACCGGCATTGAACCGGGCCGCCGCGGGGGTTACTCCTCGACGGCGACGTCGTCCGTCGCCACCGTACTGACCAGCACCTTGTCGATGCGCGCCCCGTCCATGTCCACCACTTCGAAGCGGTGGCCCTGCCAGGTGAAGGCTTCGCCGGCGCGCGGGATGTGCCCGAATTGCGTGGTGACCATGCCGGCCACGGTGCGGAAGTCGTGCGCTTCCTCGTTGGGCAGTCGCTCGAGCTGGAGCAGTTCGCGAAGGTCGTCCGCGGGCAGCGAGCCGTCGATCAGCCAGCTGCCGTCCTCGCGACGGACGATCGGCCCTTCCTGGTCGTCGTCGTCCGCGGCCGGCGCGGTGGCGCCGACCACGGCCGTGAGCAGGTCGTTCAAGGTGACCAGGCCTTCGATGTCGCCGTATTCGTCCACGGCCAGGGCGAGTTGGGTGTCGGCGTCGCGGAACGCTTCCAGCAGGTCCAGCGCGCGTGCCGCCGCGGGCACGAAGAGCGGCCGCGACACGCGGTCGAACAAGGCGACGTGGCCGCGCTCGAGCGACACGACCAGCGACTTGACCTCCACCGTGCCGACCACCTCGCTTTCATCCCGCCGGTAGACGGGGTAGCGCGAGAACTGCGTCTCGCGAAGGACGGCCAGGTTGTCCTCATGCGGGGCATCGATATCGAGCCAGGCGATCTTCATGCGCGGCGTCATGACCGAGCCCACGCTGCGGTCGCCCAGGCGCAGCACGCGGTTCACCATGTTGCGCTCGTCGCTGTCGAGGATGCCCTGCTCGGCGCTCTCGGCCACGAGGAGGCGGATCTCTTCCTCGGTCGCCGCGTTGGCGCCGACACGATGCAGTCGCAACACGCGCAGGATGCCGGTGGACAGATGGTTGAGCAGCCACACCATGGGCAGCGTGATACGCGAGACCACAAGCATCGGCACGGCGATCTGGCAGGCGATGCGTTCCGGGGCCGAGAGGGCGGCCCGCTTGGGTACCAGCTCGCCGACGACGATCTGGACCAGGGACATCAGGAGGAAGCCGAGCAGCCAGCCGACGATCCGGGCATACGGTTCCAGCCAGGCGGGGCCGCCGCCATGCACGATCGCCGTGAAGCGTTCGCCCAGGCTGTCGCCCGCGACCGCACCGGTGACCAGGATGATCAGGGTCATGCCGACCTGGACGGTGGAGAGGAACCGTTCCGGCGCCTCGGCCAGTTGCAGGGCCACGCGGGCGCGGCGGCTGTCCCGGGCCAGTTGCTTCAGGCGGCTCTTGCGCGACGCGACCACGGACATTTCGGACAGGGCGAAGAAGCCGTTGCCGAGGGAAAGGACGAGGACCAGCAGGATTTCGGTGAACATCGGGCGCTTATATAGCAGATGGCCGTGCGAAGCGCGCCCGCGCTCCGGCGAGGCAGGTCGCCCGTCAGTCCGGTAACATGCCGGTCACAAATCCCCCACGTTCCAGGCAACCCCATGTTTTCACTACAGACGATCTTCGGTAAGGGCGACAAGTTCTACGGCCTGCTCGAGGCGAGCGCCGAAGCCGCCCGCGAGAGCGCCAGGGCCATGCATGAACTGGTGACCCAGACCGACCGCACTCCGGTGATGGCCGCCTTCAGCACGGCGCGCGCCCGCGAGAAAGCCCTGCACGGGCAGATCGGCGAGGAACTGGTGAACACCTTCGTGACCGCGCTGGACCGCGAGGACATCGAGGCCCTGAACTCGGCGCTGTACAAGATCCCCAAGACGATCGAGAAGTTCGCCGAGCGCTACGTGATCGTCGCCGAACGCTTGCAAGGCATCGATTTCAGCCAGCGCGCGGCGCTGTTGGAGCGTTCCGCGGACGTCGTGGTCGCCATGATCGGCCAGCTGCGCCACGGCCTGAAGATCGATCCGGTGAAGAAATTGCGCGACCAGCTCCAGGCACTGGAGTCGGAAGCGGACCGCCTGCTCCTGGACCCCTATCGAACGCTCTACGCGGAAGCGTCGGACCCGCTGCGGGCCATCCTCGCCAAGGACCTTTTCGAGCTCGTCGAGAAAGCCGTCGACAAATGCCGCGATGTCGGCAACGTCGTCTACTCCATCGTGCTCAAGAACTCCTGACGGCGGGGCTCCCATGAGCATGGTCATCGCGGTCGTCCTGATCGCCCTCGCTTTCACCTATATCAACGGCTTCCACGACACGGCGAATTCCATCGCCACCGTGGTCGCCACCAAGGTCCTCACCCCGGGCCAGGCCGTGCTCCTGGCGGCCGTCACCAACCTCGCGGGCGCCCTCTGGGGCACCGCGGTGGCCGCGACGATCGCCTCGGGCCTCATCGACACCGGCGTCGTCGAAGTCGGTTCGCAGTTGCTGATCAGCGCGCTCCTGGGCGCGACCATCTGGAACCTCATCACCTGGTGGCTTGGCCTGCCGTCCAGCTCCAGCCATGCACTCGTCGGCGGTCTGTGCGGCGCGGCGCTGGCCGCGGCCGGCGACAACTTCCACGCGATCATCTGGTGGCAGGGCGGGGCACACTGGTGGCTCGGCAAGGGCGTGATCCCGAAGGTGATCGTCCCGATGATCGTGTCGCCGTTCCTCGGCTTCGCGATCGGGTTCCTCATCATGGGCGGCCTCTACGCGATGCTCGGATTCTTTTCCAGCCGCAGTGGTCCCCTGCGCCGTTTCGGGCGTACGCCGTTCGTGAACAGCTTCTTCGGCAAGGCGCAGATCGTGTCGGCGAGCGCCATGGGCCTCTCGCACGGCATGAACGACGCGCAGAAGAGCATGGGCATCATCGCGCTCGCCCTGGCCGGAGCCACGGCCGCAGGGCAGTTCGACCACCTGCCGGTGTTCCTGGAATTCCTGCGTATTCCGCACGATCCGGCCGCGGCGGGCGGCTTCCCGATCCCCATCTGGGTGAAGGTGGTCTGCGCCCTCACCATGGCGGGCGGCACCGCGGGTGGCGGCTGGCGGATCATCAAGACGCTCGGCCACAAGATGGTGAAGCTGCACCCGATCAACGGCTTCGCTGCCGAAGGCAGTTCCGCCGCGGTGATCCTCACGGCATCGATGCTCGGCGTGCCGGTATCCACCACGCACAACGTCTCCGCGTCGATCATGGGCGTGGGTGCCGCGAAGCGCTTCAACGCCATTCGCTGGTCGATCGTCGAACGCATGGTGTGGGCGTGGATCCTGACGTTGCCGATCACCGCGGGCATCGGCTACGGCCTGGTGAGGCTCGGTAACCTGTTCTTCTGATCCTGTAGGAGCCGCCATAGCGGCTCCTAGATTCAGAGCGCGTCGGCTTCGCCGTTGACCAGCTGTTCGAGTTGGTCGCCCGTCGCACCCAGTTCTTCGATCAGCCGGGCGAGCTCGCGCTCGTCGAGGTAATCGTACGGACGGTTCTCGCACAGGTGCAGGTACGGTGAGCCGTCCAGATCGGCCTCCGCGAGGTAACCCGTACGCTGTTCCCAGTTGAAGCGCAGGCAGCGACGGGCGTCCACGCCGGCGAGCGGGCCGATCGGTGTCGACAGGCGGAGGAAACGCTGGCCGTCGCCGTCCTCGAGTTCGGCGAGGTAGATGCCCTGGTGCCGCCCGTCCGGCAGTTCCAGATCGAAGCTGATGATGTAAGGCTCGTTCTGGCGGAGCTTATGGATGCCGCCGACATGGGAGCGTATCGCCTCGAAGTGTCGCATGGCTGTCGTCAACCGATCCGTCGTTGGGAATGCGGATGGTACCCTCAACGGCGTTCCGGAACATGCAGGAAACGACCATGACCGATGAAATGGCCGCCGACGAGGCCAGCGCGATCCGGGCGCGACGGATCATCGAGGCGGTCGCCGCCATCCCGAAAGGCCGCGTGGCCAGTTACGGCGCGATCGCCGCGCGCGCCGGCTATCCCGGGCGCGCCCGGCTCATCGGCAAGGTGCTGGGTGAGGCGCCCAACAGGCCGGACCTGCCCTGGCACCGCGTGCTGCGCGCTGACGGCCGCATCGGGATCCCGGCCGGCACGCGCGGATTCCGCGAACAGTGCCGGCGCCTGAAGGCCGAAGGCGTCATCGTGAAGGATGGTCGCGTGCCGATGAGCGCCTTCGGGCTGGATCACGACCTCGATCGCGCCATCTGGGGCCTGCCGGCGTAGGGCTACCGATACGTGACCTCGGTGAGCCGCCACGATCGCGTGGGATCGCGACGCAGCGCGTACTCGTAGAGCGGGACGTGGTCCAGGGCGTGCGTCCGACGACCGTCGACGGTGCGGACGGCGCCGTCGACGTCGTGGTCTCCCGGGCAGTCCAGCCGGCCTTCGCGCACGGGGCACGACCGTTCGACGATGGAGCCGGTGAACGCGATGCGTCCTCCGGCGGCACAGGCCGGCGAAGCGGCGATGAGGAGGCTTCCCGCGAGTACGGCGGCGGTAACGAACGCGCTGATCATGACATCCCCCCTTTGAGGATGAAGAGCCAGTTGGGGTCCCGGGCCGGGGCCGGCTCCATTAGCTACGAACGCGACCCGAAAGAAAACGACTTTCGTCGCAAAAAGACGTAGGTCCGCCTTCTTCACGACGTCGTCGCGCGGGGTCCGGTGCCCCCGGTTTGCTAGCATGGGCGGATGCAGTCCCAGGCTCTCGATCTTCTCCACTCCGTTTTCGGTTATCCCGGTTTCCGCGGTCAGCAGCAGGCGATCGTCGAGGCGGTGGCCGCCGGCGAGGACGCGCTCGTCCTCATGCCGACCGGTGGCGGCAAATCGCTCTGCTTCCAGATCCCGGCGCTCATGCGCCAGGGCACGGGCATCGTGGTGTCGCCGCTCATCGCGTTGATGCAGGACCAGGTGGATGCGCTCGGCGAAGCCGGCGTGCGTGCGCGCTACCTCAATTCCAGCCTCGATGCCGGCACCCAGCGCGAGGTCGAGGACCAGCTGCTCGCCGGCGAACTGGACATGCTCTACGTCGCGCCGGAGCGCCTGCTCACTGGCCGTTTCCTGGGTCTGCTCGATCGCATCCCCGTCGCGCTGTTCGCGATCGACGAAGCGCATTGCGTTTCCCAATGGGGCCACGATTTCCGCCCCGAGTATCGCGAGCTGGTGATCCTGCACGAGCGCTTTCCGGAGGTGCCGCGCATCGCGCTGACCGCCACGGCGGACGAACGGACGCGCGAAGAAATCGTCGAACGGCTCAACCTGCACGAGGCGCGCCGCTTCGTCTCGAGTTTCGACCGGCCCAACATCCGGTATCGCGTGGCGCCGCGGCAGAACGCGCGCCGCCAGTTGCTCGATTTCCTCGACGCGCATCGTGGCGAGGCCGGCATCGTGTACTGCCTCAGCCGGCGCAAGGTCGACGAGACCGCGGCTTGGCTTTCGGAAGCCGGCATCGAATCCCTGCCATACCACGCGGGCCTCGATGGCGCCGTTCGCACGCGCCACCAGCAGCGCTTCCTGCGCGAGGAAGGCGTGGTGATGGTCGCCACGGTCGCTTTCGGCATGGGCATCGACAAGCCCGACGTGCGCTTCGTCGCCCACCTCGACCTGCCACGCAGCATGGAAGGCTATTACCAGGAAACCGGCCGCGCCGGTCGCGACGGTCTGCCCGCCGAGGCGTGGATGGTCTACGGCCTCGGCGACGTGGTCACCATGAGCCAGATGATCGCGCAGTCGGAAGCGGGCGACGACCGCAAGCGCGTCGAGCGGCTGAAGCTCGATTCGCTGCTGGGTTACGCGGAGGCCACGCGCTGCCGTCGGCAACTCCTGCTGGAAGCATTCGCGGAGGTCTACCCGGAGTCCTGCGGCAATTGCGACAACTGCCTGCAGCCCCCGAAGACCTGGGACGCGACCGTCGCCGCGCAAAAGGCGATGTCCTGCGTCTATCGCAGCGGCCAGCGGTACGGCGCGGGGCACCTCATCGATATCCTGCGTGGCGAGGCGGCGGACCGCGTGCGCGATCTCGGCCACGACAAGCTCACTGTGTTCGGCGTCGGTGCCGACATGGACGCGACGCAATGGCGCTCGGTGTTCCGCCAACTGCTCGCGGCGGGCCTCATCGAGGCCGATCCCGAGGGCTATGGCACCCTGCGCCTCTCCGCCGGCAGCGGACCGGTGCTGAAGGGGGAGCGCAAGGTATGGCTGCGCGAGGACGCGCGACCGGCGAAAGGGCGTCGCGCGACGCGTTCGGCTCCCGCGGTGGCGGGCGCGTCGCTGGGCATCGAGGCCATCGAGGAGCCGCTATGGAATGAGCTGCGCCGCGTCAGGTCCGAGCTGGCGAAACAACACGGCGTCCCTGCCTACGTCATCTTCCATGACGCCACGCTGCTGGCGATGCTCCGTGCGCTGCCCGCCAATGAGGACGAACTGGCGTCGATCAGTGGCGTGGGTGAGAACAAACTCAAGCGCTACGGCAGGGATTTCCTGGCGGTGCTGACCGCGGCGGGGTGATAGCCTTGGTCCGTGCCGCACGCGGCACGGGGGCCATCCACGAGGAGAATCAGTGCACGACGCCACGCCGCTCATCGCCACCCTCGTCGGTGGCCTCGTCCTAGCGTTCTTCTTCGGCGCACTCGCGGTCCGGCTTCGCTTGCCGGTGCTAGCCGGCTACCTCGTGGCCGGTGTCGTCGCCGGACCCTTCACCCCCGGCTATGTCGCCGATGCGCACATCGCGCAGGAGCTCGCGGACCTCGGCGTCATCCTGCTCATGTTCGGCGTGGGCCTGCACTTCTCGCTGAAGGACCTGCTGGCGGTCAAGTCCATCTCCATTCCCGGCGCCGCCGTGCAGATGTCCGTCGGCACCGGTCTGGGCATGTTGCTGGGCTGGCTGCTGGGCTGGCCGCTCGCGCAGGGTTTCGTCTTCGGCCTGGCCCTGTCGGTAGCGAGTACGGTGGTGTTGCTCCGCGCGATGGAAGAGCGCCGTCTGCTGGACACGGATCGTGGGCGCATTGCCGTGGGTTGGCTGATCGTTGAAGACCTCGCGATGGTGCTGGCGCTGGTTTTGCTGCCCGCAATCGGTGGCTTCCTCGGCGGCGGACACGAGGGTCCCGCGCCCACCGCCGCCGCGCTGATCGAGACCGTGGCCTGGACGGTTGGCAAGGTCGTGGTCTTCGTCGCATTGATGCTCATCGTGGGGAAGCGAGCCATTCCGTGGGTGTTGCAGGCTGTCTCGGCCAGCGGCTCGCGCGAACTGTTCCGCCTCGCCGTGCTCGCCATCGCGCTGGGCGTGGCCTTCGGCGCCGCGCGCCTGTTCGACGTGTCCTTCGAACTCGGGGCGTTCTTCGCCGGCATGATGATGGGCGAGTCCAAGCTCTCGCAGCGCGCGGCGGAAGAAACACTGCCGTTGCGCGACGCATTCGCCGTCCTCTTCTTCGTTTCCGTGGGCATGCTGTTCAACCCACAGATCCTGGTCGACAGCCCCTGGGTCGTCCTCGCCGCGTGCCTCATCATCATCGTCGGCAAGTCCTTCGCCGCCTTCGTCATCGTGCGCCTGTTCGGCCGCCCCACGAAAACGGCGCTGACCATCGCCACGAGCCTGGCGCAGATCGGCGAATTCTCCTTCATCCTCGCCGGCCTCGGTGTCACGCTGGGACTGCTGAGCGCCCAGGCGCGCGACATCCTCCTCGCCGCGGCCATCGTCTCCATCCTGGTCAATCCGCTGCTCTTCGCCATGCTCGACCGGTGGGTCGCCCGGCATGACGCGGATGCGCCGGAGGACCATCCGGACATGCCTGCCGGACATACCGTGCTGGTCGGTCATGGACGCGTCGGCCGCCGTGTGCTTGCGGAGTTGCAGGCGACGGGTACGCGCACGCTGCTGATCGAGTCCGACGAAGATGCCGTGCGCGAATTGCGCGAGATGCGCGAGCGCGGCGATGTGGAAGTGGTGATCGGCAACGCGGCCGCGGCGCCCGTGCTTGCCGAGGCCAATCTCCTGCAGGCCCGAGCGCTGATCGTCGCCGTCTCCGATCCGTTCGAAGGCGGGCAGATCGTCCGCGCCGCGCGGGCCCTGCGTCCGGACCTGCCGATCGTGGCCCGCGCCCATTCCCCTGAATGCGTGGGTCACCTGGATGCGCTCGGTGCCAGCGAAGTGATCTACGGCGAACAGGAAGTGGCGCGCAGCATGTTCGAAGCGGCACGGCCACGACGGGACGCTCCGTCACACTGACCGAGTGCGCGTTCCTGCGCACGCCTCCACACGTCGCGCTAACGACCCGGCCGCTACCGTAGGACGAATAGCCGCCGACGGAGCAGACACTCATGGCATCCCGCATCGAGGACTACGCGATGCTCGGCAACTGCCGGAGCGCGGCGCTCGTGGCAAGGGACGGGTCCATCGACTGGTTGTGCCTGCCACGCTTCGATTCGGCGTCCTGCTTTGCCGCGCTGGTCGGCAGCGAAGACAACGGTCGCTGGCGCATCGCACCGGCCGATCCCGAAGCAACCTGCCAACGCCGCTACCTCGACGGCAGTCTCGTCCTGGAAACCGAATGGCGTACCGCCACCGGCCGCGCCCGGGTCACTGACTTCATGCCCTTCGCCGGCGAGCAGGTCGGCGTCACGCGTATCGTCGAGGGGCTGGAAGGCCGGGTCGACTTCGAAGCCGTGCTCACCATCCGCTTCGATTACGGCAACGCCGTGCCGTGGGTGACGCGTGTCGACGAGAGCACCCTTACCGCCGTCGCCGGGCCGGACTTGCTCGTCGTGCGCAGTCCGGTCGCCGTCGAAGGCGAGGGATTGCATAGCGTCGCGCGCTTCAAGGTGGGGAAGGGCGATGTCATTCCCTTCGCGATGGCCTGGGGCCCGTCGCACCTGCCGCCGCCCGAAGCGCTGGATCCGCAGGCGTCGCTGCGCGATTCGCTCGCGTTCTGGCAGGGCTGGTCCGAGCGCTGCAACGGGGCGGGCGAATGGTCCGACATCGTGCGGCGTTCGTTGGTCGTGCTGAAGGGCCTGAGCTACCTCCCCACCGGCGGCATCGTCGCCGCGCCGACCACGTCGCTGCCGGAGCAAATCGGCGGCGAGCGCAACTGGGATTACCGTTTCTGCTGGGCACGGGACGCGACCTTCGTGCTCTCGGCGCTGGTCAACGCGGGCTACCACGACGAAGCCAGCGCGTGGCGCGACTGGGTACGTCGCGCCGTCGCGGGGTCGCCGGAACAATTGCAGGTGCTGTACGGCCTCGCGGGCGAACGCCGCCTCGAGGAGTTCGAGGTGCCCTGGTTACAGGGGTACGAGGGCTCGCAACCCGTCCGCATCGGCAATGCCGCGTCGACGCAGTTCCAACTGGACATCTTCGGCGAGCTCGTCGGGGCGTTCGCGCACGCCGTCCGTCACGGCGTGGTCTGGCAACCGACGGCGGACAGCGTGCAATCGGTATTCCTCGAGCACCTCGCCAGCATCTGGCGGCAGCCGGACAACGGCATCTGGGAGATCCGCGGCGAGCCCCGCCACTTCGTCCATTCGAAGGTGATGGCCTGGTTGGCCTTCCAACGGGCCTCCGAACAGGATCGTGCGGGCGACGACACGGCTTTCACCGCGCGCTGGCGTGCCGTCGCCGACGAGATCAAGGCCGACATCCTCGCCAAGGGTGTGGACCCCGAGCGCGGCTGCTTCACCCAGTCCTATGGGTCGAAGGAACTCGATGCCAGCCTCCTGCTGGTGACGCTCACCGACTTCCTGCCGCCGGACGACCCGCGCGTGGTGGCGACCATCAAGGCCGTCGAAGACGACCTCCTGGTCGAAGGGTTCGTCCTCCGTTACCACACCAGCACGGGCGTCGATGGCCTCCCGCCGGGGGAGGGCCAGTTCCTGCCGTGCAGTTTCTGGCTGGTGGAGAACTACGTCTTGCTGGGCCGCCTCGACGATGCGCGCGAACTTTTTACGCGCCTCATCGGCCTCACGAACGATCTCGGGCTGCTCTCGGAGGAGTACGATCCCCGCTCGAAGCGGCTGCTGGGTAATTTCCCCCAAGCTTTTTCCCACGTCGCGTTGATAAATGCCGCCTTCAGCCTCGCGAACGGTTACAGCGCGACGGCCGATGTCCACGCCACACCCGACGAAGCACTCCAAGGAGCCCGTGCATGAGCCAAGCCCAACCGAAGCGCGCCACCTCGCGTGCTCATCCGGCCGATCCCTGTACCGTCGTGATCTTCGGTGCCGCCGGCGACCTCACCAGCCGGCTCGTCGTGCCTTCGCTGTACAACATGCGCCGCACGGGGCTGCTGTCCGATAATTTCTCCGTCATCGGCTTCAACCACGGCAAGATGACCGACAACGCGTGGAAGAAGAACCTGCGCACGGGGCTGGAACACTTCGTGGGCAACTCGGGCGGCAAGCTCGATGAAGAGGCCTGGAACTGGTTGAGCGGCCAGATGAGTTACCACGCCGGCGATTTCGACGACCTGTCGGCATTCCAGAGCCTGGCCGTGCGGCTGCGCGAGGTGGAGCGCAAGCGTGGCACGAAGGGCAACGTCTTGTTCTACCTCGCCACGCCCGAGCGCTTCTTCGGCGACGTGATCGAAAAGCTGCGCGACGCCGGGCTCGTCGAAGACGGCGGCCCGAACGGCGAATGCTGGCGTCGCGTGATCATCGAGAAGCCCTTCGGCCACGACCTCGCCTCGGCGCGCGCCCTCAACGAGCGCATCCTGAAGGTGCTGCGGGAGGACCAGATCTACCGCATCGACCATTTCCTCGGGAAGGAAACGGTGCAGAACATCATGGCGTTCCGTTTCGCCAACGGCCTGTTCGAGCCGATCTGGAACCGCGACCGTATCGACCACGTACAGATCACCGTCGCGGAAACCGTGGGCGTGGAGCGCCGTGGTTCCTTCTACGAGCAGACGGGCGCCCTGCGCGACATGGTGCCGAACCACCTGTTCCAGCTCCTGGCCATGGTGGCGATGGAGCCGCCCAGTTCCTTCGACGCGGAAGCCGTGCGCACGCGCAAGGCGGAAACCATCGACGCCATCCGCCCCGTCCAGCCGGAGGATGCCGTCCGCGGCCAGTACGGCCCGGGTGCGGTGAACGGGCAACTGGCCAACTCCTACCGCGACGAGCCGGACGTGGCACCGGATTCCGTGACGGAAACCTTCGTCGCCATGAAACTCTCTATCGACACCTGGCGCTGGTCCGGGGTGCCGTTCTACCTGCGCACGGGCAAGCACATGGGGCGGCGCACGACGGAGATCGCCATCCGCTTCAAGTCCGCGCCGTTCGCCCCGTTCCGCGGCACGGGCATGGACGCGTTCGGTCCCGACTGGCTGGTGCTCCAGATCCAGCCCGACGAAGGCATCTCGTTGCAGTTCGACGTGAAGCGTCCGGGCCCGCGCGTGGAACTCGCGCCAGTGCGCATGGACTTCAAGTACGCCGACTGGTTCCGGGCGGAGCCGAACGTGGGCTACGAAACGCTCCTCTATGACTGCATGACGGGCGACGCCACGCTGTTCCAGCGCGCCGACATGGTCGAAGCGTGCTGGCGCGCCGTGCAGCCGATCCTCGACGACTGGTCGCAGCGCACGCCCGCCGACTTCCCGAATTACGCCTCGGGCAGCGCGGGGCCGGCCTCGGCGGACACCTTGCTGGCCCTGGGCGGCCGCTCGTGGCGTCCCCTGAATACCGCGAACGAGCTCAACGCCCGCCGCACGGCGAAGCCAAAGGCGGACGTTTCGCCGGCGGAGAAGTCGCCGGAACGTCGCGCGGCCCGCAAGCGCGCCGCCGCGAAGAAGGTCCTGCGCAGCACGTCCCTGAAAAAGGCGGCGCCGGCTCGCAAGGCAGCCCCGACGAAGCGTTCGCCGGCGGCGAGCAAGCGCCCCCGCAAGAAATAGGGAGGGGCCGCGCGCGGCGCCTTCCGGCCATGCTGACGCCGGGAGGTGCTGCGAAATGCCCGGAGATTTTCGCTGCGTCGCAGCATGGCAGCTTCGTTTGCCGGGCGCCTGCTCCTGGGCACGCGGCCGGGAGGAAAACTCATGCTGCGCCAATCGTTTAAAGCTCCCCGCCCGACCTTTGCGTTCGCCATGGATCGATCCAAACGGGACGTGAGATTTTCCGCAGTGCAGTATTTTTCTCTTGGCGACTTGTCCTTTGTTTTCAAGGCGTTGCCTAAGAACTCACGGTTTTAGATCGAGTTAAAAATCGGTTGACAACGTTGTCAGCGGGCTCAGAGAATCAGCCCGGTAATACCACTGCAACGTGGACCGCATGGCAGTGGGACCTGCCGGCATGGCAGGTCGGCTGCGGCGAGTCGCAGGGCCAGAACACAGCAAACGGAGCGACGCAGCGAACGCGGGCCTTGGCCTGCGCGGTGGCGTTCGTTCCGAAAAAAAGAACCTCCCCCTTCCCCAGGAGATCGACGTGAACCACCGCATCAGTGCACTTTCCATGGCCATCCTGGCCGGGCTCTTCGCCGCGGGCACCGCGACGGCCCAGGACGCGGCCACGCCCGCACCGGCCGCCAGCACCGCAAAGAAAGACGCCGCCAATACCCAGGACGCTTCCAACCTCGAAGGCGTGACCGTCACCGGTATCCGCGCAAGCCTGCAGAAGTCCCTCGACCTCAAGCGCAACTCCGACTCCATCGTCGACGCCATCTCGGCCGAGGACGTGGGCAAGTTCCCGGATACCAACGTGGCCGAGTCGCTCTCGCACCTGCCCGGCATCAGCGTGGACCGCAACTTCGGCGAAGGCGACAAGGTCAGCATCCTGGGCACGGACCCGGCCCTGAACCGCCTGCTGCTCAACGGCCAGACGCTCGCGTCGACCAACTGGACGTCCGACCCGAACAACCCGGACAGCCGCTCCTTCGACTACAGCCTGCTCACCTCGGAAATCATCGGTAACGCCCAGGTCTACAAGACCCCGCAGGCGAACATCGACGAGGGCTCGATCGGCGGTACCGTCATCGTCAACACGCGTCGTCCGCTGGACCTCAAGGCGAACACCCTCACGGGCAACGTGAGCTACGGTTACAACGACCGCGCCGACACCGGCAAGCCGAACGCCTCGGTGCTGTACAGCTGGAAGAACAAGGACAACACCTTCGGCGTGCTCGGTTCGCTGATGCACTCCGACCGCATCATCGACCGCCAGGGCACCGAGATCTTCGGTTACCAGCGCGCGAACGATCCGACGGACACCAATCCGGACCACCAGTTCGCCCCGGGCGTCGTGCCGGCCGGCCAACAGCCCACGTATCCGACCGCGATCAACACCGCGTGGTTCCAGCAGCGCCGCAAGCGCGACGGCGTGTCCACCGGCCTGCAGTGGAAGCCGAACGATGCCTTCGAACTGAACTTCACCGGGCTCTACGTCACCGAGAAGTTCGACAACTACAACCAGAGCCGCTACGGCGACTGGTCGGGCTCCGCGCCGTACGCGACGTCGGCGAGCATCAACAACGGCGTGATCACGAACGCCTCCTATGGTCCGAACGCACCCACCTACCTCGATGGCTACGAGCGCGAGTCCAAGGTGAACACCGGCACCGCGCAGCTGCGCGCCGACTGGTACGGCGACGGCTGGACCGCGTCGAGCCAGATCGGCTACACCGGTTCGACGGGTGGCTCCGAGGGCATCTGGAACACGCAGTTCAAGAGCCTGGGCGGCTACGACTGGAACCTCGCCGGCGAGCATCCGCAGATCAACTACAACACGCCGGACAGCCCGTCGCAGGCGGTCACCAATGGCGTGGGCTTCAGCCGCGCACCGACCTACGACCGCGAGCGCTACTTCCAGGCCGACTTCTCGCACGACGTCGCCTGGGGGCCGCTGAACCAGATCGAGGTTGGCGTGAAAGCGACCAACCACTACAACGGCCAGGATGCCTATGCCTCGCGCTTCCCGTCGCTCGCGGCGATGGGCGTGGACGGCCTGACGCTGGCCGACTGGGCGGGCGGACAGACCCCCGACGGTTACCTGGGCGGCCTCAACGGCACGCCGAGCATGGCCAACTGGACGACCATCAGCAAGGGCGCGCTGAAGGACGGCGTGAACGCGCTGGTCGACCAGTACGGCTCGCCGGTCGATCCGAAGGCGACCTACGCGATCCAGGAGCAGAACCGCGCGTTCTACGTGCAGGGTGACTTCTCCGGCGACAACTACCGCGGCAACCTCGGCGTGCGCTACTTCCGCACCCGCGACACCGTGGATGGCTTCAATTCCGTCGGTACCGACACCTACGCGCCGGTGAACAAGCGCAGCGCGTACCACAACTGGCTGCCGTCGCTGAACATCGCGTACGACGCCGCGCAGGACCTGACGCTGCGCTTCGCTTACGCCCAGACGATCGCGCGTCCGCGCTACCAGCAGATGACGCCGTACGTCGCGCTCGACGACCGCAGCCTCACCGGCTCGCGCGGCAATACCGATCTCGGTCCGTACAAGTCGACCAACTACGACTTCTCGGCGGAGTGGTACTTCTCCGAGAACAGTGTGCTCGCCGCGGAGCTGTTCTTCCGCCGCATCTCGGGCTACATCCTCAACACCCAGGTGCTGGAGACCCAGTACAACCTGACCAACCAGCGTGACGACGTGTACCAAATGCAGGTACCGATCAACGCGGGCGTGGCGAAGGTCAAGGGCGCCTCGATCAGCTACCAGCAGAACTTCGGTGGCGGTTTCGGCATGCTGGCCAACTACACGTACTCGGATGCGGACACCAGCAACGACTTCCCGCTGCCGTACAACTCGAAGAACTCGTTCAACCTGTCGCCGTTCTTCGAGCAGGGTCCGTGGAGCGCTCGCGTGACCTACAGCTGGCGTTCGTCGTACTTCACCTCGATCGCCGCGCTGCAGACCCAGCAGATCACGGGTATCTTCAGGGAACTCGACGCGTCCGTCGGCTACCAGGTCAACGATCACATGCGCATTTCGCTTGACGGCACCAACCTGCTCGACGAGACCTACCAGGTGTATGACGATCGTCCGAGCCAGCCGCTGTACTCGTACAAGAATGGCCGCACGTACACGCTGACGCTGGGCTTCAAGCTGTGATGCGCCGCGCGTCGCTGGTACTGGCCTTCTGGCTCGCCGCCGGAGCGGCCAGCGCCAGCCCGCCGGTGGAGAGGGACCTTTCCGCCGGCTGGCGCTTCCGTCTCGCGCAAGGGACGGAAGCGGACGCGCACGCAGACCTGAAGGACTGGCTCCCGGCACAGGTGCCGGGAGCCGTCCAGACCGGCCTCCTGGCGGCCAAGCGGATAGGCGATCCGTTCTGGCGCGACAACGAGGCCGGCCTGCAATGGATCGGACTTTCCAACTGGGACTACCGGCTGGACTTCGACGTGGACGCGGCCACCCTGGCGCGCGGCCACGTCGATCTTATTTTCGATGGCCTCGACACGTTTGCCGAGGTCACGCTCAACGGCAGGAAGCTGCTGTCGGCGGACAACATGTTCCGGCAGTGGCGCGTGCCGGCGAAGGGCGCCCTGCGCAAGGGCGGCAATACCCTTGAAGTGCACCTGCAGTCGCCCATCGCGCGCCTGCTGCCCTGGTTGATGAAGCAGCCGTACTCGCTGCCGGGAGAGTTCGACTCGGCGTTCGGCGACGAACCCAAGGGCAAGCAGACCTCCAACTACGTGCGCAAGGCGAACTACCAGTACGGTTGGGACTGGGGCCCGCGCTACGTCACGCTCGGCATCTGGCGTCCGGTGCGCCTGGAAAGCTGGGACGACACGCGCCTGGCCGATTTC
The DNA here is from genome assembly GCF_050273135.1 of Luteibacter sp. NPDC031894. Taxonomy (NCBI): domain Bacteria; kingdom Pseudomonadati; phylum Pseudomonadota; class Gammaproteobacteria; order Lysobacterales; family Rhodanobacteraceae; genus Luteibacter; species Luteibacter sp. NPDC031894. Next base: position 233,731 of record NZ_JBNNMV010000004.1, on the reverse strand, counting down.
CATGTGGCCCAGCAGCACGTCGACGCCGACAACGCACGCCTCGACGCGCAATTCGACCTGCGCGCGGACAAGGCCGGCCCGGTGACGCTCCAGGTGGACTGGACGGCACCCGACGGCAGCCATGGACACGAAGAACGCGGCGTCTCGCTCGCGAAGGGCGAAAACCATGTCTCGCTCCCGGTCGCGATCGCGCATCCGCAGCGCTGGTGGCCGGTGGGGTACGGCGAGCCCAACCTCTACCGCTTCCATGCCGGCGTCGTCGCCAACGGTGCCACGGTAGCGAGCGCCGATCGCGAGACCGGCCTGCGCACGGTGGAACTGCGGCGCGAGAAGGACCAGTGGGGCAGGAGCTTCGCCTTCGTCGTCAACGGCGTTCCCATCTTCGCCAAGGGCGCCAACCTCATCCCGTTCGACAGCTTCCCCACGCGCGTGACACCCGAGCGCTTGGAGGCATTCCTGCGTTCCGCGAAGGACGCCAACATGAACATGCTGCGCATGTGGGGCGGCGGCACCTACCAGGACGACGCCTTCTACGCGGCCGCCGACCGACTCGGCATCATGATCTGGCAGGACTTCATGTACGGCGGTGCCATCACGCCGTACGACACGGCCTTCCGCGAAAACGCGCGCATCGAGGCGATCGAGCAGGTCACCCGCCTGCGCGACCATCCGTCGATCGTGCTCTGGGCCGGCAACAACGAAGTGCAGACCGGCTGGGACGACTGGCCGGACCGCCAGGACTTCCGCAAGTTCGTCAACGCGGACGAAGTGAAGCGCATCGACGAAGGCATGCGCGAGCTCTTCGGCAAGACACTGCGCGAGGTGGTCGACGACCTGTCGCCGCAGGTCCCTTACTGGGCCAGCTCGCCCAGCACCGATTACGAAGGCCCCGCCAACGTCGAGACGGATGGCGACGTCCACTACTGGAAGGTGTGGTCAGGCTCCGAGCCGATCGACCACTACCTCGACATCACGCCACGCTTCCAGTCCGAATACGGCCTGCAGTCCTTCCCGGTGATGGCGACGATCAAGGCCTTCGCCGAGGAAGGCGACATGCAGCCGGAATCGAAGGTGATGCGGGCGCACCAGAAGTTCGCCAACGGCGACGGCAACCAGCGCCTGTTGCTCTACATCCGCCAGGAATACGGCGAGCCCAAGGATTTCCCGTCCTTCGTCTACCTGAGCCAGGTGATGCAGGCCGAAGGCATCGAGCTCGCCGCCGAGCACCTGCGCAGCGCGCGTCCGCGCAGCATGGGGTCGCTGTACTGGCAATTGAACGACGTGTGGCCGGGCGCTTCGTGGGCCAGCGTCGATTACTTCAATCGCTGGAAGGCCCTGCAGTTCCATGCCAAGCGCTTCTATGCGCCGGTGGACGTGGTGCCGCTGCGTCGCGACGGAAAGACGGACGTTTTCGCGGTCTCCGATCGCATGGCGGATTTCGAGGCGACGCTGCGCACGCGCATCTACGACATGCGTGGCAAGTTGCTGCGCGAGACGAACCAGCCGGTGCGCGCTGCGGCGCTCTCGAGCACGAAGGCGGTAACGGTCGACGACGCCACCTTGCTGAAGGGCGCCGATCCGCGCCGCACGGTCGCGTCGTTCGACCTGGTCGAGCAGGGCAAGCCGGTCGCGCACCATCTGCTGTATTTCGGTGCCGCGCGGACGCTCGACTTGCCGAAGCCCGGGGTTTCCACGTCCCTACGTGACGACGGGCACGGCCTCGTGCTCACGGTTTCCGCGAAGCGACTGGCACGAGCCGTCTGGATCGACACCGGCGACATCGATGTCCGGCTCGCCCAGAACGCGTTCGACCTGCTTCCCGGCGAGAGCGTCGATATCGCGGTCGACGGCAAGGTCGACATCGATGCGCTTCGCCATGCTTTGACGGTACGCTCACTGGTCGATGCCCTGAAGGAGAACACGCCGTGAATCCCAATCGCCGCAACCTCGTGAAATGGCTTTCCCTCGTGCCCGGCGCGGCGATGCTCGGCACCGTCAGCATGACCGCCGCTGCCGCGCCACGCTTTCCCAGCAAGCGTCCGCCGGTGGGCCAGCGCAAGTTCACCAGCGAGGCGGTCGAGACGCTGATCGCTTCGACGAAGAAGAAGATCAAGGATCCCGAGCTCGCCTGGCTGTTCGAGAACTGCTTCCCGAATACGCTCGATACGACGGTCGAGGTCGGCCGCCTCGACGGCTATGAAGACACCTTCGTCGTCACCGGCGACATCGACGCGATGTGGCTGCGCGACTCTTCGGCGCAGGTGTGGCCGTACCTGCCGCTCGTGGCGAAGGACGAGGCGCTGCGCAAGCTGTTCCGCGGCCTGATCCGCCGGCAGGCGCGCTGTATCTCGATCGATCCCTATGCCAATGCGTTCCTGCCGGACCCGAAGGGCAAGAGCAAGCTGGACTGGGCCCAGTCCGACCTGCCCATGCTGCCGGGCGTGGCCGAGCGGAAGTGGGAGATCGATTCGCTTTGCTACCCCGTGCGCCTCGCGCACGGCTATTGGCAGGCGACGGGTGACCGCGAGCCGTTCGATGACGCGTGGCGCGCCGCCACGCATCGCATCCTCGCCACGTTCCGCGAGCAGCAGCGCAAGGACGGTCCCGGGTCGTACCATTTCCAGCGGCCGTCGCCTAACCCGACCGAGAGCCAGTTCCTGAAGGGCTACGGTCAACCGACGCGTCCCGTCGGCATGATCCATGAGATGTTCCGGCCGTCGGACGACGCCACCGTCTACGCATTCAACATTCCCGGCAACCTTTTCGCCGTCGTGACGCTGCGTCGCCTCGCGCAGATGCACGCCACGCTCTATGGCGACCAAGGCTTCGCGAGCGAGTGCCATGCCATGGCCGACGAGGTCGCCGCGGCCGTGGAGCAGTACGGCACCATCGCGGATCCCGCCGGTGAGTACTGGGCGTACGAAGTGGACGGCTACGGCAATCGCCTGTTCATGGACGACGCCAACGTGCCGAGCCTGCTGGCGATGCCGTACCTCGAGTGCACGCCACGCGATGCGCGATACGCGCGCACCCGCGCGAAGGTCTGGAGCAAGGACAACCCGTATTTCTTCAAGGGCAGCGCAGGCGAAGGCGTCGGCGGTCCCCACGAAGGTCTGCGCATGATCTGGCCCATGTCGATCATGATGAAAGCCTTCACCACCGATGACAGCGCGGAAATCCGCCAGTGCCTGCACTGGCTGAAGACCACGCATGCCGGTACCGGCTTCATGCACGAGGCCTTCGACCAGGACGACCCGAAGCAGTTCACCCGCTCGTGGTTCGCCTGGGCCAACACCTTGTTCGGCGAATTGGTGGTCCACCTCGCCGACAAGCATCCCGATACGCTCTAACTAGGGGAGTTCCATGGTTACCCGTCGACGCTTTCTGCAAGGTATGGCCGCCGTCACGGCGCTTGGTCAATTCGGCTCCCTCACCGCAATGGCCCACGGCGTGAACGAAGGCCTGAAGGCGCCCGCATCCGGCGGCGGCACCGCCGGGGCGGGCGTCTTGCGTTACGTCGACGTCTTCGTCGGCACGGGCGGCCACGGTCACACCTTCCCCGGTGCGACCCGGCCGTTCGGCATGGTCCAGCTGAGCCCGGACACGTACAACGCGCAGTGGGACGCCTCGTCCGGTTACCACCAGGGCGACGGCTCGATCATGGGCTTCTCGCATACCCATCTCTCGGGTACGGGCGCGGCCGACATGCTCGATTTCCTCGTCATGCCCTCGATGGGGCCGGTGCTCTTGCAGCCGGGCGATCGCGATTTCGACGGCGTGAACTACGTCTCCCGGTTCGACGCGCAGAAGGTGAGCGGCGACAAGGCGCCCAAGGGCTACAAGACTGGTGTGAAAGGGTATCGCTCGCACTACACCGGCGAGCAGGCCCACCCCGGCTACTACCGCGCGAAGCTCACGCGTTTCGACATCCTGGCCGAACTGACGGCCACGCTGCGCGCGGGCATGCATCGCTATACGTTCGGCAAGGACGGCGATGCGCACCTGCTGATCGACCTGGCGCACGGCTACGGCGATGCCATGGACAAGCCGGCGAAGGTCACCGACGCCGAACTGACGCTGGTCGGAAACGACACGCTCGTGGGCGGCCGCCGGGTATGGCAGTGGGCCAGCGGGCGCGTCATCTATTTCGCCATGAAGCTTTCCCGGCCGGTGTCGAGCGTCACGCTTTATGCCGAGGACAAGGCGCTGCCCAAGGGCAGCACCACGGCCAAGGGCGACCACCTGAAGGCCGCGCTCCATATCGACAAGGCATCGTCGGAGCCGCTGCTGGTGAAGGTGGGCATATCCGGCGTGGACATCGACGGCGCCATGCGCAACCTCGACGGGGAGATCCCCGCGTGGGACTTCGATGGCGTGCGCGCCTCGGCCGAGGCGGAGTGGGAGCGCGAGCTTTCGAAGATCCGCATCGACTCCACGTCCGACAAGATCAAGCGCACCTTCTACAGCTCGCTCTACCACACGATGCTGGCGCCGACCGTCTTCAGCGACATCGACGGCCGTTACCGCGGCATGGACAAGGCGGTGCACACGCTGCCGGAAGGCCGGCACAACTACAGCACTTACTCGCTGTGGGACACCTATCGCGCGGAGCATCCGCTGCTCACGTTGTACCAGGCGGATCGCGTGCCGGACCTCGTCGACGGCATCGTGCGCAACGCCGTGGAAAGCCCCAGTGGCGCACCCGTCTGGCCGCTGCAGGGCATCGAGACGGTCTGCATGATCGGTTACCACTCGGCGGTCGTGGTGGCCGAGGCGCAGGCCAAGGGGTTCACCGGCATCGATTACGCGAAGGCCTGGCCCGTGTTCCGCCGCCGTGCGATGCAGGACGATTACTTCGGTCTCACCTATTACCGGAAGATGGGTTTCATCCCCAGCGACAAGGAAGGCGAGGCGGTCAGCAAGACGCTCGAATACGCGTACGACGATTGGGCCGTTGCGAGCATGGCCGACGCACTGGGCCATGCCGACGATGCCGCGGCCTTGCGCAAGCAATCGAAGAACTACGCCAACGTGTTCGACAAGGACATGCAGTTCGTGCGGCCCCGCGCGGAGGACGGCAGCTGGATCGAGCCGTTCGACCCGATCTCCATCGGCCATTCGAAGCGCTGGCGCGACTTCACCGAATCGAACGCCTGGCAGGCCACCTTCCTCAACCAGCACGACGTCTACAACTACATGGCGCTGTTCGGCGGGGAGCAGGCCTTCGAGAAGAAGCTCGACGGTTTGTTCAATGCCGATGCGACGTTGCCGGACAATGCACCGCCGGATATCGCCGGCATGGTCGGCCAGTACGCTTTCGGCAACGAGCCCGGCCACCACATGCCCTACCTCTATGCGTACACCGGTGCACACCATAAGACGCAGGCGCGCGTGCGCATGCTCATGGAGACGATGTACCTGCCCGAGCCCGACGGCCTTCCCGGTAACGAGGACTGCGGCCAGATGAGCGCATGGTATGTCATGAGCGCGATGGGGTTGTATGCCGTCGACCCGGTCAGCACGAATTACGTGTTCGGCAGTCCGCTGCTCGATCGCGCCGAAGTGCAGGTGGGCAACGGCCGCACGCTGGTGATCGAGACGAAGGACAACGGCCCCGGCCGTCCGTACATCCAGTCGGTGACCTGGAACGGCATGCCGTGGACGAAGAGCTGGATCGCCCACAAGGACCTGGCCGCCGGCGGCACGCTGAGCTTCGTGATGGGCGATACGCCGAACGAGAACTTCGGTAAGGCCGCGGCCGACCGTCCGCCGTCCTTCGGCGAACCGGCCAAGGCGTAAAGGCCGGGGCCGCGCCAGCGCTTCCCACCGCGCTGGCGTGCCCGGTCATTGCGGCTGCAAACGTTTTCGCCGCTGCCGTTCACAATCGATAGACCCCCGTACCGACACTCTCCTCCTGCCGGGAGGATCCGGAAGGGAAAGGGGAGTGGCATGTCTTACGTGGGACGCATGGTTTTCCGCCTGTACCTGCCGGCGGGGCTGGTCGTTGCAGGCGGCATCATCGGCGCGGCTGGCCTGAAGGCCGCGCAAGGGACGCCGGGTGACCTCGGCACGCTCTCGCTCTATTCAAACCTTCCCAGCCTGGCCTTCGCCGGCGCGATCGCCGTCGCTCTCGCCATCGCCGCCGTGCAGACGGTGCGGCTCCGGCTGTGGGATCGCGGGGCGGTACCTGGCTGCTACGTCTGCGGATGCCTGCTCGCCGCGCCGCGCGCGGCACGGCGCGGGTTAGGCATGACGCGGCGTTGCCTCGGCTGCGGAAAGCTGCACGGCGTGAACCACCACCGGCTCTCGCCGCAGGTCATGCCGCTGGCGGTGGCCGTGCAGGAGACCGCCGCCGCTCCGGTCAGGAGCGTGCGTTCGTCACCGTGACGCGATGACCGATGCGCTCGAGCAGTGCGCGGAGCGCCTCGGCGTCTTCCAGGCTGGTGTCGTCCTCGAGCGATAGCCACAGGGTGTCGCCGGACAGGCCGTGGACCTTCTCGTTGAACTCGATCTCGATGGCGACCTTGCCGCCGGGCTGGACCACCGATACGGCGAAATTACGTTGCTGCACGCCTGGATTCCCTGGTGAACTGTCTGATGACCGGGCCGGCATTCTAGCCGGTGGGGACGGAAAGTGCTGTCGGCGTCGGATGACACGTGACGGGCGCCTCGTTCATTCCAAGACCCAGGTCACTCGTCCGCTTGCCCCAGCGGCGTCGCGACATCCTCCAGCGGCCGCCGTTCGGCCGCAATGCCCAGCCAGGCAGCCGCCGCCGCCCCCACGATCATGAGCGCCGCCCCCAGCGCGTAACCCCAGCCGATGGCCATCCGTTCTCCCGTTCCGATCAGGCTGCCGAAGAGGAGGGGGCCGGCGACCCCACCCAGCGCCGTGCCGAAGGCATAGAAGAGGGCGATGGCCAGGGCGCGCAGCTCCAGCGGAAAACTCTCGCTCACGGTGAGGTACGCCGAGCTGGCGGCCGCCGACGCAAAGAAGAACACGATGCTCCAGGCGATGGTCTGTGAACGCGCATCGAGCCAGCCGTGGACGAAGAGCCACGCCGTGGCGAACAGCAGCAGGCCGGAGAGCGCATAGGTCGCCACGATCATCGGCCGGCGGCCCACGCTGTCGAAGAGGCGGCCGAGCAGGAGCGGCCCGAGGAAGTTGCCGGCGGCGAAGGGCAGGAGGTACAGCCCGACATCGGCATCGGCCACGCCGTAGAAGCGGCCGAGTACCAGGGCGTACGTGAAGAAGATCGCGTTGTAGAAGAATGCCTGTGTCGCCATCAGCACCACGCCGAGCACGGTCCGCTTCGGGTACACGCGGAAGAGCGTCGAGGCGACGTCGGCCATGGTGAGGCCGCGCGGGCGCAGGCGCAGGCGTGCGAGCGGCTCCTGGGGAGCTGCCGAACCGAGCCGCTGTTCGATCTCAGCGACGATGGCTTCCGCCTCGGAGACGCGCCCGTGCAGCACCAGCCAGCGCGGGCTCTCCGGAATCCACCGCCGCAGCAGCAGGATGCCGAGCCCGAGCACGGCGCCCAGGCCGAAGGTCAGCCGCCAGCCGATCTCCGCCGAGACCCACCCGGTGTCCAGCAGCAAGACGGCGCCCAGCGCGCCAGCCGCGGCACCGAGCCAGAAGCTGCCGTTGATCACCAGGTCGGATTGGCCACGATAGCGCGCCGGAATCAGTTCCTGGATCGCGGAATTGATGGCTGCGTACTCGCCGCCGATGCCGGCACCGGTGAGCAGGCGGAAGAGGGCGAAGGTCAGGAAATCGGGCGAAAGCGCCGTGGCCGCGGTGGCGGTGAGGTACAGGCCGAGGGTGACGGTGAACAGCTTCTTGCGCCCCAGCCGATCGGTGAGCCAGCCGAAGAAGAGCGCGCCGGCGACGGCGCCGACGAGGTAAAGGCTGCCGGCCAGTCCCACCTGCGTGTCGGTCAGGTGCAGCACGGGACTCGACTTCAAGGCGCCGGCGATCGAACCGGTGATCGTCACCTCCAGGCCGTCGAGCACCCAGGTGATGCCAAGCGCCGGCGCGACCAGGGTATGGAAGCGCCCCCAGCGCAGCCGGTCCAGCCGCGCCGGGACGTCGGTTTCCACCAGTTCGCCGGAGGCGCTGTCGGGCCGGTTCATGCCCCTCAACCTAAGCGAGCCGCCGCCCACGTTCCGTCAAGGGCGCGCTTCCCACGGTCTCGGCGTCAACGAGGGACGCGATAGCCGCCCGGCACGCCTTCCGCCGACAGCGTCAGTTGCCAGAGCTGGTCGCGCCGGCTGCGGAAAACGCCAGCCGAGCAGCCGAGGTAGAAGTGCCACATGCGACGGAAGCGCTCGTCATAGCGCGCCGAGAGGTGCGGCCATGCCGCATCGAAGTTCGCCCGCCAGGCCATCAACGTGCGGTCGTAGTCCGCGCCGAAGTTGTGCCAGTCCTCGACCACGAACAACCCCTCCAGCGCGGTCGCCACCTGGCTCATGGCGGGGATGACCGAGTTGGGGAAGATGTATTTCTCGATCCACGGATCGGGCCTGCCGGGGGCGCCATTGCTGCCGATGCTGTGGAGGAGGGCGAGGCCGCCGGGTTGCAGGCAGCGCCGCGCCACCTCGAACCAGCTGCGGTGGTTCTTGCCGCCGACATGCTCGAACATCCCCACCGAGAGGATGGCGTCGAAGCGTTCGTCGAGTTCGCGATAGTCCTGCAGGCGGATCTCGACGGGCAGGCCGCGGCAGAGTTCCTGCGCGAACGCCGCCTGTTCCTTGGAGATGGTGACGCCCACGCCGCTGACGCCGTAACGCTCCGCGGCGAACTTGAGCGCCTCGCCCCAGCCGCAGCCGATGTCCAGGATGCGCTGGCCGGGCCGGAGCTGGAGCTTCCGGCAGATCAGGTCGAGCTTGGCTTCCTGCGCGTCGTCGAGGTTGTCCGCGTGGGCCCAATAACCGCAGGAGTAGACCAGCCGCCTGCCGAGCATGGCCTCGAACAGGTCGTTGCCGAGGTCGTAGTGCTGACGCCCCACTTCCCAGGCGTTCTCGCCGCGCTGCATGTTGAGGAAGCGGGCCTTGAGGTGCGCGATCAGCGTGTCCAGCGTGCGCAGCGATTCGTCGAGGTGGGACGAGAGGACGCGCGCGAAGAAGCCGGGCATGTCGACGACGTCCCACCAGCCGTCCATGTACGCCTCGCCGAGGCCGAGCGAGCCGTGCGCGAAGACGCGGGCATAGGTGCGTTCGTCATGGATGACGATGTCGGTGGGGCGATTGCCGCCGATGGTGACGCCGGCGTGTTCGAGCAGTTGCTGTGCACGTGCCTTGAGAGAAGAAGAATCGTGGCTCATCGATTGCTAATCCTTATGGCTAGAAGTGCCTGAGTACTCCACGGGTGATGGCGAGGCCGGCAATGGTCATGGCGATGGAGCCGGCGAGGTTGAGCCCGACGTGCGCGGCGAACCACGCGTACTGCCCGCGCAGCAAGAGGGCAGAGGCTTCGGCGGAGAACGTCGAGAAGGTGGTGAGTCCGCCCAGGAAGCCGGTGGCGACCAGCAGGCGGACTTCGACCGGCAGGGCCTGGAAGTGGTCGAACACGCCTAGGGCCACGCCCATGAGCAGCCCACCCGTGAGGTTGGCCGCCAGCGTGCCGAGGGGCACGGTCGGGAAGAGGGGATTGAAGGCGAGGGCCAGCCACCAGCGGAGCCAGCAGCCGAGCGTGCCGCCGATGCCGACGGCGAGGAAACCGGTGTAACCCACGTTACCCCCGCGGAAGAACGATGGAGCCATTATGAGGCCACGCCGGGCGAAGGGCGAGGCCGCGGGCGATCGCATATAATTTCGCCCCTTCCCCCCACGGTCCTGCCGGTCCATGTCTTCCGCGACCCGCGACCCGCGTCGCCACCTCCCCCTGTTGCTCGCCGCCCTGTCCATGATCGGGCCGTTTTCGATCGACGCGATCTTCCCGGGATTCCCCGACATCGGCCGCGATTTCACCGTGGGCGACGTGGCCCTGCAGCAGTTGCTCAGCGTCTACCTGCTGGCTTATGCGGGGATGAGCCTGTTCCATGGTGCGCTGTCCGATGCCTACGGCCGTAAGCCGGTGATCGTGATCGCCATGGCGATCTATACCGTGGCCTCCGTGGGCGCGGCGATGGCACCGAGTTTCGCCTTCCTGCTTGGTTGCCGCGTGCTGCAGGGTCTTTCCGGTGGCGCCGGCATCGTGGTCGGCCGGGCCGTGGTCCGCGACACGATGCATGGCGAAGAAGCGCAGCGGATGATGTCGAAGGTGATGATGATCTTCGGTATCGCGCCCGCCATCGCACCCATCGTCGGCGCGTGGCTGCTCGGTATCGACGGATGGCGTGGCATCTTCTGGGCGCTTTCAGGGTTCACGCTGTTGCTCACCCTCGGCGTGTCGTATTTCCTGATGGAATCGCATCCGGCGGAACGTCGCACCGTGTTCCGGCCGCGTCCGCTCCTCGCGGGTTACCTGCGCATCGGCCGCGATGTGCCGTTCTGGCCGTTGGCCATCTCCAGTTCCATCAACTTCTCGGGTTTGTTCCTTTACGTGGCATCGGCCCCGCAGGTGATCCGCAACCACCTGCACCTCGGCGTCGACGGTTTCCCGTGGCTGTTCGTCCCCGTCGTGACGGGCATGGTCACTGGCGCCTTCATCTCGGGACGCGTGGCGGGGAGGGTGAGTGCGGCGAGGACCGTGACCTGGGGTTACGTCGCTATGCTGTCGTCCTGCGCGCTGAGCGTGATCCTTGCACTGACACTGGATACGCCGCGCGTGCCATGGTCGACCTTGCCGCTGGCGCTCTACGGCTGCGGCGTGCAGCTCGCGTTCCCGACGCTGACCCTGCTGTTGCTCGACCGCTTCCCGGAACAGCGCGGCGGCGTGTCGTCGGTGCAGGCGTTCTTCAGCCTCTTGATCACGGCGCTGGTGGCGGGCGTGCTATCGCCGGCACTGTCCGGCAGCATGCTAATGCTCGCACTTGGCGCAAGTGCGATGTGCACGATCGGCCTCGGCGGATGGATCTGGTACGTCCAGCTGGAACGCCGGCGTCTTGCCCTGGCGACAGCGGGCGCCGCCACGAGCGTGGTCTCGCAGATCGAGCGCAACGAGCCGGGTTGATCCCGTCGCGGAGTTCGCGGCTCACCCATCGGCGATGGCGCGCATAGCGCCGCGATCGTCGCAACCGACGGAATTCCATACAAAAAACGAACTTGCTCACCGGCGAAGAAAGCGCCTATCCTGCGATCGCCCGCGACAAGCTCGCGCGGCACGAGAGTCAAGGAATGACTCGCAAGGATGACCACGCGAAGGGAGTTCGCCATGACGCGGTTCGTCAGGAACGGGATTTTCGCTTTTGTCGTTTGCCTCTCGGCGGCCTGCCATCAGACACCGCGGCCGCGGCCGGTCGGGCAGCAGGATGCCGATCAAGCTGTCGCCCCTGCGTCCACCGCCGCGTCCGTCTCGATCGCCTCCGCCACCGACGCGTCGCCTCGAGTCGGCGCAGGAGAGATCGCGGTGGCGCAACTGGACGGTTGGTACCAGCGCCGCGACGCTAACTGCGGCGGTGCCACACGCCCAGCCTTCCTGTGCACGGGCGTGATGTTGCGGGCGACGTCATCCAAGCCCGGCTTCCTTCCATGGGATCCGAGCCCCGACGGCATCCTCAAAGGCGGGCTCTCCGCGTCCTGGCTCCGGGTCGACACCAACTTCCCTGATACATTTCGCGCGAACGGATTCATTTTTTTTCCGTCGTCCGCGGCACCCGCGGGCTCGGTGCGGATCGAGGTGCTATGTGCCTTTCCCTTCGATGGCGACACCTGGAGCCGGCGATCGCTGGAAGGATGCGGCCCGCATCCGAGCAACGTGGACCGGAGTCGTCCGTGCCAGGACATCGGCATCCATACTGCCCAGCAGTGGCTAAGCAACTACTACACACCCGGCTACGCGCGCCATTCGCATCAGTGCGGCTGGGATCTGCGCATCGGAAGTCCGTCCACGGCGGACCGGTTCCAGCAGAACATCATCGCGCGGGCCGGCCTGCAGCCCGAGCAGTGGCGCTTCACCACGGAAGTCGTCTTGAAGACATGGGTGAAAGGCTCGGGCGCCAGGATGCCGATCCATTCGTTTTTCTACCGCGCGGGGAATACGGTCGCGTTGAAAGATGCGCTATCTGACCAGAAACGCTACTTCGATGCGTACCATAAGGCACTGCCAATCGTGAGCCTGACCCTCCCGACGTCGCAGGCCGGGCGGGCGCGCTTCACCTTCAATCCGGCCGATCAGGCCGTCCCGCTACCGGAGGGTACGTATCCGGAAATCAGCGCCGCCGTGCCGACTGTGGAGGGAGCCACGGGCACGACTCTGCCGATCGACGCGTTCTACCGACTCAAGGAGGTTGTCGTCAAAGTGCCGCAGTACCAGGCGATGGCGGCTGGCCATACCGTACGGGTCACATGGGCTGGAAGTACCCCTTACAACACGGAAATCAAGACGGCCCTGGCGGGCGGCCCCATCGATTTCGCGATCCCCGTAACGGAAGTGATCGACGCCATCGGACAGCCTGTACGCGTCATGTTCACCGTCAAGCGCGGCATCGGCGCCCCGACTGAAACTTCTGGAACGCTCAATCTTCAGGTGGAGCCGCAACCGACGGCGTTCCCCGCGCCGACGATCGACGCGACGCACACGCGGATTTCCTTCGCATCCCCCGCCTTGCAAGCGGGAGTGCACAATCTGAATTTGCGCTGGTGGGGTGTCGTCGTACGCGATGCGCCGCGGCAATACGTGACACAGGCCGGTGTTCAGACGATTGTCGTGCCTGCCGCATGGGCGGCCGAGAATGCCGGCCGCAAGGTGTCGGTCACCGTGGCGGTGGGCGACCAGGCCGGGAGTCGTTACATGTTCTCGCGAGTGTTACGGATACAGCTGTGATGCGCTGGACGTACCGACGAAGCGCCTACAACAAACCACGCCGGCGCAGGAATGCCTGCGCCTCGCTCGCATCCTGTTCGAACCATGCGCGGGTCGAACCGAGGCGATAGGTATAGCCCCAGCGGTCCATGTCTTCCATCAAACGCGACGACCCCACGCCCGGCAACTGCTCCGCCAGGACGATCTGCAGGTAACAGGTGGCGTCTTCTTCCTCGATGGAGTCGGTGGCATCGGTGTGCACGAGGGCACGACGTTCCTCGGGCAGCACGAGGAGGTGACAGGCCTCGTGCAGCAGCGAGTGCACCGGCGTGTCGGCGCGCGCGTAGACCGTCGTGCCGATGATGCCGGCTTCGCTGTCGCCCCAGAAACTACCAGGGATAGCCATGCCGTCCTCGACGGCGACGAGGGCGAGGCCGTGGCGGGCGAGCAGGGCGCGCGGCGCGTCGAATCCGATCTCGCCGACGCGCATGACGCCGTCGGCGGGATCGGTGCCGGAGGGGCTTTCGCCGGCTCCGGCGGACAGGTCGCTCATGACGCGATCAGGTCGCCGAGGCAGCCGGCTTACCGGGCGCCTTTCCTTCCGGAAGGGCGACGGAGAGTTCCAGCACCTCGTGGCCGCTGTCGCGCTCGAGGTTGATGTTCACGGCCTCGACGTCGACATTGACGTACTTGCGGATGACTTCCAGCAGCTCGTTGCGCAGCAGCGGCAGGTAGTCGGGGCCGCCGCGCGTCGAGCGCTCCTGGGCGACGATGATGCGCAGGCGCTCCTTGGCGACGCCGGCGCTCGGCTCTGGCTTGCGCTTCAGGAAATCGAGGATACCCATGCTCAACCTCCGAAGACGCGCTTGAGGAAGCCCTTCTTGACCGGCTCGAGGAAGCGGAGCGGACGCTCTTCGCCCAGGATACGGGCGACCGTGTCCTTGTACGCGGCACCGGCATTCGAATCGTCGTCGAGGATGACCGGCACGCCGGCGTTCGACGCGGCGAGCACGTTTTCCGATTCCGGAATGACGCCGACGACGGAGATGCCGAGGATGTCCTCGACGTCCTTCACGCTGAGCATCTCGCCCGCCTCGACGCGGTTCGGGTTGTAGCGCGTGAGGAGGAGGTGCTGCTGCACCGGACCCTCGCCTTTCTCCGCGCGGCGGGTCTTGCTCGCCAGCAGGCCGAGGATACGGTCGGAGTCGCGCACGGAGGACACTTCCGGGTTCACCACGACGACGGCGTGATCGGCGAAATACATCGCCAGGTGCGCGCCCTTCTCGATGCCCGCCGGCGAATCGCAGACGACGTAGTCGAAGTTTTCCTTCGCCAGTTCGTCGAGCACCTTCTCGACGCCTTCCTGGGTGAGGGCGTCCTTATCGCGGGTTTGCGACGCGGCCAGCACGAACAGGGTGTCGTGCCGCTTGTCCTTGATCAGCGCCTGCTTGAGCGTGGCTTCACCATGCACGACGTTGACGAAGTCGTACACCACGCGCCGCTCGCAGCCCATGATGAGGTCGAGGTTGCGCAGGCCGACGTCGAAGTCGATGACGGCGACCTTCTTGCCCTGCATGGCGAGGCCGGTCGCGAGGGAGGCGCTGGTGGTGGTCTTGCCGACTCCGCCTTTGCCGGAGGTGACGACGATAATTTCAGTCAAGAGATGTCTCCGAGTGTTGCAAGCGACGATGGCTTGTTAGAGCCGCGCAATCATGAGTTTTCCATTGTCTAGCCAGCACTGCACCGGCTGTCCTTCGAATTCCTTGGGCATGTCTTCGAACACGCGATAGTGCCCGGCGATCGCGACCAGTTCGGCGCGGAAGTCGGAACAGAAGATGCGTGCCGACTCGTCACCCTGCGCACCGGCCATGGCGCGGCCGCGGAGGCTGCCGTAAACGTGGATCGAACCGTCGGCGATCACTTCGGCGCCGTTGGCGACGCCGGCGGTCACGACGAGGTCGCGGTCGCGTGCATAGACCTGTTGCCCGGAGCGCACGGTGCTACCCGAATGGTGCTGGGCAGTCACGGTGGCACCGCTGGACGTGTCTTCGCCGAGTGGCGCGGCGGCGCGCACGGGTTCATGCCGCGCGGGCACCGGCGTGGCCGTCTCGCCCTGCGCCGGCTCGTACTGGGCGCGGAACTTGGCGATGAGGGGCAGGCCCATGCGCTCGGCAAGCGCTTCCGTCTCGCTGGTGCCGTAGGCGATGCCGACCGGCAGCATCCCGGCGCTGCGGATCGCTTCCAGCAGCGCGTCGACCATGCCGTCGTCGGGCAGCTTCGACAGGTGCGAAAGATCCAGGACCACCGCGGCGCGCGTGAACATCTGCGGTGCCGAGCGGACGCGGCGTTCCAATTCTTCCACCAGCGCGGCGGCGTCGACGCGGCGGATGCGCACGCAGGCGATGCCGACCTGGCCGAAGCGGAGGTCGCAGGCGGATTCGAGGGATTCGGCGCGGGCGCTCATGCGGAGGCCCCCGTGCTGTCGATGGGGCGTTGGCGCTGCGCAAGCCACGCCACAGCCGGAAGACCGCCATGGTCGAGGTAGCGCTCGCGGACGAACGGGAAGCTGGGCAGTTCACGGGCGAGCAGGCTCACCTTCGGCCCCGTTTCACCCATCTTCTGCTGGCCCACTTCCTGGAAGCCCATGGTGCCGTGGAAAAGCACGGTCTGGTCGTTGCGGGGTTCGAGGAACACCTCGCAGGTCAAAAGCGGCACGCGTACCTCTGCATAACTCTGTACATCGCAATAAAAGATCCGGCCCAGGCCATGACCGCGCGACTGCGATGCGATCACGATGCGGTCGATATACACGAAGCTTTCGTAATGGGCCTGGAACCAGCGGAAGTTCGGGCTGGCGTAATCGGCGTCCTGGCGCATCGCGATGAGGAAGCCGAGGATGCGGTCGTCCTCTTCGGCGACGCGGAAGTAGTGGGCGATCTCGTACAGACGGCGCAGGCGGTCGAGGTCCGTGGCGAGGATGCCTGTGCCTGCCTCGTTATTGAGTGCCAGCACGGCATCCAGGTCGTGCTCGCGCACGTCGCGGATGGCAAGGGCCATTCGTTGCTCCGCTTGGGTGATCGTGGAAGGCGACCCCCGGGCCGCCGCAATGCGCGGCATTATGGCATGCCCCGGTCGCGCCGGGGAGCGATCCGCGCATGTAAAACCGTTGTAAAGCCGGTGTTTGCCGCTTGCGCGCACGTGACTTCAGTCAGGTGGTGCGGGCCGCCCGAAGCCCTATGATGCGAGCATGTCCAAGGTCCAGTTCAACCACGTCCGCCTGCTTCGCTACGCGACGTACTTCGTGTTCCTCTGCGCGGGGCTGCCGTTGTCGATGCAGCGGGCCGGCAGCGGCCCGGGGGCGATCGGCGACGTCGCGCTGCTGGCCTGGACCGCCTGCTACCTCGTCTTCGGCCTCGTCCACTGGCTGCTGACCAACCAGTTGGGCGCGCGGCTGAACGGCGCGACCCGGGTGGCGGTGCTGGTGATCCTCACGGGCACGGCGTTGGCCATCGGCGCACTGAGCAAGAGCGGCGTGGGCGCGCTGCTGCTGATCATCGTCGCCACCGTGGTGCCCTGGCTGGTGAGCCTGCCGCTTGGCATCGCCTGGATGGTGGTGGCGCACGTGGCCCTGGTGCCCGTGTTCGCGGAGGTGCCGGGCTGGGGTGTCATCAGCGCCCTGATGCAGGCATGCCTCTATTTCGGCTTCTCCGCCCTGGTCTTCGTCGCCTCGATGGTCGCCAGCCAGCAGGCGGAAGAACGGGAAGAACTCCGCCGCCTGAACTCGGAACTGCGCGCCACGCGCGCGTTGCTGGCCGAATCCACCCGTATCGCGGAGCGCATGCGCATCGCGCGCGACCTGCACGACCTCGTCGGCCATCACCTCACGGCGTTGAGCCTGAACCTCGAGGTCGCCAGCCACCTCACGAACGACGTCGCCCGCGAGCACGTGCTGAAGGCGCAGAGCACCGCCAAGCAACTGCTGTCCGACGTGCGTGAAGTGGTGAGCGAACTGCGCCAGGACGATGCCATCGACCTTACCCAGGCCCTGCGCAGTCTTACCGAGGGCGTGCCGGGACTGGACGTGCGCCTGACCGTGCCGCCGCGCTTCGGCGTGGAGGACCCGCGCCGGGCGCAGATGCTGCTGCGTTGCGCGCAGGAGATCCTCACGAACACCGTCCGCCACGCCAATGCCCGCCACCTCTGGCTCACGTTCCGCCATACCGGGCCGGACGAGCTCTGCCTGGACGCCCGCGACGACGGGCGCGGCGGTGGCACGGGTGAATTCCGCCCCGGCAACGGCCTTACCGGCATGCAGGAGCGGCTCGCCGAGTTTGGGGGCACGGTTTCTTTCCGTACCGATCCGGCCGGCGGCTTCGCCTTGACGGCCCGCCTTCCGCTGGGCGAGGAACCCTCGCTCGCCCACGCACCCCCTCGCCAGGTACTCGGCCGGGCTCTCGGCGACGAGCCCGAGGACGCGCCGCGTGCCAAACTCTCCGTTCCTTCCGAGGATCTTCCATGATCTCCGTCTGCCTCGTTGACGATCAGAACCTGGTCCGCCAGGGCATCCGCTCCTTGCTCGACCTGGCCGGCGACATCCGTGTCGTGGCCGAATGCGCCGATGGCGCGCAAGCCGTCCAGACCATCCCGCAGGTGCGGCCGGACGTGGTGCTGCTCGACCTGCGCATGCCGAACATGAGCGGCCTGGAGGTGCTCCAGGCCTTGGGCGGCCGCAACGAGCTGCCGCCGACGATCATCCTGACCACGTTCGACGACGACCAGCTGGTGCTGTCGGGGTTGAAGGCCGGCGCGCGGGGTTACCTCCTGAAGGACGTGTCGCTCGACCAGCTCGTGGAAGCCGTGCGCACGGTGGCCGCGGGTGGCTCGCTGGTCGCGCCGATGGTGACCCAGCGCCTGCTGGCGGGCGTGGGGCGCATCCAGAACCAGTTCTCCAGCCTGGAGCAGCCCGATCCGCTCACCGAGCGTGAGACGGAGATCCTGCGGCTGCTCTCGGGTGGCTACAGCAACAAGGAGATCGCCAACTCCCTGCGCGTTGCCGAAGGCACGGTGAAGAACCACGTGTCCAACATCCTCTCCAAGCTGGGCGTCCGCGACCGCACCCGGGCCGTGCTGAAGGCCCTGGAACTGGGCATCGTCTGAGCGAAAGAGGCTCCGAGGGTAACCCCTGGCTGACCGGTCGGCGCGACGCGGGGCACTCCGGCCGAAAATCCGCTTGTGCACGAGTGCAAAAAAGGGCAGGCGACCCAATGGCGTTCCCTGCCGCGAGCAAGTACCATCGGCTCTTTCGGCGCGGGCGAACCCCTGCCACGGGCCGATTCTTCAGGGGTGACCGCACGGCGTCCATGGCCGCGCGTGGAGCCTGTTCGTAAGACGTTCGGAGATCCGTGGAATGACGCGTCTGTTAGAATTTATCGTTGCCATCGTCATCGTCGCCGTGCTCGGCGTCGTGGTCGGCGTGGCCATGCCCTCGACGGGACACGTCGAGCGCGAAATGCTTATCAGCAAGGACTTGCGCCAGGTTTACGACGTTTTCAGCAACTTCCGTCGCTTCCCTGATTACACCGTGCTGCGCTCCTTCGACCCGAAGGTGCAGTTCGAGCTCTCCGGCAAGGCTTACGGCCCGGGCGCGAAGATCGCCTGGAAGGCCAGCGACCCGAAGGTGGGCGATGGCTCGCTCGAGATCGCCTCGATCGATCCGGGCTTCGCCCAGATCTCCGACGCGGGCAAGGGCACGATCGTCTGGAACGTCGAGAACGGCTGGCGTGGCGACGATAAGAAGTTCACGATCAAGCTCGAGCGCGCTGGCCGTAGCCAGAAGCTCGTGAAGGTGAACTGGGCCTATGACGTCTCGTACGGCTTCAACCTGATCAATCGCTTCTCCAACCTCTACATCCACGGCGATCCGGACTCGCTGATCCAGTTCAGCCTGTCCAACCTGCAGAACCTGATGGCGTCGATCCCCAACATCGACTACAGCAAGATGGTTCCGTCGATCGCCGAGCAGCCTGCCAAGCCGGTGCTGTTCGTGTCGACCACCGCCCCGCGCACCCTCGACGACGTCGACGCTGCTTCGGACAAGGCGATGGGCGAGATCCAGGCGGCGGCGAAGAAGCTGGGCGTGAACATCGTCAGCCCGCGCATCACCTTCACCACGAGCTGGGGCGACCAGAACTACACGTTCGACGTCGCCGCTGAAATCGACACCACCACGCTGAAGATCAACGGCCAGGACGTCGAGATCACGCCGGCACAGCGTCCGACGCTCGATGCCGCGGCTCCGGCCGAGGCCTCGACCGCCGCCGCGCCTGCCGACGCGGCTGCTGCCGCGACGCCGGGCAGCAAGGACAAGCTCGGTCGCGTGATCGTCGACGGTAACGTGAAGGCCGTGCTCGCCTTCGGTGGCAAGGCCCTCAAGGCCGAGTGGAACGGCACCGGCGCCGGTCTGCCGCAGACCCGCCAGATGCTGGCGGCGTATTCGCAGACCCACGGTTACAAGTTCGACGACGTGACCTACCGCGCGTACGACATCCAGGTGAAGGCCCCGGTAAACAATAAGGGCACCATCGAGGGTTACGACGAGCAGAAGTTCGAAATCTACCTGCCGCTGCAGGGCGACAACCTTCCGGAGCAGACGCCGGAACAGGAAGCCGGCATGAAGCAGCCGGGCCTGGAAGAGGCGGCTCCGGCCGGTTCCTCGACGGCACCGGCACCTGCCGGCACCGCGCCCGCTCCGGCTGGCACGGCACCGACCCCGGCAGGCACCGCGCCCGCCCCGGCCGGCACCGCGGCGCAGTAAGCAACTCGCCCAAGTACGAAGCCCCGCCCATCGGCGGGGCTTTTTTTTGCGGTGCGCCCGCAAGCCGTCGAGTTGGCTACACTGCGTTGCGATGATCGAAACCGACCGACTCACCCGTTGCTACGGACCGCTGATCGCGGTCGACTCGCTGAGCCTGCGCGCCGAACCCGGGCAAGTGCTTGGCTTGCTGGGGCCGAACGGCGCCGGCAAGTCCACGGCGATGCGCATGATCGCCGGCTTCCTCACGCCGACGTCGGGAACGGCCCGTGTCTGCGGGCACGACGTGCGCAAGGAGCCGTTGGCGGCGAAGCGCGCACTGGGCTATCTGCCGGAAGGCGCGCCCAGCTACGGCGAGATGACCATCCGCGAATTCCTCGTCTTCATGATCCGAGTGCGTGGGTTGGAGCGCGACGTGGCGTTCCGGCGCTTCGACGAAGTGGTGATGCGGCTCGAGCTGGAGGAAGTGCTGGACCAGACCATCGGCACCCTGTCGAAGGGCCTGCGCCGCCGCGTGGGCCTGGCCCAGGCGATCCTGCATGATCCGCCGGTGCTCATGCTCGACGAGCCCACCGACGGCCTCGACCCCAACCAGAAGCATTCCGTGCGCATGCTGATCGACGCGATGGCGCGCGAGCGCACGATCCTCATTTCCACCCACCTCCTCGAGGAGGTGCACGCGCTGTGCAACCGCGTGGCGATCATCGCCAACGGCAAGCTGCTGGCCGATGCGACGCCGGCCGAACTGGAAGCGCGTTCGCGGTACCACGGCGCCGTCTCCTTCAGCGCCCAGGGCAGCGGCGTCTCGCGCGAGATGCTGGCGCGCATACCCAGCGTGGCGATGGTGGAAGTGGATCCGCTCGATGGACGCGTGACCGTCTTTCCCCGCGCGGGGCAACCGATCCTCGAAGACGTTCAAGCCTTGCTGCGCACGCAGAACCTCGAGGTATCGGAGATCCAGCTGGAACGCGGTCGCCTCGACGAGGTGTTCCGCCAGATCACCACGCAGCGTGGCGTGCCGGCATGAAGGCGGTGATGGCGATCGCGCGGCGCGAACTGCGGGGCTATTTCGTGACGCCCGTGGCCTACGTTTTCATGGTGATCTTCCTGGTCCTGGCCGGCTTGCTCACCTTCTATACCGGCGACTTCTACGACCGCGGCCTTGCGGACCTGCAACCCTTCTTCGACATGCATCCGTGGCTGTACCTCGTGCTCGTGCCCGCGGTGACGATGTCGACCTGGGCGGAAGAGCGCGCCTCCGGCACCTTGGAACTGCTGATCTCGCTACCGGTGTCGATCTCCCAGGCCGTGCTCGGCAAGTTCCTCGCCGCATGGGGATTCATCGGCATCTGCCTCGCGCTGACCTTCCCGATCTGGATCACCGTGAACTACCTCGGCAACCCCGACAACGGCGTCATCCTGGCGGGTTACGTGGGAAGCTGGTTGATGGCTGGGGCCTTCATCGCCATCGGCACCTGCATGTCCACCAGCACGCGTAGCCAGATCATCGCCTTCATCCTGACGGCGGCAGTCTGCTTCCTGCTGTTGCTCGTCGGCCAGCCGCAGGTGCTCGATTTCTTCCAGGACGCGGTGCCGCCGAAGCTGCTCGGTGCCATCGGCCAGTTGAGCATCACGCGACACGCGAACGCGATCGCGCGCGGCGTGCTGGACCTCCGTGACCTCGTGTACTTCTTCGCCACGATAGTCGCCTGGCTCGGTGCCAGTGTCGTCGTGCTCGACCTGAAGCGGACGCGCTGACGATGCGCAGTTTCTCCATTTCGCGCCCCTTCCTGCTGCGCCTCTCGCTGTTCGGCATCGCCGCGCTGTTCCTCCTGGCGATCGCCATCAGTTCGATGTCGCTGCGCACCGCGCGCATGGACCTGACCGCGGACCGCATCTACACCTTGACGCCCGGCACGCAGAAGATCGTCGACGCCCTGCGCAAGCCGTTGACCCTTACGCTCTATTTCTCCGAGCACGCGACCCGCGACCTGCCGCAGCTGCGCAGCTACGAGCAGCGCGTGCACGAGATGCTGCGCGAGATCGCCGTGCGCGCGCACGGACGGATCCGCTTCAAGGTGATCGATCCGGTGCCGTATTCGGACGACGAGGATGCCGCCGAAAGTTATGGGCTGTCGCCCGCCAGTGGCGGAAGCAACGGCGAGCGCGTGTTCTTCGGCCTTGTCGGCATGGGTGGCGCCGGTGACGTGCCGCCACAGGCCATTCCGTTCTTCGATCCCGCCCGCGAGGCCTTCGTCGAATACGACATCGCGAAGCTGCTCTATGAATTGGGCATGCCGACGAAGCCGCGTCTGGGCGTGATCAGCACACTGCCGGTGGAGGGCAACCTCGTGATCGGCGAACCGGCGTGGGCCGTCTTGCGCCAGCTCGACCAGCTGGCCGACGTAACCAACATCGATCCGGATGGCCTCACGCACATCGACGACGCGATCAAGGTCGTGCTGCTGATCCACCCCAAGCGGCTATCGGACGACGCGCTCTACGCGATCGACCAGTACGTGCTACGAGGCGGTCACCTGGTGGTCTATGTCGATCCCGACGCGGAAATGGACAACTCGCCGCTGGTCGATTCGCATGGGGTCGTGGACGACCACGATTCCGACTTGCGCCGGTTGTTCGAGGCCTGGGGCGTCGTCTACGACCCGACCAAGGTCGTGCTCGACCGGTCCCAGGCGCTGACGATCGAATTGAACGGCAACAGCCTCTCGCATCCTGCGATGCTCGGCCTCGGCTCCCAGGACCTCAACCACGACGACGTCGTGACGGCCAGCCTGCAGCGCGTCAACTTCTCGAGCGCCGGCTTCTTCGAACTGGCGCCCGATACGAAGGCGCGCCTCGTTCCCTTGGTGCAGACCTCGGACGAAGCCGCCGTCGTGCCAGCCCAGCGCGTGCGCGATGCGGCGTCGGACCCGTCGACCCTCCTCGACAACTATGTGCCGACGCACGAACGCTATGTGCTCGCGGCGCGCCTGCGCGACACCTTCCGGACGGCGTTCCCGGAGCGAAACGATAAGGGCCACCTGGCGCAGGCCGCGGCGCCGGGCGAAGTGGTGCTGGTGGGGGATACCGACCTCTTGTCGGACCGGTTGTGGATCGACGTGCAGCCACTGCTCGGCCAGCAGCAGCTCACGCCGTTCGCGAACAACGGCGACTTCGTGGCGAACATCGTCGACAACCTCGGCGGCTCGACGGCCCTTTTGTCGATTCGCGGGCGGGTCAACTCCCAGCGACCTTTCACGAAGGTGCGTGCGCTCCAGGCCGCAGCGGACCGCAAGTTCCTCGTGAAGAAGCGCGAGCTGGAGAACGAGCTGTACGAAACGCAGCGGCGGCTCGCCGAGCTGCAGCTGGGCAAGAACGCGGCGACGAATACCACGGCGACCGCGGAGCAACGCCGCGAAGTGGAGCAATACCTGCAGCGTAAGCTCGCCATCGGCAAGGAACTGCGCGACGTACAGCACCAGCTCAACGCGGAAATCGACGCGCTCGGCCTGCGCCTGAAGTTCATCAACATCGTGCTCGTGCCGGGCCTCGTGGCGCTGGTCGGTCTGCTCTACGGCTGGCGGCGCACGCGACGCGGCCGGCGCGTGGTCTGACGGCATGGTCGATACCGTGCTGAAGTGGATCGTGCCCTGG
The DNA here is from genome assembly GCF_050273135.1 of Luteibacter sp. NPDC031894. Taxonomy (NCBI): domain Bacteria; kingdom Pseudomonadati; phylum Pseudomonadota; class Gammaproteobacteria; order Lysobacterales; family Rhodanobacteraceae; genus Luteibacter; species Luteibacter sp. NPDC031894. Next base: position 210,365 of record NZ_JBNNMV010000004.1, on the reverse strand, counting down.
GAATTCTCCTGGGTGTTCCTCCTCGCCTTCATCGGCGCGGCGTGGCTGTATGCCCGGGGAACGCAGCGCCTAAAGGTGTCGCCAGCGCGGCAGGCGGCGTTCTGGGCGGGCATGGCGATGGTCTATGTTTCGCTGCATACGTACTTCGATTATTTCGCCGAGCATGAATTCTTCATGCATCGCATCCAGCAGGTGCTGCTGCACCACCTGGCCCCGTTGCTGCTCATCGCCGCTTATCCCGGCACGGTGCTACGCGCGGGCCTGCCGCTCGCGTGGCGCACGCGTGTGCGCCGGGCAGGGCGGAGCCTCACATGGCGGACGTTCGCCGCGGTGGTATTCAATCCCGCCTTCGTCACGTTGTTCTTCGTCGCACTCATCCTGGTCTGGCTGATCACGGACATGCAGACGCTCGCCATGCTGGACTGGCGCATCTACCGTGCGATGAACTGGTCGATGGTGCTGTCCGGCCTGTCGTACTGGTGGCTCGTGCTCGACCACCGGCCGAAGCCGCCGGGTCGCATGTCGCCGGGCTGGCGGGTGCTGTCACCGGCGATCACGATGACGCCGCAGATCGTGGCCGGCGCCATCGTCACGTTTTCGAAGACCGACCTGTACCCGATCTTCGAGATCTGCGGTCGCGCGTTCACGATGAACGTGCTCACCGGCCAGCTGATCGGCGGCGTCATCATGTGGGTGCCCGCGGCGATGATCGAATCGATCGGCGGCCTCCTGGCGCTACGCCAGTGGCTGCGTCTCTCGCGCAATGGGCGGTTGTCGCGTCGGCCGCTGCCGGTGCGGCGACAGGTCGTGGCGCGTCAGTAGACCTCGGGCACACGCACCGCCTTCGCGGTCACCTTGTCCTTCTTCGGCTTGCCCTTCAGCGGCGGAAGCTCGAATTCGGCGTCCGGGCTCAGCTTGTCGGGGATCTGGTCGAGCAGGTGGCGGATCAGGTTAAGGCGGCCCGTCTTCTGGTCGTCGAAGTCGGCCACGAACCAAGGCGCGTCCGTCGTGTGCGTGCGCTGGATCATGGCGTCACGCAGGTCCCCCATCTCGACGTATTTCTCGCGCGCCTTCAGGTCGACGGGCGACAGCTTCCAGCGCTTGAGGGGATCCGCGGCGCGTTCGGCGAAACGCTCCTCCTGTTCCGCCTGGTCGACCGACAGCCAGTACTTGAGGAGGATGATGCCGTCGTCGACGAGCATCTTCTCGAATACGGGACACGCCTTCATGAAGCGGTCGTATTGCTCGTCCGTGCAGAAGCCCATGGCGGGTTCGACCACGGCGCGGTTGTACCAGCTGCGGTCGAACAGCACGAGCTCGCCCGCGCTCGGCAGATGCGCGACGTAGCGTTGGAAGTACCACTGGCCTTCTTCTTCGGAGCTGGGCTTGCCGAGCGCCACGACGCGAGCCGCGCGAGTGTCGAGCTTATCGGTGATCGCCTTGATGGTCCCGCCCTTGCCGGCCGCGTCGCGGCCTTCGAAGATCACCAGCATGCGCTTGCCGGTATGGCGCAGCCAGCGCGTGAGGCCGACCAGTTCGACCTGCAAGTCTTCGAGCGCTTTTTCGTATTCTTTTTTCTTGCCCATCGATGGGTCCGCCGGCGGAGGGTGCCGCCATTGTGCGGCAAGAACTGTCACGGCGGCGCGAGCACTCATCGCCGACTGGGTCGGCTCCCACCAGAGCGACTCAGCCCCCGGACGTGAGGCTTTGCAGCTCGTCGGCCTGGTGTTCGCGGGTGAGGGTGTCGATCAATTCGTCCAGGTCGCCCTGCATCACTTCGGTCAGGCGGTAGAGGGTGAGGTTGATACGGTGGTCGGTGATCCGGCCTTGCGGGAAGTTATAGGTGCGGATGCGCTGGCTGCGGTCGCCCGAGCCGACCTGGAGGCGCCGGGATTCCGCCTGCGCCGCGCTTTGCTTGCTGCGCTCGGCATCGAGAAGGCGCGCCTTCAGCAGGCTCATCGCGCGGGCGCGGTTCTTGTGCTGGCTGCGCTCGTCCTGGCATTCCACGACGGTGCCCGTGGGCAGGTGGGTGATGCGGATGGCGGAATCGGTCTTGTTGACGTGCTGGCCACCGGCACCGGAGGCGCGGAAGGTATCGACCTTCAGGTCGGCATCGCGCAACTCGATGTCCCCGACTTCGTCCTGCTCGGGAAGGATCGCTACCGTGGCAGCCGACGTATGGATGCGCCCCTGCGACTCGGTTTCGGGCACGCGCTGCACCCGGTGCGTGCCCGATTCGAACTTCAGCTTCGAATAGGCGCCGCGGCCTTCCACGCGCGCGACGATTTCCTTGTAGCCGCCGTGCTCGCCCTCGCTGGCGCTGAGGATTTCGAGGTGCCAGCGCTGCCGTTCCGCATAGCGCGCGTACATGCGGAACAGGTCGCCGGCGAAGATCGCCGCCTCGTCGCCACCGGTGCCCGCGCGCACCTCGAGGAAGAGGTTGCCTTCGTCGCGCGGGTCTTTCGGCAGGAGCAGGATCTGCAGTTCGCCGTCCAGGCGTGCCAGGTGCGACTCGATGCGATCGATGTCGTCGGCGGCCATGTCGCGCATCTCGGGATCGTCGAGCATGGCGCGCGTGTCGGCCAGTTCGCGTTCTGCCTGGTCGTGCTCTTTCAGCGATGCCGCGACCGGCTCGAGTTGCGCGTATTCGCGGGAGAGGTCGCGGAAGCGCTGGCTGTCGGCGAGCACGTCCGGCTGCGCGAGCAGCAGGCCAATCTCCTCGTGGCGTTCGGCGAGGGCTTCGAGTTTGCGGCGGATCGAGGGAGTCATTCGGTCAACATGGTGGGAGCCGCTATAGCGGCGAGAAGCCAACGGAGGCATGGAGCCGTGGCGTAGGTTCCCCTCGCCGCCATGGCGGCTCCTACAAGGGGCCGCACATCATGCTGAAACGTCGTCGTCCGGGTCCAGCCCGTACAAGCGGCCGGCGGCGTGGAGCAGCTCGAGGTCGCCTGCCATGGCGGCGTCGCGCAGGCGCGCGCTGGGGGTGTGCAGCAGCTTGTTGGTCAGCGTATTGGCCAGGAAGACGAGGGCTTCCTCGGCGGGCCGGCCCTTCGCGAGCATGGCTTGCGCCTTGGCCAGTACCTCGTCGCGCTGCGCCTCGGCGGCCACGCGCAGGTCCACGGCGGGGTTGCGCAGGTTGAGGGCGCGGCGCCAGGCCATGTACCGCGCGACCTGGAGGTCGATGATGGCGTCCGCTTCGCGGGCGGCCAGTTCGCGCGAGCGGCGGTTTTCGTCGATGACCTGCTTCAGGTCGTCGATGCCATAGAGGTAGACGTCGTCCAGCGTCGCAACCTCCGGCTCGATGTCGCGCGGCACGGCGATGTCGACCATGAACATCGGCCTGCGACGGCGCGCGGCGATCGCGTCCGAGACCATGGCCCGCGTCACCACCGGCAGGCGCGACGCCGTGGAAGTGATGACGATGTCCGCCTCGGCGAGGTGCCGGGGCAGGTCGGCCAGGGAAATGGCATAGCCGGCATAACGGCCGGCCAGTTCCTGCGCGTTCTCCAGCGTCCGGTTGGCGACGATGAGGCGGCGGACGTTTTTGTCGGCGAGGTGGCGCGCCGCGAGCTCGATCGTCTCGCCGGCACCGATGAGCAGCACGCAGGCCTGGCGCAGGTCGGTGAAGACCTGCTCGGCCAGCCGCACGGCCGTGTACGCCACCGACACGGTGTGCGCGCCGATCCGGGTATCGGTGCGCACGCGCTTCGCCACCGCGAACGTGTGCTGGAGCAGGCGCTCCATCGGCGCTCGCAGGCTCTGCGCCGAGCGGGCCTGCTGGTAGGCCTCTTTCACCTGGCCGAGGATCTGCGGCTCGCCCAGCACCATCGAATCCAGGCCTGTCGCCACGCGGAACATGTGGCGCACGGCGTCCTGTTCGTCGTGGCGGTAAAGGAACTCGTCGAGGCGTTGCGGGGTCAATCGGTGCTGGCGCGACAGCCACTGGCCCGGCACCGTCTCGAAACCTTCCGCCACGCTGCAGTACAGCTCGGTACGGTTGCAGGTGGAGAGGATCATCGCCTCCTCGATCCCCGGCTGGCGGGTGAGGTCGCCCAGCGCCTCGGGTGCCACCGCGGCGTCGAATGCCACCTGCTCGCGCAGGCTGACCGGCGCGGTGAGGTGATTGAGCCCGAGGGCGATGAGTGGCATGACGGGCTGAGGTCGGCTTGGGTGGCGTCGGCTAAGCTAAGGGCGCATTGTGCCCCCTGCAAGGCGCCCGGCGCTTGCAGGTGCCTAACGGGAAAGATGGAGAGTAGTGTGCTGAGCGGTCGGTCCAAGTTCAAGCGAATGCGGCAATGTGTGGTCCTGGCCGCGGTGGCGGCGCTGGCCGGATGCGCCACGATGCAGCCCACCGAGGCGCCCAAGGCCACCCGGACGGGCGTGCAGCCGCTGGACCGCCTGAACGTGGCGATCGTGCCGCCCGAGCGCGACCTCCAGGCCCAGCTGATGGCGGGGGATTTCGCCCTGGCCGCCAGCGATCTCAAGGCCGCCTCGGACGCCTACGGCCGAGCCACCGTCCTTAGCGACGATCCCAAGGTGGCCGCCCGCGCGACGGAACTGGCCCTCGCCGTGCACGATCAGGCGGCCGCCGCCACGGCGGTGGCGCGTTGGGCCGCGCTCGGTGCCCGGCCGGTCGAACTGGCCTCGGCCCGGGCCCGCATGGCCCTCGACCGTGGCGACACCGCGGAAGCCCAGCGCCAGCTCGAGGCCCTGGTGGCGACCGGCGATCCTGATGCATGGCGGGAATTCGGGCGCATCCTCGCCAGCGGCCGCGACTCTGCCCAGGCAGGCCTGCTGCTCGAGCGGATCGCCACGCCGCAGCGGCTGCCGAATGATTCTTCCGCCTGGCTGGCGATGAGCGAGCTCGGTGAGAACCTGGGTCGCCACGACTACGCGAAGACGATCGGCGATGCCGCACTCGCCCGGTTCCATAACGGCACGACCTACGCGTGGGCCGGACAGCGCGCCTTCCAGGCTGGCGACAAGGCGGGGGCGAGGAAGCTGTTCGCCCGCGCGGTGGAGCGCGATCCGAAGAACGCGCGCCTGCGCATGGCGTACGCGGCCTTGCTCGTTCAGCTGGACGACCGGGCCGCGGCGACGAAGCTCCTCTCCACCGGCGCCCAGAACACCGACACCTACGCGATGCGCCTCAGCCTCGCGGCTCACTCCGACGACAAGCCGGCGATCCGCCGGCTCTACGACGAGATTCGCCGGCGCCCCGATGACGTGCAAACGGAAAACGCCTTCACGCTCGGTCAGTTGGCGGAGTTGCTCGGCAAGCAGGAAGACGCGTTGGATTGGTACGCCGCGGTGGGCGACGACGACCCGCGCATCTTCGACGCCTCGGTGCGCAGTGCCGTGGTGCTGCACCTGCAGGGCAAGGACAATGACGCCCACGAGATCGTGGCCGAGCTGCAGACGACGTACGCCGACCGGCCCGAGCAGCTGCTCAAGGCCTTCGCGCTCGATGGCGAGCTGTACATGGATGCCCGCCAGTTCGACGCGGCCGCGGCCGCATACGACAAGGCGCTCCGGGTGAAGGCTGACGACCCCGACGTGTTGTACAGCCGCGGGCTCGCATACGCGGAAGCCGGCCGTGTCGACGCCGCCGTCGCCGACTTCCGCAAAGTGCTGGAACTCAAGCCCGGCGACATCGAGGCGAGCAACGCGCTGGGTTACACCCTGGCGGACAACGATCGCGACCTGACCGAGGCACAGAGCTTGATCCAGGCCGCCCGAGCGGCGCGGCCGGACGATCCCTCCGTTGCGGACTCGTGGGGTTGGCTGAAGTTCCGACAGGGCCAGCTCGACCAGGCGGAAAGCACCTTGCGCAGCGCGTGGGCCCAGCGCAAGGACGGCGACATCGGTGTGCACCTCGCGGAGGTGCTGTGGACCCGCGGCCGCCACGACGAGGCGCGAAAACTGCTCAACGAGGTGCGCCGCATCGACCCGAAAAACGCCGCCCTGGAAAAGACCGAGCGGAAACTGCAGCCTTGAGCGATCCCTATAAGCCCCCGGTTCCAGCCCGCTGGAACCCGATCCTGTCGGCGCTTGCTCGGTGGGAGCCGACCCTGTCGGCGATTCCTGCTAAGCGCGGCCGCCATGGGACCCTCATGCTCCGTAGAACGAATCGCCTCCTCGCCATCCTGTCGGTGCTCCTGCTCGCCGCCTGCGCGACCACCCGCCCCCCCATCCACCAAGCCGGCGACCCCGCAACCCTCGGCTTGCAGGAACAACGCGAGAAAGCCCTGGCCGACTCCGACCACTGGACGCTGGAAGGCCGGCTCTCCGTCTCCAACGGCAAGGACTCCGGCTCGGGCGGCCTCACCTGGCGACAGGATGGCGAGCGCTACGAATTCACCGTGCGCGCACCGGTTACCGGACGCAGCTTTCGCCTCACCGGCGGCCCGGACGGTGCCGAACTCGAGGGACTGGATGGCGGCCCTCGCCGCGGGCCGGATGCCGAGTCGCTGATGGCGAGCGCGGTGGGTTGGCAGATCCCCATGGTCGAACTGAAGCGGTGGGTCCTAGGCCTCCGTGCCGACGGTGGCGCCGCCGACATCGCCTTCGGCGCCGACCGCTTGCCCTCGCGCATCGTGCAGGACGGCTGGACGGTCGACTACCGGCAGTGGGACGCGACGAGCCAGCCACCCATGCCATCCCGGGTGTTCGCGGAGAAAGCGCCCTACAAAGTGCGCCTCTCGATCGAGGACTGGACCTTCGGCAACTAGACCTGAGATCCAGATCCCTGCCTGGTGGGAGCCGACCCTGTCGGCGATCCCGCGATAGCGGGCATTCGTGTCGCAATGACCCACCGGGCAGCGCGGACCGCCAGCGCTGTCTCGCTATACTCCGCGCCTTACGATTTCTGGCTCTCCGCGATGCATTTCACCATCACCCGCGCCCGCGACGACGATGCCGAGCGCCTGTGCGCCATCGAGCGCGTCGCGGTGGAACTCTTTCGCGGGCATGAGGCGTGGCCGTCGTACTCGGGCATGGCGTTGCCCGTCGACACGGTCCGCGAGCTGATATCGCGCGGCCTCGTATGGGTCGCCGCCGTGGACGAGGGCGTGGTCGGCTTCGTCTGTCTTTCCCCGGAAGGAACCGACGTCATCGGCGTCGCCGAGATCGACGTGCTGCCGGCGTTCGGCGGCCGGGGGATCGGCGCGGCGCTCCTCGAACATGCCTGCACCTGGGCACGCGAAGCGGGGTATGCCGAAGTCACGCTCGGCACCCTGGCCGACGTTCCCTGGAACGCGCCGTTCTATGCGAAGCACGGCTTCGTCGTCGTCGACAAGCACGCCCCGCGGTTCGCGGAGGCCCTGGCGCGCGACCGCGAGAATGGCTTTCCCGACCACCTGCGCGTGTTCATGAGCCGCCCGCTGGTGCCGCTGGCCGAGGGTGACTGGACCGTCTGGCCGGCACCGGCCAAGCTCAATCTGTTCCTGCGCATCGTCGGACGCCGCGATGACGGCTACCACGACCTGCAGACGGTCTTCCGCCTCCTCGACTGGGGCGACGAAGTTCGCCTGCGCGTGCGCGCGGACGGAGTCATCGCACGGCCGACGCCCGTCGCGGGGGTGCCCGAGGACGCCGACCTGACGGTGCGCGCGGCCCGCCTGCTGGCCGCCGAGACCGGGACGCCCCTGGGCGCCGAGATAGCCGTCGCCAAGCGCATCCCCCTGGGGGGAGGGCTCGGCGGCGGCAGCTCCGATGCCGCCAGCGTGCTGGTGGGTCTCAATGCCCTGTGGGAAACCGGGCTCGACGAGGACGCGCTCGCGGCCATGGGTGCCAGGCTCGGCGCCGACGTCGCCGTCTTCGTGCGCGGCCGCTCCGCCTGGGCCGAGGGGGTGGGCGAACGCCTCACGCCGATGCGCCTCCCGCGGCGCTGGTACGTGGTCGTGGACCCCCACGAACACGTCCCGACGGCCGCGCTGTTCGCGGCGCCCGAATTGACACGTACTGCCCCGCGGGCGACAATTTCGTCCTTTGTTTCCGGGGATACGACGGAAAACGCCTTCGAACCGGTGGTTCGTGCGCGCCATCCGCGGGTGGCCGCGGCGCTGGACTGGCTCGGTGGCTTCGGCCATGCGCGCCTGACCGGTAGCGGCGGCTGCGTCTTCATGGAAACGAGAACCCACGAGGCGGCGCTTGGCGTCGCCTCGCGCTGCCCCGGGAGCTTCACGGCCCACGTGGCGGCGGGTGTCGATCCGTCGCCGCTGCTGTTGGCGCGGAACCGGATCGGGGCGAGGGACATCGTGTCGTAAGGACGGGTAGGGCCGCGGGCTGCGGCAAAGCCATGGTGGGCCGGATGGCTCGCCGGAACGAATTGTTGGGGCGTCGCCAAGCTGGTTAAGGCACGGGATTTTGATTCCCGCATGCGCAGGTTCGAATCCTGCCGCCCCAGCCACCTCGCGGTGGCAATGACGAACCAACCCACTCTAGACGCCAGGAGTTCCCTCGTGGATACGTCCACCCCGATGCTGTTCAGCGGCAACGCGCACCGCGCGCTCGCCGACGATGTCGCCGCCCGTCTCGGTATCCCGCTGGGCAAGGCCCTCATCGGCCGGTTCAGCGACGGTGAGGCGCAGATCGAGATCGAGGAGAACGTACGTAAGCAGGAGGTGTTCGTCATCCAGCCGACGGGCGCGCCCAGCGCGGAGAACCTCTTCGACCTGCTGGTGCTGACGGATGCGCTCAAGCGCGCCTCGGCCGGCAGCGTCACCGCGGTCATGCCGTATTTCGGCTATGCCCGGCAGGATCGTCGCCCGCGCTCGGCGCGCGTGCCGATCACGGCGAAGCTGGCGGCGAAGATGATCGCCACGGCCGGTGCCGACCGCGTGCTCACGATCGACCTGCACGCCGACCAGATCCAGGGCTTCTTCGACATCCCTGTGGACAACGTGTACGCCTCGCCGGTGCTCCTGGCCGACATCTGGCGTCACCACAGCATGGACGACCTGATCGTGGTCAGCCCGGACGTCGGCGGCGTGGTGCGTGCGCGTGCGCTCGCCAAGCGCCTCGACGACGCCGACCTGGCCATCATCGACAAGCGCCGCCCGAAGGCGAACGTGGCCACGGTCATGAACATCATCGGCGACGTGGAAGGCAAGACCTGCGTGCTGGTCGACGACATCGTCGATACCGCCGGTACCCTTTGCGCCGCCGCGGTCGCCCTGAAGGAGAAGGGTGCCCGCAAGGTCGTCGCCTACTGCGTCCATCCGGTGCTCTCGGGAGCCGCGATCGACAACGTGGAGCACTCCCAGCTCGACGAACTGGTGGTGACCAACACGCTGCCGTTGCGCGACAACGCCCGTAACTGTGCGAAAATCCGCCAGTTGTCGGTCGCGGAACTGCTCGCGGAGACGATCCGCCGCATCGCCTTCGGCGAATCGGTGAGCTCGCTCTACATCGACTGACCCATCGCTTTTTCGGGCTCCCCTGGTCGCGGGGGAGTCCATTACCCACCGCCGCGAGGCGGTTTACTTGAGGCAACACCAATGGCTACCAATCATCAGCTCACGGCTACGAGCCGCAGTGTGGAAGGGAAGGGTGCGAGCCGCCGCCTTCGCATTGCTGGCTACGTGCCGGCGATCGTGTACGGCGCGGGCGAAGCCCCGCAGGCGATCCAGGTCCTCCACAACGACGTGCTGCTCGGCTCGCGCTATGAGTCGTTCTACTCGTCGGTGATCGACCTGACCGTCGACGGCAAGCTCCAGAAGGTCCTGATCAAGGACTGGCAGAAGCACCCGTTCAAGCAGCTCATGCTGCACATGGACTTCCAGCGCGTTAACGAGAACGAGACCATCCGCGTCGCCGTTCCGGTGCACTTCCTGAACCAGGAGAAGTCCCCCGCCGGCAAGACCGCCGGTCTGGTGATCTCGCACAACCTGACGGAAGTGACGGTCGCCTGCCTCCCGGGCAACCTGCCGGAGTTCATCGAACTCGACCTGGCCGACCTGAAGGCCGGCGACATCATCCACCTGTCCGACCTCAAGCTGCCGGCCGGTGTGGAAATCCCGGAACTGGGCCTTGGCAAGGAGCACGACGTCGCCGTCGTCACGGTGGCCTCGATCCAGGAAGAAGTCGATCCGGCAGCCGCCGAGGGTGGCGAAGCCCCGACCGACGAAAAGAAGTAAGAGGGACCCTGTGGGAGCCGCCATGGCGGCTCCCACATGAATCATGGCGACACTTCGTCTTATCGTCGGCCTCGGCAACCCCGGGGCCGAATACGTCAGGACCCGGCATAACGCCGGGTTTTGGTGCGTCGATGCGCTGGCCATGGACCAGGGGGAGCGTTGGGCCTTCGACGGCAAGCTGCACGGGGAAACCTGCAAGCTGCGCATCGCCGGCGAAACCGTCTGGCTGCTCAAGCCCGCCACGTTCATGAACAAGAGCGGCCTCGCCGTCGCCTCGGCGCTGCGTTACTACAAGATCGCGCCGGAGGAGTGCCTCGTCGCCCACGACGAACTGGACCTCCCGCCCGGCACCGTTCGCATGAAGTTCGACGGCGGCCACGGTGGCCAGAACGGATTGCGCGACATCATGGCCCACCTGGGCCACGGCAAGTTCCATCGCCTGCGGGTCGGCATCGGCCACCCGGGGCACAAGGACAAGGTCACCCCGTGGGTGCTCGGTCGCCCGAGCGCGGCCGACGAGGACGCCATCATGCACGGCATCGGGCGCGCGTTCGACGTGCTGCCGCTGGCGCTGGACGGCAAGTTCGAAGAGGCGATGAAACGCCTGCACACGGTCGACTGACCCACCTCCACTCCACTCGGACACAGATTCGCCATGGGCATCAAATGCGGCATCGTCGGCCTGCCTAACGTCGGCAAGTCCACCCTCTTCAATGCGCTGACCAAGGCTGGCATCGCCGCCGCCAACTTCCCGTTCTGCACGATCGAGCCGAACACCGGCATCGTGCCCGTGCCGGATCCGCGCCTGGACGAGCTGGCGGCGATCGTGAAGCCGCAGCGGGTGATTCCGACCACCATGGAATTCGTCGACATCGCGGGCCTCGTGGCAGGCGCGTCGAAGGGCGAAGGCCTCGGCAACAAGTTCCTCGCGCACATCCGCGAGACGGACGCCATCGCGCATGTCGTGCGCTGTTTCGAGGATGGCAACGTCATCCATGTCGCGAACAAGGTCGACCCGATCGCCGACATCGAAACCATCGACACCGAACTCGCCCTCGCCGACCTCGAGTCCGTGCTGAAGGCACTGGACCGCGCCACGCGCTCGGCCAAGGCCAACGACAAGGACGCGCTCGCGCGCAAGCCTGTGCTGGAGAAGCTCGCGAAGACGCTCGACCAGGGCAAGTCGGCCCGCTCCGCGGGGCTCGACGCCGAGGAGAAGGCGCTGGTCCGCGACATGTTCCTGATCACCATGAAGCCGCTGATGTACATCGCGAACGTCGCGGAAGACGGCTTCGAGAACAACCCGCACCTCGATGCCGTCCGCGCCCATGCGTTGCAGGAAGGCGCGGAAGTCGTGCCGGTGTGCGCCGCCATCGAGGAAGAACTCGCCCAGCTCGACGACGCCGACCGCGACGAATTCCTCAAGGACCTGGGCCTCGACGAGCCGGGCCTGAACCGTGTCATCCGCGCCGGCTACCGGTTGCTGGGTTTGCAGACGTACTTCACGGCGGGTGAGAAGGAAGTCCGCGCGTGGCAGGTGCGCGCGGGTTCCACCGCGCCGCAGGCCGCAGGAGTCATCCACACGGACTTCGAGCGCGGCTTCATTCGCGCGGAAACGGTCGCTTACGACGACTACATCAAGTTCAAGGGCGAGCAGGGCGCGAAGGAAGCCGGCCGCCTGCGCCTGGAAGGCAAGGAGTACCTCGTCAAGGAAGGCGACGTGCTGCACTTCCGCTTCAACGTCTGAGCCTATAGGCCCGCGTCGCTGACGGCCTTCACTAGTACTGCCCAATCAGTCGGCCGCATGTGCATGCCGATCATCCGCAGCCCCTTCGTCGGGATCGGCGTCGCTTCGATCGAGCGCTCGGCTTCGAACAACGCCTCCGGCTGGACCAACGCGCCGTTCGGTCCCAGGGGCATGAGCATCTCGCCCGTGTGCAGCAGGCGGGCGTCGGCGATCCAGGTCATCTCCATCGGTTGCTCTCCCTGAGAGATGGGATAGAGGACGATGGCATTGTGGCCGCGGCCGATGGCGGTGGCCGTCGACACCGGTCGGATGTCGGGCGTTTTCGGATGCAGGGCCAGCGTGTCGGGAACGAGCGTATGCGGCGCGGAAAGGATCTTCCGGATCGTCGCCTCGTTGCGGTCGCGCACATAGATGGGAATGCCCCGCGCGACGTATTCGCGCACGCCGGCCACGTGCCAGTAGAACGCCGTCGAGGTGACCAGGGCCTTCACCGGTACGTGGGGGAAGCGCCGCGACGCCTCGTCCAGGACTTTGCGTGAATAGGCGTCGGAGATGGGCGCATCGATGATCACGAGGCCGTCGTCCTGACGCACGATGGTGCTGAACCACGAGCCAGGCACCTGCACGATTCCGGCAGCGATTTCCGAGATCGGTGCGTGCGGGTTCGGAGCGAAACCGACGGGCTGGCCAAGAGCGAGGTCGTCGACGGTGACATGCGACAAGGCAACCTCGCTGGGCGGCATGTCGAAGGCCTTCGCGTCGAGCGCATCCTCCACCTGCACGTCCGCACGAACGCTCGTCCGCAAGAGCACGCCGTTGCGGTAAAGGTCCGACTGGACGGGATAGCGAACGCCACCGAACACGGCGTAATTCATGAAATCCGTGCGGTCCTGGATATCACCGAGGGCGTTATAGGCGATGTCCTCCCCCGTTGCGCGACGCAGCACGCGCGTGCTCTCGATGGCGCTCGGCAGGTCGGTGACCGCGTCGATGAAGACGCGCACGGGGTAGCCGCCGGCCTGGAAGGACACCACATGCTGCGGGATGCCGTGCGGCGAGGCATCGGCGTCGCGCACGAGGTCCTGGGCTTTCACCGCGGCGAGCAGGACGGCGATGGGTTCGTCCATGTTCCAGGCCGGTGCCGCATCGAGTCGCGTGGTCCGCGGAGGATGCCCGTTGAAGACCAGGTCCGTGCGTTCCTCCGTGGGCGTGCGCAGGATGCGCGTGTGCAACGATGCGGGTGCCGCGCCGGCGCCGATCTGGCTTTCGTCGGTCAGGCGCCGTCCGCCGCGAAGATCGTCGATCTGCGTGGCGCTCGACGCACCCTGGAAAACGTAAGGCGCGTCGGCATGGTCGAATTCGACGATGTCCCACGATGCATTGATGGTGTCGGTGCGCAGGCTGGCCGCCTGGTGCAGGTCGTGCTGCTGGCCCATGGCCTTCAGCGCGCGCTCGACGAGCGCATGCGCGTCGTTGTCCGCCGCGGCGCGAACCGGCGATGCGAGGCCAAGGGCGGCCGCGATGGCCAGGGAGAGCGCGATTGGCGCGGGGAATCGCATGAATGACCCTCGATGGACGATGCCGGGCCATTCTGCCGGGGTCGTCCAGGCGGTCACATCCAAAACGGGGCCAGAGGCGTGTCTTCCGGGATGAGCGGCGCATCCTGGGCCGCCAGCGGAGATGGCTCCGGTCTTTGCTTCAACCGCCCGGCGAGGTCATCTGCCGCTGCATGTGGTCGAGGTACTGGTCGAGTTCGCCCACGTTGGCGAACACCTCGGCGACCGGCACCGCCTTGACGATGTCGAAGACCTTCTTCACCTGCGGCTGCGGATTGAGGAGCAGGGTGCGGCCGTCGCGGTCGTGCAACTGCCTGCGTAACTGGGCGAGGCTGCGCAGGCCCGCGCTGCTGATGTAATCCAGGCCGGACAGGTCGATCACCAGCGTGCCGCCGTTGTCCACGAGTGGCGTGATGTCTCGCAGCGCTTCGTCGAAAGCCGCGTAGGTCGCCGCGTCGAGCCGGCCTTCCAGCCACACGGTGCTGCGGTCGGTGGTGGGGCTTTCGCTGCGGACGATGAGGGTCATGTGGCTGGCTCGTCGGAAGGGTCGAAGCGGATGACGACACGGTTGCCGTGTGCGTCGCGTGCATAGTGGAAATCGCTGGCGATGCTGCGGGCGAGGTGGAGGCCGAGGCCGCCGATCTCGCGTCGCGCGATGTCTCCCGGCAAATCGGGCGGTTCGTGCTGCAGCGGATCGAAGGGCATCGCGTCGTCGCGCAATTCGAGGTGCACCACGTCGGCAGCGATCTCGAGCCGGATCTCGATGCTTCCGTCCCTGCCATCGGGATAGCCATGCCGCACGGTGTTCACCAGGAGCTCCTCGAGCACCAGGCGCACATCCGCGCGACAGGATGCGTCGACCTCGGCGCGATCGAGCGTGCCTTCGGCCCTGTCCAGCGCGAGGAACACGTCCTCGAGCCGGTTAGGAATGCGCAACCGCATCGAAGCGGACTCCCTTGGCGCCGGTGTCGTGCCAGGTGAGGACGAGCAGCGCGATGTCGTCGTAAGCGGGCGCGCCGTCGATATAGGCATCGACGTCGCCTAGGACCCGGTCCACGTACGTGTCGGGCGTGGCGCCTTCCTCGATGCGCGAGACGCTGTCCAGGATGGCGTGCGTCCCGTACAGGCGCTGGTTGGCGGCATGCGCCTCGCTGACGCCGTCGGTGTACATGAGCACGGTGTCTCCCCCCAGCAACGTAAGTACCCGCACAGGGTACCTTGCTTCCGGGTCCAGGCCGAGCGCCGGGCCCGTTTCGACATCGACGAGGGTGGCGCTGCCGCCCGCGTGGAGGACCGGTTGCTCGTGCCCCGCGCTGGCGAGGGAGAGGAGGCCGGTCTCGGTCTCCACGACGCCGCAGAGGAGGGTGACGAACATGCAGGTGTCATTGCCTTTGCACAATTCGCGATTGAGCGCGCCCAGTATTTCGCTGGGCGAGCGCGCATGGGTGGCGAGCGTGCGGGCGAGGGTGATCGTGCGGGCCATGAACAGGGCGGCAGGAATGCCCTTGTCGGATACGTCGCCGACCATCACGCACACGTGCTTCGCACCGAGCGTGAAGTAGGTATACAGGTCGCCGCCCACGGCGCTCGCCGGACGCAGTGCCGCGTGCACCTCGACCCGACCGTCGGCGGCCAGCCAATGCGGCTCGGGGATGAGGGCGAGCTGGATCTGCCGGGCGATCTCCAGCTCGCTGGCCATGCGCTCCTGCTCGCGGGCGATCTGCTTCGCCGTGTCGATATGGCCCGAGAGCTGGTGGCGCATCTGGTCGAAGGCCCGGGTGAGCCGGCCCACTTCGTCCCTGCGCCGGACCTGGGGCAGGGGGAAGTCGAGGTGGCCCCGCGCCACGTCGTCCGCGCGGTCGGAGAGGATCGCCAGGGGCGCCATCAGGCGCCGGGTGATGATCAGCGCGATGAGCGAGACGCCTGCCAGGGCGAGGAGTCCCAGGAGGATATCGACGTAATAGGTACGGCGAAGATCGGCGAACACCTCGCGTTCGGGCATGGTCAGGCCGAAGGTCCAGGTCGTTCCGGGAATCGCCACGAAGTAGACCCAGACAGGCTCGCTGACCCGGCCGCCCATTTCCGGCGTGATCCGCACGGGATTACGTCCTTCGGAAAGCGCCGCGCGGAAGGGCTTGCTGCCGCGCGTGCCTACGTACGACGTCCAGTCGTGGGCAAGGAAGACGCCGTTGGCGTCCACGACGAAGGCCGAGGCATGTTCAGGCTTGTTCAACTCACCCAGCAGTTTCTGCAGCCAGCCCAGGCTGATGGTCGCGTCCGCCACGCCGATCACCGGGCGGTCAGTCCCCGGAATGGCCACCGAGTAGCTCACCAACGTGTCGCTGCGCCCGACCGAGTGGAACGGTGCCTGCCAGCACCCGCGATCGCAGTTCAGGCCGCGGACGAACCAGGGCGAGGTCCAATAGACCTCCGGATCGTCGAGACGGCTGCCCATGCTGAGGCCGCCGTCGATGGCCCGTCGGGCCACCGGGGCATCGACCGGGCGCGGGGCGGCCGTGTTCCGGGGAATGAAGGCGGCGCTGATGTCGACCAGCTCGGGATTGACGGCGAGGGTGTCGCGGATGAGGGCAGGGGCCTCGTCGCGTCGCGTGGCGAGCAGCCCGGCAAGCACCCGAGGCACCCTGGACACGTTGTCCAGCCGGCCCTGGATTCGCGTCGCGGCCCAGCCGGAGACGGCGGACGCTTCCTGCTCGGTCTGGTCGAGGATCTGCTCCCGCGTATGCGACAGCATTAATCCGCCCGTGACGATCAGCACGAGCGCCGAGCCCAGGAGAACGCCCAGGGCGAGTCGCGTGGCGACGCTGCGAAGGACCATCGGGGCACTCCCGGCTATATGCAGCGAATCTATGCCGCCCCGGGCAGTCCGACAAGCCGCCAGACCGTCATAATGAGACTTTCTCCAGAAAGGTCACGCCATGCCCGGCACCCAGCGCGAGGTCGAATTCCGTTTCCTGGCCCAGCCCACCGACGTGAACTTCGGCGGCAAGGTCCACGGCGGCATGGCCATGAAGTGGCTTGATCAGGCAGGTTACGCCTGCGCCGTCGGCTGGAGTGGCGCCTATTGCGTCACCGCATCGGTGAGCGGCATCCAGTTCCTGGCGCCGATCCTCATCGGCGACCTGGTGACCGTCCGCGCCCGTCTGATCCATACCGGCACATCGAGCATGCACCTGGCCGTGGACGTCCTCGCCCGGGAGCTCCGCAGCGGCGAACAGCGCCTCGCCACCAGCTGCGTCATGGTCTTCGTGGCCCTGGACAAGCCCGATGGGGGCAAGCCCACGCCGGTGCCGCCGTGGAAGCCGGTGGAAGAGAAGGACCTTCGCCTCCAGGAATACGCGATGAAGCTCATGGAGATGTCGCGCGCGATGGAGCCGCTGGTGCTCGCGACGCGGGACGCCTGAAATCGGACTGTGGGAGCCGCTATAGCGGCGAGAGGCCCGCGGAGCGATGAAGCGGCAAACTTTGTGCAGAAGTTATTGACAGTCCCCCGGACGCTCGCGACAATAGGCGTTCTTTGTTGGAGGAATACCCAAGCGGCCAACGGGGGCAGACTGTAAATCTGCTGGCTTACGCCTTCGGTGGTTCGAATCCACCTTCCTCCACCAGACGAGTTCCGCGCAGTGCGGGAGTAGTTCAATGGTAGAACTTCAGCCTTCCAAGCTGATTGTGCGGGTTCGATTCCCGTCTCCCGCTCCATTGTTTCTACGCGCGTTGCGTCACGTGCTCATGTAGCTCAGTCGGTAGAGCACTTCCTTGGTAAGGAAGAGGTCGCTGGTTCGATTCCAGTCATGAGCACCATCTTCGTCGTCCGCGGCGGTTCCTTTTTTTACTATCTCATTGGCTCCAGCGGAGTTTAGCGCTCATGGCAAAGGGTAAGTTCGAACGTAAGAAGCCGCACGTCAACGTCGGCACCATCGGTCACGTCGATCACGGCAAGACCACGCTCACGGCTGCCCTGACGAAGATCGGCGCCGAGCGTTTCGGCGGCGAGTTCAAGGACTACGGTTCGATCGACGCGGCGCCGGAAGAGAAGGCGCGCGGTATCACGATCTCGACCGCACACGTGGAATACGAATCGCCGAACCGTCACTACGGTCACGTCGATTGCCCGGGCCACGCGGACTATGTGAAGAACATGATCACCGGTGCCGCCCAGATGGACGGTGCGATCCTGGTGTGCTCGGCCGCTGACGGCCCGATGCCGCAGACGCGCGAGCACATCCTGCTCTCGCGCCAGGTCGGCGTGCCGTACATCGTGGTGTTCCTGAACAAGGCCGACATGGTCGACGACGCCGAGCTCCTGGAGCTCGTCGAGATGGAAGTGCGCGAGCTGCTGTCGAAGTACGAGTTCCCGGGCGACGACACCCCGATCGTGCACGGTTCGGCGCGTCTGGCGCTGGACGGCGACCAGTCGGAAATCGGCGTGCCCTCGATCATCAAGCTGGTCGACGCGCTCGACAGCTGGATCCCGGAGCCGCAGCGTGACATCGACAAGCCGTTCCTGCTGCCGGTGGAAGACGTGTTCTCGATCTCCGGTCGCGGCACGGTGCTGACCGGTCGTGTCGAGCGCGGCATCGTCAAGGTGGGCGACGCGGCGGAAGTCGTGGGCCTGCGCGACACCCAGACCACCACGGTCACGGGCGTGGAGATGTTCCGCAAGCTGCTCGACCAGGGTCAGGCTGGCGACAACGTCGGCGTGCTGGTCCGCGGTCTGAAGCGTGAAGACGTCGAGCGTGGCCAGGTGCTGGCCAAGCCGGGTTCGGTCACGCCGCACACCGAGTTCGAGGGTGAGGTGTACATCCTGTCCAAGGACGAGGGTGGCCGTCACACGCCGTTCTTCAGCAACTATCGTCCGCAGTTCTACTTCCGTACCACGGACGTGACCGGTTCGATCAAGCTGCCGGAAGGCACCGAGATGGTGATGCCGGGCGACAACGTGAAGATCAGCGTCACGCTGGGCTTCCCGATCGCGATGGACGAAGGCCTGCGTTTCGCCATCCGCGAAGGTGGCCGCACCGTCGGCGCCGGCGTGGTCGCGAAGATCATCAAGTAAGAAAGAACGACGCCGGTCCTTCGGGGCTGGCAGCCGGTCGCGGGGCGGGCAGGTCATCGACCGCCCGCCCTCGCGGTTCCACTGTTTCACTTGTACGCCAGTAGCTCAATTGGCAGAGCAGCGGTCTCCAAAACCGCAGGTTGGGGGTTCGAGTCCCTCCTGGCGTGCCACTCCCGAGTGCGCATGAATACGAAGGCACAAGAAGCCAAGGGTATGGGCCCGGCCGATCTCGGCAAGCTGGCGCTTGCGCTGGTCGTGCTCGTCGCCGGCATCGTCGGTTTCTACTATTTCAGCGACAACCCGAGCGTGCCGTCGTTTGCGCGGGTTGCTGGCGTTATCGTCGCCGTGGCGGCGGCGCTGGCCATCTCGGCCTTCACGGTCCCGGGTCGCAAGCTGCGTGGCTTCGTCGCCGAGTCGCAGTTCGAAATGCGCAAGGTCGTCTGGCCGAGCCGCGACGAAACACTGAAGACCACCGGTGTCATCCTGGTGGTTGTCGTCATTCTTTCGCTGCTGATGGGCCTCATCGACTGGTTGTTGAAGTCGATCGTGCTCGATTGGCTGCTTAAGCTCGGACATTGAGGTAAGGCATGAGCAAGCGCTGGTACGTGGTTCACGCCTATTCGGGGTTCGAGCAGCAGGTTCGTAAGGCCCTGGAAGAGCGCGTCAAGCGCGAGGGCATGGAAGAGAAGTTCGGTGAAATCCTGGTTCCGACCGAGGAAGTCATCGAGATGCGCGGCGGCCAGAAGCGTCGCAGCGAGCGCAAGTTCTTCCCCGGTTACGTCCTGGTCCAGATCGAGACCGATACGAGCGGCAAGACCCCTCGCATCGACGACGAGTGCTGGCACCTGGTCAAGGAAACCCCGAAGGTCATGGGCTTCATCGGCGGCACCGCCGACCGTCCCCACCCGATCCGCGACACCGAGGCCGATGCCATCCTGAGCCGCGTGCGCGAAGGTGTGGAAAAGCCGCGGCCGAAGGTCCTCTTCGAGCCCGGCGAGATGGTCCGCGTCACCGAAGGTCCCTTCAACGACTTCAACGGCGTCGTCGAGGAAGTCAATTACGAAAAGAGCCGCCTGCGCGTCGCGGTCCTCATTTTCGGTCGTTCTACCCCGGTCGAGCTCGAGTTCGGCCAGGTGGAGAAGGCCTGACGAAGGCCTCTGGCTGGCCTCGGCCAGCCCTCCGGCACGACGTTTGCATACGCCGTGTGAGGAGCCTATAATGCCCGGTTCACGCTGGAGTCTTGTGCTCCGGCGTGTCCGTGTTTCAGGGGTTCGCAGGCGCGGGCCTACCACCCTCCAGGGACGGTCTACAGCGAGGAGCCGCAAGGCGCCAGCACTCGCGAGGAAAGCTACATGGCAAAGAAAGTCATTGGTTACATCAAGTTGCAGGTGAAGGCCGGTCAGGCCAACCCGTCGCCGCCGGTCGGTCCGGCGCTCGGTCAGCGCGGCCTCAACATCATGGAGTTCTGCAAGGCGTTCAATGCCGCCACGCAG
This sequence comes from Luteibacter sp. NPDC031894, assembly GCF_050273135.1. Lineage (NCBI taxonomy): Bacteria > Pseudomonadati > Pseudomonadota > Gammaproteobacteria > Lysobacterales > Rhodanobacteraceae > Luteibacter > Luteibacter sp. NPDC031894. The sequence goes on along the minus strand of NZ_JBNNMV010000004.1, from coordinate 190,356 downwards.
AAGCTCGAGCCGGGTCTCCCGATCCCGGTCGTGATCACGGCCTACTCGGACCGTACCTTCACCTTCATCACGAAGACCCCGCCGGCCTCGATCCTCCTCAAGAAGATCACGGGCGTGGCCAAGGGCTCGCAGAAGCCGAACACCGACAAGGTGGGCAAGGTCACCCGCGCCCAGCTCGAGGAAATCGCGAAGCAGAAGGAGCCGGATCTCACGGCTGCCGATCTGGATGCCGCCGTGCGTACGATCGCCGGCAGCGCGCGTTCCATGGGCCTGGTAGTGGAGGGTTAAGACATGGCAAAGCTCACGAAGCGTATGAAGGCCGCGACGGCCGCCGTGCAGCCCGGCAAGACCTATGGTCTCGACGAGGCGCTGAAGATCGTCAAGGACAACGCCAAGGCGAAGTTCGCCGAGTCGGTGGACGTCTCCGTCCGCCTCGGCATCGACGCGAAGAAGTCGGACCAGGGTGTTCGCGGTTCCTCGCTGCTGCCGCACGGCACCGGCAAGACCGTTCGCGTCGCCGTGTTCGTTCCCCCGGGTGAGAAGGCCGATGCGGCCCTCGCGGCCGGTGCGGACGCCGTCGGCATGGACGACCTCGCCGAGAAGATGCAGGCGGGCGACCTCAACTACGGTCGCGTCATCGCCACGCCGGACGCCATGCGCGTCGTCGGTAAGCTCGGCCAGGTGCTCGGTCCCCGCGGCCTGATGCCGAACCCGAAGGATGGCTCGGTCACGGCCGACGTCGCCACGGCGGTCAAGAACGCCAAGGCCGGCCAGGTCAAGTTCCGTAACGACAAGGGCGGCATCATCCACGCCACCATCGGCAAGGCGAGCTTCGAAGCCGCCCAGCTGGCGGACAACCTCAATGCGCTGATCGCTGATCTGCTGAAGGCCAAGCCTTCCGCGGCGAAGGGTCAGTACATCCAGAAGGTGTCGCTGTCGAGCACCATGGGCGTGGGCGTGCCGGTCGATACCTCGACCGTGAACACCTCGACCAAGTAAGTGTTACGACCCTCGCCGGCACGGCCGGCGCGGGCACGTTTTTGAGGGCAGCCCTGGTTTAGTTATCGGGGCAGCCGTCAAAGACCGTAGGCGCGAAAAGCGCGCGACGACGACGGGCAGGGAGCTCGTGTTGGCAAGGAAACGCCGTCGTCGGCAGCGGGTTCGCTTAATCGGAGGCCTGCATGGCTCCAGCCTGCGTAGATGGTGCAGCCCCTTCTGGTATTCGTTTCGAATCTGGAAAGGCCACCACCCGGGATGCGCGCATCCCCGACGTCAGGACGATGTCGCCCAGGACCGCAAGCGGCAGGAGTCGTGAGCGGAGTTCACAGAGAGGAGTGCAATGTGGCCCTTAACCTGTCCCAGAAGCAAGAAGTAGTCGCCGAGCTGGCAGAAGTCGCCGCGAAGGCTCACTCCTTGGTCGCCGCGGAATACGCGGGCACCACGGTTACCCAGATGACCGCGATGCGCAAGAAGGCTCGTGAGTCGGGTGTGTTCCTGAAAGTCGTCAAGAACACCCTCGCCGCACGTGCCGTGGCCGGTACCGAATTCGAGGTCGTCCAAGACGCCCTGGTCGGTCCGCTGCTCTATGCGTTCTCGACCGAGGAACCGGGCGCCGCTGGCCGCCTGATCAAGGAATTCGCGAAGACCAACGACAAGCTCAAGCCGAAGGTCGTCTCCATCGAGGGCAAGCTGTTCGATGCCGCGCACGTCGACGTGCTCGCATCGCTGCCGACCCGCGAAGAGGCCCTGGCCATGCTGGCCCGCGTGCTGGCCGAGCCGGTCACGATGTTCGCTCGCGCCATCAAGGCCGTTGCGGACAAGCAGGGCGGTGGCGACGTCGCCGCCGAAGCCCCGGCCGAAGCCTGATCTGCGCCTCGACTTTTTCATTCGAAACCCCATTTCAGAAGGTAAGAAACAATGTCCACCCTGACCACCGAACAGATCGTTGAAGCCATCAAGGCCAAGTCCCTGACGGAAATCATGGAACTGGTGAAGTCGATCGAAGACACCTTCGGCGTGTCGGCTGCCGCTCCGGTTGCCGTCGCCGCTGCCGGCGGCGCTGCCGCTCCGGCCGCCGAAGCGCAGACCGAGTTCGACGTGATCCTGAAGTCGGCCGGCGACAAGAAGGTCGACGTGATCAAGGCCGTCCGCGCCATCACCGGCCTGGGCCTGAAGGAAGCCAAGGACCTCACCGAGGCCGGTGGCGTCGTGAAGGAAGCGGCTTCGAAGGAAGATGCCGAGAAGTTCAAGAAGGACCTCGAAGCTGCCGGCGCCACGGTCGAACTCAAGTAATCGGCGCCTTGCGCGCCGGTTGTTCGACATAGCGTCAAGCGAGCCTGGGGGCGTAAGCCCCCGGGCTTTGGCCGTTCCATAGGCCATGTTCCATCGTTCCATGCTCCGTTCCGTCGGAAATGGGACATCGGGAGTCGAGGGCAGCGTCTTGTCCTGCGGTACGAATCCCGATCTCCGATTTTCGATTTACCCGTTCTTTGATCGACCCATTACCGAACCGAGGCGGTACCCACCATGACCTACTCGTTTACCGAGAAGAAGCGCATCCGTAAGGACTTCGGCAAGCGGCCCCCCGTGCTGGGCGTGCCCAACCTGCTGACGATCCAGACCGACTCGTACAAGGAATTCCTGCAGGAGCAGGTGAACCCCAAGGCGCGCGAGGACAAGGGCCTGCACGCCGCCCTGAAGTCGGTGTTCCCGATTTCCAGCTACTCGGGCAACGCTGCCCTCGAATACGTGGACTACCGGCTCGGCGAGCCGGCGTTCGACGAGCGCGAGTGCCGCAACCGCGGCATGACGTTCGGCGCGCCGCTGCGCACGACTGTCCGCCTGGTCATCTACGACAAGGACAGCCCGGCCTCCAAGAAGGCCGTGAAGTACGTGAAGGAGCAGGAGGTCTACATGGGCGAGATCCCGCTCATGACCGAGACCGGCACCTTCATCATCAACGGCACCGAGCGCGTCATCGTCTCGCAGCTGCACCGTTCCCCGGGCGTGTTCTTCGACCACGACCGCGGCAAGACGCACAGCTCGGGCAAGCTGCTGTTCTCGGCCCGTGTCATTCCGTATCGCGGTTCGTGGCTCGACTTCGAGTTCGATCCGAAGGACGCGCTGTTTACGCGTATCGATCGTCGCCGCAAGCTGCCGGTGACGGTGCTGCTGCGCGCGCTCGGCTACACGAACGAAGAGATGCTGAGCATCTTCTTCGAGCACAACGTGTTCCACCTGGGCAAGAAGGGCGCCGTCACGCTCGGCCTCGTCGCCGAGCGCCTGCGCGGTGAAACCCTCTCGTTCGATCTCATGATCGACGGCAAGGTGCTGGTCGAAGCCGGCAAGCGCATCACGGCGCGCCACGTCCGCCAGCTCGCCAACGAGAAGATCGCCACGCTCGAAGTGCCGGACGACTACCCGGTCGGCCGCATCGTCGCGATCGACATGGTCGACAAGGACACCGGCGAGATCATCGCCGCGGCCAACGACGAGCTCACCCTCGAGCACCTCGAGCGCTTCCGCAAGGCGGGCATCGAAACGGTGCCGACGCTCTACGTGAACGACCTCGACCGCGGTGCGTACATCTCGAACACGCTGCGCATCGACAACACGCGCACGCAGCTCGAGGCCCTGGTCGAAATCTACCGGATGATGCGTCCGGGCGAGCCGCCGACCAAGGACGCCGCGCAGAACCTGTTCTTCAACCTGTTCTTCACCTTCGACCGTTACGACCTCTCGGCCGTCGGCCGCATGAAGTTCAACCGTCGTGTCGGCCGCAAGGACGTCATCGGCCCGGGCGTGCTGTACGACCACAAGTACTTCGCCGAGCGCAAGGAAGAGGAATCCCAGCGTCTGGTCGCCGAGCAGGGCGAGACGTCGGACATCCTCGACGTGCTGCGCGTGCTCATCGACATCCGCAACGGTACCGGCACGGTCGACGATATCGATCACCTGGGTAACCGCCGCGTGCGTTCGGTCGGCGAAATGGCGGAGAACACCTTCCGCATCGGTCTCGTCCGCGTCGAGCGCGCGGTTCGCGAGCGCCTGTCGCTGGCCGAATCCGAGGGCCTGACCCCGCAGGAACTGATCAACGCCAAGCCCGTTGCGGCGGCGGTGAAGGAGTTCTTCGGGTCGTCGCAGCTTTCGCAGTTCATGGACCAGAACAACCCGCTGTCCGAAGTGACCCACAAGCGCCGCGTATCGGCGCTCGGACCAGGCGGCCTGACCCGCGAGCGTGCCGGCTTCGAAGTCCGCGACGTGCACCCGACTCACTACGGTCGCGTCTGCACCATCGAGACGCCGGAAGGCCCGAACATCGGCCTGATCAACTCGCTGGCCGTGTACGCCCGCACCAATGCCTACGGCTTCCTCGAGACGCCGTACCGCAAGGTCGAGAACGGCAAGGTCACCGACAAGGTCGATTACCTCTCCGCGATCGAAGAGGGCGACCACGTCATCGCGCAGGCGAACTCGCCGCTCACGAAGGAAGGCAAGTTCATCGAGGACTTCGTGTCCTGCCGCTTCCGTGGCGAATCGGAGCTGCGTCCGTCGGCCGAGATCAACTACATGGACGTCTCGCCGATGCAGACCGTGTCGGTCGCGGCGGCGCTCGTGCCGTTCCTCGAGCACGACGACGCCAACCGCGCGCTGATGGGCGCGAACATGCAGCGCCAGGCCGTTCCGACCCTGCGCAGCCAGAAGCCGCTCGTCGGCACCGGCATCGAGCGCGCCGTGGCGCGTGACTCGGGCGTGACCGTGTCTGCCCGTCGCGGCGGCGTGATCGACCAGGTCGACGCGGCCCGTATCGTCGTGCGCGTCAACGAAGCCGAAGTGGGCGACGACGACGCCGGCGTCGATATCTACACGCTGACCAAGTACACGCGCTCCAACCAGAACACCAACCTCAACCAGCGTCCGCTGGTGAACGTGGGTGACGTGGTGGCGGTGGGCGACACGCTGGCGGACGGTTCCTCGACCGACCTCGGCGAGCTCGCGCTCGGCCAGAACATGCTCGTCGCGTTCATGCCGTGGAACGGCTACAACTTCGAAGACTCGATCCTGATCTCCGAGCGCGTGGTCCAGGAAGACCGCTACACCTCGATCCACATCGAGGAACTGACCTGCATCGCTCGCGACACCAAGCTCGGTGCCGAGGAAATCACGGCGGACATCCCGAACGTGGGCGAGCAGGCGCTCGCGCGCCTCGACGAGTCCGGCATCGTGTACATCGGTGCGGAAGTGAAGGCCGGCGATATCCTGGTCGGCAAGGTCACGCCCAAGGGCGAAAGCCAGCTGACCCCGGAAGAGAAGCTGCTCCGCGCGATCTTCGGCGAGAAGGCCTCGGACGTGAAGGACAGCTCGCTGCGCGTGCCCCCGGGCATGGACGGCAACGTCATCGACGTGCAGGTCTTCACCCGCGACGGGATCGAGAAGGACAAGCGTGCCAAGCAGATCGAAGAGACCGAACTGAAGCGGATCCGCAAGGATCTCGACGACCAGTACCGCATCCTCGAGGGCGCGATCTACGCCCGCATGCGCTCGCAGCTGGTCGGCAAGACGGCGATGAGCGGCCCGGCCGGCCTGAAGCGTGGTGCGACCATCGACGACGCTTACCTGGACGGCCTGAAGAAGGACGACTGGTTCAAGATCAACGTCAAGGAAGAGGAAGTCTCCGAGTTCCTCGAGCGCGCGGCCGATCAGGTCAAGCGCCACAAGGAGAACTTCGACAAGCGCTTCAAGGAGAAGCAGGGCAAGATCACCCAGGGCGACGACCTCGCGCCGGGCGTGCTCAAGATGGTCAAGGTCTACCTGGCCGTCAAGCGCCGTATCCAGCCGGGCGACAAGATGGCCGGCCGTCACGGCAACAAGGGTGTCGTGTCGATGATCGTGCCGGTCGAGGACATGCCGTTCTCCGCTGACGGTCGTCCGGTCGACATCGTGCTGAACCCGCTGGGCGTGCCTTCGCGTATGAACATCGGCCAGATCCTCGAGGTTCACCTCGGCTGGGCGGCGAAGGGTCTCGGCCACAAGATCGAGGCGATGATCCAGGCCAACGAGAAGCCCGCCAAGCTGCGCGAGTTCCTCGACGAGGTCTACAACCACGGCAATGCCGGTGCGGAAGGCGCGGTTCGCCACGTCGACCTCAAGTCGATGTCGGACCAGGAGATCATCGGCCTGGCCGCCAACCTCTGCGACGGCGTGCCGATGGCGACGCCGGTGTTCGACGGTGCCGAGGAGTCCGAGATCAAGCACATGCTGAAGCTCGCCGACCTGCCGGAATCCGGCCAGACGGTGCTCTTCGACGGCCGTACCGGCGAGGCGTTCGATCGTCCGGTCACTGTCGGCTACATGCACATGCTGAAGCTGAACCACCTCGTCGACGACAAGATGCACGCGCGCTCGACGGGTCCGTACTCGCTCGTCACCCAGCAGCCGCTGGGCGGCAAGGCGCAGTTCGGCGGCCAGCGCTTCGGCGAAATGGAAGTCTGGGCGCTCGAAGCCTACGGCGCGGCGTACACCCTGCAGGAAATGCTGACCGTCAAGTCGGACGACGTGCAGGGCCGCAACCAGATGTACAAGAACATTGTGGACGGCAACCACGAAATGGCCGCGGGCATGCCGGAATCCTTCAACGTACTCGTGAAGGAAATCCGCTCGCTCGGCATCGACATCGAACTCGAAGAGATCAAGTGATCGTCGCGGCTACCGGAGATTACGCATGAAAGACCTGCTCAATCTGTTCAACCAGCAGCGACAGACGCTGGATTTCGACGCGATCAAGATCGCTCTGGCCTCGCCGGAGCTGATCCGGTCGTGGTCGTACGGCGAAGTCAAAAAGCCGGAAACAATCAACTACCGCACGTTCAAGCCTGAGCGTGACGGCCTGTTCTGCGCGGCCATTTTCGGTCCCATCAAGGACTACGAATGCCTGTGCGGCAAGTACAAGCGCATGAAGCATCGCGGCGTCGTCTGCGAGAAGTGCGGCACCGAGGTCACGCTGGCCAAGGTCCGTCGCGAGCGCATGGGCCACATCGAGCTGGCCAGCCCGACCGCGCACATCTGGTTCCTGAAGTCGCTGCCCTCGCGCATCGGCCTCATGCTGGACATGACCCTGCGCGACATCGAGCGCATCCTGTACTTCGAAGCCTTCGTGGTGATCGATCCGGGCCTGACCGCGCTCGAGCGCGGCCAGCTGCTCAGCGAAGACCAGTACCTGGAAGCCACCGAGGAGCACGGTGACGAGTTCGACGCCCGCATGGGTGCCGAGGCCGTCTACGAGCTGCTGAAGAGCCTCGACCTGCCGGGCGAAGTCATCCGCCTGAAGGAAGAGATCTCGTCGACGAATTCCGAGACCAAGCTGAAGCGCCTCACCAAGCGCGTGAAGCTGATCGAGGCGTTCCTCGAGTCGGGCAACAAGCCGGAATGGATGGTCATGACCGTCCTGCCGGTGCTGCCGCCCGACCTGCGTCCGCTTGTCCCGCTGGACGGCGGTCGCTTCGCGACCTCGGACCTCAACGACCTGTACCGCCGCGTCATCAACCGCAACAACCGCCTGAAGCGTCTGCTCGAGCTCGCCGCGCCCGACATCATCGTGCGTAACGAGAAGCGCATGCTGCAGGAGTCGGTCGATGCGCTGCTCGACAACGGCCGTCGCGGTCGTGCCATCACCGGCACGAACAAGCGCGCGCTGAAGTCGCTTGCGGACATGATCAAGGGCAAGCAGGGCCGCTTCCGCCAGAACCTGCTCGGCAAGCGCGTCGACTACTCGGGCCGTTCGGTCATCGTGGTCGGCCCGACGCTGCGCCTGCACCAGTGCGGCCTCCCGAAGAAGATGGCGCTCGAGCTGTTCAAGCCCTTCATCTTCGCGAAGCTGCAGGCCCGTGGCGAAGCCACGACCATCAAGGCCGCGAAGAAGCTCGTCGAGCGCGAGGAAGCGCAGGTCTGGGATATCCTCGAGGACGTGATCCGCGAGCACCCGGTCATGCTCAACCGTGCGCCGACGCTGCACCGCCTGGGCATCCAGGCGTTCGAGCCGGTGCTCATCGAAGGCAAGGCGATCCAGCTGCATCCGCTCGTCTGCACGGCGTTCAACGCCGACTTCGACGGTGACCAGATGGCCGTGCACGTGCCGCTTTCGATCGAGGCGCAGCTCGAAGCCCGCGCCCTGATGATGTCGTCGAACAACATCCTGTCGCCGGCGAACGGCGAGCCGATCATCGTGCCGTCGCAGGACGTCGTGCTCGGCCTGTACTACATGACCCGCGAGCTGATCAACGCGAAGGGCGCCGGCATGGTGTTCGCGAACATCGGCGAAGTGCGTCGTGCGTACGACAACCGCGCCGTCGAGCTGCACGCCAAGGTGAAGGTGCGCGTGCGCAGCGTGGAGACGGTCGATGGCGAGCGCGTGGAGCGCCAGACCCTCGTCGACACGACGGTGGGTCGCGCGCTGCTGGCCGAGATCATCCCGGAAGGCCTGCCGTTCGCGCTGGTCAACACGGAGCTGACCAAGAAGAACATCTCGCGCCTGATCAACCAGAGCTACCGCCTGCTCGGCCTGAAGGAATCGGTCGTGTTCGCCGACAAGCTGATGTACACCGGCTTCCGTTTCGCGACGCGCGCCGGTATCTCCATCGGCATCGACGACATGAAGATCCCGGCGGAGAAGAAGGGCATCCTCGAGGAAGCCGAGAAGGAAGTCGTCGAGATCCAGGAGCAGTACCAGTCCGGTCTCGTCACGGCGGGTGAGCGCTACAACAAGGTCGTCGACATCTGGTCGCGCACCAACGAACTGGTCGCGAAGGCGATGATCGACGGCATCGGCACCGAGAAGGTGACCGACGCCGACGGCAACGTGGTCAACCAGAAGTCGATGAACTCGCTGTACATCATGGCCGACTCCGGCGCCCGCGGTAGCGCGGCGCAGATTCGCCAGCTGGCAGGCATGCGTGGCCTGATGGCTCGCCCGGACGGCTCGATCATCGAGACGCCCATCAAGGCGAACTTCCGCGAAGGCCTGAACGTCCTGCAGTACTTCAACTCGACCCACGGTGCTCGTAAGGGCCTCGCGGATACCGCGTTGAAGACCGCGAACTCCGGCTACCTGACCCGTCGTCTCGTCGACGTGGCGCAGGACGTCGTCATCACCGAGCACGATTGCGGCACGGAAGACGGCGTCCTGATGTCCCCGATCGTGGAAGGCGGTGACGTGGTCGAGCCGCTGCGCGAGCGCGTGCTCGGTCGCGTGGTGGTCGAGGACGTCTACGCTCCGGGCGACGACGACGAACCGATCGTGACCCGCGACACGCTGCTCGACGAGTACCTCGTCGACAAGCTCGACAAGGGCGGCGTGCAGCTGATCAAGGTCCGTTCGCCGATCACCTGCCGTGCCAGCCACGGCGTGTGCGCCCTTTGCTACGGCCGCGACCTGGCCCGTGGCCACCTCGTCAACATGGGCGAGGCGGTGGGCGTGGTTGCCGCGCAGTCCATCGGTGAGCCGGGTACCCAGCTGACGATGCGTACGTTCCACATCGGCGGCGCGGCGTCCCGTGCTGCCGCCGTGGATAACGTGACCGTCCGCACCACCGGCGCGCTGAAGTTCAACAACCTGAAGTCGGTCGAGCATTCGCAGGGTCACCTGGTTGCCGTCTCGCGTTCGGGCGAAGTAAGCGTCATCGATGCCAACGGTCGCGAGCGCGAGCGTTACAAGGTGCCTTACGGTGCGACGATCGCAGTGAAGGACGGCGACCCGGTCAAGGCCGGCCAGACCGTCGCGAACTGGGATCCGCATACCCACCCGATCGTCACGGAAGTGGCCGGTGTGGTCCGCTTCATCGACTTCATCGATGGCGTGACCGTGCAGTCGCAGACGGACGAACTGACCGGCCTCGAGTCGGCGGTGGTCACCGATCCGAAGCGTCGCGGCACGCAGGCCAAGGACCTGCGCCCGATCGTCCGCCTGGAAGACAGCAAGGGCCGTGAGCTCAAGCTGCCGGGTACCGACATCGCGGCCCAGTACTTCCTGCCGGCAGGCGCGATCGTGTCGATCCAGAACGGTGCCGAAGTGGGCGTGGGCGACGTGGTTGCCCGTATCCCGCAGGAAACCTCGAAGACCCGCGACATCACGGGTGGTCTGCCGCGCGTGGCCGACCTGTTCGAAGCCCGTAAGCCGAAGGAGCCGGCGATCCTCGCGGAGCGTTCGGGCATCGTCAGCTTCGGCAAGGACACCAAGGGCAAGCAGCGCCTGATCATCAAGGACGCGGACGGCAACGAGCACGAGGAGCTGATTCCGAAGTGGCGCCAGGTCATCGTGTTCGAAGGCGAGCACGTGGAGAAGGGCGAAACCGTCGTGGACGGCGAGCCGAATCCGCACGACATCCTGCGCCTGCTGGGTGTCGAGCCGCTGGCCTCGTACCTCGTGAAGGAGATCCAGGACGTCTATCGCCTGCAGGGCGTGAAGATCAACGACAAGCACATCGAAGCGATCATTCGCCAGATGCTCCGCAAGGTCGAGATCACCGACGCGGGCGACAGCACCTACCTGCGCGGTGAGCAGGTCGAGCGCGTCCGGATCAACGAGGAAAACGAGAGGGCCGTGGCCCGTGGCGAGCGTCCGACGGAGTTCGAGTCGGTCCTGCTGGGCATCACCAAGGCCTCGCTGGCCACCGAGTCGTTCATCTCGGCGGCGTCGTTCCAGGAGACCACCCGCGTCCTTACCGAGGCGGCGGTCCGTGGTACCCGCGACACGTTGCGAGGCCTGAAGGAAAATGTTATTGTTGGGCGGCTAATCCCTGCGGGCACGGGTCTGGCATACCACGCTTCGCGTCGTAGCCAGGGCGGCCTGACGGCCTCGGAGCTCGAAACCCTCTCGGGTTCGGCACCGGCCGTCACGTTCGAAGAGGCTCCCGCCGGGTCCAACGATAGCGCCGAGTAAGGCCCGTACGCGGGTTTTGCTCGTACATACGAAATGAGGCGCAGGGAAGCGCCTCGTGTTCGGATTCAAGGACGATGGGCGCAGCCCGCTTCGCGGGCGACGCACGTCAACAACGCTTCTCTGGCGGGCCGATCTATCGGTCTGCCTTTATGTTTCTCAGGAATAGCTTCGCATGACGACAGTCAACCAGTTGGTGCGCAAATCCCGCAGCCCGAAGGCGTACAAGAGCGCCTCCCCGGCCCTGCAGAGCAGCCCGCAGCGCCGCGGGGTCTGCACGCGCGTTTATACGACCACCCCGAAGAAGCCGAACTCGGCCCTGCGTAAGGTTGCCAAGGTGCGCCTGACCAACGGTTTCGAAGTCATCAGCTACATCGGTGGCGAAGGTCACAACCTGCAGGAGCACTCGGTGGTCCTGATCCGCGGCGGTCGCGTCAAGGATCTCCCGGGTGTGCGTTACCACACGGTTCGCGGCAGTCTCGACTGCGCCGGCGTGACCAAGCGTCGCAAGTCGCGCTCGAAGTACGGCGCCAAGCGCCCGAAGAGCTGAGTAAAGGACAAGAATTATGTCGCGTAAAGGTTCCCATCCCGCCCGTGTCGTCCTCCCGGACCCGAAGCACGGAAGCCAGCTGATTGCCCGCTTCATCAACATGGTGATGAAGTCCGGCAAGAAGTCCGTCGCCGAATCGATCGTCTACGGCGCCCTGCAGCACATCGGTGAAAAGCACGCCGAGCCGGTGCAACTCGTCGAGAAGGCCCTGGGCAACATCGCCCCGGCCGTCGAGGTGAAGTCGCGTCGCGTCGGCGGTGCCACGTACCAGGTGCCGGTCGAGGTCCGTCCGGGCCGTCGCATGGCCCTCGCCATGCGTTGGGTGATCGACGCGGCGCGCAAGCGCGGCGAGACGTCCATGCCGCGCAAGCTGGCCGCCGAACTGCTCGAAGCCTCGGAATCCCGTGGTGGCGCTGTCAAGAAGCGCGAAGAAACGCACCGCATGGCGGAGGCCAACAAGGCCTTCTCGCATTACCGCTGGTAAAAACAGCTTCAGATTGAGGAAAGACCGTGGCACGCACCACTCCCATCGAGCGCTACCGCAACTTCGGCATCATGGCTCACATCGATGCCGGCAAGACCACGACCACGGAGCGCATCCTGTTCTACACCGGTGTCAGTCATAAGATTGGCGAGGTGCATGACGGTGCGGCGACGATGGACTGGATGGAGCAGGAGCAGGAGCGCGGCATCACCATCACTTCCGCCGCCACCACGGCGTTCTGGAAGGGCATGGATCGTTCGCTGCCCGAGCACCGCTTCAACATCATCGACACCCCGGGACACGTCGACTTCACCATCGAAGTGGAGCGTTCGCTCCGCGTGCTCGACGGTGCGGTGTTCGTGCTCTGCGCCGTGGGTGGCGTGCAGCCGCAGTCGGAAACCGTTTGGCGCCAGGCCAACCGGTACAAGGTTCCGCGCCTTGCGTTCGTCAACAAGATGGACCGCACCGGCGCGAACTTCTACAAGGTCGTCGAGCAGCTGAAGTCGCGTCTGGCCGCCAACCCGGTGCCGATGCAGGTGCCGATCGGCGCCGAAGACAACTTCGAAGGCGTCGTCGACCTCCTCAAGATGAAGGCCATCAAGTGGGACATGGAGTCCCAGGGCATGAAGTTCGAGTACGTCGATATCCCGGCGGAACTCCAGGCCAAGGCCGAGGAAGACCGTACCACCATGATCGAAGCCGCGGCGGAAGCCACGGAAGAGATGATGGACAAGTACCTGGGCGGCGAAGAGCTGACCGAGGCAGAGATCATCGAAGGCCTGCGCCTGCGCACGCTGAAGAGCGAGATCATCCCGGTCTTCTGCGGCACCGCGTTCAAGAACAAGGGCGTCCAGGCGATGCTCGACGCGGTGGTCAACCTGCTGCCGTCGCCCGTCGACCGTCCGCCGGTCGAAGGTATCGACGAAGACGACAAGCCGGACACCCGCGAGGCAAAGGACGACGCTCCGTTCTCGGCGCTCGCGTTCAAGATCATGACCGACCCCTTCGTCGGCGCGCTGACGTTCTTCCGTGTCTATTCGGGCACGCTGAACGCCGGTGACCAGGTGTACAACCCGGTCAAGTCGAAGAAGGAGCGCATCGGCCGCATCCTGCAGATGCACGCCAACGAGCGTCACGAGCTGAAGGAAGTCCGCGCCGGCGATATCGCCGCGGCGGTCGGCCTGAAGGACGTGACGACGGGTGACACGCTGTGCGCGCAGGACAAGATCATCACCCTCGAGCGCATGTCGTTCCCGGAGCCGGTGATCTCGATGGCGGTCGAGCCGAAGACCAAGTCGGACCAAGAAAAGATGGGTATCGCCCTCGGCCGCCTGGCCGCGGAAGATCCGTCGTTCCGCGTCCGCACGGACGAAGAGTCGGGCCAGACGATCATCTCGGGCATGGGCGAGCTCCACCTGGACATCCTGGTGGACCGCATGAAGCGCGAGTTCAACGTCGAAGCCAACGTCGGCAAGCCGCAGGTGGCCTATCGCGAAACGATCCAGGCGTCGGACGTCAAGTCGGACTACAAGCACGCCAAGCAGTCGGGTGGTAAGGGTCAGTACGGTCACGTCGTGATCGAGCTGTCGCCGATCTCCGATGCCGACCGTGCGGACGAGAAGATCGCCGCGGGTATCAAGGACGATTTCCTCTTCATCAACGACATCACGGGCGGCGTGATTCCGAAGGAATTCATCCCGTCGGTCGAGAAGGGCCTGCGCGAGACGATCACCGCCGGTCCGCTGGCCGGGTTCCCGGTCGTCGGCGTCAAGGTGAAGCTGGTCTTCGGTTCGTACCACGACGTCGACTCGTCGGAAATGGCGTTCAAGCTGGCCGCTTCCATGGCGTTCAAGCAGGGCTTCGCCAAGGCGAACCCGGTGCTGCTCGAGCCGATCATGAAGGTCGAGGTCGTGACGCCGGAAGACTACGTCGGTGACGTCATGGGCGACATCAGCCGTCGTCGCGGCATGCTCACGGGTCAGGAAGAGACCCCGTCGGGCAAGACCGTCAACGCGATGATTCCGCTGGGCGAAATGTTCGGTTACGCGACCTCGCTGCGTTCGCAGACCCAGGGCCGCGCCACGTTCACGATGGAATTCGACCATTACGAGCCGGCACCGAAGAACATCGCCGACGAGGTCATGAAGAAGTCCTGATAAGGACTTCTTCTTCAACACATACAACGTTCTTTCAGAGGTTTTGAGTCATGGCAAAGGGTAAGTTCGAGCGCAAGAAGCCGCACGTCAACGTCGGCACCATCGGTCACGTCGATCACGGCAAGACCACGCTGACGGCTGCGCTGACGAAGATCGGCGCCGAGCGTTTCGGCGGCGAGTTCAAGGACTACGGTTCGATCGACGCGGCGCCGGAAGAGAAGGCGCGCGGTATCACGATCTCGACCGCACACGTGGAATACGAATCGCCGAACCGTCACTACGGTCACGTCGATTGCCCGGGCCACGCGGACTATGTGAAGAACATGATCACCGGTGCCGCCCAGATGGACGGTGCGATCCTGGTGTGCTCGGCCGCTGACGGCCCGATGCCGCAGACGCGCGAGCACATCCTGCTCTCGCGCCAGGTCGGCGTGCCGTACATCGTGGTGTTCCTGAACAAGGCCGACATGGTCGACGACGCCGAGCTCCTGGAGCTCGTCGAGATGGAAGTGCGCGAGCTGCTGTCGAAGTACGAGTTCCCGGGCGACGACACCCCGATCGTGCACGGTTCGGCGCGTCTGGCGCTGGACGGCGACCAGTCGGAAATCGGCGTGCCCTCGATCATCAAGCTGGTCGACGCGCTCGACAGCTGGATCCCGGAGCCGCAGCGTGACATCGACAAGCCGTTCCTGCTGCCGGTGGAAGACGTGTTATCGATCTCCGGTCGCGGCACGGTGCTGACCGGTCGTGTCGAGCGCGGCATCGTCAAGGTGGGCGACGCGGCGGAAGTCGTGGGCCTGCGCGACACCCAGACCACCACGGTCACGGGCGTGGAGATGTTCCGCAAGCTGCTCGACCAGGGTCAGGCTGGCGACAACGTCGGCGTGCTGGTCCGCGGTCTGAAGCGTGAAGACGTCGAGCGTGGCCAGGTGCTGGCCAAGCCGGGTTCGGTCACGCCGCACACCGAGTTCGAGGGTGAGGTGTACATCCTGTCCAAGGACGAGGGTGGCCGTCACACGCCGTTCTTCAGCAACTATCGTCCGCAGTTCTACTTCCGTACCACGGACGTGACCGGTTCGATCAAGCTGCCGGAAGGCACCGAGATGGTGATGCCGGGCGACAACGTGAAGATCAGCGTCACGCTGGGCTTCCCGATCGCGATGGACGAAGGCCTGCGTTTCGCCATCCGCGAAGGTGGCCGCACCGTCGGCGCCGGCGTGGTCGCGAAGATCATCAAGTAAGCAAACCGACCGGGCAGGGCGACCTGCCAGGTACGAAAGAAGCGGAGGCGAAAGCCTCCGCTTTTTTTTGTTCTTTGGAATTGTTGTCTTGGGGCGGGCTCGCCTTCGGCGTCGCGTTCATTTACGCCGCAGGAGGCGGCGGGTGCCGCCCTCGGGACCACGCCTCCGGCGACCCCTCAAGGAAGGGCCGCTGGCGCGGCCGTGTATCAATGGCCTGCGGCCGGGTCGGTGCCCCACCGGAGGTTTTCGATTCGCCATCCATGGCTCAGCGAAAACGGCTGGCCTTCCTGGCCAGCCCCCTTCGGGCTTTTTCCGGTGACGCGCCTCGCCTGCGCTACCGGTTCCGAGAGCGGCACCCGCCGCCTCTCCCACCGGTGAGGCGAATGTCTTAACTGCCTGGCCTGCGCAGGAACTGCTAGGTCATTGCCGATGCGCAATACAGCTATCGCAAGTGCTGTGTCGTCCGATAGGGGTGCCAAGGTGACTGCGTCGGACCGGTGGTTTTTGCCGCGCTCGATCAAATCAGCGATTTTTTCAGAAACCTCCCATATGAGGTCGAGCCGGCAGCCTCTACTGTAACTATCTAGCTTGTTACTCGGAGGCGCCTATGAGTGCTCAGATTTCTGATGCGAGGTACATGTAATGGAGGCATCGCGCTTTTCGCGCGTCCACGGATCATCGGAGGTTTCGGCTGCGCCGGAAAAAACCCAGGGAAGAACTGAGTCGAGCAAGCCGCCACGACCAAGCGAACAGCAATCGCGGGCTCGCATCAAGGCCATTCCATCGGCGATGCGTCAAATGGGGTGGTTCGTTTCTGCGGATCTCATGGACCGCTGGTTTTCCCACGGCGCATGGGTCCTGTCGAACGGCTGGAAGGATGGAACAGACATCAAGGCCTCCCAGCTCTCCTTGGCTCATGTCGATACCCGGATCGTCTCCATGGCGTGGGTCGTGGGATTCCCGCGTGCAAGGTTGGCGATCGATGAGCTCATGAATAAGATCCGCTCGTTCCCCACCATCGATCAATTAAGAAGGCGCCTGAGGGATTCCGGCTGGAACGGCAGTGGGGTGCTACATCTCGGGCACGCAAGCATGTCAGCCGTCCAGCTTGACGACATGTGCCAGGTCAATTTCGTGAGCTTCGGTGGTCCCTTTAACACCGTGGACGACATGTATGGCGCACTGGGGAAAGCTGCGATGAAGATGGCTTTCATAGGCAGAGCCGAGGTCGATCCATCGACTCGACGGCAGCGATTCGTGATATCGGACATTGCCTTTTATCTCCGCGACACGTACGACTTCAACGGGGAGCAGCCCCTCGGGACGTGGTCTGAATTTGGCGTGTTCAACAAGACCGAGGCAGTGGCGAACATTCTCTTTGACGGACTTGGTTTCGATTGGCATGGCGAGCCGATCGGCGCGATCAACAATGCGGCTTTCAGGAGGTATCGCGCCCAAACCGGATGGGGCGGTGACTTCATCTTGTACTCGAACGTGCTTTGGAAGAAATTTACTCTGACGATAGATCTGTCGTGAGAGGGCAAATCGCCTTACCCTTGGTCGTTCTCGCGTTCGGCACGTATGCCGCGTCGGAATGGTGGGAGAGGGCGTCGGGGGCGTATGTCGAGTCGTTCGACTCTCCTGATGGTTGCTTGCGCGTCGACACGTACCGACCCTTCTGGCTACTCCCGTCCTTCTTTCACAATGTCCCTCATCCCGACGGCTACTACGAAGGTTACGGATCACATTGGGGTTCTCCCGTTTTCAAGCGTCTCTACGAGCGATCGACGGGCGAATTGCTTGGACAGACGATCGTTTACGACGCCGCTCTTGCCGATTACGGCATTGACTGGGGCGATCCGGCTTCCGTAGGCCGCAGGGTGATCTCATCGGCCAGGTATCCTCTCGCTACAACGACTCGCTGCGCTGGCCCGGAAACGCTATCGCGATTGAAGGCAGCTTATGAGCGGGGGGAATGGAAGGGGGGTGTATCCGTAAAGGTCGAGAACGGTGTGTGGATAGGAACCACCGCTTATAGGCTCGACGAGCGGGCGCGATAGCGCAGCCGAGTCACGGTAGGGTCTTCCATTCTGAAAGATGCCCAGCTATAATCCGCTGGCTAAGACTCCCGGGTGCCTCAATAAGGTCCCGGACCATGCGAAATGAGGCGCAAGGAATGTGCTTCGAGTTCGCAGGCAAGGATGCCGAATAGGGTGCCAACGGGCCACGGGGCGGAAGCTCTGTTGACCCATCTTGTTGCGTATTCTATACTTTTCTGTCTGGGCAGGCCGTTAATGCGGTCTGCCCGACTTTTTCGGGTCGTTCCGGGTGGCGTAAGCCGCTGCAGGGCGGCCCGTTGCGGTACCCGTAGTAAGCAATTTGGGTTGTGCGGAATGGCGAGAAGCCCTTCCGAATCACAAGAACGTTCTTTCGATAAACAGGACACGGTTTTATGGCGAACCAAAAGATTCGCATTCGGCTCAAGGCGTTCGATCATCGTCTGATCGACCGTTCGGCCAGCGAAATCGTCGAGACGGCCAAGCGCACCGGCGCCACGGTCCTCGGCCCGATCCCGCTGCCGACCAAGATCGAGCGCTACACCATCCTGGTGTCGCCGCACGTCGACAAAGATGCCCGCGACCAGTACGAGACTCGTACGCACAAGCGCGTTCTGGACATCGTCGACCCCAACGACAAGACCGTGGACGCGCTCATGAAGCTCGATCTCGCCGCCGGCGTCGACGTGCAGATCAAGCTCGGTTGAGCGGACTAAAGGATACGAAGATGAGTATCGGACTGGTTGGCCGCAAGTGCGGCATGAGCCGGCTCTTCACCGAAGACGGCCGTTCGATTCCGGTGACGCTGATTGAAGCGACCCCGAATCGCGTGACGCAGGTGAAGACCGAAGAAAACGACGGCTACAGCGCCGTGCAGGTCACGACGGGCGCGAAGCGCGCCTCGCTCCTGACGGCTCCGCTGAAGGGCCATTACGCCAACGCCAAGGTCGAGCCGGGCCGCGGTCTGTGGGAGTTCCGCGTGAGCGCGGAAGACGCAGGCAAGTACGCGATCGGTACCGAGATCTCGGCGGGCGACGTCTTTACCGTCGGTCAGACGGTCGACGTTTCCGGCGTGTCGAAGGGTAAGGGTTTCCAGGGCACCATCAAGCGTCACCACTTCAAGATGGGCGACGCCACGCACGGTAACTCGCTGTCGCATCGCGCCCCGGGCTCGATCGGCCAGCGCCAGACGCCGGGCCGCGTGTTCCCTGGTAAGAAGATGTCGGGCCACATGGGCGCGGTGAACCGCACCCAGCAGGGCCTCGAAGTTGTCACGGTCGACGCCGAGCGCCACCTGATCGCGGTCAAGGGCGCTGTCCCGGGCGCGCCGGGCGGTGACGTCGTGATTCGTCCGACGACCAAGGGCTGAGGAGAGACGCCATGGAACTCAACGTTATTGGCGCCCAGGCGCTCACCGTGTCGGACGACGTGTTCGGCGGCGAGTACAAGAAGGCCCTCGTGCACCAGGTTGTGACCGCCTACCAGGCGGCCGGCCGCGCCGGCACGAAGGCCCAGCTGTCTCGCGGCCAGATGTCCGGTACGACCAAGAAGTTCAAGAAGCAGAAGGGCGGCGGCGCCCGTCACGGCGACTATCGCGCCCCGATCTTCGTCGGTGGTGGTGTGACGTTCGCGGCGAAGCCGCGCAGCTTCGAGCAGAAGGTCAACCGCAAGGCTTACCGCGTTGCGATCCGTTCGATCATGGCCGAGCTGAACCGTCAGGATCGCCTGAAGGTCGTCACGGAACTGTCGATCGACAAGCCCAGCACCAAGGGCATGATCGCCAAGCTCGCCGAGCTCGAAGTGAAGGGTCGCGTGCTGCTGGTGTCGGAAGACGCCACCGAGGCGCTGTACCTGTCCGCCCGCAACATTCCGTACATCCACGTCGTCGACGTGCTGGCCCTGAATCCGGTCAGCCTGGTCGGCAGCGACTACGTCGTCATGACGGTGGACGCGGTCAAGAAGGTCGAGGAGTGGCTCGCATGAGCACCGAACGCACGCTCAACACGCTTCGCGCGCCGCACATCTCCGAGAAGTCGGCTCGCCTTGCTGAGAACAACCAGTACGTTTTCGTCGTGGCGCCTGAGGCGACCAAGGCCGATGTCCGTGCCGCTGTGGAACACCTCTTCGACGTCAAGGTCGTGGACGTGAACCTCGTGAACACCAAGGGCAAGGTCAAGTCGTTCCGCTTCCGCACTGGCAACCGCCAGGGTAAGCGCAAGGCCTACGTGCGCCTCGCCGACGGTCACACGATCGACGTGTCGGCCAAGGCCTGAGCCAGGAGTTGAATTGAGATGGCACTGATCACTCACAAGCCGACCTCCCCGGGCCGCCGCGACGCAGTCAGCGTGCGGACGGAGGGTCTGCACAAGGGCGCGCCTTACGCACCCCTGACGGAATCGCAGTCGAAGACCGGCGGTCGCAACCATTACGGTCGCATCACCACGCGTCATCGCGGCGGCGGTCATAAGCAGGCTTACCGCATCATCGATTTCAAGCGCGACAAGGAAGGCATCGCCGCCGTTGTCGAGCGTCTGGAATACGACCCGAACCGCACCGCGCACATCGCGCTGCTGTGCTACGCCGACGGCGAGCGCCGCTACATCATCGCGCCGAAGGGCGTGGCGGTGGGCGACCGTCTCGTGTCGGGTTCCGACTCGCCGATCAAGCCGGGCAACTGCCTGCCGCTTCGTTCGATCCCGGTCGGTTCCACCATCCACTGCATCGAGATGAAGCCGGGCAAGGGTGCGCAGATCGCGCGTTCCGCCGGTGCCTCGGTCCAGCTGGTGGCGCGCGAGCAGGGCTACGCCACGCTGCGTCTTCGCTCCGGCGAAATGCGCCGCGTGCCGGTCGAGTGCCGCGCCACCATCGGCGAAGTCGGCAACTCGGAACACAGCCTGCGCAAGCTCGGCAAGGCCGGCGCCAAGCGTTGGAAGGGCATTCGTCCGACCGTCCGCGGCGTGGTCATGAACCCGGTCGACCATCCGCATGGCGGTGGTGAAGGCCGTACCTCCGGCGGCCGTCACCCGGTCAGCCCGTGGGGCACGCCGACCAAGGGTTACAAGACGCGCAACAACAAGCGCACCCAGCAGTTCATCGTGCGTCGTCGCAAGTAATAGGAAACGATCATGCCGCGCTCTCTAAAGAAAGGTCCGTTCGTTGACCTGCACCTCGTAAAGAAGGTGGAAGCCGCCGTTTCCGCCAACAACAAGCGTCCGATCAAGACCTGGTCGCGTCGCTCGATGATCCTGCCGGAGATGGTCGGCCTGACCATCGCCATCCACAACGGCCGCCAGCACGTGCCTGTGTTGATCAACGAGAACATGGTCGGGCACAAGCTCGGCGAGTTCGCGGTGACCCGCACGTACAAGGGCCACGCCGGCGACAAGAAGGGCAAGTGATGAGCACTGAAGCCAAAGCGATCCTGCGCAGCGCCCGCATTTCGGCGCAGAAGGCACGCCTGGTGGCTGACCTGGTCCGCGGCATGCCCGTGGGCCGAGCCAGCGACGTGCTCGCCTTTACCAACAAGAAGGCCGCCCACCTTGTCCGCAAGGTGCTGCTCTCCGCCGTCGCCAATGCCGAGAACAACCTCGGCGCCGACGTCGACGAGCTCAAGGTGGCCCGCATCTTCGTCGACGAAGGTCCGGCGATGAAGCGCATGTACGCCCGTGCCAAAGGCCGGGGTTCGCGCATCCTGAAGCGCACCAGCCACATCACTGTGGTTGTCGGCAACTGACTGGGGTAAGAAACGATGGGTCATAAAGTTCATCCCACCGGTATCCGCCTCGGCATTGCCAAGGACTGGAACTCGAAGTGGTACGCCAACAAGGGTGAGTACGCCCAGTACCTCGCTGCCGACCTCAAGGTCCGCGAGATGCTGCGCAAGAAGCTCGCCGCCGCCGGTATCTCGAAGATCCAGATCGAGCGCCCGGCCAAGACCGCCCGCGTGACGATCCACACCGCCCGTCCGGGCGTGGTGATCGGCAAGAAGGGTGAGGACATCGAGAAGCTGCGCAAGGAAGTCACCGACATGATGGGCGTTCCGACGCACATCAACGTCAGTGAAGTCCGTAAGCCGGAACTCGACGCCCAGCTCGTCGCGGAGTCCATCGCTCAGCAGCTCGAGCGTCGCATCATGTTCCGCCGCGCCATGAAGCGCTCGGTCGGCAACGCGATGCGCCTCGGTGCCCTCGGCATCAAGATCAACGTTTCCGGCCGTCTGAACGGCGCCGAGATCGCGCGCTCCGAGTGGGCTCGCGAAGGTCGCGTTCCGCTGCATACCCTGCGTGCGGACATCGACTACGGCACCGCCGAGGCCAAGACCCAGTACGGCATCATCGGTGTCAAGGTATGGGTCTACAAGGGCGAGATCTTCGATCTGGCGGCCGCTACGGCCGAGTCGAAGGAAGAACAGCAGCCTCAGCAGTCGTCGCGCCGCGAGGGTGGTGAAAACCGCCGCGAGCGTGAGCGCGCTGCCAAGTAAGGAGCGTTGCCATGTTGCAACCGAAGCGTACCAAGTACCGCAAGATGCATAAGGGCCGTAACGACGGCCTGGCATTCAATTCCAACCTCGTGAGCTTTGGCGAGTACGGCCTGAAGGCGACGACGCACGGTCAGCTGACCGCGCGCCAGATCGAAGCGGCCCGTCGTTGCATCACGCGCTACGTGAAGCGTGGCGGCAAGCTGTGGATCCGCGTGTTCCCGGACAAGCCGATCACCCGCAAGCCCATCGAAGTTCGAATGGGTGCCGGTAAGGGTGGCGTCGAGTTCTGGGTCGCTCTGATCCAGCCCGGTCGCATGCTTTATGAAATCGAAGGTGTCGACGAGGCGACGGCACGCGAAGCGTTCCGTCTGGCGGCAGCCAAGCTCTCCGTGCAGACCCAGTTCGTCTCCAGGGCGGTGATGTAATGGCCAGCAAAGAAATCAACCAGAAGTCGGCGGAAGAGCTGAAGCAGGATCTGCTGGACCTTCGCAAGGAGCAGTTCAATCTGCGCATGCAGAAGGGCTCCGGACAGCTCACTCAGCCGCACCAGCTGCGCCGCGTTCGGCGTGACATCGCCCGCACGAAGTTCGTGCTCGGCGTTAAGAAGTAAGGACGGCGGACATGAGCGATAACACGAAGACGGCGCGCACCCTCGAGGGCCGCGTCATCAGCAACAAGATGGCCAACACGGTGACGGTCCTGATCGAACGCCAGGTGCAGCATCCGCTGCTCGGCAAGATCATCCGTCGCTCCACCAAGCTTCACGCGCACGACGAAACCGGCGCGAACGAGGGTGACCTCGTCCGCATCGCGGAGTGCCGTCCGCTGTCGAAGACCAAACATCACCGCGTGGTCGAAATCGTCACGCGCGCTGAAGTCTAAGGAGAGCTGCGATGATCCAGATGCAAAGCACGCTTTCCGCGGCGGACAACAGCGGCGCGAAGGAACTGATGTGCATCAAGGTGCTGGGCGGCTCGAAGCGCCGTTATGCCAGCGTCGGCGATGTCATCAAGGTGACCGTCAAGGATGCCATTCCCCGCGGCAAGGTGAAGAAGGGTGAGGTGTACAACGCCGTGGTGGTTCGCACCGCCAAGGGCGTGCGCCGCTCCGATGGTTCGCTGATCCGTTTCGACGGTAACGCGGCCGTGCTCCTCAACAACAAGCTCGAGCCGATCGGAACCCGTATCTTCGGGCCGGTCACTCGCGAGCTGCGCAGCGAGAAGTTCATGAAGATCGTCTCGCTCGCGCCCGAAGTGCTCTGAGCGGAGGCCAGACCATGAACCGTATCCGCAAGGGTGATAACGTCGTCGTCATCACCGGCAAGAACAAGGGCCAGCGCGGTGACGTGCTGCGCGTCGATGGCGACCGCGTGGTCGTCTCGAACGTGAACCTCGTCAAGCGCCACACCAAGCCGAACCCCCAGGCCAACCAGCCGGGCGGGATCGTCGAGCGTGAGGCCTCGATCCATATTTCCAATGTCCAGCTCTTCAACTCCGCCACGAACAAGGGCGAGCGCGTTGGCACCAAGAAGCTCGAGGACGGGCGCAAGGTGCGTGCGTTCCGTTCGGGCGAAGTGGTCGACGCGTAAGGAATCGAAGTCATGACCCGCCTTGAATCGTTTTACAAAGAGTCGGTAATGCAGAAGCTCACTGAGCGCTTCGGTTACCAGAACGTCATGGAAGTCCCGCGCATCACGAAGATCACGCTCAACATGGGCGTCGGCGAAGCCGCCGGTAACAAGAAGATCCTCGAGAACGCGGTCGCCGACATGACCAAGATCGCCGGCCAGAAGCCGATCACGACGAAGGCCCGCGTGTCGGTCGCCTCCTTCAAGATCCGCGACGGTTGGCCGATCGGTTGCAAGGTCACGCTCCGTCGTGCCCAGATGTGGGAATTCCTGGACCGCCTGATCAACATCTCGCTGCCGCGTACGCGCGACTTCCGTGGTGTCTCGGGCCGTGCCTTCGATGGCCGTGGTAACTACAACTTCGGCATCAAGGAACAGATCATTTTCCCGGAAATCGACTTCGATCAGGTTGACGCGCTGCGTGGCATGGATATCTCCATCACCACCACCGCCAAGACCGACGAAGAAGCCAAGGCGCTGCTGGAAGCCTTCAGCTTCCCGTTCCGCAACTGATAGGTAGAACATGGCCAAGACCTCGATGATCGAGCGCGACCTCAAGCGCTCCAAGCTCGTCAAGAAGTACGCCGCCAAGCGCGCCGAACTGAAGGCGATCGTCCTGAGCGCCACCGCCTCGTACGACGAGAAGATGGAAGCCCAGACCAAGCTGCAGAAGCTCCCGCGTGATGCCAGCCCGGCGCGCCAGCGTAATCGCTGCGCCCTGACCGGCCGCCCGCGCGGCGTCTACAGCAAGTTCGGCCTGGGTCGCAACAAGCTCCGCGAAGCCACCATGCGTGGTGACGTGCCGGGCCTGCGCAAGGCTAGCTGGTAAAAAACTCGCCAACGGCGGGTCAAGCTGTTATAGTCGTCGGTCTGCGCAATGCAGACCGACGTCTGTCGGCTTTACAATTCAAGATTTCCGGTAATTCGGATATCGGTGCACTCTCAAGGGTTTTTCTTATGAGCATGACTGATCCCATCGCCGATCTGTTTACGCGCATCCGTAATGGCCAGGCCTCTGGCAAGTCGGTTGTCCGTATGCCGTCGTCGAAGATGAAGCTGGCCCTGGCCAAGCTTCTGCAGAACGAAGGCTATGTCCTCGACGCCCGTACCGCTGACGAAGCGGGCAAGCCGGTCCTCGAGATCAAGCTGAAGTATTTCGAAGGCCGTCCCGCCATCGAGACCATTTCCCGTGTCAGCCGTTCCGGTCTCCGCGTCTACCGCGGCAAGGACGAGCTGCCGAAGGTCCTCGGTGGCCTGGGTATCTCGATCATCTCGACTTCCGCCGGTCTGCTGACCGATGCGCAGGCCCGTGCCAAGGGTCTGGGCGGCGAAGTCATCGGCCAGGTGGCGTAAGGAGTCCCGACATGTCACGTGTAGCCAAGAAGCCCATCACCCTCCCGAAGGGCGTCGAACTCTCGGTCGCCAACGGCACCGTCACCGTCAAGGGCCCGAAGGGCGCCCTGACCACCCATGAACTGCCGGGCGTTTCGTTCCAGCAGGACAATGGCGTGGCGACGATCGTCCTCGCCGACGGCGCCGACGACAAGTTCGGCGGTACCGCCCGCGCCATCGTGGCCAACATGGTCCAGGGTGTCACCAGCGGTTTCGAAAAGAAGCTCGAGCTCGTCGGCGTGGGTTACCGCGCCCAGCTCACCGGTAAGTCCATCAACCTGTCGCTGGGTTATTCGCACCCGGTCGTCTTCGATGCGCCGGAAGGCATCACCATCGAAGTCCCGACGCAGACGGAAGTCCTGATCAAGGGCGCCGACAAGCAGCTCGTGGGGCAGGTGGCAGCGAAGATCCGCGCGTTCCGTTCGCCGGAGCCCTACAAGGGCAAGGGTGTCCGCTACGCGGGCGAGACGATCATCCTGAAGGAAGCCAAGAAGGCCTAATCGGCCTATCCGCTTCCTGGAGACGAGACGATGAACAAGAACGAATCCCGCCTGCGCCGCGCCAAGTCGACCCGCGCCCACATCCGTGAGCTCGCAGTCGCCCGCCTGAGCGTGCACCGCACCGGTCAGCACATCTACGCCCAGGTCTTCGCGCCGAACGGCACCGTCGTGGCAGCCGCCTCGACCGTGCAGAAGTCGGTGGCCGAAGGCCTCAAGAGCAAGAAGAACGTCGAAGCCGCCACCACGGTGGGTCGCATCGTCGCCGAGCGCGCCAAGGCCGCCGGCATCGAAGCCGTCGCGTTCGATCGCTCGGGTTTCCGTTATCACGGTCGCATCAAGGCTCTGGCCGATGCGGCGCGTGAGGCCGGCCTCAAGTTCTAAGAGGCGTCAGGCCACGGCATCGGTCCCTCGGGGCCGGTGCCGCCCGCTGCAACTACAACTCCAAGCGGCGACCGAGCCGTAAACAGAAGTCCCGGTACGTCCGGGCAGACAGGAAAAGAGATGTCCTCGACAGATCGCGAAAATTCGGACGGCATGCTTGAAAAGCTTATCGCCGTCAACCGCGTGGCCAAGACCGTCAAGGGTGGCCGCCAGATGAGCTTCACCGCGCTGACCGTTGTCGGCGATGGCGAGGGTCGCGTCGGTTTCGGTTATGGCAAGGCCCGTGAAGTGCCGGTCGCCATTTCCAAGGCCATGGAACGCGCCCGTCGCAACATGGTGAGCATCGAACTGAACAATGGCACGCTGTGGTACGCCATCAAGGCCAACCACGGCGCCGCTCGCGTCTTCATGCAGCCCGCCTCGCAGGGTACCGGCGTCATCGCCGGCGGTGCCATGCGCGCCGTCCTCGAAGTGGTCGGCGTGAAGGACGTGCTTGCGAAGGCCGTCGGCTCGCGCAACCCGATCAACCTCGTCCGCGCGACGATCAAGGGTCTGCAGGCCGTCGCCTCGCCGAAGCGCATCGCCGCCAAGCGTGGCAAGACGATCGAAGAGGTGCTGGGCAATGGCTAAGAAGAACGAAACCGCCGCAGCCGCCGGCACCGTCCGCGTCCGCCTGGTCAAGGGCCTGCGCGGCGTACAGGGTCGTCATC
The DNA here is from genome assembly GCF_050273135.1 of Luteibacter sp. NPDC031894. NCBI lineage: Bacteria > Pseudomonadati > Pseudomonadota > Gammaproteobacteria > Lysobacterales > Rhodanobacteraceae > Luteibacter > Luteibacter sp. NPDC031894. The sequence continues at coordinate 163,848 of NZ_JBNNMV010000004.1, read as the reverse complement.
GTCTGAGCGTCAAGGCCCTGGGCCTGAACAAGCTCAACGATGTGCGCGAACTGAAGGATAGCCCCCAGGTCCGTGGCCTCATCAACACGGTCTACTACCTGGTCCGGGTCGAGGAGTAAGCATCATGCGTCTTAACGACATCAAGCCCGGCAAGGGCGCCCGCAAGACCCGCACCCGCGTCGCTCGCGGTATCGGCTCCGGCCTTGGCAAGACCGCCGGCCGCGGCCATAAGGGTCAGCACGCGCGTGCCGGTAACACGCACCGCGTCGGCTTCGAAGGCGGCCAGATGCCGCTGCAGCGTCGCCTGCCCAAGGTGGGCTTCCGCTCGCTGAAGAAGGCCGACACGGAGCAGGTCATGCTTTACCAGCTGGCTTCGATCCAGGCCGACACGATCGACCTGATCGCGCTGCACGCTGCCGGTCTCGTGACCAGCCGCGCCAAGAAGGTCAAGGTGGTGCTGAAGGGCGAGATCAATCGCGCCGTGAAGCTCCAGGGCGTGCTTGCGACGGCCGGCGCCAAGGCGGCTATCGAAGCCGCCGGCGGCAGCGTGGAGTAATCAGGTGGCTGCAGCGCAGGGCACAACGCTCGGCTCGCTGGGCAAACTGACGGAACTGCGTCAGCGCATCTTTTTCCTTATCGGTGCGCTGATCGTCTTCCGCCTCGGTTCGTTCATTCCCGTCCCGGGCGTGAACCCCGAGGCGATGACGAGCCTGGTCGAGGGTGGTGGCGGCCTGCTGAACATGGTCAACATGTTCTCGGGTGGTTCGCTTTCCCGCTTCTCGGTATTCGCTCTCGGTGTGGTGCCGTATATCTCGGCGTCGATCGTGGTGCAGATGATGGGCTCGGTCATTCCGTCGCTCCAGGCGCTGCGCAAGGAAGGCGAGGCGGGTCGTCGCAAGATGACCACGTATACGCGTTTCGGCACGGTCGGACTGGCGGCATTCCAGGCTTTCGGCATCGCGGTAGCCCTGCAGAAGCAGGTCGGCAGCAGCGGTCCGGTCGTCTACATGCCGGGCGCGGGCTTCATCCTGGCGTCGGTCGTCGGCCTCACCGCCGGCACGATGTTCCTGATGTGGCTGGGCGAGCAGATCACGGAGCGTGGCATCGGCAACGGCATTTCGATGCTGATCTTCGCCGGTATCGTGGCGGGGCTTCCCGCGGCGATCGTCCACACGCTGAGCATGGCGAACAACGGCGAGCTGTCGGTCCTGAAGCTCCTGATGGTCGCGGTGGTGATCCTGGCGGTCACGGCGTTCGTGGTGTTCATGGAACGCGCCCAGCGGCGCATTACCGTGAACTACGCGAAGCAGGGCAGCCAGCGTCAGTTCCAGCGCCAGACCTCGCACCTGCCGCTGAAGATCAACATGTCGGGCGTGATCCCGCCGATCTTCGCGACCAGCTTGCTGCTCTTCCCCGCGACCGCGGCGACCTGGTTCGGCTCTGCCCACCAGTCCCGCTGGCTGCAATGGCTGACCACGGCGCTGAGCCCGGGTGAGCCGGTCCACGACATCGTGTTCGCGGTGCTGGTGATCGGTTTCGCCTTCTTCTATACGGCGATCGTGTTCAATTCGCAGGAAACGGCCGATAACCTCAAGCGTTCGGGTGCGTTGATTCCGGGCATCCGTCCGGGTCGCGCGACGGCAGACTACATCGATGGCGTCATGACCCGGCTCACGGGTGTCGGCGCGATCTACATCGTACTGGTCTGCCTGGTGCCTACGTTCATGCAGAACGCCTGGCACGTCCCGTTCTATTTCGGCGGCACTTCGCTGCTGATCGTGGTGGTGGTGGTGATGGACTTCACGGCTCAGGTCCAGGCCCATCTCGTCAGCCACCAGTACGAGAGTCTGCTTAAGAAGTCCAATCTCCGCCGCAGCTGAGACGCGACGAAGATCCCCAAGTAGGGGAGGCCGCGGTGCCCTGGTACCGCAGGACTTCCCGTTTAGGTTAATTACGGTTAGAATTGCGCGTTTACCGCGCACGAAACGCATCGGAGACAGTACATCATGGCGCGCATCGCGGGTGTCAATTTGCCGGTCCAGAAGCATGTCTGGGTTGGCCTGCAGAGCATTTATGGTATCGGCCGGTCGCGGGCCAAGAAGGTCTGCGTCGACGCGGGCGTGGTTGCGACCACCCCGATCAAGTCGCTGAGCGAGGGCGAGGTCGAGAAGATCCGCGCTGAAATCGCGAAGTACACGGTCGAAGGCGACCTTCGCCGCGAAATCGGCATGGCGGTCAAGCGTCTCATGGACCTTGGTTGCTACCGTGGCCTGCGCCATCGTCGCGGCCTGCCGGTGCGCGGCCAGCGCACGCGTACCAACGCCCGTACCCGCAAGGGTCCGCGTCGTCCGATCAAGAAGTAACGGATACCGAACATGGCTAAGCCTGTTAAGACCAAAAAGAAGATCAAGCGCGTCGTCACGGATGCCGTGGCCCACGTGCAGGCTTCTTTCAACAACACCATCGTCACGATCACCGACCGCCAGGGCAACGCCCTGTCGTGGGCGACCGCAGGCGGCGCGGGTTTCCGCGGCTCCCGCAAGTCGACCCCGTTCGCTGCACAGGTCGCCGCCGAGAAGGCCGGCCGCGCTGCGGGCGACTACGGTGTGAAGACCGTGGAAGTGCGCATCAAGGGCCCCGGCCCGGGCCGCGAGTCGGCGGTGCGCTCTCTGAACGCGTTGGGCTACAAGGTGCTCAACATTATCGACGTCACGCCGATTCCGCATAACGGCTGCCGTCCCCCCAAGAAGCGTCGCGTCTAAGGAGCATAACCATGGCCCGTTATCGTGGAGCTACCTGCAAGCTGGCGCGTCGTGAAGGTGCCGACCTCGGTCTGAAGAGCCCGGCTCGCGCGCTTGACTCCAAGTGCAAGCTCGAAAACAAGCCCGGTCAGCATGGCGCCAACAAGCGCGCCCGTCTGTCCGACTACGCCGTCCAGTTGCGCGAGAAGCAGAAGGTCAAGCGCATCTACGGCGTGCTCGAGCGTCAGTTCAGCAACTACTACACCAAGGCTTCGACCCAGAAGGGCAACACGGGTGAAAACCTGCTTCGCCTCCTGGAAAGCCGTCTCGACAATGTCGTCTACCGCATGGGTTTCGCGGTCACCCGCGCCCAGGCTCGCCAGCTCGTGGCCCACAAGTCCGTCACGGTCAACGGTAAGAAGGTCAACGTGCCTTCGTACCACGTCCGTCCGGGCGACGAGGTCTCGCTGACCGAGAAGGCCCGTACGCAGCTGCGCGTGCAGGAAGCGGCGACGATCTACGACACGATGGACCTGCGTCCGTCGTGGGTCGAGGTCGACAGCAAGAAGTTCGCGGGCACGTTCAAGGCCGTCCCGGATCGTGGCGATCTGCCGGCCGATATCAATGAAGCCCTGATCGTCGAGCTTTACTCGAAGTAATCCACCGGAGCCTTGCATGGCAGTTTCGTCAACTAGTGTGCTGCGGCCTCGTGGCCTCAGCGTCGAGCAGCTTGGAGCGAACCGCGCGAAGGTGGTGGTCGAGCCGCTCGAGCGTGGCTTCGGTCACACCCTGGGCAACGCGCTGCGTCGCGTGCTGCTCTCTTCGATTCCGGGCAGCGCGATCGTCGAGGTCGAAATCGACGGCGTGCTGCACGAGTACACCACCCTGGAAGGCCTGCAGGAGGACGTGATCGAAGTCCTGCTGAACCTGAAGGACGTTGCCATCCGTCAGCATACCGGTGACGAAGTCACCCTTACGCTGGCCAAGAAGGGCAAGGGCGTGGTCACCGCTGGCGACATCGCGGTCGACCACTCCGTCGAGATCGTCAATCCCGAGCACGTGATCTGCCACCTCACCAAGGACGTGGCATTGAACATGCGCCTGAAGGTGCGTCGCGGCGTCGGCTACCAGCCGGCCAGCGCGCGCCAGCATCCGGACGATGAGACGCGTCCGATCGGTCGCCTGCAGCTCGATGCGTCGTTCGCGCCGGTCCTGCGCGTGGCTTACGAAGTGGACGCCGCTCGTGTCGAGCAGCGCACCAACCTCGACAAGCTCGTGCTCGATATCGAGACGAACGGCACCATCGGCGCTGAAGACGCCGTCCGCAAGGCCGCGGAGATCATCAACGACCAGCTGTCGGTCTTCGGTGATTTCTCGCGCCGCGAGAGCGACTCGACCAAGGCGGAGAAGGGCGGTTTCGATCCGCTGCTGCTTCGTCCGATCGACGACCTCGAACTGACCGTCCGTTCGGCGAACTGCCTGAAGGCCGAAAGCATCTACTACATCGGCGACCTGGTCCAGAAGACCGAGGTCGAGCTGTTGAAGACGCCGAACCTGGGCAAGAAGTCGCTGACGGAAATCAAGGACGTGCTGGGTGGGCGTGGTCTCGCACTCGGCATGAAGCTCGAGAACTGGCCGCCGCCGGGCTTGTCCCACGGCATGCAGCTCGGCTGATGTCCACGGGGCGATCGTTTTTCGATCGCCCCGATCCTTTGCGCCACCCGGTGGATGCAGCATGCATTTCCTCCGGAGTAACACAGCGGTCCATAGAGGCCGTGCTCTTATAACGGGGCGTTCTTAGAGCCTCGAAAAGCGGGTAACCGCGGGAAGTCGGCACATCCTGTCCGGCTTTTCATAACAACAGACCTTAGAGAGTAAACGCCATGCGCCACCAGAAATCCGGTCGCAAGCTCAACCGCACGAGCAGCCACCGCGAAGCCATGTTCAAGAACATGGCCTCGTCGCTGATCAAGCACGAGCTCATCCGCACCACCCTTCCCAAGGCGAAGGAACTCCGTCGCGTCGCCGAGCCGCTCATCACGCTCGCGAAGACCGACGGCGTCGCCAACCGCCGCCTCGCTTTCTCGCGTCTGCGCGACAAGCAGGCTGTCGGCAAGCTCTTCGTCGAGCTGGGTCCTCGCTACCGCGAGCGTCCCGGCGGCTACCTGCGCATCCTTAAGTGCGGCTTCCGTCCGGGCGACAACGCTCCGATGGCTTACGTCGAACTGGTTGATCGCCCGGCCAAGACCGACGCCGTCGACGCCGAATAAGTCGACCCGGTCAGATCGATCGAGAAACCCGGCAGGGCAACCTGCCGGGTTTTTTTATGCCGCGATCAGGGCGTTCGGTTACAAACGAAACTGCCGCCAAGGACTTACAACTCCCTCCACAAAGCGTTAACGTGGGTGTCCCGCAGCGCAGCATCCATCGCATGAGCCTCCTCCGCACCTGGTCTTACCGAACGCGTTACCTTGCCGCCTTCGTCGTCTGCGCCGGGCTCATGGCCTTCGCGCTGTATGCGCAGTACGTCATGCACCTCGATCCGTGCCCGCTGTGCATCTTCCAGCGCATTGCGATCTGCTTCATGGGTCTCTTCTTTCTGATCGGTGCGCTGCATGCACCGCGCGGTACGGGCGGCCGGGTCGTCTACGCCCTGCTCATCGCGCTAGGCGGACTCTGGGGCATCGCCACGGCGGGGCGCCATCTATGGTTGCAGTCGCTGTCGCCCGACCAGGTGCCGGCGTGCGGGCCCGGCCTCGGCTACCTGTTCGACGCCTTTCCGTTCACCAAGATGCTGAAGCTCGCCTTCACTGGCTCGGGCGAATGCGCCAAGGTCGAGCCGATCCTCGGCCTGCCCATGCCAGGCTGGACGCTGTTCTGGTTCGTCGTCCTCATCGTGTGGGCCTTCCTCGCCATCCGCCGTTCCGTTCGTTGACCTCCGCGCCGTCCCAGGCGCATCCACGCAGGCAGTACCGTCATGCAACACTCCCTCCAGGCCGTAACTTCCCCGTCCATCGACTGGACGCCGGGCTCGTGGCGGACGAGGACCGCCCTCCAGCAACCCACCTACGAAGACGCCGCCGAGCTCGGGCATGCGCTGGGCCAGTTGGGCGAGTTGCCGCCGCTGGTGACCTCGTGGGAGATCCTGGCGCTGAAGCAGCGGATCGCCGAGGCACAGGAGGGCGAGCGTTTCCTGCTCCAGGGCGGCGACTGTGCCGAGAGCTTCGCGGATTGCTCCAGCCCGATCATTTCCAACCGCCTGAAAGTGCTGCTGCAGATGAGCCTCGTGCTCGTGCACGGTCTGAAGAAGCCCGTGCTGCGCGTGGGCCGCTTCGCCGGACAATACGCCAAGCCGCGCTCGGCGGACACAGAAACCCGTGACGGCGTGACCTTGCCGGCCTTCCGCGGCGACCTGGTCAACAGTCCCGAGTTCACCGCGGCGGCACGTCGTGCCGACCCGCAGCGCCTCATCAAGGCGCATGCCCGCTCGGCGATGACAATGAACTTCGTCCGCGCCTTGATCGACGGCGGCTTTGCCGACCTGCACCATCCGGAATACTGGGACCTGGCGTGGGTCGAGCATTCGCCCCTGGCGGCCGAGTACAGGCGCATGGTCGCTAGCATCGGCGACTCGTTGCGCTTCATGGAGACCCTCGCCGGGCAGTCGATCTCCAGTTACTCGCGCGTGGACTTCTACACCTCGCACGAAGCACTGCTGCTGCATTACGAAGAAGCGCTCACGCGCCAGGTTCCCCGCCAGGATGGCTGGTTCAACCTGTCCACGCATTTCCCGTGGATCGGCATGCGCACTGCAGCCCTCGATGGCGCGCACACCGAGTACTTCCGCGGCATCCGCAATCCGATCGCGGTGAAAGTGGGGCCGACCGTCCAGCCCGACGACCTGCTGCGCCTGATCGACGTGCTCAATCCGCACGACGAGCCCGGTCGCCTGACGCTGATCCACCGCATGGGTAACGACAAGATCGCCACCCAGCTCCAGCCGCTGCTCGAGGCGGTGAAGCGCGACGGCCGCCGCGTCCTGTGGGTGGCGGATCCGATGCACGGGAATACGGAGAGCACGAGCAACGGGTACAAGACCCGCCGCTTTGCCAACATCGCGGGCGAGCTCGACCAGGCATTCGACATCCACGCCGCCGCGGGCACGCGCCTGGGTGGAGTGCACCTGGAACTGACCGGCGAGAACGTCACCGAGTGCCTGGGTGGCGCCCGCGGTCTGGTCGAACGTGACCTCGATCGGGCCTACAAGTCGATGGTCGACCCGCGCCTCAACTACGAGCAGTCGCTGGAACTGGCGATGCTGATCGTACGCAAGTCAGGCGGCATGGCCTGACGGCCGACCGCTGGGAAAACCCAGTCGCTAGCGTCCATGCCGCGCGAGCGCCCACCGGACATGCTCACGCACCACATCCGACGGGTGATCCGCGCGTGCTTGCAGCGCGCTGACGATGCCATCGCTTCGCGGCGCGTTGCCTAGTCCGACGGCGAGGTTCCGCAGCCATCCTTCGTAGCCCGTGCGTCGAATCGCCATGCCCTCCGTGCGGGAGAGGAATTCCTCCTCGCTCCACGCGAACAGCTCCACGAGTTTCGCGCCGTCCAGGCTGTGGCGTGGCGCGAAGTCGGGCTCGGTCGCTTCCTGGGCGAACTTGTTCCACGGACAGATCAGCTGGCAGTCGTCACAGCCGAAGACGCGGTTGCCCATCGGCTCGCGGAGTTCGACAGGGATGCTCCCTTTCAGCTCGATCGTCAGGTACGAGATGCAGCGGCGGGCATCGAGGCGATACGGCCCGACGATCGCCTGCGTCGGGCAGATATCGATGCAGCGCCGACAGCTGCCACAGTGCGCAGTGGCGGGGGCGTCCAAGGGCAACGGCAGGTCGGTGTACAACTCGCCGAGGAAGAAATATGAGCCGGCGCGCTTGTTGATCAGCACGGTGTGCTTGCCGATCCACCCAAGGCCCGCGTTGCGCGCGATGGCTTTTTCCAGCACCGGGGCGGAATCGACGTAGGCGCGGTACTTGAAGTCGCCGACGCGTTCCTGGATCCGCGTCGCGAGCTTCTGCAGCCGGTTGCGCATGAGCTTGTGGTAGTCGCGGCCCAGCGCGTAGCGGGCCACGTAACCTTTTTCGCCGTCGCGCAGCACGTCCCAGGCATTAGGCATGCCGGGCGGAACGTAATCCATGCGCAGGGAGATCACCCGGAGGGTGCCCGGCTCGAGTTCCGCCGGCCGGCTGCGGCGGGTGCCATGGCGGGCCATGTAATCCATCTCGCCGTGATGTCCTTCCGCCAGCCAGCTCTCGAGGTGCGCCTCGTCGTCGCCGAGTTCGGTGCCAGCGATACCGGCATCGGCAAAACCGAGTTCGCGCGCCCAGCGCTTGATGTCGGTGGCGAGGGAGGCGTAGTCGATGGAGGTGGAAGCGGACATGCCGTCATTCTACCGGGGCTCTTATAATCGGCCGATGACCGCCTTCGATCCGGATATCGCCCTCTTCACATCGTCCCAGGCGCGCGCGATCGATCGACGGGCCATCGACGAGCTGGGCCTCCCCGGCTTCGAGCTGATGACCCGCGCTGCCGCTGCCGCCTTCGCCATGCTGCGCCGTCGCTGGCCGTCGGCGCATCGGTTGCGGGTGGTCTGCGGCGCGGGCAACAACGGCGGCGACGGCTATCTGGTCGCGCGCGACGCCCTCGCGAGCGGCCTGGCGGTCGACGTGGTCGCGCTGGGCACGCCGACCGGCGACGATGCCCGTCGGGCCCGTGACGCCTTCGAGGCCGTGAGCGGGAGTGTCGGGTCGCTGTCCGCATGGCGGGAATTGCCGGCTGCGGACCTCGTCGTCGACGCGATCTATGGCATCGGGCTGAACCGCGCCCCCGAGGGCGAGGCGCGGGAAGCGATCGAGGCCATCCATGCGCTCGGCGCACCGGTCCTCGCGCTGGACGTTCCTTCCGGACTGTCGGCCGACACGGGGGCTCGCCCCGGCGTGGCGGTTCGCGCGGAGGCGACGGCGACGTTCATCGTGCGCAAGCGCGGTCTGTACACATACGAGTCCGAGGTCGCGGGCGACATCGAGCTGCATACCCTCGACTTGCCGTACGGGATCCTCGAGTTGCCGGACGCCCGGCTCCTCGTGCCCGGCGGGCTGCCGCCGCGGCCACTGGACTCGCACAAGGGCGCGAATGGCCACATCCTGGCCATCGGTGGCGACCATGGCACGGGTGGCGCGATACGCATGGCGGCGGAAGCCGCGTTGCGCACGGGCGCCGGCCTGGTCAGCGTCGCCACCCGCGAGGAGAACGTCTTGGCGATGAATGCGGCGCGCCCCGAGCTGATGGCACGAGGGGTCAACGGCCCACAGGCCTTGCAGCCGATGCTCGACAAAGCCTCGGTCCTGGCCCTCGGGCCTGGCCTAGGGCAAGGCGCCTGGGGACACGCGTTGTGGACCACGGCCCTCGATGCGGGCCTGCCGACGGTCCTCGACGCGGATGGCCTGAACCTGCTGACGGCGGAATCCCGCGAGCTTCCGGCGAGGACGGTACTTACGCCGCATCCGGGCGAGGCGGCCCGGCTGCTCGGCGTGGCGACCCCGGACGTCCAGGCGGATCGCTTCGCCGCCGCCCGGGAACTCGCCCGACGCCACCGCGCCGTCGTCGTCCTCAAAGGGCATGGCAGCCTGATCGCATCGCCGAAGGGCGAAGTCTCCGTCTGCCCCTGGGGCAATCCAGGCATGGCTAGTGGAGGCATGGGCGACACGCTCACCGGCATCGTCGCCGGGTTGCTGGGGCAGGGCTGCGATCCCTATGAGGCTGCCTGCCTCGGCGTGGGGCTGCACGCACGAGCCGCCGACATCGCCGCGCGGGCAGGGCAGCGGGGCATGCTGGCCGGCGACCTGCTCGATCCGCTCCGCCGGCTCGTCAACGGAGGCGACGCATGAGCGCGCGCGACTGGCACCTTCCCGACGAGGAGGCGACCATCGCCCTGGGGCAACGTCTGGCAGCCCTCTTGCACGGTGGACTGGTGATCTACCTGCACGGCGACCTCGGCGCGGGCAAGACGACCTTTGCGCGCGCCTTCCTGCGTGCGCTGGGCGTGGGCGAACGGGTGAAGAGTCCGACGTACAGCCTCGTCGAGGGCTACGACGTCGGCAACCGCCGCGCCTTCCACCTCGACCTCTATCGCATCGCGGACCCGGGCGAACTGGAATGGCTTGGCCTGGACAGTCTGGCCGAACCGGGTGCCGTCGTGCTGGTCGAATGGCCTGAGCGAGGCGTCGGTGCGTTGCCGCCGGCGGACCTGGCCATCCACATCGGGCACGAAGGAAGCGGGCGCACGGCGCGTTTCGACCCCGCCTCCGATGTCGGCCGCCGCTTGGTCGACGACCTCGCCTGAACTGTCCTCCTCCCCCGATAGTGAGCCGCGTCGCGGACTTACGCTCGGCGTCCTTCGAGTCCGATCCTGCCTCTGCGCGCGACGGTGTTTCATGACGATTTGCGGGCCATTCCTGTATGGACGTTGACGAAGTGTTCGCAGGTTATGGATTAACAAGGGAAAAGATCTTGCATTCAACGAGCGCTTGCAGTTCAATCCGGGCCGTATGAGGGGAATCATCGTCAAACTTGGCCTTCTCGCGTGCGTGACCGCCGTCGCGACGCTCTCGCCTGCCGTTTCCACAGCCGCCGACGTCAAGGCCGCGCGCGTCTGGGCCGGCCCCGAATACACGCGTGTGGTGTTCGACCTTTCCGGTCCCGCGACCTACAAGATGTCCCAGGGCGACACGCCCGGAAGCGTGGTGCTGGATGTCGCCGGCAGCTCGGTGTCCGGCGATTTCGCGGCGCCCGGCGGGCAGGGGCTCTTCAAGACCCTCAGCACGGCCCGCCAGGGTGGCGGCGCGCGCCTGGTCGCGAAGGTCGATCCCACCGCCAAGCCCAAGAGCTTCCTCTTGAAGCCAGCCGGCGACTACGGCTATCGCCTGGTGCTGGACCTCTACCCGGGCGGCCAAAGCGATCCGGGCGACAATCCCGTCGACGACGACACACCGTCCATCGTCGCGCCCAGCGCCTCCCGCTCGCGGGGTGTCCCCGCCAAGACCGTGCCGCCCGGCAAGCCGCCGATGCTCGCCAGCGAGCGCAAGGTGGTGGTCGCGATCGACGCCGGCCACGGTGGTGAAGATCCCGGTGCGCGTGGCGCGACGGGCCTGCGCGAGAAAGACGTGACCCTACAGGTGGCGCGCGAACTGGCCGACCAGATCAACCGCCAGCCGGGCATGCAGGCCGTGCTCACCCGCAACGGCGACTATTTCATTCCGTTGAAGCGCCGCTACCAGATCGCCCGCGAGCACAACGCCGACATGTTCGTGTCGATCCACGCCGACGCCTTCAAGAACAGCGACGCCAAGGGCTCCTCGGTGTGGGTGTTGTCGCCGCGCGGCAAGACCTCGGAAGCGGCTCGCTGGCTGGCCGATCGCGAAAACCGCGCCGACCTGGTCGGCGGCGTTTCGCTCGACGACAAGGACGACACCCTGGCGGCGGTGCTGCTCGACCTGCAGCAGGGCTACGCCATGCAGGCCAGCGAATCCATCGCAGGCAACGTGCTGAAGGCGCTGGGGCGCCTCGGTCCCACGCATCGCGGCTACGTGGAGCGCGCCAACTTCGTGGTGCTGCGCTCGCCGGACGTGCCCTCGATCCTGGTCGAAACGGCGTTCATCACTAACCCTTCCGAGGAAAAGCGCCTCCGCGACGAGGACCATCGTCGCCAGTTGGCAACGGCCGTGCTCGGTGGCGTGCGTAACTATTTCGAATCGATGCCGCCGCCGGGAACCTGGTTCGCCGCCCAGGCGGCGCGACGCAACGGCACGGTCGTCGCGTCGGCACGCCCTGATCGCAATGACGGTGACGACGACAGCGCCGCGCCGGCGAAGCCCGCCGCCGCCAAGGTCATCGCCAGGGCGGAGACCCCCGCGCCGGCCAGGAAATCGAGCGGACGCGCCGACGACAACGTCCGCGACGTGCATCGGGTGAATCGCGGTGAAACCCTGACCGGCATCGCGCAGCAGTACGGCGTGTCGGTGGGTGCCTTGAAGCTCGCCAACAAGATGACCGACAACAATGTGCGCATCGGCACGATCATGGTGATTCCCTCGGGCTGACCGCCTTCGGCTATCCTTCGAGGCTTGCAAGCCCGTCAGGTCGTGCCGACATGCCAATCCGTCCCCTGCCGCCGGAGCTGATCAACCAGATCGCGGCCGGCGAAGTCATCGAGCGGCCCGCCTCGGTGGTGAAGGAACTCGTCGAGAACAGCATCGACGCCGGTGCGCGTCGCATCGAAGTCGACATCGAGCAAGGCGGCGTCCGGCTCATCCGCGTACGCGACGACGGCGGTGGCATCCCCCGCGATGAATTGTCCCTCGCGGTGGCCTCGCATGCCACGAGCAAGATCGGCAGTTTCGACGATCTCGAGCGCGTCGCGAGCATGGGCTTTCGCGGTGAGGCGCTCGCGTCGGTTTCCTCGGTCGCGCGCTTCTCGCTCACCTCCCGGCAGGAAGGCGACGAGTCCGCGTGGCGCATCGAGGTGGACGGTGGTCGCATGCAGGACGTCCGCCCCGCGCAACATCCGCAGGGCACGACAATCGAGGTGCGCGACCTCTTCTACAACGTGCCCGCGCGGCGCAAGTTCCTCCGCGCGGAACGCACGGAGTTCGCCCATATCGACGACTTGTTGAAGTCGCTCGCGCTGGCGCGCGAAGGCGTCGACATCCGTCTCAGCCACAACGGCAAGCCGGTGCGCCTGCTCAAGCCCGCTCGCGACGAGAACGCCGCCCTCGCGCGCGTTGCCGAGGTGCTCGGGCCCGAGTTTCCGGGCCAGGCATTGCGCGTGGAGCACGAGGCCGCGGGCATGCGCCTCTCCGGCTGGGTCGGGTTGCCGACCGCGTCGCGCTCGCAGGCCGACCAGCAGTATTTCTACGTCAACGGGCGTCTCGTACGCGATCGCATCGTGGCGCACGCCGTGCGCCAAGCCTATGCGGACGTCCTGTTCCACGGTCGTCATCCGGTCTTCGTATTGTTCCTGCAACTCGATCCGGCCGGCGTCGACGTCAACGTGCATCCCGCGAAGAACGAGGTGCGTTTTCGCGAGCAGCGCCTGATCCACGATTTCCTTTTCCGCACGTTGCACGAGGCGCTGGCCACGACACGCGCGGGTGCGGCGATGCCCTCGGCCGACACGGCCGTGCCCATGCCGGTCGCCGCGGGCGCGGCATTCGGCGAGCATCGCTCGGTGGCCGCGCAATCGCCGATGCAGGCATGGCCGCAGTCGTCGAGCCAGTCGCGCCTGAACCTCGGTGTTCGCGACGAACCGTTGGCTGACTACGCGACGCTTTTCGGCGCGGCATCGTCGCCGGGGTCCTCGGCCTCGTCCTGGTCGCCTCCCTTGGCCCATGAGGCGGAGGAGGGCGGCGTGCCGCCGCTCGGCTACGCGATCGCGCAGCTGAAGAACATCTACGTGCTGGCGGAGAACGCGCACGGTCTCGTCCTCGTCGACATGCACGCGGCGCACGAACGCATTACGTACGAGAAACTCAAGAACGGCCGCGTCACCGCCAACCTGCGCTCGCAGATGCTGCTCGTGCCGCTGTCGATCGCGGTCAGCGCCAAGGAGGCGGCCGCCGCGGAGGAGCACGCCGATGCGCTCGGCGAGTGGGGGCTCGAGTTGTCCCGGAGCGGTCCGGGCGCCGTGGTCGTACGGCGCATTCCCTCCTTGCTCGAAGGTGCCGACGTCGCGCAGCTCACGCGCGACGTGCTGGGCGAGCTCGCGCAGCAGGGAAGTTCGCGGCGGCTGGAGGAACTGGAAAACGAACTCCTCTCCACGATGGCCTGCCACGGCTCGGTACGCGCGGGCCGACGCCTCGGCATCCCCGAGATGAACGCGCTATTGCGCGAGATGGAAGCCACCGAGCGCTCGGGCCAGTGCAACCACGGACGTCCGACCTGGGTCCAGCTGTCGCTGGGCGAGTTGGACAAACTGTTCCTGCGCGGCCGTTGACTAGCGAGATTGCCATGACCTCCCACGGAAACCATGTCGCGCAAGCACGTGCGCGACGACTGGAATTGCTCACGGCCCCCGGTGGCTGGCTCAGCCTGATCGGCTTCGAATGGTTGCAGGAAGGGGCGAATCGCCTCGGCAGCGCGAGCGATAACGACATCGTGCTGAATGCCGGTCCGGCACACCTCGGCACGATTGCGGTTGCGGCCGACGGAACCGCCTCCATCGAACTGGCGCCGGACAGCGGTGCCACCGTCGACAGTGAAGCGGTGCAGCGGACAACGCTGCGTGACGACGCGAACGGACAGGTACCCAGCGAAGTGCGCTTCGGTTCGGTCCGCCTCTACGTCATCGAGCGCGATGGCCGCAAGGCGGTGCGCGTGAAGGACGAGCAGGCGCCGTCGCGCCTCGGATTCCTCGGGCTGGAGTACTTTCCCATCGACCCGTCGTGGCGAATCGTTGCCGACTGGGTGCCGTTCGACCCGCCGTACGAGCTTGAACTCGGCACGGTGCTCGGCACCATCGAGAAGGAGAAGGTTCCGGGCAAGGCCGTGTTCACCCGCGATGGGCGCACGTTCGAGCTCTATCCGATCCAGGAAGTGCCCGAGGCATTGTTCTTCGTCTTCGGCGACCTGACGTCCGGAAAGGAGACGTACGGTGCGGGCCGCTTCCTCGACACCGGGCTACCGGTGGACGGAAAGCTGGTCATCGACTTCAACGAAGCGCGCAACCCGCCGTGTTCGTTCACGCCGTACGCCACCTGCCAACTCGCGCCGCCGGAAAACCGCCTGGACGTGCGGGTGGAGGCGGGTGAGCTGAAGTACCGCGGCGGCCACTGAAGTGCCTGGGATGTAGGAGCCGCTATAGCGGCTCCTACATGGGACGGACACCCGGGGCTATAGCCGTTCTTCAGGCGTCAGGTTTCAGACGCCCTTGAACGCCGCCTTGCGCCGTTCGAGGAACGCCGTCGTGCCCTCGCGCATGTCCTCGGTCGAGAAGGCGATGGCGAAGCCCTGTGTCTCGAACGCGAGGCCCTGGTCGATGGCGCATTCGCCGCCTTCGATGACGGTGTCGAGAATGCCTTTCAGCGCCAGCGGTGCCGCGGCGGCGAGTTGGTCGGCCATGGCGTCCACCGTCGCGTCGAGTTCTTCCGCGGCGACGACCCGGGTGACGAGACCGAGACGCTCCGCGCGTGCCGCGTCCACCTGCTGGCCGAGCAGGCAAAGCTCCAGCGCCGCGCCACGGCCGGTGAGGCGCGTGAGCCGCTGCGTGCCGCCGAAGCCAGGAATCAAGCCGAGGCCGATCTCCGGCTGACCAAAGCGGGCCTTGTCGCTGGCGATACGCAAATGGCACGCCATCGCCAATTCCATCCCGCCGCCCAACGCGTACCCGGGGATCCTGGCGATCACCGGCTTGCCGAGGCGCTCGATGGTGAGCATCAGGTCCTGCCCCGCTCGCGACGCGGCCTGCGCCTGGACCGGGGACCACGCGGTCATTTCCGAGATGTCCGCACCGGCCACGAACGCCTTCTCGCCGGCACCGGTCAGCACCACGACGCGCACCGCGTCGTCCTGGGCCGTCTGACGGAATGCCAGGGTCAGTTCCCCGATGGTTTCGCGGTTCAGCGCGTTGAGCTTATCGGGGCGATTGACGGTGATCGTGCGGACGGCGCCGCGATCGGCGGTGGCGAGGGTGCGAAAGGCCATGACGGCTCCTGGCAGGTGGTTCGGGTCGACGTGAAGGGGCGGATGGTAGCAGGCAGGGGAACCTTTACCCCTCGCCAGCGTCTGAGTGCCAACGGGCGGGGCGACTGCCGATGGACTATCCTCCACGCACGCCAAAGGTTCCGGATTCACGGAGAACGGGATGTCACCCTTGCGTTTCCTGGTCGTGTTCGTCGCGCTGTCGCTGGCAGGCGGTGTCGCCTGCGCGCAGTCGGCACCGACGTTACCCGCGTCGGGCGCGCCCACGATCGACAAGACCAAACTGTCCTATGCCATCGGCTACCAGATCGGCACGCAGTTCGCGAACAGCGCACAGCCCGACGTCGACATCGCCGTGCTCGTGAAGGCCTTGCAGGACGGTTACGCGAAGCGGCCGCCGGGCGTGCCTATCGACGTGATGCAGCAACAGCTGGTGGGTTTCGATGCCAAGGTGCAGCGCGATTCGCTCGTGGAATTCCGCCGCGTCGCGGCGGCGAATGCGAAGCGCAGCGCCGATTTCCTCGCACGCAACCGCACGCGGCCCGGCGTGGTCACCTTGCCGTCCGGCATCCAGTACTCCGTGCTGGCCAAGGGCAACGGCGCGCAGGCGAAGGTGAGCAGTACCGTGGTGGTCAACTATCGAGGTGCTCTGATCGACGGCACCGAATTCGACAGTTCCTACGCGCACGGCAAGCCGGTCACCTTCACGGTGAACCGGGTCATCCAGGGCTGGCAGGATGTGATCCCGCGCATGCGCGTCGGCGATCGCTGGAAGGTCGTGATCCCGCCCGCGCTCGCGTACGGTGAGAGAGGCGAGCTGCCGCGCATCGGGCCGAACGAGGCCCTGGTGTTCGAGATCGAGCTGATGGACATCGTCCCGTAGCGGCCAAGACGCTAGAATGGCCGACGGTATGGTCATTGCCTCTTCCACGCTTCCCCTCAGCCCCTGCACGGGGGTATGTCGCCTCGACGCCCGCGGCCTGTGCATGGGTTGCCTGCGCACGGGCGACGAGATCGCGCGGTGGACGCGGATGAGCGACGCGGAAAAGATCCGGCTCATGGACGAGGTCCTTCCGCACCGGCAGGGTGCCTGATGGACGACGTGCTCGCCCGGCTCCAGGGCGCGCTGCTTCCGCTGGAAGCGCCGCCGGGTCCGCGCGGATGGAACCACGACGACATGGCCGACCTGATCGGCGACGCCCCGCGGCGCGCCGCGGCCGTCCTGATCGGCATACGCGACGACCGTGAGCAGAACCTGTTGCTGACCTTGCGCACCGACACCTTGCAGCAGCACGCGGGCCAAGTGGCCTTCCCCGGGGGGCGAGTCGAGCCGACGGATGCCGATGTCGTCGCCGCGGCGCTGCGCGAGAGTCATGAGGAAATCGGCCTGGAGGCCAGCATGGTCACGCCACTGGGTTTCCTCGAGTCCTTCGAGACGATCAGCGGGTATTCGGTGACGCCGGTGGTCGCGCGCGTCGCCGCGGACGCGAAGCTGAAGCCGGATCCGGGCGAAGTGGCGGAAGTGTTCGAGGTACCGTTCGCCTTTTTCCTCGACCCGGCTAACCTGCGCCGCTACACGATGGACTTCCGTGGTCACCGGCGCGACATGGTCGAGTTCCTCCATGCGGGTTACCGCATCTGGGGCGTGACGGCGGCCATCCTGTTCAACCTGCTCAAGCGGATGGGACACCCATGCTGATCTCGCGAACGCTCGTCGACGCGGCCACGGCCGCGACCTTGCCGGCGCACGACGTGCTGTTCGTCGACGCGCGGTTCGACCTCAACCAACCGGGCGGTCGCGACCCGGGCAAGGGTGACCAGGATTACGCCCTGTCGCACGTGCCCGGCGCCGTGCGCGTCGACCTCGATCGCGACCTTGCCGACATGGCGACGCCGTCGAACGGTCGCGGCCGGCACCCCTTGCCGTCCGCCGAGACCTTTTCCTCGTGGCTGTCGCGCGCGGGATGGCGTCCGGACCTGCAGGTGGTCGTCTACGACGCCGCCGGCGGTTCGCTGGCCGCTGCGCGCTTCTGGTGGCTGGCGCGGCTGGCGGGGATCGACAACGTGGCGGTCCTCGATGGCGGCTGGCCGGCATGGTTGAGGGCGGCGCTGCCGACCGACAACGCGCTGCCCGTGCGCGCACCCACCGCGGTGCACGTGACGTTCCACGAAGCGGTGGGCGTGGATGAATTGAGCGAAGGCCTCGCCAGCGGGCGACTCCTCCTGCTCGACGCGCGCGCCACGCCACGCTTTCGCGGTGAGGTGGAGCCGCTGGATCCCGTGGCGGGGCATGTGCCAGGCGCGCGCAACCGTCCGTTCCAGGACAACCTCGACGCGGACGGCTGCTTTCGCGCGCCGGAGGAACTGCGTCGCGCGTTCACGGCGATCATCGGCCCGCATCCGCCGGAAGATGTCGTGCACATGTGCGGCTCGGGCGTCACCGCGTGCCACAACCTGCTGGCGATGGACTACGCGGGCCTGTGTGGCTCACGGTTGTTCGCGCCGTCGTGGAGCGGCTGGGTAAGCGATCCGTCGCGTGCCGTGGCCACGGGCGACGCGTGACGCGTCGGTCTGAGCACCAAGGCGATGGTCAGAGCGAGACGGTGCGGCGTTCGCGCGCGCTCACCTGTGCCGCCTCGATAACGCGGATGACGTCGCGCGCCTCGCGCGCCTCCACCGGTAGCGGCGCGCCGTCGCGTAGGGCGGCGGCGATGCCGTCGTAGAACGCCATATAACGCCCGGGCAAGGTGTCGATCGTTGCCACGGTGCCATCGGCATCGGTGAAGCGGCCGAAGAGGGAAGGATCGTCCTCGCCCCAGCCCTCGCCGCCAGGACGACGTCCTTCGCGCAGCGCCGCCTCCTGTCCGTCGATGCCGTATTTCACGAAGCTGCCGCCGTCGCCGTGCACGAGGTAGCGCGGGCCGGGATCGCGCACGAGGACCGACGCGTGCAGCACCGCGCGCCGCCGTCCATAGTCGAGCACCACGTGGAAATAGTCGTCGGCCTTCGCGGACGCGCGCTGCCGCGTCACGTCGGCGGTCACGGATCGGGGCATGCCGAACAGGACGAGGGCCTGGTCGATGAGGTGCGCGCCGAGGTCGTAGAGCAGGCCGGAGCCCGGCACGTCGGTCTCGCGCCAGCCTTGCTTGATCTCCGGCCGAAAGCGGTCGAAGTGGGCCTCGTAATACATCACGTCGCCCAGCCGGCCATCGTCGACGAGGCGTCGCACGGTGAGGAAATCGTTGTCCCAGCGGCGGTTCTGGAAAACCGACAGCTTTCGTCCCGATACATCGGCGAGCGCGATCAACGCCTCGGCCTCGGCGGCCTCGAGCGTGAACGGCTTGTCCACCACCACGTGCTTGCCCGCTTCCAGGGCGGCGCGTGCCAAGGCCGCGTGGGACGCGTTCGGCGTGGCGATCACGACCAGTTCGATGGCGGGGTCGGCCAAGAGGGATTGAGGATTTTCGTAAGCCTTGGCTTCAGGAAAATCCCGAAGGATGTCGTCCGCGCGTCGGCTGCCGATGGCGGCCAGACGCAATCCCGTGGCGGCCGCGATGAGCGGCGCATGGAAGACGGCGCCCGCGGTGCCATAGCCGATGAGGCCGGTGGGTATGGGCTGCATGGTGGCTCCGGGGCTGGTCATGGGCGGAAGCGTAACGCGGCGCGCCTGAGCGTTTCGTTTAGGATCCCGCGGCTGCTCACTTCACCGGGACCGCCATGACCACCCTCGACGCCGACGTCGCCGCTCCGGGCGCGCGCCTGCCCCGGCAGATTCCCTACATCGTCGGGAACGAGGGTTGCGAGCGCTTCAGCTTCTACGGGATGCGCAACATCCTCACCCCCTTCCTCGTCACGTCCCTGCTGATGTACCTGCCGGAGGCGGAGCGGCCTGGCGCGGCGAAAGACGTCTTCCACACTTTCGTCATCGGCGTTTACTTTTTCCCGCTGCTCGGCGGCTGGCTGGCCGATCGCTGGCTGGGCAAGTACCGCACGGTGCTGTGGCTGAGCCTGCTGTATTGCCTGGGGCACCTGTGCCTTGCCGTCTTCGAACATAGCGTGCCCGGGTTCTACACCGGCCTCGCACTGATCGCGCTCGGCGCGGGCGGGATCAAGCCCTGCGTCGCGGCCTTCGTCGGCGACCAGTTCGACGAAAGCAATCGGCGGCTCGCGAAGGTCGTGTTCGATGCCTTCTACTGGATGATCAACGTGGGCTCCTTCCTGGCCTCGTTGCTGATGCCGTACTTCCTCCGCCATTACGGCGCTGCCGTCGCCTTCGGCATCCCCGGCGCCTTGATGCTGGTGGCGACGATCGTTTTCTGGAGCGGTCGCAGGCACTACGTGATGCTGCCGCCGTCCGGTAACGACCCGGACAGTTTCACCCGGGTCGTGCGCACGGCGTTGCTGGCGCGCGCGCCGGGGCAGGGGAGGCCGGGCCTCGCCGTGGCCGCCGCGACCTTCGCCATGGCGGTCGCCGTGCTCGCCCTCATGCCCACGCTCGGCATCGTGGCCGCGCTCTGCCTCGCTTTCGTCCTGGTCCTCGGTGGCGTCGGCATCGGCACGAGGCTCCAATTGGAGCGCGCACGCGGCAGGCATCCCGATGAGGCGGTGGACGCCGTCGCGGCCGTACTGCGCGTCTTGCTGGTTTTCGCGCTCGTCACGCCGTTCTGGTCCCTGTTCGACCAGAAGGCCTCCACCTGGGTGCTGCAGGCCAACGCGATGAGCGTGCCGGACTGGTTACACCCGGCGCAGATGCAGGCGGTGAATCCCGCACTCGTGCTCTTGCTGATTCCCTTCAACAACCTCGCGCTATTCCCCCTGCTACGCCGCATGGGTATCGAGCCGACGGCCCTGCGCCGGATGACGGCCGGCATCGTGTTCTCCGCCATCGCGTGGGTGATCGTCGGCATGATCCAGCTCGCCATCGACGGTGGCGATGCCGTCTCCGTCGCCTGGCAGCTCCTGCCTTATGTGTTCCTCACGATGGGCGAAGTGCTGGTGTCGGCCACGGGGCTCGAGTTCGCCTACAGCCAGGCGCCGCCCTCGATGAAGGGGACGCTGATGAGCTTCTGGACCCTCAGCGTCACCGTGGGCAACCTATGGGTGTTGCTGGCGAACGCGGGTGTCCGCAACGACGCGGTCCTCACCGGCATCGCCGGCACCGGCCTCGGCGTCACGGCGTTCCAGATGTTTTTCTTCGCGGCCTTCGCCGCCGTGGCGGCCCTCGCCTTTGGCTTGTACGCTCGCCGTTATCGCGAAGTCGACTATTACCGATCGGCATGACGTTTCCTCCACGGCGTCGCGCGGACGATCCAAGCGCTGCCGCAAGGAAACGCTACCGATGCCAAGCCTGAAACATGCGTCACCGTCGCCGACGCCCGCCGCGACCGAATGGCCGGGCAAGGTCGTGCTCGTCACCGGCGGCGCGCAGGGTATCGGCAAGGGCATCGCCGAGGCCGTCCTGGAAGCCGGCGGCAGCGTGGTCATTGGAGACCTCGATGCGGAGGCGGGCAAGGCCTGCCTCGATCAGTGGGACGTCGGCGACCGCGCCGCGTTCGTGGTGCTCGACGTGGCGAAGGAAGCGAGCGTGCGTCGTTTCGTCGATACCGCGCTGCGTCGCTTCGGACGCATCGACGGACTGGTGAACAACGCGGGTATCGCGGACCCCGTGACCGGTCCGCTGGAGCAGCTCGCATGGAGCGAGTGGAAGCGCCGTATCGATACCAACCTCGGCGGCACCTTCCTTTGCTGCAAACATGCGTTGCCGGCGCTCAAGGCGAGCAACGGCGCCATCGTGAACATCTCCTCGTCACGCGCGCACCAGTCCGAACCGGATACCGAGGCTTACGCCGCGAGCAAGGGCGGCATGGTGGCCTTCACGCACGCGCTGGCGATCAGCGCGGGCCCCGTCCGCGTCAACGCCATCAATCCCGGATGGATCGCGGTGGACGACTGGAAGAAGCCGTCGCAGCGGCGCAAGCCAAAGCTATCCGCCGCCGACCACACGCAACACCCCGTCGGCCGCGTGGGACTGCCCCCGGACATCGGTGGGCTCGCCGTGTTCCTGCTTTCATCGCAGGCCGGTTTCGTCACGGGCGAGAATTTCACCGTGGACGGCGGCATGAGCCGGAAGATGCAGTACGTGTAGGAGCCGCCATAGCGGCTCCTACACGCCGAGGCGGATTACGGCGTCGCTGCCGAGACGCGCCACACCGCGTTGCCGACGTCGTCGGCGATGAGCAGCGCGCCGTCCTTGTCGAACACGATGCCGACCGGCGCGCCGTACAGCTCCTTCTCGTCCTTCGAGTAGAAGCCGCTCACGAGTGTCTGCGGTTTGCCCACGGGTTTCCCGTCCTGGAAAGGAATGAAGACGACGGCGTAGCCGCTGAGGGGCGACCGGTCCCAACTGCCGTGCTCGCTGACGAAGGCGCCGTTCTGGTACGTCGCGGGCAGGGCGTTCCGCTGGCTGAGCAGGAAACCGAGGGCGGCGACATGGGAGCCGAGCGCATAGTCCGGCTTGATCGCCTTCTGCACCATGTCGGGCCGCTGCGGCTTCACGCGGGTGTCCACGTGCTGGCCGTAGTAGCTGTACGGCCAGCCGTAGAACGCCCCCTCCGTCACCGACGTCATGTAATCCGGAACGAGGTCGGCGCCGATCTCGTCGCGCTCGTTCGCGATGGCCCACAACCGGTTCGTCGTGGTATCCCATTGCAGGCCCGTCGGATTGCGAATGCCCGACGCATAGATGCGGCTGCCACGGGTGGCGACATCCACCTCCAGCACGTTGGCGCGCCGGTATTCCACTTCCAGGCCGTTCTCGGTGATGTTGCTGTTCGAGCCCACGCCGACGTAAAGCTTGGTGCCGTCGCCGTTGGCCTGCAGTGTCTTCGTCCAGTGGTGATTGACCGTCGAAGGCAGGTCGGTGAACTCCACGCCAGGCGTGCGAACCTCGGTCGCGCCTTCCGTATAGGGAAAGGTCACGATGGCGTCGGTGTTGGCCACGTAAAGTGTGTTGCCGATCAGCTGTACGCCGAACGGCGAATGCAGGTGCTCGATATAGGTGTGCTTCTCCCATTCACCCGCGCCGCCCCTGCGCAGCAGGGTGATCTGGTTGCCGCCCTTGGCGCCCTTGCCGGAGGTGTTCTTCACCATGCCGGCGATCAGTTGCTTGGGCGTCGTGACCGCTTCTTCGCCGGGACCGTTGGCCTCGACAACGAGCACGTCGCCGTTCGGGAGCGTAAGCAGCTGGCGCGGGTGCTTGAGCCCGCTCGCGATCTTCTCGATCTTCAGGCCCGGCGCCACCGTGGGTGCGGCGCCTTCCTTCCAACCGGCGAACTCAGGCACCTGCATCGGCGGCACGAGGAAATTCCGTGCCTTGGGCAGCGACGGATCGCTGCCGGACTGCTCGGTGGCGCTTTGCGAGGCTTTCTCGTCGCACCCGCCCAGCAGCGCGATGCAGGTGAGGGCGAGCGCGCTGCGAAAGAGCGTGTTAGTCATGGCGAATCTCCCGGTCCGTCGAGTAGCTCACGGCGATGATGACGTGGCCGATGGCGATCAACAGCACGGTGACAGCGGAAAGCCAGACACCGGCCGGCATGATCGCGTAGGCGTCGCGGCTATGGACGAAGGCATTGAGCAGAGCCGCGACGATGGCGACGACATTCAGCCAGAAGTCCACATGGTCGGCGCTGTTGCTGATACGCCGCGAGGTGATCCATACCTGCGTCAGGTTGACCAGGCGCGGAATGATGGCCAACAACAGGCCAAAGACGATAAGCCACGCGGCGCCCTTCGCCCAGAGGATGGTGCCGGTCTTCGCGTAGATTACGTCGAAGATGAGCGCAGCGACGAAGAAGCCGAAGGGAATGGGATTGAACAGGCCATAGACGGCATTGGCCACGGCGGAACGACGTGGTGCGTATGGGTGGCTCATGGGCGGGCCCCTTGGGTGGACGACCGCGATACTAGACCCCTGCCGTGTCGATAACTTGTATGGACGGCTTTTATGACAGCGCGGCGTCGGCCGCACCCATGGTCGGGGCGTTCAGCGCCACAGCGGAATGACCGTGCGGCCACCGGGCTTGAACTGTCGCGCCGCCTCGTCGTAATCCCATTGCTCCACGACACACGCGTCCGTCGTGTCGCGCCGGATGACGTGGAACGAGTTGCTGATGCCTTCGCGGATGCGCGTGGATAACGCGGTGCCCGCCTGGACCGACCAGAGCGGCCTCGCAAGTTTTCGCGGCTCGCCGTCGAGCGGCCGCACGTAGGGCAGGTGGATGTGCCCACCGAGGACCAGGTCCGCGCCGGCTTCGGCCCATGCGGCGACGGCGCGCTCGCAGTTGATCAGCAGGTTCGCGATGTCCTTCTCGCGTATCACGTGCACCGGCTGGTGCGTGACCACGATGCGCAGCTGCCCGTCGCCCGCGCGGCGCAGGCGCGTCGCCACCCGAGCGATTTGTACGTCCGACACTTCGCCGTTCTTGTGCCGGGCGGGGCGTACGGTGTTCACGCCGATGGCCAGCACGTCGCCGCCGTCGAAGACGGGCTCCAGGTCGTCACCGAAGGCCCGTCGGTAGTTCCCGAAGGGGTCGAAGATGCGCGCAAACACGTTCAAAAGAGGAACGTCATGGTTGCCGGGCACGACCAGCGTGGGTCGGGCATACCCATCGACGAAGCGCCGTGCCGCGGCGAACTGAGACCGGCGGGCGCGCTGGGTCACGTCACCCGAGAGGATCACCAGGTCGGGCTGGAGAGAGACGACCGACGCATGGAGCGCCTCCACCACATCGGGCCGCTCGGTGCCGAAGTGCGGGTCGGAGATCTGGACGATCAGGCTCAACCCGGGTCCTCCCCCGGTTGGCGCACCCCGTCGATCAGCAGGCGTAATGGGCGCGGCGCGGCGCGGAAGACGATCGGCGGGCGGACCCAGACGATTTCGCCGTCGACCGCTACCTTCATCGCATGGCGGTGATGCTTCGGCGAAACGGTGATCTCGCGGAAGGCGAAACTCACCGCGTTGTCTTCCTCGCCGAGCTTGCCGAGCGCGCCGCGCATGATGATGCCGAGCATGGTGAGCCGGCTGATCGGCTTCAGCACGAGGCCGGCGAGCAGTCCTTCGTTGCGGTGCACGGCCTCGGCCTCGGGAAGTCCGATCTTTTCGAGCTGCAACGCGTTGTTGCCCACGAAAAGCGTGGGGGTCCGCAGCGACCGTTCACGCTCGCCGTCGCTGACGTCGATGCGCAGGGGGCGGTAACCGCGCATCATCGTGGCGAGGCCCGACCACAAGGCCACGATGCGATGGCGGCCGAAGCGTTGCTTCCAGGCCTCGCGATCCTCCAGCACCTGGGGATAAAGACCGAGGCTCGCGTTCACCAGGAAGACGTGGTCGTTGACCATGCCGATCTGCGCGTCGCACGGCGTCGCGCGCAGCAGGGCTTCCGTGGCTTCCCGCGTGCCGCTGGGAATGCCGTGCGTGCGGCCGAAGAAGTTGAAGGTGCCCTGCGGCAACACGCCCATGAGGAGGTCTTCCTCCCACGCCGTGCCCGCCACGCAATTGATGGTGCCGTCGCCACCCGCGGCCACGAGCGCGCCGCCGTTGGCCTTGGCGTGTGCCGCGGCTTCCCGCACGACTTTCTTGATGTCGCGCTCGCCATCGATGGGAAAGAAGCGGTAGGGCCGCCCGGCGGCATCGAGGACCGCGGCGATGGTCTCGCGCGCCTCGTCCGCCTCGCCGTGGCCGGAGCCTGCATTGAGGACGATCGCGAAGGGGAGGGGTTTGGACGGGTTCGGCATCGGGACAAAGAACCATCCGCTCCGTCATCGCCGCATGAAATTACGTCCGGGCGCGCCAGCCGGCCCGCAGGCGGAAGTATTCGGCGCTGCCGGCACACAGCGTGACCCATGCCAGCCCGGTCGCATAGCCCGCCATCACGTCGCTGAAATAGTGCACCTGCAGGAGGATGCGGCTGATGCCCACGAGGGTGATCATGGCCACCGCCGCGACCACGGTCGTCCGGTGCCAACGTGGCGGGCACAGCACGAGCAGCACGTAGGCCAGCATGCCGTAAAAGACCATCGCCCCGGACGCGTGGCCACTCGGGAAGCTGTAGCTGTGCTCGACGATGAAGCCGTGGTCGTGCAGCGGGCGCTCGCGCTGGAACCATGCCTTGAGCGCGCTGTTGATGATCGCGGTACCCATGAGCGTGGCGAGCCACGCGCCGGCAAGACGGACATGCCGACGCCAGAGCAGCGCGACGAAGACGCACAACGTGGCGACGCCGACGACGACCGGATCGCCGGCGTGGGTAACCAGGGCGATCACCTGCAGGACGGAGCGCGGCGTGTTCGCGCGCAGATCATTGGCCAAGGCCGCGTCGAAGACGGTGAGGCCGGCGGCCTCCCGGACTTCCACGGCGATCGCCGAGGCGATCGTCAGCATCGCCACCACGACGGCGACGACCGTGGTGGGCCGCAGGTGGCTGCGGGCGGCGTCGTCGAGACCCTCGCGGCGGCGCACGGCGCGCCGCCAGGCGACATCGGCACCACCCAGCGCGATCGCGAGCAGCACCGCCCATAGCGAGAGGGCATGGCGGCTGATCCACTCCGGGTCCATTCCGTTCTCTCCTCGTCCCGTGGCAGGATCGGGCATGTTGCCACGCCGCGCGTCCGCGGCCCGAGAAGGGGATCCACCGATGAAGAGCTTGCCCGCCCGTGCGATCCTCGCGCTAGCGCTATTGTCCGGCGGCGCCATCGCCGCCCACGCGGACGAGGCGCCGCTGGCGCACCGCATCGTCCGTGTCACGCTCGACGGCGTCGGCGACAAAGGGGTATCCGGCCGATTGATCCTGTTCGCGGCGCCCGCGTCGAAGGATGGAAAGCCGGAGGCTGTCGACACCAATCCTTTCCAGCCGAAGGCGGTATCGGTCGCGGCGCGGGAAGTCAGCTGGATCGCGCCCGGCCAGTCGGTGGACCTCGACACGGACGGCGAAGCGTTCCCTGCGGGTTTTTCCAAGCTGCCGCCCGGCGACTACTTTTTCCAGGCGGTGCTCGACGTCGGCCATGACTACAACTACAACGGGCGCCACACCGGCGATCTGGTCAGCGACGTCACGGCGGTGAAGCTGACGCCGGGTGGCAGCCTGCCAGTGCTGAAGCTGACCCAGACCGTGCCGGCGAAGGATCCATGGGTCCTTTCGCCCAAGGCACCGCAGGCCGTGCGCGACGCGTTGCCCGAGGCGCGCAAGCACGCCCATGCCGAGGTGCTGGAAAGCCCGCTGCTGACGGCCTTCGCCGGACACTCGCAGTCGATCCGCGCCTGGGTGGTCACGCCGCCTGGCTATGATCCGAAAGGCATCGCGCGGTATCCCACGGTCTATCTCACGCACGGCTTCGGTGGAAGCTTCGATCACTACGCGGGCACCATCGCCAACCTGTGGATCGCCATGTCGAACAAGGACATGCCGCCGATGATCTGGGTGCTGCTCGACGAGTCCGGCCCGACGGGCACGCACGAATTCGCGGATTCGGTGAACAACGGACCCTGGGGCCAGGCCCTGACGACGGAGTACATCCCGTGGCTGGAAGGCCGTTACCGCATGGACGCCAAGGCGACAGGCCGGTTCCTCAACGGTCATTCGTCCGGCGGCTGGGCGACGCTGTGGCTGCAGACGCGCTATCCGAAGGTGTTCGGCGGCACCTGGTCGACGTCCCCCGATCCGAGCGACTTCCGCGATTTCACCGGCATCGACCTCACCGCGCCGGGGGCGAATGCCTACCGCAAAGCCGATGGCAGCGAGAATCCGCTCGTCCGCGACAAGGGGCAGGTGATCGCCACCTTCGAGACCTTCGCGAAGCTGGAACGCGTCCTCGGTGGGTACGGTGGCCAGCTCGCCTCGTTCGAGTGGGTCTTTTCACCGCGCGGCAAGGACGGTCGTCCTGAGCCGATGTTCAACCGCGACACGGGCGCCGTCGATCCGGACGTCGCCGCCTATTGGCGCGCGCACTACGACATCGCCCAGCGCCTGCGCACGCAGTGGCCGGCGCTGAAGCCCGATCTGGACGGGAAGATCCACGTGATCGTGGGCACGGCCGACACGTTCTACCTCGATGGCTCTGCGAAATTACTCAAGCAGACGTTGGACGGCCTGCACGCGAAGAGCGATATCCGCTTCCTTCCCGGCAAGACGCATTTCGACCTCTACAAGGAAGGCGACGACAGCCAGGCGCTGTTGAAGAAAATCGCCTGGGAGATGTACGGCGTCGCGAGGCCGGGGCAGGAGAAGTAGGCGCGACCCCGAAGCGCCGCCGACCCTGTCGGCGGTGCTCTTCGACCATGGTCCAGAGGCACGACCGGAGTGCCTGTCTTACCCTCGGAGGAGCTTCACCGGAGGTATGAACGTGGACTACGACACTGCCTGGCGGCGCTCGGTCGACGAGCCCGAGGTGTTCTGGGGCGATCAGGCGCGGCTGATCCACTGGGAAACGCCGCCGCAGCGGATCCTCGACGCATCGAATCCGCCGTTCCGCCGCTGGTTCGTCGGCGGCACGACCAACCTTTGCCATAACGCGGTCGATCGCCACCTCGACGCGCGGCCGGACCAGCTGGCGATCGTCGCCGTGTCGACCGAGACCGGCGTCACCCGCGAGATCACCTATCGCGAGTTGCATCGCGAAGTGAACATACTCGCCGCCGCGATGGTGGCGCTGGGCGTGGGGAGGGGCGATCGGGTCGTCATCTACATGCCCAACATCGCCGAAGCCGTGTTCGCGATGCTCGCTTGCGCACGCCTCGGGGCCATCCACTCCGTAGTCTTCGGTGGATTCGCCGCCCACAACCTCGCGCTGCGCATCGACGACGCGGAACCGGCGCTGCTGGTCTGCGCCGACGCCGGCATGCGCGGCGGCAAAGTGATCCCGTACAAGCCCCTTGTGGATGCCGCGTTGCGCGAAGCGACATCGGCACCGCCCCATGTGCTCGTGGTGAATCGGGGCCTCGATGCCGACATGGCATGGACCGAAGGTCGCGACGTCGATTACGCCACCTTGCGCGATGAGCACGCCGCCGCTGACGTTCCAGTCGTCTGGCTGGAATCCAACGAGCCGAGCTACCTCCTCTATACCTCGGGTACCACAGGCAGGCCGAAGGGGGTGCAGCGCGACGTGGGCGGTTACGCGGTGGCGCTCGCGGTGTCCATGACGGCCATCTTCGACGTGCGACCGGGCCAGACGATCCTCTGTACCTCCGACGTGGGTTGGGCCGTGGGACATTCGTACAACGTGTACGGTCCCCTCATGGGCGGCTGCACGGCCATCCTTTACGAAGGACTTCCCACGGGACCGGATCCGGGCATCTGGTGGCGGCTGTGCGAGACGTACGGTGCGCGAACGATGTTCTCGTCGCCTACCGCGGTGCGCATGCTGAAGAAGCAGGACGCATCATGGTTGCGGAAGTACGATTTGTCCGCATTGAAATGGATCTTCCTGGCGGGGGAGCCGCTTGACCGTCCCACGTACGACTGGCTCACGGAAGGCACGGGCAAGACGGTGATCGACAACTATTGGCAGACGGAGACGGGCTGGCCCGCCCTGTCGTTGATGCCCGGCCTGGACCTCAAACCGGTGAAACCCGGATCGCCTGGCTTTCCCACGTTCGGCTATCGCATGCGCGTGATCGACGAAGGCACGGGGGAGGAGAAGGCGCCCGGCGAAAAAGGCGTGCTGGTGATCGAGCCTCCGCTACCGCCGGGTTGCCTCACCACGATCTGGCGTGACGACGAGCGGTATCGACGAAGCTACTTCGGACACTTCAAGGAACTGCTGTACAGCTCGCTCGACTGGGCGGTACGCGACGACGAAGGCTACTTCTTCATCCTCGGCCGTACCGACGACGTCATCAACGTCGCGGGCCACCGTCTCGGCACGCGCGAGGTGGAGGAATCCGTGGCAACGCTCGGAGCGGTGGCCGAAGTGGCCGTGGTGGGCATTGCCGACGAGCTGAAGGGGCAGGTGCCAGCTGTGTTCGCGACGCTGAAGCAAGGTGTTACCGATGATCCGCGTGACGTGGCGCACGCGATGGAGCGACGTGTGGTGGAGCTGCTCGGCGCGCTTGCGCGCCCTGCGTGCGTGTACGTCGTCGGAGCCTTGCCCAAGACGCGTTCGGGCAAGCTGCTACGTCGGTCGCTGCAGGCGCTGATGCAGGGCACCGAACCCGGCGACCTGTCGACGCTGGACGATCCGGGTTCGCTGGAGGAGATCCGCAAGGCGATCGCCCACGGTCCGCATTGCGGCCAGCGACCGCCCACCTGAAACCACCACCCTCCCGGGCATTGGCGTTTGCTGCTCCGCAGCACGAAAATCGCTGGAAAACCGCCTGTTGACGCGGATTTTACGGTGAGCTATATGTTGCCGACGCGCCGTGTGCCACTGCATGCAGCGTCTTCCGCGAGGTGTGACCATGCGACACCGCAGTCACAATCCAGCACACCCGGGTTGCGCCATGGCGGAACCGTCGTTCCCCTTCGTGCATGCCGACGGCCAGCGGATCCTCTCCCGCGCCAAGCTCAGCGCCCTGCGTTCGCGGGGCAAGTCCCTCGCCGGTTATTCGCCGCCGCGCCATACCCGCTGATCCGCTCTCCTGATCGGCCACCTTTCCTGATAGTCCCGCGTTCGCGCGCGGCATGACATGACGTTCGCCTGATCGCGGCCCTCACCGCAGGCAGGCCGTTCGTGCACGTCGAAGGTCGCTGGTCGGCATATCCGCAGCACGTGGCGGAGGGCTTCGTGCTGTCTTCGGCGACACTTTCGGGGTGGGGTGCATTGTGCGTAACAACCATGTTCTGACAAAGAAGGCGCTTGTCCTTGCCGTATGTACGGCCTTTGGTGTCCTTGGCGGATCGGCGTTCGCGCAGCAGGCGGCACGAAGCGGGGATCCATCGGCGAATGCGGCCACGGACAAGAAGGGGAAAGACAAGAG
Organism: Luteibacter sp. NPDC031894; assembly: GCF_050273135.1. Lineage (NCBI taxonomy): Bacteria > Pseudomonadati > Pseudomonadota > Gammaproteobacteria > Lysobacterales > Rhodanobacteraceae > Luteibacter > Luteibacter sp. NPDC031894. The sequence goes on along the minus strand of NZ_JBNNMV010000004.1, from coordinate 133,380 downwards.
CGAGAAGGACAAGGCGGTACAGATGAAGGCGCTCAGCGTCGTGGCCAACCGCTACGAAGCGACGAGCATCCGCATGGACTCGGTGAACACCGTGGACGTGCTTTCGGCCAGCGACCTGCAGCACACCGCCGTGCATAACGTGGCCGAGGCGCTGGGCCTCATGTCCGGCGTGAACGTGACCACGACAGGAACGGGCTACTTCGGCGGCGTGGACGGCGCCGCGCGCGGCGAGGGCATGTTCGCTTCGGTGCGCGGTCTGCCGTCGGAGTACAACGTGAACCTCGTGAATGGCAGCAACGTCGCCCAGGGCATGCCGTACAGCCGCAGCGTGCAGCTCAGCCTGTTGCCGCCCTCGGGTCTGCAGACTATCGTGCTCAACAAGACGTCTACGGCCGACATGGATGGCGACGCCATTGGCGGCACCATCGATTTCCGCACGCCGAGCGCCTTCGATTTCAAGAAGGATTTCAGCGGTAGCGTGACGGCCAGCGGTCGTAGCGAAAGCCGCGCCCGCGATTACGGTGGCAGTGGCCTGGGCGGCGGAATCGCGGGTGAACTGCAGAGCAAGTTCGGGGCAGAGAAGCAGTTCGGTGTCTATGTCAGCGCGTACTACGACTACCGGAATATCGCGAACAGCGAAGTCGGTGCGGCGGAAAGTGCCGGCAACGACGGGTCGTGGGCGTTCCTGCATGCCACCGCCGAAGGCGACAGCGCACCGGGTTACGACCCGCAGCACAACCTCACCAGCATCGGCACCAACGTGGGCATCGCGTCGGGCTTCGAGCGCCGCTATGGCGGCAACATGTCGTTCGACTGGAACGTCGATCCCACGCTCCATGCCTACGCCAAGCTGTCCTACGCGTATGCGCTTACCGAGCAGAACACCACGTACAACCAGTTGCTGCCGCAGGACGTGACCTACGTACCCACGGCGACCCCTGGCGTGTATTCGCCGAACATCGGGCGCATCGCCAACCGCTTCTGGTTCGAAACGAACCCCGAGCGGGCCGATCTCGCCACCATCCAGTTCGGCGCGGACAAGACGGCGGGTGGCTGGACGATCTCGCCGAACGTGTTCTGGAGCATCGGCCGCAACGATCGTCCCGAACACGTCGAGATCGACGGCCGCGAGGACAAGTACTCGCAGGACAACTTCGCGTACAACCGGAGTTCCCTGCTCACCTACGGCGGCAGCCATTTCCCGTACCCGGCGCTGACCCCGGCACTGCAGGAGTCGGTCAACAACATCCAGAACATGTGGGCCAACGATTACGGCGAGGTCACCCGTATCCGCTCCGGCCAGAAGCGTGGCGGCGCGAAGGTCGACCTGCGTTACGACTTTGAGGACGGCCCGGTGCAGTCGGTGAAGTTCGGCGTGAAGTACAGCGACAGCTCGCGCGAGTTCACCAACCGGGATTGGAGTACCGGCGGCATCAACGATGGCACGACCACGCTGGACGACCTCGGCATCTTCAAGGGGTATTACAACCAGATCTTCCCGGGCAAGTACGCGTGGCGGACGCCGGACGTGAGCCGCGCTGCGGTCGCCGCGTTGATCGACGCGCATGTGCAGCCGTCCGACCTGGACACCTGCAGCCAGCTCGACTTCAACAATTTCAACTGCGACACCATGCGCGGTACCGAAGCGGTATCCGCGGCCTATGCCATGGCGACCATCGAGCAGGGCCCGCTGGAGATCATCCCGGGGGTGCGTTTCGAGCACACCTCCATCCACAACACGTTCTGGACGACGCCGCAGGACGCGGACGGTAACGAGCTGCCAGGTCACTTCTCGAACAACCGGACCCTCTACAACGAACCGCTCGGCAGCCTGTTCGTCAATTACCGCCCGGGTGGCAACGTGGTGTTCCGCGGGTCGATCTGGCAGAGCTATACGCGTCCGGCATTCGTCCAACTGGGCGGCGGCGAGCAGATCAGCGTCTCCAACGGCGTGACCACGATTACCCGCGGCAACCCGGACCTGGACCCCATCAAGGCCACGAACGTGGACCTGGGTGCGGAATGGACCACCAGCAACGGCGGCTTCTTCTCGCTCACCAGCTATTACAAGAAGCTGCGCGACTACATCTACGACAGCGGCGGCGGGCAGGCCAATCCAAACACGTCGGGCGTCGGTACCGTGCTGACGAAAACGCCGACGAACGGTGGCGACGGGCGCGTGTACGGCATCGAGGCCACCGTGCGGCAGAAGTTCGAGAACCTGCCGGGTGCCTGGAACGGCCTTGGCTTCAGCGTCAACGCGACGAAGCAGAATTCGCGCGTGGACCTGGGGCGCGAGGGATTCGAGAACGAGCGCCTGCAGCAGGCTCCGCGCACCATGGCCAATGCGGAACTGTTCTATGAGAAGTACGGATTCTCGGTGAACCTGAGCTACCACTACACCGGCTCGTTCATCTCCACGTACGATTTCCTCAACCAAGGCGCGCCGTGGGACGACCTGTGGCTGCGGCCAATCCGCCGCGTCGACCTGCATGTCGGGTACGCCATGGATAACGGATTGCAGTTCGACCTGCAGGTCAGCAACCTGACCAGGCAATACCAGTATTGGTCGCACATCGGACGCTACAGCCTGGCCAATTCCGATATCGTCGATGCGGGCCGCACGGCCCTGGTCACCGTAAAGTACTCGTTCTGAGCGGGAGCGGATGGATGACGGGATGGCGTGGAGGAGGCGATACGCACGTGTTGGCGAACGCTGCGCCGCCACGGGCGATCGGGTTCTGGGGCGGTCTTTCGGCCAACGTGCTGAACATGATCGGCATCGGGCCGTTCGTCACCATTCCGCTTGCGCTTTCCGCGCTGGCCGGGCCGGCGGTCTTGCTGGGTTGGATCGCCGGTGCCTTGCTCTGCCTGTGCGACGGACTGGTGTGGGCGGAGCTTGGGTCCACGATTCCGGAATCGGGCGGCCCGTACCACTATTTGCGAGAGGCCTATGGGCGCGAGCGGGCAGGGCGATTGTTCGGGTTCCTGTACCTGTGGCAGACGCTGCTCACGGCCCCGCTGTCGATCGGCTCCGCGGCGGTGGGTTTTGCGCAGTACGCGGGGTACCTCGTGCCCACACTGGGCGATGGCGGCCGGGTATGCATCGCCGCCACGCTCTGCCTGCTGAATACGGCGATCCTCTATCGCAAGGTCGGCGATATCCAGAAGCTGTCCCTGGTGGTGACCTTCGCCGTCGTGGTCGCCGCGGTATGGATCGTCCTCACCGGCGTCACCCATTTCGACGTGGCGACGGCGCGACATTTCATGGATGCGCCGGTGTCGTCGGGCAAGGGTTTCTGGCTGGGCCTTGGTGCGGTATCGCTCATCGCGGTGTATGACTACGGCGGCTACAACAACGTGTGCATGCTTGGCGGCGAGGTGAAACAACCGCGGCGCACCATCCCGATGGCCGTGCTCGTCTCGATCCCGGTGGTGGCCGTGCTCTACCTGGGACTCAACGTCAGCATCCTTGGCGTACTGCCGTGGGAGAAGGCGGCGCATTCCACGGCGGTCGTGGCCGATATGATGCAGGCCGTCCACGGCGCCTGGGGCGGCACGATCGCCGTGGTGCTGATCCTCGTCGCCAGTTGGGGGTCCGCGCTCGTCGTGCTGCTCGGTTATTCGCGTGTACCCTACGCCGCCGCCGCGGACGGCCAGTTCTTCAAGGCGTTCGCCCGGCTGCACCCACGCGACGGGTTCCCCACGGTGTCGCTGTTGTTCGTCGGTATCACCTCGGCGTTCGCCTGTTTCCTTTCGCTGGAGAAGCTGATCGGCATGCTGATGGTGGTGCAAATCCTGTTCCAGTACATCGCGCAGTGTTTCGCCGTGGTGGCCTTGCGTCGCCGCCCGCGCATCGTGGATGCGTTCCGCATGCCGCTTTATCCATTACCCATCGCCATCAGTGTCGCTGGCTGGCTTTACCTCGTCGCCACCAGCGGCGTCCCGACCATGCTCACCGCGGTCGTCGCCATCGCGGTGGGCAGCCTCCTTTTCCTTTGGCAAGCACGGAGAACCCGCACGTGGCCGTTTCCCCGTTGAGGTCCTGGGATGTCGCGGTCGTCGGGGAGATATTCGCCGACCACGTCTTCACCGGTTTTCCCCGTTGGCCTCGCCCCGGCGAAGAGGCGATTGCGACGGATTACCTGCGCGAGCTCGGTGGCGGCAGTGTCAACACGGCCTGCGGGCTCTCGCGCCTTGGTCGCCGGGTACACCTCGTCGGCCTGGTCGGCGACGCCGACTTCGATTGGTTCGAGCGCCGCCTGGGCGAGTTCGACGTCGGCATGGACGGCATTCGGCTGGCGGACGACGGGACCGGCATCACCGTCAGCGTTTCGATGCGCGACGACCGCACCTTTTTCACCTACCCCGGTGCCAATCGAGGGCTCGAGGAGTGGTTGACGGTCCCGGAGGTCGTCGCCGACCTCGCAGCGGCGCGCCATGTGCATTTCGCGATGCCGCTGTCGCGTGAGCTGGCATCGGCCGTGCTGCCGTTGCTGCGTGCCGCCGGCTGCACTACATCCCTGGATGTGGGGCATTCGCCCAGCTGGTTGCGCGATCCGTCGAACATCCCGACCTGCCGCGAGGTCGACCTGTTCCTGCCCAATGCCGCCGAAGCCGAGCTGCTCTGTGGCGAAGCCAGCCCCGAGGCATACATCGCGTGGGCGCTGGACAACCGCCTGTCCCGTGCGGTGCTGAAGCGCGGTGCACAGGGTGCCATCGCGTTGGCCGGTGGCGCGCTCAGCAGCGTGGCACCGCCGCCGATCGAGGTGGTGGATACCACCGGAGCCGGCGACGCGTTCAATGCCGGCCTGATAGACGCCTGGCTCGATGACGAGTCCCTTGGCCCCGCACTGGAGCGCGCCTGCGTTTGCGGCGCCCTGTGTAGTACGGCCGCCGGCGCCTTGGCGGCGCTACCCCATTCATCCCAGTTGAGGACCCTTCGTGAACAGACGTACGGATCGTAAAATCGCCCTGGTGGGAGGCGGCAGCGTCCGCTCGCCCCTGGTCGTGTTTGGCGTGAACGAAGCCGCGGAGGCGCTCGGCGCCGCCGAGATGGTGCTTTACGATCCGGACCCTGCACGCTTGAAGGTCATGGTGGATCTCGGCACGGCGATCGTCCGCCGCGGCGGCGGCCAACTGCGGCTGCGCGGCGCCACGTCGATCGAGGACACGATCGAGGGCGCCGATTTCGTCCTCAACAGCATCCGCATCGGCGGCATCGCCGGCCGTGCCGCCGACGAACGGGTGGCGATCGAGCATGGCTATTCCGGCCAGGAAACCACCGGCCCCGCCGGCGTGGCGATGGGCCTTCGCACCATTCCCATAGCGATCGAGCAAGCGCGCCTGGTCGAACGCCTTTCGCCGGACGCGTGGTTGGTGAACTTCACCAATCCCGCGGGCCTGATCACCCAGGCGGTGAGCGACCACAGCAAGGCGCGCATCGTCGGCATCTGCGACACGCCCACCGAGCTTTTCCACAATATCGCCCGCGCGCTCGACGAGCCATTCGACGCCGTGGAGTGCGATTACGTCGGCCTCAACCACCTTGGCTGGGTACGCGGCGTGCGCGTGCGTGGCGAGGAGAGGATCGACACGCTGATCGACAGCGACGAGCGGCTGCGCAGCCTGTACCTCGCGCCGCTGTTCGATACGGACATGATCCGCACGCTTCGGCTCATCCCCACCGAGTACCTTTTCTTCTACTACGAACGCCAGCGCGCGCTGGCCAACCAGCGTCGCCAGGGCGGTAGCCGCGGTGCCGAAATCGCGACGCTGAACGATGAGCTGTTCGCCGCGTTGCGTTCGCGGCTGGCGGCGGGGCAGGGCGACGAGGCCGTGGCTATTTACGCGGCTTACCTCAACCAGCGCTCGGGCTCGTACATGAAGCTCGAGGCGGAAGGCGGCTCGGCGTTCGACCACGGCGTCAGCCTGGATGTCGACCCCTTCCGCGTGGCCACCGGTTACCACCGTATCGCCATCGACGTCATGAGCGCGCTGACCGGGGCGAAGCCCGCGCCGATCGTGGTCAATACGCGGAACCGCGGTGCCGTCCCGGACTTGCCGGATGCCGATGTGGTGGAGACGATGTGCGACATCTCGCTCGACAGCATCGAGCCGCGCAAGCTCGCGCCGCTGCCCGACGCCGTGGCGGGGCTGGTGCGTTCGGTGAAGGCGTATGAGCGCGCCGCGATCGCCTCGGTGCTGGAAGACAGTCGCCCGGGCGCGCGCAAGGCCATGCTGATCCACCCGGCGATCGGCGAGTGGACACCGACCGCGAGCCTGCTCGATGCCTTGCTCGGCCACGCGAACGAAGACGGCGAATGCCTGTGCCAGGGGCCCATGCACCGGTAACGGACGCCCTCCGAACAGGGGCGCCGCGTCTCCGCTGCGGCGCAGCAAGGCCTACTCGCACCCCGGTGCGCTAAAATGCCTCCCTTTACGTGGAGACATCGATGGCACAGCACTCCTCGGCCGGCGCCCGCTTCCGCGCCGCGCTCGCAGACGAACAGCCGCTGCAAGTCATCGGAGCGATCAACGCGAATCATGCCCTCCTGGCGAAGCGGGCGGGCTTCCGCGCCATTTACCTTTCCGGCGGCGGTGTGGCCGCCGGTTCGCTGGGCCTTCCGGACCTGGGCATCAACACCCTCGACGACGTCCTCACCGACGTCCGCCGCATCACCGATGTCTGCGACCTGCCACTGATGGTCGACATCGATACCGGCTTCGGTCCCAGCGCGTTCAACATCGCGCGCACGGTGAAGAGCCTCATCAAGTTCGGCGCCGCCGCCTGCCACATCGAGGACCAGGTCGGGGCCAAGCGCTGCGGGCACCGACCAGGCAAGGAAATCGTCACGGCCAGCGAGATGGCCGATCGGGTGAAGGCCGCCGCCGACGCGAAGACCGACCCGGACTTCTTCCTCATCGCCCGCACCGACGCCATTGCCGTGGACGGCGTGGATGCCGCCATCGAGCGTGCCATCGCCTGCGTCGAAGCCGGCGCCGACGCGATCTTCGCCGAAGCGGCCTATGACCTGCCGACGTACAAGCGCTTCGTCGACGCGGTGAAGGCGCCGATCCTCGCCAACATCACCGAGTTCGGCCAGACGCCGTTGTTCAGCACCGAGGAACTCGGCAGCGTGGGCGTCGGCATCGTGCTCTACCCGCTCTCCGCGTTCCGTGCCATGAACAAGGCCGCGGAAAACGTCTACACCGCCATCCGTCGCGACGGTCACCAGCGCAACGTCATCGACACGATGCAGACGCGCGAGGAACTGTACGACCGCATCGGCTACCACGCCTACGAACGTCACCTCGACGAACTGTTTTCGAAGAAGGGTTAAGGAGTCACGCAATGAGCGACACCACCACCACCCCGACTGCACCGAAGGCGAAGAAGTCGGTCGCCCTTTCCGGCGTGACCGCCGGCAACACAGCGCTGTGCACGGTCGGCCGTAGCGGCAACGACTTGCACTACCGCGGTTACGACATCCACGACCTGGCGGCCAAGGGCTCGTTCGAGGAAGTGGCGTACCTGCTGGTCCACGGCGTCCTCCCGAACTGGATGGAGCTGAACGCGTATCGCGCCAAGCTGAAACGCCTGCGTGGCCTGCCCGCGCCGGTGAAGGGTGCGCTGGAGCTGCTGCCGGCCGCCACGCATCCCATGGACGTGATGCGCACCGGCGCGTCGGTGCTCGGCACCGTGCTTCCCGAGAAGGACGACCACAACCTCACCGGCGCGCGTGACATCGCCGATCGGCTGATGGCGAGCTTCGGCTCGATGCTGCTCTACTGGTACCACTACAGCCACAACGGCAAGCGCATCGAGACCGAAACCGAGGACGACTCGATCGCCGGGCACTTCCTGCACCTCCTGCACGGCCGCAAGCCGAGCGACCTGCATTCGCACGCGCTCGACCGCTCGCTGGTGCTTTACGCCGAGCACGAGTTCAACGCCAGTACGTTCGCGGCGCGCGTCATCGCCGGTACCGGTTCGGACATGTACTCGGCCATCACCGGCGCGATCGGCGCGCTGCGCGGCCCGAAGCATGGCGGCGCCAACGAAGTGGCGATGGAGATCATCGCGCGCTATCGCGATGCGGCCGATGCGGAAGCCGACATCCGTGCGCGCGTCGAGCGCAAGGAAATCATCATCGGCTTCGGCCATCCGGTGTATACGGTGTCCGATCCGCGCAACGAGATCATCAAGGAGATCTCGCGCAAGCTCTGCACCGACGGCGGCAATCCGCGCCTGTTCGAAGTGTCGGAGAAGATCGAGAAGCTGATGTGGGAACTGAAGAAGATGTTCCCCAACCTCGACTGGTACTCGGCGTCCGCGTACCACATGATGGGCGTGCCGACGGCGATGTTCACGCCGCTCTTCGTCATCGCGCGCACCTCCGGCTGGAGTGCCCATGTCATCGAGCAGCGCCAGGACGGCAAGATCATCCGCCCGAGCGCGAACTACACCGGCCCGGAAGACCAGGCCTACACGCCGATCGAGAAGCGGTAACGACGTCTTTGCTCGGTGGGAGCCGTTCTCCCACCGAGCCCTTCTTGAGGCCTCACCCGTCTGGCGACGAGCTCAAAGCGCCGCCGCCAGGCGTGTCGCCTGATCGATGGCCCGCTTCGCATCGAGTTCCGCCGCCACGTCCGCGCCGCCGACAAGGCGCACGTCGACGCCCATGGCCAGCAACGTGTCGTGCAGTTCGCGGTTCGGCTCCTGGCCCGCGCAGACGATGACGTTATCCACCTCGAGCACCTGCGGCGCCCCGTCCACGACGACGTGCAATCCGGCATCGTCGATACGCTCGTAGCCGACGCCACCCAGCATCTGCACGCGCTTGTTCTTCAGCGTGGCGCGATGCACCCAGCCGGAGGTCTTGTTGAGGCGCCCGCCCGGACGTCCGGCCGTCCGTTGGAGCAGCCAGACCTGGCGCTCCGGTTTTTCCGGCTGCGCGGGCATCAGCCCACCGGGCGTCGCCATCGTCATGTCCACGCCCCATTCCTTCGTCCAGCGTGCGACGTCGGTGCTGGGCGAAGGTGCGGCCTCGGTAAGGAATTCGGCCACATCGAAACCGATGCCGCCCGCCCCGATGACGGCGACCTTCCTTCCGACAGGCGCGTTGCCCTGGAGGACGTCGAGATAACTCAGGACCTTCGGATGGTCGGCACCCGGCAGGTCGAGCAGGCGCGGCAGCACGCCGGTGGCGAGCACGACGGTGTCGTATCCGCCGGCGGCGAGCGTCTCCGCGCTGACTTCGCTGCCCAGGTGGCGCAGCACACCGGCGGTATCGAGCCGGTGGTCGAAGTAGCGCAGCGTCTCGTGGAATTCCTCCTTGCCCGGGATCCGCTTCGCCATGTTGAACTGGCCGCCGACGCGATCCGCGCGATCGAACAGGGTCACCGCGTGGCCGCGCTCGGCGAGGGTGCTCGCCGCGGCAAGTCCGGCGGGGCCGGCACCGACGACCGCGATGCGCTTCGGTGCAGCGGTGGGAGCGATGACCAGCTCGGTCTCATGGCACGCGCGGGGGTTCACGAGGCAGGAGGCACGCCGGTTCATGAAGACGTGGTCGAGGCAGGCCTGGTTGCAGGCGATGCAGGTATTGATGGATTCCGGTTGCGCCGCCCGTGTCTTGTTCACCCACTCGGGGTCGGCAAGGAAGGGGCGCGCCATGGAAACCATGTCGGCATCGCCGCGGGCGAGGATCTGCTCGGCCACGTCCGGCATGTTGATGCGGTTGGTGGTCACCAGCGGGATGCTCACCTCGCCCTTCATCCGCCGCGTGACCCAGGAGAAGGCGCCGCGGGGCACGCTGGTGACGATGGTCGGAACGCGCGCCTCGTGCCAGCCGATGCCCGTGTTGATGATCGTCGCGCCCGCTGCTTCGATGCCTTTACCGAGTGACACGATGTCCGTCCACGCCTGGGCGTCGTCGACGAGGTCGAGCATCGAGAGACGGTAGACGATGATGAAGTCCTTGCCGACCGTTTCCCGCATCCGGCGCACGATTTCGATGGGGAAGCGCATGCGGTTTTCCGCGGAGCCGCCCCAGCGATCGATGCGCCGGTTGGTACGCGCCGTGAGGAACTGGTTGATCAGGTAGCCTTCCGAGCCCATCACCTCCACGCCGTCGTAGCCGGCGTCCCGGGCCAGCTTCGCGCTGTGCACGAAGGCGTCGATGGTGCGTTCCACGCCGCGGGCGGATAGCGCGCGGGGTGTGAACGGCGTGATCGGCGACTTCACCCGCGAGGGGGCGACGGAGAACGGCTGGTAGCCGTAGCGGCCCGCATGGAGGATCTGCATGCAGATCTTCCCGCCCTCCGCGTGCACGGCACGGGTCACCTTCCGGTGCCGGGCCACGTGCCAGGGCTTCGACATCGTCCCGGACATCGGCTTCAGCCAACCCTGGAGGTTCGGCGCGATCCCGCCGGTCACGATGAGCCCCACGCCGCCGCGGGCGCGTTCGGCGTAGAACGCCGCGAGCTTGTCGAAGTCCTTCGCCTTGTCCTCCAGGCCCACGTGCATGGAGCCCATGAGCACGCGGTTGGGCAAGGTCGTGAAGCCGAGGTCGAGCGGGGCGAGCAGGTGCGGGTAGGCCACGGAAGGCTCCGTTCAAACGATCGTTCGAATGATGGTCGCAACCGGCGCCCACGGCAAGGGGCGCTGCTCCTTCACGAATCCATACGCAGCAGTGGCGTTACGGCGTGTATCGGCACCGTTACAACGGACGCCGTTCATAAGCTGGAGGAAAGCATCCAAACCCGCATGGGAGCACGTCTCGCGGAGTGCGCGACGGAAGGCACGCAACTTGCTCCTGCGTTGGGACCCGGTGCGTTGGCAGGGCGCCCGGTCATCCCGAGAAAAACAGGGGTTTCGCGTCGCTCACAGGAGACTCTCCCATGCGTAAGACTCTTATCGCCACGGCGATCTGCCTCGCCACCGGATTGGCACTGCCGGCCATGGCCGATGACACCCAGACCGGAGGTGCGGGCGCCAGCGCGCAGCGCCGGTCCGTCGCCATCCAGTATTCAGATAGCTCAACCACCACCAACACGAACACCAGCTCGTTCAACACCATCTCGACCACGGCAGTGGCCGAAAGCACCCTCAACGGCACCGTGACGGGAAATACCGTCTACAACCTGGGCAACATCGCCGTGAACCTCGGCAACGCCAATGGCGCACGCGGCGGATCCGGCGGTGACGGCTACGGCGCAACCGGTCGTGGCGGCGCCGGCGGAGACGGCGGAGACAGCGGCAACGCACGTGCTCGCGGCGCGGTCGGTGGCGACGCCGGCACCAGCAGCGGCGATGCCCTCGGCGCAAGCGTCGCCTACGGCGGCGACACCAGCGGCGACGGCGGCAACTCCAACGGCGACGGCGGCAACGCGAATGGCCGCGGCAGGGGTGCCGACACGGCAACCGGCGGATCGACGGCCGGTACGGGCGGCGCGTCCGCCAGCACGGGCGCGACCTCCACGTCAGGTGATGCCTCGCCGACCTCCACTGGTGGAACCTCCACTGGCGGTGCGGGCGGCACGGCAACCGCGATGTCGGGTGACGGCGGCGCCGGCGCGACCGGCGGTGACGGCACCGGCGGATCGGGCACGGGCGGCAGCGGCGGGTCGGGCGGCAGCGGCGGTTCCAACTCGGTTGGCACCGGCAGCTACAGCATGGCCAACAACATGGGCAGCGCGGGTTCCACGCTGGCGGGTATCGGCAGCTTCGCGGCCAATTCGGGCGCGTCGTCGTTGATCCAGCAGAGCGTGAATGTCCAGGCCAACCTGAGCGTGGGCGGCGCCACGCCGTAACGGCGCGGCACGGTAGCGAGAAAGGAAACCACGGGGCGCAGCCGCGCTCCGTGGCATCCGCGGGGATCCCCAGCTCCAGGAGAACACTCATGCCGATGTTCCGAACCCATGCCGCGCTCGTCGCGCTGGCCCTTCTGGCAGCCCCGTGCGTGGCCGGTGCGCAGTCAGCGTCCCGTGGCGAATCGCCACCCGCGTCCTTCGGCGCGCCCACGCCTGCCGATCAGTTGCAGGGCATGACGGGCGGTGCGGACACCCACGTCACCAACAACCTCAACACGCAGGAATCCAACGGCACCGTCAGCGAGAACAAGGCCAACGGTACCTACAGTGGCTCGAACTTCGTCGGCGATTCGGCCTTCAGCAATTCAGCCGGCCTGCCCACCGTGATCCAGAACTCGGGCAACAACGTGCTCATCCAGAACAACACCATCGTCAACCTGCGGATGAATCCGTGAGATTCGTCCATGCCCTCGCCATTGGCCTGCTATCGCTAGCCGCCGTTCCGTGCGCCATGGCCGGCAGGGCGGAGGTACAGACGAGCTCCGGCACGTCGTACCCGATGAAGATGACGAGCCTCAAGGAGGCACGCTTCCGGAACACCATCCGGCAGCAGTACGACTTCAGTTGCGGCTCCGCCGCCGTGGCGACGCTGCTCACGTTCCAGTACGGCTATCCGGTCGACGAGCAGGCTGCCTTCGACATCATGTTTACGCATGGCGATCGCGCGAAGATCGGGAAGGAAGGATTCTCCCTGCTCGACATCAAGCGCTTCCTCGCCTCGCGCGGTTTCGATGCCGACGGATTCGAGGTGCCGCTGGAACGCCTGGATGCCGAAGGCATTCCCGCCATCGTCCTGATCAACGAGCGGGGCTACCACCATTTCGTGGTGGTGAAGGGCTACAAGAACGGACGCGTGCTGGTCGGCGATCCGGCCCGCGGCACGCGTGCCATGTCGAAGCGCCGGTTCGATGCCCTATGGACGAACCAGGTGGTCTTCGTGATCCACAACCGGCGCGATCGCGCCATCTTCAACAGCCCACGCGATTGGGCAGTCGCTCCCGCGGCGCCCATCGGCGAAGGCATCGAGCGTAACGGGCTCGGTCCCCTCGTCATGCCCAAGCGCGGACCGGGGGATATATGAAAACCCGACTGCTCATCATCGCCGTCATGCTCGGTAGTGGCGTCTGCGCCACGGCTGGAGCGGCCGACTTCCCCGTGAACCGGGCCGTCTCCGACGCGCGACTGGACCGCATCCGCGGCGGCTACGATTTCGGCGACAACCTGCGCGCGTCATTCGCGCTGCAGCGCACCGTGCTGATCAACGGCATGGAGACGATGCGCACCACCATCAGCATCCCCGACATCGCCAAGATGAGCGCGGAGCAAGCGACCGCGCTGCGCGACGCATTGCGGACCACGGTGATCACCAACGGTGCCGGCGGCGTCGCTACCGCCGCACCCACGACACCTGCCGCGACGCCGCCGTCCGCCACGAACGCGGGAACGCCCGCCGCGCCCCCGCCGGCCTCCGTGGCCACGTCGACGCCCACGCCCATGCAGGCCTTGCCGCAGGCGGTCACGGCAACGCTTCCGTCGTCGTCCGGGCTCCCGGGCCTGATCGTCCAGAACTCGCTCGACAACCAGGCCATTTCGGCCACCACCACGATCGACGCATCGGTGAACACGGCACGCACGCTGGAAAGCCTGCGGCTGGCGGAGTCGGTCCACGACGCGGTGATCCAGTTCCGGGGGAACTAACGCATGTATCGCAATGGCAGGGTGATGCAGGCAAGGACGTGCGCGCTGGCGCTCGCCGTGCTTCCGATGTGGGTGGGCGCCTGTCTCGCGCAGGAGTCCTCCATCGATCCGGTGCTTCGCGAAAAAATCGACGCGCAGGGCAGGCGCATCGATGCGATGCGCAGCCGCATGGCCGAGCAACTCGCCGAACTCGAACAGATGAAGCGCGAACTGGCCGCACAGGAAATCCAGTACAACGACCTGCGCCAGGCGATCGGCCTGAACGCACTGGAACAGGCACGTGGCGGATCGTCGGCCCTGTCCGACCCGCGGGCGCAGGCAAACCCGGCCCAGGAGCCGCCACCAGCACCACCGCCCGGTGCGCCGCAGGCGCCAGGTTCGGCGCCGGTCGTCGCCACGCAGCCGGTCGGAAGGCGGCCCGAGCAGGACGAACGTCCGCCGGAAGTCGCGCCCATCTTCGACCAGCCCGGCGTGCTGACGCCGCGCGGCAAGCTGATACTTGAACCCTCCTACCAGTACGGCTACTCCTCGAGTGATCGTGTGGCGCTCGTCGGCTACACCGTGATACCGGCAATCCTCATCGGCCTGGTCGACGTGCGGCAGGTGAAGACCACGACACAGACGGGCGCGGTGGCGTTCCGCTATGGCCTGACCAATCGCATGGAACTGGAAGTGCGCGTCCCGTACGTGGACACGCACACGGATACGATCAGTCGCGAGATATTCACCGGCACCGCGCAGGATCGCCTCTTCACGACCAGCGGCAAGGGGCTCGGCGATATCGAGGCCACGCTGCGCTACCAGATCAACGATGGTGGCGCCGACAAGCCGTATTACATCGGTTGGTTCCGCGCCAAGTCGCGCACGGGCCGCGACCCGTTCGAAGTGACCAGCGACTGCGTGACACGCTGCGTGGAAAACTTCACGGGTACGGGCCTGCCGCTGCGCAGTCCGACGGGCACGGGTTTTTACTCCGCCCAGCTCGGCGTCACCTGGTTGTATCCGTCCGACCCGGTAGTGTTCTTCGGCAACCTGAGCTACCTGCACAACTTCGAGCGCAAGAACGTCAGCCGCAATGTACTTGGCGCGGGACAGCAGTTCCTTGGCGACGTCAAAGCGGGCGACATCGCCGACATCAGCATCGGCATGGGGCTTTCGCTGAACGAAAAGGCGTCGATCAGTATCGGTTACGACCAGGCCTTCGTGGGGCGTACCACGCAGAACGACCACCCGCTGCCGGCGTCCGCGCGTTCCACCCTTGCGTCGCTGCTGGTGGGCGGTTCGTACCGTTTCAACGACAAGGAAACACTGAACGTGACACTCGGCGTCGGCATCACGCGCGACACACCGGATACGACGATCACGGTGCGCGTGCCGATCACGCTGTAAGCGCCCGCTCCGTCCGCGTTCACCACTGTTTCACATGACGCAAACTGAACGTGCAGTCGTTCGGTAAGGTTCCCGTGCACGGAATGCACACGTAAGGCCTTATTAAGATTTCTCCCCGGGGGTACTAACAAAAACCTTGCAGGGAGTTCTCTTAATGCGCACACGTCCACATCGAAATACCAAGTTCGCCGCGGGCCTGGTCATCGCTTCGCTCGCCGCCTTCGGTGCTGCCGCGCATGCGCAGGACAGCGACAAGAAGTCGCAATCGCGCGCGCTGGACAACGTCAGCGTCTGGGTCGGCGGTTACTACACCAACAACGACACGACGATCGGTGCCAACACCAATGTGCTCAATTCCAGTGGCGACGTGAACCTCGAGGATGACCTCGACTTCAAGAAGCACAAGCTGGAGCCGCGCGTTCGTCTCGACTTCCTCATCGGGGAACACCAGGGCTTCGCGTTCGACTATTACCAGGTGGATCGCTCGCACTCGAAGTCGCTCTCCGAGCAGATCAACTTCCTGGGCAACCCGATCGATGCTTCCGCCCGGGTCAAGGGCGACCTGAAGTTCACCTTCGGCAGCGCCGCGTACAAGTGGTGGTTCGGCACCGGCGACGACGTCTTCGGCGTTGGCCTGGGCGCGGCGTACTACAAGGTACACGCGAGCATCTACGGATCGGCCACGGTGAACGGCCAGACCTTCTCCGACGGGTCGAGCACCAGCACCAATGCCTGGGCACCGAACCTGCAGCTGGGCTGGCGCCATGCTTTCAACGACCAGTGGCGCATGTACGTGAACGCCAACGGCGTGAAGAAGAACGGCGGCCGGCTCAACGGGCACATCTGGGACGCCGCGGTCGGTGTCGAATGGTTCCCGTGGGAGAACGTCGGCTTCGGTGCCGAATACGCATACACCCGCATCGCGTTGCACCAGGACAAGCGCAACTACGACCTGAACCTCGACATGAAGGTCCACGGGCCGGCGGCGTACGTTCGCTTCCGTTTCTGAGGTCTCTCCCGTTCCGGGGAGCCCAAGGCCGCCGCAAGGCGGCCTTTTTTTGGAGCGGTCAGGCGCTCCTTGGTTGCGCCCTGCGCGCCCACAGCCAGCCACCCACGCAGATGCCCAGCACCAGTACCGCGTCGAGCAGCCAGGGAGCCCACGGGCGCGCCTGGAACCAGGGAGCGACGAGGCCGTCGTGGGCGATCATCCTCGCGGCCGTCCAGGCGATGGCGCCCGCGCCGACGTAGACGATGATGGGGAAGCGCTCGATGAGTCTCAGGATCAGCGTCGAACCCCAGACCACGAGCGGCACGCTGATGGCCAGGCCGAGCACCACGAGTCCCATGTGGCCCTTGGCCGCGCCGGCGATGGCGAGGACGTTGTCCAGGCCCATCAGCGCATCGGCCACGACGATCGTGCGGATGGCCGCCCAGAAGCCGGCGGCGGGGGCGATGTTCGGATCGTGCTCGCCTGGCTTCAGTAGTTTCCAGGCGATCGGCAGCAACAGGATGCCGCCCGCGAGCATCAGACCGGGCAGCTTGAGCAGCCAGATGACGGCGAAGGTGAGGGCGATGCGAATCGCGATGGCGCCGAAGGTGCCCCAGAAGACGGCCTTCTTCTGCAAGTGACGCGGCAGGTTACGGGCCGCCAGCGCAATGACGATGGCGTTGTCGCCCGCCAGCACGAGGTCGAGCAGGATGATGGCGGCGAGGCCGGAAAAGAACTCGGGAGTCAGGAAATCCATGCGGTACGTAGGCCTTTGCGCGCGGGTGGACCCATGCGGCGGCGACGGGTACGCGCGCCCGTCGTCACCGCAAAAGTCTCGTTCCCGGCGCGAAGCCGCCGCGACGACCGGGGCGCGTGGGGCGCCCGTCCTGACGATCGTCGTGCGCGGGCCGGGGAGGCCCGCGGAACTACTCCCCTTCGGGTGGTAGTGGGGCGCATTGTCGCCGTTGGGATGCAGCGCGGCAAGACATCGACCGGGGGTCACCGGTTAAAATCGCCGGCTTTCCCAACCCCCCGCGAGTGAAGTCCATGAGCGCACACGACATCCGTTCCGCCACGCGTCCCGATCCGGACCAGCCGCTGGTGGACATCGCCAACTACGTGGCCGACTACGCCATCGACTCGCAGGAGGCCTACGACACCGCGCGCTACATGCTCCTGGACTCGCTGGCCTGCTCGGCACTCGCGATGAAATTCCCGGACTGCGTGAAGCACCTCGGCCCTGTCGTGCCGGGCGCGGTCCTCCCTGGTGGCTCCCGCGTGCCGTTCACCTCGCACGAACTGGATCCGGTCCAGGCCGCCTTCGCCATCGGCACGCAGATCCGCTACCTCGACTTCAACGACACCTGGCTGGCGGCCGAGTGGGGCCACCCGTCGGACAACCTCGGCGCCATCCTCTCGGTGGCCGACTACCTGTCCCGCAAGGCGGTGAAGGAGGGGGGCAAGCCGCTCACCGTGCGCGACGTGCTGGGGTACGCCATCAAGGCGCACGAGATCCAGGGCTGCTATGCGCTCAAGAACAGCTTCAACCGCGTCGGCCAGGACCACGTGATCCTCGTTCGCCTCGCCTCGACCGCCGTCACCACGGCCATGCTGGGGGGCGACAAGGAGCAGATCACCACGGCCGTCTCGCACAGCTGGATCGACAACGGCGCCCTGCGCACCTACCGCCACGCCCCGAACACGGGTCCGCGCAAGAGCTGGGCCGCCGGCGACGCCTGCCGCCGCGCCGTCACCCATGCCATCAACGCCGTCTACCGCAATGTCGTCGGCTACCCGTCCGCGCTTTCGGCGAAGACCTGGGGCTTTTACGATGTCGCCTTCAAGGGCAACGCGTTCGAGTTCGAGCGCCCCTTCGGCAGCTACGTGATGGAAAACGTGCTGTTCAAGATCAGCTTCCCGGCCGAGTTCCACGCCCAGACGGCCGTCGAGTGCGCCATGCAGCTGCACGCCCAGGTTGGTGGCCGCCTCGACGAGGTCGAGAGGGTGGTCATCGAGACCCAGGAAGCGGGCTGCCGGATCATCGACAAGACCGGCCCCCTGGCGAACTACGCCGACCGCGACCATTGCATCCAGTACATGGTGGCCGTGCCCCTCATTTTCGGTCGCCTCACGGCCGACGACTACAACGATTCCGTCGCGGCCGACCCGCGCATCGATGCCCTGCGCGACAAAATGACCGTGGTCGAAAATCCGCAGTTCACCAAGGACTATTTCGACCCCGAAAAGCGCTACATCGGCAATGCCATCCAGGTGTTCTTCAAGGATGGCTCGTCGACCGAAAAAGTGTCCATCGACTTCCCGATCGGCCATCGCAAGCGCCGCGCGGAGGGCATCCCGGTGCTGCTCAAGAAGTTCGAATCGGCCCTCCGCGCTGAGTGGCCCGCGGAGCGCGTGGAGAAGGTACTGGCAGTCACCGCATCGCCGGAGAAACTGGACGCCATGCCCATTCACGAGTTCATGACACTCTTCACGGCTTGATAATCGCCGTGACTCGAGTATGAACGGCGGTTTTGGGCATGTGCCCAATTGTTTGATTTTTGCTAAACTGCCGCCGCCCGTTGAAGGGGTATGAAAGCGAGGGACGGCTGAAGTCCCCGGATTCGACAAGAGTTCTACGCGCGATTTCCGTCTGGGGTGGAGCGCGGACGCGAATACCAATAATGAGGAGACACCGATGAAACGTAAGGGCTTGTTTTTGCTGATCGGCTTGGCCCTGGGCGGCGTGGGTGCCGTTCACGCGCAGGAATCCGCTGACACCGCGGGTAACGGCTATGACGGCCGCTGGTACATCGCCCCGACGGTTGGCGGCTACTACAACGACACCGACCGCAACACCAACAGCCGCCAGGTCTACTACGGCCTGGGCTTCGGCAAGTTCATCTCCAGCAACGCGTCGATCGACATCTTTGCCGACCGCACCAAGCGCGACAACGATGGCGTTGGCCACTGGTCGAACAACAGCTACGGCGTTGCCGCCCGCTTCTACGCTGGTGCGTGGGACAGCTGGCGTCCGTACCTGCTCGCCGGCGTGATGGGTTCCTACCACCACAACCCGTCGGATAACGGCTGGTCCCCGGCTGCCCAGCTCGGCGTCGGCGTGTCGAAGACCATCACCGACAGCTCCGACTTCCGCGTGGAAGCCGGCTACCGTTACGACTGGGACGACAAGACCACCGATAGCGAGAACGGCTACGGCGACTGGTTCCTCGGCTTCTCGATCGTCTCGCGCTTCGGCGAGCCGCCGGCTGCTCCGGCTCCGGCCGCTGCTCCGGCCCCGGCTGCTCCGGATTGCTCGACGCTCGACACCGACGGCGACGGCGTGAACGATTGCGACGACAAGTGCCCGGCCACGCCGGCTGGCACGATCGTCGGTCCGGATGGTTGCCCGCAGAAGGTCGTCATCGACCTGCGCGGCGTCAACTTCAAGTTCGACCGTCCGAAGAAGGGCGAGACGAACATCGGCCCGACCCTGCAGGAGCCGACCAGCGAGTCGCTGGGCGTCCTCGACCAGGCTGTCGACACCCTGCAGCGTTACCCGCAGGTCAAGGTCACGGTTGCCGGTTACACGGATAGCGTCGGTAAGGACGCCTACAACCAGGGCCTGTCCGAGCGTCGCGCGAAGATCGTGTTCGACTACCTGACCTCGCACGGCATTGGTGCGGATCGTCTGGAAGGCCCGATCGGCCACGGCGAGAACAACCCGATCGACACAAACGACACGGCCGAAGGCCGCGCTCGCAACCGTCGCACGGAACTGCAGGTCCAGCAGTAATCCTGGCAAGATCGGTAGCAACAAAAAGGAGCCCGGCGAAAGCCGGGCTTTTTTTTGCTTCCACAGCAAACAGGGCTCGGCATGACTACATCCGTACAGCGTCGTCGGTTCGGCGGCGGAGACCTCAATGGTGTCCTCGGCCTGGTCGTGGACAATCTCTCGCTGCTCGCCTTCATGGCGGGCGCGCTGGTCGGCATCTTCGGCATGCCGGCGGACATCGTCTTCCGAAGGATGTTCCCGGGGACGGCGCTCGGCGTCCTGCTGGGTAACCTCGCCTACACGTGGATGGCGCACCGGCTCGCGGCGCGCACGGGTCGATCGGATGTCACGGCGATGCCGCTGGGCATCGACGCGCCGACGAGCATCGGCATGGCCTTGCTGGTGCTCGGCCCGGCGTTCGTCGCTTACCGGCACGCCGGTCTGGACGAGATGGCCGCGGGCGAGGCGACGTGGCGTCTCGGCATGGCATCCCTGGTCGTCATGGGCGTGCTCAAGTTCGTGCTTTCGTTCTTCGGCGCGTGGGTGCAACGCTCGGTGCCGCGCGCGGGACTGCTGGGCTCGATCGCCGGTATCGCGCTGGTGCTGATGGGTTTCCTGCCCCTGGTGGAGATCATGCGCGTGCCCGTCGTGGGCTTCGCGGGGCTCGGCATCGTGCTCTATGGCCTGGTGGCGAAACGCCGCTTGCCGTTCGGCGTACCGGGGGTGCTAGGCGCGTTCCTGGTGGGCGTGCTGCTCTATTACGGACTGGGTCCGTTGGGCCTCCTGGGTTCGGGCTATGACGCGCCGGATCATTGGCAGTGGCGGCTGGGCTTCCCGTGGCCGAACCTCGGTTTCCTGCAAGGCTTGCCTGCGACCGTGCCCTACCTTCCGCTGATCCTGCCGTTCGGACTCCTGATGGTCATCGGCGGCATCAACGTGACCGAGAGCGCTCGTGCCGCGGGCGACGATTACCCCACGCGCGACATCCTCCTCGTGGAGGCGCTGGCGACGCTGGTGGCGGGCGTCTGCGGCGGCGTCGCGCAGACCACGCCCTACATCGGACAGCCAGCCTACAAGGCCATGGGTGCGCGCACCGGCTACACACTGGTCACGGGACTCGTCATCGGACTGGGTGGCGTGCTCGGTTACCTGTCGAACCTCGTCGAGTTGCTGCCAGTGGCCGTGCTTGCGCCGATCCTGGTCTTCGTCTCCATCGGCATCACTACGCAGGCGTTCGAGGCGACGCCACTGCGCTATGCGGGCGCGGTGGTCTTCAGTTTCTTTCCGGCCATCGCGCGGATGCTCGCGATCAAGCTGGGCGATCCCGCCGTCGTCGATCCGGCGCATTTCGCGACGTTGTATGCGGACGCAAGCCACGGCCTTCCCACGATGGCGGTCATCGTGATCCTCGGGAACGGCTTCATCATCACCTCGATGGTCTGGGCGAGCTTCGTCGTGGCGATGATCGACGGACACGTGCGCAAGGCGGCGGGCATCGTTGCGCTCGGCGCGGTGCTGACGGCCTTCGGCCTGATCCACTCCGTGGAGCCCGTCGGCGCCATGTATCTGCCGTGGATGCTGGACGCCGCCGCGCAGGCCCTGGTCTGGCCTTTCGTCGCCGCGTACGGAGCGCTTGCCGCGGTGTTGTTCCTGCTGTCGCTGGGGCACGACGACTCACGCTAATCGTTGTGGCCGATGAGTCCGCGAGGGGAGGGCATGCCAGTGCCGACGCCCGTCGGGGGCGCAGGCCCACCTTCGTTTCGCTTTCGAACGGCATTTTCGCGCAGGGGAGGACTCCTACAGTCGTCAGCCCTCCCCTGAGAGAGCGACACGATGACGAACCCCTTCGTACCGACGCGCCTGCGAACGATCGGCGCCGTGCTGGCAACGGCCAGTACGGTGACGTCCGCCCAGGTGGTGCTCACCGATGCGCAGCGCTACGAGACCGTCGCGGATAGCCACTACGAGGTCGCAGGCGCAACCGGGACCCATGTCCCCGCCTATGCCACCGACGAGCATGCATCGGCAGCGCCGACGGCGGCGCCGTCCGCCTGGATAGTCGCCCTCGAATTCGCCACCGCCGACGATGCCCAGGCGTTCGACGCCATCGCCGCTAAAGCCAATGCCTTGCCGCCGCCGGATGCGCAGAGCGTGGCTCGAGCGTTCATCAAGGAGCACCTGGGCATCGAAAGCGATGACTACGTCGTCGCGCACTTTGCTTCCGCCAACGACAGGGAGGCAGGCAAACCCGACTCCGTCACGTCGCTTACCGAGGCCGTCATGGAGGCGTTTCCGGACCACTCCCGGTATGGCACGTTCGCGGTGCTCGCGGACGCGGTCGGTGGCGTGCAGGGCGGCGGCCGCGAAAGCCCCAGCATCGTGGGCCTCGGCGAGAGCATCGTGCACGCCAGCGACACGAAGAGCGCGTTCGTGGCCCTGGGCAAGTTCCTGTGGAGTCGGACCGGCCCCGGGTACCTGTACAACACCTTTTTCGCGAAAGGAAATGTCATCGAAACGGTGGCCGAAGAGAGCCGCTACCTCGACGATGCCTTCCGCATCTACCGGAAAGGCGGTTTCACAGCGGACCATGCGAGCCCGTTCTGGCTTTCGCGACTCGTCGACGAGTTCAAGGCGCCCGGCGCGTTCTCGGAACTCCCCTACGTCAAGAAGCTCGACGCCGAACTCCAAACGTACTGGACGCGGAACATCTCCGACTGGTCGATCCTCGCTCGCTACGAGTTCGTGCTGCAGGCGCGGCTGGCGCGGGAATCCGGCCTGCTCGATCCGGACCAGTACGAACTGGTGATGCGTGGGGGAGCACAGAACGTGCCGCTCGACGGTCCGATCACCATGGCCCAATTGCGCAACACGCGGTGGAGCGGCAGCGTCGAAGTGAAGCGCTTCGACATCAACGGCCATACGGCCAGCAATCTGGTCCGCTTCATCGCGACCGACGGTAGCGAGGTGATGTACGTTCCCGGCGGCGAGCCGGCATTCGTGGCGGCCGGCGACGAGGCCGCGCTTCGCCAGTGGGTGTTGGCGCAGGCGAAGGATCCTCGCAGCCTCGACGCCTTGCTCTCCCATTTCTCCGTATACAACCGCCAGGACGGCGTGTTCTGGACCGGCGTGAAGCATGGCCTGGAGAACATCGCCAACGACCGCTGGCATGCCGACGGGAGTGCCATCGATCACGCCAATGCCACGATTGGCCGCGACGTTTTCGAAGACATGCGGGAGGCGACGAAACTGCGGATGCAGCAGGATGCTTCCATGCAACGCGGCACTGCCTGGGAGGCGTGGCGGGCCACGATAAATCGCGTGGCGGCGCTGCTTTCTCCACTGGGATTCGTGCGCCCCCTCGCGATACCGGTGCAGGTGGGTCTCGGCATCGCGCAGGTCGGCACGGGCACCGAACAGGCTATCGACGGGAGGACGTTGGAAGAACGGAAAAGCGGGTTGGAGCAAGCCGGTTTGACCATCGTTTCCAATGTCGTGCTCGGAGGCGTCTTCGGCCGGACCGGCAACAGCGGGCCGACCGAAAAGCCGGTGCCATCGCCGGAACGTCAGCCCCTCCTCAATCCGCCGCGACGGATCAACGGGCGCATTGGCTATCCGCTCAGCCCGACCCGTGCTCCCGGCTTCCCCACCGATGCAGTGACCCGGCTCTATCGCGACCCGGCCGGCCACCTCGCACACTGGGCGGCCGCCGACGCGGTAGTGCAAACCGTAGTGGATATCCCCAGCAAGACGTTGCGAGGAGCGGACGGGATCTTCAAGTTCGGGCCGCGGCAGTTCGTTCGCATGGAAGGCGGGAGGGTGGCACGCATCGTGAGCGACGGTGACGGCTACCGCATCCTCCTGAACAACCGCACATCGGGCCCTCGCGTCGTCAGGCAGCGCAGCGGCAACTGGGCACTCGCCTTCACGGACGACAACTACGTCAAAGGCAGCATCCTCGCCCAGGTCGCGGAGGCATACACGTCGCATCCGGAGACGCTCCATCGTGCCGCGGAGATCCTCGACCAGTTCGGATCCTCGGAGGCCGACCTGGTCGAGGCGGAGGCCAAGGAGGCGGGGCCGTTGGCGACGTTGGCCACCGGACATGCGTTCCTCGAGACACTCGCCGACCGCTTGCGCGATCCGCGGGCCATCGTGTGGACCCCGCGAGAAATCGAACTGCTTGCGCCGTCCATGGCGAGGGATTTGCAACGCGCCCTGGCATTGCACGGCGAGGATGGCGCGTTCCGGTTCGGCGTATCGGCTGACGGCGCGGAATGCGACGAAGGACAGCTGCTCTCCAATACGATCCACTTGCAGCTCGTCCGCGGTCAGTATGTCTTGCGTAGCCAGATTGCCGGCGCGATGGCAAACACCTGGCGGTCCGTCTTCCACATCGTCGGAAAGGAAGCGGGCAGGGTAAAGCCCCAGTTCGATTGGGATGGCGTGTTCCGCCGGAGGTTGGCCGACAGCATCGATGGCCGCTCGACGAACATGGAACTCGACCTCATCCATAAGCGCTGGATCGATCCGATGGCGATCCCCGACGCGCAGCGTGCCGTTCTCAAGGAGCTTTCGTGGTTGCGCCAGGCCGTCTTCGGCCGGGATCTCGGGCCGACGCTCGAACACGTGGCGAAGCTGCGCCGGGCGGACGACGCGTGGCGACTGGGCATGTTGCCCGGCGAGGCCGACGCCCTCCCGGCGTTCGATGACGTCATGGCGAAGATCGACGGCCCCGACAAGCGGTTGGCACCCGCTGAAGCGGCCTACCTGGGCGAGCTTCTTTCGAGGGTCTCCGACGAACACGACGCATTGCTTCCCCGCGGGCTGGATCATCTGGTCGTGAAGGATCCCGCCGTCGTGGCTTACGCGGCAAGCCAGGCGCTCGACGAGTGGACCTGGGGCAATCGCCACTACATCCGCTTGCGCCACCTGGACGGCCGTACGCAGGTGGTCGAGACGGAGCCGTCCTATGCGGGTGACTATCGGCAGATCCTTGGCCCTGGCGCCGGGGCGGGTCGCGGCACGGGCCGCTACGTCGTCGACATTGGCGGCACGTGGTTTCCGGAAGCAGGCTTGCGTGACGGTTTCGCGCTCATGCCGCCCTTGAAGGACACGGAGGCCTTCGTGACGATCGACGCACGACCGCCACCGGACGTCGAGGAAGATTTGGGTGTGATCGAGCACATGGTGAACAGCATCCCGCAGCCCATCCTGCGACTCGTTGGGACATCCCTTCCCACCGCCGAACTTACCCCCAACGGGTCGGTGGACTTTTCGATCCTGGACCCACGGTCGGGACGGCGCCTGACGTTTCCCACGCGGCTCGACACCGCCGGACAACCGGTGCCCCGCGCACGACCCGTGGCGATCATCCCCGACCTGCCGGCGACGCCGACGACTGACCAGCACCTGGTGATGCCCGCGCCCGAGGGAAGCACGAGCCCGCTGTCGGCCGCCGACAAAGCGAGATACATCGGCATGCTCCACGCGGAACGGCCGATCAGTGCCTTCATCGAAACGGGCTACGCCGACCGACACATCAAGGCGCTGGTGCAGACCCGTCGCCTGCGCGGCATGGTGCGCGAGGACACGCACATGGCCGTCATCGGCGCCACGACGGAACACGCTTTCACGATGGTGCTGCCGGTCGACGCCGAGTCGGTCGGATTCCTGGCGTCCCAGGGAGCGAGTGGACGCCTGGTCGGATCACTGCCTGCCGGTACGGTCATTGTCGACCCGATGTTCGGCGTGCGGGCCACCGCGGCGGAATATCCCTCCCGCGTGCGTGCCGTCGCCGCCCAGTGGGAGACCCAAGGCATCCGCATGCGGCGGATCGAACGCGATGGAAGCGAAACCACCGAATCGCCCGTTGCCTTCGCCGAACGGCTGCTGGCGACGCCCGTGCGGCCGAACCTGTGGAATCCTGCCGGCGATGCCATTTCCGAAGTCCGTTACGCCAGGTACATGCGGCGCCTCTTCCTGACCAGCGGACCCGTACGCCGTGCCGGGCTCGACTGGCTGGAGACCCGCCGGGCGCGGCGCGACTACATGGCGTATTTCGCCCCGCCTTACGATGTCATGCCGAATTGGGACGCACCCCCGTCCACGGACCTCCCGGCGAGGACGATGTATGAGCTTGCCGAGACGGCGATCGGGATGGGCTCCGCGCCTTAGCGCGCGGTGGGTTGAATTGGGCGGGCCAAGCAGCCACCCTCTGGCCTTGTCCCCCGATGCCAAGACGATGCCGACAAACCTGCCGCCGGTCACCCGGAACCTGCTGATCGCGAACATCCTCGTGTTCGCTCTGCAGTACCTCTTGCGCGACCAGGACACGCTGGCGTTGACGCGTTGGTTCGCCCTGTGGCCCTACGGCCACGACATCGCCGTCGACCTTGGCGGCGGCGATGTCGCGGGCATCGGGTTCCGGATCTGGCAGGTCGTGACCTACGGCTTCATGCACGGCAACGTCATGCATATCCTCCTGAACATGTATGCCTTGTACATGTTCGGCGGCTTGATCGAGCGGGTGATGGGCACTCGGCGCTTCACCATCTACTACTTCACCTGCCTCGTGGCCGCCGCGGTGGCGCAGCTGGCGGTGGTGTACCTGTTCGAGCCCGACCGCATGTACCCGACGGTCGGTGCCTCGGGCGCGGTGTTCGGCCTGCTGGGGGCGTTCGCGATGCTGTTCCCGCGCGAAAAGCTGATGCTCATACCGATACCCATCGGTATTCCCGCGTGGCTGTTCGTCACGCTCTACGGCGCCGCCGAATTGATCTTCGGCGTCACCGGCACGCTTTCCGGCATCGCCCACTTCGCCCACCTCGGCGGGCTGGTGGCGGGTCTGTGCCTGCTCTGGGCGTGGGGCGTCAGGCCGCCGCCACGCCGCTCGTTCTAGCTCAGCGTAGCGCGAGGAAATCCGGGCTGACGACGAATCGGACCGCGTCCAGGCGCAGGCGCGCCTCGGGGATGGCGGCCAGCAGGGCATCGCGCTCGCCGGCGATGGCATCAACTTCCTCGTCGGAGATCGAGGGATTGACCGAGTGCAGGGCGACCAGCCTCGCGTGCTCCGCGTCCAGTTCCCGGCGCGCCGCTTCCAGCGCCTCGGCCTTGATGACGTCGGCGCGTGCCGAGGCGAGGTCCTGCGCGCGTTCCAGCATCGGCGGTACAAGCTTGGACAGGAACTTGCGGTAGCGCGGCACTTCGATGTTGCGATCGGGCGCGCGGCGTAGCGCGACATCGCTCGGGCGGAACTGCGAACGTTCGCCGAGTTTCGTGTCCACGGTGAGCATGAGCGGCGTCGCCGGCAGGAAGCGGCCAGCATCGAGCGTGCGATCGGCCACGATCTCGAGCACGAACACCGCTTGCAGCAACGCGGTGCGCACGGGCAGGGCATCGTCGACGA
Organism: Luteibacter sp. NPDC031894; assembly: GCF_050273135.1. Lineage (NCBI taxonomy): Bacteria > Pseudomonadati > Pseudomonadota > Gammaproteobacteria > Lysobacterales > Rhodanobacteraceae > Luteibacter > Luteibacter sp. NPDC031894. Next base: position 106,254 of record NZ_JBNNMV010000004.1, on the reverse strand, counting down.
GGAAGGCGGCGTTTCCGTCCTCTCCGGAGACGAGCAAGTCCACCGCCGCCGCGACCATCGGGTGGTCGAGGCGGAGCAAGGGCAGGTCCTCGCGAGCGAGTGCGACGTCGCGGGAGAAGGTCACGGAAAGGGGACCGTCGGCGAAGCCAGGCAGGCCGTCCGTCGACAGGTACTGCGGATCGAGCAGTACCACGCCGGGCGCGAGTTCCTCGGTGTGCACACCGTAGGTTTCGAACAGGCGCTGGACGAAGAGGTCGCGTAGCGGATCCTCGTCTTCCGCGGCGAAGCTGCCGGCAAGGTCGCCGGCGTGGGGATCGCGGCTGGCGGCGAGCTCGAGCAGATGGTCGCGCCCAGCGTGGATCAGCGCGGACAGTTCTTCGTGCGCGCCGCGTGTCTCGGCGATCAGCGCATCCAGTTCCTGGTCGCGATCGTCGTCCTCGCGCGCGTGCTCGTCGGCAAGGGTGGCAAGCAGGGTGCCGAAGCGGCGCAGCAGTTCGCGACCGTCGGCGGGGCTGCTGCGGAAGGCATCGAGGCCTTCGTCGTACCAGCGTGCGAGGACGTGCTGCGCGCTCTGTTCGAGCACCGGTACGTGGATCACGATGTCCTGCTTCTGCCCAATGCGGTCGAGGCGGCCAATGCGCTGCTCGAGCAGGTCCGGATCCAGCGGAAGGTCCCACATCACCAGGCGGTGGGCGAACTGGAAGTTGCGTCCTTCGGAACCGATCTCCGAACACAACAGCAGGCGTGCGCCATCCGGCTGGGCGAAGAAGGCCGCATTGCGGTCGCGCTGGATGATGCCGAGCCCTTCATGGAAGCGTGCCACGCCGACGCCGCTGCGGGTGCGCAGCGCGTCCTCGATGGCCATCACCTTCGCCTGGCTGCGACAGATCAGGAGGAATTTATCGTTCGGGTGGGCGTCGAGCAGGCCGATCAACGCGGCAAGGCGTGGGTCGTTGGCATAGTCGAACTCGAGGGCGGCCGGCGGTTGCTGGATGTCCGAGCGGAACTCGGCCAAAAGGGCCTCGCGCCGGCCCGCGTCGAGCGTCGACGGGTTGATGGGCAGGACGTCCGGCATGCGTCGCGGAAAGCCGCCGATACCCGCACGGCGGTTGCGGAACATGGCACGACCCGTACCGTGACGATCGATGAGCGCGGCGAGGAGTTCATCGCTCGCATCGCTGCGTGTCAGCAGCGCGGCGAGTTCACGATCGCCCTTGAAACGTTCGGCCAGCGTCTCGCGCTGGGCGTCGTCGAGCGACTTGCCCGCGGCCAGCGTGCTGGCGATGTCGGACAGCGCGGCGTAGCCCGCGGATTCGGTGAGATAGGCGTCGAGGTCGGCGTAGCGCTGTGGATCGAGCAGGCGCAGGCGGGCGAAATGGCCCGCACGGCCGAGTTGCTCGGGCGTGGCGGTGAGCAGGATCACGCCAGGCGTCGCCGAGGCCAGTTCTTCCACCAGGCGATAGCGTGGGCTGGCGCCTTCCGGCGTCCATTCGAGATGGTGCGCCTCGTCGACCACGATGAGGTCCCAGCCCGCCTCGGCGAGTTGGGCCGCGCGCTTCGGCGACGATTCGAGGAAGGCGAAGTCGGCGATCACCAGCTGTTCGTCTTCGAACGGATTGCGTCCGTCGTTGGCCTGCTCGATGGCCTCGCAGCGTTCCTCGTCGAAGATCGAGAAGGACAGGTTGAAGCGCCGCAGCAGTTCCACGAACCACTGGTAGACCAGCGTTTCGGGCAACAGCACGAGGACACGGCCCGCGCGACCAGTGGCCAGCTGGCGGGCAAGGATCATGCCGGCTTCGATCGTCTTGCCGAGGCCCACTTCGTCCGCGAGCAGCACCCGGGGTGGGCGCCGCGCCGCCGCGATGCCGGCCACGCGCAGCTGGTGCGGTACGAGGCCGATACGCGCGGACTCGAGGCCCCAGGCGGCGGAGCGCCGTGCATCGGCGCGGCGGCGAAGGGCTTCCAGGCGCAGGTCGAAGCGATCGTTCGGATCGGTGCGGCCCCCGATCAAGCGGTCGTCCGCCTGCGACAGCGCCTGCTCGTCGTCGAGCTGGCCTTCCTCGAGCTCGCGGCCTTCGCCGCGGTAGACGAAGAGGCCCTCGCGCTCCTCGATGCGCTCGACGAGGAAGGCGATGCCCTTGCCGGAAACGCGCTGGCCGGCACGAAATTCGGCGCGGATCAAGGGCGCGCTATCAATGGCGTAAGGGCGAAGGACGCCAGACTTGGCGAACAGCACCTGCACGCTGCGTCCTTCCACGCGAAGAATGGTGCCGAGGCCGAGCTCGGGCTCGGCAGAGGAAATCCAGCGTTGACCGGGTTGGAACATGCGTTGGGGAGCCGATACATCAGGGGGGCGCCAATTATCCGCTCCCGGGGCCCCCCGTGCCTACCTCAATCTCAGCAATCTCAGGTCTCGGCCCAGCGGCGCAGGAGGTTGTGGTAGACGCCGGTGAGCTGGAGGATCGAGGCCTGGTCGGCACCGCTGGCCGACAGGTTGCGGATGGCCGTGTCCATCTCCAGCAACAGGCGCCGGGCGCCGTCGTCGCGAACCATGCTTTGCACCCAGAAGAACGAGGCGATGCGGGCACCCCGCGTGACCGCGGTGACGCGGTGCAGGCTGGAGGACGGGTAGATGATGGCATCGCCGGCGGGCAGCTTTACCTCGTGCTCGCCATACGTATCGCTGACGATCAACTCGCCACCGTCGTACTCCTCCGGCTCACTGAGGAAGAGCGTGCAGGAGACATCGCTACGAATGTACGCATCGGTCTCGCCGCCGGCCATGACCGCGCCGTCGATGTGGAAGCCGTATTCGCCGCCCCCCTCGTACCGGTTGAAGCGCGGCGACAGCGTGCGCAAGGGCAACACGGCCGCGTGGTAGGCCGGGTGGCGAGCGAGCGCCGCCACCACGATGTCCCCCAGTTCACGGCGCAAGGCCGAGGCTTCCGGAAGCTGCAGGTTCCGTTTCACCATCGCACCTTGCGGACCGACGGTCTGCCGACCGTCGGTCCACTCGGCGCCATCGAGTGCGAGTCGCATCCCGGCGACCTGTGCCTTGCTCAGGACGTCCGGAATGTGCATCAGCATGGCGGCAGGGTTCCTTCGTTGGATCAGAAACGGACGTTGGCGGTCAGCATGGCCGAGCGCGGCGTGCCCGGAGTGTAGCGGTAACCGCTCTTGTTGATCGCCGCGACATAGGTCTTGTCGAACAGGTTGTAGACGTTGAGCTGGATGTCGAAGTGGCGGTTGATCGGGTAGCTGGCCATCGCATCGAACACCCAGTAAGCCTCCGTATAGGCCGGGGTGCCGACGGCACCGTCGGTACCGCGTTGGAGTTCGCCCGAGTAGCGTGCGCCGCCGCCGATGGTGAGGTCGAACGGCAGGTGGTACGTCGTCCAGGCCGTGAAGGCGCGTTTCGGCGTATAGGCGAGGTCGCCCGAGCCATTCGCGGTGACACCCGCGCCCTTTTCGACCGTGGCATCCATGGTCGTGAAGCCGGCGCTTACCGCCCAGTCGTCCGTGAGCTTGCCAAGTGCGGAGATTTCGACGCCTTGCACGCGCTTCTTGCCGATCTGGTAGTACAGGAGGTCCGTCGGATCCTGCACCAGCTCGTTCGTGACCGTGGTGCGGTAGAGCGCGGCGGTAAGCAGCAGTTTCTCGTCGAGCAAGTCCCACTTCGTGCCGATCTCGGCCGTGCGTGCCTTCTGAGGATCGAAGTTGGGGTTGTCCGCACTGTTGGCAGACGACGACAAGGTGAGCGTGTTGCCGCCCGGCGGTTCCTGCGACTGCGCGAAGTTGACGTAGATGCTGCCGTTGGAAACCGGCTTGTACAGCACGCCGACCTTGTAGTTGACCAGGTTGTCGCTCTTCTTCGCATCGACGCCCGGTACGACGCTGCCGGTGGGAAGAGGGCCGCAGACGGGAGCGCCGCGGCCGCCACACACCACGCTGCTGTTGAAGTCGGTCTTGTAGTGGTCGAGGCGCACGCCGGCATTCACCTGCCAGTGTTCGCCAAACTTCACCGTGTCGAAGAAGTAGGCCGCCGCAGTGTTGGTCTTGCCCTGGCTGGTCGCGCCGGTCTCGCCGTAGCGCAATCCGCCGACGCCGGCATACGGCCGGTACAGGTTCGCCGCAGGCCAGGTGCTGCCACCGAGGGCGCCCATGCCGATCGTGCGGGCGCGCTCCTGGGTCAGCTCGATGCCGGTGCTGATGTCCTGCGTCACCGGGCCCGTGCCGATCGATGCGGTCAGGTTCGTTTGGTTGGTGGCGATGCGGTTGGACTGGTGCTTGAAGGTCGGATTGCTGCGCGCGATCGTCCAGGTGGACGGGTCGGTCGGGTCGGGTGTCAGCAGGTTCGCCGAGGAACCCATGAACGCGGTGAGCAGGTAGTCCTGCGCGGTGCGTCCGACACGCGACGTGTTGTGCAGTGCCAGTGTGTCGTTGAAATCGTGCTCGACAATCACCGTGAACATGTCCTGGGTGACATGGTCGTGGTCCTGGCTCGTCCCGTAGAAGTTGTCCTGGCCGATCTTGCGCGCGTCATTGAGGAAAGCACGCGCGTCCGGACTGCTGTAGCCGGGCAGACCGATGGTAGGTACGCCGCCGTCGGGGACGTTGTTCTGCTTGATGTGCAGGTAATCGAGGTAGACGCGAGTGGGCGTGCCGAGCCCGAAGGCCAGCGAGGGCGCAACGCCCCAGCGATTGGTTTCCACCTGATCGCGGCCGTAGACACCGCTTTCCTGGCCCAGCACGTTGAGCCGGAACGCGCCGGTCGCGCCCATGGACTGGTTCCAGTCGGCCGTGGCGCGACGGCGCTGGCCGCTGCCGACCTGCACGGAGCCGGAGATGCCGTTGCCGAGCACGGGCTGCTTGGTCACGAGGTTCACTGCACCAGTCGGCGCCGTGCGCCCGTATTCCGTGCCGTCGGGACCCTTGGTGACTTCGACCTGCTCGATGTTGAAGACGTCGCGCGACACGGTGCCGAGGTCGCGCACACCGTCGACGAAGATGCTGCCCGACGTATCGAAGCCGCGCATGTAGATCGAGTCGCCGGTGTTCGTCGAACCGTTCTCGCCAACGAAGAAGGTGCCCACGCCCGGACTGTTGCGCAGCGCCTCGGTCAGCGTCGTGGCGCCCTGCTGCTGGATCAGTTCCTTGCCGATCACCTGGATGGTCTGTGTGGTGTCGAGCAGCGACTGCGTGAATTTCGGGGAGGAGACCTTGTCGACGCGGTAATCGCTGGAGCGATCGGCTTCGACCTTCAAACCGGGCAGTGCCTGCGCGTCGTTCACCTTGGCCTGCTGCGGGGGCGCAGCGACGTCGACGGGAACGTCGGTGGCGGCGGCGCCGTGGGCGAGGGTGAGGAGGACAGCGGCGCCGACGGTGCGCGCGGCGGGAGCGGCATGTCGGCGGCTTTTGATGAAGGCCATGGGTCAATTCCTTGTGCGGTCTGGACGAATGAAGGGAACGGCCTTCGTTCGCGCATGCGCCATCCTTCGCGCCGCAGTGCGGTTGCGGTGGGAAGGACTCCTGTTGTCCCTGGATAGAGGCGAGCGCGGGCACGGGACCCGTCTGGACGCGTATCGTAAATTTAATGAGAACGATTTGCAATCGCGATGGAAGGCACCTACGACGCAAGGCTTATGTCACCCCAGGCGTCGGTGGCGTAGCGTTGTGATCCAGGTGCAACAACGACAAGGAGTCGTCATGAACACGATCGAGGCAAGCTCCGAGCCGACCGCTTCGGCCGAAAGCGCTTCCCCGCCCAGTACGTTATCCCGTCCTGTACCGGGCATCGTCGAAGCCATCAACGGCACCGTCGACCTGGCGACCCTCGGAGTCGCCGCCCATGTGTCCGTTGCCGGCTGGCCGGGGGCTGTGGCGGGCAACCATGTGTGGCTCGAAGTGCACGGCACCGGGGGCAATCACGGCGCGAGCGTCATCCTGCTGTCGAGCCACCCGCTGACGGCGAGCGAGGTCGTTCACGGTCTTCATGTCGAACTGCCGCGCAGCTGGCTAGAAACGTTGAACGACGGGTCGGTGCTTACGGTTCAACTGTGGGCGTGCTTCGGGGATCAGACAGAACGGGACGACGCGGAGCAGTTTCCAGAAGGGCCGTTTACGCTGCGCAAAGGCATTCTGATCGATTTCGAGGACCTCCTCCCCCAGGCCATTTCTGCGGGAAAGAAGGTCATACTCGCAGGTGGAGCTGCCTCTATGGTTTCATCGAAAGACGGGATGTCGATCGTCGAACAACATCTTCCGCCCTACTTGAATGCTATGTGCTTGGCCGTGAAGAAGAAGGACGTAGGTGCCGACATTCGAGGCGCATTGATCACCCTTGCACGTCAGGCGACAAGCTTCCAGCTTGGTATCAAGGCCGATGGCTCGGTTCAATTGATAGCCGGTAGCAATGGTTGGACATTCAGAGGTGTACCGACTGGGCAAACGTTCGGCCAATCGAACGTTGCTCCGTTCAATGAGTTCAGAATCTATACCAATGACAATAATCCGATGACCTTGATCGTTGACAACCTCCGGTTTAGCTGATCGGTTTCTGGCTCAGTAGTCATGGAAGAAATGTACGTCGGACCATGAAAAAGGCGCCGCACGTGAGTGCGACGCCTCCGGTCCATCACTCGGCAATCAATGCCTTACCAGATCTTCACCTGCTTGTCCGCCGCACGGACCATCTTCGCGTCCGGCTTGCACTGGAACGCCGTGGCGAAGGCTTCCATGTTCGACGGGGCGCCGATGGCGCGCAGCGACGCCGGTGCGTGCGGGTCGACGTTGAGGTACAGCATCGCCTGCTTCTCGCGGACGCTGCCGCGCCACACGCGGGCCCAGTTGAGGAAGAAGCGCTGGTCCTGGGTGTAGCCGTCGATCTTCGCCTGGGCTTCCTGCGGGTTCTTCTTCAGGGCTTCCTGCAGGGCGTCATAAGCGACGTTGAGGCCGCCCAGGTCGGCGATGTTCTCGCCCAGGGTCAGCTTGCCGTTGACGTGCAGGTCCGGGTGGTCCTTGATGGGCGCGTAGTCGTTGAACTGCGCCACCAGCTTGCCGGCGCGCTCGTCGAACTTGGCGCGGTCTTCCTTGGTCCACCAATTCTTGTTGTTGCCCTCGCCATCGAACTGGCTGCCTTCGTCGTCGAAACCATGGCTGGCTTCATGGCCGATGACCGCGCCGATACCGCCGTAGTTGATCGCGTCGTCGCCGTGGGCATCGAAGAACGGCGGCTGCAGGATCGCGGCCGGGAAGTTGATCGTGTTGTCGGTCGGGTTGTAGTAGGCGTTGACCGTCTGCGGCGTCATGCCCCACTCGAGGCGGTCGGTCGGCTTGCCGATCTTCGCGATGTCGTAGTGGTAGTTGAACTTGCTGGCCGCCTCGACGTTGGCGAAATAGTCGTCGCCCTTGACCTCCAGGCCCGACCAGTCACGCCACTTGTCCGGGTAGCCGATCTTCGGCAGGAAGGTGTTCCACTTCTGGATGGCCTTCTGCTTGGTTTCGTCGCTCATCCAGTCGAGCTTCTCGATGCGCGCCTTGAGGGCATTGCGCACGTTGTCGACGAGCTCGTTCGCGCGCTGCTTCGCTTCCGGCTTGAACACCTTCGCGACATAGAGCTGGCCAAGGCCTTCGCCCATCGAGCTGTTGACCGTGCCGAGCACGCGCTTCCAGCGGGGCTTCTGCTGGGGCTGGCCGGCCAGGGTCTTGCCGTAGAAGTCGAACTTGTTGTCCTGGAAGGACTTCGACAGGTACGGCGACGCGCTGTCGATCGCATGGAAGCGCAGGTACGCCTGCCAGGTCGACACCGGCGTGGACGCCAGCATCTTGTCGAACTCCTTGAAGAACTTCGGCTGCGACAGCGAGAAGCCCTTGTCGATCGTCACGCCCTGGGCGGCGAAGAACTTTTCCCAGTTGAAGTGCGGCGTGACCTTGTCGGCGTCGCTCACGGTGACGAAGTGGTACTGGTTTTCCGGCGAACGCAGTTCCACCGGCGCGAGCGACGCGGCGGCGAGCTGTGTTTCGAACTTCATGACCTCGTCCGCCTGCTTCTTCGCGTCGGCTTCTGGCACGCCGGCGAGGGTCAGCGTCTTGGCGATGTAGGCGACGTAGGCTTTGCGATTGTCGGCCTGCTTCGGATCGGTGTAGTAATCGCGGGTGGGCAGGCCCAGGCCGTCCTGCTGCGCGTAGCCGATCTGGACCTTGGCGTTCTGGAAGTCCGCGCCCGAGCCGAAGCCGAACACGTAACCGTCGCCTTCGTTGAAGCTGGTGTCGAGGAAGTCGACGATGTCCTGCGACGTCTTGAGGGCGTCGATCTTCGCCAGTTCCGGCTTCAGCGGTTCGACGCCGGCCTTCTCGATGGCGTCCTCGTTCATGCCCGAACGATAGAGGAGGCCGATCTTCTGTTCGATCGAACCGGCCTTGGCGTTGGCGGCACCCTTGTCCATCGCATCCACGATGTCGTGCTGCGTGTTCAGGCTGTTCTCGGCCAGTTGGTCGAACGCGCCCCAGCGGGTGCGATCTTCCGGAATGGGGTTGGCGGCGACCCACTTCGCGTTCACGAAGCCGTTGAAGTCGCTGCAGGCGTCGATGCCGGTGTCGATGTCGGCGATGTTGAACGACGGTGCGGCCGGAGCCGACGCCGTGGTGCCGCTGGTGGCCGGTGCCGCGGTGGACGCCGGCGAGGGCTGGTTGCCCCCCGGCACCGCCGTGTCGGCATCGTTGTGCTTGCTGCACGCCGTGCCGGCGAGCGCGACGCCGAGCGCCAGCGCGAGCGGCTTCAGATACTGCTTGGTCATGGGTTTCCCTCTAGCTAGTGACTGACGGCGCCCCCGGCGCCGCAGGCCTCCGAGCATAGCGGCTGCGGCCGCCGTGCAGGGCGGACTGTGACGAAAGTCATGGTTGTCCACATTTCGCAATATCTCGCGGCGAATGTCCCGCGCCTGTCACACCGGCTTCCTACGCTGCGACGACCGCATGACAGGGGATGCGGCCCAGGGCAAGCCACAACGATCCCACCATGAGGAGCATCCGTCATGCGCAAGCTATTGGCCGCGGGCATCGCCTGCGTGCTCACCCTTTCCGCCGCGTCGATCGTGATCGCGGGGCAGGCCGAGGTTCCCGCCATGGGCTTCGGCTCCGGCCACGGCGACCACGGGCACGGCGACCCCCGTACCGCCACACCGATCAAGCACCTGGTCGTGATCTTCCAGGAGAACGTGTCGTTCGATCACTACTTCGGCACCTATCCCTATGCCGAGAATCCGAAGGGTGAGCCCGCTTTCTACGCGCGTCCTTTCACGCCGCCGGTGAACGGCCTCACGCACCGGCTGCTGACGAAGAATCCGAACGCGGGTAATGCCGACAATGCCGACGGGGCGGTCAATCCTTTCCGGCTCACCCGTGCGCAGGCGGCCACGGCGGACCAGGACCATGGCTACACCTCGGAGCAGCGTGCGTTCGATGGTGGCCGGATGGACCTGTTCCCGAAGTACACGGGACGCGGAGAAGCACTGCCGGGGGGCGATCCGTCCGAAGAAGGCAAGGGCCAGGTGATGGGCTATTACGACGGCAACACCGTCACGGCCTTCTGGAACTATGCGCAGAGCTTCGCCATGAGCGACAACAGCTATGGCACCACCTTCGGTCCCTCCTCGCCGGGCGCGATCAACCTCGTTTCGGGCCAGACGGCCGGCGTGACGGCGACGCTTAACGGCACCGGCTCGACGACGGACGACGGCAACGGTGGCCGCACGATGATCGGCGACCCCGATCCCATCGGCGATGTCTGTTCATCGCCGACCGCCAGCCAGGTCACGATGGGAGGCCGCAACATCGGCGACCTGCTCAACGACCGGGAGATTACCTGGGGTTGGTTCCAGGGCGGATTCGATCTCACCCGTAGCAATGCCGATGGGAGCATGGGATGCGCGCGGCGCACGCTGTCGAAGGTGACCAACAGCACCTCGAACGATTACAGCCCGCACCATGCGCCGTTCCAGTACTACCCCTCCACGGCCAATCCGACGCACGCGCGGCCCGCGTCGGTTGCTGCGATCGGTCATAGTGGCGACGCCGCGAATCACCAGTACGACATCGAGGACTTCTACGACGCCCTCGACGCCGGCAACCTGCCCGCGGTGAGTTTCCTCAAGGCGCCGGCATACCAGGATGGCCACGCCGGGTACTCCGATCCGCTCGACGAACAGGCATTCGTGGTGCACGTGATCAATGCCTTGCAGCAGAGCGGTGAATGGAAAGATACCGCCGTCGTCATCGCCTACGACGACTCGGACGGTTGGTACGACCACCAGGAACCGCCGCACGTCAACGCCTCGCGGGGGACCACGGATGCGCTCGACGGCGACGGCCTGTGCAAGGGTCGTGGCACCTTGCCCGGCCTCGATGGAAAGACGCCGGCACAGGGCCGCTGCGGATTCGGCCCGCGCCTGCCGCTGTTGGTCGTCTCGCCGTGGGCGCGCGAGAACATGGTCGACCACTCGGTGACCGACCAGAGTTCCATCACGCGCTTCATCGAGGACAACTGGCTCGACGGCAAGCGCATCGGCGGAGGGTCCAGCGATGCGCAGGCAGGGCGCCTCGACCGCATGTTCGACTTCTTCCTGCCTCGTCTCTTCGAGCGCAAGCTGATCCTCGACGAAGCGACGGGTCAGCCGAAGCAGCGCGGCGGGTGGCCGTCCTGGCCGTTCGGGAATGGCGGGCATGGTTGATCGCCGCCGTTTCCTGACGACGGCGGGTTGGGTGGCCGCGGCGGGATGGTTCCCGTCGCGGCTCCTCGCGCACGACATGCGATCGATGAGGGCGCCGTCGGTCGGCCAGGTCGGGAATGACCTTTGCATGCATGCCATGGGCGACGTCACCCGGCTGCCGGGTCTCCTCGATCCGGCCAAGCTGGCACCTTTCGTGGACGCGCTTCCGGTACCTCCGGTGCTGCGGGCGGAGCAGGGGAAGACGTTGCATGTACGCATGGCGGAGACGACGCAGAAACTGCATCGCGATCTGCCACCGACGACGCTCTGGACCTACGGTGGAACGTATCCCGGACCGACGATCGAGGCACGTCGCGGACAGCCCATCGACGTGGTATGGGAGAACGCGCTGCCGAAGAAGCACTTCCTGCCCGTCGACCACGCCATCTGCGGCGCGGAGGCCGACAAGCCCGACGTGCGCGCCATCGTGCACTTGCATGGCGCGAAGGTCCCACGCAAGGACGATGGCTATCCGGAAGACTGGTATGTCCCTGGCACGTCGCGCAGGCACCATTATCCGAATGCGCAGGACGCCGCCACGCTCTGGTACCACGACCACGCGATGGGCATAAACCGCCTGAACATGTACGCGGGCCTGATGGGCCTGTACCTGTTGCGGGATGAGCATGAAGCGTCCCTGGGCTTGCCATCGGGAGAGCAGGAGCTGCCGCTGGTGCTCGCCGACCGGCTGCTTCGCGAGGACGGTCGCCTCTATTACCCGGACTCCGGCGACGCGAAGGCGCCCTGGGTGCCGGAGGTCTTCGGCAACCTCACGCTGGTGAATGGAGCGATCCTTCCCCGTGCCGACGTGCAGGCGCGCCGTTATCGCCTGCGCGTGCTCAACGCGGCCAACGGACGCTTCTATCACCTCCGTTTCCGTGACGGCCGCCCATTCCACGTCATCGGTTCCGACCAGGGCTTGCTCGCGACGCCGGTCCGGATGACCTCGATCTTCCTGGCGCCGGGCGAGCGCAGCGACATCGTCGTGGACTTCGCGGACGTGCGCGGCGGTGCGGTCGAGTTGATGAACGACGCGCTACCGCTCATGCGCTTCGCCGTGGGCAACGGTGTCGCGCGCGACGATTCCGCGCTGCCCGACAAGCTGCGCGATCTACCGAGAATGACGGAAGCCAGCGCAGCGACGGCGCGCGAACTGACGCTGGACGAATACAGCGATTGCGTGGCCACGCCGATGCTGATGCTGCTCAACGGGAAGCGCTGGCACGACCCGGTAACGGAAACGGTGAAGCTCGGTAGCACGGAGGCGTGGAGTCTCGTGAACCTCACCGAGGACACCCACCCGATCCATCTGCACCTGGTGCGTTTCCAGATCCTGGACCGCCGCCCTTTCGACGTGGACGCCTACGTGGCGAACAAGACGTTGCGTTACGTCGGGCCGGCCGAGGAACCGCCGCCGCACGAACGCGGTTGGAAAGATGTGGTGCAGGCGCACCCGGGCATGGTCACCCGCATCGTCGCCACGTTCGATGGCTACGCAGGGCGCTACGCCTGGCATTGCCACCTGGCGGAGCACGAGGCGAACGAGATGATGCGGCCGTTCGAGGTGGTGTGACGCGTTGTTGTGCGGGAATCATTCTTGTAGGAGCCGCTATAGCGGCTCCTACAGAGGTCAGCGGGCAAGATGTTGTAGTGCCGCCGCATCCAGGCGCATGACCGGGTAAGCCCCCACGGCTTGGGCCGTGTACCAAGGGCTGCGTTCGAAGAAGAACGACAGCCGCGCGCGCGGGTTCGCCGCGAAGGCCGGGTCGCTTTTTAGCTTTGCCTCGAACTCGGTCTTCAACGCGGGATCCTTGGCGATCATGTCCCGTGCGAGCGCCTCCACCACGCGGGGCTCGCCATACTCCTTCGGCTCGAAGATGGCATCGAGGTAGCCCCAGCGCAGCGGGGAATCCGGGGCGCGGGCGTCCAGCAGGTTGAGTGCGAGGACAGCGTCCACGGTGTCGGCGCGCACAATCACCGTCCCGGCCGGCAGCTCGACCTCCTTCCGCGTAGGCGCGATCGCGACGCCCTTGAGCATGTGGTGGCCCTCGAACGGTTTCTCGGCCCAAGTCGGCTGCGTGAGTTCGTCACGGGTGACGCCCACGCGGATGGCCTTGGCGAGGCGTGTATAGGCGATGCCATGGGCATCCAGGCGGTCGATCACCACCGTCCATTGCGGCGGGATGGCCCAGGCGGCGGGGAGCGGGGCCACGACGTCCGGCAGCAGGTCGTTCCAGCTCTGCAGCGTGTACGTCTTCTTCTTCGAACGGTCGTAGCGGACCCAGAGGTCGCCCGAAATGTCGCTCTTCGTCTGCGTAAACGCATAGCCCTGCAGCGTGAGCGGCTTGGCGACGGGGTTTTCCTTGAAGGTGACGGGAAGCGTGGCGTCTTGGCGCGCGGACTGGGACGCGGCCCAGGCATCAGCCTCGCGGGACGCCTTCAGCAGCGCGGCAGGATCCGTGTTGACGGTTTGGAGCACGCTGCGCACGACATCGTACGTACCGCGCACGCGCACCTCGTAGGGCTTCAACATGTGCGTCTCGACCAGCAGGCCGGCACGATTGCGGATAGCGGCATAGCCGGTCGAGAAGCGCGGGCCGGAACCGAAGTTCTCGATGCCCTTCGTGATGTCGCGGCCGTCCCGGAACTCGAGGTAGGAGGAGGCGAGATGCCCGTAGCCTTCATAGCGAGGGATGGCGTCGCCGGCGAAGGCGTGGGCCTGCCACGTGGCGATCGAGGGCGGCAGCTTATGCGGATCCTCCGCATACCACGTCAGGTCGGGTTGGTAGTCCGCGCCATCGGTGGTGTGGATGTCGATGAGCAGGTCCGGCCGCCAGGTGTTCCAGAGCTTCAACCATGCACGCGTCTCCGGTGCGTCCGCCTTGACGTAGTCGCGGTTGAGGTTGAGGTACTGCGATTGCCCCCGGAAGCCCATCTTCTCCGGGCCATTCTGGTTGATCCGGAAGTACGGCCCGAAGTTCTCGTGGCCATCCACGCTGTAGACGGGGATGTACACCAGCACCGCATGGTCGAGCAGGTGGGGCAAGCGTCCGGTCGCCGCGAAGTCGCGGAGCAACATGAGGCCGGCATCCTTGCCCTCGATCTCGCCGGGATGGATGCCAGCCTGTAACAGCACGACCGGCTTTCCCGCGGCGCGTGCGCGCTCGGGCGTCAGGTCGCCATCCCTGGCCGCGATGACCACGGTCATGGGGCGGCCTTCCGGCGAGGTGCCGAAGGATTCCACGCGAATCGTGTCCGGTGCGGCATCGGCAAGCCGGTGCAGGAAGGCCACGGTGTCGGCATAGGACGGCGTGGTGCGGAACGACGACGCCTCGGCGGGCGTGGTCCAGCGCTCTTTCGCGTGGAGCGTCATCGGGACGATGGCGATCAGCGCGAAGAGAAGGCGAAGGGTGCGTGTCGCAGGCATGGCATGGGGATTCATCGGGAGAAGGATCGGCACGGCGAGTGAAGCCTGCATTGTAGGCATCCGACGGAATCTTCAGCCAATCCCCGCACAAGAAGCGGGGCGCGTGCCGGCATCGCCATCCGCAAACGCGGGCTACTGTCGCGGGCTCTGCTTCTACTCCGACAGGTTCTTGCGATGACTCACTTCTGTCCGACCTCGCGCAAGCGGGTCGCCCGGCTCCTTTTGGCTGCCACCGCGGCATCGCCCGCCGTCCACGCCGCAGGACTGCCGGATGCGAGCTATTACATCAGTGGCGACGACGGCGCGTACGATCGTGTCGTGGAAAGGGACGGCACGCTGTCGAGAACGACCTCGCCGGATGTCGTCGCATTCGCCACGGCCGACGACGCCACCGCTTTCGCGACACTTTGGCGGCAGGCGTACACGACGGTGGTACCCGACGCCCGCCTCATCGCCGCTGCCTTCGTCCATGACACGTTGGGCATCGACGGGGAAGCTTACGTGGTGGCGCATTTCGCCACGGCGGAAGACCGTTCGCGCGGCGTGCCGGATCGCACCCAGTCGCTCGTCGATGCGTTGATGGAAGCGTTTCCGGACCACTCCCGGCACGCGTGGTTTCCACTCGCCGCCGATGCCGTCGGTGGCGTCATGGGAGGAGGGGAGCAGAGCCCAGGCCTGGTTCGCCTTGGTGACCAACTGGCTCGCGCCAGCGACGTGAAGGATGTCTTCAGGACGCTCGGGTCGTTCCTGTGGAGCCGGACGGGCCCGGGCTATGTCTACAACACGCTTTTCGCCAAAGGAAACGTCCGGGAGACGGTCGGTGAGGACTGGCGGGCGTTGGACGAAGCCTTCGGCATCTATCGCGTGGGTGGCTTCACGGCCGAGTACCGCAGTCACCTCACGCTTTCGCAGCTGGTCGAGTCGTTCGGCGCCCCGACAGCGTTCGCCGAGCTCCCCTATGTCAAGGAGGTGAAGCGCAAACTCGATGCGTATTGGCAAGCCAGCCAGTCCAGCTGGCCCCTCCTGGCGCGCTACGAATTCGTCCGTCAGGCACGCCACGCCCACGAGCAGGGACTGTTGACGGACATCGAGTACGAGCGGGTCATGCTTGGCGGCGCGCCACGCGTCCCGCTGACCGGTCCGATCACGCTGGCGCAGCTGGGCCCGTCGCTTCCTGGCGCGGATGTCGACGCGCGACGCTTCGATATCAACGGTTATGCGGCCAGCAACCTGGTGCGTTTCGTCGCGCGCGATGGGAGCGAAGTGATGTACATCCCCGGCGGCGACCCTGCCTTCGTCGTGGCCGGCAGCGAGCGCGAACTCCGCCAGTGGGTTTTGCAACAAGCGAGGGATCGCCGGAAGCTGGACGACCTCCTGCTGCATTTCTCCACCTACGCGGGCCAGGACGGTGTGTTCTGGACTGGCGTGAAGCATGGGCTCGAGAACGTGGGCAATGGTCAGTGGCAGGCGGATGCCCATGCCATCGACCGCACGAGCGCGGTCATCGCGGGCGACGTATTCGAGGACATGCGCAAGCAGTCGGAAGAGCGCCTGCGTGACGACGCGCGCATGCAGATGGCGACGGCGTGGGAAGCATGGCGCACGACGATCAACCGTGGCGTTGCCGTGGCCAGTCCGCTGGGATTCGTGCCGCTGTTCAGCATGCCGGTGCAAGTCATCACCGGTGTAGCCAGCGCCGGGACCGGCCTCGACCAGGAGCTCGACGGCAGGACGACGGACGAGAGGAAGGCGGGCGCGGAGCAGGTGCTGACGACAGCCATCTACAACCTGCCGATCGGCGCCCTCTTCGGCGGGATGCGCAAAGGCGACGCGACGAAGGAGGGTGGCATCGCTTTCGTTCCCCCGAAACGGGTGAACGGAAAGGTCGGCTACCCGCTGAGCCCGATGACGCCGCCCAGCTGGCGTACCACGACGGTGAACCGCCTTTACCGACGACTCGACGGATCGATCGCCCGATGGGTCGCAGCGGACGTGCCGGGACAAACGATAAGCCGGTTCCCGGCCAATGGCGCAGCCCGTCCGGACGGGATGTATGTGCGTGACGACGAGCTCTTCGTGCCCTGGAGCAACACGGGACGGGTCGCGCGCGTCGTCGCTTCCGGCAGCCGGTATCGCTTCCTGTTCAAGAACAAGGCGGTCGGCCCCATCGTCGAGCGCGGAAGCGGCGACGCCTGGGAGCTGGCCACCGATGCACAGGCCTACGTCAAGGGGAGCGTCCTCGCCCATCTCGTGCCGGATCGCCTGACTGTCGACCCGCGGGCGCTGCATCGCGCCGCGCAGGTCCTGGAGCAATGGGGCTCGTCCGAAGCCGCTGTACAGGCGCCGGGCGCGGCGGACGATCCGGCTCCCTGAGTCCCCTGGTGATGTTGTCGCTGGGGCACGGCTTCATCGAGACCTTGTCCGCCCGCTTGCGCGATCCGGCCGGTACCGAATGGTCGAGCTCCGAATCGTGGTTGCTTGGTCCGACCATTGCCCGCCAACTCCGCCGTCCCGTGGCTCTCTTCCGGGAAGACGGCACGCTCGAATGGGCGGCGGCCGAGGATGGCACGGAGCTCTCGGCGGCCCCACTGCCGCCGACGGCGTTGCGGTTGCAGCGTCATGAAGGCAGCTATGTCGTCCTTGGGCCCGTCCGGCTCCTGCGTAAATTCCCCACCCTCCTCTTCGCGGCGGCGGAGGCCAATCGCGCGCCGGGCAGCATGGAGCCGAGCACGGGCGTGGAACGGGAGATCGCCTTCCGCAAGGCGCTCGCGGATGCGATCGACGTCAGGTCGACACGATTGGAACTCGAGCGCGTGCACCAACTGTGGATCCAACGCATGGGCCTGCCTCCACGCGAACTACAGCTCCTCATCGCGTTGTCCCGTCTGCGTCACGCGATCTTCCATGGCGACCCATTGACGGCGGCGCAGCAGCAACGCCTGCGTGCCGCGGGCGGTGCGGAACTGCGTGCCGCGATCGACGCCAACGCGCGCAATTGGCGTGAGCTCGCCAAGGGCGTCCTTGCGAAGCTCTTCGACGAGGAGAGCGCACTCCTGCCCACGGGGCTCGGGCACCTTCTCGTGCAAGACGCAGCCATCTTGTCGTCAGCCCGGTACCAAGCGTCGGACCAGTGGACGGAAGGCGGGCGCCATTACGTGCGTCTGCGCCACCTGGATGGGCGTACGCAGGTGGTCGAGACGGCGGCGGAGCAGGGGGACCAACGTGGCGCCTACCGCGAGATCCTGGTGCCAACGGCGAGCGCTAATCGCGAGACGGGCCGGTATGTCGTCGATCGAGGCGGCATGTGGTATCCCGAGCCCGAATTGCGCGACGGTCTCGCCCCGGTAGATCCGAGGGAGTACGCCGAAACCCTCGCGTCGGTCGCGGCGCGCTGGCACGCCGTGACCCGGGATGATTTTTCGCTCGGCAAGCGGATCGTGGACAGCATTCCGCAGCCGCTGCTTCGCTACTTCGCCGCACCGCTCACGGCCGTGGACATGGGTGACGACACCGGATTCCTGCTGACCATCCGCCATCCCGGATCGGGATCGCTCAAGCGATTCATGACGCGCGTGGACATGGCCGGGAACGCGCTTCCGCCCGTGCGCCCGGTGGACGCCGGCCCCGCGCCGTCGGGAGCGATCGCGGCCGACACGCAACTTGCCTTGCCCGTGCCGGAAGGTGTCGGGATCGTCCGCTTCGGACCTCGCCCCGACCCCGCGATCTTCATCGATCTCCTGCGGGCGGACAGCCCGATCAGTGCCTTCATCGAGGCAGGCATCGGCAATCGGCATATCCGGACGCTGGTCACCACCCGCCGGCTGCGCGGCATGTTGCGCGAGGATTCTCATCTCGCGATCGTCGGTGCCACACCGGAACATGCGTTCACCCTGCTCATGCCGGTGAACACGGAGACGATCAGCCTGGTTCGGCCAGGTGGTTCGATGGGAAACCTCGTGACCGACCTGCCGGCAGGGACGGTCATTGTCGACGAGATGTTCGGCGTGAGGGCGACAGCGGCGGATTATCCAGCCCGCGTACGCGCGGTCGCGCGCCAGTGGGAGTCAGCCGGCGGGAGAATCCGGAAAGTCCTTCGCAATGGTAGCGAGGAGCGGGAATCGCCCGTGGCTTTCGTCGAACGCATGCTGTCCTCGCCCGTGCGACCCAACCTGTGGAACCCTTCCAAGGACCCGATTTCCGAGACGGCATACGTCGACTACATGCGCGGACGCCACGCCAACGGCCAAGCGGTGCGGCACGCCGGACTGGACTGGCTCGAAACCCGGCAGGCGCGGCGTGATTACATGGCTTACTTCGCTCCGCCACACGATGCGCTTCCGGATGGCACTGCCCCGCCTGCGAACGACCTCGCCGCCTCGAACATGTACGAACTGGCCGAGACGGCGATCGACGCCAGCCTTCGACCGATCGCCGTGCCCGCGCGTCCTCCGGCACCGCGCCCGTGATGTTGCGCCTAACGCACGTCGCGCGCCGTCGCACACGCATCGCCTGGATGGTCGCGGTGGCGCTCCTGCCCGACAGGCAGGCGACGGCGGCCACGGTCGATGCCACGCCTGGCTACACCGCTGCAACGCACTACCACGTGGAAGGCGCGACGCCTGAGCTGGTATCGCCAGTAGCCGTCCAGTTCGCCACCGCGGCGGACCTCGATACCTTCCAGACCATGTCGAAAAAGGCGCGCGCGATGCCCACGCCGGATGCGCGCCGGCTGGCGAACGCGTTCCTCCGCGAGCGCCTGCACGTCGAAGGCGATGCCTGCATGGTGGCGCACTTCGCAACGGCGGAGGACCGGGCGCGGGGCGCGCCGGACCACGCGCTGCCGCTGACGGATGCCTTGATGGAGGCGTTTCCCGATCATTCCCGCCACAGCTTCTTCGCCGGGCTCTCGGACGGCGTCGGTGGCATCCTTGCGGGTGGGCGCGGCAGTCCCAGCCTTGTGCCGTGGCTGGACGGTCTGGTGCATGGTGGCGACGCGAAGCACGCCTTCGCCAACGTGGGCCGCTTCCTTTGGAGCCGGACCGGGCCGGGCTACCTCTACGACACCTTCTTCGCCCCGGGCAACGTCGTCGAGACGGTCGGTGAAGACGCGAGGCCGTTGGACGAGGCGTTCGACGTGTATCGATCAGGCGGCTTCACGAGCGAGTACGCGAGTCCGCTCAGGGTGTCGCAACTCGTGGAGGTGTTCGCGGCGCCGGGTGCCTTCGCGGAGCTTCCGTACGTGCGGAAACTGAAAGACGACCTGGACCGGTATTGGCAGCAGGTGAGCGGCGATTGGCCGGTGCTGGCGCGCTACGAGTTCGTGCAGCAGGCACGGCGCGCGAGGGATACGGGGGAATTGAGCGAGTCGTCCTATCGGCTCGTCATGCGCGGCGGCGCACCTCGCGTGCCGCTGACGGGCTCGCTCACGCTTGCCCAATTGGCGGTCGCGGCGCCGGACACGACAGTGCGCGTGCGGCGCTTCGACATCAACGGCTATGCCGCCAGTGATCTCGTGCGCTTTATCGCAGCCGACGGGAGCGAGGTGCTCTATATACCCGGCGGCGAACCGTCATTCGTGGTCGCCCGGAACGAAAGCGAGCTTCGCGCGTGGGCCCTGGCGCAAGCGAAGGATGCGGAGGCCCTGGACGCGTTGCTGGCGCATTTCTCCGTTTACGACGGCCAGGACGGCCTGTTCTGGACCGGCGTGAAGCACGGCCTGGAAAACCTCGCCGACGGGCAATGGAAGGCTGATGGCGCCACCATCGATCGTGCGGACGCGATCGTCGCGGGCGACGTGTTCGACGACATGCGGGCCCAGATGGAGAAGCGATTGCGCGACGACGCGCGGGTGCAGGCGAGCACGGCCTGGGAGGCCTGGCGGACCACGATCGACCGCGGCGCGACGCTCCTGGCGCCCCTGGGGTTCCTTCCACCGCTGGCGATTCCCGTGCAGGTGCTCAGCGGCGTGACCGGCGGCGCCTCGGGCATCGAGCAAGCCATCGACGGCAGGACCGCCGAGGATCGAAAGAGCGGAGCGGAAGGCGCCGTGTCGACCGTTCTCTACAGCGTGCCCTTGGGAACGGTCTTCCACGGCGTCGGGAAGGAGAGGGGAGGCGCCGCCGGCTCGAGGCCGGAGGAGGTGCGGCCCGCCTTCGTGCCGCCGCGCGAGGTGAATGGCCGGGTGGGTTATCCCCTGGGACCCACCGTCCCACCGGGTTGGCAGGCCGACCTGGTCAACCGACTCTACCGGCGGCGGGACGGCACTCCTGGCTTATGGGTGGCGGCGGAAGCGGAGCAGCACATGGTGCGGCTTCCCCAGGACGCGGCGTTGCGGACGGATGGTGTCCTGGTCCACGACCATGCGCGCTTCGTGCAACTGATCATCCATGGACGTGGCCTGCGAGCGGCGCGTGTCCTTGCCGATGCCGGCGGCTGGCGCCTCCGGCTTCATGACGGCAGCGCGGGGCCTCGTTTGCAGCGACGCGACGGCGGCACGTGGGAGCTCGCGTTCGAGGAACACGATTACCTCGACGGTAGCGTCCTTGCCGAGATCGTCAGGCCCGACTTCACCGCCGACCCTCGCACGCTGCATCGCGCGGCGACGGTGCTGGCGCAGTTCGGCCTGCCTGAAGCCACGCTGGGCGCACGCGTCCGTACCGACGGCGACGCGAACGCGGCGGAGCCCTTGCTCGTCCTGGCACTCGGACATGCGTTCATCGAGACGTTGCCCGCTCGACTGCGCGATACAACGGCGGTTTCGTGGAGCCTGCGGGAGCTGGCGCTGCTCGCCCCCGTCATGGCGAATGAGGCAGGGACAGCCATCGCACTCTACCGTGCCGACGGAACGTTCCATTCCGGCGTCGCGCCCGACGGCACGGAGGTGTCCGCCCATCGTGTCCCGGCCGATGCGCTGCGCCTGCAGCGGCGCGGCAACCACTATTTCGTGCTCGGGCCCCGCTCGGGCCAAAGCGTCGAGTACGCATCGGCATTTGCCGCCGTCGCCGAAAACACACCCATCGCTTCGGACGGCGCGGCAGCGACTGCCGCGCTGCGGGAAGTCCGCTTGCGCCACAGGCTGGCGGCATCGCTCGAATCCGCGTCGAGCCGCTCGCACCTCGCGCGCATGCACCGGCTGTGGCTCGATCCGGTCGCTCGTTCGCCCCATGAGCGGCAGGCCCTGAGGCGTCTCTCGCGGCTGCGCCACGCCTTGATCGAACGGCGTGACGCGTTGACCGAGAGCCAGCAGCGTTGGCTCGACAAGGCAGGAAAGGATGTCGCCATGGTTCCGTCGAGCGGCGCCCTTGCGCACACGGATCCGATTCAGCTCCTGTCCGAGATCGTCAAGGCGGAAAGTGCCTTGCTCCCTGACGGACTCGATCACCTGACGGTCAAGGACGCCGCGACCCTTGCCGATGCGGCGAACAGGCAAGGAGAGCAATGGAGCGAGGGCGATCGCCACTACGTTCGGCTGAGACACCTCGATGGACGTGCGCAAATCGTCGAGACGAGCCATGATCGACCCGGCGGCCACCGCGAGATCCTCGCGCCCGGCGACGCCGCCGATCGCGCCACCGGCAGGCACGTCGTCGACGTGGACGGCATGTGGTATCCCGAAATGGACCTGCGGGAGGGTTGGACACCTGTCGATCCCCGGGAATACGCCGAGACGCTGGCTGCCGTCGCCACTCACATGCCCGCCGCCGTCGACGGGGACTTGACGAACGTGGAACGTGTCGTCGACAGCATCCCGCAGCCGCTGGTGCGGTTCGTACGCACGTCCCTCACCGGCATCGAGGTCGCGGGCGACGGCGGTCTCGACTTCGCCGTCCAGCACCCCGTGTCGAGGGCCGCCTTGACCTTCGCCACGCGTGTGGACGTTCGCGGTAGGCCGGTTACCTGGAAAGAACCCCGGCACACCTCGTCCGGCGCATCCGCCACGGCCGCTCCCGCCTTCCCGCGTCCGCAGGACCACCATGTCGCCGTTCCGCTGCCGGAGGGCACGGGCCGCGTACGACACGGCCCGACGCAGGACCCCGCGATCTACGAAGCGCTGGTGCGGGCGGAACGCCCGGTGAGCGCCTTCATCGGTGCGGAGATGCTGGATCGGCACGTCCAGGCCCTGGTGAACACGCGCCGGCTGCGCGGCATGCTGCGCGAGGACTCCCACATCGTGGTGGTCGGTGCCACGCCCGACCACGTGGTCACCCTCGCCATGCCGGTGAACGATCGGACCCTCGACCTCGTCGCGACGCACGGCGCCGATGGCGTGCTCGTACGCGACCTGCCAGCGGGCACGGTCATCGTCGACGACATGTATGGCGTGAGAGTTGGCGTGGAGGCGTATCCGCAACTTGTGCGCCAGATCGCCCGGCGATGGGAGACGGAAGGCGTCTCGATGAGGCGGTTCGGGCCGATGGGTGTGGAACAGCGGGAGTCGCCGCTCGCGTTCACCGAACGATGGCTCGACATGCCAATACGACCGAACCTGTGGAACCCGCGTAACGATCCGATTTCCGAAGCCCGCTACGTCGACTACATGCGCCGCCGTCATGCGGCCGGCGAGGCTGTTCGGCACGCCGGGCTGGATTGGCTCCAAACGCGTACCGCTCGGCGGGATTACATGAGCTATTTCGCACCGCCTTACGATTGGCTGTCGGAAGGAAAGGCGCCATTGCCCTCCGCCCTGTCGGCGATGCGGATGCATGACCTCACCGAGGTGGCGATCGGCTTGGGGTTCAAGCCCGCCACTGCACGGGCGGAGGGCTCGGCTGCCCCCGACCAGGGCCTGCAGCCGGACGCACCGAAGGAGCCGGTGCGGTCGGCCGGGGGATGAACACGGCCGGTGCGCCTGCGTAAGGACACGCTAAGCTCCGCGAAAGGATAATGTCGGTCCGCCAGTGGCATGGGGCAACGCCTTGCACATCATCCTCGTCGAAGACGACGTCCAGCTCGGCGAAGCCATTCGCCGGGCCCTGGAGCGGTTGGCCTATACGATCAGCTGGTTCCGCAACGGCAACGAGGCCCTGCTGGCGTTGCGCGACCACGACGCCGACCTGGTCCTGCTCGACCTGGGCCTGCCGGGGAAGGACGGCATGGACGTCCTGATCGAGGCCAGGCGCCTGAGGGTGACCACGCCGGTCATCGTGATGTCGGCGCGGGACGCGGTGGACTCCCGCATCAGCGTGCTGGACGCTGGCGCTGACGACTACCTCGTCAAGCCGTTCCACCTGGACGAACTCGCCGCGCGCATTCGCTCGCTCGCACGGCGCGTGCGCGGCGCGGCGGTGAATCGCCTCGAAGCCGGTGCGCTCAGCCTCGACCTCGGGACCTTCGAGGTGACCTGGCACGGCGAAAGGGTGGAATTGACGCGGCGCGAATTCGCGCTGCTGCAGGCGCTGATGGAGCGCGCCGGCCGTATCGTCCGCCGCGAGTCGCTCGAGACCTCGCTCTACGGGCCCGACAACGTCATGAGCACCAGCGCCCTGGAGGTGCTCGTGCATTCGTTGCGGCGCAAGTTGAGCCATGGCGCGATCCAGACCGTACGCGGATTCGGCTACATGCTGCCGCGGGAGCCGCAATGACCTTTCCCAGCCTGCGCTCGCGCCTGCTGGTGCTGATCGTCCTGGTGGTGGCCGCCGTCCTCCTCCCGCTCGGGTTCCTGAGCGCGAAACACACGTTGGAGGAAGTGGATGAGTTGTCCGATGGACGCCTCGCCCAAGCCGCGCGGACGCTGGAGGTGCTCGTCGGCCGCATCGGTGTGGACCAGCTGCGCGAGCAGCGCGCCTCGCGCCTGCTCGTGCCGAGCGTGTCGAACCATCCGCAGGAGCTGACGGTTCAGGGGCGCACGTTCGAGTCGGAAGTCGGGTTCCAGGTCTTCGACCGGGACGGGACGCTCCTGCTGGCGACGGAGAACCTGGCCGCGGTGCCAAATACCCCCGCGGCGGACGGCGCGTTCAAGGACATCCGCAAGGGCAAGTACGAATGGCGCGTCTTCACCCTGGTCATGGAGCGCGATGGCATCACCATCCGCGCAGGCGAGCGCTACGACAGCCGCAACGAAATCACCCGCGCCTTGTGGATCGAGCACGGCCTCCCGATGCTGCTCGGCCTGCCGCTCATGGCTTTCCTCGTCGGATGGGCCATCCGACGTGGGCTCGGCCCGCTGGACGCGCTGGCCCGGGCCCTGTCGCGGCGCAAGCCGGGAAGCCACGAGCCGGTGCACCTCGCTGCCGCGCCGGCCGAGCTGCAGCCGGTGCTGACCGCCCTGAACGATCAGATCGAGCGTCTTGAAGAAGCGCTCGAGCGCGAACGGCGTTTCAGTGCCGACGTGGCGCATGAACTGCGCACGCCGCTGGCGTCTACGATGATCAACCTCGAGGACGCCATGGCCTCCGCACAACCGGACGAGGCGCAGGCCGCGCTCGAGGCGGCGCGGGAATGCCTGGTGTCGCTGGCCCGCCGCACGGAGCAGCTCCTCGCGCTGGCCCGGCTGGAGGCCGGCGCCGCTTCCGGTCCGCGTCATCGGGTGGACCTGGGTGAACTGGCGCTGGGCGTGGTCGACGAGCTGACCCCGCTGATCGGCGCGGGCAGGGTCGAACTGGGTATCGACCTGTGCGCCGGACTCGTGGTCGAGGGCTATGGCGCGGCCTTGCGCTCGCTCCTGCGCAACCTGCTGGAGAATGCGTTCCGCCATGTGCCGCCGGGCGGCCATGTCGAGCTATCCATCCGGCGCGGGGAAGGACAGGCGCTGATCGAGGTCGTGGACGACGGTCCCGGCATTCCGCCCGAGCGGCGCGAGGCGATGTTCACACGCTTCCAGCGCGGCCTCGATACACAGGGAAGCGGGTATGGCCTCGGCCTGTCGATCGTGCAGCGCGCGGTCGAACTGCATGGGGCCAGCATCCGTTTGCTGGATCGGGATGGCGGCTCGGGCCTGCGCGTACAAGTGAGCCTGCCCCTGGCCTGAATCGCGTGCGTGTTTCGTCCAATCCCCGGTACGCCGGCAGGCGCATCCTCGGGAGCCCCAATAGCTGTGGAGCGCACCACGATGAAGAACCCCCAAGCCGCCAAGACCCTGCGCAAGGCCGCGCTGAAGACACCGACCGGCCTGGGCGCCGATGCGACCCGCGACATCTCCGGCGCCCTGAGCGCCTTGCTCGCGGACGCCTTCGCGCTGTACCTGAAAACGAAGAATTTCCACTGGCACATGTCCGGGCCGCACTTCCGCGACCTGCACCTCCTGCTCGACGAGCAGGCGACGGAAATCTTCGCCATCACCGACGACATCGCCGAGCGTGCGCGCAAGATCGGCGGCACCACGCTCCGCTCGCTCGGTCATGCCGCGCGCCTCAAGCGTCTTTCCGACAACGACGCGGACTTCGTCACGCCCCAGGACATGCTGGCGGAACTGCGTGACGACAACGAGCGCTTCGTGGGTTTCCTGCGCGAAGTGCACGGCGTCTGCGACGAGTACGGCGACGTGGCGACGGCCAGCCTGATCGAGAACTGGATCGACCAGGCCGAACGCCGCGTATGGTTCCTCTTCGAGTCCGCACGCGAGAACCACTGACGAACCTTGTGTAGGAGCCGCTATAGCGGCTCCTACAGGGTGTTACTTCTTCGGCGTCGCGATGGCGCCTATCAGGTCCTTGCCCTCGCCGCGCACGAGGTGCGGATACTTCAGGCCCCCGTGGTAATCGACCTTCACCGTCGAATACGCCTCGATATCCTTCATGAGCAGCTCGATCGGCCCGCTCGACGATTTGGCATCCGTCACCGCATCCTTCAGCACCTTCGGCGAATAGTCCTTGCCGTTCACCGCGACGATCGTCATGCCGGGCACGATGCCGGCTTTCGCGGCGACGCCGTCCCACTGCGAGTCGGTCACTTCGCCCTTGTCGGACACCTGGATGCCCAGCGAATAAGCCAGGTTCACCGTCTTGCGGAGTTTCTCGGCTGTCTTGGCGAACGCCGTGGGCGTGTCGTCGTACACGAGCTTCCACCCGCCGCCCTCGATGCCGTGTTCGGGCAGCGTATCGCCGGTGTAGTCGAGGCGCTGGCGCAGGAACGTCGCCCAGTCATAGGGTTGGACCCCGTTCAACGTGGCGATGACGTCCTCGAAGGTATAGGTCTTCGGCGTGTAGCTGCCGTTGTCCATGCCGTAGAACGCGCGCGCGAATTCGTCGAGCGTATGTTTGCCGCCCGAGAGGTCGCGCATCTTCGTGTCGACGTCGAGCCAGAGCAGCTGGCCTTCAGGGTAATAGTCCGAGCCGCGGCGCCGGTTCGCCCAGCCCCGGCTGCCGCGCGACGACAGCGGGATGCCGTCCGCGGTGTCCTGCAGCGAACGCCACGAGCGCCCGGTGCGGGCCGACATGTCCGCTGCGATGCCGGCGAGCGAATCGCGCCACTGCGCGGTGGTCCAGATGCCGGAACGCGCGGTGAGCACGCCCGCCCAATAGTCGGTCAGCCCTTCGTAAACCCATAGCAGGTCGTCCTGCATCGGTTCGGCGAAGCTGGGTGTCCACAGGTCGGCGGGACGTCGGAATTTGCCGTTCCACGAATGGATGTATTCGTGGGGGAGGAGGGTGCCCGCCGCCACGTTCACGTCCGGGTCGGTGAGGAAGTTCGCGTAGAGGCGATCGTCGCTGGACTGGTGGTGCTCCAGGCCGAAATGGTTGGTGTGGTCCGATGTGACCAGCAGGAAATCGTAGTGGCCGTAGTGGTGCGCGCCGAACAGCTTGTTGGCCTGGACCACGAGCGCGCGCTGCTTTGCGATCTGCTCGTCGGTGGCCTTGACGCCGGCGGCCGTGTCGCCGGTGATGTTGAGGTGCACCTGGGTGGACTGTCCCGGCGCGAGGTCGATGCGGTTGAAGTGCTGGCCGGCCATGACGGGCGAGTCGACCAGGTTCTCGAAGCTGACGGGCTTGAAGCGCACTTCGTCGCCCGACTGCGACGCCGTCTCCAGCGCCGAGGCGTACTTCCACCCGGTGGGCAGCTTCACCGTCGGCTCGATCGTGATCCGGCTGGTGTAATGGCCGGCAGGATAGAAAGCGACTTCGTTGAACGACAGCGGGACGTAGTTCGGCGTCGCCGGCGCGAGGTATTCGAACGCCAGGTCCAGCGTGTCCACGCCCTCGGGCACGTCCACGTGGAAGGCATACATCTCCTTCAGGTCGCGGCGCCAGGGTATGCGCTTGCCGTTTGCCGTGACAACGAACCCCGCCACGTTGGAAAGCGGGCCCGAGGGTGCGTGCACGCCGGGGATCCATTTCGGGTAGTACAGGATCGCGTGGCCCGCGGTCACCGGGATGGTCTCGCGCACGTGATAGAGGTGCTTCGATGCGTCCGAAAGGTCCACGTGAAGCGTCAACGTGCCGGGGTAGGGCTGGTCCGCGGCGGCCGGCAAGTCGGCGGCCACGGCCTGGGAGGCGGAGAAAACCATCGCGGAAGCGACGGCGGCGGCGAGGGTGGCGCGGCGGAGCGGATGGCGCATGGCTCGGATCCCCTGGCGGTTGTCGACCTCCGATAGTCGGCGTCCGTCGACGGCGGGGACGTGTGTCATAGGTCATGGACCGGATGGTTGCGTTTGAAACGGGGGACTTTCGCGCATGCCGATCGCATCGCTAGCATGGCGGCCATGAAAGCTCGCACGATGCGGCGCATCCTCAACGCCTGGCCGCCCTTCCTCTTCACCGGCATCCGTGTCGTCACGCTGGACGACTATCGCTATGCGAAGGTCCGGCTGAAGCTCACGTGGTACAACCGCAATTACGTGCGCACGCACTTCGGCGGCAGCCTGTTCGCCATGACCGATCCCTTCTGGATGATCATGACGTTGCAGAGCCTGGGCAACGATTACATCGTGTGGGACCAGGCGGGGGAAATTCGCTTCGTCTCGCCGGGCAGGGAGGACGTCTTCGCGGAATTCCGCATCGAGGACGCCGTGCTCGACGAACTACGAGCCGCCACCGCGAATGGCGAGAAGTGCCTGCGCTGGTTCGACACGGATATCCGCACCGCCTCCGGCGAACTGGTGGCAACGGTGCGCAAGCAACTCTACGTGCGTCGGAAGAAGCCGAAATCGGCGGCTCCGTAGAAGCGCGAAGCCCCGCTCAGAAAAGCAGCGACGCCATCTTCCGGCGGTAACTGCCCACCAGTTCCGCGTCGTCGATCGTCGCGAAGGCGGCGAGGAGACGCTTCTTCGCCTGGCCGTCCTGCCAGTCGCGCTGGCGCTTGAGGATGTCGAGGAACTGGTCGAGCCCGGCGGCGACGTCGCCTTCGATGAGCAGGCGCACGCCGAGGAGGTCGCGCGCTTCCCAGTCGGCGTCGTTCGCCTGCACCCGGGAACGCAGCTCGTCCATCGACGGCGCGCCTGCCAGCGCGCGGGCGAGTTCGAGCTGGCTGCGCAGGCGCACGGCACGCGCGTCGGTGGCGAGGTTGGCGGGCAGGGCGTCGAGTTCCGCTTGCGCGGGATCGACCTGTCCGGCCCGCATGAGGGCGAGCGCGAGGTCGAGTTTCAGTTCGGCGCGATCCGGCTCGGCCGCGATGGCCTGCTGCAGGCGATTGATCGCGTCTTCCGGCGTCTCGGCCGGAGCACGCGCCGCTTCGCCGCCGCCGTCGCCTTCCGCCGGCTGCACGCCGTGACTGGCGAGGAATTCGCGGATCTGGCCTTCCGGGAGCGCACCGGCGAATCCGTCGACGACCTGGCCGCCGCTGATGAGGATCACGGTGGGGATGCTGCGCACGCCGAACATGGCGGCGAGTTGCTGCTCGGCGTCGACGTCGATCTTCGCGAGACGGAACGCGCCGTTGTACTCGACCGCCAGCTTCTCGATGATCGGCCCGAGCGATTTGCATGGGCCGCACCATTCGGCCCAGAGGTCGACCAGGATGGGCGTCTCGAGCGAGGCCTTGATGACGTCGTTCTCGAAGCCTGCCGTGGTTGCGTCGAAGACGTGTTCGCTAGGGGTCTGGGCGCTGCTCACGGGATGCTCCTGGGGGCCGGGGTCGATGCCCCGTAAGTCGGGGAAGCGAAGGAGGATATCAAGGTCCGCCGCGCCCCAGGGCGGGTAGGGGAGGCTCCCGTCATGCGCCGTTTACGCGGATTTGCGATCATAAGAGACGGGCCCATTGCGGCCTTCGACCACGGGAAGGCATGCATAACGCCCAGGACCTGATCGTCTGCGAACACTGCGATTCCGTCTATCGGAGGCGGAGCCTTGCGCGTGGCGAGGTCGCCGATTGCGAAGTGTGCGGGGCCGTGCTGGAACGTCACCAGTGGCTCGGCGTCGAGGCGCAGTTCGCGCTGATCGCGGCCGCTTTCATCGTCTTCGTCATCGCCAATGTGTCGCCGATCGTCACCCTGGGCCTCTCAGGCATGACCGCGGCCACCACGTTGTGGGGTGCCGTCATCGCCATGTGGAGCGATGGCGCCCAATTGGTCGCCTTTCTCAGCGCGATGACGCTGTTCTTCTTCCCGCTCGCCCAGATACTGATTTTCGGCTGGGTGCTCTGGTTTGCCCGCACGGGCCGTCGCGCGCCCGGATTCGCCCAGGCGATGTCGGCCCTGGTCAGGGTCAAGCCGTGGAGCATGATCGAGGTGTTCATGCTCGGCACGCTGGTCGCGGTGGTCAAGGCGCACACGTATTTCGACGTGGTGCCGGGGCCGGGCATCTGGGCCTTTGGGTTCCTGACCCTGCTCATCACCGTGTTCTCAAGCCTGGACCCGCGGGAACTCTGGAACCTGACCCGCGAGGAGGCCGCGTGAACGCGCCGCCCCGGGCCCAGGACCTCGGCATGATGTCCTGCCACGTCTGCCGGCTGGTCACGGCGTACACGGACGATCCCCACGCCCATTGCCCGCGCTGCGGGAGCGTCCTGCATGCCCGCAAGCACGGGAGCATCACGCGCGCCTGGGCGCTGCTGCTGGCCGCGGCGATCTTCTACATCCCGGCGAACGTGTTTCCCATCATGCGCACGCAGAGCATCTCGTCGCGGGACGACAACACCATCCTCAGCGGCATCATGGAACTGTGGCGGGCGGGGTCGCCCGGCCTGGCGGTGATCGTCTTCACGGCCAGCATCATCGTCCCCATGCTGAAGTTCATCATCCTTGGCTACCTGCTGGTTTCGGTGCAGCGCTCGAGCGCGCTCGTGGCCAGGCAGCGGGCCAAGCTTTACCGTTTCGTGGAACTGGTCGGTTACTGGTCGATGCTCGACGTCTTCGTCGTGGCGATCCTTTCCGCGCTGGTCCATTTCAAGATACTGAGCCGCGTCGAGCCCTTGCCCGGCGTGGTCTATTTCGGCGTGGTCGTGGTGCTCACGATGCTGTCGGCCATGAGCTTCGATCCCCGCCTGATCTGGGATAACAGGAAATCGCAATGAGCGACGCCAACGCAGGAAACACGCCTCCGGGAGATGACTTGCCGCAACCGGTGGTGCGCAAGTCGAAGCTCGGCTTCTCGCTGGTCTGGCTCGTGCCCATCCTGGCGGCGCTGGTGGGCATCTCCCTGCTGGTCAGTCACTTCATGTCCGCGGGTCCGCAGATCACCGTGTCGTTCCTGACGGCCGAGGGCATCGAAGCCGGCAAGACGCAGGTGAAGTACAAAAACGTGGTGATCGGCAAGGTCACCACCATGCGGCTGTCGAAAGACCGCACCCACATCACCGTGATGATCGATCTCGACAAGGACGCCCGCGCCTTCGCCACCAAGGGCACGCGCTACTGGGTCGTACGGCCGCGCATCGGCGCCAGCGGCGTGTCCGGCATCGATACGCTGCTTTCCGGTGCCTTCATCGGCGCGGACGCCGGCGATTCAGAGGACGAACAGAGCGAGTTCACCGGCCTGGAAACGCCGCCGGCCGTGACCCATGGCGCGCCCGGCCGGCGCTTCGTGCTGCATGCCGCGGACCTGGGCTCGCTCGATATCGGCTCGCCCGTTTACTACCGTCGCATCCAGGTGGGCCGCATCGTGTCCTATGAGCTGGACAAGGATGGCAAGGGCGTGTCGCTGCAGCTCTTCATCGACGGCCCTAACGACCGCTTCGTTTCCAAGGACTCGCGCTTCTGGAACGCCAGCGGCGTCGACGTGTCGCTGGGGGCGGATGGTCTCAGGATGAATACGCAGTCGCTGGCCACGGTGATCGCCGGTGGCGTCGCCTTCCAGGACCCACCCGGACCGCACGAGGCGGTGCCGGCGCCGGAGATGGCGGAGTACACCCTGTTCAATGACCAGGCGACGGCGCTGGCGCCTCCGGACGGCAAACCGCGTTACATCCGCATGCGCTTTGCCCATTCTCTGCGCGGCCTGGCGGTGGATGCGCCCGTGGAGTTCCTGGGCGTCAAGGTCGGCCGTGTCGTGTCGGTGAACCTGGATTACGACCCGAAGACGCAGACCTTCCCGGTCATCGTGGGCGCGCTCGTTTATCCGCAGCGCCTTGGTCAGGCGCACGAGAAGTTGGCGAAGGCGGTCGGCGGCGACGACGACAGCCTGTTCCCGCGCATCATGAGCGGCCTGGTGGCGCACGGACTGCGTGCACAGGCGCGCAGCGGTAACCTGCTCACGGGCCAGCTCTACATCGCGCTCGACTTCGATCCAAAGGCGCCGAAGGTCGCCTTCGACGTGAACGCGAAGCCGGTGGAGTTGCCGACCACGCCGGGCGATTTCGACCACCTGCAGGAGCAGATTTCGAGCATCGTCGACAAGGTGGAAAAGATCCCGTTCGACTCGATCGGCCGGAACCTCGACGGTAGCCTGAAGGAACTGCACGGCACCCTGAAGCAGGTGAATGGCGATCTCCTGCCCGAGGCGAAGAAGACCTTGCAGGGGGTGAACCATACGATGGGCACGGCGAACGAGGCCCTCTCTGAGAATTCGCCGTTGCAGCAGAACATCGCCAACACGCTCGAGGAACTGCAGCGCACCGTGCGTTCGGTGCGGGCGTTCACCGATTACCTCGGCCGTCACCCGGAAGCGCTGCTGCGCGGTCGCGGTGCGGACGCGCCGCCGGCCATCGCCACCCCGTCCACGAAGCAGGGCAAGGAAGAAAAGCCATGATCCACTCCCTCCGCCTCGTCGGTGTCGCCCTCGTCGTCGCCGTTCTCGGCGCATGCGCTTCCGCACCGACGCATTTCCACACGCTGGTGCCGCCGTCGGCGCCGTTGGCAGCAGCCTCGGCACCCTTCGTCATCGATGTGTTGCCCGTGGGCGTGCCGCCACAAGTGGACCAGCCCGCGCTCGTGCTGCGCCAGGGAACGAGCGGCATCGCCGTGCTCGATGGCGAGCGCTGGGCGTCGCCCCTTGGAGACGAAATTCGCGGCGCGCTGTCGGCCGACCTCGCGGCCCGCCTCGGCACGCACGACGTCCACGGGCTGCCGCGCGCGAAGGACGCGAAAGTCGTCCGCGTGCAGCTGGACGTTCGTCGCTTCGATTCGGAGCTGGGCGGTAACGCCACGCTGGAGGCATCCTGGTCCGTGCGCGGTGTGGAGCCGGCGGCGGCGAACTGCGCCTCGCGCGTCACCGAGCCCGCTGGCTCGGGCTACGACGGCCTCGTCGAGGCGCACCAACGCGCGCTGGGCAAAGTGGCGGACCAGGTGGCCGCAGCGGTCCGTTCCGTGGCGGCCGGCCAGACGGCGAACTGCCAGTAACCAGCGCTGAGAGCACCTCCTATGGCCCGCCGGGTGGGAGCCGACCCTGTCGGCGATGGGTCCTTGCATCGCCGCTGAAGCGGCTTGCAAAGGTCTTGCATCCGCCCGTCGCGGGGCGCCCGGGCTTGGCCTTCCCGCCCCTGTGGGATAGTCTCCCGCGACTGAGCGCCGTGCTTTCCGCGCGGCCACCCGAGCATCCCCACCGGTACCGAACACCATGCAGGACACCCACGATCAGGGCACGCGCGAGCAGGGCGGTTACGCCCCGGACGTCGTCGAGACGGCCGCACAGCGCTTCTGGAACGAAACCCGCGCCTTCGAGGTGACCGAGGATTCGGGCAAGCCGAAGTACTACTGCCTCTCGATGCTCCCATACCCGTCGGGCGCCCTGCACATGGGCCACGTGCGTAACTACACCATCGGCGACGTGATCAGCCGGTTCCAGCGCCAGCAGGGCAGGAACGTGCTGCAGCCGATGGGTTGGGACGCGTTCGGCCTGCCTGCCGAGAACGCCGCGATCAAGAATCGCACGGCGCCGGCGAAGTGGACCTACAAGAACATCGAGCACATGCGCGAGCAGCTGAAGCGCATGGGTTTCGCCTATGACTGGAGCCGCGAAGTCACCACCTGCAAGCCCGAGTACTACCGCTGGGAACAGCAGATGTTCACCCGGCTGATGAAGAAGGGCCTGGTGTACCGCAAGAACAGCGTGGTGAACTGGGACCCCGTCGACCAGACGGTGCTCGCCAACGAGCAGGTGATCGACGGCCGCGGCTGGCGCTCCGGCGCGCTGGTGGAGAAGCGCGAGATCCCGCAGTGGTTCCTCAAGATCACCGCCTACGCGCAGGAACTGCTCGACGGTCTCGACGCGCTCCCCGGCTGGCCGGATGCCGTGAAGACCATGCAGCGCAACTGGCTCGGCCGCTCCGAGGGCCTCGAGATCTCCTTCGACGTGGACGGCTGGAGCGAACCGCTCACCGTGTTCACCACGCGGCCGGACACGCTCATGGGCGTGTCTTACCTCGCGGTGGCGGCCGAACATCCCATCGCCACGCGCGCCGCCGAAGGCAACGCGGGCCTGGCGGAGTTCATCGAGGGCTGCAAGGCCGGCGGCGTGTCCGAGGCCGAGGTGGAGACGCAGGAAAAGCGCGGCTACTACACCGGCGTGGATGCCACGCATCCGATCACCGGCGAAAAGCTGCCGGTGTGGGTCGCCAACTTCGTGCTGATGGGCTATGGCACCGGCGCCGTGATGGCCGTACCGGGCCACGACCAGCGCGACTGGGAATTCGCGCAGAAGTATTCGTTGCCGATAAAGATGGTGGTGGTCGATCGCGGCGTCGTGGACGCCGTGGCGGAACTGAAGCGAGACCTCGCCGCCGAGGGCACGGACACGGTGCAGAATGCCCTGGACGGCGGCTCGTCGGACGCCTACCAGTCCTCCGCCGCCGTGGAGACGATCAAGACCTTCGAAAACCGTATCCAGGCCGTCGAGGCCTATACGGAGTACGGCACCCTCGTGAATTCCGGTGAGTTCGACGGGTTGGAATTCAAGGAGGCGTTCGAGGCGATCGCGGCGAAGCTGGCGGCCAGCGGGCGCGGCGAGCGCCGGGTCAACTGGCGTATTCGCGACTGGGGCGTGAGCCGCCAACGCTACTGGGGCTGCCCGATCCCGGTGATCTACTGCCCGCAGTGCGGCGCCGTGCCGGTGCCGGAAGACCAGTTGCCGGTGGTGCTGCCCGAGGACGTGGCGTTCTCGGGCGTCCAGTCGCCGATCAAGGCCGATCCCGAGTGGCGCAAGACCACGTGCCCGCATTGTGGCGGCGCCGCCGAGCGCGAAACGGACACCTTCGACACCTTCATGGAGTCCAGCTGGTACTACGCCCGTTACACCAGTCCCGGTGCCAACGGCCAGGTGGACGAGCGCGCGAAGTACTGGACGCCGGTGGACCAGTACATCGGCGGCATCGAGCACGCGATCCTGCACCTGTTGTATTTCCGCTTCTACCACAAGCTCATGCGCGACGAAGGCCTGGTCGACAGCGATGAGCCGGCCACGAACCTGCTCTGCCAGGGCATGGTGATCGCCGAAACCTACTTCCGTAAGGAGGCCGACGGCTCGTTGACCTGGTTCAACCCCGCGGATGTCGATGTGCGGCGCGACGAGCGCGCGCGCATCGTCGGCGCCGTATTGCGCGCCGACGGCAAGCCCGTGGAGATCGGCGGCATCGAGAAGATGGCGAAGTCGAAGAACAACGGCGTGGACCCCCAGTCCATGGTCGAGAAGTACGGCGCGGACACCGTGCGCCTCTTCTCGATGTTCGCCGCGCCGCCGGACCAGTCGCTGGAATGGAACGAGGCGGGCGTCGAAGGCATGGCGCGCTTCCTGCGCCGGCTGTGGCGCGACGTCAACGCCCATGCGGATTCCGTTTCGGCGAACGTCCCAGGCGATGAAGGGGCCCGCAAGGCCCTGCGTCGGCAGCTACACGAGACGATCCAGAAGGTCGGCGACGACATCGGCCGCCGCCAGTCCTTCAACACCGCCATCGCGGCGCTGATGGAACTGCTCAACGCGCTCGGCAAGTTCGACGATGCCAGCGCCCACGGCGTGGCGCTGCGCCAGGAAGCCTTCACGGCGATGGTGCAGCTCATCAATCCGTTCACCCCGCACGTGGCGCATGCGCTGTGGCAGGTCCTCGGGCATGGGGAAACCCTGGTCGAGGACGCCGGCTGGCCCGAGGTGGACCCTTCGGCCCTGGTCCGTGACTCCCTGACCTATGCCGTGCAGGTGAATGGCAAGCTTCGCGCTACCATCGAGCTGCCGGCGTCGGCCTCGAAGGAAGAGGCGGAGGCGATGGCGCGGGCCGAGCCGAACGTGGCCCGCCTGCTGGAAGGCCAGACCGTGCGCAAGGTGATCGTCGTGCCCGGCAAGATCGTCAACATCGTCGCAGGATAACCATGAGCCCGAACCTCCTTCGTTCGCTTCGCGTCGCCGCGCTCCTCTCGGCCGTTGCCTTGCTCGCCGGCTGCGGATTCCACCTGCGGCAGACGGCGGCGTTGCCGCCGGGGATGAAGAAGATCCACCTCACCGTGTCCGGTGGCGGCAAGCTCGAGCGCGAGCTGAGCCGGGCATTGGGTAACTCCGACGCGACAGTGGTGAGCGAGCCCTCGCCGGATGCGGCGGAGCTGACGATCACTTCCAACACGTTCCGCACCGACTCGCTCACCGTGAGCGGTACGGCGCGCGTCACGGAATATGCCGTGCGCTACCACGTGGATTTCAACGCCAAGGCGGCAGACGGTACCGTGATCATTCCCTCGCAGGCCGTCGACATGTCCCGCGAGTTCAGTTACGACGCGACCAACACCATCGGCACTGCCAGCCAGACCGAGGAGTTGCAGCGCAGCCTCATCGGCGACATGGTCCAGGCCATCCTGTTCCGCCTGCAGGCAGCCGCCGAACACCCCGCCGTGGCGGCGCCCGCGGCGGCGCCGGCGCCCGCGACCTCCCGCTGATACGGTCAGCGGCGTGCCCCTGAATCCCGTCCAGTGGCAGAAGCACCTCGCGGGCGACCGCATGGCGCCGGTGTACCTGCTGGTGGGCGAGGAGCTGCTGGTGCTCGAAGCCGCGGATGCCATGCGTGCCATGGCGCGGCGCCTGGGTTACAGCGAACGCGAGGTGCTCGAGGCCGACAGCCGGTTCGACTGGGACGACCTGGCGCGGGCCTCGGCCGGCTTGTCGCTATTCGCCACACAACGCCTGCTCGACCTGCGCCTGGCCGGCGGTCGCGCGGGCAAGGACGGCGGTGCGGCCATCTCGGCCTTCGTCGCCGATCCGCCCCCCGACACGACGCTGCTGATCACCGCCACCGAGTGGAGCAGCAAGCACGAAGGCGCCTGGACGAAGAACGTCGACCAAGGCGGCGTGCAGGTGGTTTTCAATGCGCCGCGGCCGCACGAATGGACACAGTGGATCGGCGCGCGGCTCGCCTCGCGGGGCCTCAAGGCCACGCCGGACGCAGTCGCGATGCTCGCGGAGCGGGTCGAAGGGAACCTGCTTGCCGCGGCCCAGGAGATCGACAAGCTCGTGGTCCTCGCTGGCGATCGGCCGCTGGATGCTACGGCATTGGAGGGCCTCGTCGCCGACAGCGCGCGCTTCGATGCCTTCAAGCTCACCGATGCGGCCTTCGCGGGCGATGGCGCGCGCGCCTTGCGCATCCTCGCCGGCTTGCGCGCCGAAGGTGACGAACTCATCGCGCTGATGGGCTGGCTGGTCAACCAATTGCAGTTGGCCATGCGCCTGGCGAACGCGCGCGACTTCGCGGCGCAGGCCAAGGCGGAACGGCTGTGGCCGGCGCGCGAACAGCTGTTTCGAAAGGCCCTGCGCCGAGCGCCACGCGAGCACTGGATGGCCTGTCTCGCCCGCGCCGCGCGGATCGACCGCATGGCGAAGGGGCGGGAGCAGGGCGATCCGTGGCTCGAGGCGGAGCGTCTCGTCGCCGCCATCGCCGAACCCCGCGCCGCGGTGGCCTTCGGATGAGTGGGGTGCCTCCGCTCGCGATTCTCGGCGGCACCTTCGACCCGGTCCACCACGGTCACCTCCGTGCCGCGTGGGAAGCGGCCGAGGCACTCGGCGCCGAAGTGCGCCTCGTGCCCGCCCGCACGCCGCCGCACCGCCCACCGCCGGTGGCCGATGCCGCCGGACGTGTGGCCTTGCTCCGGGCCGCGCTCACGGGCCAGGACCGCCTGACCATCGATACGCGCGAACTCGAGCGGGACGGGCCCTCCTATACCGTGGATACCCTCGCGTCGCTGCGGGCCGACGTCGGTCCGGACAGGCCGTTGGTGCTCCTGGTGGGCGCCGACGCCTTTGCCGGCCTGGCCTCGTGGCACCTGTGGCAGGACCTCTTCACCTTCGCCCACCTCGGTGTGCTGAGCCGGCCGGGCGCCGTCCCGGCGCCCGCCGGCGCTCTGGCTGCCTTCGTCGCGGGGCGTCGGGCGCCGCGCGTGCATGGCCCCGCCGGAAGCGTGGTGGACATCGCCATCACCCCTCTCGACATCGCCGCCACGGCCATCCGCGAGTCCTTCGCCGCGGGAAATGAACCGCGGTTCCTGCTGCCGACGGCCTGCTTCGACGACGAGGCGCTCCTGGCGCCCTATCGCGCCCTCGGACGCTAATCGCCGACAGGGTCGGCCATGCCTTTACCTGCCAGGACATTTGACGCGCCCGGATCGCTCGGGCGTTATACTGCCCCCAACCCCGGCATCCTGCCGTACGAGGGTTCCGCATCTTGAGTTCGACTGCAT
Source organism: Luteibacter sp. NPDC031894 (assembly GCF_050273135.1). Lineage (NCBI taxonomy): Bacteria > Pseudomonadati > Pseudomonadota > Gammaproteobacteria > Lysobacterales > Rhodanobacteraceae > Luteibacter > Luteibacter sp. NPDC031894. The sequence continues at coordinate 68,108 of NZ_JBNNMV010000004.1, read as the reverse complement.
CCCGCAAGGCCAAGTCCGCCGCCAGTAACGAGCACCTGCGCCTGCGCGTGGTAGCCGCCCTCGAAGACCTCAAGGCAAAGGACGTTCGTGAAATTGACGTCCGCGGCAAGACCTCCATCGCCGACATCCTCTTCATCGCTTCGGGCACCTCCGCCCGGCACGTCAAATCCATCGCCGACGAAGTCATCAAGTTCGCCAAGGAAGCGGGCGTGATGCCGCTGGGCGTGGAAGGCCAGACCGAGGCCGAATGGGTGCTGGTCGACCTGGGCGACATCATCGTGCACGTCATGATGCCGCGCATCCGCGAGTTCTATGGCCTGGAACGCCTGTGGACCGTGGGCGACGACGGCGCCGAAGCCGCGAACGCTTAAGCTCCCGTGCGGGCTCGCCTCATCGCTGTCGGCGAGCGCATGCCGGCCTGGGTGGCCGAGGGCTTCGCCGAATACCGCAAGCGGCTTTCGCATGACCTTCCTCTCGAGCTGATCGAGATCAAGCCGGGCACGCGCGGCAAGGGTCGCGACGACGCGAAAGCCACCCTCGACGAAGGCGCCGCGATCCTGGCGGCGCTTCCGCGCGATATCCACGTCGTCGCACTCGATGGCCGCGGCAAGGCCTGGTCGAGCGAAGACCTGGGCCAGCAGCTTGAGCAATGGCGCATGGGTGGCCGCGATATCGCCTTCCTCATCGGAGGCCCCGACGGGCACGCGCCCGACGTCCTCGCCCGCGCCGACCAGCGCTGGTCGCTGGGGCCGCTGACCTTGCCGCACATGCTCGTCCGCCTGGTGCTGGCCGAGCAGCTCTACCGCGCCACGACCCTCGTGGCCGGGCATCCCTACCACCGCGCCTGAAGGACCCGCCGTGCTGTACCTGGCCTCGCAATCGCCCCGCCGTCGCGAACTCCTCGACCAGCTCGGCGAGCCCCACCGCACGCTGGATGTCGACGTCGCGGAGGCCCGGGAGCCTGGCGAAGCGCCGGACGCCTATGTCGCCCGCGTGGCCCTCGACAAGGCGCGTGCCGGTTTCGCCCTCGTGGCCGGCGAGGACAGTGCCCGCGTGCTTGGCGCCGATACCGAGGTCGTACTCGGTGACGAGGTGTTCGGCAAGCCGCGGGACGCCGATGACGCCAAGGCCATGCTGAGCCGCCTGGCGGGTCGGGAGCACCGGGTGGTCTCGGTTGTGTGGCTGGTGGATGCCAGCGGCGAGCGCCGTGCGACCTCGGTGTCGACGGTGCGGTTCGACACACTCTCCGAGAGCGACATCGTCGCGTACGTCGCCACGGGCGAATGCATGGGCAAGGCCGGCGGTTATGCCATCCAGGGACGCGCTGGCGCCTTCGTGGCACACCTTTCCGGCAGTTATTCAGGCGTCATGGGCTTGCCCCTGTTCGAAACCTCCCAGCTTCTTCGCGGCCAGTGACAGGTCGTCGATGCGCGGGCTATAAAGCAGGTCGTCCGAAGGAAAAGGCAGCGCGGTGAGCGAGGAAATCCTGATTAATGTCACTCCGCGTGAGACGCGCGTGGCCATCGTCGAGAACGGCATGCTCCAGGAAGTCCATGTGGAGCGCGCCCAGAAGCGTGGCTACGTGGGCAATGTCTACAAAGGCCGCGTGCAACGGGTGATGCCGGGCATGCAGGCGGTCTTCGTCGAGATCGGGCTGGAGCGCGCCGCGTTCCTGCACGCGTCCGACATCGTGCGACCGCCGCTGCCGCCGACCGATGCGCCCGTCGAAGGCAAGGGTAACGGGCACGGTCCCGTGCCGCCGATTTCGGAACTGGTGCACGAAGGCCAGGAAATCGTCGTACAGGTCGTGAAGGATCCGATCGGCAGCAAGGGCGCGCGTCTTTCCACGCACTTGTCGATCCCGTCGCGCTACCTCGTGCTGCTCCCTCACTCGCGCACGCTGGGCGTGTCGGTGCGCATCGAGGACGAGGCCGAGCGCCAGCGCCTGAAGGACATCATCAACCCGCTCATCGGCGAGAACCACCTCGGCTACATCGTCCGCACCAATGCGGAGGGGCAGTCGGAAGAATCGCTGGCCTTCGACGTGACGTACCTTGGCAAGGTCTGGCGCGTGGTGCAGGAGAACATCCAGAAGGCGAAAGTGGGGGAGCGCGTTTACGAGGAACTGTCGTTGCCGTTGCGCTCGCTGCGCGATTCGCTCAACGACGGCATCGAGAAGGTCCGCGTCGACTCGCGCGAGACCTTCGAGAAGACGGTCAAGTTTGTGCACAAGTTCATGCCCGTGCTATCCGACCGCATCGAGCACTACGCCGGCGAGCGCCCGATCTTCGATCTGTACGGCGTGGAAGACGAGATCCAGCGTGCGTTGCGCAAGGAAGTGCCGCTGAAGTCAGGCGGCTACCTGATCGTCGACCAGACCGAAGCGATGACCACCATCGACGTCAACACGGGCGGCTACCTCGGTAGCCGCAACCTCGAGGAAACCGTCTACCGGACGAACCTCGAGGCAGCGCAGGCGGCTGCGCGCCAGCTGCGCCTGCGCAACCTCGGCGGCATCGTCATCATCGACTTCATCGATATGACGGACGACGAGCACAAGCGCCAGGTACTGCGCATGCTCGAAAAAGGACTCGCGAAGGACCACGCGAAGACGACCGTCTACCCGATGTCGGCGCTTGGCCTCGTCGAGATGACGCGGAAACGCACGACGGAAAGCCTGGAACGCCAGCTTTGCGAACCGTGCCCCGCCTGCAGCGGACGCGGCACCTTGAAGACGGCCGAGACGGTGATCTACGAGATCTTCCGTGAGATCACCCGCGCGGTGCGCCAGTTCAACGCGCAGAAGCTGCTCGTGATGGCCAGCCCCAAGGTGGTCGGCCGCATCCTCGAAGAGGAATCCGCGGCGGTCGCAGAACTCGAGGAATTCATCGCCAAGAGCATCCGCTTCCAGGCGGAAGAGCATTACTCGCAGGAACAGTTCGATGTCGTCCTTCTCTGAGTCCGCCTGCCGGTGAATGGCGGATGGCGCCACCGCGCGAGACGCCTGCGGTTCGTCTTGCTGGGATTGTTCGGCAGCCTGCTGGTCGCGTTGGCGATACTGATGGCGCTCGGTCAACTGCTGCTCCCGCTGGCGGCGCATTACCCGGAGCGCGTGGCGGCCCTGCTCAGCGAGCGGTTGCACCGGCCCGTGCGGTTCGCCTCGCTGGAGGGATTCTGGCGACCGTCGGGCCCGCTTTTCGTGATGCGCGACGTCACCCTCGCACCGAGCGAGGGTGGCGAACCGCTCCACCTGCCCCAGGCAGCGGTGAAGCTCGACTTCGGCGCATTCGTGCTGCCGTCGAGACACCTCATCAACCTGCGCCTGCAGGGCCTTCGCCTCGGCTTGCGTCGCGCGGCCGACGGCCGATGGAGCATCGATGGCTTCGGTGCGGGTGGGAGCACGCAGAAAGTTTCGCTCGGTAACCTCTCGGCGGACCTCTGGCTCGGCGACCTGCGCCTCGACATCGTCGACGACACGTCGCGGCGGCACTATGGCCTCATCGCCGACCAATTGCAGATCAGCCTGCGGGGCCACGCCATCCGTTTCGGCGGCAGCCTCCGGCGCGAGAAGACGGTCGGCTTGCTCACGGCCGCCGGGAAGTTCGCCGAAGACGGTTCGAGCGGGCGCATCTACGTGAAGGGCGCGGATGTCGACTTCGCGGCCCTCACGGGCGATTTCGACATCGACGGGTATGCGCTGGCCGGCGGCAAGGGCAGCTTCGAGAGTTGGCTGGATTGGCGCGACGCCCGCGTCGTGCGCGCCACCTGGCGCGTCGACCTCGACAATCTCGCCGTGCGCGGCCCTGCCCGCACGGTCCGGACAGCGGGCCTGCACGGCGTCGTCGATCTGCATCGCACGGCGGAAGGCGACCGCTTCGATTGGGCGGGGAGTGACGGCAGCGATCTCGCGCTCATCCTGCGCCGCTCGGGCGAACGCACGGAGGGAACCGTCGTTGCCCGCAAGCTCGAACTCGCGCCCTTGCTACCGTGGGCGGGCGTGTTGCCGCAGGTATCGCCATCGCTGGCGCGCTGGCTCGGCGAAGGCCGTCCACGTGGGCGCTTCGACCAGGCGCGGGCCGACTGGAACTCCGACACGGGCATGAGCTTCCTTCACGCCACATTTTCCGGGCTTGGCATCGACGCCAGCGGTAGCCTGCCGGGCGTGACGTCGATGAAGGGAGAGGTCTTCGGCGACGGCGAGGCGCTGGCGCTGAGCCTACCCAGCCAGGCCACGACCATCGACGCCACAGGTGTGTTCCGCAAGCCATTCGCGATGTCGTCGCTCGGTGGCGACGTCGCCGTGTACAAGGACGGCGACGACTGGCACATCGGCGTCGATCCGCTGGATTTCCGTGGCGAGGGGTACGGCGGACAGGCACGCGGCGAAGTGGTGCTGCCCGCGGGCGATAGTGGCCCCTTCATGGATATGTATGTGGCGCTCGGTGAAGGCGAGGTGCCGGCGGCGAAGCTGTTCTGGCCGATCCACTCCATGTCCGAGGGCGCGCAGAACTGGCTGAACCGCGGCCTTGTTTCCGGCCGGATCGCGGGGGGCTCGGCACTGCTCCGCGGCAACCTTCGCGACTTTCCCTTCAAGAACCAGGAAGGCCGATTCGAGGGCCGCGCGATGCTCGAGGACCTGGTGCTCGACTACGGCACCGGCTGGCCGCGCGGCGAAGGCATCTCCGCCGTCGCCGACTTCATCGGCAATGGCATGTATGTGGAGGCGAGCGCGGGGCATGCGCTGGGTAACGCGGTCAGCGCGGCGTCGGCGGCCATTCCCGATTTCGCGGACGGCGTCCTCGATCTCAAGGTAAGTGGCGCCGGCACGGGCAGCAGCTATCTCGACTTCATCAAGAACAGCCCGGTCGCCAGCCGCAGCCGCGACGTACTCGACAAGATGAAGCTCGGCGGTACTGGCGAATTCGGCTTCAACCTGCTGATGCCGCTCAAAAGCGCGAAGGACTTCACGCTACAGGGCAAGGCAACGATCAAGGATGCCGACCTCGTCGCCGACGAATGGAAGCTGCGCCTGGACAAGATCACCGGGCCGATGAGCTTCGACGGCACCGGTTTCAGCGCGAAGGGCTTGAACACGTCGTTCCATGGTCAGCCGGCGCAGCTCGACGTCGCCATTGCCGGCGCGACCGGCGATCCCGCGAAGGTCCTCGACGCGTCGGTCAGCGGCGCGTTCACCGTGGGCGAGATGGTCGGCGACTTCGAGAACCTCAAATGGCTGGCCGACGTCGCCAAGGGTCGGGGCCGTTTCCGCGTGGGCTTCGACCTTCGTAAGACGGGCGAGGGCGACGCCACGGCGCAGACGCTGCGCGTGGATTCGGACCTGAGCGGTGTCGAGCTGGCGATGCCCATACCCGTCAAGAAGCCCGCGAACATGGTGACGCCGCTCTCGGTGAGCGTCGGCTTGCCGGTGGACGGCGCGCGGCTGGACATCGCGCTAGGCGACGTCGTGCGTGGCAGGCTGCGCTTGCCCACCGCCCGCGAACCGATCGCCGCCGCTTTCAACCTGGGCACCGCCGCGCCGGCGGCGATGCCCGCACAGGGTTACCTCATCGGCGGACATGCGGCCAAGCTGGACGCTTCGGGGTGGGTCCAGTACGTCGTCGGGCTCTCGACGGGGGAAGCAGGTCCGGGGCTCTCCGCCCTGGATGTGACGACCGACGACGCCGAGGTGTTCGGCCAGCATTTCGCGAACATGCATATCGTCGCGAAGCCGGGTCCGCAGGAACTGTCATTGCGCGTGGACAGCGACGGCATGGCGGGCGCGCTGACCGTGCCCAACGACGAACTGCGACGCCGTGGCATCACGGCTCGCATGGATCGGTTGTGGTGGCCGGCGGCCGATGACGCGGCGGCGGCGACAGCGAAGAAGGGCAAGGCCGCCGTCGGTGCCGCGGCGACCACCGCGGCAACGGTGGCCAAGTCCGAGGACGCGAAGGTCGATCCAACGGCGACCAAGAAACCACCCGATGCGAACGAGGCTGGCGTGGCGCCTTCGAGCCTGCCACCGCTGCACTTGCAGGTCAGCGACATGCGCCTGGGCAAGGCACGCCTCGGGGAAGCGCGCCTGGAAACCTGGCCCACCGATGAAGGCATGCACATCGACCAGTTGCGTGCACAGTCGAAGAACGTGCAGATCACCGCGTCCGGCGATTGGAACGGCGACGATAAACGCAGCCGCACGCACCTGACCATGGATTTCGCCTCGGAAGACGTGGCGCGCATGTTCGATGCGCTTGGTTTCGCGGGCATCCTGCAGGGGGGGCGCACCTCCGCGCGGCTGGACGCCACGTGGCCGGGCGGGCCGTCGGCGCTCGCGCTGGCGAACATGGACGGCACGCTCAAGGTGGACGTCGCCAATGGCCGCATCCTCGAAGTGCAGCCCGGCGTCGGCCGCTTGTTCGGCCTCATCTCCGTCACCGAACTGCCGCGCCGCCTCTCGCTGGATTTTGGCGACGTGTTGGGCAAGGGCTTCGGCTTCGACTCGATCAAGGGTGACTTCCGGTTCGCCGACGCCAACGCCACGACGAACAACCTGACGATCCGCGCGCCGGCCGCCGAAATCACCATCACCGGTCGCGCCGGCCTGAAGGCACGCGACTACGACCAGGAAGTGCTGATCGTGCCGCATGTCGGCAACAGCCTGCCCGTGGTGGGCGCTCTGGCCGGCGGCCCGGTCGGCGCCGCCGCGGGACTTGCGGTGCAGGGCATCCTCGGCAGGGGCCTGAACCAGGCCGCTCGCAAGCGATACCACGTGACCGGCAGCTGGGACAAACCTGTCTTCACCCCCATCGACAAAGGCCAACCCTCGACCGCTCCCCCGAGCAATAAAAGCTCGCTGTAGGAGCCGCAATAGCGGCGAGAAGCCAACAACGCGGCGACGCAGTACCCTCCGGCTTTAAGCCAACCCACCACGCCCCCAGATATGGGGTCACCCGTTCCCCAACCGGCAGCCCCATGGATTCCCTGATCTCCCTCGCCGAACGTCGCCTCCTCACGCCCGGTGGCCTCGCCGCCAACGACCTGGACCGGGTGTTCTCCCAGCTGATGGGCCCATCGATCGACGCCGCCGACCTCTACTTCCAGCATTCGCGCAGCGAGTCCTGGGTGCTGGAGGAGGGCATCGTGAAGGACGGCAGCCATTCGATCGAGCAGGGCGTGGGCGTGCGTGCGATCTCCGGCGAGAAGACCGGCTTTTCGTACTCGGACGAGATCGTCCTGCCACAGCTGCTCGAAGCCTCGCGCGCCGCGCGTGCGATCGCCCAGGGCGGCGCGGGCGCGGGCAAGCCGCTGGCGCTGGCCACGGGTCGCGGCCTGTATCCGGCGATCGACCCGGTCGAGAGCCTGCCGAACGAAGACAAGATCGCTTTGCTGCGCGACGTGGACGCCTATGCGCGCTCGCGCGATCCGCGGGTAAAGCAGGTCGTGGTGAGCCTCGCCGCCACGATGGACACGATCCTCGTCGCCGCATCCGACGGCACGCTGGCCGCCGACGTACGACCGCTGGTACGCCTCAACGTGCAGGTGATCGTCGAGCAGAATGGCCGCCGCGAACAGGGCCATGCCGGCGGCGGTGGCCGTTATGGTTATCGGGAACTCATCGAGAACGGACGCGCGCATGCCTTCGCCGCGGAAGCCGTGCGCCAGGCGCTGGTCAACCTCGAGGCGGTCGACGCGCCAGCGGGCAGCATGACTGTGGTCCTCGGCCCCGGCTGGCCCGGCATCCTCCTCCACGAAGCGATCGGCCACGGCCTCGAAGGCGACTTCAATCGCAAGGGCAGCTCCGCGTTCGCCGGGCGCATCGGCCAGCGTGTCGCGGCCGAAGGCGTGACCGTGGTCGACGACGGCACGCTGCCGGGCCGCCGCGGCTCGCTGAGCATCGACGACGAAGGCACGCCCAGCGAGTGCACCACGCTGATCGAGAACGGCATCCTCAAGGGCTACATGCAGGACAAGCTCAACGCACGCCTGATGGGCGTGAAGTCCACCGGCAACGGCCGCCGCGAATCGTTCGCGCAGCTGCCGATGCCACGCATGACCAATACGTACATGCTCGCCGGCGAGCGTGATCCGGAAGAAATCCTGCGCTCGGTGAAGCGCGGCCTCTATGCCGTGAACTTCGGCGGCGGCCAGGTCGACATCACCAACGGCAAGTTCGTGTTCTCGGCCAGCGAGGCCTACCTCATCGAGGACGGCAAGATCACGCGCCCGGTGAAGGGCGCGACGCTCGTGGGCTCCGGTCCCGAGGTGCTCACCCGTGTCTCGATGATCGGCAACGACCTGGCGCTGGACGAAGGCGTCGGTGTCTGCGGGAAGGATGGCCAGAGCGTGCCCGTCGGCGTGGGCCAGCCGACGCTTCGCGTTGACGGCATGACGGTGGGTGGCACCGCGGCATAGCCCGCTGCCAAGGTGTCGCAAACTTGACGCGTGACGTTGAACGCGCGCGTCGAGCACAACGTCGTAGTGACGCGTTTGCTGCCTTCGGGCGTCTTGTCCAATCCTATCCATTCGCCTCGACCACGCTCCAAACCGGACGCGCATCACGGAACGCGAACGTATGGTGCGAAAATTTGGGCCAGTCACCCGTATTGGTATTGTGACTGTCATCCCGCAGGCGGATGATCCGCGGCGACGGCGTATGGACGGCTAAACCCGGTTGGCCTGCAGGGGCTCGCACAGACCGGCACCAGGGCGAACAGTCCACTCATCGCATTACGGTCGAAAAGCCGGCGCATCGCGCGCCGGCTGCTCGTTCGTGCGCGATGGGAAAGCGGCCGTATCCCAACGTGGCCCAGACAGGGGACCCAAATCCAATGAAGCGACATCCCGCACCATCCCGCGGTACGCCCCGGTTGGCCAGGCTTTCCAGCCTGCTTGCCTTCGCGCTCCTCGGCGCGACCGCGACGGCCCAGGCCGTCACCCTCGCGCCGTCGGATCGCCAGGACATCAATCTTGGCGCGCAGCCGTGGAAGTACACCAAGCAATCGATCGTCAATCCCAACGATCCGGTCGTCTATGCGCCCTTGCCCAACGGGGACGAAGGCGCCGCCGTCAATTTCAACGACAGCAACTGGCTAACGGTCGGCCTGCCGCACGCGGCCAACGACTTCACGACGTTCATCAACCAGGAATCCGGCGGCGGCCAGGGCAGTCTTGACGGCGAGACAAGCTGGTATCGCACGAAACTCACCGATTCCGCGTCGTACCGCGGCAAGAAGGTCATGGTGGAGTTCGAGGGCGCACACACGGGCGACCGCGTGTACGTCAACGGGCACTTCATTCCGGGTACGGGCGTACTCAACCAACCGGGCCAACCGGACGCCCAGGCCACCCACGTCATCGGCTTCCTGCCGCATATCGTGGATCTCACCCCGCTCCTGAAGTTCGACGGCACCGATGTGCTGGCGGTGAAGGTCAGCCGCAGCGGCGGCGGGTTCTTCCAGGATCCCGGCTTTTCCGGTTCGTTCCGCTTCGGACAGGCCGAGGCGGGCATCTTCCGGCCGGTGAAGCTGCACGTCACCAACCTCGTGCACATTCCGGAGAACGTCTACGCCGGTCAGAACACCTGGGGTACGTACGTCGGTACGCAAGCCATCAGCGCGGACCATAAGCAGGCAACGGTCCGCGTCCAGACCAATGTGGTCAACGAGACCGACGCGCCGCAGGCGGTGACGCTGACGACGCAGATCGTCGACGCCAGCGGCAACCTCGTCGCCAGCGACCAGCGCGAGGGGACGCTCGCGCCGCATGTGGTGCCGGGCGACCAGAACCCGGTGTTCGACGAGACGCTGACGGTGAACAACCCGACGCTCTGGTATCCGAACAACAGCCTCGACGGCAAGCCCTACCTGTACAAGGTGCTGCATACCGTCAGCATCGACGGCACGGTGGTGGATGCGAAGCAGAGCACGCTTGGCATCCGCACGATTACCTGGGACAAGGACTTCCCGTACATCAACGGCAAGAAGCAGTACATGTGGGGCGGCTCGGGTCGTTACGACTATCCCGCACTCGGTTCCTCCGTGCCCGAAGAGCAGCAGTGGCGCGACCTGAAACTGCTGGCCGAGGCCGGCGGCAACCTCTGGCGTCCCGGTCATTCGCCATCGAGCCCCGAGTTCGTCGAGGCCGCCGATGCCCTCGGCGTGTTCATCGTCCAGCCCAGCGGCGACGGCGAGAACGGCTTCGCCAACGCCTGCACGGCGGGCGACCAAGCCTGCCAGGACATGTGGACGATCAAGCGCGAAGTGCATCGCGACATCGTGATCCGCGATCGCAGTCACCCGTCCATCCTTGCCTGGGAACACGACAACGGCGCGATGAACACGCCATTCGCGCAGGAGCTGCGCGCGATGGCGAGGAGCTGGGACAGCATTGCGCCCCGCGCGGCGGCCGATCGCACGCCCAATGCCGCGAACGGCGACATCCTGAGCTGCTCCAAGGCCGGCTGCGAAACTTACCTGCACTCGACCGAGTTCCCGAACAAGCCCGCCTGGGGCGCGGAATACTGGGGTCCGGGCACGCTGCGTCATTCGTACGACTACGAGCTGGCCTTCGCACTCAACTACCTCGTGCCGTATTCGCAGGCCCGTAAGGTCGGCACCTTTGGCATGGCGCAGTGGTACACGTCGGACACGCCGGGTGAAACCATCGAGATGGTGGAGGGACTCGAGGACGCCACGCACTGGACGTTCCAACGCAATCCCGACGGCAGCGTCGCGACGCACGACGACGGCACGCCCATCAAGGGCTTCCGTCACAACGCCCGGGGCAACAACGCGTCGATGACCGATGCGAACCGTTTCCCGCGCATGCTGTACTACATCTACGAATCGGTGTGGGTGCCGTATGACCTGCGCCCGGTGGTCAAGCTGGCGCATAACTGGAATCGCGCCGGCGACATCCAGGTCAACGCCTTCAGCAATTGCCCGAAGGTTCGCCTCCTGGTCAACGGCGTGCAACAGGGAACCGACCAGGTGCCGAACACCTGGGACACGATCGACGAGGCCTCGTACAACCTCGAGAACGGTGAAACGGACCACCTGACCGGCAAGATCGTGGGCGCAGACAAGGCGCAGAAGACCACGAAGCTGCCGGGGCAGGTGCACTGGAATGTGACTTGGCAGTCGGGCACGGCGGTGGCGCAGTGCCTGGACAACGTCGGTAACGTCCGCACCGATGCCAACGGCGCGAACGTCGAAGACACCCTGGCCACGGCGGGTCCCGCGCATCACATCGAGCTCGAGGTGGTGAACACGGCCGATCCCATCGTCAAGCCCGACGGCACCCGGTTCCAGATCACCGCCAATGGCTCGGATGCCGCCTTCATCGTGGCGAAGGTCGTCGACGCCAATGGCGTGCTCGTTCCCGACGCGGCGCAGAAGGTGGACTTCGAAGTCGACAGCGGGGCATCGCTGGTCAGCTTCAACGGTGGCACGCAGCAGTACGTCGATTACAGCGACGGCGAAACGCCCGATCAGAACGGCGGCATTGCCGAGCCGCACCATTACTACCATTCGCCCGGTTCGCACGAGCTCCAGTTCGAAGGCGGCCTGCAGAAGATCGCCCTGCGCACGAAGTTCGACACGGGTACGGTGACGGTCAGCGCGTCCGCGCCCGGGCTCCTCACCGGCCACACGTCGTTCGCGATCTCTGCCGTGCCCAAGGCGCCGACGCCGTCCGGCCCGCCGTCGGTGATCGCCAATCCAGTCGACGACAGCGTCACCGTGGGCGACACGGGCCACTTCTCCGTGACCGCTTCCGGCGCGCCGCCGCTCAGCTTCACGTGGAAGAAGGATGGTGCCGAGATCCCAGGTGCCACCAGTGCCAGTTACACCACGCCGGCCACGAGCCTCGGCGACGACGGTGCGAAGTACACGGTGGTCGTGCACGGACAGGGTCCGGACCAGGAGTCGGCGCCGGCCGTGCTCCATGTCTTCCCGTTCAAGCCCGTGGTCATCGCGGCCCAGCCGACAGCGCAGAACGTCGATGAAGGCCAGTCGGCACATTTCGCCGTGGTCGCCTCCGGTTCGCCGAAGGTGCAGTACAAGTGGATGAAGGATGGCGTCGCCATCGCCAACGCCACGGGTCCGACCTACGACACGCCGGTACTCACGCAGGCGGACAACGGAAAGAAGTACGCCGTGTTCATCAGCAACTCGGGCAGCCAGCAGCTCTCGACCGAGGTGCTCCTCACGGTCAATGCCGCGCGGCCGCCTGTGTTCACCGGTGCGGTGGCGGATGTCCGTGCCAACCCCGGGCAGCCCGCGACGTTCGACGTGTCGAAGCTGGTGGCCGGTACCTCGCCGTTCCACTACAAGTGGTCGCACGGCGACCAGCCGGTCGGCGACGACCTTCCGACGTTCACCATCCCGTCCGTGCAACAGGCGGACGTCGGAACGTATAGCGTCACCGTGACCAACATCACGGGCGATGCGGCCGCCGTGACGGCATCGGCAAAACTGACGCTCGCCCCGCCGGGCGCGAACCTGGCCCGCCAGAAGGCAACGTTGTCCAGCGAGGTGGAAAACCCGCAGGGCACCGCGGCATGGCAGGCGGTGGATGGTGACGAGACCACGCGCTGGGGTTCGAAGATCGGTGACGACACGGCGTTCATCACCGTGGACCTCGGGTCGTCGCGGACGTTCAACCGTGTGGTGCTCAAGTGGGAGAACGCCCACGCGGCGGAGTACAAGATCCAGTACTCGGACAGCCCGGACTCAGGCTTCCAGGACGCGTACCACGCCGAGACCAGTAACGGCGGCACGGAAGACTTCACCTTCGACCGTCCGGTCACCGGTCGGTACGTGCGCATGCAGGGCATCAAGCGCGCCACCGACTACGGTTATTCGCTTTATGAGTTCGAGGTCTACGACTCCGCCGGTTGCTGCGCGGTCACGGATCGCTACACCACGGTCTCCGGCTCCGCCCTGGTGACGGATTCCCTGAGCGGCCTGCAGTGGGATCGTACCCAGCGCGGTTTCACGGACCAGGGCGCGCAGTTCACCCAGTCGAAGGCGATCGCCGAATGCGCGAAGGACGGCATGCGTCTTCCGACCGTCGACGAAGCACTGGCTATCAGTGGGCAGAACTACTCGACGGCGGCCTTCCCCGGCGCATGGACGACCTGGACCGAAGGACAGGATCCGAGCGACCCGCAGTTCGCCTTCCAGGTGAACTCGCTCGGTGTGAAGAGCCGCGAGGTCGCGGAGAACAATCCGGGTCACGTGTTGTGCGTGAAGGGTGCGCGTGCGGTCGCTCCGGTGATCACGGGACAGCCTGCCAGCCAGAAGGCCGGCGTGGGTCGTTCGGCGCGCTTCACGGTGGTGGCGACGGGCGTGGGTCCGCTCAGCTACGACTGGTACGACGTCGGCAAGGACGCGGACGGCAGCGACGTGGAGTCGTTCCTCTCGAGCACCCCTGATGGCACGTATGCCACCCCGGCGCTCGTGGCGGCAAATAACGGCGCCCGCTTGCGCGTAAGGGTGGTCAGTGCCCAAGGCCTTTCCACGACCAGCAATGACGTCATCCTGGCGGTCGACAACTCCGGCGACGGCTCCGACCCCGTCTTCGGCACGCCGCCCGTGCAGCAACCCGGTAACGGCGATGGCGACAACGGCGGTGACAACGGTGGCGGCAATCCGCCGAGCCCCGGTACACCGGGTGACGGCAAGGGCGGAGTGAACATCGCCAAGGGTGCCACCGCGTCGTCATCCGTGGACCCGGAACGCGGTGACCTCGGCCCGTCTGCCGCCATCGACGGCAGCTTCGACACGCGCTGGGCGTCGGCACCGGGCATCGATCCGGCCGACTTGGTCGTGGACTTCGGCACGCCGAAGACCTTCGACCACGTGATCATGCGTTGGGAGAATGCCTCGTCCGCGCAGTACACGATCGACACCTCGGACGACGGTACGCACTGGAACACCGTCAAGGGCCCGATCGTGGGCAAGGGCGGCGTGGACACGCAGTCGTTCACGGCGCAGACCGCTCGCTACGTGCGCATGAACAGCACGAAGCGGAACACGGGCTATGGCAATTCGATGTTCGAATTCGAGGTATACGCTGCCACGACGACGCAGCCTCAGCAGCCGGTGAACGACCAACCCGCGCAGACGCAACCGCAGGTTCCGCAACAACCGGAACAGACGGTTCCCACGAGCGGCAACCTCGCGCTGCACCGCACGGTGCTCGCCTCCGACAGCGAGAACCCGGTGGCTTTCAAGCCGGAGAACGTGGTCGACGGCGACGCCGGCACGCGGTGGTCTTCCGGATTCACCGACGACCAGTGGTTCCAGGTCGATCTCGGTTCCGTGCAGACCATTGGCAAGGTGGTGTTGTCGTGGGAGAACGCGCATGCGCTCGCCTACCGCATCGAAGTCTCGACGGACGGGAAGACCTGGAACCTCGCGTACGACAACGAGAACAGCCAGGGTGGTACGGAAACCGTCACCTTCCCGGCGATCTCGGCGCAATACGTGCGGATGAGCGGCCTCAAGCGCTCCAGTCCCTACGGGTATTCGCTGTGGGAGATGGGCGTGTATGCGGCGGACGGCAACGACGGTGGCACGCCGCCGGAAAATCCGCAGGCGAACGATCCGGCACAGGGTTTCGACTACACGACGTATCCCGGCTTCATCGGTACACAGCTGCGCAACACGACCAACGGCACGTGGCGTGACGACCAGATCTTCGTCGCCGTCATCGGCCGCGACCCGGTGTCGCAGGTGTTCTCGTGGGTCAAGCCGGACGGCACGGTGACGGCCGCATCGGAAGCGGATAACGATGGCACCGGCCACCTGACCAAGAACGGCCAGAACTACCCGAACTACTTCTTCACGTTGGCGCAGGCCAAGCTGCTCAAGCTGCCGAAGTTGGACTCGGGCCGGATCTTCGTCTCGGTCGGCGAGCCGATGTACATCAAGATCCTCAAGGCGGCAGACGGCTCGATCGGCTTCGCGGGTCCGAACCCGCTCAATGCGACCGATCCGAACATCGACGTGCACTACGACTGGTACGAGTTCACCTGGAACGACAACGCCATCTTCATCAACACGACGCAGGTGGATCAGTTCTCGATCCCGCTGTCGCTCGACGTGTATGGCGGCGACAAGACCAGGCACGAGTCCTCGGGTATCACGCAGACGCGTGCGCAGATCTTCGCCCAGTACAACCAGGAGGTTCCGGCCGAGTTCCAGCTTTCCGAGGCCGATCCCATCCGTATCCTGGCACCGGGCAAGGCAGCGTTCGACGTGGGCAAGCCGCAGGAGCATTACTTCGACGATTACATCGACCAGTCGTGGGCGTTCTACCAGGACCACGTGCTCGAGATGACGATCGGCAACAAGCAGTTCGAAGGCACCGTCATCGACGGGGTGCTGACCTTCACCCACACCAACTGGGCCGATACGCATGAACAGGACGAGCCGGAAGGCATGCTGTTCAAGGTCGGCAAGCCCAGCACGCAGGATGTCCTGGAAGGCAAGGGCGCTTTGGCCCGGTCCACGGATCCGTGGGGCGTGGAAGGCCAGCTCGAGGCGCAGCTCTGCGCCGCGTTCAACCGCCACGTCGTGGAAGATACGAGCCTGTGGAAGGACGCGGGATCGTTCTACCAGCAGTCGCCGACGAACTATTACGCGCGCTTCTGGCACCTGCACGGTGTCAACGGCAAGGCCTACGGCTTCGCGTACGACGACGTCTCGGACCAGAGCTCGACGCTGATCGAGACCCAGCCGGAACATCTCGAACTCGGGATCGGCTGGTAAGGGATCAGTAGTACGGAACGAAGAAGGGCGGTGGAGTAATCCACCGCCCTTTCTTTTTGGAGTATCGCCACATACCGCCGTGCTTTGCCCACCAAACGGCGCGCGCTATTCGGCGGCCGGGGACGCCTCCAATTCCTTCAGGATGCGATAGATCTCCCGGAACGCGTGCAGCGGCTTGTTCGCATCGCGTTCGGCCTTCGCCTGGCGCACCAGCGAGCGCAGGTGCTGGCGGTCGAGTTCGGGGTGACGGTCGAACAACTCACCGAGCGCGGTGTCGCCGCCCTCCAGCAACCTCTCTCGCGCCGCCTCGAGGCGATGCATGTGCGCCGCTTCCTGCCGCTGACGATCGCGGTCTTCGCCCAGCGCGGCACGCGCGTCCACGAAGGCCTCGTCGCCGTGCCTGCGCATCTGCTTTGCGAGGAAGGCGAGCTGGCGCTTGCGGGCGATGTGCGCCGTGACTTTCCGCGTGCGGCCGATCTCGTCGACGATGTCCTCGGGCAGGTTGAGCTTCGGAATGCGGCTGGGCGGCAGTTCCATGAGCTGTCCGGCGAGCTTCAGGATGTCGAGCGCATTGCGGCGTTTCTCGCTGCGGCTCGGGCCGAAGTCGTCCTCGTCGTGCGCGTCGTTCGGGCGGTCGTCGGAAGGCTTCATGGCATGGCATCCGTGATGGACTGGAAATCGTCGGCGTCGCGTTCGAAGGCGAAGCGGGGAAAGGTCTTGCCGTCCCGTTCCACGGTTTCGGCGAACATGGCGGCAGGGCGCACCCACAAACGCCGCTGGTCGTAGAGGTCCTGGTAGATGACCAGTTCTTCCATCGTCTCGCTGTGCAGGGCGCTGCCCAGCACGCGATAAGGCATGCCCTTGAAGTGGCGGTAGTAGCCGACTCGGACGCTCATAAGGGGTTCCATGGCACCATGGGCGGTGCCCTTGCTTTTGATCGGGCCACGCGGCCCCATTTGATGGAGATTGGCCGCGTACGGCCCGATATTCTAACCGCCCAGACCCCAGGACGCCCACGTGAGCCAAGTTGCCGCCCCCGACACCAGCCACCAGGACCTCGATCGCCTCGCCGAACTGGCCGAGGACACGATTCGGCGCGCCCGCGCCGCCGGGGCGAGCCAGGCGGAGGTGTCCGCCAGCATCGACGTGGGCCTCAACGTCAACGTGCGGCTGGGCGAGGTAGAGACGGTGGAGCACACCCGCGACCGCGGCTTCGCCCTCACCGTGTATTTCGGTCAGCGCAAGGGCTCGGCGAGTACCGCGGACCTGCATCCGGATTCGATCCAGGCCACCATCGAGCAGGCCTGCGCCATCGCGAAGTTCACCGAAGAAGACCCGGCCTCCGGCCTGGCCGACGCCGAGCGCATGGCGAAGGACTTCCCGGACCTGGACCTCTGGCACCCCTGGGACCTCGATGTCGGCAGCGCCATTGCGCTGGGCCAGGACATCGAGGACGCCGGTCGAGCCGTCGCGGGCATCACCAATTCCGACGGCTCCAGCGTGAACGCGGGGCAGAGCCTTTCCGTCTACGCGAACTCGCACGGCTTTCTCGGTCGCGAGCGCGGCACGCGGCATTCGTTGTCGGTCGCGTTGATCGCGGGCGACGACGACGGAATGCAGCGCGATTACTGGTACGACAGCGTCCGCAACGCCAACGACTTCATGGACGCCGCCGAGATCGGGCGCAAGGCCGCCGAGCGTACGCTCTCGCGCATGGGCGCGCGCCGCCTGGGCACGCGGCAGGCGCCCGTGCTGTTCGCACCCGAAGTGTCGCGCTCGCTGCTCGGTCACTTGCTGGGCGCCGTGAGCGGCGGCTCGCTGTACCGCCGCTCCAGCTTCCTGGTGGACCATGTCGGCAAGCAGATCCTGCCGTCGTGGTTCCGCATCGACGAAAAGCCGTTGGTGCCGCGTGGGCATGGGTCATCGGTGTTCGACGCGGAGGGCGTCGCCACCATCGACGCGCCGCTCGTCGTGGACGGCGTCCTGCAGCGCTACATCCTGGGCAGCTATTCCGCCCGCAAGCTGGGCCTGTCCTCCACCGGCAACGCCGGCGGCGTGCATAACCTCTATGTCAGAACGGGCGACGACGACTTCGCCGGCATGCTGCGCAAGCTGGGCACCGGTCTCCTGGTGACCGAAGTGATGGGGCAGGGCGTATCGATCGTCACCGGCGACTATTCGCGCGGTGCCTCGGGTTTCTGGGTGGAGAACGGACAGATCGCCTACCCGGTTGAGGAAATCACCATCGCGGCGAACCTGCGCGACATGTACGCGAACCTGGTCGCCGTGGGCAAGGACGTGGACCGCCGCTCGCACATCCTCACCGGCTCCTGGCTGGTGGAGAAGATGACGATCGCCGGGGAATGACCCGCCGCCGGCAGGCGCGGCAGCCGTCTGTGCCGAACGTCTGCTTGACAGCGGCACGAGTGGATCGGAGAGTGGGCGCCGACACCGTCCACGGAGTTTCGCCATGAGCACGCCGTCCGACCAGATCCCGCCGTCGCCCCCGCCGAGCCCGCCGCCGTATGAGCCTACCCAGGCGGCGGTCAATACGGACGACAAGAACATCGCGATGCTGACCCACCTCTCGGGCATCATCTTCAGCATCATCGTGCCGCTGATCGTCTGGCTCGTTCACAAGGACCGCGCCGACAAGACCTATCTCGTGGCCGAGGCGAAGGAAGCACTGAATTTCCAGATCACCGTGCTGATTGGCTACGTGATCTGCTGGATCCTCGCCTTTGTCATCATCGGCGCATTCCTCACGCCGCTGCTGTGGCTGTTCAACCTGATCTTCTGCATCATCGCCGCGATCCGCGTCAGCTCGGACGGTACCTATCGTTACCCGTTCACGCTGCGGCTGATCGCCTGAAGCACCCGTATCCTGGTTGAAAGAAGGCTCGCCCGCGCGAGCCTTTTTTTTTGCGTCTCGCCGTGTAGGAGCCGCTATAGCGGCGAGAAAAACCCGCGCCACGGCGGCGTCCTCGCCGCGATGGCGGCTCCTACAGGCGGTAGCCGGTCAGTGCCCGCGCCGGGCGGAGTACCGCGCCAGTTCGGCCAGCCACTCGCCACGGTCGCCGAGCGGCGCGATGGCCTGCAGGGCTTCGTCGACCAGGTTCGCCAGCCGGGCACGCGAGGCCTCGAGGCCGAGGATGGACGGGAAGGTGGGTTTGTCGGCGGCCGCGTCCTTGCCGGCGGTCTTGCCGATGACCGCGGATTCGCCTTCGACATCCAGGATGTCGTCGCGGACCTGGAAAGCCAGGCCCACGGCGTGGCCGTAGCGGTCGAGTCGTTCGAGCATGCCCGCATCGCCGCAGCCGGCGGCGAGCGCACCCAGGCGGATGGAGGCGCGGATGAGGGCGCCCGTCTTATAGGCGTGCATCCGCTCGAGTTCTTCCAGCGACAGCTTCCTTCCCACGCCAGCGAGGTCGAAGGCCTGGCCACCGGCCATGCCTTCCGCGCCGCAGGCGGCGCCCAGGGCGCGGAGCATGGCGATCTGCCGTTGCACGTCGTCGTCGCCCGATGCCGTGGCGAGGATCTCGAACGCCAGCGCCTGCAAGGCGTCGCCGGCGAGGATCGCCATGGCTTCGCCAAACACGATGTGGCACGTCGGCCGGCCGCGGCGCAGCGCGTCGTCGTCCATCGCCGGCAGGTCGTCGTGCACGAGCGAATAGGCGTGGATGATTTCCACCGCGCAGGCCGGCGCGTCGAGCACGGCGCCGTCGCAGCCCAAGGCGTGGCCGGCCGCGTAGACGAACAGGGGGCGCAGGCGTTTGCCGCCACTGAGCACGGCATAGCGCATGGCCCGGTGCAGGTCGCTCGGGGGCAGGTCTTCGCCGGGCAGGACGCGCGCAAGGGCGTCGTCCGCCCGGCCGACCAGCGCCTTGAGCGGCGCCGGCAGGTCAGTCGATGCGGGAGTCAAAGGGTTCGGCGGTATCGGGAGCTTGGGGGTCGAGCAGCAGGCGCACGCGCAATTCCGCTTGCTCCAGCGCCGTCTGGCAATGACGGTAAAGGCCGATGCCGCGCTCGAACGATTTCAGGGAGTCGTCGAGGCTGAGCTCTCCGCCTTCCATGCGCGTGACCAGCTGTTCGAGCTCGTCCAGCGAGTGCTCGAATTCGGCAATCGAGGAGACGGGCGCGGGGGTGTCGGAAGACTTCGGCATGGCCGCAAAACTAGCTCACACAGCGATTTCGATCAATCGTCGCGATGCCACACCGGGCGTCCGCCCGCCACATCGAAGAGTGCTTTTCCCTCGTCGCTCAGCCACTTGTCGGCTACTGCGATGAGGCGGTCGCCGGCATCCACGAGAGGCATGCGCGGGCGCTCCCAGGGCGGCACCCCGCCTTGCTGGAAGAGGTCGCGCAGTTCACGTGTGTGCCGGTCGCCATGCGGGCGCAGGGTTTCGCCGCCGTGGCGATAACGCACGGTCAAGGGCGTCGCCAGACGTCCCCCAGAGAGTGCCAGCGTCCCCCCGCCCGGCAGGGCGACGGGTTCGCCTCGCCACGGCGCGGTCCAGCCGTGGTCGAAGTCGCCGCGACGACGCATGGCCCACAGTCGTCCCCGCCAGACGCGCACCTCGGTGTCCCCCCAGCCCACCAATGGCAGGCGTTCCGCCGCGGCCTCGCGAACCTGCCGCTCGAGCGTCTCGCGCTGCGCCGTGGTTGGCGCGGAAAGGCCCACCGCATGCAGCCAGTGGTCGAGGAGGGGGGAGCGCCAGGCGGGAGGTAGCGCCAGCCAGCCGGCGGCGTCGAGGGTCCCGCGATCGTCGTGCAACAGGCCGAGCGCATCCATCCACGCGTCGCGCAGGCTTTCCGCGGCCTCGGCACAAAGGCGGGCGCTGTGCGCGATGCTCACGGCAGCCTGGGGCCACTGCGCGGCCAATGCCGGCATGACGGTGCCACGCAAGTAGCCGCGGGCGATACGCGGATCGTCGTTGGACGGATCGTGCACCGTATCCAGGGCGAACTCGGCGATGTAATCCAGCAGGGCGATGCGCGGCAGGTCGAGCAAGGGGCGCCACAGCGTTCCGGCGCCAAGCGGTCGCAGCGGCCGCATCCCGGCGAGACCCTCCGGCCCCGCGCCGCGCAACAGCTTGAGCAGCACCGTCTCGACCTGGTCGTCGCGATGGTGTGCCAGCACCAGCCGTTCGCCGGGTGTCAGCGTCGCGGCGAAAGCGGCACGGCGAGCGCGTCGCGCCGCTGCTTCGACGCCTTCGCCGCGAGTGAGGTCCACCGTGACCCGAACCGTTTCGAAAGGCACGTCCAGCGATTCGCAGAAGCGCCTGCAATGCAGGGCCCAAACACCGCTCTCCGCATGCAGACCGTGGTCTACATGCAACGCGCGGAGCGAGGGCCGTGGCGACCGCATGGCGAGGGCATGCAGCAGCGCGGTCGAGTCGGGGCCGCCGCTATACGCCACGACCAGCGGCGCGTCGCCTGCATCGTCCAGCGCGCGGTCGAGGTGGGTGGCGAGGCTAGCGCTCATTTGCTCCGCGGTTTGTTACGGACGTAAGGATGCCTGGCGTTGCCGAACTGTCGGTCCTCGATCTCGAACAGCCCTACCGCGGCGATGAGGCCGCTGAACTTGGAATAGCCGTAGTCGCGCGAGTCGAAATCCGGCGATCGCTTGCTGACGATGTTGCCGACCGCGCCCAATGCCGCCCAGCCGTTCTCGTCGGACGCGGCATCGATGGCATTGCGCAGCAGGTTCATGAGCTTCGTATCGCCACGGAGCTCACTCGGCGACTTCTTCGCCCTGGGCTCTTCCGGCTCGCTCTCCACCGTACCGACCAGGCGGTCGGTATAGATGAACTTGTCGCAGGCGGAGACGAAGGGTTGCGGCGTCTTGCGCTCGCCAAACCCATAGACGATCAGGCCCGCTTCGCGAATGCGCGAGGCGAGCCGGGTGAAATCGCTGTCGCTGGAGACGATGCAGAAGCCGTCGAAGCGATTGGCGTAGAGCAGGTCCATCGCGTCGATGATCATCGCCGAGTCCGTGGCGTTCTTGCCGGACGTGTAAGCGAACTGCTGGATCGGCTGGATTGAATGATCGA
This sequence comes from Luteibacter sp. NPDC031894, assembly GCF_050273135.1. Lineage (NCBI taxonomy): Bacteria > Pseudomonadati > Pseudomonadota > Gammaproteobacteria > Lysobacterales > Rhodanobacteraceae > Luteibacter > Luteibacter sp. NPDC031894. The sequence continues at coordinate 46,279 of NZ_JBNNMV010000004.1, read as the reverse complement.
GGAGGGCGCTCTTCCACCCGCCGAGGTTGGGCCCGGTCCAGTCGCCGTAAATCCGCTTTACATGCGCCGTGCCGTATTTCGCGACTTCGGCGAGCAATCCGTCGACAATCGCGGCGCGCGCATTGTCGGCATCGATCAACACGGCGAGCTTCACGGTGACGTCATTGGCCATCGAAGGCTCCAGATGCGGCAGTACCGCCATGGTACTGCGACCTGCACGTGGCGGTCAGGCGGCGAAATTCAGCTCGATGGCGATGCCGGCGGGATCCCTCGTGAACACCTGGACCTCGCCCGAAACGGGCACCTGCTCGACCTGGTAAGCGACGCCGTGGGCATCGAGCCGGGCCAGGGTGCCTTCGAGATCGGCGGCGGCGAAGGCGAAATGATCCAGCCAACCGGTGCGTGCTGGCGCGTCTTCATCCATCGACGGATCGATGGTGAGGTGAATAATGTCGAGAGTGCCCGCGTAGAGCCAGTACCCGCGCGACTGGAACGGGGGACGGCGGCCTTCCACGAGACCCAGGACGTCCGCATGAAAACGACGCACGCGTTCGACCAGGGCTTCCGATGCTCGGATGTTCACATGCGCGAGCCCGGTGATCGCCATGGCTCAGCCTTCGCTGAAGGCGCCGTAGCCGCGCAGGCGGTGGTAACGCTTCTCGAGCAGTTGCTCGATCGGCATCGCCTCGAGGGCTTCCAGTTCGTTGAGCAACACGGCCTTCAGGCGCGTTGCCATGGACTGCGGGCCGCGGTGCGCGCCGCCCAGTGGCTCGCGCACGATCTTGTCGATGAGGCCGTTTTCCAGCAGGCGCGGTGCCGTGAGGCCCATGACCTCGGCGGCGTCCTTGGCTTTGTCGGCACTCTTCCACAGGATGGAGGCGCAGCCTTCCGGCGTGATCACCGAGTAGGTGGAGTACTGCAACATGAGCGTGCGGTCGCCCACGCCGATGGCGAGCGCGCCGCCGGAACCGCCTTCGCCGGTGACCGTGCAGATGATCGGCACACGCAGCTCGGCCATCTCCAGCAGGTTGCGCGCGATGGCCTCGGACTGACCGCGTTCCTCGGCGTTGATACCGGGCCATGCGCCCGCGGTATCGATGAAGGTGAAGACGGGGATCGCGAAGCGCTCCGCCATCTTGAACAGGCGCAGCGCCTTGCGGTAACCCTCCGGACGCGGCATGCCGAAGTTGCGCTTCACCTTGGACTTGGTGTCGCGGCCCTTCTGGTGGCCGACGATCATGATCGAACGGCCGTTGATGCGCGCAAGGCCGCCCACGATGGCCTGGTCGTCCGCGAACATGCGGTCGCCCTTGAGCTCGTGGAATTCCTCGCACATGCCCTGGATGTAGTCCAGGGTGTAGGGACGCGCCGGGTGACGGGAGACCTGGCTGATCTGCCACGGCGTGAGGTTGCGGAAGATCTCGGCCGTCTTGATCTTCAGCTTCTCGCGCAGGCGGCCCACTTCCTCGTCGATATTGAACGCCTGCCCGCTGCTGGCATGGCGCAGTTCTTCGATCTTCGCTTCCAGTTCGGCGATGGGTTGTTCGAAATCGAGGAAGTTGGGATTCATGAAGTCGCGTGATCCGGGCAAGACCACTGATTATACCGAGTGACGGGCTGGGCGGTGTGCGTCCGGGTATGGTCGGGATCGGCGGGACTTAAGTGGCTGATATGCATGGCGTTGGAGCAACGGGCTGCGACCTTGGGCGACGCCTGGCGTAGGAAAGCCTCTTGCTGGTCGTAGGCCGCGCCCAAATGGGACGGCGGCTGCGCTCAAATACTCGCCGCGGAATGGGATTCCGCCGGCATCCGCATGCCGATCAACTACGTCAAGGAGCATCATGAAACTCTTGCCATCGTTCCGCCGCTCATATCGGGCGGCCGCCGTCGCCGCGCTTTTCTTCGCAGGCCCCGCCCTGGCCGGCAACATGCCGGACCCCACCCACCTGCCGCGCTGCCATTCGTTCATCGAAGCGGACGCCACCTGCCTGCTGCCCGTGAAGAGTGGCGACTTCGAAAGCCTTGCCGGCTGGGAAACCCTGGGGCGGATCGCCATCGGGACCGAAGCGGATAACTCGTACGCCCTGCTCGGTTACGGAAGCGCCCTCCAGCAGTCCGTCTACGCGATGTTCTACAAGTGGGACGGCGCCGCCTACGCCTTGCGCTTCAAGGTGCGTTCGACCTCGGGCGACGCGCAGGTCCACGTCGCCCTCTCGATGAGCGACGCCAACGGCCAGTTCAAGAAGCCGATCGGTTCCACCACGACGACTGTCTCGGGTGGCGGTTGGCAGGTGGTCGAACTGGTGGCGAACGGGAAGCCGTTCCCCCCGCCGGCCCACGTGCTGGTGGAGATCACTAACGTGGAAGGGCCAGCGACCGCCATCCATGTGGACGATGTCTATCTCGTGGAAGCGCCCGCCGACGCAGTCGAGGTACTTTGAGTCTCGCCGCCGCCCGTGCGCGGGCGGCGGTTTTCATTCGGAAGGACGCACCATGCGCAGTTCCGTGCCCAGCACGCCGGGCAGTGTGCGTAAGGTGCGCAGCAGGTCCGGTAACGCACGCACGCGCCAGGCGTCGCCGAGTTCGAGGCTCGCCTGGCCCACGGCATTGCGGTAACCCGAGAGCAGCAGCGGAGTCCGGCCGCCGCGATACCCCATCAGGGCCTGCCGCAGGTGTTGTGGGAACTCCTGGCCGACTCCGTTGAGCTTCACGGTGAGCAGCCGCCCGAAATGTTCCATCGCATCGGAGAGCGAATAGGCTTTTCGCGCGCGCAACTGGTAGCCGCCGGCGAAGTCGTCGATACGCAGGCCGCCTTCGACCACGATCAGGTTGCCGCGCGTGAGCAGCGGCGCGGCCTCCATGAAGACCTCGCGGAAGAAGCTGGTTTCCAGCAGGCCCGTCGCGTCCTCGATCTGCACGAAGGCGTCGCTTTCGCCACGCTTGCGCATGCCCACGACCATGCCGGCGACGGTCCAGGGTGTTTCCGGGCCGCGACGGAAGCGGTTGCCGTTCTCGTCATCGTCGTTGCGCCGCGGCTTCGGCGGCTGGTAGCGCTGCGGGATCTCGCCGATGGGGCAACTGGACAGCTGCGCCAGTTCCGCCTTCCACGGATCGGTGGGATGGCCGGAGAGGTAATGGCCGAGCGTATCGTGCTCGCCTTGCAGCAACTGCTCGAGCGGCCGTTCCGGCACCGAGCCCGACAGCTCGATGATGCTCGGCGCCTCGGCCGCGCCGAAGGCGCTGCCAAAGATGTCCACTTGTCCCGAGGCACGGTTCTTCGCTTCCTGGTCGGCGGCGCGCATCGCCTCCGGAATGTGCATGAGGAGCGTGGCGCGGTTCTCGCCGAGCGCATCCAGGGCGCCAGACTGCACCAGCGCTTCCATCGTGCGCTTGTTGAGCTTGTTGGAGCCGACGCGCTGGCAGAAGTCCACGAGGCCGCGATAGGGACCACGTGCCTTGCGCTCGGCGACGATTTCCTCGCAGATGCCCTGGCCCACGCCCTTGATCGCCCCTAGCCCGTAGCGCACCACCTTCGGCTCCACCGCCTCGAACATCCATGCGGACGCGTTGACGTCCGGCGGCAGCACGGTGATGCCGATGGCGCGGGTTTCGTCGAGGAAGGTAACCACCTTCTCGGTGTTGTCCATGTCCGACGAAATCGTCGCGGCCATGAACTCGGCGGGGTAGTGCGCCTTCAGCCACGCCGTCTGGTACGACACCAGCGCGTAGGCGGCCGCGTGCGACTTGTTGAAGCCGTAGCCGGCGAACTTCTCCATGAGGTCGAAGATCGCGTCGGCCTTGTCGCCGTCGATGCCGTCCTTGGCCGCACCTTCGCGGAACGTCGCGCGGTGCTTGATCATTTCCTCGGGTTTTTTCTTGCCCATCGCGCGGCGAAGCAGGTCGGCGCCGCCGAGCGTGTAACCGCCGACGATCTGCGCCATCTGCATCACCTGCTCCTGGTAGACCATGATGCCGTAGGTCTCTTTCAGGATGGGCTCGACGCGCGGATCGGGATACTCGACCGGCTCCTTGCCGTGCTTGCGCGCGCAGAAGCTGGGGATGAGGTCCATGGGACCGGGGCGATACAACGCCACGAGGGCGATGATGTCCTCGAAGCGGTCGGCCTGCGCATCCTTGAGCATGCCCTGCATGCCGCGCGACTCGAGCTGGAAGACCGCGACCGTCTGCGCCTTCTTGAGCAGGTCGTAGACCTTGGGGTCGTCCAGCGGCAGCGACTCGATCACAAGCGGCTCGACGCCTTCGCGTTCGCGTCGCTTGTTGATCGCCTTCACCGCCCAGTCGATGATCGTGAGCGTGCGCAGGCCGAGGAAGTCGAACTTCACGAGGCCTACGGCCTCCACGTCGTCCTTGTCGTACTGGGTGACGACACCTTCGCCGCTCGGTTCGCAATACAGCGGCGCGAAGTCGGTCAGCGGCGTGGGTGCGATGACGACGCCGCCGGCGTGCTTGCCGGCGTTGCGGGTGAGGCCTTCGAGGCTCAGCGCGAGGTCGATGAGGGCACGCGGCTCCTCCTCGGTCTCGTAGATGTCGCAGAATTCCTTGACGACGCGATCGGATTCTTTCTTCGACTTCTCCGAACGGCCCAGCGCGTCGGACAGCGTGAGGTCGAGCGGGCGGTTCGGGATGAGCTTCGCGAGGCGATCGACCTGGCCGTAGCCCATGCCGAGTACACGGCCCGAATCACGCAGCACGGCCTTCGCGGCCATGGAACCGTAGGTGATGATCTGACTGACGTGGTCGCGGCCGTACTTGCGCGCGACGTAGTCGATGACCTCGTCCCGGCGGTCCATGCAGAAGTCGATGTCGAAGTCGGGCATCGACACGCGCTCGGGATTGAGGAAGCGCTCGAACAGCAGCTCGAACTGGAGCGGATCCAGGTCGGTGATCTTCAGTACCCAGGCCACCAGCGAACCCGCGCCCGAGCCGCGGCCGGGACCGACGGGAATCCCGTTCTGCTTACCCCAGTTGATGAAGTCGGCGACGATCAGGAAGTAGCCGGGGAAGCCCATGCGGATGATGACGTCGACCTCGCGGTCGAGCCGGGCCTGGTAGTCCTCCAGCGTCTTGCCCGGGGCGAGCGGGTGCGTGGCGAGGCGCTCCTCCAGCCCCTTCTGCGCTTGCTCACGGATGTAGGTGTCGAGCGTATGCCCTTCGGGCACCGGGAAGTTCGGCAGGTAGTACGTACCGAAGGAAAGCTCCAGGTTGCAGCGCCGCGCCAGCTCGACCGTATTCTCCAAGGCCTCGGGAATGTCGGCGAACAAGGCCTCCATGTCCTCCGGCGACTTGACGTACTGCTCTTCGCTGTAGTCGCGCGGCCGCTTGGGGTCGGCGAGGACGCGGCCCTGGTTGATGCAGGTGCGCGCCTCATGGGCCTCGAAGCCCTCGCGCTCGAGGAAGCGCACGTCGTTGCTGGCGATGACGGGCAAGCCGTGCTCGCCGGCAAGCGCCATGGCGGCGCGTACCCAGTGTTCCTCGTTTTCCCGGCCAGTGCGGGTGAGCTCGAGGTAGAGGCGGTCGGGGAAGAGCCGGCGCAACGGCCCGAGGCGCTGCCCGGCGGCCGGCAGCCCCGCGCCGAGTGCGACGCGCGCGACTTCGCTCTCGCGCCCGGCGATGGCGATCAGGCCGCGCACGCTCTCCGGCTGCAACCAGCTGGCTTCGACCAACGCCCGCCCGCTGCCCTGGCCTTCGCGCCAGGCGCGTGAGACGAGGCGCGAGAGGTTCAGGTAACCGTCGCGGTCCTGGCAGAGCAGGGTGAGGCGCCAGGGCCGCGGATCGTCGGGGCTGGACACCCATATGTCGCAGCCGGCGATGGGCTTGATGCCTGCCGCCGTGCACTGCTTGTAGAACTTCACCAGGCCGAACAGGTTGTTCTCGTCCGTCAGCGCGACGGCCGGCATCCCCATGCGCACGCAGGCAGCGACCAACTGCTTGATGCGGATGGTCGAGTCGACCAGCGAATATTCGCTGTGCAGGTGGAGATGGGCGAAACGGACGGACATGGACGGCGCCGGATGAGGCAGAGGGAAGGCTACCCCGGCGGGAGCGCGCAGGACAAGAATTGACAGGCTTCTTTTCTAGGCCCCGCCCCGTCTCAGCGCATGTGCGCGTCCGGGTGCTCGATGAACCACAGCCCGGCGAACAGCTTCGCATCGATCGAGAACCCTTCCTTGGCCCGCTCGAACAGCCACTTGCCCGCCTCGGCGCGGGGCACCTCGTGGACGATGATGTTTTCGGTCTCGTCGCCGCCGCCCTCGCCGACCTTCTCCAGGTCCCAGGCCCGCGCGAACGCGATCATTTCCGTGCTCATGCCCGCCGAGGAGGGTCCCTCGTGCACGAACTCGATGCGGCCGCAGGCGTAGCCGGTTTCTTCCTCGAGCTCGCGCCGAGCCGCCAGCAGCACGTCCTCGTCCTCGGAGCCCGTGAGGTCGCCGACCAGTCCCGCCGGCATCTCGATCGTGTTGGCGAGGATGGATACGCGGTATTGCTCGACGAAGACGACCTTGTCCTCGGGCGTGACCGCCAGGATGATCACCGCGCCGCGCGGATTGTTGCGCACGGCGTACTCCCAGCGCCCGCGCTTCTTCATCGTCAGCCATTTGCCCGTGTACAACGTTTCCTCGGGCGCGGAAGCATCGTCGGGAATGGGCGAGGCGTGCGGCAGCGGGCTTGTATGCATGGGCGGCTCCTTGGCGGGACGGCGAAGTATCCCTACAAGGGTATCGCGTCGACGTGACGTTGCGGTGCCGCCCCGGCGTCAGATCAAGGCTTTGAGGCGGGTACGGGTCAGCGGTCCGAAGCGGATGCGTTCGCAGAGCTCGTCGACGGCCGTGGCATCGCCCGCGCGGCGGCTCAATGCGTCTGCCGTTTCCGCGACGGCAATGTCCAGCGCGATGCGGGTCAGGCGGCGGCACAGCAGCGCTTGTTCCGCGTGTTCGCGCAAGCGCACCGCGCAGGCGGCGGCACCGCGGAAACGCAGGTATGGCACTTCATCGACGCGTTCGAGGATCGCGTCGAGGCTGCCGAAGTGGGCGAGGAGCGCCGCGGCCGTCTTCGCACCGATGCCGGGCACGCCAGGAATGTTGTCCACCGCGTCACCGCAGAGGGCGAGGTAATCGGCTACCTGGTGCGGATGCACGCCCATGCGCTCGAACACGCCGGCGGCGCCCCAGCGCAGGTTCTTCGCGAAGTCCCACTGCTCGTCGAACTCGCCGAGCAGCTGCCCGAAGTCCTTGTCCGCGGAGACGATCACGCCCCGGAAACCGTGCGAGCGCAGGCCCCACAATGCGCTGCCGATGAGGTCGTCGGCTTCGTACTGATGATCGTTCAGCACCGTGAGTCCCAGCGCCGCCGCGATCTCCCGGCACAGCGCGAACTGGCGCACCAGTTGCGGCGGCGGCAGGTCACGGTTCGCCTTGTAAGCGGGGTAGATGGCGTTGCGGAACGAGGTGGTGAGCGACGCGTCGAACGCGACCGCGATGTGCTCCGCGCGGCTGCGCTCGAGCAGTTCGCACAGGAAGCGGGTGAAGCCGTGCACCGCGTTGACCGGCTCGCCTTCGTGGTCGTGGAACTCGTCCGGCATCGAGTGCCAGGCGCGGAACACGTAGAGGCTGCCATCGACGAGGTGGACGAGCGAGTCGCCGCTCACGGTGTCCACACGCTCGCGACGTCCTCGTACGACGGCCGGTCGCGCTCCGGCGCCTCCATGCCGGGCGTGCCGACGTGGATGAAACCGACGACGTGTTCGCTTTTCTTCATGCCGAGCAACTTCGCGACGTCGCGGTCGTAAGCGGCCCACCCAGTGAGCCACTGCGCGCCGTAGCCGAGTGCCTGCGCCCCGAGGAGCAGGTTATAGGCGACGCAGCCCGCGGCGAGGGTCTGCTCGATCTCCGGCACCTTGCTCTCGTCGTCGATCTTCGCGGAGACGACGAGCACGAGCGGCGCGTGCTCGTAGCGGTGCCGTTCCTTCTCGCGCTTGGCCTCCGACAGGTCGGGATTAGCCGCTTCGGCGATCTTCGCCAGCGTGCGGCCGAAGGCCAGCTTCGCGTCGCCGCGCAGGATGCGGATGCGGAAGGGCACCAGCTTGCCGTGATCGGGCACGCGTAGCGCCGCCTCGATCAGGCGGCGCAAGGTGCTGTCGTCGGGCGCCGGTTCGCCGAGCTGCCGCGAGGGCACGGAACGGCGGGCGTTGAGGAAGGCGAGGTCGTTCGCGGTCATCCCGCTAGTTTACCGGAGCCTGCTTTCAGCCGGGGCGATGGTTCTATGGGCGGCCCGGCGGGCGGTGGTCGTCGGGCGGGGGTGGCAGCGCGTCGTTCGGACCCAGGTGGTCGACCGCGTCGCGCCGTTGGTCGGGCGACTGGCTCTGCCACTTGTCCATCAGCGCCTGGCGTTGTGCGGGCGGAAGGCTGCGGAAGCGCTCGAAGGCGTCGTGCAGCTTGTCCCGCTGTGCGGGCGAGAGGTCCTGGAACTTCTGCCGGTTCCTGCGGGCTTCCGCTCGCTCCTCCGGGCTCATGTGCTGCCAACGCTCGATGCGCTCGCGGATCTCGGCCCGGCGCTCGGGTGGCAGGCCGCGCCAGCGCTGCGCCTTGTCCAGCATCTTCGATTGGCGCTGGGGCGGGAAGGTATCCCAGTCGTGTGCCAGCGGCGCCAGGATGTCCTTTTCGTCGGCCGACAGGGCCTTCCACGGGCGCGGCGCCGGCATGGGGGCCTGCTCGCCGGAAGGCGGCGGCGGCGGCGGACGGTCCTGCGCCGATGCGACGGGTGCCGCGGCGGCCAACAGCAGGGCGAAGAGGAGCGGAGCGCGGCGCATGGGCATCACTTGCGGGACGAAGACGGGGTGTCGTTGTAGGCCAGCCAGCTATAGAACTGGAGGTCCTTGTAGAGGGCCGGGTCGGCGACGTCGGCGTCCGGCGGCAGATCGTTCGGCTCGCTGTCGCCTGGCTGGGCGACCACGGTGGGCGCCGGCGGCCCACCACCTGGCTGCCACACCGTCAGCGTGGCGAGCGCCAGCACCGCGAAGGCGCCGGCGGGCAACAGCAGCCGCCGCGCCGTCGCATGTTGCGGACGGGCGAGCGCCGTGCGCCGTGCCGCGCGCAGGCGTCCCGCGATGGCCGGGTCCACATCCCGGCTGGCGCGCAGGTAAAGCTCCCTGGCGCGACGTTCGAGTTCCTGATCGTGCTGGCTCATCGCCATGCCTCCAGTTGATCGCGCAGCGCATGCATCGCGCGCGATAGATGGGTCTTCACACTGCCGTCAGAGCAGCCCATGGCTGCGGCCGTCTCGGCGACGTCCAGGCCTTCCATGATGCGAAGCATGAAGGCCTCGCGCTGACGTCGCGGCAGGTTGCGCAAGGCCGCGACGATGTCCGCGTACGCCTGCGAATCCTGCAATCGCGCCGACGGGTCCGGACTGTCGTCGGCCGGCTCCCACTGCGGAAGCTCGTCGCCGTCGTCGTCCTTGCCGCCGCCCAGCCATCCCACGACGATCGAGCGCACTTTGCGGCGGCGCTGCAAATCGACGATGCGTCGGCGCAGGATGCCCCAGAACAGCGGCGTCCACTCACCGGCCGGCTTGCCGCCGTAGTGGTGCACCAGCCGGAGCATGGCGTCCTGAACCGCGTCCAGCGCGTCTTCCCGGTTGCCCAGGTGGATCTCCGCCATGCGCCATGCCCGGCGCTCGATGGAGGCCAGGAACGCGTCCATGCTGGCCGGGGCCTCGCGAAGGTCGTCGAGCGATGCGCTGTCGAGCGCGAGCGAGGCGTTCACGGCCTTCTCCGCTTCGTCGGTTTCGGCATCCTCGTGCTCCATACAGCCTGGTTCACTCCGGTAAACGCGGTCGGCGACCGCCGGTTGACTCCCGTTCGACGCAATATCTTCCGGGCGTTGATATTTATGGGTTATGAAGTCACCGCGGGCGCCCGCCGCGGGTGCGCAGCGGCCATGCCACCAGGGCCGCCAGCACGGCGCCACCGAGGGCGAGGACGATATCGCCCGGACCCTGGGCGAGACGGGCCAGCTCGACGAGCATCGCCGGACCGGCATCGCCCATCGCCTGGGCGAGCCCGATGCCCATCATTCCCGAGATCGTCGCCGCGGCGACGAGGCAGGCGGTGTACGCCGCGGCCAGCAAGGTGGCCCCGGCGGCGAGGAAGGCACCCGCGACGCCCCGGAAGCGCAGCCAGCGCCGCACCACGACGCCCAGCACCCAACCGGCCGGCAGCACCAGGGCGGGGAGGGCGCGGCCGAACATCATCGACGGCACCATCCAGACCGCGCCCACGGCGAGTCCGAACATGGCCGCGCAGAGCACGCCGAAGAGGAAGCCGGAGAGCCGGAAGCGCTCGGCCTGGAGGAGGGGGCTCGGATCGGGCATCAGGGCGCTGACGTGGGCAAAGCGGCCATGATAGCGGCCATGGCAGCTGTGGGAAGCGGTTGATCGAGCGGGCGCCAGCCCCGACGTAAGGGGCGGTGGGGCATAATCGATGACTTTGCGGCCGCGCCCCCGGCCCCTACAGGACAGCAATGAGCGGTTTCAGCCTCAGCAGCGAGCCCTTCACCCTCGAGCGTGACTGCCATGCGGTCATGGTGCCGCAGGGCGAGACGGTGACGCTTCCCGCCGGGCAGATCGGCTATATCACCCAGGCCCTGGGTGGCAGCTTCACCGTGTACGTCGAAGGCAACCTGTTCCGCATCGCGGGCAACGATGCCGACGCGCTGGGCAAGGAGCCGCCGAAACCCATCGAGCTCTCCGACGACGCCTCCGACGAGGACGTGGAGAAGCTCGTGTGGCAGCAATTGCGCACCTGCTTCGACCCGGAAATCCCCATCAACGTCGTGGAACTGGGACTCGTCTACGACGTCAGCCTGGAAACCGGGGACGAGGGCGGGCGCAAGGTCTACGTCAAGATGACGCTTACCGCGCCGGGTTGCGGCATGGGCGATATCCTCGTCGACGACGTGCGCACCAAGCTGGAGATCATCCCCACCGTCCTCGAAGCCGATGTCGACCTCGTCTTCGATCCGCCGTGGAACCATTCGATGATGTCGGACGCGGCGAAGCTCGAAACGGGCATGCTCTAGCCGCGGGATGTTTCAGTTCCCGGGAGGCGTCGATGGAACGATGTCGACTTCCAGCGCCGCCTGGTACGCGGCGACCGCCTTGATGCTTGCCGGCGAACAGAAGCACGCCGGCACTTCCTGACCGTACATCCGCACGTGCAAGCCCACGTGCGCGTCGAGTTCGAGCGCGCGGATCGCATCGACGATGGTTTCGCGATGCGGGGCCAACATCGCGAGCAACTCCGCCAGCGGTCCGTCGAGCATGTAAGTGCGCTGCCAGGGCACTTCGAAGCACCAGCCGTTCGCGCGGCGCTGCAGTTCCGACGACGCGATGCTCTCGCCTCGCTGCCAGGTGGTCGCCCCTGGCAGTTCGATCTCGGTCAGTAACCGTTCCAGCGCATGCCGTTCCGACGTCAGACGAAACACCGCGCGCACCGAGGGCGTGAGGCGCCGGAGGTCGGAGTCGATATCGGAAGGCTCGCTCATCCGGTGTCCTTTCGCAGGTTCATGTGGGTCGTGGCGTGCGTAGCATCGCGTTTTTCCCGCCCCTAGGGAAATCCCTAGGTAGTCGACCGCGAGTTCTTGCGTTAGGTTGACTATGACTTTCGGCAGGGAGACCGACAGTCGGTTCCGCGGGTTGAGGTCCATGCCGCTTTCCGAGGGAGCAGGAGGAGGGGACGGCAGGCGACGACACGGGGCCGCAGTGCAACGGGCATCGCGCTAAGGCGCGACTTCACATCGTTCGGAATGTGGTCCTCACGGCCGCAATGGCTTCGTGCGGCCCATTCCAGGAGGAGGAACGTAATGGCAAGTCATGTTCGCTTGAAACTCCTGGCCGCTTCGCTGGCCATCGTGGCCGCGTCGACCGCAGGGGCGGCAACCCAGCAGGCGCTGCGCGCACAGAGCCTCGGCGCCGCCCCGGTGTCGCAACTCGTGTCGCGGTTGGGCCTGACGGCAGACAACGGCTTCGTGCCGAAGTCATCGGCCGCCACGGTTCGCGGCACCACCACCGTGCGCATGCAGCAGACCTTCAAGGGCGTCCCGGTCTTCGGCCACACCATCGCGGTGGAGCAGGATGCGCAGGGGAACGCGCTGGTCGCCAATGGCGTCGTGTCGTCGGACCTGCAGGTGGATATCGCATCGGTGACGCCACGCTTCGACACGAACCAGGCCGTCGCGTTGCTGGTCAAGCAGTCGAGTTCGTTCGTCAGTGGGCTCGCGAAGCCCGAAAGCAGCAAGGCCGAACTCTACGTCTACCCGCAAGAGGGCGCGCCGGCTCGCCTCGTGTACCTCACCTCGTTCTTCTCGGGTGGCGAGCATCCCAGCCGGCCAACGGCGATCATCGATGCCAACACCGGACAGATCATCGAGCAGTGGGACGGCCTCACGTATGCCAGCGCCACGGGTCCTGGCGGTAACCAGAAGACCGGTCAGTACACCTGGGGCGCCAACGGGCTTCCCGCACTGAACGTGACGCAGTCGGGCAGCACCTGCACGATGCAGAACACCTACGTGCGCACGTACAACATGAACCACGCGACCTCCGGCAGTGGCACGTTGTGGAGCTTCACCTGTCCGACCTCCAACGGTTCACCGGCGAATGGCGCCTATGGCCCGATCAACGACGCCCATCACTTTGGTGGCGTGGTGCATGACATGTACCAGGCCTACATGGGCATGCCGCCGTTGGTGAACGGCCAGGTGTTGATCATGAAGGTGCACTACGGCACGAATTATGAGAATGCCTTCTGGGACGGCAGCTCCATGACCTTTGGCGACGGTGCCAGCACGTTCTACCCGCTGGTTTCCCTCGATGTGACCTCGCACGAGATCAGCCACGGCTTCACCGAACAGCAGTCCAACCTCACCTACAGCGGCCAGTCGGGCGGCATGAACGAGGCGTTCTCGGACATGGCGGGCGAAGCCGCCGAGTACTACGACCGCAACGGGTCCAATGACTGGCTCGTAGGCTCCGAGATCTTCAAGGGCAACGGCGCGCTCCGCTATATGTGCAACCCCACGCAGGACGGCGCGTCGATCGACAATGCCGCGGATTACTACAACGGCCTCGACGTACATTACTCGTCGGGTGTGTACAACAAGGCGTTCTGCACGTTGGCGAAGAAAACCGGCTGGAACACGCAGAAGGCGTTCCAGGCCTTCGCGCGCGCGAACGATCTGTACTGGCAGGCGAATTCCACGTTCGCCAGCGGCGCGTGCGGTGTTGCGTCCGCGGCGACCGATCTCGGCTTCAGTTCGGCCGATGTCGTCTCCGCGTTCACCGCCGTGGGCGTGTCCTGCTCGGGTGGCGGTGGCGGTACCGTGCTGCTCAACAAGACGGGCCTGTCCGGTAGTTCCGGCACCCAGCTCCAGTACTCCGTGCCGGCCACGGCGGGTACGTTGACGGTGACCATCAACGGCGGAACGGGCGACGCGGACCTGTACGTGCGTCGGGGCTCGCAGCCCACGACGTCCTCGTACACCTGCCGCCCCTACCTCTCGGGCAACAACGAGACCTGCACGATCACCGTGTCGAGCGCCGCGACGTACTACATCATGGTGCGTGGCTACTCCTCGTTCTCGGCAGTGACCTTGAAGGCCGTGCAATAAGGCTCCGGCGAGACGTGCGACAGGAGGCCCGGGCGGCGACGCCCGGGCCTTTATCGTGCGGTGAGGCTCAGTGCGTCAGATCGTAACGAAGCAGCTGGACCTCATAGATGTCGTTAGTCATCACCACATCGCTGACGAACAACTTCGATCCCTGGGTCTCCACATACGAGTACGCGTTGGAGTAAGCGTTCTGGGCGGGCGCCGGTGTCAGGGCGATGCCCTCCTGGCCGAACGACGTGTCGAACGACCCGTCCTGGTTGAGCCGGCCGACGGCCATGTAGCGTTGGTCCGGCATACGGCTGGCGCCGCTGAGGACGATTTTTCCGTCATCCTGCTTCGCCATCGCATACACCGACAGATACTCGGCAAAGAGCGGCGATCCGTTGTTGAAACGGCGATCCAGGGTGCCATTCGGAAGGAGTCGCGCGGCCCAACCCGACAACGTCGGCGTCAGACTGGTTCCACCCACGACGACGGAGCCGTCGCGATGGGCCTGCACCGCGCCCCCGACCCGCATGCCCGGGTGGTCCCGATGATCGAGGTGGACGAAGCCGGCTTCGCCGAAGGCGTTGTCGACGGTGCCGTCGCTTCGGAGGCGGGTGACGACGGCGTTCTCGTTCGGCTCGGACATGCCACCGAAGAGCAGGTTTCCATCATCGAGGGCCGCCGTGCTGAGGAAGATCACGCCCTCCGGCATGTCGTAGACGACGCCGTTGCGCCCGAAGCCCGGGTCCTGCGTCCCGTCGGCGCCGAGCCTGACGAGCCTCGGGAAGATCTTTCCTCCGATGTCGGACAGCGTGGAGGCGACGATCTTGTCGTCGCGCTGGATGTCGATGCCGTAGAGGTAGCGGATGGGCGCCTCGTCGTCGAAGTCGACGAGCGCGATGCCATTCCGGCCGAAGGCGGTGTCGAGCTGCCCATCCGTGCGAAGGCGCGCGAAGAGGGGAACGGTCGTACCGTCGGCCAGGAAGAGGCGGCCGCCCAGAATGACCTTGCCGTTGGACTGCCGCCGCATGGCGAACAGCTCGAAGTCCTGGGCGCCCGGGTAGAGGTCCACGACCGCCCCATCGAGGGGGAAGGTCGGATCCGGCGCGCCATTGTCGAGGAGCCGTCGCACCTCCACGCGTCCTGGCGTGTTCTCCCGTTTGGCGACCACCCAATACTTCCCGTCGCCGGTGGGGAGTGCGAATCCCCTCGACGGAACGGTGACACGTCCGCTCTCGCCGAAGGTCGGATCGAGATCGCCGGGCCGGGCACGGTGGGGCATGGTGCGGTTCCACTCCACCGGTTGACGATGCTCAAGCGCGGCGCCCTGCGGGTGGAACGTTTGCGATACCGCACGATCGTCAGCTTGGGTGACGCTTGCGAAGAGGGCGATGGGGAGCGCGAACGCCAGTGTTGTGATTCGTGCGAGCGACGAGCGGCGATATGGCATGCGATGTTCCCTGCGGATGAAAGTGTGCGCAAAGACTAGGCGTCGACTTCGACAGGAACTACGGGAAAATTCTGAAAAATCGGTCGGATTTCTGTCGTCGACCGTATGGGCGAAAATCCTCACGCGGCCTCGCGGGCGGTGCCGCGTACAAGCCATGCCGTCATGCTCCTAGGTTCATCGGACCCGCGGCACGCCGCGATTCCGAAGGACCACCCCATGCGATTCACACCCGTCGTCGCCCTCGCGGCATTCACCGCATCGACCACCGCCAGCGTCGCAAGCGATCGCTACATCGTGCACTTCGCCGACGCGGCCTCGGCTCGTGCCGCTACCCACGCGTCGCAGTTCGCGCCGACCGAGCGGCGCTTGAGCGACGCACCACGTCACCTGCGCTCGCTTGCCGCCGGTGGCGAAGTCTTCGAACTGGGACCGGACGAAGCGTCACGTGTCTCGGCGCTGCCCGGTGTCGACGCGGTTGAGGAAGACCTGATGTTCGAGCCGACGACCGTGGTGGCGTCGTTGTGGAAACGCCAGTGGTACATGCACGACCCGAAAGTGGGTGTGGACGCCGAGAAAGCCTGGAAGTACACGCGCGGCGCCGGCGCCGTGGTGGCGGTCCTCGATACGGGCATCACCCCGCATCCCGAGTTCGACGGGCAGTTGCTTCCCGGCTACGACTTCATCAGCGATGCGGGCGCGGCGAGGGACGGCGACGGGCGCGACGCGGATCCCACGGATATGGGCAACTGGAGCGATCCGGGCGAATGCCACTCGCCGGAAGGCAAGGCATCGACCTGGCACGGCACGCACATGGCCGGGCTCATCGCGGCGCGCGCGGGCAATCGGCCTGGCATCGTGGGCCTCGCGCCGGAAGCCAAGTTGATTCCCGTACGCGTGCTCGGTCGCTGCGGCGGCCGTTCTTCCGATATCGCCGACGCCATTGTCTGGGCCAGTGGTGGGGACGTCCCCGGCGTGCCCACGCTTGCCCGGCGGGCCGATGTCATCAACCTCAGCATGGGCACCACCGGTGCCTGCGGTCCGCTGCTCCGTCGCGCGATCGAACAGGCGAGGTCGCGCGGGAGCGTCATCGTCACCTCGGCGGGCAACGACCAGAAGAACGCGAACACGAACACGCCGGCCAATTGCCCGGGCGTGGTGAGTGTCGCCGCGCTCGGCCGTGACGGCGCCATGGCGTCGTACTCCAACTTCGGCAACGTCACACTCGCAGCACCCGGGGGCCATATCGGCGACCGGGGAGCGGACGACATCCTGTCCACCTGGGACATCGGCAAGCGCGGGCGGGAGCGCTCGGTCTTCGGTTATCGCGGCGGCACCTCGGTTGCCGCGCCGCAGGTCGCCGCGCT
Organism: Luteibacter sp. NPDC031894; assembly: GCF_050273135.1. Taxonomy (NCBI): domain Bacteria; kingdom Pseudomonadati; phylum Pseudomonadota; class Gammaproteobacteria; order Lysobacterales; family Rhodanobacteraceae; genus Luteibacter; species Luteibacter sp. NPDC031894. The sequence goes on along the minus strand of NZ_JBNNMV010000004.1, from coordinate 29,795 downwards.
GGTCGCGCTCATGCGTTCGGCCGATCCCGACATCACGGTCGACCAGGTGACACAGCAGCTGGTCGACAACGCCCGTCCGTTACCGGGTCCGTGCCCCAAGGGCTGCGGCGCCGGGTTGATGGATGCGGGCGCGACCGTCGACGCGGTGGTCGAGGATCGCGGCCGCTACTGAGTGGCGACGCTCAGACGGCTTCGAAGCGGTTCGCGTCGCGATTCTTGCGGACCGTGGCCGGATCCCAGACGCGACCGTTCATGGCGATGTACACGCCATCGGCCAGCGTCTGGACCGCGCCGACGGCGCAACCGATGTTGAACACGGCGTCGGAGCCCTGGAAGCGCGCGGGATTGAGGGCGCCGGTCAGGACGATGACCTTGCCCGGTATGCCGGCGAGCACGCGCGCGGTCTCCACCATGGTGTCCGTGCCGTGCGTGACCAGTACGTGCCGGTGCGGCTGGGCCTCGATCGTGCTGCGGATCAGCGCCCGGTCCTCGTCGGTCACGTGCAGGCTGTCCTTGCGCAGGATCGGAATGACATCGAAGCGGAATGCCACGCCCAGCTGGTGGAGGATGTCGCCGATCTGGGGCGAGCCGATCTGGTAGTCCGACTTGTCGTCGAAGTACACCTTGTCGATCGTGCCGCCGGTGGTCACGATGGTCAGTTGCTGCATGGTCGGGCCTGGGAAGCGGGTGGAGCGGGCCGCCATTCTACATCGCGCGGTCCGAGGCCAGCAGGACGTCGTCCTCGTTCTCCGGTAGCGCGAGGCGGTCCAGGCCGCGCGCCAGGAAACGCCTCGCGGCGGCAGCGGGGCGCGGATCGCCGCTCGCGGCGCCCCAGCGAGCCGAGCGCAGCAGCAGGGCCGCTGCCATCGTCCGGGCCAGGGTGAAGGCGAGGCCGCGGGCCGAGGCTTCCAGCGAGGCACGGTCGGCGGCGATCTCGCCGAGCAGGGCTTCCGCCGCATCGAGCGCCGAGACGATCACGGCCCGCGCGGGTTCGCCATCGTCCGGCACAAGCGCATCCACGGCCTGGCGAAGCGGCGCGAGGCCGCCGGAAAGCGCGCGCAGCATGTCCAGGGACAGGACGTTCGTCGTCCCTTCCCAGATCGCGTAGACCTGCGCGTCGCGAAGCAGCTGCGGCAAGCCCGTGTCCTCGATGTATCCCGCGCCGCCAAAGCACTCCAGCGCTTCGGACACCACGCGGATGGACACCTTGGCCGTCCAGAGCTTTGCGAGGGGCGTCAACAGTCGAAGCAGCGCGGCTTCGTGCACCTCGTTCTCGCCATGTTCGACGCGACCGAGCAGTTCGGCGACGAAAAAGGTGAGCGAAAAGGCGGCCTCGTACTCCGCCTGCATGTCCGCGAGGGTGCGTCCATGCAGGGGCTGGTCGATCAGGCGCGTCCCGAAGGCGCTGCGCCGAGTCGCGTAGTCGCGGGCGAGCGAGATGGCGCGCGCCATGCTCGCCACGGCGCAGACGGCGTTCCACGTGCGCGTGACGTTGAGCATCGGCGCGATCTGGCGTACGCCGTGGTCGAGTGGACCGACGGGCGTGGCAGGCAACCCGTCGAGATGGATTTCGGCTGTCGGCAGCTCGTGCGTGCCCAGTTTCTTCTTCAACCGATCGATCGTGATGCCGCGCCATGCGCCGCTCTCGTCCTTCGTCTCGACATAGAACAGGGCCAGCGCGGCCGTGCCGGTACCCGCGCCTTCGGGCCGTGCGAGCGCGAGCGCTGCCTCGCCCACGACGGCGGAACTGAACCACTTGCGGCCATGGAGGTGCCACTGGCCGTTCGCGTCCTGTCGCGCCACCGTTTCCGTGCGGCCGACGTCGGAGCCGCCGGGCGTCTCGGTCATCCACTGCCCGGACAACCAGAATGTCGTTGGATCGCGGCTGAGGAAGCGGGGCAGGGCGCGTTCGATGAGCGCGCGGTTGCCGGAGGCATGCAATGCCGTGGCCGCGCCGTCGGTCATCGCGAGCGGACAGCAATAGAATTCGCTGGCGACGTGATAGAGGTACACGCGGGCGAATTCTTCGACACGCGCCCAGGGCGACCCGGCGTGTCCGGCGGCCAGCACGGCGTGTTTCGTGGTGATGCCGGGGCCTTCCTCCCAGGCGGGGGTGAGGGCGATCCGGTCGACGCGCGCGCCCCACGCATCCCATTGGGTGAGTACGGGTTCGGTGCGCGGCGTACGGCCGCGGCGGTCCCAGGCCATGACGGCGTAGTCCGCCAGCGCGTCGAGGTCGGGACGCATCGCTGCCAATCGGTCGGCTGGCAACGTGCGCGCCAGCCACGCGTTCAGTACGCGGTCGTCGTGGAAGGGGTGCGCCAACCGGGGCGCCTCCTGCACAAAACCCATCGTGGCGTCCTCGCCTCAGGAATCGATGGCCTTAGCCTGCACCGACCCGGAAAGGGGTACAAATCAGCGGCGTCGGCGTACGCCTGCGCCAAGGCTGCCGATGAGCAGCAGGGTGAGCGCGATCTCGATAAAGGCCAGCCAGCGGTCGCCGGTGGAACTCCACGCTTCCGCGACCCCGTGGCAGAAATAAAACAGCGCCAGGATGCCGACCCAGAGCAGGGCGCGCGTCACGTTGGGCAAGGACAGCAGGGGCAGGAGCAGCGGCGGGACCGTGAGGGCCCACGCCACCCATGCCGGTATCGACACCGGCGTGTACAGGGCGTACCAGAGCACCTGCACCAGGAGCAGGCCGGCCCACGCCGCCAGGCCGATGCGCCGGAGGCGGCTCACGCCGGCGTGCCCAGCCGGCGGGCGATATCGGCAAGGCGTTTGCCGAGCGCTCGCGCGAGTTCGCGCTCGTGGTCGCTGACGCCGTTGTCGCCGCGCGCGCCCGAGACGTGGCTGGCGCCGTAAGGCGTGCCGCCGGTAAGCGTGCTGGTGAGCGCCGGCTCCGTATACGGGATGCCCACGATCAGCATGCCGTGGTGGAGCAGGGGCAGGGCCATCGACAGCAGCGTGGCTTCCTGTCCGCCGTGCATGGTGCTCGTGGAGGTGAACAGCGCGGCCGGCTTGCCCGCGAGCGCGCCGGACGCCCATTCCGCCCCCGTCGTATCGAGGAAGTACTTCAGCGGCGCGGCCATGTTGCCGAAGCGCGTCGGGCTGCCCATGGCGAGCGCCACGCACTCGGCGAGGTCGGCGCGCGTGACATAGGGGGCCCCTTCCTCGGGCTCGGGCGGCATGGCCGTCTCGGTGACCGGCGCCACGGGTGGTACCTGGCGCAGCCGCGCGCGCATGCCCGGGACTTCTTCCACGCCACGGGCGACGAAGCGGGCGAGCTGGGCCGTGTGGCCACTGCGGCTGTAGTAGAGTACGAGGACGTCGTGGGACATGGATGGGCCGCCTTTGCGAAGGCGCTAGTCTCGCAGAACTGCCACGCGTTCCCAATCGTTCGGGACTTCGATGAGGATGGACATGCCGCTGCGCATCGATCGCGACCGCGCCCTGAGCTTCACGCGCTTCACCTGGCTGCGTTTCCTCGACGACAAGTGCTTCGAGACGGCCGGCGCCCTTTCCTATACCACGCTCGTATCGCTGGTGCCGCTCACGGTGGCGGTCTTCGCGGTGCTTTCCGCCTTCCCGGTGTTCGCCGAGTGGCGCGGCTCGTTGGCGAATTACGCGTTCCAGAACTTCGTGCCCGCCACCGGCATGAAGATCCAGGAATACATGTTGGCCTTTGCCGACAAGGCCAGCCAGCTCACCGGCATATCCATCCTCGTGATGCTGTTCAGCGCCGTGTCGATGATGATCAGCATCGAGGATCGGCTGAATCGCATCTGGCGCGTGCGCAAACCGCGTGGATGGACGTCGCGCCTGCTGCTGTACTGGGCGGCACTCACCCTCGGTCCCATCCTCGTCGTCGGCGGACTGGCGTTGTCGTCGTACATCGCCGCCTTTCCACTCATGCACCAGGCGGCGGACCAGATCGCCACGCAGAGCCGCCTGCTCAACCTGGTGCCTTTCGGCATCACCTTCGTCACCTTGATGCTGATGTACACGATGGTGCCGAACCGGCGCGTGTCCTGGCGTCATGCCGCGGTGGGGGCACTGCTCGGCGCCATCCTCTTCGAGTTCGCGCGGTGGGGCTTCGCCGAGTTCATCCGCAATTCCCCCAACTACGAGGAAATCTACGGCGCGCTGGCGGCCATTCCGATCTTCCTGCTGTGGATCTACCTGTCCTGGATCATCGTGATCCTGGGGGCCTCCATTGCGGCGTCGATCTCCGCGTTCGAATACACCGTGCCGCACGACGCCTTGCCGGAGGGCGCGGAATTCATCGGCCTGCTCGTGGTGCTCCAGCATTTCGTCGACGCGCAGCGCACCGGTGACAGTGTCGATCCCGCCACCGTCCGGTTGCGCGAGGCCTACCTTCCGTCGAGTGTCATCGCATGTTATTTCGACGACCTCCAGCGGGCCGACATGATCCAGCGATGCGAGACCGGTGGCTGGATGCTCAGCCGCAGTCTCGACGCCACGGAGCTGCTGCGGGTGTACCGTTGCACGCAGTACCGCCTTCCGCTGCATCCGCGCGAGCAGGTGCGGCGGCTCGGCATCCAGTTACCACCGGAGCTGCTGGGTTTGCTGGATCATCTGGCCGAAGCGCTCGACGCCACCCTCGGCGCGCGCCTCGACAAGCTGTTTCCGCCCCCAACGGTCCCCGTCCCCACCGAGGATAGCCCCGCATGATCCCCCGTTTGCTCGCCGTCGCCGCCCTGGCCCTTTCCGCGCCGGTCGTCGCCGCCACGGCCACGACACCCGAACTCAAGGTCACCACCCTGGACGGCAAGCCGTTCGATCTGTCCGCGCAGCGCGGCAAGTGGGTCGTCGTCAATTACTGGGCCACGTGGTGCGTGCCCTGCATCAAGGAAATGCCCGACATCTCCGCCTTCGTGAAGAGCCGCAAGGACGTGAGGGCCATCGGCCTCGCGTTCGAAGACACCGGCAAGAAGGACATCCAGGCGTTCCTCGGCAAGCATCCGGTCGCGTATCCGATCGCGCAGGTCGACGTCACGGCACCGCCGAAGGATTTCGATGCACCGAAAGGCCTTCCCACCACCTACCTGATCGCGCCGGACGGCCGCGTCGCCAAGCAATTCATTGGTCCGGTGGACGCCGCGAAGCTCAATGCGGCGATCGCCAAGGGGTCATGAGATGCGCGCCGCGCGCTTCATCGTGAGAGGCAGGGTCCAGGGCGTGTTCTTCCGCGCCTCGGCGCGGGAGCGGGCAGGTGAGCTGAGGCTCACCGGGCACGCGCGCAACCTTCCCGACGGCAGCGTGGAAGTGGTCGTCTACGGCGAAGGCGAGGACATCGACCGGATGGAGACCTGGCTGCACGAGGGACCGCCGCAGGCCGAGGTCAATGAGTTTTACCGCGAGGACATCGGGGTGCACGACGCGCCGGGGGAATTTCGCATCCTCTAGAGGCCCGTGGCGTTCGCCGGCCGAGCCACCAGTGTCGCGGGAATCGACGCCCCGTCGGACAAGGTGAACGTCACCGTCACCGTGTCGCCTGGCTTCACCGCGTGCTTCGGCTGCATCAGCATGACGTGGTAGCCGCCCGGGCCGAAGACGAGCTTGCCGTTCGCCGGAACGGCCACGCTGTCCACCATTTCCATGCGGCCCATGCCGCCGTCGGTGCTGCTGCGGTGGATCATCGCGTCGGCATATTGCGGACTCTGCGCCCCGACGATCGAGACGGCACGGTCCGAGCGGTTCTCGAAGGTGAGGTAGCCGCCGGCGGGCAGGCTGCCTGGCAGCACGCGGACCCAACCGCCGGTGGCGACGATCTTGGTGGCATCGCCGGCATGCGTGGCACCGGCGACGAGGAGCAGGGCGATGGCGAGCGAACGAAGCATCATGGGCGGTCCTGGAGCGAGGTGAGCAGGTGCAGGTCGTGGACGATGTCGTCCTGCGATGCTGACGGCGTGGCGAGCAGGCGCGCCTTCCCGTTCCGGTCGAAGAAGTAGATGGCCGAGCTATGGCTGACTTCGTAGTTGCCGTCGCCGCGATCCGGTTCGCGGGTGAAGGCGGAGCGATAGCGCTTCGCCAGCGCCTCGACGGCCGTGTCCGATCCCACAAGGCCGACCGCGCGCTTGTCGAACGCATTGACGTAGGCATGCATGACGGCCGGTGTATCGCGTGCCGGATCGACGCTGACGAACAGGATGCGCACGTTGTCGGCCGGCGCGCCCAGGCGATCCAGCACCACGTGCAACTGGGTGAGTGTCAGGGGGCAGACATCCGGACAATGCGTGTAGCCGAAGTACATGAGGACGACCTTGCCCTTGTAATCGGCGCCGGTGACGGCCTTGCCGTTGTCGTCGGTGAGCTTGAAGTCCAGGTCGGGGAGGTGTCCCGATACGTCGTTGAGCCGCCACTCCGGCTGCGGTTCGCGCTGGCACGCGGCAAGCGACGCCATGGCGACGAGGGCGAGCAAGGCCATGACGGCCCGGCGGCAGGTGGATGGCTTCATGCGACGCTCCGCGATATATCCTGCGCAGGATACGCCACCCGTGCCGCCGTACAGGCACGACCCATCGGGAAAAGCACGCGCATGCGACAACCTGTCAGCACGTCCACGGCCCTCCTCGTCGGCTTGGCGGGCGCTTCGGCCGTGATCTTCGGCGCCTTCGGCGCGCATGCCTTGCGCGGCACGCTCGATGCCAGCGCCCTGGTCGCCTGGCACACCGGCGTCGAATACCATTTCTGGCACGCGCTGGCGCTGTTCGTCGTGGTCGCGGGGTTGCCGGAGGGAAGGGCGCGCCGATGGGCCATCGGCCTGTTCGCCGCCGGCATCGTGCTTTTCTCGGGAAGCCTCTATGCGCTGGCACTCGGTGCCCCGCACATGGTTGGCGTGATCACGCCCTTCGGCGGCGTGGCGTTCATCGCGGGATGGCTGGCGGTCGTGTCCGCGCTCCGCGCACGACGCTGACCGTTAGTCGTCAGGGTCTTCCACTGGATCGGCCTTGCGTGCCTTCAACCGCCCCGTGCGCCGCAGCGCATCGCGCAGCACGTATTCGATCTGGGCGTTGAGCGAACGCAGTTCGTCCTCGGACCATGCCTGCATGGCCTCGAGGACGGGCGCGCTGATGCGCAGCGGATAGGCTTTCTTCTCGGCCGCCACGCAGGGCTCAGCTGTACAGCGAGCCGGCGTTGACCACCGGCTGGGTGGCGCGGTCGCCGCAGAGGACCACGAGCAGGTTCGAGACCATGGCGGCCTTGCGTTCCTCGTCCAATTCGACGACGCCCTGCGCGCGCAACTGGTCCAGCGCCAGCGCGACCATGCCGACCGCGCCTTCGACGATGCGCTCGCGCGCCGCGACGATGGCGCTGGCCTGCTGGCGCTGCAACATCGCCTGTGCGATTTCCTGGGCATACGCGAGGTGGCTGATCCGCGATTCGACCACCTGCACGCCGGCTTTTTGCAGGCGCGCCTCGATTTCCTGGCGAAGGTGGTTGTTCACTTCCTCGCCGTGGCTGCGCAGCGAGATCTTCGAATCGTCGTGCGCGTCGTACGCGTAGCTCTGCGCCATCTGCCGCAGGGCCGACTCGCTCTGGATCTGCACGAAGTTCTCGTAGTCGTCGACGCAGAACACCGCTTCGGCGGTATCCACGACTTGCCAGACCACGATCGCCGCAATCTCGATGGGGTTGCCGTCGTTGTCGTTGACCTTCAACCGGCTGCTCTCGAAATTGCGTACGCGCAGGCTCACCGGGCGCCGCGAATAGAACGGATTGGTCCAGCGCAGGCCGGCCCGCCGCTCGGTCCCCGCGTACTTGCCGAACAGCTGCATCACCTGCCCCTGGTTCGGCTGCACCTGGAAGAAGCCCTTGGCGAGGAACGCGAAAAAGGGAACGAGCACGACCCCGCTTGCGGCCAGTGGGTTGCCATCGTGCACGACCTTGGTCACCACACCTCCCGCGACAAGCAGGATGAGGACGACGAAACCGATGAGGGAAGGAATGCCCGGAAGCGACGGGGCGGGACGTTCGTTCATGGCGGATGGACCCCTGGTGTGGAGGGGTCACGATATCATTGTGATATCAGATTTCAATAGGCCGAATGGCGGCCCCTCAGGGCGCGCCGCGGCCACCGGGGCTGGCTGCCGGCGCGTCGTTCGGTGCCGGCAGGTCCATCAGGTTCGAGCTGGGGATGGCGCGGTCGATGCGGATCTTCGTCAACGCGTTCATCGCCGAGAAGAAGCGCCATGGCTCGCCGCTGCCGGTGCCCAGCGCGATATGGGAGGAATCGAACCGGCGCTGCGCCGAGTCGAAACTGATCCAGCGGTTACCGATCCACGCCTGCGTCCAGGCGTGCGGAACGAACACGCGGGTCGCCCCGCCCATGCGATCGGTATAGACGATGCCGGTCACGACCCGCGCAGGAATACCGAGCGATCGGGCCATCGCGGTCAGGAGCACGGCGTGTTCGGTGCAGTCGCCGCGGCGCGTCTGCACCGTTTCGAGCGCCGACGCGTAACCGACGTCCATGCCCTTGGCATCAATGTAGTCGGAGAGGAAGGAGCGCAGCCGGCGCATGCGTTGCAGGTCCGTTTGCGCATTGCCCGCGGCGCGGCGTGCCAGCGCCACCACCTCCGGACTTTCCGACTGCACCCATGCATTGGGTTGCGTGTCCTCGGGAAGCGGGCCGGGCTCGTCGCCATGGCGCATGCCGAAGCCCACATCCACGATGTAGACGCCGTCCCCCAGCGACCGCACCGCCTGCTCGTCGGTTTCGATGAAAGGGTTGGGGCCGGCGCCACGAACCGTGATGGTGTATCGCACCGGCGCGATACGTAACGCGGACACCATGGGTCGCGGCGAGCTGATCATGGCCGCGCGCAGCAGGTCGATGTCCTGGTCCGGTGCCTGCGCGCAGGCGGCACTGCAATCCGCCATTTCCAGCCGGAAGCCAAGCAGTGGCGCAATGCTGCGGCGGATGAAGCCTTCGTCGTCCACCCAGATGTCGACGAAATGGTCGCTGCCTCCCTTGGCGATCGACTGACGAAGGTGGTGAAGCGTCTCGCGGCGGTCGTCCGGCATGACCACGATCTCGTCGCCGATGACGTCGACGTCGACATTCGCGACCTGTTGCCGCACGGAATCGAAATTGCGCAGTCGGTAGCTCGTACCCGCCTTGAAGCCTTCGGCCACCATCGCAAGTCGCTGCCCCTCGGCGAGCGTCGCACCGGTCGGCCAGATCAGGAGGTTGATCTTCGACTGACCGCCGACAGTGTTCGCGACCTGGAAGAGGCCGTCATCGCGCACTTCACCCGTCGCGAGGTTCTCTTGCGACGACATCCGCGTGCTGGCGTAAAACGCGAGCGGGGCGCCAGCGTCGGACTCGGTGGAACGAAGTTCGGTGCGAAGCGTGAGGGGGGTGCGGGCGCGCGTCATGCGGAAATCCAGCACCTGCCAGGTGACGACCTTGCCGGCGTCGAGCTGGCGATCGATGCGCAAGCTGCCCACCTTTCGGCCGTCCAGGAGAACGGTCATCCAGCGCTCTTCCGCCATGGAAACGGCGGGGATCGCGCACAGTACGGCGAGGACGACAAGAAAGCGTCTCATGAGCGTACTTCCGGATTGTCGGGGACACCTCCATCACAGCACGTTCGCGGCCCGAGTCAAGTCCCCCGTTGGTCATGGATGGGTAGCGCTCAATGGCGAGGCGGCGGCGGGGTCGTCGGGTAGTTGCGGTTCGGCTCCCGCGGTGGCGTGCGCAGCACGGGAGGCGGCGGCATGAAGGGCATGCCGCCGACAGGATTGACCCGCTCGATCCGGATCCTCCCCAGGGATGCCATGGCGGAAAAGAACCGCCAGGGATCGCCACTGCCGACGCCCAGCGCGATATGCGTGGCGTCGAAGCCGCGTTGCGCCGAGTCGAAGCTGACCCAGCGGTCGTCGATCCACGATTGCACCCAGGTGTGCGGTACGAAGACGCGCGATGCGCCGGCGAAGCGGTCCGCGTACACGAGCCCCGTGACGATCCGGGTCGGGATGTGCAGCGAGCGGCCCAGCGCCGCGAGAAGTACAGCGTGTTCCGTGCAGTCGCCTCGACGCGTCTGTAGCGTTTCGAGTGCCGATGCATAGCCCACGTCGAGTCCGGTCTGGTCGATGTAGTCGCTCAAGAAGCTGCGCAGCCGACGCATGCGTTGCAGGTCGGTCGCCGCATCGCCGACGGTCTTCGTCGCCAGGGCGAGGACCTCCGGTGCGCTCGACTGCACCCACGGATTCGCGGCGAGATCCTCGGGCGTCGGGCCGCTTTCCTCGTGCGCTTGCGCGTCGCCGATCGTCACGTCGTAAACGCCTTCGCGAACGGCTTTCACCTGTTGTTCGTCGGTGGTGGCCAGCGGGTTCGCCGCATCCCCTTGCACCGTGACGGTATAGCGCAGCGAAAGCACCCGGAGGTTTCCCATGGCGCGCGGTGCGAGGACCATCGACGACCGCAGGACGTCGAGGTCCTGGTCGGGCGCGCTGGCGCACGCCTCGTCGCACGCGACCATCTCCATGTGCAGCCCGAACATCGGAGACAGTCCCTTGCGCAGGTTGCCCTGATCGTCCACCCACATATCGAGGCGACGCGAGCTGTCGGAGCCGGCGAGGCCCTGCCGAAGATGGTGCAGCGTTTCGTCGCCGCCCGGCAGCTCCACGATTTCATCGCCGACCACCTCGACATCGAGGGTCGCGACCTGCTGCTTCGTGGCGTCGAAGTTCCGCATCTGGTAGCGCATTCCGGGCGCGAAGCCATGGGCTACGATCGCCAACCGCTGCCCTTCGCCGAGCGTCGCTCCCGCCGGCCAGGTGAGCAGGTTCACCGTCGATCGCCCGCCCACGGTCGTGGTGACCTGGAATGTGCCGTCATCGCGGCGATGCGCATCGATCCGTGTCTCCCTCGCGGACGATCGACTGCGTGACTGGAAAGCCAATGGCTCACCGTGAGTGCCTTCCGTCGCCACCACTTCGTTGTGGACGACCAGCGGCGTCTTTCCGCGGGTGACGCGAAGGTCGATGGTTTGGGATGTGACGACCTTTTCGCCCCCGGCGTCGCGCTCGATGAGCATCTTGCCGATCTTCCTGCCGTCGAGGGTGACGGACATCCAGGTGCTGGTGACAGCGGCCTGCGCGGCACCGAACGACGAAAGAAGAAGAAAGACGGCGATCCTGCGTCTCATCGGCAAGTCCCTGTGGCGATGCGTTCCATGAGACCCACGTTCCGCCTGGCCGTCAACCGTGCGCGGCCGTGGCGTGAGCGATTCTCCCGGTCCCTTGCGGGCTAGAATGCCGTGCATCGCCTGCGAGGACTCGGTTTCGTGAAAACTTTCGGTACGCCGCACACCCACACCGCCTTCAAGGTGCTCCTCCTCGGTTCGGGCGAACTCGGCAAGGAGGTCGCGATCGAGCTGCAGCGGTTCGCGGTCGAGGTGGTGGCCGTGGACCGTTACGAGAACGCACCGGCGATGCAGGTGGCGCACCGCAGTCATGTCGTCGACATGCTCGACGGCGCCGCGCTCCGTGCGCTCATCGAGGAAGAGAAGCCGGACCTCGTCGTGCCGGAGGTCGAGGCCATCCATACGCCGACGCTGGTCGCCATGGAGGAGGAAGGCCTTAAGGTGATCCCTACCGCCAAAGCCGCGTGGCTGACGATGGATCGAGAGGGCATCCGGCGCCTTGCCGCGGAAGAGCTCGGCCTGCCGACGTCGCCGTACCGGTTTTGCGACGACCGGGAAGCCTTCCTCGCCGCCGTGGCGGAGCTGGGCACGCCGTGCGTGGTCAAGCCGGTGATGAGTTCCTCGGGCAAGGGGCAAAGCCTCATCCGCGAACCGGCCGAAGCCGACGCCGCATGGGAGTACGCGCAATCGGGGGGCAGGGCGGGCCGGGGGCGCGTGATCGTCGAGGGCTTCGTCCACTTCGATTACGAGATCACCTTGCTCACGGTGCGCCATCGCGACGGCGTGTCGTTCTGCGCGCCGATCGGGCATCGCCAGGAAGAGGGCGACTACCGCGAATCGTGGCAGCCGCAGCCGATGAGCGACGCGGCGCGCGCGTCCGCGGAGCGCCAGGCGGACGCCATCACCGCGGCGCTCGGCGGACGCGGTGTCTTCGGCGTGGAATTCTTCGTCCGCGGCGACGAGGTCATTTTTTCCGAGGTGAGTCCGCGGCCGCACGATACGGGGCTGGTCACGCTGATCTCGCAGGACTTGTCGGAATTCGCGCTGCACGCGCGCGCGATCCTCGGCCTGCCGATACCCGAAATCCACCTCTTCGCTCCCGCCGCGTCCTGCGCCGTACTGGTGGAAGGCGAAGGGCGGGCACCCACCTACCACGGCGTGGCCGAGGCCCTGGCGGAGACGGGCACCATGCTCAGGATCTTCGGCAAACCTGAAGTGCGGGGCCGGCGGCGCATGGCCGTCACGCTCGCCCGGGCGGCGACCGTGGAGGAAGCCCTGGCGAAGGCCACGCGCGCGGCGAGTCGGATACGGGTGGAACTCTGAGGCGGTCTACAACGACCGTTCACGCCTGAATGTTAAGCTGCAAGGCTCCTATGGACGATCCAACCCCATGAGCGGACGCAGAGACTCCAACGACCGCGACGCGCGCGGACGCACCGAACCGACCCTGGGCCGGCTCGACGACCTCGACAAGCCGGCGCCGCCGGTCGACGACGGCCTGCCTCGCATCGTCGTCGACGAACCGCGTCGCCGCACCGCGCCGCCACCGGCGTCGCCGCGCGGCCCGCGCAAACGCGGCTGGCTCATTCCCGTGCTCGTGCTGGTCCTCATCGCCGCGGTCACGGGCTTGTGGCTGCAACAGGATCGCCTGCGCAACCTGGTGCCCGCCACCGAACTCAACGACACGCTCGCCCAGGCGAACCGTGCCCTCGATGAAGGCCGTCTCGACGGGACCCATGGCGACAGCGCGCGCGAACTCTTCGAAAAGGCGCGCGACCAGCAGCCGGATAGCGACCAGGCACGCGATGGCCTGCGCCGCGTGGGCCAGGCGGAAGTGGCGAAGGCCGATGCCGCGCTGACCGCCGGCCAGCTCGACGAGGCCGAGGCGGCGCTCAATGTCGCCCGCGAACTGCTTGGCGGCGGTAGCGACGTGGAGCGGCTGTCGCAGCGTCTTTCGCAGGCTCGCAATCCGGAAACCCATACGGAAACCTTGATCGACCAGGCGCAGCAGGCCTTCGCAGCGGGCAAGCTGGACGGCGACGACGGCGCGGGTGCCCTGTATCGACGCGTGCTCGACGCGGATAAGTCCAACGCCGTTGCCGCGCGTGGCCTCGACAAGGTAGGCGACGCGCTCGCCGCCCAGGCACGCCAGGCCATCGCCGCGAACGACAAGGCGAAGGCCAACGCGATCGTCGATCGCATCGCCATCCTGGTGCCGCGCTATGGCGACTTGCCGTCGCTGCGCGCGGCGCTGGCGGAAACGAAGAAACAGGATGGCCAGGCCGTCGCCGCGCTCATCCAACAAGGCAACGACGCCTTGCGTGCCGGCCGTTTCACGGGCGAGGGCGACGACAACGCGCTGTCCCGCTTCCAGGCCGCGCTGGCCGCCGATCCCGACAACGCCGATGCTAAGGCGGGTCTGGGCCGGGTGGCACAGGCGTTGATCGTGCAGGCCAATGCCGCGATCGACAGCGAGGACGACGCACAGGCCGTGCGCCTGCTCGACCGTGCGGAGAAGCTCGCGCCGAAGTCGGCCGAACTGGCCGCGGCGCGTGCTCGCCTGGGCGGCGGCGAGCCGAAGGCCGCAGCCTCCGGCGACGGTGTCCGCGCCGTGGGGGACGACACCGTCCCCGAAGCCTCGCTGGCCGTCAGCCCGGAGCAAAAGGCGAAGGTCGCCGACCTCGTGCGTCGTGCCCAGGCCGCGGCGTCCCGCGGCGACATCATGGATCCCCCCGGCGACAGCGCCTACGACCTCTACCGCAACGCCCTCGCCATCGACGGCAACGATCCGGCCGCACGCGCGGGCCTGCAAGGGCTGCCCACCCAGGTCGAAAAGCAGATGCAGCAAGCGGCGGCGAACGGCAACGTGCAGCGTGCGGAGAACCTGTACGGCACGCTGTCCGACCTCGCTCCAGGCGACGCCGCCCAGGGTGAGATGCGTCATCGCCTCGGCAGCGCCTGGATCGACAGTGCCCTGCAGCGCGCCGGGCAAGGCGACCGGCAGGGTGCCTTCCAGGCACTCGAGCGGGCACGCCGCTACGTCCCGGACGATCCGCGTCTGCAAAGCGCCTACGAGCGCATCGCGACGGGACGTTGAGCCGGGGCGGCATGACAGTACTGGTGATCGGAGCCTCGGGCCAGATCGGCCAGTTCCTGCTCCCCCGCCTCGTCGAAGCTGGGTACGACTACCTGGCGCTGAGCCGGCAACCGGTCGATGGCGACCCACGCTGGATCCAGGGCGGCCTTCCCGACGCCATGCCCGAGTTCCCTCCGCTCCGCGCCGTCGTCAGTCTCGGGCCGCTGGATCATCTCGCGCCGTGGCTTTCCGCCACGCGGCTCGCGGGCACGCCGCACCTGATCGCGACCTCGTCGATGAGCGCCGAAACCAAGCGCGAGTCGGATGTCCCGGCCGAGCGCGAGCTGTCGCGCCGGCTGCGCGACGCGGAAACCACACTGATCGCCACCTGCGCTTCGCGCGGCATGCCCTGGACGCTGTTCCGGCCCACGCTCATCTATGGCGCCGGCGTGGACAAGAGTCTGACGCCCATCGTGCACGCGGCCCTGCGGCGGCGGATCTTCCCGGTCCCGGCCGGCCGAGGGCAACGGCAGCCGGTGCACGCGGACGACATCGCGGCGGCCGTCGTGGCGGCGCTCGGCTCGCCTTTCGCGCGCGGACAGACCTTCCCGATCGGCGGCGGCGAGCGGATGAGCGCCAGGGACATGTTTCGCCGCACCCGCCGGAGCGCAGGGGGCTTCGCCCTGCCGGTGCCCATCCCCCGTTTCGCGCTGACCCTCGCCACCCTGGTGTCGCCGGGTTTGCGCGGTCCGGTGGACCGGCTCGATAGCGACCTGATTGCCGACAATCACGAACTGGAGCGGGTGTTGGACGTCCATCCGCGTCCTTTCCACCCCGTTCCCGGGACATGGCGCCCGCGAGACTGACCGTCGGCGCCCTCGCTTTGCCAGCGTTCGTTCAGATCGCCGCCGGGCGAGTGCCCCTATCATCCCCGCACGTCTCTTTCCCCAGGACCTCCCCGCGTTGGCCTTCCTGAATCGTCTCGGCTCCCTCCTGCGCGCCAGCTGGCCCTGGCTGCGCATCCCCTTCTGGCTGCTGATGGGCCTGCTGTTCGGCTTCCTCCTGCCGTACACGCTGATCCTCAACGCGCGCCTGCAAGACCGATTCAGCGACCTCGTGTTCGCCGTGCCCACGCGCGTCTATGCGCGGCCCCTGCCGCTGGCTCAGGGCGTGCCGATGACGCCGGCCGCGCTGGAGCTCGAACTCACCTTCGCGGGATACACCACCGAAGGTGGCGGGAAGATCCAGGGCAGCTATTCGAAGAACGGTTCGCGCTTCGTGATCGCCTCGCACGGTTACGCGGGGCCCGACGGTGGGGAATTGCCGCACCGCATCCGCGTCGCGTTGTCGAGCGGGCAGGTGGCTTCCGTTGTCGACGATGCGACCGATAAGCCGATCAAGACGATCCACCTCGACCCCGCGCGCATCGCCACGCTTTATGGCGCGCAGCAGGAAGAGCGTCGCATCGTGCGCCTGGAGAACGTGCCGCCGCTGCTCGTGCAGGGCCTGCAAGCGGTCGAGGACCGCGACTTCAAGAACCACATCGGCCTCGACTTCTCCGCCATCTTGCGCGCGTCGTTCGCGAACCTGCGCGCGGGGCATACCGTGCAGGGCGGGTCCACGCTCACCCAGCAGTTGGTGCGCAACCTGTTCCTCGACCGCAGCCAGAACATGCTGCGCAAGGTCAACGAGGCCATCCTCTCGCTGCTCATGGAAGCGCATTACTCGAAGGGGCGCATCCTCGAGGCGTACGTGAACGAGGTCTTCCTCGGCCAGCAGGGTAACCAGGCCGTGCACGGCTTCGCCGCCGGCGGCGAGTTCTTCTTCGGGCGCCGCCTGGAAGACCTTCGTCCGCAGGAGATCGCCCTGCTGATCGGGTTGGTGAAGGGCCCCAGCTATTACGACCCGCGTCGTTACCCGGATCGCGCGCTCGCACGCCGCAACCTCGTCCTGCAGCAGTTCCGCGACACGGGCCTGCTGGACGATGCGCAGACGAAGGCCGCGCAGGCCACGCCATTGGGCATCGCGTCCAACGCGCAGCTGCCGCACAACCGCTTCCCCGCGTTCATGCAACTCGTCCGCTCGCAGATCACCGCCGACTTCGACGAAGCCGCGTTGCGTGATGGAAGCCTCTCGATCTTCACCACGCTCGATCCGGCCGCCCAGCTTTATACCGAGCAGGCGATCCTCTCGACGACCAAGGCGCTGGGCAAGCGCGGCGCCGCCGCGCAGGCGGCCGCGGTCGTCACCGACACCAACAACGGCAGCGTGCTGGCGGTGGTCGGCTCGCGCGATCCGGGCGACCAGGGCTTCAATCGCGCGCTCGACGCGCGCCGGCCGATCGGCTCGCTGGTCAAGCCGCTGGTCTACCTCGTGGCGCTGGCGCAGCCGTCGCGCTGGTCGCTCGCCTCGATCGTGGACGATTTGCCGATCAACATGCGCCAACCCGACGGCACGCCGTGGACACCGCAGAACGACGACCGCCAGATCCACGGCCAGGTGCCCATGCTCGACGCGCTGGTGCATTCGTGGAACCTCGCCACCGTGAACCTGGGTCTGAAGGTAGGCGTACCTCGGATCAAGGGCTTCCTCGAGTCGTTCGGGCTCGAGAACGTGAACCCCAGCCCCTCGCTGCTGCTCGGCGCGGTGGACCTTTCGCCACTCCAGGTCGCCCAGTTGTACGAATACATCGCCGCCGATGGCCACGCGCTGCCGCTGGTGGCGGTGCGGGGGGTCATGGACGCCAAAGGCCAGGCGATCAAGCGTTACGAAGTGAAGGGCGGCGAAGGCGAGTACCAGACCGCGGCCCGGCTCACCACATGGGCGATGCAGCAGGTCGTCAACAGCGGTACCGCCGCGGCCATCGGCAACTCGGGCCTCTCGTGGCTGCATGCCGCGGGCAAGACCGGCACCAGCGACAGCCAGCGCGACAGCTGGTTCGCAGGCTTCTCAGGCGACCGTCTCGCGATCATCTGGATGGGCCGCGACGACAACAAGCCTACCGGGCTCTATGGCGCCACGGGCAGCATGCGTGTGTGGCAGGAGCTGTTCCGCAAGATGCCGACCCGTCCCCTGCCGACGGCGCTGGGCGACGGCCTGGAGATGGCGTATGTGAATCCACAGACCGGCAAGCGCACTGATCCGTCGTGTGAAGGCGCGCGCCAGTTCCCGTTCGTGGCGGGTTACGCGCCGGAAGCGGAGGAGGGCTGTTTCTGGCAGCGATTCAAGGGTATGTTCGGCGGCGACGCCGAGCCTTCCGCGCCCGGCCAAGTGCCCCCGGTACCCAGTAATCCTACGGATTGACCATGCATCGCCTTCGTTTTTGTGCCATCGCCGCCGTCACGCTCGTCGCCGCCTGCAGCCAGCCCGCTCCGCCGCAGGCCACCCGTCCCAGCAAGCCCACGTACGACATCGTCGCCCAGGTCCGTGCCGCGGGTGAGCGCGAGAAATCCGCCATCGAGGTCGCGCCGCTGCGCGATCCCGGCGTGCAGGGCCTCGAGCAGGCCGCGCAAGCCGACGAACGCGCCGGACGCTACGACGATGCGGATGCGAAGCTGGTGCAGGCGCTGAAGCTCGCCCCCGAGGCGCCGGAGCTGATCCAGGATCGCGCCGAAATCGCCATTCGCCGACAGGACTATCCGCTGGCCGAGAAGCTGGCGAAGCAGTCGTTCGACATGGGCCCGAAGTCCGGCAGCCTGTGCGCCCGCAACTGGCAGACCATGGTGGAAATGCGCCTCCAGGCCGGCGACACCAATGGCGCGAACAGCGCGCGCGGCGAGTTGGCGAAGTGCCACATCGCGGGGCCCAACCGCTTCTGAGTAGCCGAATCGCCGACCCTGTCGGCGATGGGTGTCCTCAGGCTGTCCGGATCGCCCGTCCGTGCGCGTGCACGGTATCCACCAGCACCTTCACGTTGTCCGGGTCCACCTCGGGCGTGATGCCGTGGCCCAGGTTGAACACGTGCCCGGGGTGGTTGCCGAAGGCGTCCAGCACCGCGCGCGCTTCGCGCGCCACGACCTCCGGCGATGCCCGCAGCACCGCCGGGTCGAGGTTGCCTTGTAGCGCCACGCGATCGCCCACGCGGCGGCGGGCTTCACCGATGTCCAGCGTCCAGTCGACGCCGAGGCCGGCACAGCCAGTGTCCGCGAGCGCTTCGAGCTGGCCGCCCGCGCCCTTGGAGAACAGGATCACCGGTAAGTCGCGGCTGGCCGGGTCGGCCTTCAGCGCGTCGACCACCTGCGCCATGGTGCGCAGCGAGAACTCGCGGAACGGGGTCGGCCCCAACAGCCCGCCCCATGTGTCGAACACCATCAGTGCCTGCGCGCCGGCATGGGCCTGTGCGATGAGATAAGCGGCGACGGACCGCGCCACCGTGTCGAGCAGGCGATGGGCGAGGGCGGGCTGGTCCCAGGCCAGCGCCTTCACCCGCGCGAAATCGCGCGAGCCTTCGCCTTCCACCATGTAGCAGGCGAGCGTCCACGGGCTGCCCGAGAAGCCGATCAACGGAACGCGTCCGTCCAGCTCCTGGCGGATCAGGCGGACCGCGTCCATCACGTAGCGCAACTCGCGATCCATGTCCGGCACGGCGAGCGCCTCGATGGCGGCGGCATCGCGCAGCGGTCGTGCGAAGCGCGGACCCTCGCCCTGCTCGAACGAGAGGCCCAGACCCATCGCGTCGGGAATCGTGAGGATGTCCGAGAACAGGATGGCGGCATCGAGCTCGAAGCGCTCCAGCGGCTGCAGCGTGACCTCGCAGGCGTATTCGGGATGCGTCGCGAGCCCCATGAAGCTGCCGGCCCGCCCCCGCGTGGCGCGATATTCCGGCAGGTAGCGGCCGGCCTGGCGCATCACCCAGATCGGCGTGGTGTCGGTGGGTTCGCGGCGCAGGGCGCGCAGGAAGCGGTCGTTGCGAAGCTCAGCGGCCATGCGCCGACTCCTGTCCCTGGCTGAACATGACTTTGAAGCCTTTCTTGATCTGGGCGTCGCGCGCCTTGGTGAACGCGGCCAGCGCGGCGTCGCGGTCGACGAAGACCTCGCGCTTGAGCATGGCCTTGCCGCCCTGCACGCCGCTCTCGCGGTACAGGGTCCAGCCGCCGAGCAGGTCCTGCTCCAGCGTGATCTGGACGTAGCGGGGCGACTCCGCCCCCGCTTCGGGCATGGTTTGCAGGTAGATCCGCATCAGCGATCCGTGACAGGCGCAGGGCCGATCATTGTAGGACACCGAGGACATCGTCGTCCGGCACGTTGGAAACGATTTCCGCCTTGCCGATGCCGCGCCAGAGGATGAGGCGCTGGGTGCCGGCGCTGTTCTTCTTGTCCAGGCGCATCAGTTCCAGGAGCCGGCCGGGCGCGTGCGCCTTCGACGGTTCGGTGGGCAGCCCGAGGCGCTGGAGGAGGGCGACAAGGCGCCCGGTGTCTTCGTCGCTCGACATGCCGAGGCGCGCGGATAGCCTGGCGGCCAGCACCATGCCGATGGCCACGGCTTCCCCGTGCAGCAGTTCGCGGTAATGGCCCGCGGTCTCGATGGCATGGCCGAAGGTGTGGCCGAGGTTGAGCAGGGCACGCTCTCCCTGCTCGGTTTCGTCGCGCGAAACCACGCCCGCCTTGTACGCGCACTTGCGCGCGATCGCTTCAATGAGGGGCGCCTGTTCGCGCGCGGCGAGCGCATCGGCGTTCGCTTCCAGCCAGGCGAAGAAGGCGGGATCGCCGATGGCGGCGCCCTTGACGATCTCCGCCATGCCCGCGCGGTATTCGCGTTGCGGCAGCGTGTCCAGGACGGCGATGTCGGACACCACGGCGCGCGGCTGGTGGAAGGCGCCAGCCAGGTTCTTGCCGACCGGCAGGTTCACGCCCGTCTTGCCGCCGACCGAGGAATCGACCATCGACAGCAGCGTGGTCGGTACCTGGATGAAGTCGATGCCGCGCATCCAGCAGGCGGCGGCGAAACCCGCCAGGTCGCCGACGACGCCGCCGCCGAGGGCGATCACGCAGGCGTCCCGCGTCGCGCCGAGCTCGCCCAGCGCCTCGAGTACACGGCCGACGTTCGCGAAGGTCTTGTGCGCCTCGCCGTCTTCCAGGAGGAAGGACGACCAGCGCAATCCGTCGAGGCCCTGCGCAAGCGTGTCGAGGTACAACGGCGCCACCGTGCTGTTGCTCACCACGAGTACGTGTCTGCCGCGGATGAGGGCGCGCCAGCGAGCGCTGTCGCGCAGGAGGCCGGGGCCGATCCAGATCGGGTAGCTGCGACCCCCGAGGTCGACGTGCAGGGTTTCCATCAGGTGCGTTTCCAGTGGCGGTCGAGGAGCGCGACGACGCGGGGAACGGCATCGTCGACGCTTTCGTGGCGGCCGCGGAAGATCAGGTCCGCGATCTCTTCGTACAGGTGGTTGCGACCGTCGGCCAGTGACGCGAGCCGTTCACGGCGATCGCCCCCGGCGAGCATGGGTCGCACGGTGTCGTGGCGCAGGCGGTCGAGCTGCTCGTCCACATCCACGCGAAGCATGAGCACGGTACCGCGCGACATCAGTGCCTCGCGGTTGCCCGGATCGAGCACCGCACCCGCACCGGTGGCGAGCACGATGCCCTCGCGAAGGCTAAACTCGTCGAGGTGCGCGCATTCCCGCGCCCGGAACCCCGCCTCGCCTTCGCTCGCGAAGAGCTCGGCGATCGTGGTGCCGCAACGGGCCTCGATCTCGACGTCGAGGTCGACGAAACGCAGGCCGTAGTGCGCCGCGAGGCGGTGTCCGATCGAGGTCTTGCCGGCGCCCGTGGGGCCGACCAGGAACAGGTTGGGCGAAGGATTCATCGCGCTCATGATAGGGGCACTCCGATCCAATGTCGCATCGTCATGACACCAGGAAGCGCTGATCATATGCCTCGTTCTCGAACCGTCCTGGTAGCCGGTGCCGGAGACGTCGGCACGCGGGTGGCGCGCCGCCTGGTCGCGGAGGGGCGCAAGGTCTTCGCCTTGCGCCGTGGCGAAGGCACCCCCGGCGACGGCATCGCCTGGCTCCGCGGCGACCTCACGCGGCCAGGTACGCTCGCTGGCTTGCCCGCCGTCGACGCATTGGTCTTCTCGCCGACACCCGACGCTCGAGACGAGGCCGCGTATCGCGCGGTCTTCGTCGACGGCCTGGCGAACCTGCTGGACGCGCTGCCGTCGCCGCCAGCGCGAACGCTCTTCGTCTCCTCGTCAGCCGTGTACGGCGAGCACGGCGGCGGCTGGGTCGATGAAGACACGCCGCCAGAACCGCCGGGTTTCAATGGACGCCTCCTGCTCGAGGCGGAGCGCCTGCTCGCTTCACGTGGCGTGGGTGGCGTTTCCCTGCGACTCGCGGGGCTCTACGGCCCGGGACGCGCGCAACTGTTCGAGCGATTGCGTGAGGGGAAGGCCGCGGTTCCCCGTGGCCAGCCGGTCTATGCGAACCGCATCCACGTCGACGACGCGGCGGCGGCGCTCGCCTTCCTGTTGGATATGCAGGATCCGCAGGCCATCTATGTCGGCGTCGACCATACGCCGCTGCCGATCGACGCCCTCTACGACCACCTGGCGCGGTTGATCGGCGCGCCATTGCCACCGGACGGGCCCGGCCCGGCGGGCGTGGGCAACAAGCGCCTCTCCAATGCGCGGCTGCGCGCCGCGGGCTTCCGCTGCGCGTGGCCCGATGCGCGGGACGGCTACGCCGCCCTGCTTCCCTTGTAGGAGCTGCTATCGCGGCTCCTACAGGGTTGAGGGGCGCCGATGCTCGTCGAGGGCGACGATCAGATCCGCCTTCGCGTCTAGCGTCGCCAAAGCTCGCCGGCTGATCCGCTCGTAATGCTGCAGGAAGCGCGACAACGCCGGTCCATCCATCGCGGCAGGCTCGCCGTGCTCCCGCAAAGGCTCTTCGGCCTCGTCCCGCCATCTCGCCACGACGTCCCATGACGGCGCGCGCAACAGCACCAGCGCATCGAGGCGTTCCCAGATGGGTCGATACTCGGCCAGACGTACATCGACCTACCGTCGCCAGCGGCCGTCCGCATCTTCGTCCCGTTCCAGCGCGTTGACCGGCTCGGACAATTTGTGCGGATCGGTGGCCGGTTCCACGCCGACGCACCATCCCTCCAGGACGACCAGCTTCGGCGGTTCGCCGATCGCGGGCCAGAGTGCCGCGTCGTACCGGTCGTCCCGGCTCTTGTCGAAACGTGGGATGCGTACCGGCCTCTCCGGCGAAGCCTTGGTCAGCGCATCGAGCGTGGACGCGAGCAGGGCGAGGTCGTGCGTGCCCGGCACGCCGCGGGTGCGGAGGAGGGGGTGCAGGTTGACGGCGAGCGCCTCGCGTTCCACCCGGGTCAGATACACATCGTCGATGGACAAGGAAACGGCACCCCAGCCACGCTCGCGCGCCACGTCGATGAGGCCGCGCGCCAGCGTGCTCTTGCCGCTGCCCTGGAGGCCCGAGATGCCGAGCACGAAAGGGTGTTCCGCCCGCTGGACGGCGGAGCCGAAACGGGCGAGGACGGTCGTGGCCAGCGTGCTAGCATCGGTGGATTCCATGGCCGACAGCATAGCCGCATCATGCTCACCCCACTGATCCTCGATACCTTCCGCACCCTGCTCGACGAGGCGAAAGCCAGCGGCGACAACGAACCCACTGCGATGAACCTGTCGACGGTCGATGCCGGCGGCCGCGTCCACTCGCGCATCGTGCTGCTCAAGGCCGTGGACGAGAAGGGGCTGCGCTTCTTCACCAACTACGAAAGCGCCAAGGCGCAGGAAATCGCCCAGCACGCCGCTGTGGCGTTGTGTTTCCACTGGAAGCTGCTGCGCGACGGTATCCAGGTGCGTTTCGAAGGCCGTGCCACGAAGACGTCCGCCGACGAATCCGACGCGTATTTCGCCACACGGCCCCGTGGCAGCCAGATCGGCGCCTGGGCGTCGAAGCAAAGCGAGGAGCTGCCGGACCGGCAGACGTTCGAGGGTCGCGTGGCGCACTTCGAGAAGGAGTTCGCCGGCCGCGATGTGCCCCGGCCGCCGCATTGGGGCGGCTACCTCGTGGAGCCTGACCGCGTGGAGTTCTGGTACGGCGCGACGTTCCGCCTGCATGAACGCATCGTGCACGCGGCGGACGGTACACGCTGGTCGAGCCGCCTGCTTTATCCATAGCGACCGAGGAGTCGACCATGAGCCGAGCCCAGCCCGTCCAGCATGTCGCGCAGACCACCTTCACCGTGCACACGCGCGGGCGCTCGCTCAGTGAAATCACCGACCGCATCGCGGAGGCGGTCGTGGCAAGCGGTGTCGGCACCGGCATCGCGCACGTCTTCGTGCAGCACACCAGCGCGTCGCTGCTCGTGGGCGAGAACGCCGATCCCATGGTGGTGGCCGACCTCGAGCGCTTCTTCGCGCGACTCGTCCCCGATGGCGACCCGTTGTTCCGGCATCGCGACGAAGGGCCCGACGATATGCCGGCCCACGTGCGTTCGGTGCTGACCGGGGTGTCGCTTTCACTGCCGGTGCATGGCGGCAAGCCGCTCCTCGGCACCTGGCAGGGCGTGTTCCTGTACGAGCATCGGCACGAAGCGCACCAACGCAAGATCACCGTCACTATTTCGGGTCATTGATGTCCGACGCTTATCCGCAGCGCATCGTCTGCCTTACCGAAGAACCGACCGAAGTCCTCTATGCCATCGGCGAGGAACATCGCATCGTCGGCATTTCCGGCTTCACCGTGCGGCCGCCGCGGGCGCGGAAGGAAAAGCCGAAAGTCTCCGCGTTCACCAGTGCGAAGATAGGCCAGATCCTCGACCTGAAGCCCGACCTCGCCATCGGCTTCTCCGACTTGCAGGCCGACATCGCGCAGGAACTCATCCGCGCCGGCGTGGAAGTGTGGATCAGCAACCACCGCAGCGTCGATGGCATCGTGGCGTATATCCGTCGCCTCGGTGCCATGGTCGGCGCGACGGCGAAGGCCGAGGACCTCGCGCGTCGCGCCGAAGCACACCTGGCGCAGGTCGCCGCACAGGCCGCGGCGTTGCCGCGGCGCCCGCGCGTGTACTTCGAGGAATGGGACGAGCCGCTCATCACCGGCATCCGCTGGGTAGGCGAACTGGTGCGCATCGCCGGCGGCGACGACGTCTTTCCGGAACTGCTGGAGGAGCCGCTGGCGAAGCAGCGCATCCTTGCCGATCCGATGGAGGTGGTGCGCCGCGCGCCGGACATCGTCTTCGGCTCGTGGTGCGGCAAGCGCTTCCGCCCCGAGCACGTCGCCGCACGCCCCGGATGGGCCGACGTTCCCGCCGTGCGCGACGGGGAATTGCACGAGATCAAGTCGCCGATCATCCTCCAGCCCGGCCCCGCGGCACTCTTCGACGGCATCGACGCGCTGCACGCGGTGATTGCGCGTTGGGCGAAGTCCTGAAGGTTGGCGAGCTTCTTTAAGGCATCGGGATCCAACGCCCGTGCCGCCGTATTTCAAGCGGCTTGAAGCGCCGCTTGTAATCCATCTTCGGGTGGCCGGCGATCCAGAATCCGAGATAGAGGTACGGCACCCCGCGACGTCGGGCCAGTTCCACCTGTTGCAGGATGCCGAACGTGCCGAGGCTGCGCGCGTCTTCGTCCGGATCGAAGAACGTATAGACGGCCGAAAGTCCCGCCAGGGCGATATCGGTCACGGCGACACCCAGTAGCCGCCGGCCCTCGCGGAACTCGAGGAACAGCGTGGGACTCCACGGCGCGGCGAGGAAGCGCTGGAAATCCTCCGCGTCCGCCGCATCCATGCCGCCGCCGCTATGGCGCGCGTGCAGGTAGCGCTGGTAGAGCGCGTGCCGCTCGTGCGTGAAACCCGGCATCTGCTCGCTCACCGTGAGATCGGTGTTGCGCTTCAGGCAGCGGCGCTGACCGCGGTCGGGGGTGAAGTTGTCGACGTCGATGCGGCAGGGCACGCACGCCTGGCAGGCCGTGCACTGCGGGAGGTAAAGGTGTCCACCCGCGCGGCGGAAGCCCTTCGCCAGCGCAGGCCCGTAAAGCCTGTCGAGGTGCGGCGCACCGGGGTCGACCACGAGGTTCTGCGCCGTCCGCTCGGCGAAGTAGCCGCAGGTGTGCGGCAAGGTCTGGAAGAGGCGGACGCGGTCGGTCATGACCCGATGTTATAGCGCTCCTGCGCGCGTCGCGTCACCGCGGCGTTACGGGCCGGTTCCACGGGTCGATCGCTCGATCAGTTCGCCCAGCTCCCGTGCCGATGCGATGTGCAGGCGCGACCAGGGCCGCGAGCGACCGCGCACCGTTTCCTGCCACGCCTCGAAGCTCTGCCGCGGCGACAGTCGCGCGCCGGGAATGGTCTCCAGCTTCGCCAGCGAGGGATTGCCGCCCCAGCGTACCTGGCGCACTTGTTCCGCGCGCGTCCACATCACCGCATCCCACGAATCGGGCCACAGCGGCATGAAGATGACGCCGGCGGCCAGTTCCGCGATGGACGGGTCGGCAAGCTCCTCGTCCCATGCGCCGATTCGGTCCGTGTGCAGCACACTGTCCCTGTTCTTGCCCTGTCCCGTGGCGGCGTCGCGGATACGGCGCAGGGCCACCTCGTCGGGGACCTGACCATGCCGCACGACACGGTCGCCCGCGAAGATGGCGACGCCGTCGGCATCGACCACGTCGAGCAATTCGGGTGCCAATCGGGCCAGCAGGTCCGGATCGATACGGTCGCTCTCGTTGAACGCCGTGATCAACTTCTCGCGCACGGTCAGCAGGGTGCTCTCGACCTCGATCTCCGCCAGCTCCTCGATCGCGGCGACGCGCGCCGCGAACGCACGAGCGATCGCATCCGCGGCTTCGCGCATGCGGTGGTCAGTGAAGAAGGGGCTGTAGTGGTGACACGAGATGAGGCCCCATAGGGTGCCGTCCACGATGATCGAGGCCACGAGGGATGCGGTGACACCCATGTTGCCAAGGTATTCCAGATGGACGGGCGATACGCTGCGCAACGAGACATCGCTGAGATCGGTCGCTTCGGCGGTGACCGGATCGTACGCGGGCAGGATACGCGCCGGCACGTACTTGCAATCGCTGATCTGGCGCACGCGGTTGCGCAGGTACAGGGCGCGTGCCTGGGCCGGAATATCCGTGGCCGGGTAGTGCATGCCCAGGTAGCCTTCCAGGTCGTCGCGTCGCGCTTCCGCGATGATTTCGCCGTGCCAATCGCGATCGAAGCGATAGACCATGACGCGGTCGTAGCCGAGCAGGCTGCGGATCGTGCGCGCGATGCGCGCGCCGGCGCGTTCCGCGTTGGGATCGTGCTCCAGCCGGAGCGCCAGCTCGTGGGCGACTCGCGCGGGATCGTCGTCGAATGACGTCTCGCGCGGCTCGATCTCGATCAGCCAGCGCGTTTCGTACGCGTGCACGGCGGCATGCCAGGCCTTCGTCTTGCGGGCGTGGGGAAAATCCACAGGCATCCACGCGCTGTGCGCCGGGCGTTCCGCGCCGAACAGGCTGCCGGGGAAATCGATCACCTCGTGCAACGGTGCGTCGAGGACCGTTTCGACGTCGATCCCGATGATGTCACCGATGTTTTCGCTGACCTGCAGGATCGCCTGCGTCGTGGCGTCCACGACAAGCAAGGCGCCGTGCGGCTGGATCGAGCCGGGGATGTGGATCGGCTCGCGATCGCAGGCGGTAAGGTCGGGAAGCTCAGCCATGCGCGGCATCGTCCTTTAGAGTTTGTTGAAAGCGCGCGAACATGCGCAGCGCGCCATCGACGGCGGCCTGGAGCGCGTCCGGTCCGGCCAGCTCGCGATCGAGCACGGCCTGGAACCGGCGCCACGAGCCCGTGTCGCTCTCGCCAATGGCATAGAAGTGATGGGGAAGGGACGGGAACCGTTCGCGGAGGCGCTTCACGATCAATCGGCCGCCCAGGGCCGAGCCTTCGATGACATACAACTCGCCCCAGGCAGCCTGTTCGCCGTCGATGGCTAGCGCCGGCTCCCGCACCAGGCCGGGCGCCTTGCCGAAGTTGCCGATGTCGGTCGCCAGGCACTGCGCGCGTGACACGTAACGCCAGCCGGCGTTCGCGACGGCGCCTGCCAACCATGAACCGCGCTGGTTCTCCCACTCGAGGAACAACGCCTGTTGCAAGTCGAGCAAGCGACGATAGCCACCCTCGTCGAGATCCCCCGACAGCAGCCGCACCATGAGCGGTGACGCCTCCGCCGCTTCATGCGCGGCGCGCGTGGACTCGCGGAGGACGATGTGGGCCGGCGAATGGACTGCGCGAGCGCCGTCCATTCAAAGCACCTGGGTAGCCCTGAGCACGACCACCAGCATGACGCCGGCGACGATGGCCAGCACCATGAGGCGCACGCGCGAGGCCGTGCGTTGCGCCGGCGCGCGGCGATCCGGCTGGCGGTGCAGCTGCAGTTCTTCCTGGAAGCGGACCACCGGCTCGATGCCGATATCCTTGAGCAAGGCGCGGGCTTTCGGGAAATCGTCGGCGCCCTTCACCCAGACCTGCGGCCAGGCATCGCGGTCGTCATTGCGCTGCGAGTAGCTGAAACGCTGGTACGTGGGACGGTTCCAACTCGAGCGGTTCGTCACCGTCGTCTCGATGCCGTGCTCGGTGAGCAGGGCGACGATACGGTCGATGTTGTCCTGGCGGGGCGATGTATAGATCTGGCGCATGCCGCGATTCTACGGGAATTGGCCGGCGGACGACGCGGACGTGCCCGGCGCGCGTAACACGCCCTTCACGTCGCCGAGGTTGCCGTCGTTCGGCAGCGGCCGCAGGCCTAGCAGGTGGGCCAGGAGGGGGTAGACGTCCACGTTGGGGAACGGCGCGATGCGGACCCCGCGGCCGATGTCCGGGCCGCGGGCCACGAACAGCGCGCGCATGGCCGGGTCCAGGTTGTCGTAGCCGTGCTCGCCGCGCGACATGGGCATGGTGCGCTTCGCGAGGACCTCATGGCTGGTGATCGACCAGCCCGTTTCGGCGAGGCACAGGTAGGCCGGCACGCGCGGGTTCTTGCCATAGTCCAGGCGGGCCGGCAGCGCCTCCTTGCGATAGCAGCGCATGTGCGCGTGCGGGCCCAACAGGCGCGCAACCGCCCGAGAGCCATCGACGCCTTGCTTCGCGTTGAAGGTGGCCATCACGCCGTAGGAGATGGCATCCAGCGCGTCGAGGTCGGTTTCCTCGTCGGCGAAGACGATGTTCCCGCGCGGCACGTCGGCCATGCCGTGGTCGGAGACGATGACGAGGTTCGTCGCGTCGTAGAGCCCGCGCCGGCGCAGCTGCTCGACGAGGTAACCGAGAGCGTCGTCGACTCGCCGTAATGCCTCGTCCACTTGCTTGGAGTCGGGGCCGAACTCGTGACCCGCATGGTCGACGTCGTCGAAATACAGCGTGTCGAAGAGGGGGCGCGGGCCAGGCAGGTCGATCCATGCGAGCAGCTTGTCGACGCGCTGCCGTGCTGTCAGCGAATCGTCGAACGGGATCCAGTGGTCGGGCCGCGCGCCATGGATCTCCGCTTCGGTGCCCGGCCAGAACATGGTCGCCGTGCGCAGGCCGTGCTTCTGTGCCGTGACCCAGATCGGCTCGGCCTGGGCCCACCAGCGGCCGTCACTCGTGGCGTCCCGGTTGCCCAGGCTGAACTTGCCCAGTGCGGGATCCCACATCGTGTTGTTCACGATGCCGTTGCGGTCCGGCACCCGGCCCGTCACGAGCGTGTAGTGGTTCGGGAAGGTCAGCGACGGGAAGGACGGCAGCATGTACGCCGCGGTCGCGCCGTCGCGGGCCAATGCGGCGAGATGGGGCGTGAGTCCACGTTCGACATAGTCGGCGCGGAAGGCGTCGATCGAGACCAGCAGCACGGCGTGGCGCGCATCGGGCGCGGCCTCGCGCAGCGCGCAACCGGCCAGCGGAAGGAGGAGCAGCGTGAACAGCAGGCTCCAGCGGGACAACGTGGCGTTCATGGGCGGGGACGTAGGGTTTCAGACAGACAATCCTTCCATGATGGACGAGTCCGATGACCAATTCATCACGCAACATCTTGCTGGGTCTCCTCACCGTCGCGCTTCCCGCGCTGGCGCTCGCGCAGACCCAGCCCGCGAAAACCGCGCCGCCTCCGCGCCCCAGACCGATCGTGATCACCACGCCCAGCCCGAGCCAGCAGTGGCAACGGCAGGTCGACCGGCAGCAGTTGCAGGATCGGCAGAACCAGAACGCGCTGCGCGAGCAACTGCGCCAGGGCAATGTCGACAGGCAGCGCGCCAACACCACCGATCCGACCCTGCGCAACCAGCTCGACGCCACCGACCGGAGCGAGCAGCAGCTCTACCGCGCGCGACAGGATGCCGCGGCACGGCGGTACCAGACCCTCCCGCAGCCGGAAACGACGCGGACGGCGCCTGCTCGTGCCGGTTCGGCAGGGCGCTAGGAACGATTCAGAGGACCGGCGTGGGAAGCGGGGGGGGGGGCGGGGGGGGGGGGGGGGGGGGCGCCCCCCCCCCCCCCCCCCCCCCCCCCCCCCCCCACAAAAAAAAACAAAGACAAACACCGCCGCCCCCGCGCACC